>VJOU01000034.1 GCA_007050995.1 Glycocaulis profundi | reverse complement strand
GGGCGCGATGATCGCGCCCCATGGCGAGCGGATGGGGCGCGATGATCGCGCCCCATGGCGAGCGGATGGTGCTGGGCCGCGACCCCGGCGCCGCTTTGGGCCGGGCGGACGGAGTGCCGGGCGCGGCCCCTGTGGGCCTCGGCGCGGGTGAGGCGGGCGTGTTCGACGGACGGTTCGCGGTGTCCGCCGATCTCCCCGTCACCCTGCGCCCCGCCCCGCGCGAGGCCACGCGGGGGCTGGAGACGGTCCCCGACGGCCTGCGCGCCGGACTGGCGGCGGTGGCGAGGAGCGATGGCGCGGCTCTTGCGTTGATCGGTCTGGACGGCCCGCCCCGGGGCGTCCGGGCGCGCCTTCTGGCTCCGGCGCGCCTGCGCAGCCTGCTGTTTCCCTTCGGAGCCGGGACGTGGTTTGATGAGGGCTGACTGCGGCCAAGGCGCGCGCCGGACTGGCGCTGCGGCGGGCAAGGCCCATATTTTCGTCAGATCCTGACGACACCTCAGGCCGCGGGGAGCAGTGCTCCGGCGCGCGGCGCATAGGACGGAACGATGAATTTTCGCAACATCCTGGTCTGGGCGATCCTGCTGGTCCTGCTCCTGGCCCTGTTCAACATGCTGCAGACCCCGCGGCAGGCCGAGCCGGCGAACCAGCTCAACTATTCCCAGTTCATGGACAATGTGGAGGCCGGGCGGGTGGCTCAGGTCACCATCGAGGGCCAGCGCATCCGCGGCGAGCTGACCAACGGCACCCAGTTCCGCACCGAGGTGCCGCCCGACGCGGGCGTGACCGCCGCGCTGCGCCAGAACGACGTGCAGATCACCGCCAGCACGCCTGAGGAAGGCGGCATGAACATCTGGGGCATCCTGCTCAGCTGGTTCCCCATGCTGCTCCTGATCGGGGTGTGGATCTTCTTCATGCGCCAGATGCAGGGCGGCGGCAAAGGCGCGATGGGCTTCGGCAAGTCCAAGGCCAAGCTGCTGACCGAGAAGACCGGCCGGGTCACCTTCGACGACGTGGCGGGCATCGACGAGGCCAAGGAGGAGCTCTCCGAGATCGTGGAGTTCCTGAAAGACCCCTCCAAGTTCCAGCGGCTGGGCGGCAAGATCCCCAAAGGCGCGCTGCTGATCGGCCCGCCGGGCACCGGCAAGACGCTGACCGCGCGCGCGGTGGCGGGCGAGGCGGGCGTGCCCTTCTTCACCATCTCCGGCTCGGACTTCGTTGAGATGTTCGTGGGCGTGGGCGCATCGCGTGTCCGCGACATGTTCGAGCAGGCCAAGAAGAACGCGCCGTGCATCATCTTCATCGACGAGATCGACGCGGTGGGCCGCTCGCGGGGCGCAGGGCTGGGCGGCGGGAACGACGAGCGCGAGCAGACCCTGAACCAGCTTCTGGTCGAGATGGACGGCTTCGAGGCCAATGAGGGCATCATCCTGATCGCGGCGACCAACCGCCCCGACGTGCTCGATCCCGCCCTGCTGCGTCCGGGCCGCTTCGACCGTCAGGTCGTGGTGCCCAATCCCGACGTGACGGGCCGCGAGAAGATCCTGAAAGTCCACATGCGCGACGTGCCCCTGTCCGACGACGTCGATCCCAAGGTGATCGCGCGCGGCACGCCGGGCTTCTCGGGCGCGGACCTGGCCAATCTGGTCAACGAGGCCGCCCTGATGGCCGCGCGCCGCAACAAGCGCCTGGTCTCCATGGCCGACTTCGAAGAGGCCAAGGACAAGGTGATGATGGGCCCCGAGCGCCGGTCCATGGTGATGAGCGAGAAGGAGAAGACCCTGACCGCCTATCACGAGGCCGGCCACGCCATCGTGGCGCTGAACGTGCCCGCCTCCGACCCGGTCCACAAGGCCACCATCATCCCGCGCGGCCGCGCGCTGGGCATGGTCATGCAGCTGCCCGAGGGCGACAAGATGAGCATGACCTATCAGGAGATGACCTCCCGTCTGGCCATCGTGATGGGCGGCCGGATCGCCGAGGAGATCAAGTTCGGCAAGGAGAACGTCACCTCCGGCGCCGCCAGCGACATCCAGCAGGCGACCCGTCTCGCCCGCGCCATGGTCACCCAGTGGGGCTTCTCCGACGAGGTCGGCCCGGTCGATTACGGCGAGGGCCAGGGCGAGGTCTTCCTCGGCCAGCAGATCGTCCAGTCCAAATCGGTGTCCGCGGAGACCGCCGCGAAGATCGAAAAAGAGGTCAAGGCGCTGATCGAGACCGGCCTGAGCGAGGCCCGGCGCATCCTGACCGAGAAGAACGCCGACTGGGAGGCGCTGTCCCAGGGCCTGCTCGAATACGAGACCCTGAGCGGCGATGAGATCAACGCCCTGCTGCGCGGCGAGCCGCCGGTGCGCGACACCACGGTGCCGCCCAAGCCCAGCTCAGGCGACACGTCCTCGGGCGCGGTGCCGGTCATCGACGACGATGACGACGACGTCGCCGTCCCCGGCGGCCTCGAACCCCGCCCCGGACCTGCGTGAGTCTGAAGGGCCGGAGCCATGCTCCGGCCCTTCGCCTGTCCGGCCATGACAGAGTCCCCCCTCCGCCCTGCCGAGCACGGTTTCACCCTGCGCGTCCGCGTCACGCCCAAAGCGTCCAAAGACGCCATCGAAGGCGTGGAGACCGCGGCGGACGGGCAGGAACATCTCAAGGTCCGGGTGAGGGCGGTTCCCGACAGGGGCAGAGCCAACGCCGCGGTGGCCGCTCTGGTCGCGGACGGGCTGGGCGTGCCGAAAAGCGCGGTGACGGTGGTCTCGGGCCACACCGCGCGCATCAAGACGCTCAGGATCGACGCCGGGCCGGAGGCGCGGGACGCGGCGGAAGGCCTGCTGAAATCCTGACCCCTTGCATTCGCGCCGACCCAGCCATGCGCGGCGCGCGATGAAGACTTCTTGCCAGCGCCCCAATCACCCCATACTCCGCGCCGTCATTCGCCGGACGCGAGGTCCGGGCTGGAGCGCCTGTCATGGACGTTGAATTCTTCACCCGCTTCCTGGCCGCCATGTTCGCCATGCTCAACCCGCTGGCGGCGATGCCGGTCTTCCTGTCGCTGACCGAGGGCTCCACAGGGCCGCAGCGGCGCAAGATGGCCATCCAGGCCGCCATCGCCGCGCTGATCGCGTGTTTCGCCATCGCGCTGGGCGGCAAGGCGGTGCTGGGCGTGTTCGGCATCGCCATCGACAGCTTCCGCATCGCGGGCGGCATCTTGCTGTTCATGATCGCCCTGACCATGATCTCCGGCGCGCGCCACACCTCCAGCGCGGGCACCGAGCGCGAGCGCAGCGTGCAGGAGGACATCGACAACCCCGCCATCTACCCCTTCACCATCCCCATGACGGTGGGGCCGGGCACCATCGCCACGCTGATCATCTTCTCCGAGCAGACGGTGGGCGATCCCATGCGCATGGGCCTGTTCGCGGCGGTCGTGGTCATCATGATCGGCCTGCTGCTGACCGCGCTGCTGGTCGCGCCCTTGATCGACAAGATGATCTCGCACACTGCGCGCACGGTCTCGATCCGCATCATGGGCATCATCCTGGCCGCGCTGGCGGTGGAGTTCGTGATCAACGGGCTCAGGGGCTCGGGCCTGATCACGCTGGCGGGGCTGGCGCCGGTGGCGGCCTAAGTCCCTTCGCGCATGTGGGGGCGGCGCAGTTGATTCGACGCGAAGCGTCGCCAGCGCGAACGCGCGCCCGCAGCGAAGCGAGGACCGACTGACCGGAGGGAAGGAGGACAGGGAAAAACTCCCCCTCCGGCCCTTCGGGCCACCTCCCCCGCAAGCGGGGGAGGAAACCTCACCCTTCTCCCAGAAACCCCGTCACCAGACCGCGCAGGGCGCGGTCTGTGTCCGCTTCGCCGACCCGGGCTTCAGGCAGGCGTTCCGCCAGCGCGGCGACGTCGCCCGCCGCGGGGGCCGGACCGTCGATCAGCAGGACCGGCACGGACACCCGGCCCAGCGCCTCGGGCCGCACGCCGGTGATGGTGGACAGGGCGGCCAGACCGCCCGCCGCGTCCCCGCCCGACCGTCTCAGCCTGCGGGCGAACTCGCGGACCTGCTCGGGGTCTTCCGCCGCTTCGGGGGTGTCGATGTTCAGCAGGGCGTCGGCGTAGGCCGCCCGGCGGCTCTGGGGGTCCAGCGCGCCCGCCTCGCCCATGCCGATCACCACCGCCCGGCGCGGCTCGGCGCCCGCGGCCATCATCTTCAGCGCGATCTGCCCGCCCATGCCCCGGCCCACCAGGTCGTAGTCGAGCAGATCGAGATGATCGAGCAGGGCGAACTGGTCGCGCACCATCGCGTCGCGCGCCCAGGCCTCGTCCGCGCCGGGACGCCCCGACAGGCCGTGCCCGCGCAGGTCGGGGATGATCACCCGGAAGCCCTGCCGTCGCAGCTCGCCCGCGAGCCCCGTGTCGGTGAAGTCGGTCTCGCCGCTGGCGAGCAGGCCGTGGATCAGCACCACGGCGGGCGCGTCCGCGCCGCCCGCGTCGCGATAGACGATCTCGGTCCCGTCGAAGCTGACGAACCGGCTCACCCCCCGCTCGCCGCCGCACGCGCTCAGAAGGACGGCGAGGGCGAGGGCGGCGAGAAGGCGGGTCATGGAAAGCGTCCGGATGGCTGTCAGCCGATGACAGCCTCTCCGGCCGGTTCACGCAAGTTGTATCGCGAGCTCATCACCGCCCCATAGGCGCCCGCCTCCGCGATCAGGATGACGTCGCCCTCGGCGGTGTCGGGCAGCAGGCGCTCGGCGCCCAGCAGGTCCGCGCTCTCGCAGATCGGCCCCACCACCGAGGCCAGCCCTGCTGGCGCCTCGCCCAGCCGCGACAGGTTCACGATCTCATGGCGCGCGCCGTACAGCGCGGGCCGGATCAGCGAGTTCATGCCCGTGGCGATGCCGATGAAGCGCGCGCCGAAGCTGCGCTTGATCTGCGTGGCCCGCGCCAGCAGCACGCCCGATTCCGCGACCAGATACCGGCCCGGCTCCATCCAGATGTCAAAGCCCGGCGCGGCCTTGCGCAGGGCGTCCAGATTGGCGTCCACGCGGCCCAGATCGAGCGCCGGGGCGTCGGCGGACTCGGGCACGCCCAGACCCCCGCCCACGTTCAGGATGCGCGCTTCAGGGAAGGCGCTGGCGGCTTTGGCCAGAATCGCGCCCACCTCGCGCCAGTGTTCCGGCTCGGTCACGCCCGACCCGGCATGGGCGTGCAGGCCGATCACCATCGCGCCCGCGGCCTTCGCGGCCTGCGCGGCGGCCTCGACCTGATCGAGCGGGATGCCGAACTTGGCCTTGGGGCCGGCGGTCTTCACATGCTCGTGGTGGCCGCGCGGACGGTCGGGATTGAGCCGCAGGATCACCTCGCGGCCCTTGAAGATCTCCGGCCACTCGGTCAGCGGATGCAGCCCGTCGATGGTCAGGTTCACGCCCAGCGCCAGCGCGGCCTCATAGTCCGCACGCGGCGCGAAATTGGGGGTGAACAGGATTTCGGACGGGTCGATGTCCGCGAACACGTCGCGCACCCGGGCGATCTCGCCCGGCGACACGCATTCAAACCCCAGCCCCGCCGCGCGGACGCGTTTCAGCACTTCCGGGTGCGGATTGGCCTTCATGGCGAAGAAGGCGCGGTCCACCGCCCCGATGCCCGCGACGGCGCTCGCCCGGGCGCTGACGGTGGCGAGGTCGTAGACGTAAAGTCCGCCCTCGGCGGGCGCCATCGAGACGAGGTCCTCGCGACGGTTCTGCCACCACGGGGCTTCGCGGGGCTCGGGCTCGCCGGGCGGGGCGGAGATCTCGCTCCAGCTCGGCCCGAACGCCTCGCCCTCGGAGGCCGCCCCGATCAGGCTGTCATGGAGCTTGGCGGCCAGCGCGCGCCCCTCCTCGCCATCGACCACCACGGTGAAATTGAGATCGTTCGCCGCCTGGCTGACCAGCCGGATGGGCCGGTCCTGAAACGCCTCCAGCGCGGGGGCGAGCTGGTGCAGGATGCGGCGGATGCCATAGCCGATCAGGCTGACGGCGGCCTGATCCTCGATGACCCGCACCCGGCACAGGGGCTCGAGCGCCGTGCGAAGCTGGTCCAGCCGCGCCTGATCCAGACCGGGGTCGGGGTCGAGCGAGACGGTGACGTTGGTCTCCGAGGTCGAGACCTGATCCACCGAGATGCCGCAGGCCTTGAACGCGGCGAACACGTCGGCCAGGAAGCCCGCCTGCCGCCACATGCCCGAGCCTTCCATGGCGACCACACGCACGCCCGATTTCACCGACACGGCTTTCAGGCGCGGCGCGTCGTCGGCGGGGTCGGCGGTGATCAGCGTGCCGGGCAGGTCGGGCCGGAAGGTGTCTTTGACCAGAATCGGGATGCCCGCGCGGCGCGCGGGGCCGATGGAGCGGGGGTGGAGCACCTTGCCGCCCATGGTGGCGATTTCCTGGGCCTCCTCGTAGCTGAGGGCCTTCAGCAGCCGCGCGCCCGAGGTCAGGCGCGGATCGGCGCTGAACAGGCCGGGCACGTCGGTCCAGATCTCCAGCCGTCCCGCGCCGATCTTCGCCGCGAAATAGGCCGCCGAGGTGTCCGACCCGCCCCGGCCCAGCAGCACCGTGCCGCCTTCGCCGTTCGACGCGATGAAGCCCTGGGTCAGCACCAGCTCCTGAGGCTCGATCCGCTCGGCGAGGGCGGTGTCGAAGCCTTCCTCGACCGCATTGTCGAGCCAGGAGCGGGCGTCGCCGGAGACGTGGGACGCGGTCAGCGCCTCGCGCGCGTCCAGCCCGTGCGGGTCCAGCCCCAGCTTTTTCAGCTGCGCCAGCCCCAGCGCGGAGGCCATCAGCTCGCCGGACGCCATCAGCTCTGCGCGCACCCGCGGGCTGGCTTCCCCGATCAGCGAGATGCCCGCGGTCAGCGCGTCGATGCGCGCGAAGGGGGCGGCCAGCAGGGCCTCGGCGTCCAGCCCGGCTTCCTTCGCAAACTCGCGATGGCGCGCCTTGACCGCCTCGGCATGGCTTTCGCCCGCGCCTTCCAGCGCTGCGCCGGGCAGTGATTCGAGCAGGTTGGACACGCCCGCCAGCGCCGAGTGGACGATGAGCACGCGCTCGCCCTCGGCCAGCCGTTTTCGCGCGAGCCTGGCGATGATCTCCCAGTTCTTCGGAGCGGCGACGGAGGTGCCGCCGAATTTCATCACGGTCCAGGAACGAGCGGACATGGCGCGCCTTCTTCTGTTTCAAGCGGGCCACGGTTTAGCGCTCCTTGCTGCGCTGCGCAAAGAGAACCCGCGCTGCCTGCGCGGCGAGCGGCGTCATTGACCTGTCGCGCGCGGGCGGTATCACCCTTCAACCGGACCAGAGGGGACCCGTCATGATGCTCCGCGCCATTTCCGCCAGCCTGCTCGCCCTGTCGCTCGCCGCCTGCGCCACCGAGGGCGCGGGGTCGCCGCCCGCGCAGGCGTCCGCGGACGAGCCCATCGTGCTGATGATCGGGGTGGACGGGCTGCGCTGGGACGCGCTGGACCGCTACGAGGCGCCCGCCATGCAGGCGCTGGCCGAGCGCGGCGTGCGGCCCGAGGCGATGATCCCCGTCATGCCCAGCGTGACCTTCACCAATTTCTACTCCATCGCCACCGGGCTCTATCCCGAAGACCACGGCATGACGTCCAACGCGCCCTATGACCGGTCCTACGGCGAGGGCTTCGTCAATCCGATGGGGGCGCAGGAGGAGCGCTGGTGGGACGGCGAGCCGATCTGGATCACCGCCGAGCGTCAGGGCCTGCCCTCCTCGATCATGTTCTGGCTGGGCTCGGAGGTTGAGTTCGAGGGCGACCGCCCGACTCGCTGGACCCCTTACGAGCATGACCGGGACTATGGCGAGCGCGTCGAGGAGGTTCTGGGCTGGTTCGACGGACCGGAAGACGAGCGCCCGCGCTTCGCGGCGGTCTATTTCGACGCGGTGGACACCAACGGGCACCGCTACGGCCCCGACACGCCCGAGGTGGGCGAGGCCATCGCGCGGGTGGACGGGCACATCGCCGACCTGCTGGCGGGGCTCGAAGCGCGCGGCCTGATGGACCGCACCAACGTCATCATCGTCTCCGACCATGGCATGGCCCGGGTCGAGGACGATCAGGTGATCCATTTCGACGACTTCATCGATCTGGCCAGCGTCTACGTCCCCGAGATCGAGGGGCGCGGCGGCAACGGCTACCGGCCCTTCCTGAACGTCTATGGCGAGCCGGAGGCCATCGAGGCGGCCTATCAGGGCCTGCAGGGCGCGCATCCGAACATGCGCGCATGGAAGCGCGGCGAGATGCCCGAACATTTCCGCTTCGACCATCCCGAGCGCGGACCGGACCTGTTCATCCTGGCGGACGCGGGCTGGACGATGAGCGCGCGCGACCTGCCCATGGGCAGCCCGTGGCGCTCCATCGGGGTTCACGGCTACGACCCGCTCGACCCGCTGATGGGCGCGGGCTTCATCGCCGCCGGTCCCGCCTTCCCCGAGGGCGCGCGCCCCGCGGCGTTCGAGAACGTGAACGTCTATCTGCTGATCGCCTGCATCCTGGGCCTCGATCCGGCTGAGACCGCGGGCGATCCGGCGGTGGTGTCCGCGCTGACCGGCGGGCGCTGCGAGATCGGCGGCTAGCGGACGCGCTTGGTTTCGCGCCCGCGAAGCGCTACGAAGTGTTGAACCGGCCGCTCACAGGCCGGAAGGAAGAAAGGACCGCACAGATGGCCGACCAGCCCCACCGCATCACGTTTCTCGCCAAGACCTTCTCCGCCGCCGCGCTGGAATTCCACCGCGGACGGATGGCCGAGAAGGGCTATCGCATGGAAGGCCGGATCGAGCCGACCGTGTTCCGCCGCATCGACGAGGCGGGCGAGGTGAGCGAGGAGTTCGCCGGCGAGCCGATGTTCACCGTCAGCTTCGTGCGGCGCGAGGACTGACCGCGTCCATGGCCGGACCCGTCGCCCCCGAAACCGTCTCTGAAAGCTTCGAGACCGCCGCCACCGCCGCCCAGGCCGTAGAACGCCTCGCGGCGCTCTACGCCGCGTCGGTCAAGGCGCTGCAGGACGCGCTCAAAGCCTATCTCAATGGCGGGCCCGCGCCGTCCGACGCCGACCGGCGGGCGGGGAAATTCGTCTATCCCGAGCTGCGGATCACCTATCTGCCCGACGGGCCGCCCCCGCCGGTCAGCCGCTCGTTCGGCAAGTTCTCCGAAAGCGGGATCTACACCCAGACCATCACCCATCCCGAGCAGTTCCGGTCCTATCTGATCCAGCAGATATCCCTGCTGGCCGACCAGTATCCGGTGACCATCGAGACGGGCCTGTCCACGCGGGAGATTCCCTTCTCCTACGTGCTGGACGGGGCGGACGACCTGAACATGGACGCCGCGGTGCCCGCCGAGCTGGTGCGCCATTTCCCCTATGCGGACCTGTCGCTGGTCGACGACGACCTGCCCAACGGCGACCGGCCCTCCCTGCCGGGCATGCCGCGCCCGCTCTCGCTGTATGACGCGGCGCGCACCGACTACTCGCTCCAGCGCATCCGGCATTACACCGGCACGCCGGTGGAGGACGTCCAGCAGTTCGTCCTGTTCACGAACTACCACCGCTACGTGGACGCCTTCGTGGCCTGGGCCGCAGAGCAGCTCAAGGCCGACAACGATTACGAGACCCTGTCCGCCGCCGGCTTCGTGACGGTGGACGCGGACACGCCCGATCCGGTGTCCGAGGTCGAGAGCGCCCAGTGGCGGCGCTATCAGATGCCGGCCTATCACCTGACCGCGCCGGGCGGGCGGGGCATCACCCTGGTCAATATCGGGGTGGGGCCGTCGAACGCGAAGAACATCACCGACCACCTGGCCGTGCTGCGCCCCGAATGCTGGCTGATGATCGGCCACTGCGGCGGCCTGCGCCATTCCCAGCGGCTGGGCGACTACGTGCTGGCCCACGCCTATCTGCGCTATGACAGCGTGCTGGACCGCGACCTGCCGGTGGAGATCCCCATTCCGCCCATCGCCGAGATCCAGATCGCGCTCCAGCAGGCCGTGCGCGAGGTCTCCGGCGACAGCGGCGAGACCCTGAAACGCCGCCTGCGCACGGGCACCGTGGTGACCTATGCCGACCGGAACTGGGAGCTGCGCTACATGCAGGAGGCGCGGCGGATCAACCAGTCGCGCTCCATCGCGGTGGACATGGAAAGCGCGACCATCGCGGCCAACGGCCTGCGCCACCGCGTGCCCTACGGCACGCTGCTGTGCGTGTCCGACAAGCCGCTGCATGGCGAGCTGAAACTGCCCGGCGCGGCGAACCGCTTCTATCAGCGCTCGGTTTCAGAACACCTGCAGGCGGGCATCCGCACGGTGGAGATCCTGCGCGCGGCGGGCTCGGACGCGCTGCATTCGCGCAAGCTTCGCAGTTTCGACGAGCCCCCCTTCCGCTGACGCCATTGCCCCGGCGGGCTCTGCGGCTTAGGTGTGAGCCCATGAATGATCGCGTCATACCCCTAGAGGGCGTTCACAATTTCCGCCGCTTCGGCGGTTACGAGACCGCGGACGGCGCGCGCCTGCGCGACGGGCTCTACCGCTCGGGCCAGTTTTCCCGCGCCACGCCGGCCGATCTTGACGCCATGGACGCGCTGGGCGTGCGGGTGGTCGCCGATCTGCGCCGCCCGCGCGAGCGCGAGCTGGAGCCCTCCCACTGGCCGGAAAGACCGGGCGTGCAGGTGCTGGCGTCGGACCATGCGGGCGCGGCCGAGCCGCCTCATCTGGTCTTCCTGCGCGAGAGCGACCTGACCTTCGAGTCCATCCACGGCTTCATGACCGACACCTATCGCCGTCTGCCCTTCGACGCGGGCAACAAATGGGTGTTCGAGCGCGGCTTCCGCGCGCTGGCCGACGCCGAGGATGATCACGGCTTCATCGTGCACTGCGCGGCAGGCAAGGACCGCACCGGCATGTTCTGCGCCTTCCTCAAATGGGAGCTGGGCGTGCATCCCGACGCGGTCATCGACGACTATCTGATGACCAACACGGCGGTCGATTACGACCGCATCCTGCCCGGCTTCCAGAAACGCATCAGAGACCAGCTCGGCAAGGATGTCGGCCATGCGGAGCTGAAGGCCTTCATGGGCGTGCACGAGGACTACATGGCCGCCGCGATGGAGGCCGTGGGCGACCCGAAGGCCTATCTGCGCGAGGAGCTGGGGCTGGAGCCGGACGTGCTGGAACGGCTCGAGACCCGGCTCAAACGCTGATGAACGCCCCCGCCCGCGGGGGCGTGGAGGCGCCGGTGCGGCTGGGGCTGGATTTCCGCCCGCCCGAGACCCTCCTGCCGCTTCTGGACGGCGAGCCCTTCACCCTGCTCCTGCACGGGGCGGGGCAGGGGGGGCGGGGCCGGTTCTCGCGCCTGTTCGCCTTTCCCGATTTCACCATCCAGACCCGCGACGGACGCGCGGGCCTCGACGCGATGCGCGCGCGTTTCCGTCCCTCGGACGCGCCGGGTTTCACCGGCGGGTATGCGGGGCTGATGGCCTATGACATGGGTGAAGCCATCGAGCGCGTGCCCGACCTGCCCGACGCCCTGTCCGACTGGCCCGCCATCGCGATGGGCTGGTACTCGGCGCAGGCGGTGTTCGACCACGCCGAGGGCGCGGCCTGGGTGGAGGGTCTGCCCGGCCCGGCCCGGCGCCTGCACCGGGCCCTGTCCGGCACGCCCCGCTCGCTGGAAGGGTTCGGGGTGGAGCGTCCCCTGTCGCCCGTCTGGCCCGAGGCGCGTTATCTCGACGCCGCCGCGCGGGCACGCGAATACGTGCGCGCGGGCGACGTGTTCCAGGTCAATCTCTCCCMCCCCTTCCGCGCTCGCCTGACCGGCGACGGCGCGCCCGCCGCGGTGTTCGCGAACCTCGCCGCCCGGAGCCCGGCGGCCTTCGCGGGCTATTTCATGCTCGACGCGGACAGGGTGGTCGTGACCAACTCGCCCGAGCGCTTCGTTCAGGTCTTCGAGGACGGCCGGGTCCAGACCCGGCCCATCAAGGGCACACGCCCGCGGGGCCGGGACGCAGAGGGCGACGCGGCGCTGGCGGCTGAACTCAAGGCGTCGGCGAAGGACCGGGCGGAGAACCTGATGATCGTGGACCTGATGCGCAACGACCTGGCCCGCGTCTGCGCGCCCGGCAGCGTGACGGTCCCTGAGCTGTTCTCGGTGGAGAGCTTTTCGAACGTCCACCACCTCGTCTCCACCGTGGAGGGGCGGCTCGCCGCAGGCCGCACCGCGCTGGACCTGATCGAAGCGGCCTTCCCGCCCGGCTCGATCACCGGCGCGCCCAAGCCGCGCGCCATGGAGATCATCGCCGAGCTCGAAGGCGAGCGGCGCGGGCCCTATTGCGGGGCGCTGGGCTGGATCGGGGCGGACGGCGCGGCGGACCTGAACGTGATGATCCGCACCGCCGCCTTCGTGCGCGAGGGCGGGGCGTGGGAAGTGGAAGCCCGCTCGGGCGGCGCCATCACCATCGATTCCGTTCCCGAGGCCGAGCTGGCCGAGACCCGCGCGAAAATCTCCGCCCTGGCCCGCGCCATGGAGCCGGGCCCGTGAGGGTGTGGCTGAACGGCGGGTTCGTCCCCGAGGCTGAGGCGTCCGTCAGCGCGGCGGACCGGGGCTTCCTGCTGGGCGACGGCGCGTTCGAGACCATGCGGTATCAGGACGGCGCCATCCGCCGCTGGCCCCGCCACCGGGCGCGCCTGGCCGATGCGCTGGACGTCATGGCGATCGCCGCCCCTGATTTCGATGCCATCGAAGCCGCCGCGGGCGAACTGGCCGCCGAGCGCGGGCTGGATCGCGCCGCCCTGCGCCTGACCGTCAGCCGCGGACCCCATGGCCGGGGACTGGCCGGGCCGTCGGGGCAGGCGGGAACGGTGCTGCTCACCGCCGCGCCCCTGCCGGACGCGCCCCGGCCCTCCCGGCTGGTGGGCGTGGGCGCGCCGCGCCGCGATCCGTTCAGCCTGTCCGCCCGCTTCAAGACGCTGGGATATGCCGACGCCATCCACGCCCGGCGTCAGGCGGTGGCGATGGGCGGGACGATGGCGGTCATGCTGGGCCATCGCGGCAAGGTCGCCAGCACGGACTGCGCCAGCCTGTTCCTGATCGAGGGCCAGCGGATATTCACGCCCCATCTCGCCTCGGGCGCGCTGGACTCCACCAGCCGGGCGGCCCTGATCGAGGCGGCTGGAGCGACCGGAATCATCATCGATGAAATCGAGATCGGGCCCGAGCGCCTGGCCGCCGTTCAGGCCGCCTTCACCCTCAACGCCCTGACCGGCGTGGTCGGCGCGGAGAGTCTGGATGGCCGCGCCTTGAGGGCGGACCACCCCCTGATCGCGCGTTTGTCGGAGATCGAAGCGTCCGCCGCCTAGATCAGCACCGCCCGAACAGCCTTTGAAGCCAGCTGCAGCTCGGAGGCGTCGGCGCGGGTTCAGGCTCAGGTTCGGGTTCCGGCGCAGGCGCAGGCGCAGGCGCGCTCGTGCCGCCGCTGCCCTGACCGGACGACCCGCCTGAACCCGACGTGCCCGCCCCGCCGCCAGAGCCCGACCCGCCGTTTCGGGTGACCCAGTCGGTCATGCGCGGGCGGCGCTGGGCGGTCTCACTGAAGGTGAAGGAATAGAACTGGGAGTTCACGAACGGCGTGGCGTAGTCGAACTCGTGATCGACCACCACGGCGCCCTGCCCGTTGGGCATGAAGCCCGCGGGCGTGGCGGGCGCGGTGGCGTGCGCGGCGAAGCCGTCTCCGCGCGCTTCGCTCCAGACCAGGTTGACGTTGCCGCTGGCGTCGCGGCGAACCGAGGTGATCCGCATGCGCAGCGCCTCGCTGTCGAACGGCATCATCACGACGCGCCCGGCGGCGAAATATTCGTAGAGTTCGGAATCGTCCACGTCGGTGGCCTGGCTGACCAGATCGGCGACCTGGTTGACCGACAGGTTGAATTTCCGGTTCGCCTCGATAGCCAGCGAGATCTGCACGACACCCGCGTACAGCGCGATCATCAGCGGCGCGAGCAGGGCGAACTCCAACGCGGACACGCCACGCCGGTCTCCGCGCAGCGTGCGCAGGAATGCGAACTGGCGCGTCAGCGCTGTCAGGATGCGGCTCATGGCTCCACCCCGCTCTCAGGTTCGTTGCGATAGGCGCTCGACGCGATCACCAGTCGGCGGTTCCCGCTCATGTTCGTCAGGCCCAGCCCGATGTCGGGCACGATGACCTGCCATTCGTAAAGCGCGCTGGCGACCATGATGTCGCCGGGGGCGCCGCGGTCGAACTGAGGCCCGCCGCCGCTTCCTCCGCCATCGCCGCCGCCGTCTCCGCCGCCGATGATGACGTCCAGAAGGCCGCCCACGAGGCCCTTGCCCTGACCCTTGCCCTTCTTGCCCTTGCCGCCGTCGTCGTCGTCATCGCCGGCGCTTTCTTCCTCGCCGCCGCCATCGGGGCCATCCTCGATGAATTCCTCCAGACCGCGCACGTCCACGATCAGGTCGTCGCAGTTCACGACGACGCGCACCCGGTCGCACAGGGCGTCGCGGAACTGGGCCTCGGTCTGGATGGTGCCGACGCGGAGCTGGCGGGAGGTCGCCACCACGGCGTTCTCGATCACGGTGGTGGCGAAGAAGATGAACGCCACCTCCATGATGGAGAACAGCAGCATCAGGAAGGGCACGGCGATCAGGGCGAACTCGACTGCCGTCGCGCCCTTCGTCGCCTGCCGGAAGGCGGCGAACATGTCTCTGAACTGTTTCAGCCCGCGCATGGCGCAGCGCCCCCATGGTGCGTCACGATCAGGCAGGCGTAATGCAGAGCGTTTAATTTGAAGTGAAAATCAAAGGTTCACGCGCCATTAACCGTGCGCCTCGTTCGCCTTAACGGGGAATCAAGAGCCTTCGCGCATGTTTGGCTATCAACGCCAGACCAGAAGGCTTCCCCCCATGAGCGAGCATGCCGCGACCGGTCAGGCCCAGGCCTTCCCGGCCCCGGCGCGTCTGGTCCGCGCCGCGCTGCCGGTCTTCGTCCTGTCGGTGTTCACCAGCGCGCTCCTGCTGTTCGCGGTCCAGCCGCTGGTCGCCAAGATGGCGCTGCCGCGCTTCGGCGGGTCTCCGGCGGTGTGGTCGGTGGCGGTGTGCTTCTTCCAGGCCGCCCTGCTGGCGGGCTACGCCTACGCGCATGTCCTCACGCGGGCGCTGCCCCTCCGCACAGCGGCGGGCGTGCATGTCGCGGTGCTGGCGCTGGCCGGACTGGCCCTGCCGCTGGGGCTGGGGGCGGGATGGCCCGCGCTGGAGCGCGCCGCGCCCGCCGCCGCTCTGGGGGCGCTGCTGCTGGCCTCTGTGGGCGCGCCCTTCATCGCGATGGCCGCCAACGCGCCCCTGCTTCAGGCCTGGTTCGCACGCTCGGGCCATGCCCGGGCCCATGACCCCTATTTCCTCTACGCGGCGAGCAATCTGGGCAGCTTCCTCGCGCTGGGCGCCTATCCGTTCGTGATCGAGCCGCTGCTCAGCGTGCAGGCCCAGTCGCTGGCCTGGAGCGCGGGCTACGCCCTGATGGTCCTGCTCGCGGCGGGGTGCGCGGCGCTGGTCTGGACGCGGGGCGGCGTGCGGCCCGCGCAGCCTTCGGCGACCGCAGTGACGGGCTGGCCGCTGAGGCTGCGCTGGATGGCGCTGGCCTTCGCGCCCAGCGCGCTTCTGGTCGCCGCCACCGCCCATGTCAGCGCCGAGGTCGCCGCCGCGCCGCTGCTGTGGACTCTGCCGCTGGCGCTCTACCTGCTCACCTTCGTGCTCGCCTTCGCCCGCGGGCGCGTGCCCGGCATGAAGGCGGCGCTCGGGCTTCACGTGCCGCTGGTCGTGGGACTCTCGCTGGCCGCCGTGGCGGGGCTGGGGGGCAACTGGCTGGTCATGCTGGCGCTCAATCTGGCGGGGGTGTTCGTCGCCTCGCTGGTCTGTCACGGCGCGCTGGCGCGGCTCAGGCCGCCCGCCGAGGCGCTGACGGGGTTTTATCTCTGGATCTCGCTGGGCGGGGCGCTGGGCGGGCTGACGGCGGCGGTGATCGCGCCCGCCCTGCTGACCACCGTGGCGGAATACCCCGTCCTGCTGGCGCTGACCCTGCTGGCTCGGCCCCGCCTGCTCCGCCTGTCCGCGCATGGGCTGATGCGGGGCGCCGGGATGGGACTGCTCGTGGCGGGGGCGCTTTACGCCGGTGTCGCCGCGCTGGACCCGGACACGTATCTGCTGGCCTGGATCGTCGCGCTGCTGTCGGTCTACGCCCTGCTGCTGCGGTCCCGGCCCGCGATGGCGCTGGGGCTGGCGGCGGGCCTGCTGGCGGCGGGGTTCGCCAGCGAGGCCGACCCGCGGACCATCGCCGCCGAGCGCGGCTTTTACGGGGTCCACACCGTCACTGACAGCGGTTCGGGCCGGTTCCGGGTGCTCCATCACGGCACGACCATCCACGGCGCGGAACGGCTGGACGCGCGCGGGGAGGATGGCCGCCCCGTTCCGATCTCGTATTATCATGACGCGACCGGCTTCGCGGACGTGATCGCCGCCCGCCGGGCGCGGGCGCGCATGGGCTCGGTCGCCGTCGTCGGGCTGGGCGCGGGTGCGCTGGCGTGCCGGGCCGAGGCGGGGGAGCGCTGGCGCTTCTTCGAGATCGACCCGGCGGTGATCCGCATCGCGTCCGATCCGTCCCTGTTCAGCCATCTGTCCGAGTGCCCGCCCGAAGGCGGCGTGGTGCAGGGCGACGCCCGGCTGACGCTGACGGATGAACCCCGCAACGCCTACGACCTGATCGTCATGGACGCCTTCTCCTCCTCAGCCATTCCCGCCCACCTGCTCACGCTGGAGGCCTTCGCGCTGTATGAGAGCCTGCTGGCCGAGGGCGGGGTGATCGTGCTGCACGTCTCCAACCGCAACATGGATCTGGCCCCCTCGGTCACCGCCACCGCGGCGGCGGCGGGGCTGCACGCGCGGCTGGGCGAGCATCCCGCGCCGTCCGGCGCCTACATGATGGGCACGCGGGTGATCGCGCTGGCGCGGTCGCCGGACGACCTCTCCGCGCTCGACGGGCCTCAATGGCGCGCGCTGGAGCCGGAGCCGGGCGTGCGCGCCTGGACCGACGACTGGTCGAACACGCTGGGCGCGGTGTGGCGGATGCACGGGCCGGGGCGCTGAGCCCGGTCAGACGGTCAGGGGCCGCACGCCCGCGCAGCGCTCGATCACCATGGCGTGGAACGCCGCCGAGACCCGTTCCAGGTGGGGGCGGGTGTAGGGGAAGGCGTCCGCGTGGTCGAAATTGTGCCGCATGGCCGGATTGACCTCGAAGATGATGAGCTCGCCTTTGCTCAGCGAGAAATCGATGCCGAAGAAATCCAGTCCCACGATGTCGCGCACCGCATGCAGGCGCGCCATGTTCTCCGTGCCCAGAAAGCCTTCGGGATCGTCCAGCCAGCGCCGCTCCTGGGCCTGCAGCTCGGGGTCGGTGTCCATGATCCGGTAGCGGTCGCCTGAATGGATCTCCCAGTGGTCGCTGCCCAGGCAGGCCACGGGGAAGAAGCGCCCGTCGATGAAGAAGCAGCGCATCTTGCGGAAGCGCCCCTTCTCGTCGCGGCAGTCGTGGAAGGCGATGACGTGGAAGATCAGGTCGGGCGCGGACATGCGGAAAATCCTGCGCGCCTGTTCGCGGCTGCCCACCGGCACCACGCTGATCCCGGTCTGGGTGCCCGCCAGCCGCAGGATGTACGGATAGGTGAAGCCCATCTTCTCCAGATCGGCGGCCAGTCTGCGCGGCCTGCCCCCGTGGCTGACGCGCACGGTCAGGGGCAGGATCGCGCCCTCGATGCCCGACAGCCGCCGGTGATTGCTGTCCCGGCTGGTCAGCAGCACCTTTTCGGGATGGTTGATCACCGGCAGGTCCGGGCGCGCGGCGAGGAAGCGCGCGGCGGCCTCCAGCCCCGGCCGTCCCTTGTCGGCGTCCGCGATGGTGTTCAGGGCCAGATCGGCGGGGGGCAGCGCCGCCTCCAGCAGGTTGTCGCCCAGTATGTTGGCCACGTGCAGATTGATCGCCTCGCGGTCGACCAGCGCCCGGATCGAGAAATGCCCGCCCTTGAACATCAGGCTCCAGCGCCCGGTCTGGCGGCTGTGGCTGGTCCCGTAGCGCACGCCCTCGACCGAGCGAAGGCGCAGCACGTGGGGCAGGGCGGGATCGGGGTCCTCTTCGGCCAGAACGGGCCGGGCGCGGGCCGCGGCGGTCACGCATGCGGACGCGCTGACCGGATCGCCCCAGCGGTCGTGCAGGGCGGCCATCGCCAGCAGGGCGTCGTAATGGTCCGTGTCGATCCCCAGCGCGCGCTCCAGCGCGACTTCGGCGGCCTCGAACGCGCCCCGCTCGATCAGGCCCTCCCCGGTCGCGGCCAGCAGATCCGCGTCGGCGGGCAGGGCGGCGATCCGGGCGGCGGCCTGCCGCGGACCGTCCGCGTCCGCGGCGCTGGCGATGGCGCGGGCCGGGCTCATGCCAACCGGGGCGCGCGCGCCCGGATGCGCAGCATCAGCCGCCCGCTGCCGGGGCTGAACCCGGTGCGACCGTGCAGGGCCCGCACATTGTTGATCAGCAGGATCTGCCCGTTCTCCAGCCGGAAACGGCGCCCCGGGGCGGGGTCTTCCAGCGCCGCGTCCAGCGCCCGGACCGCCGCCATGTGCCGGGCGGAGACCTGCGCGCCGTCGGCGATCCCGGCGTCGAGCTGGACGCGGTAATACCGGATCCGCTCATCGCCTTCCGGCCCCCACAGGATCGGTTTCAGGCTCTTGCCGAACGGAAAGACCGGTTCGCGCAGCGCGGTCAGGGTCTCGGGCTCCAGCGCGTCGCAGATCTCCACTGCGGTGACCACCGCGCTCTCCCCGCCCTGCGCGTCCGCGCGGACCATCTGGAAGGCGGCCAGCTGGTGGGGATTGGCCGAATATGACGCGTCGGTGTGGGCGGGCAGGGGCAGATGGGTGCGCGACAGGCGCGTGCTCGCGCCCTTGCGGTCCGATGAGTCCGGATCGACCCGCACGCGGGTGAAGTCCACTTTCGGCTCGGCCAGCCTGCGCCCGCGCGCGTCCGGCATGGACGCGATCGCCAGCGCGAGCGCCTGGATCGGCTCCGGATCGTCGCCCGTGCCGAAATCGCTCAGCACGATATGGAAGGGCGGCGCGCACAGCGCGGCCGCCACCGTTTCGGCCAGACCCTGATCCGGATCAGGCGCGCGGCGTCCCGCCCAGGCCCGCGCCGCGGTCCAGGCGGCGGCGATGTCCGGCATGGCCCCCTCCGATTCTCCTCATGAGAGAATCAGGGTGGCCCGTAAACCTTTCAGGGAAGTTTCAGAACGGCTCGTTGCGGAAGGCCGAGGCCGCGGCGATCAGGCGGCGGTTGCCGGGGCGGTTGGCCAGCCCCAGTCCCAGATCGGGCGCGATCAGGCGGCGTTCATGGCGCGCGCTGGCCAGGATGATCTGGCCCGCCTGGCCCGGATCGAAGCCCGCGGGGCCGGGGGTCCAGCCTTCCGCGTCCGTGAAGCCGTTTATGGGGCGGACCTCGATCTCGATCTGTGCGCAGTCCGCCGCCGGGCCGATCCGGGCGCACAGCGCTTCGCGGAACTCCGCCTCGGTGCGGGCCTGACCCACGCGCACCTGCCGCGCGGCGTCCTGCACGGCGGCCTCCATCATGGCGCCCGCATAGAACACCGTGGCGGTCTCGATGATGGCGAACAGCAGCGCCAGAAACGGCACGGCGACCAGCGCGAACTCCACCGCCGCCCCGCCCCGCGCATCCCGGCGCAGTGTCATGACCCCTTCGCGCATGCCCGTTCCCCGATGAACATGATCAGCGAACGTGGTTATGCGCGCGGCAGTTTAACGTCGTCTGAAGGAACGTGGTTAAATTCGGGCTCAGGTTGTGGAAAAGATTTTCTCCTCCCTCTGCGAGGAGGAGGCCGGGAGGGGAGGTTTTCTCTTGTCCTCCCGCGCTCCGCTTGGTCGGTTCCGCGCACGAGCCCGGGCGGCCGGTCGGCCTTGCGCGCTTCGCGCGGGACTCTTCGCCTCCCCCTGAAAGCGGGAGGCCGATCAGGCGATCAGTCCGTGCCCGCGCCGTCTTCCGCCGCGATCTCGCAGTTGGGGGCGCAGACGAAGCGGGCGCCTTCATTGCCGCGATACACCTGCACCGAGCCGCGCGAGCCCGAGCTGACCACCAGATCGGCGGCGTAGAGCACCCGGCCCTCGCCATCGAGCGCCATCATGTTGGTGCGGCCCAGCCCCTTGCCGGTGACGAACACGGTGCGCGCGTCGTACAGGGCGGCGTCCGCGATGGTCTCGTTGCCGATGACCAGGGCGGCGGCGTCCGCGGGCAGGCGGACCAGCGTGGTGTGGTTGGCGGCGACCTCCACCGGGCGGCCCTGGGCGAACGCGGCGGCGGCGAGGCCTCCGGCCATCAGCGCGGCGGCGGCGAACTTGAGAACGATGGTGCGGGCCATGTCGGCTCCCCCTGGCGCGACTCGATCTGAGTCTTCTCGCGCCCATGTGTACGCGCGCGTGGGTTCAGGAAGTCTTAACAGGGCAGAGATACGCCATTTGAAGTATTCGCAAGAGGATGTCGGTTTACGCGATGTTCACCATAACCGGGATTTCGCGAATTTACTGAAAATAAAGCATGGTTTTTTACGCGATCTAAAGCGCGCCGGGTTTTACTCGCGTCATGTTCAGGACGAGCCGGGACGGGCCGGACTGGGCGGGATGGAAAGAAATCAACAGGAGTGAGTGGGATGAAAAATCTGGTTTCGAAATTCTTCAAGGACGAGTCCGGCGCCACCGCCATCGAGTATGGCCTGATCGCCGCCCTCATCGCCGTCGTCATCATCGTGGCCGTGACCGCGCTGGGCGATCAGCTCAGCACCACCTTCGACAACATCGAAGCTGGTCTGGCGGATGGCAACTCGGCTGCTCCGTCCTAAGGTGCAGTAAGTTCCGGCTCGTCCGGTCTGGAAAGCCGCCTCCCTCGGGGGGCGGCTTTTTCGATTCCGGGAGGGCGGTCTGCACGCGGCCTTGCCGTCTCTTCCCCCTTGCAGGGGGAAGAGAAGAGTCCATGCCCGGCGGCGCAGCCGCCGCAAGCGCGAACGCGCCGGACGCCCTTATCCCGCATCACCGTCATCCCGGACGCGGCCAAGCCGCGATACGGGACCTCCCCCCGCGTCCTTATCCCCCACCCGCGCCCCGGGGTCCCCGTGAAAACGGGGATCCAGAGTCCCGCCATCGCCCTGCGATCCCTGGATCCCGGGTCGAGCCCGGGACCCCGGGGATGGCCTGTTTTATCCACCCCCCTTCGGACCACCCCCATACTCCCCTCAGCCGCATCGCAGGGAGGGGGACGGGTCCGGACCGTCCGGTCTGTCGCGGGCGGCGCGCGGCGCCTCGAGGTGGGGGAGTGACGGTCCCCCCGCTGAAAGAGCGGGATCGAGCGCGGGGCGGCTGGCCGCCGTCCCGCCCGGTTCCGGCAGGTGCGCCGGGCGAGGTCGGCGCCGGCCGACGGACCAGCCGCCCCTGATCGGTTTCGGGCGGTGCGGAGACCACCGGCGCCAGGC
>VJOU01000182.1 GCA_007050995.1 Glycocaulis profundi | reverse complement strand
CTGCAATGTGAACAGCTTCCAACACCTTTTCAACCCTTGAACCATCAATTCCCTTCGGTTTCAGATTGACTAAAACTAAGTGGTTCTCTGTTCCTCCAGAAACAAGCTCATATCCGCTCTTAGTTAAAGTCTCTGCAAACTTGGCGCAGTTGCTCATGACTTGCTCTTGATATGCCTTGTATTCTGCTGTTGTTGCCTGTTTCAATGCAACTGCCAAACCAGTGATAGTGTGATTGTGTGGGCCTCCTTGAAGTCCAGGAAAGACAGCCTGGTTGATTTTGTCTTCAAAATCATAGAACACCTCTTTGCCTTGTTTGTTGACTTCTTTCAGCCCCTTTCTAAAGAAGATCATGGCACCACGTGGGCCACGGAGGGACTTGTGAGTCGTGGTGGTCACGACATCTGCATATTCAAATGGAGATGGGACGACCCCAGCAGCAACCAGCCCACTAATGTGAGCCATATCGGCCAACAGAATGGCTTTTTGCTTGTCACAAACCTTGCGAATGCGTGCATAATCATACAAACGAGAATAAGCACTTGCACC
>VJOU01000181.1 GCA_007050995.1 Glycocaulis profundi | reverse complement strand
CATCGCACATCGCCAAGAACATTTGACTTGGTAAACATATAGTCCAGAAAGGAGAGCTTTGATGGTTTAAGGGAAACCACGCATTACAGACTAGTAGTAGTCAGCCAGTTATTGATATTRGATTTCCAGTGGTGATCGAGTCTAAGGAATGAAAAACATCGGATTGGGCAACTTAAAAGTACGAGCAGCATTGTAATCACCAAGCAAATCGCTCCATTGATCTCCCATACTTCCATGGATTCTGTATTTCTCCTCTACTAACTGCATCCTTTTCTTCGTCTTGTACACCTGTGCAGTCGTCCCTTTCTCAGATTGTGCCTTTAGCATAAGCTTTTCCCAGTTGTAGTAGCCTGCCTTGTTTAAATTGGCAATTCTTACATCTCTTTGGCTCTCTGATGTCCCTGAAATAAAAGCAATCTTGAAACCTATTGAAATCAAGTCGTTATACAGCTTAAGCACCGCTGGATTTGCTGTTGCACGTCCTTCTGCAAGCCATTCTTCAAACATCGTATCGTTATACAAGATTCCCCCAAACTGAACTGTAGGGCG
>VJOU01000180.1 GCA_007050995.1 Glycocaulis profundi | reverse complement strand
CTCGCATCCGGTGGCGATTATCTTAGCGTTCGTATAATCTCTTAAAATGCGTGAAATTGTGCATATTCAAGCTGGTCAATGTGGAAATCAAATTGGAGCAAAATTTTGGGAGGTCATTTCGGATGAGCATGGAATAGATCCCACAGGAACTTACCACGGCGATTCAGACCTTCAATTAGAGCGCATTAATGTCTACTATAATGAAGCCACTGGTGGTAAATATGTGCCTCGAGCCATACTCGTCGACCTGGAGCCTGGCACCATGGATAGTGTTCGGGCTGGTCCCTTTGGTCAAATATTCCGCCCAGACAACTTCGTATTTGGACAAAGTGGAGCCGGTAATAATTGGGCGAAGGGACACTACACTGAAGGCGCTGAATTGGTAGATTCTGTACTGGACATTGTTCGCAAGGAAGCCGAGTCTTGTGATTGTCTACAGGGATTCCAAATGACTCACTCTCTTGGAGGCGGAACGGGCTCTGGAATGGGAACCCTCCTTATCTCCAAAATTCGCGAGGAATATCCTGATAGAATCATGAGCACCTTCTCC
>VJOU01000179.1 GCA_007050995.1 Glycocaulis profundi | reverse complement strand
CAATTATAAAAAATAAAATAAAATAAAAATGGCAGCCACAGTGATGTCGTCACTAACACTAAAGCCTTCTTCATTCAACATTCAGAYACCAGCCAAAGGCCTGCCTTCACTTGCCAAAACCTCCTTCAAGATTCAAGCTAGTGGTGGCAAGAAGATCAAAACTAACACACCTTATGGACCTGGAGGCGGTATGGCTCTAAGAGACGGTTTAGACGCATCGGGAAGGAAGCCAAAGGGGAAAGGTGTCTACCAATTTGTTGACAAGTATGGTGCTAATGTTGATGGTTACAGTCCCATCTATAACGAAGATGAATGGGCTCCAAGCGGTGATTACTATGCTGGTGGTACCACAGGGTTGTTGATATGGGCTGTAACTTTGGCTGGAATTCTAGGAGGGGGTGCTCTTCTAGTTTACAGCACAAGTGCTTTGGCACAGTAAAATCTTTCCTGATTGCTAATGTATCTACTATTTGGTGTAATTTGGTCAATGAAATAGAAGCCTTTCGGCAAATATGTACAATATACATCAAATCTATAATCTTGTTTGTCA
>VJOU01000178.1 GCA_007050995.1 Glycocaulis profundi | reverse complement strand
GAGCTATTCAAACGAGTAAGCGAACAATTTACCGCCATGTTCCGAAGGAAGGCATTCCTTCATTGGTACACGGGCGAAGGCATGGATGAGATGGAATTCACCGAGGCCGAGTCCAACAKGAACGATTTGGTGAGCGAGTATCAACAATACCAGGACGCCACGGCTGAGGAAGAGGGAGAATTTGAGGAGGAAGAGGAGGGAGAGGCCGCGTAAAGACCCGTGGAGCCGAGTAAACCATCTTCATCGTTGCCCCCCTCCTTTTTAAGCCCGGATCGAATCGTAGGATTCCGAGGCAGATCCGGCATTGTAAGCGCCCACACCTTCCACTTCTTTCCATTTCTCTCCCTCTTCAGCCTCGTTACGGACTCTGGCMGCTCTGTCCCGTTTGTGCTCACTTCCTCTTTCCTCTTTTCCCTTCCTCCCCTTCCAAGACCCTTTCCCACTTCTGCTCTCCTCCACCCACTCCTTAATTCCCCTCTCTCCCTCCTTCCTCCCCTGTTCTTCCTCCCGTTGTCTGTAGAAACTTTTGAATAAAACCCTAAAGCTCCTGG
>VJOU01000177.1 GCA_007050995.1 Glycocaulis profundi | reverse complement strand
TGAGAATCTCGGCTTTATCAGAAGCCGGAGTCATCTATGTCATGACTCATGACTCCATTGGTCTAGGAGAAGACGGGCCAACCCATCAACCCATTGAACATTTAGCTAGTTTCCGGGCCATGCCCAACATCTTAATGTTCCGTCCAGCTGATGGAAATGAAACAGCCGGAGCTTACAAGGTTGCAGTTGAAAGCAGAAAACGACCCTCAATACTTGCTCTTTCTAGGCAAAAACTTCCCAACCTGGCCGGAACTTCAATTGAAGGAACCTCGAAAGGTGGGTACACGATATCTGACAACTCAACAGGTAACAAGCCCGATGTTATCTTGGTCGGTACCGGTTCCGAGCTTGAAATTGCAGCTAAAGCTGCTGATGAACTCAGAAAGGAAGGGAAAACAGTTCGTGTCGTGTCCTTTGTGTCATGGGAGCTTTTCGATGAACAATCTGATGAATACAAGGAAAGTGTACTTCCATCAGGTGTAACAGCCCGTGTTAGCATTGAAGCTGGATCGACTTTTGGATGGGGGAAAATTGTCGGAAACAAAGGGAAG
>VJOU01000033.1 GCA_007050995.1 Glycocaulis profundi | reverse complement strand
CGCTGGCCGCCGAGGGCGCGCCCTCGCGGTTCGRGACGGTCTGGCTGAGCGACGGTCTGGCGGGGGCGTCCGAGGGCGACCGCGAGCKGGCGCGGCKGGCGGCGGGGCGGGGGCGGCTGGTGGKCGCCCTGCCCGGACGCGATGAAACCGCGCTGGCCATCAGCGAGGTGCGCGCCGCCGCGGACGGGTTCCAGGCCGACGTGATCCGCGCGGGCGGGAACGGGGCGCGCAGCGGCGAGCTGGTCGCGCTGGGCGCGGACGGTCAGGCGCTGGCCCGCGCCGCGCTGGAGCTGCCCGCGGGCGAGCGCACGGCGACGGCGGGCGCGCGCCTCCCGCTGGATCTGAGAAACCGCATCCGCTCGGTCAGGATCGAGGGCGCCAACTCCGCCGGGGCGGTGCGCCTGCTGGACGACGCCTGGCGGCGGCCGCGCATCGGGCTGATCGAGCCCAGCGGCGGCGAGGACCGCCAGCCGCTCCTGTCCGACCTGCACTACGCCCGTCAGGCCCTCGCCCCCCATGCCGAGCTGGTGCGCGGGGAGCTGGAGAATGTGCTGGCCGAGGAGCCCTCGGGGCTGGTCATGGTGGACGCCGCGCGCACCGAAGACCCCGCGCTGGAGGCCTTCATCGAGCAGGGCGGGCTGCTGATCCGCTTCGCCGGGCCGCGGCTGGCCGCGCGGGGGGACGACCTCCTGCCCGTGCGTCTGCGCGAAGGCGGGCGGCTGTTCGGCGGGGCGATGGCCTGGGACACCGCGCAGGCCATCGGCCGCTTCCCCGACGACAGCCCGTTCGCCGGGCTGTCGGTCTCCGAGGAAGCCACGGTCTCCAGCCAGGTGCTCGCCGAGCCCGGCCCCGATCTGGACCAGCGCGTCTGGGCGCGGCTGGAGGACGGCACGCCGCTGGTCACCGCCGAGCGCCGGGGCGAGGGCTGGATCGTGCTGTTCCACGTCACCGCGGGACCGGACTGGTCGTCGCTGCCTCTGTCGGGGCTGTATCCAGCCATGCTGCGCCGGGTGATCGCGCTGGCCGAGGGCGCGGGACCGGGCGCGGCGGGGGAAGGAAACTGGCAGCTCGAACGGGCGCTTGACGGGTTCGGGCGGCTGCAGACCCGCGCGCCCAGCCAGCCGCGCGCCATCCCGGCTGAAGAGTTCGACGCCGCCCGCGCCGCGCCGGACACCCCGCCGGGCGTGTGGCGGCTGGGCGCGGCCAGCGCGGCGCTGAACGCCGTCGCGCGCGGCGAGCGCTTCGACGCCCTCGCCCGCGACCTGCCCGGCGCGACCTACGAGACCCGCGAGGGCCTGCGCGAATTCCGGCTGGCCGGGCCGCTGCTGGCGCTGGCGGGGCTTCTCTTCGCTCTGGACGTGCTGATCGCGCTGGCCCTGTCGGGGCGGCTGCCGAGCGTGGGCCGCGGGGCCGCCGCCGCGCTGGCGCTGGCCTTCGTTCTGCCGCTCGCGCCCGAAGCGCTGGCGCAGGAGGAGGATGCCGATCTGGCGGAGGCCGAGGCCATGGACCGGGCGCTGGAGGTGCGCTTCGGCTATGTCGAGACCGGCGATCCCGAGACCGATTCCCTGTCTGAGCGCGGACTGCTGGCGGTGTCGCGGGAGCTGACCTTCCGCACCGCCATCGAGCCGGGCGATCCGCGCGGGGTGGATGTCGAGACCGACCCGCTGATCTTCTATCCCCTGCTCTACTGGCCGGTGACCGAGGCGACCTCGCGGCTGTCGGAAGAAGCGGCGGCGCGGGTGAACAATTACCTGCTCGCGGGCGGGATGATCCTGTTCGACACCCGCGACGGGCAGGCCTTCGGGCAGGGCGCGGCCAACCCCGCGCTGGAGCGCCTGGTGGAGTCCATCGACATCCCCACCCTGCGCCGCGCGCCGTCCGACCACGTGCTGGGCCGGGCCTTCTACCTGCTGGAGAGCTATCCGGGCCGGTATGCGGGCGTGGACATCTGGGTGGAGGCCTCCGAGGACGGGACCGCGCGCGACGGGGTCTCGTCGGTCATCATCGGATCGGCGGACTGGGCGGGCGCCTGGGCGCGGGCCGAGGGCGGCATGCCCATGGCCCCGGTCGAGGGCGGGGACCGCCAGCGCGAGATGGCCTACCGCTTCGGCATCAATCTGGCCATGTACGCCCTGACGGGCAACTACAAGGCGGATCAGGTCCACGTGCCCGCCATCCTCGAGCGGCTGGGCGGATCGCGCCAGCGCACCCGCCAGCAGATCGAGGGGCAGCCCCGGCCATGAACGCGACCGGCATCGTCTTCTCCCCGCTCGTGCCCGAGTGGGCGCTTTACGGCCTCGCCGGGCTGCTGGCGCTGGCTGCGATTCTGGCCGCCGCGCGCGGTATGAAGGGCTGGATCTGGCGGGCGCTGGCAGGCGCGGCCATCGTCGCGGCGCTGGCCAATCCCGCGCTGGTGCGCGAGCTGCGCGAGCCGCTGGCCGACATCGCGCTGGTGATCCGCGACGTCTCCGCTTCCATGGACGTGCAGGACCGCGAACAGACCGCCGAGGCCGCCGCCGCACGCATCCGCGACTTCGCCAATGCGGACGCCAGCCTCGATCTGGTCGAGGCCGAGGGCGGGCCGAGCGAGGACGGCACGCGGCTGATGGACACGATCCGGTCGGGACTGTCGGACATTCCGCGCGACCGGCTGGCGGGGGTGATCGTGCTGTCGGACGGGCAGATCCACGACGTGCCCTCCGACCCCGAGGCGCTGGGGCTGGACGCGCCGCTGCACCTGTTCGCGACGGGCGATCCGGACGCCACCGACCGGCGGCTGGTGATCGAGCAGGCGCCCGCCTACGGCATCGTGGGCGACGCGATCACCTTCACGGTGCGGGTCGAGGACGAGGGCGAGCCTGCGGGCTCCGCTCAGGTGCGCCTGTCGGTGGACGGCGGCGATCCGATCACCGCGCGCGTGCCCATCGGCGAGAGCGTGGAGGTGCAGGCGCTGGTCCAGAACCGGGGCCAGAACGTGGTGGAGATCGAGGTCGAGCCGGGCCGGTCCGAACTGTCGCTGCTGAACAACCGCGCCGCGGTGTCGGTGACGGGCGTGCGCGACCGGCTGCGCGTGCTGCTGGTCACCGGCGAGCCGCACAACGGCGCGCGGGCCTGGCGCAACCTGCTCAAATCCGACCCCAGCGTGGATCTGGTTCACTTCACTATCCTGCGGCCGCTGGACAAGGGCGACAACGTGCCCGACCACGAGCTGGCCCTGATCGCGTTTCCGATCTTCGAGCTGTTCGAGGTCCAGCTCAGCGAGTTCGATCTGGTCATCTTCGACCGGTATCGCCGCCGGGGCATCCTGCCGCTGGCCTATTTCGACAACATCGCGCGCTATGTCGACAATGGCGGCGCGCTGCTGGTCACCACCGGCCCGCCCTTCGCCGGGCCTGAGAGCATGGCGCGCACCCCGCTGATCAACGCCCTGCCCGCGCGGCCCACCGGCGAGATCGCCGAGGGACGCTTCACCCCGCGCGTCTCGGACGCGGGCGAGCGCCATCCGGTGACCGCGCCCATGCTGGGCGGTCAGGACGAATGGGGCCCGTGGTATCGCCGCATCGGCGGGCAGGCGATTTCCGGCGAGACGCTGCTGGAGGGCCCCGAGGGCGATCCGCTGCTGGTGCTGTCGCGGCAGGGCCAGGGCCGGGCGGCGATCCTGCTGTCCGATCAGGCCTGGCTGTGGGCGCGCGGCTACGAGGGCGGCGGCCCCCATGACGAGCTGTTCCGGCGCACCGCCCACTGGCTGATGGGCGAGCCGGAACTGGACGAGGAGCGGCTGACCGCCGTGGTCTCGGGCGAGACGCTGGAGGTCACGCGCACCACGCTGGACGACCGCGCCCCGCCGCTTCAGGTCGAGTGGGCGGACGGGCAGAGCGAAGAACTGCCCATGACCGAGACCGCGCCGGGCCGGTTCACCGCCGCCACCGACGTGGCCGCGCTGGGCCTGATCCGCCTGCGCTCGGGCGATCTGACCACCGTGGCCTCGGCGGGACCGCTCAACCCGCTCGAATACGCCGACCTGACCGTGGACCCCGACGGCCTGCGCCCGCTCAACCGAGCGACGGGCGGGGGCTCTTTCCTGCTGGGGGCGGGGCCGGAACCGTCCATGCCCGACCTCAGACGCCCCCGCGCGGGCGCGGTGCAGGCGGGCTCGAACTGGGCGGGCCTCCAGCGCAACGGCGCCTACACGGTCTCAGAAGCCGAACGCACCCCTCTGGCCCCGGGCCTGCTGATCGCGGCGCTCATCCTGGCCCTGATGGGCGGGGCGTGGCGGCGCGAGGGGCGTTAGCGTGAATACTCAGGCATTGAGAATAAGCCGTGTCCAGCCGCCTGCCCCACTGTCATCGGCGTCGTTAAACTTCCCTCTATGAGGCAGTCGCTTGACACCCCTAGCTGTCGCATTCTGGCACTTACGTCTAAATTGCCATCGTAATTAAGGCCATAAATCTTACCGCCAGCTTGGTTCAACCCAATTTTTTCTACGTTCAAGGGGTCCAAAGAAAACCCGATCAAAATTATATCTTCAGCATCTAGAACGGCGCTTCTTACCTCAGGTGAATACTCATTATTACCGCGAACGAACTCTATGGAATCAGAATCTTTTAATATGGTATGACTTTCAAATTCATTTGATATTTTTACAAACGAGCCATATACGTGATCTATTGTTGGCATTATATCAACACACCCATCAAAAAACCTCTCACTTTTAGATAGAAAATTATACATCGCATCTTCAATGATAGTGTCGTAATTGAAGGTTATTATTTTTAGATTTTGCTTTACCTCTTGGCAATCCCTTGCTTTCTCCACGTATTTTTTAGTTAAACTGGCAATCCAATTCGGCGATCCACCAACAACAGGCAGTCGCCACTTATATGTATAACGCGGACTGAAATGCTGCCCCCGAAAGCTGTCATTTTCAGTATGGATAACCATCAATCCACTGTATATTTTCCATGCACAGTAAATTTTGGCAAGCCTTTCTAAAGATTCATTTTGATAGGTAAACATATCAATAGAATTTTCGAATGACCCTCTTGCCTTTTCTATAAAATCTACTATCTCCGATTGACTTGATTTTCCAGTTGAATAAACAAGATAATTAATAAACCTTTGAGAGAACAGGTCACTACCGTTCATTTTCGTATTGGCGCTGAAACTTGCCCTTTCAGACAACAGATCAGAAAATATTTTCTGACTCGTTGGCAGGCCAAACTCTGCGCTCGCACCTGCTCCCACAATCACAACAGTACTTTTCTCAAACATCTGGTCTCGCTCAAAGGTTCTTCCTAATTAGCGCACGATTGAAGACGAACCTGCAACTGAAGTTCAAGGATAATCCTCGACGGCCCGGCGCGCGCGCGCCTAACATCGCGTCATGACGACGCCCGAACCCGCGCCTTTCACTCCTGAGTGGACCGACGATCTGGTCGAGGAGGCGGGCGCGTGGTTCGACCGGTTCCGGGTGGACTTCCTCACTCTGGACATGGGGCTGCAGGCGGGCGTGATCGCCGCCTGCGTCGTTGTCGCCTTCGTGCTGCGCGCGCCCGCGCGCGCCCTGCTGGCCCGGCTGTTCGCCGCGCCGGGGCTCAAGCGGGTCAATGCGGGGGCCGTGGCCCTGGCGGGCTCGCTGGCCGCGCCGCTGATCGCGTTCTTCCTGCTGACCCTGTCGCGCATGGCGCTGGGCGAGTTCGGACAGGGCTATTTCCTGGTCAATCTGGCCGCCTCGCTGACCGGGGCCTGGGTGCTGATCCGCATCCTGACCGCCTTCATCGCCGACCCGTTCTGGGCGCGCACCGCCGCGACCCTGATCTGGTTCGTCGCCGCGCTGAACATTCTGGGCCTGCTGGGCCCCACCTCGGACCTGCTGTCCTCGGTGGGCTTCGACGTGGGCGACGGGCGCGTCTCGCTGCTGACCGTGGTGCGCGCGGCGATCATCCTGGCGGTGCTGTTCTGGGTGGCCACCCGCATCTCCAAACTGCTCAGCGCGCGGGTGGAGAAGACGCCCAACCTGACCCCGTCCGCCCGGCTGCTGATCACCAAGAGCGTCCAGATCGCGCTGATCACCGTGGCGGTGGCCGCCGCCCTGTCCATGGCGGGGGTGGACCTGGCCGCGCTGGCGATCTTCTCCGGCGCGGTGGGCCTGGGGATCGGGTTCGGGCTGCAGAAGATCTTCTCCAACCTGATCTCGGGCATCATCCTGCTGCTGGACCGCTCGATAAAGCCCGGCGACGTCATCACGCTGGACGAGACCTACGGGCACGTGAACGCGCTGGGCATGCGCTTCGCCAGCGTCATCACCCGCGACGGGCAGGAGCACCTGATCCCCAACGAGGACCTGATCACCACCAAGGTGATCAACTGGTCGTTCTCGGACTCCGCGGTGCGCATCAAGCGCCCGGTCGGGGTGGCCTACGGCACGGACGTGCCCAAGGCGATGGCGCTGATCGTGGAGGCGGCCAACACCGTGCCGCGGGTTCTGAAGAAGCCCGAGACCCGCTGCCTGCTGCGCGGGTTCGGCGACAATTCCATCGACCTCGAGGTCAGGTTCTGGATCGCCGATCCGTCCGAAGGGGTGAACAACGTGTCCTCCCAGGTCCTGCTGGCGGTGTGGGAGAGCTTCGAGGCGAACGCCATCTCCTTCCCCTTCCCCCAACGGGACGTGCATCTGGACGCCACAGGCCCGATCCGGGTGCAGGTGGAGCGGGGCGAGACCCAGGACGGCTGAGCGACAACTTCCAGATCGGAACAAGTCAGCCGCCCGTCCCCGCGTTTATCGGACGGCGGCGGACGCCCATATTCGCCTCAACGGCAGCTAATGGAGGTTCCCATGATCGATGTGAGACCGTTCGCCAGTCTCGGCGGCGCCGATCACGGCTGGCTGAAGGCGAAGCACCACTTCTCCTTCGCGAGCTATTACGACCCCGCCCGCATGGGCTGGGGCGCGCTCAGGGTCTGGAATGACGACGAGATCGCCTCGCGGTCCGGCTTCCCGCCCCACCCGCACGACAACATGGAAATCATCACCTATGTCCGCGACGGCGCGATCACCCACGAGGATTCGATGGGCAATCGCGGCCGCACCGAGGCGGGCGACGTGCAGGTGATGAGCGCGGGCACGGGCGTGCGCCACTCCGAATTCAATCTGGAAGGCGACACCACCCGCATCTTCCAGATCTGGATCATGCCCGACGGGCGCGGCGGCGATCCGTACTGGAACGCGCGCAGCTTCCCCAAGGACAGCCGGAACGGCGAATTCGCCGTGCTCGCCTCGGGCCGCAAGGGCGACGAGGACGCCCTGCCCATCCGCGCGGACGCGCGGGTGCTGGGCGCGACGGTCAAGGCGGGCGAGAGCGTGACCTATGCGCTGGAGCCGGGACGCCATGCCTATCTCGCCCCGGCGAAAGGCAGGATCGAAGTGAACGGCGTCGCTCTGGACGCCCGTGACGGCGCGGCCATCAGGGACGAGGCGGAGATCGTCATCACCGCCCGCGAGGACGCCGAAATCGTGATGGTGGACTCGCGCTAGACCGAAAAAGGCCGGCGGATCGCTCCGCCGGCCTTTCTGTCGCGAGATCGGTCAGGCCTAGCGGCCCGGACCCTCGATGGCGATGCCGTCGCCGTTGAACTCGATCTCGACCCGGTCGCGCTGGGATTCCTGATACAGAACCACGCCCAGAGCGATGACCGCGATGGCGAGAACCGCGATCACGATGGTCTTGGTGTCGATGCGTCGCATACAGCCCTCCTGTCTGTCTGAACCGGTTCAACGCCGGGCCGATGTGATTGGTTGCTGCGTGTTGAGAGGGGCTTAAGCTCCATGAAGGAGGCTGAAGCCGACCCTGCCGATGGAGACCGCCCATGCGCGTCCTCGCACTCGCCGCCCTTCTTCTCGCCCTGCCCGGCCTGTCCGGCTGCGTGGCCGTCAGCGCCGCCTCTCTCGCCGCAGGGACCGCGGTGGGGGTGACCGGCGCGGCGGTGGGGCTGGCCGGGGACACCGCGGAGGGCGCTGTGGATCTGGTCACCGAAAGCGACGAGGAGCGCGAGCGCAAGGAGCGCCGCCAGGCCCGGCGCGACCGCCGGAGCTGACCTTTCCAAACGGTCATGATCGCTCCGCCCCGTCCGTGATATAAAAGCGACGGGACCAGGCACGCCTTATCAATGACGGGGCATGATCATGCTTAAGCTGACGGCATTCTTCTCTCTTCTCTCTCTTATTCTGGCGCCGGCCGCCGCCGCCCAGATGGACCGCGCCCCCGAGGGCCCGCTCTCCATCGGCGAGGTGCGCATCGCGGACGGCTTTCAGGAGCGCGTGGCCGAATACGGCGAGCGCGACATCGACCGCCTGCTGGACGATCTGAGGAACGACGTGACCGCCGCCCTGATGGCCTCGGGCCGTCTGGCCGAGGACGGCGAAGCGGCGGGCCGGATCGACCTGATCCTCGTCAGCGCCACGCCCAACCGGCCGACCATGGCCCAGATGCGCGACCGGCCCGGCCTGTCCTTCCAGAGCTTCTCGCGCGGCGGAGCGGAGCTGGAAGCGGTGATCTACGACGCGGACGGCACGGAGGCCGGGCGCATCGAGTATTCGTGGAGCAGCCCCGATCTGCGCGACGCCTGGGCGCGGCCCGTGTGGGGCGACGCCCAGCAGACCATCTCGCGCTTCGCCCGCAGGCTGGCGCGTGATCTGAACGCGAGCTGAGAGGCCGCTCCGGCTGGCGGCGTCAGGGCGCGCCGATCCATTTGTGGGTCTGCAGGCTGAGCCGCCATTTGGGGTGCTTCAGGCAGTATTCGAAGGCGGCCTGGGCATTGGCCATCTGGTCCGGGCCGTCCATGGGCTGGAGCCGGAATTCCTGAAAATCGAGATGCTCGAACAGCTCCGGCATGGCCTCGGGCTGGGGGAAGACCAGCTTCAGCTCGTGCCCGGAGGTCTGCTTGAGGGGCGCGGTGGATTTGGGGCTGACGCAGATCCAGTCCAGCCCCTCGGGAGCCTGGAGGGTGCCGTTGGTCTCCACCGCGATGCGGAAGCCGGCCGCATGCAGGGCGGCGATCAGAGGGGCATCGAGCTGGAGCAGAGGCTCCCCGCCCGTGCAGACCGCCAGCGGCTCGCCCCCGCCCGGCCACAGCGCGAAGGCGGCTTTCGCCAGGGCTTCGGGCTCACGGAACTTGCCGCCGTTCGCGCCGTCGGTCCCGACGAAATCGGTGTCGCAGAAGGTGCAGACCGCGGCGGCGCGATCGCGCTCCAGCCCGCTCCACAGATTGCAGCCGGCGAAGCGGATGAACACGGCCGGGTGGCCCGCCTGCCCGCCTTCGCCCTGCACGGTGAGGAACATCTCCTTGACCGAATAGGTCACGCCCGGCCCTCCCGCCATTCGGTCCAGCCCTTCGCGCGCAGTTCGCAGGCCGGGCAGGCGCCGCAGCCATGACCCCAGTCATGACGCGCGCCGCGGGTCCCGCGATAGCAGGTGTGGCTCTCCTCCACGATCAGATCGACCAGCGCGTCTCCGCCCAGATCATGGGCCAGCGCCCAGGTCTCGGCCTTGGTCAGATGCATCAGCGGGGTCTGGACCGGCAGATTGACGTCCAGCCCCAGCGACAGGGCGCGGGCCTGCGCGTCGATCGTGTCCTGACGGCAGTCGGGATAGCCTGAATAGTCGGTCTGGCAGACGCCGGTGACCAGCGTTCCGGCCTTGCGCAGCCAGGCGTGCGCGCCCGCCACCGTGAGGAAGACCAGATTGCGGCCCGGCACGAAGGTCTTGGGCAGGCCGCTCTCTCCGGTCTCGCTGACCGAGGCGTCATCCCCGCCCGTCAGCGCGCTTTCGGCCAGCGCGCCATAGCCGGACAGGTCCACCATGCGGTCGGGACCGAGCTTCGCCCCCCAGGCGGGGAAGCGCGCGGCGACCGCCTCGCGCACGGCCAGACGCGCCTCCAGCTCGACCCGGTGGCGCTGGCCATAGTCGAAACCGATGGTCTCGACCTCGCCGAACCGGTCGAGCGCCCACGCCAGGCAGGTCGCCGAATCCTGCCCGCCGGAGAACAGGACCAGCGCCTTGTCCGATTTCAGAGCCATTCCGGCCGCCATCCGCGTTATCCTTTCACGCGCCGTATATCCGCCTCGCACGCTTCAGCCGCAAGGGGACGCCCCATGCCCGCCGCACAGCCCGGCCTGACCCTTCTTTACACGACATGGCCCGATCCCGAAGGCCCGGCCAAGGCCGCGCGCCAGCTGCTGGACGAGCGGCTGATCGCCTGCGCGAACGTGTTGGGCGCGTCAGGCTCGATCTATCGGTGGGAGGGCAAGGTGGAGGAGGCGACCGAGATCATCGCCCTGTTCAAGACCGCGCCCGAGCGCGCCGTGGCCGCCAGCGCCCGGATCGCCGAGCTGCACCCTTACGCCGAACCCTGCGTGATCGCGCTACAGGCCGACGCGGACGCCAGCGCGCCGGGCTTCCTCGCCTGGGCGGCGCAAAGCGTGCGTTTGACCGCCTAAGCCGTCATCCGCAGCTGGGCGGCGGCGCCAGGATCGTGGTCGAGAACGGCCTGCAGGCCCTGCAGCAGGGGATCGGCGGCCACGGGCGCGCGAACCAGCGCGTCGCTTCCCGTCCGGCGCATGGGCGCGTCCATGTCGGCGGCCAGCCGCACCATGGGCGTCATGGAGGCGGTGGACGGCAGGGCGCGGACGTCAGCGATGGCGTCCTCGGGATCGAGATCGGTCAGGGTCAGCCCCATCACCAGCGCGTCATAGGCCGACGCGCTCAGCGCGGTCAGCATCTCGGTGCGGCTGTCCACGCAAGCGACCACGCAGTTGAACGATTTCAGATAGCCCAGCAGGACCGAGCGCCGGGCGCCGTCGCCCTCGGCGACGAGAATGCGCAGGCGCCGGTTGGTCACGGCCAGCCGCTCGCCGGCGTATTTGTCTTCCTTGGACGAGACGCGGAAGGGGGCCTCGAAGTGGAACATCGAGCCCGGATCGAGGTCCTCATAGCCCACCTCGCCCTCCATGAGCCGGGCCAGCGCCTTGCTCAGATGCAGGTCCAGCCCGGTGCCCGCCTCCCGGATCGCCATGTCCTGGGTTTCCTCGGCGAAGGCTTCGAACAGGTGGCCGCGGCTGGCCTCGGGCACGCCGATGCCGGTGTCGCGCACCTCAAGCCGCAGCCGGGCCGCGCCGTCCTCGCCGCGCCTGGCGCTGATACCGACCTTCACGCCGCCGGTTTCGGTGAAGCGGATGGCGTTGGTGGTGAAGATGGAGGCGATCTGCAGCACGCGGCGCATGTCCGCGCGCAGGACCAGGTTGAGATCGCCTTCAAGATCGACCTCGAAATCCAGCCCCTTGGCCCGGGCCTGAGGCGTGAAGCGGCTTTCAAGACGCTCGGCGAGATTCATGGCGCTGATGTCCTCCAGCACCAGCTCCATCCGGCCGGCCTGGATCGCGGAGATGTCCAGGATCGAGCCCAGCATCTCCGACAGATGCTCGCCGGATTCGCGTATCCGGGCGGCCATGCGCGCCTGATCGGGCGGCAGGTCCGCCTCGCGCAGCATCTGGCTCATGCCCATCACCGCGTTCAGGGGCCCGGACAGCTCATGGCTCATGTTCGACAGCATCGCCGCGTTGGCGCGGGCCTGAGTCTCGGCGGCCCTGGCGGCCTGCTCCTGGCGGGCGGCGAGGCGGGTCAGGGCGGCGCTCTGGGCGTCGGTCTCCTTGCGGGCGCGGTCGAGCTGGACGTTGGCCTCCACCGCCTCGACGAGCTGGGCGGAATAGGTCCGTGCGAGCTTGAGCAGCACGCCCATGAAGATCAGCGTGCACACGGTCAGAAGCCAGCTCAGCGGATGAGGCTGGGTCAGGAACCAGGTCGCATAGATGCCCAGCGCAGGGACGATGTAGGCGGCCACGATCCTGAGATCGGCCGCAGACGTCATGGTCGCGCCCGCCGCCATGCCCGGCATGAACAGCACCACCGCCATCACCGCGTGCATCGAAGGCTCCGCGGGCAGCATGTAAGGCGTGGCGCCCCACAGCCCTCCGACCAGGGCCGTCGCCATGGCATACAGGAAGAATTCAAAACGGCCCGGCAGACGCTTGCGCCGCTGGGCCCGGTACAGCGCGGCCAGCCTGAAGAAGGACGCCCCCGCCATGACCCCGAGCCAAGACAGCAGGATGTCGCTCTCCGTCGCGCTCCACAGAACGAGGCAAAGCAGGCCGGCCATGGCGAGGTTCAGCGGGACCGCCTGCAGCGAGCTGGCCGTGATCAGGCGCAGCCGCGCTTCGCCGATCCGCCGCCTGACTTCCCCCGCGAACGCGCTGGCGCTCTTGTCCGGAAACCCCATATCCTGCCCTCCAGCCGCATTATTCCTGCGGTTGCTGGCGGCAATCTGCACCCAAGGTCGTTAAAACAGCGTGAGCGGCGCGTTCACCATGCCGCAGGACACTCCGGAGCGTGACTGCATGACTTTCATCCGTCTTCTGACCGCAGCCCTGCCCGCGCTGGCGCTCGCCGCGTGCGGTCCCGGCGATCCGGGAACCGGTCAGACCGAAGCGGGCCCGGACGCCGAGGGCCGCGGCGTGAGCGCGCTCGCCGTCGACCCCGACGCGGAAGCCGAGCTCGTCAGCTGGCGCGATCTGCTGCCTGACGAGGATCTGGAGATGTACATGGCGCTGGAGGAGGGCACCGCCGCGCCCGACCTGATGACGCGCTATCAGGGCCGGGTGGAGGGCCAGTTCGGCACCTTCAACGCGGTGGAGGACCTCGACGGGCTGGTGGTGCGGATGCCGGGCTACATCCTGCCGCTGGACTACGCCCAGCAGGGCGCGGCGCGCGAATTTCTCCTGCTGCCCTATCACGGCGCCTGCATCCACTACCCCCCGCCCCCGCCCAACCAGATCGTCCACCTGAGGTCTGAAGAGCCGGTGCGCTTCGACGCCCTGTGGGAGCCGGTCTGGGTGGAGGGCCGGATGGAGGTCCTGAAAGTCGAGACCGATCTGGCCGATTCCGCCTACGCGATGGCGGTGCGGTCCATCCAGCCGTATGACGGGTGAAGGTAAAAAGGCCCGGCGCCGACGCTCCGGGCCTTTTCATTCAGATCAGTACCGCGCCCTGATCCCGACCGTGACCGCGCGCGGGGCGCCGGCGAAGGCGGCGGGCTGCTCGTAGGTTTCATTGAAGGCGTTCTTCAGCGAGGCGAAGGCCTGGACATTGGTGTTCACGTCGAACGTGCCGGCCAGATGGACCAGATCGTAGGACGTGATCGGCAGGCCCGACCCGACAAAGAAGCCGTCATCGTCATAGACCACGTCCCGCCGTGATCCGACATGGGCGTAACGGGCGCTGAGGCTGGCGCGGTCGATCACCTGCCAGCGGGCCATCGCCGACCATGAATGGGCCGGACGGCGCTGGAGCCGGGCCCCGGTGTCCGCGTTCTGCGCGTCCACATAGGCGTAGTCGACCCGAAGCGTCAGGCCCTCGACCGCGTCGGCTTCGGCGTAGAGCTCGTAGCCGGAGATGTCGGCGCGGCCCACATTGCGGTTCTGGGACAGGAAGGTCTCGGCGTCGAACACGCTCTCGATCAGGTTCTCGATCTCGGTCTCGTAATAGCTCGCCCCCACCCGCAGCGCCCCGGGACGGTCCATCAGGGCGAAGGCGCCCCGCGCGCCGATCTCCCAGCTCTCGCTCTCTTCCGGCACGAGATCGGGATTGGGCGCGACCCAGGCCGAGGCGGTGAAGCGCTCGGACAGGGTGGGCGCCTTGAAGGCCGTGCCGTAGCTGGCGAAGAGCTGGATGCCGGTCTCGGCGATCGCGTAGACCGCGCCCGCGTTCCACGTTCCCTGCGTGCCGAAGCCGTCATAGTCGTCGATCCGGCCCGAAACCGTCACGTCCAGCCCCGCGATCACGCCCGCCGTGCCCAGCGCGTAGACGCCGAAGGACTCCTCGGATTCGTTCAGCGGATCGGAGAATTCAGGATCGTTGGCGAGGCTGTCGCGTTCGAACTGGGCGCCGAAGGAGACCGACGGATCGGCCAGCCCGTCGACCGCCGGGGTCCAGACATTGAGCCATTCGGCGAAGGTCCGCTCACCCGAATAGGCGTCGAACGCGCCCGCGCCGTCGCGCGAGACCCGGTCGCTCTCGACCTGCCCGCCGCGGATGGTGGAGGTGAAGCTGCCATCGCTCGCCGCCCAGCCCGCGCCCAGACGCCAGACGGTGTAGTCGCTTTCGATCTCAAGATCGGGATCGTCGGCGCGCTGGCTGAAGCTCGGCCCGCCCGAGAAGGTGTCGAATTCCGCCGTGGTTGAGCGGTGGCGGAAAAGTCCCGACAGGGTGATGCCGTGATCGAGGTCGTATTCGCCGAGCGCCGTCAGGCTGACGCTCTCCGCCCCGTCCCGGTCGCCCGTCGATGTGGACATGCGCGCGGGCGTGACGTCGAAGCCATCCGTGGTCATCGCCTCGACGGTGACGTTGTAGCGGGCGCGCTCGGTGGAGCCCGCCGCCCCGGCCAGGCCGCGCACGGTGCTGAACTCGCCCACCGAGACTTCGGTGTAGGGCGAGAACGGCTTGTCCGCGCCCAGCCGGGGGATGAGGTTGACCACGCCGCCGATGGCGTCAGAGCCATACAGCGAGGACAGCGGCCCGCGCGCGACCTCCACCCGCTCGACCTCGCCCAGCAGATCCTGACCGAAATCGAACGCGCCCGCAGGCGCGCTGGGGTCGTTCAGGCGGATGCCGTCGAACAGGGCGAGGGTGTGCTGGGAGTTGGTCCCGCGCGAGAACAGCGAGCCCTGCGAGCCCGCCGGGCCGCCCTGCACCATCGCCACGCCGGGCAGGGTTTCGAGCGCCTCGGCGAGGGTGGCGATGTTCTCCAGTTCGATCTGATCACGGCTGACGGCGTCGATCCGCAGGGGCTGGCGCTCGGCGGCGCGCTCGGCGCGGGTTCCGGTCACGGTGATCGTGTCCTCGACCCGCAGCTCGGCCACGTCGGAGGCCAGCGCCGGGGCGGCGAAGGGGGTGAGCGCGGCGGCGCCGGCGAGGACGGCGCGAAGCGATGAGCGCATGAGGAAAACTCCTGTCTTTTTGAACGTCATTTGAAGGGGGTGTCAGGCGGGGATGAGCCCGCCGGGGCCTTCGGCGACGCCGAAGACCGATTTGAGGATTTCGGGGCGCAGAGCCTGTTCGGGCGGGCCGTCGGCGGCGAGCTTTCCGCCGTCCAGCACCACCACCCGCCCGCACCAGCGCTTCGCGGCGGCCAGATCGTGCAGGGCGACCAGCACCGCCCGGCCCGAGGCGGCCTCCTCGGCCAGCAGGGTCATGGCTTCGATCTGGTGGCGGGGGTCGAGGGCGGAGGCGGGCTCGTCGAGCATGAGCAGCGGCGCCTGGGCGGCCAGCGCGCGGGCCAGATGCAGCCGCGCCCGCTCGCCCCCCGACAGCTCGGTGACCGGGCGATGGGCGTAGGCGGACGCGTCCACCCGGGCGATCGCGCGCTCGACGATGGCGCGCTCGGGCGCGGCCAGCCGCTCGAAGGGCCGTCCGCCCCAGGCGAAGCGGCCCAGCGCGACGAGGTCATGGCCCCGGATGGCCCAGGCGGACGAGCGCGACTGAGGCAGATAGCCCGCCAGCCGGGCGCGCTCGCGGGTGGTCAGCTCATGCAGCGCCCGGCCCGCCAGCCGGACCTCGCCCAGCCGGGCCGGGACGAGGCCCAGCGCGGCGCGGATCAGGCTGGTCTTGCCCGCCCCGTTCGGCCCGACCAGCCCGGTCACCACGCCCGGCTCCAGCGCCAGATCGACGTCTTCGAGCACCGTGCGGCCGCCGAGGCTGACCGTCAGGCCGGATATCTCCAGAGGCCGGCTCATGCGCCGATCCCCCGGCTGCGCGCGGCGATCCAGATGAAGGCAGGCGCGCCCACCAGCGCCGCGGCCACGCCCAGTTTCAGCTCGATGGTGAAAGGCAGCAGCCGGATCACCAGATCGGCCAGCGCCAGCACGGCGCCCGCCGCCAGAGCGGACGGGATCAGCAGGTCGCCCGCGTCATGGCGCACGAAGGGCCGGACCAGATGGGGCGCGACGATGCCCACGAAGCCGATGGCCCCGGCCACCGCCACGCTGGCTCCGGTCAGAAGGGCCGCGCCCGCGATCACCAGACCGCGCACGCGGGGCACGTTCGCGCCCGCCGTCGCCGCGCCCTCCTCGCCCAGCGTCAGCGCCCGCAGGCCCGGCCCCGCGCACAGCACCATGACCAGCCCCGCCAGCCAGAAGGGCGCGGCGAAGCCGATGTCGGCGAAGGACCGGTTGGCCACCGAGCCCATCAGCCAGTTGACCAGATCGGACAGGGTGAAGGGGTTGGGCGCCAGATTCATCAACAGCGCGGTCAGCGCGCCCGCGAAGCTCGACAGCCCCACGCCCACGAGGACGAGCTGGGTCGTGGTCGCGTGCCCCGCCCCCAGCGCGTAGAGCAGGGCGGTGGCGGCCAGCGCGAACAGCACCGCCAGGCCGGGCGTCATCCAGACCGAGATGACGGCGAGATTGAAATAGATCGCGATCACCGCGCCCAGCGCGCTCATCGCCGAGACTCCCAGCACCCCCGGATCGGCCAGCGGGTTGCGCAGCAGGCCCTGCAGCGCCGCGCCCGACAGACCCAGCGCGCCCCCGATCAGGAAGGCGGCCAGAGCGCGGGGCAGGCGGATTTCCTGCGCGATGATCCGCGCTTCCTCGCCGCCCATGAAGACCAGCCCGGCCAGCGCCTCGCCCGGCGGCAGGACCGCGCCGCCCAGCACCGTGCCCGCGACCACCGTGAGCAGGCCCAGCGCGGCCAGAACGAGATTGAGCCTGAGAGGGGTCATGGCGCCCCGCCGTTCAGGATGGCGTCCGCGGCGCGGCGGATCGCGACGGCCCCGTCGGCCAGATGCCAGCCGCCGCAGGACAGGCGGGCGGCGTCCAGATCGAGGGTGGGGGTCCGGGCCAGCCGCTCGCGCATGACCGGGTGGCGGCCCGCGCTCCAGCGGTTCACCCGCTCGGCGGCGGTGGTGAAGAAGCCGGTCAGGATGAGGTCGGGGGTCTCGGCGACCAGCCGTTCGAGCGGCATGGCGATCCACCCGCCGCCGGCATGGTGGGCATGGTTGGTCAGACCGGCGGCCAGAATCATCTCGTGGACCAGCCCCCCGCCCGCGGTCGTCACGCCGCCGGGGGTGACGTAGAGGGCGCTGACCGGCTCGCCCCGGCCCGCCTCGGCCAGAGCGGCGTCCATGTCCGCGATGACCTGCTCGCCGCGCTCGGCTCGCCCCATGGCGGCGGCGGCGGCGCGGATGGCGTCGCGCAGGGTCTCGAAGTCGGGGGCGTAGCCGATCTGGTGGGTCTCGATGCCCAGCCGGGCGAACAGGGCGTCCTGCCGGGCGTCGCCTGAATAGCTGCGCACCACCAGATCGGGGCGCAGGGCGATGACGTCCTCGGTGACGGCGCGAACGGTGGGGAGGCCGGCGGCGAGATCGCGGTGGGCGGAATAGTCCTGCCCCGCCTCGACGGTGACCGCGGCGATCTGGCCTCTCTCAGCCAGGCCCAGCACGTACTGGTCGGCGCAGTAGTCCATCGAGACCACGCGCGGCGGGGCCTCGGCCAGAACTGGCGGAAGGCCCGCCAGCGCGGTCAGCGCGGCGGCGATCAGGGCTCGCATGGCGCGGGCCTTTCCGTTCGGTCGCGGGACGATGCCGGGCGGGCACAGCGCGCGTGACAACACCGCTCCCCGTCGCGCCATGGAGCGCGGGCCCGGGAGCACCAGGTGTCGCTGAAACGGAATGATCCGCGTGCCGAAGGACTGTTCCCGGTCCCGCACATAGCGACGCGGCGGCAGGTCTCCTGACTTGCGGGTCTCAGCCCTTTCGCGCCGCCTTCCCGGAGATCTCTCCCCAGTGGCGTCTGGCGCGCGGGCTCGCCGCTCACAGTTGCGGGCACAGTCCCGGCCTCGGGTCTCCCCTCACCGGTGTTCCCTCTTAGCCCCCTCGCGGGGGAACCACCGAGGCGGAGGGTTACGCCTCGCCGCGGGCCGGGTCAATTCCGGACGAAGGCTTGGGGCGGGAAGCCCGCCGCCGTCTGTCTGAGCGCATCCGCGATCACCGCGAAGGAATCGGCCAGCGGGGAGCTGGCGCGGAACAGCAGGGACAGCTCGCGCCGGGCGACGGGATGGTCGATGCGCCGGACCATCAGGTCGGGGTCGCGCAGCGCCTCGCGCATGGTGTAGATGCCCGGCAGCACGGCCAGACCCACCCCGGTGGTGGCCATCAGGCGGATGGCGTCCAGGCTGGTGCCCTCGTATTCCGAACTCAGCCGGCAGTCCGCTTCCGCCGCGATGACCTGGGCGATGGCGGTCACCTTGTGGCCCCGCCCCAGACTGAGCAGTTCCCGGCCCGCCAGATCGGCCAGGGTGACGGGTTCGCGGCTGGCGGCCAGCGGGTCGTTCGGCGCGCTGCACACCCACACGCTTTCGGTGAACAGGTGGTCGGCCTGCGCCGCGGAGATGTCAGACGCGGTGGCGATGGCCATGTCGAACGTGCCCTCCGCCAGCCCCGCGGCCAGCTCGGCGGTGCGCTCCTCGCGCACCATGAGGCGGAAGTCCGGATAGGCGGCGTGCAGGCGCTTGATCGCCTCGGGCAGCAGGTACGGCCCCACCGAGGGCAGCGCGCCCATGCGCACGCGGCCCGACAGCCCGTCCTCGCCCGACCGGGCGGCGGATTTCAGCTCCTCCATGTCCTGCAGCACCCGCCGGGCGCGCTCGGCGACCACCCGGCCGATGGGGGTGAGGATGGCGCCGTGCCGGCCACGCTCGATCAGGCGCGCGCCCAATTCCAGCTCGAGCTGATTGATCTGCTCGGACAGGGTGGGCTGGGTGACGTTCACCCGCAGCGCGGCGTCCGCGTAGCGGCCGGTGTCGGTGATGGCGAGGAGGTATTGGAGCTGGCGGAGTGTGGGGCGCATCGTAGTTAAATAGGTTTTACCTAACAAAATATCGATTCAAATCGATTATACCTATGTGTGCCGATATGGCATCAGTCTCCTTGCCCGAAAACAACAAGAAACGGAGACGGTCAGATGTTCATGAAGCCGGTCAAAACCGACACCGCCACCCCCGTCGCGATTGAAACCGCGATCCGCGCCGCCGCCGGAGCGCCCGTGCAGGGCATGACCTCCGCGCGCCGCCGCCTGTGGCGCCGCCGCCGCGCCTGAAGCGCCGCGGTCTGAGACTGAAAAACTGAAACGGCCCGGAGTCTCCCCGCTCCGGGCCGTTTTGCGTCTACATCTCCTGAAACGAGATGATCGCGGGACCGAGGATCACCACGAACAGGACCGGCAGGAAGAAGATGATCATCGGCACGGTCAGTTTGGCGGGCAGGGCGGCGGCCTTCTTCTCGGCGTTGGCCATGCGCATGTCGCGGTTTTCCTTGGCCATCACCCGCAGGGCCTGACCCAGCGGGGTGCCGTAGCGCTCGGCCTGGATCAGGGCGGTGGACACGCCCTTCACGCCGGGATGGTTGGTGCGGTAGGCGAGGTTCTCATAGGCCTGCCGGCGCTCCTGCAGATAGGACAGCTCGGCGGTGGTCAGCGACAGCTCCTCGGCCAGTTCCATCGAAGATGTGCCGATCTCGGCGGCGACCTTCTGGAAGGCCGCCTCGATGGACATGCCCGCCTCCACGCAGATCAGCAGCAGGTCGAGCGCGTCGGGGAAGGCCGTCATGATGGAGTCGCGGCGCTTCTGGGCCTTGTTGGTCAGATACATGCCCGGCGCGTAATAGCCCGCCAGCGCCAGCGCGATGCAGATCGCCAGCCGCTGGATGGCGGCCATGTCCATGTCGTTGAGAACGAACAGGTAAAGGCCCGACAGCACGGCCAGGCCGATGGGCGCGAACATGCGGAAGAAATAGAAGGCGAAGATCGGCCCCTGCCCGCGCATGCCGGCCTGGATGATTTTCTTTTTCAGGTTGGGATCTTCGAGCAGCTTGGCGAGATTCAGGCTCTCGACGACCCGTCGGAAAGGGCTGCGGGTGTCCTTGCCGCGCAGCGAGCCTGCGCCCTTGTTCATGGCATCGCGCGAACGCTGGCGCAGCTCCTCGCGCGAGCGCGTGACCATTTTCAAACGTTTGGAGAGCGGGTCGCCGCCCAGCATCGGCCCGGACACCGTGACCACCGTGGCGAAGACCAGCAGGAAGGCGATGATCCCGAACAGGTTGGCGGGGGTCGTTATCCAGACGGCGAAATCGGTCATCCCGTCATCCCCCTCAGTGCTTGAAGTTGATCATCTTGCGCATCATCAGGATGCCCATGCCCATCCACGTCAGTCCGCCCAGAAGCATGAGCTGGCCCAGCGGGTGGACGAACATCAGGATCATGTAGTCGGGCGAGACCACCATCACGATGCACAGGACCAGCGGGGGCAGCGCGCCGATGATCATGGCCGAGGCCTTCGCTTCGCTCGACAGAGCGCCAATCTTTTCACGCATCATCTTGCGCGCGCGCAGCACCGCGGAGAGGTTGGACAGCGCCTCGGCGAGGTTGCCGCCCGTCTTGCTCTGGATGGACAGCACGATGGAGAAGAAGTTCAGCTCAGGCACCGGCATGCGCTCGGTCATGCGGCGCATCCCCTCCTCCACGTCCACGCCCACCGACAGGCCCTCGACGAGGATCTCGAACTCGCCCTTGAGCGGGGCGGGGCTCTCGCGCGCGATGACCTTCAGACATTCGTTCAGCGGCAGACCGGATTTCACGCCGCGCACGATGATGTCGATGGCGTCGGCGAAATTGGCGACGAACTTCTTCTGGCGGCGTCCGCGCAGCATGCCCAGCAGCCAGCGCGGCACGCCCAGCCCGCCTGCGACCGCGAAGCCCAGCGCCAGCAGGATGTTCATGCCCGCCAGCAGCGGAACCACGAAGCCCAGCGCGCCCAGAACACCGGAGATGATCCAGAAATGGGTCGGCGTCCACTTCACCCCGGCCTGTTCGAGACGGGCGCGCAGGGTCAGCGAGCGCTTGCGCGCCGCCTTCTGGCGGTCCTCCATCTCCTTGAGGGTTTCCTGGATCTGGCGTTTCTTCTGAGCGGTCTGATCAAGCGCGCTGGTCTGCCTGCGGCCGCGCTTGAGCGGCGCGCCGACCGCGCGCTGCACCCGCTGGCTCTCGCGCTTGGACGGCCCGCCCGCGGTCAGGGCGAAGCCCAGCCCGCCCACCGCCACGAAGGCGGCGATCGCGGCGATCACGAAGGTGAGCTCGCCCCCCATCGCCTCAGGGCTCCGACGCGTCGAGGGCGTCGGCCAGCTCGCGCTCCAGCCCGTAATAGCGGGCGCGGTCCCAGAATTTCGGCCGTGCGATGCCGGTGGAGACGTGGCGGCCCGAGATCTTGCCGTGGCTGTCCTCGCCGGTGATCTCGTACAGGAACAGGTCCTGGGTCACGATCACGTCGCTCTCCATGCCCAGCACTTCGGTGACGTGAGTGATCTTGCGCGTGCCGTCGCGCAGGCGCGCGGCCTGGATGACCACGTCGATGGAGCCCGAGATCATCTCGCGGATGGTCTTGGCGGGCAGGTTGTAGCCGCCCATCGTGATCATGGATTCAAGGCGCGACAGGCTTTCGCGCGGGCTGTTGGCGTGCAGCGTGCCCATCGAGCCGTCATGGCCGGTGTTCATGGCCTGCAGGAGGTCGAAGGCCTCGGGTCCGCGCACCTCGCCCACGATGATCCGCTCAGGACGCATCCGCAGGCAGTTCTTGACCAGATCGCGCATGGTCACCTGGCCCTGGCCCTCGAGGTTGGGCGGGCGGGTCTCGAGGCGGACGACGTGAGGCTGCTGGAGCTGAAGCTCGGCGGCGTCCTCGCACGTCACGATGCGCTCTTCAGGGCCGATGAAGGCGGTCAGGCAGTTCAGCAGCGTCGTCTTGCCCGAGCCGGTGCCGCCCGAGATCAGCACGTTGCACCGCGAGGCGCCGATGATCTCCAGCACCTTGGCGCCCTCAGGCGTGATCGAGCCGAACTTGACCAGATCCTGCAGGCGCAGCTTGTCCTTCTTGAACTTCCGGATCGTCAGGGTCGGCCCGTCCAGCGCCAGCGGCGGGGCGATGACGTTCACCCGCGAGCCGTCGGCCAGGCGCGCGTCGCAGATCGGGCTGCTCTCGTCGACCCGGCGGCCGACCTGGCTGACGATGCGCTGGCAGATGTTCATCAGCTGGGCGTTGTCGCGGAAGCGGATGTTGGTCTTGCGGACCCGGCCCTCGACCTCGATGAACACGTCGCCCGCGCCGTTGACCATGATGTCGGCGATGTCGTCGCGCGCCAGCAGGGGCTCGAGCGGGCCGTAGCCCAGCACGTCGTTGCAGATGTCCTGGAGCAACTGCTCCTGCTCGGCGATGGACATCGCGACGTTCTTGATCGCGATGATCTCGGTGACGATGTCGCGGATTTCCTCCGCCGCCGAGGCGTTGTCCAGACGCGCGAGCTGGCTCAGATCGATGGTGTCGATCAGCGCGTTGAAGATCATCGTCTTCGTCGCGTAGTACTCCGCCGAGCGCTCCTGGCCGACCTGCTCGACCGCCTCGCGGGCGCGGGGCGCGACGGGGGCGGGCTTGGGTTTGGGGCGCGGCGCTTCGGCCACGGCGGCCGGAGCCGCGGGCGCGGGCGCGC
>VJOU01000176.1 GCA_007050995.1 Glycocaulis profundi | reverse complement strand
ACAATGAATATTTATTTATTTTAATTATTAAAAACAAAAGATCCAAGTCAACAGCTAATTAATTAAGCAGTAAGCTCTTCCTCCTTGTGGGTCTCAATGACAAGATCACTAGTGGGATAAGCCACACAAGTGAGCACCCAACCAKCTGCAATCTGSTCATCATCAAGAAAGCTTTGATCTGACTGGTCAACGGTGCCTGATAYTACTTTACCGACACACGAAGAGCATGAACCAGCCCTGCATGAGTATGGCAAGTCASTAYCTTCTTYCKCACAATGGTCAAGAATGTAGGTATCAWMTGGGACTTTATGTTCTAYCTTCCCMTCTGGGGTTATGAGRGTCACGKTGTRATGAGTGGCCATMATGGTCACTCSACGRTTTTTKGARCTGCTGGMGCTGGACTTGTTAAGCCCAAAAAGCRGGGTTGATGTTTTGTTTGAGTTTAAGATGGTTGGCTGTTGGGGGCGGAGGAAGGTGGTGCTGGCCATGGTGCCGGTGAGGGAGGCAGTTGTTGTTGCCATTAAATGTTTATGGACTGGTGGACTGTGGCA
>VJOU01000175.1 GCA_007050995.1 Glycocaulis profundi | reverse complement strand
GTTTGAGCCATGCAAAAACTCATCATCGCCTTCGCCGCTGTCTCTGTCGCCCACGCCTTCCTCCTCCCATCCGKAGGAGGCGGTGGATGCGGATGTGCTCCACCACCACCACCACCATCCCCATGCGGATGCGGAGGCGGAGGTGGCCTCGCCCTCCCACAACTCCCACCACTTTCCCTTCCATCCCTCGGAGGAGGAGGCGGTTGCTGCCCACCACCAGCCCCAKCTTGCGGAGGAGGAGTTGCTCCAGCCCCAATCGGAGGAGGATACGCTCAGGCCCCACAAGCCCCAATCGGAGGAGGATACGCCGCCCCACAAGCCCCAATCGGAGGAGGATACGGAGGAGCCCCAATCGGAGGAGGATCATACGCCGGAGCTGGACCAATCGGAGGAGGMGCCCCAATCGGAGGAGGAGCCGGATACGCCGGAGCCGCCCCAGCCGGAGGAGCTTACGCCGSAAGRRAGTAGATGATGAGAATCTATTTATAGTTYTCAAYTCACTTATTTGCTTGTATATTKTGARMAACCCTTTCGAATGAATTTTGTTATTT
>VJOU01000174.1 GCA_007050995.1 Glycocaulis profundi | reverse complement strand
CAAGCGTATTTTTATGTGTGTGTGATGAATAAAGTCAGTGAATATATATTGTATATGTACATGAGGGTTGAATTTGCAATTGTCCCATACTCCGGAATCAAACTTACTAATACTTGATAATTCCGTCAACATCACAGAAAATTAAAAACCATCCACTCTAAGCAAACATAGTAATAATTAGATATAGTAATAAAAATATATAGATATAGATCTCCTAAAGATCTAAGAAAGTTGGCCACAGTCAGCAATAACAACAGGCTTAGAGGTGCTTCCACTACCAGATCCAACTTTCTCAATCGCCTTCACWACATCCATACCTTCAATCACTTTCCCAAACACAACATGCTTTCCATCAAGCCACTCTGTTTTCGCCGTGCAGATAAAAAACTGCGATCCGTTCGTGTTCGGACCAGCGTTAGCCATAGAAAGAATTCCAGGTCCGGTGTGCTTCTTGATGAAATTCTCATCCGCGAACTTGTTTCCGTAGATCGATTCACCTCCGGTACCGTTTCCTCTGGTGAAATCGCCACCCTGACACATGAAGTTAGGGATCAC
>VJOU01000173.1 GCA_007050995.1 Glycocaulis profundi | reverse complement strand
GTTAAATCAAAGTTGTGGATAGATGGGATTTTCTTTAAAATCCAAAATTGCTTAGTAGCCTGGTGGCTTGGCAGCAATGAAACTGATACATTGCACTTGACGAACGTTGTCGAATCCGATGATACGGACGAAGGCATTGGGGTACTCCTTTTTGCACTCCTGTAGCTCCTGAATCACCTGAGACGAGTCAGTGCACCCGAACATAGGCAACTTCCACATTGTCCAGTATCGTCCATCATAGTATCCGGGGCTTGCATTGTGCTCACGGTAAACAAAGCCGTGCTCGACTTCGAATTCCAAACAAGGAACCCATTTGTTGCGGAGCAAGTAGTCGACTTCCTTAGCCAATTGGAKYTCGGTCAACGGTGGAAGGTATGAAAGAGTCTCGTACTTCTTCAAACCCAATGGTGGCCACACCTTCATGCATTGCACTCTTCCACCGTTGCTGGGGAGGGATGAGAAGTCGTTAGCCTTCTTGGTCACGGGGAAGGTGTTAGCCTTGAGACCGGTGAATGGAGCCACCAAGCTTGCTTGAGCAGGTGCGGTCCGGCTGACG
>VJOU01000032.1 GCA_007050995.1 Glycocaulis profundi | reverse complement strand
CGGGCTCGCCGGGTGGGGCGGGGGGCGCCGCGGGGGCGGGCCCGGACTGCTGCCTGAGCGCGGCTTCGAGGCAGGCGATGCGCGCCTGGTCGTCCGCGGCTTCACGGCAGCGCTCGACCGCGTCGTCCTGGGCCTGGGCGGCGGCGGTGCACAGGCCGACCAGCGCGACCGCCGCCGCCCAGATGGAAAGCCGGTGTCCGGCGCGCATGGGCCCCCTCCCTTTCATGGATGACGACACCGGTCATCATCGTTGAAGTCCGCTCGCGGCGCGACCGGAAAACCGCCTGTGGGGATTATTCCGATCCTTTGACCGTCTGGGCCTTGAGGAGCCGGGCGGCGGCTTCGCTGGCGGGCAGGGTTCCTTCGCTGACCGCGCGTTCCAGCCCCGGCGCGAGGGCCTTCACGCCCGGATCGGCGCGGAACGCCTCCAGCACGCGCGCCTCGACCATCGACCACAGCCAGCGCACCTGCTGCTCGCGGCGGCGGGCCTGGAACGCGCCCGCGGTCTCGAACGCCTGCCGATGGGCCTCGACGGTCCGCCACAGATCCCCGATCCCGTCCCCGGTCAGGCCCGAGCCGGTCAGCACCTTGGGCGTCCAGTGCGGGCTGGCGGGGGCGAACAGGTGCAGGGCGGCCTCCAGATCGCGCGCGGCGCGCCGGGCGCGGGTGGCGTTGTCGCCGTCCGCCTTGTTCACGAACAGGATCTCGGCGACCTCGAGGATGCCCTTCTTTATGCCCTGCAACTCGTCGCCCGCGCCGGGCAGCATCAGCGCGACGAACACGTCCACCATGCCCGCCACCTCGACCTCGGACTGGCCGACCCCGACGGTTTCCACGATGATCGCGTCATAGCCCGCCGCCTCGCACAGCAGCATGGATTCGCGGGTCTTGCGAGTGACCCCGCCCAGCGTGCCCGCGCTGGGGGAGGGGCGGATGAAGGCGTCCGGATCGACGGCGAGCCTGCCCATCCGCGTCTTGTCGCCCAGGATGGAGCCCTTCGAGCGGGTGGAGGAGGGGTCCACCGCCAGCACGGCGACCTTCATGCCCTTGGCCGTCAGATGCCCGCCCAGCGCTTCGATCAGGGTGGACTTGCCCACGCCTGGAACGCCGGTCAGGCCCACGCGCCATGCGCCCCCCGTGCGGTCCATCACCGCGGTCAGGATCGCGCGCGCTTCGGCCTGGTGGTCGGGCCGGGTGGATTCCACCAGCGTGATGGCCCGGGCCAGCGCGGCCCGGTCGCCCGCGGCCAGTTTCTCGGCAATCTCGTTCATGCCGCCCAGTCCTACGGGCTTCGCGGGCGTTGGCAAGACGCTTGACCCCGGGACCGCACGATCCGACCCTTCCGCCCATGCACAAGGATCTTCACACCCTTCTCGCCTACGCCCTGTCCCTGCCCGAGGCGACCGAGCATCACCCGTGGGGGGACATCGCGGTCAAGATCGCAGGCAAGAAGACCTTCGTGTTCATGTCCGGGGGCCGCAGCGGGACGGGGTGCGCGATCACCGCGAAGCTGCCCGAGAGCGGGCACGCGGTTCTGGCCGTGCACGAATTCGCCTCGCCCGCGGGCTATAATCTGGGAAAGTCAGGCTGGGTGCACGCCTGTTTCGAGGCGGACGAGGACGCGCCGGCCGAGCTCCTGAAATCGTGGATCGACGAGAGCTGGCGGGCCAACGCGCCGAAATCGCTGGTGAAAGCCCATTCCGGCGCTGTTGTGCGCTGAGCACACATTTCGATTCCCTTAACGGGCGAGGGAGCCTCCCCCGGCGCGATGCGTTGGTGATGTGAAGGGAGGCTTTCCATGCTGCGTCTGATCGCCGCCGGATCCATCGCCATCGCCGCCGCCACGGCCGCATCCGCGCAGGAGGGCGGACCGTTCGTGCCCGCCGCGCCCGCGGACGGGTATGCGGCCTTCGCGCCAGAAGCCTCCCACGTGGTCGAGCCCGGCGCCCCCGGCCCGGCCTCGCTGACGCTGGACGAGGCGCTGCACTGCCACGCGGTCGGCGCGTCTCTGGAGCGCCGCGACGAGGATGAGGCAGGCATGGGCGCATGGCTGGCCGAGGGCTTCGAGGCCCGTCTGAGCGAAGCGCGCTTTGCGGACGAGCCCGAAGCCGAAGCGCTGGGCGCCATCACGCTGGCCTCGGTGTCGGGCTACACCCGCGCCGAACTGGCCGCCGAGATCGACTCCTGCGCCCGGGCGCTGGACGGCGCGGCGCCCGAAGGCGGGGCGACCAGCGCGAGCTGAGGCCACGACATCCTGACAACGAAAAAGGGCGGCCCGCCGGGCCGCCCTTTCGCGTTCGGATGGTCTCGGCCTCAGGCGTTCATGGCGGCGGCGAAGCGTTCGCCGACCTTGTCCAGGAAGCCTTCGGTGGACAGCCAGCCCTGCTCGTCGCCGACCAGCAGCGCCAGGTCCTTGGTCATGTAGCCGCTCTCGACGGTCTTGATGACGGTGTCCTCGAGCTTGGCGGCGAAGTCGATGACGGGCTGGTTGCCGTCCATCTTGCCGCGGTGGTGCAGGGCGCGGGTCCAGGCGAAGATCGACGCGATGGAGTTGGTCGAGGTCTTCTCGCCCTTCTGGTGCTGGCGGTAGTGGCGGGTCACGGTGCCGTGGGCGGCCTCGGCCTCCACGGTCTTGCCGTCCGGCGTCATCAGCACCGAGGTCATCAGGCCCAGCGAGCCGAAGCCCTGCGCGACGGTGTCGGACTGCACGTCGCCGTCATAGTTCTTGCACGCCCACACGAAGCCGCCCGACCATTTCATCGCCGCGGCGACCATGTCGTCGATCAGACGGTGCTCGTAGATGATGCCCTTGGCGTCGAAATCGGCCTTGAACTCGCTCTGATAGACCTCTTCGAAGATGTCTTTGAAGCGGCCGTCATAGGCTTTCATGATCGTGTTCTTGGTGGACAGATAGACCGGCCAGCCGCGGTCCAGGCCGTAGCGCAGCGAGGCGCGGGCGAAGTCGCGGATGGAGTCGTCCAGATTGTACATGCCCATGGCGACGCCGGAGGAGGGGAATTTGTAGACCTCGTGGGTCACCGGCTCGGAGCCGTCCTCGGGTGTGTAGGTCAGGGTCAGCGTGCCCGGGCCGGGGATCAGCATGTCGGTGGCGCGGTACTGGTCGCCGAAGGCGTGGCGGCCGATCACGATGGGCTTGGTCCAGCCGGGCACCAGCCGCGGCACGTTCTTGATCACGATGGGCTCGCGGAACACCACACCGCCCAAGATGTTGCGGATCGTGCCGTTGGGCGACTTCCACATCTTCTTCAGGCCGAATTCCTCGACCCGGCCCTCGTCGGGGGTGATGGTGGCGCATTTCACGCCCACGCCGTAATGCTTGATCGCCTCGGCGGCCTCGACCGTGATCTGGTCGTCGGTCTCGTCGCGCTTGGTCACCGACAGGTCGTAGTATTTCAGATCGATGTCGAGATACGGGAGGATGAGCTTCTCTTTGATGAGCGCCCAGATGATGCGGGTCATCTCGTCGCCGTCGAGCTCGACGACCGGATTGTCGACTTTGATCTTGGCCATGTTCGGGTGCGCTTTCGTCTTGATGGCGCGCGCGGGGGGACGCCCAGCGCGCTCGGATAGTGAGTGGAAACCGTTCGCGGCGGGTGTTAGCACCGCGCGCACGCATTAGGAAGGGCAGGGATGAACTCCTCCGCGCACGCTTCAAGCTCCCGTGAACACGTCGACCCCGCTTTCATTCTGGTCCACCCCCAGATGGGCGAGAACATCGGCGCGGCGATGCGGGTGATGGCCAACTTCGGTCTGACCGACCTGCGTCTGGTCGCGCCGCGCGACGGCTGGCCCAATGAGAAGGCCGAGGCGATGGCGGTCGGCTCGCCGCTGCTGGAGACCGTGACGGTGTTCGACACGGTCGAAGCCGCCATCGAGGGCTGCGGCCGGCTCTACGCCACCACCGCGCGGCCCCGGGGCATGGTCAAGCCGGTGCTGACCGCCAGACAGGCCATGAGCGAGGCCAGGGGCGTCGCCGAGGCCGGCCAGGCCCCGGCGGTCCTGTTCGGCGCGGAGCGGGCGGGGCTGCCCAACGAGGCCATCGTGCGCGCGAACGCCATCCTCACCCTGCCGGTGGAGCCGGGCTTCACCTCGCTGAACCTGTCCATGGCGGTGGGCATCATCGCCCATGAATGGCGCGCGGGCGATCCGCCGCCCCCTGAGTTCAAGCCACTGGAGGCGCCCGCCGGACAGGCGGAGATGCTGGGTCTGTTCGAGCATTTCGAAACCGAGCTCGACCGCGCGGGCTTCTTCTATCCCCCTGAGAAAACGCCCCTGATGACCCAGAACCTGCGCAACATCTTCACCCGCCAGGGCCTGACCCAGCAGGAGGTGCGCACGCTGCGCGGCGCCATCAAGGCGCTGACGATCGGGCGGGGGAAGGCGCGGGTGGTGCGGGATTGAGGGTTATTCCGCAGCGATGCCGCCCGTGTCGTCCGACTTCTCTTCGACCGCGGGCCGCAACCGGGGTGCAGGCGCCCGCCAGACGCTGAGTTTTTGAGCCACGTTGCCGTAAAAGTCCTCCACGACCAGTTGCTCAAGGCTTTCAATGAAGGTCTTGCGGCCTGAGAACCGTCTTCCATCTTTCATCATCTTCAAGACGATGAAGGACGTCGGCAGGACCGAACGGTCTGGATGAGTGTGAGCGTCAGCGTCATCTCGCGCCTCAGCGAGCGTTGTGCTTGTCTGTTGTGCCCGACCGGGCCAATTAGCTCGAATGATGACTTCTTCGCCGTCAACGTCCTTGAGCTGGCGGACGAGCCAGCTCAGTCGCGATTTCTGCTGGGACTTGTCCCTCGGCGCATCGAGCTTCATCGAAACCCGCGCCGTGCGATTGTTGATGTCAGCTTCAATGTCGATGGGCGCGGCGGTGTCGGGCACGATGATGCTGCCCGTCAGCAGGCATTTCTGTGCAAGGTTCGCCGCGTCGTGTTGTATGCGGTCGCGCGGATCCGCCCGGTGCTTCGGCGGAAGTTTCAGTTCGGCGGTCGCGCCGGTCTTCCTTGAAAGCAGCAGCCCCAGATCGCGAAGCTCGGAGTGCCAGTTGGACACGACGGCCAGAGCCTCCGGCGATGACTTGTTTATCGAGCCGCCTTGGCGGAGGCAATCGAGCGCCGTGGTCCATTCAGGGCCCATACTGTCGAAACGGCGGAGGCCAGCGCTCGGGTGGAGCAGGAACCGCTCCAGCTCTTTGAGCAGAAACACATGGTCGTCGTCTTCCACCTGATCGTTGAGCGCGAGCAGGTTGATCATCGTCAGGATCGAGAACCAAGAGAAATGGAGAAGGTCGACTTTCCGGGTCAGCCGCCTGTCCACGGGGATCGGGTGGTGTTCGGGGAGCGGGGCGAAGTCATTGGTCATCGTGATGACCGCATCCACGCCCACCTCCCGGGCCAGACGAAGGTAAGATTCCAGCTGGTCCGGCTTGAGTTGGGCGGTTCCGATCTTGGCTTCCACGAAGGCCGACCAGCGGCCACGGCCGGTGTCCACGATGATCAGGCCGTCAGGCCGCAGCTTGTCGCCTTTGCGCTTGGGGAAGGTGATCTCGGTGTAGGCTTGGATTTTCGTGCGCTTGCCCGCCCTGCGTCCGATGGCGTTGAGCAGGGCCGCGCTGAACTCCGGCACCTGTGACAGCGTGGCCAGAACGATCGAGAGTGTGCGGCCCTCTTTCGAGCTTTCCGCCAGCACTGGAAATAGCCGTGCGCGCTCGCCGCAAGCCTCTGTGCCTCGATCTTGTGCATTCTCCCGCCCCTTTGGTTGTACTGGGAAAATCTAAAGCTGCTTTCGTGAAGGGTCTATAAATACCCGACTCACCCGCGCTGATTGACAATCACGCTTGGGGTGAATATCACCCGCGCTTCCCTGATCGGGCGCGTCCTCGGACCTGCGCCCTTTTCATCCACGCCAACGGGCGACGCGTGAACCGCCGTTTTGATCGCGGGGCCGACAGGGAGCCTCGCCGGGCCGCGTCGAAGCAAGGAAGACAATGTCGAAGCGTCATTCGCAGAAATACAAGATCGACCGCCGCATGGGCGAGAACATCTGGGGCCGCGCCAAGTCCCCGGTGAACTCGCGCTCCTACGGCCCCGGCCAGCACGGCCAGCGCCGCAAGGGCAAGATGTCCGACTTCGGCCTGCAGCTCATGGCCAAGCAGAAGCTCAAGGGCTATTACGGCAACATCACCGAAAAGCAGTTCCGCCGGACCTATGACGAGGCCCAGCGCCGCCGCGGCAACACCGCCGAGAACATGATCGGCCTGCTGGAGTCGCGCCTGGACGCCATCGTCTACCGCGCCAAGTTCGTGCCGACCGTGTTCGCCGCGCGCCAGTTCGTCAATCACGGCCACGTCAAGGTCAACGGCGTGCGCACCAACATCGCGTCCTACCGCTGCAAGCCGGGCGACGTCGTCGAGATCCGCCAGAAGTCGCGCAACATGGCTCTGGTCCTCGAAGCGCTGGAAAGCGCCGAGCGCGACATCCCCGATTACATCGACGTGGACGTCAAGGCGATGACCGCCACCTTCACCCGCATGCCGGAATTCTCCGACGTGCCCTACCCGGTGAAGATGGAACCCAACCTGGTCGTCGAATTCTACTCCTCGTAAGAGGACGGCAACCGACACGGACGAGGCCCGCCATCATGGCGGGCCTTTTTCGTTGCGGAACCATTCATGCGCGCGGGCGATACTGAAGCCATGATCCGCGCGCTCGCACCCCTCCTGTTGATCCTCACAGCCTGCGCCCCGCCCGCCGGGACCGATCCTCGGTCGGGCTTCGACGCGCGCGCCGGCGAGCCGATCCATGGCTGGCGGCTGACGGGGCAGGGGGTGGCGGTGCGCGTGGCGTCCAACGGCTGCACGGACAAGGACAGCTTCGACCCGGTCCTGCGCGGCAGCCCGCGTCAGGGCTGGGCCTTCGATCTGGAGCTGGTCCGGCTGTCGCCCGACACCTGTTCAGAGCCCGTCCCCGGCGGGATCGAACTCGAATGGACCCGCGAGGAGCTGTTCGCGCCACGGGGCGCGGAGATTTCGGTGGTCAATCCTGTGAGGCGGTGAGCTTGCGGCCACCCACCACAACCGTCATCCCCCGGCTTGACCGGGGGACCCAGCCGGACAGCGGTTCAGCGCCATTGAAAGGCCAGCCGGATGGGTGGCCCGGTCAAGCCGGGCCATGACGGTGAAGAAGAAGCAGAGACCTGCGGCGCAGGCGCCGCAAGCGCGACCGCGCGCCCACAGCGGAGCGAGGGAGGACAGGTTGAAACCGGGCCGAAGACCCGCAAGGCCGTACGGCCGCCCGCGCTCATGCGCGGAACCGACGCTCCGGAGGGGCGGAGGCCAAGTAAAAGACCCTTACCCCTCGATCACGCCCTTCTCGGCCAGATAGGGGCGCAGCTCGCCGGTCTCGAACATCTCCTTGATGATGTCGCAGCCGCCCACGAATTCGCCCTTCACGTAGAGCTGGGGGATGGTCGGCCAGTCGGAGAAGTCCTTGATGCCCTGGCGGACGGCGTCGTCCTCCAGCACGTTCACCGAGTGATAGCTGACGCCCAGATGGTCGAGCACCCGCGCGACCACCGAGGAGAAGCCGCACTGGGGGAAGACCGGCGTGCCCTTCATGAACAGCACAACGTCGTGAGACTGGACGGTGCTGCGGATGTCGTCCTGAACGGCGGCGTCGCTCATGGCTGGCCCTTTCAAAGGTGCGGCTCTTAGGTCCGGCTGAGGTAAGCGGGCGGCGCCCGGGGGTCAAGGCGTGCGCCTGCGGGGGCTGGCGGTCAGGGCGTCTTCGTCTCCAGCGCCAGCGCGTGCAGCTCGCCGCCCATACGGCCGCCCAGCGCCTGATAGACCATCTGGTGCTGGCGCACCCGGGGCAGCCCGCGGAAGGCCTCCGCCACGACGATGGCGCGGTAATGGTCGCCGTCTCCGGCCAGGTCGATGATCTCGACCTCCGCCCCCTCGATCCCGTCGGTGATGAGGCGGGCGATCTCGTCGGCGGGCATGGGCATGGCGGGCTCCTCTTGCGGGTGGGGCGACAATATAGGATCAAGCGTCAGGGGCGGAACCCGGCTCGGGCGCCCGCGGGGCGGCAACAAGGACGTTCATCATGGCTTTCAGACATTTTCTCGCCGGCGTCGCGGCGCTGGGCATCGCGGCTTGCTCGAACGCGGGCGAGCGCTCCGAGACCGCGCGCGGCCCGGACGGCGAGGCGCAGGCGATCACCGATCTGCGGATCATCTCGTCCGACGAGATGGAAGGCCGTCTGGTGGGCACCGAGGGCAATGCCCGCGCCCGCGCCTACATCCTCGAGCGCTTCGCCGAGATCGGGCTGGAGCCTGTCGGCGACGGCTTCGAGCATCCGTTCGACTTCACCCGCCCGGTGGACATGCGCGAGCCGGACGCCGAGCGCGAGGAACTGACGGGCGTCAACCTGATCGCGCGCATCCCGGGCACGGGCGAGGGCGGGCCGGTGATGGTGCTGGGCGCCCATTACGACCATGTGGGCGTGAATGACGAGGGCGAGATCTACAACGGGGCGGACGACAACGCCTCGGGCACGGCGGGCCTGCTGGCGCTGGCTCAGGACTTCACCGACCGTCCGCCGCTCCATGACGTCATCATCGTGGCCTTCGACGCCGAGGAGGGCGGGCTGAACGGCGCGCGCCGCTTCGTCGCCGAGCCGCCCGTGGACATCGATTCCATCGGCTTCATGCTGAACATGGACATGATCGGCTACAGCCCCGATGGCGAACTCTATGCGGTGGGGACGTGGCACTATCCCGCCCTCCTGCCCGTCGTGGAGGCGGTAGCCGCCGAGGCGCCCGTCACCCTGCTGACCGGCTATGACGAGCCTACCGACAATCCGCGCGACGACTGGACGCTGCTGTCCGACCACGGCCCGTTTCACATGGTCGGCATCCCCTTCCTGTATCTGGGCGTGGAGGATCACGAGCACTATCACCAGCCCAGCGACACGTTCGAGAACATGACGCTCGACTTCTTCCTGGGCGCCGTGGAGACGGCGAAGGATGTCGCCCGGCGGGTGGACGCGGAGCTGGCCGACATCGCGGCGGCTGAGCCCCGGAACTAAAAATTTAAACGGCGTTCACTTTTCAAACATCAATCGCGGAGCTAGCATGGCGGTCTGATTCCAGTTCAGGGACGAACCGCCATGCTCCGCCTGTCTCTCGCCTGCGCCGCGCTCGCCGCGGCCTCCGTTCCAGTGTCCGCGCAGGACTGTTCCGAAGCGCCGGTCTTCGTGGCGCACGCCTCGGGCAACAGCGCGGTCCGGGCGTCCGCCACCCGCATCGAGCGGCAACAGTGGCGTGACGCGGCCGCCTTTGCCAGCCAGGCGCTTGGCCGCCGGGGCAGCGCCAGCCAGCGCGGCGCGGCCTTCGCCAATCTGTGCGCCGCCCAGGCCATGCTGGGTGAGCATGACGGTGCGGGGGAAGCCTGCGCGGCGGCGGTCGAGAACGCGCCCGAGACGTGGGTGGCGCTGAACAATCGCGGCGGAGCGCTGTGGCTGGCGGGCGACCGCGACGCCGCCTTCGCCGATTTCCAGACGGCCGCCGAGCTGGCCCCGGACGAGGCCGGTCCCGCCTCGAACCTGGCCCTGGTCGCCTGCGCCGCGCCCGGCTGACCCCCCGAAAGCCGCGCGGCATACTGAAAGAGCCGGAGCATTGCTCCGGCTCTTTTTTGTTCAGGCGTCAGCGGCCGTGAAGCGGATCACTCCGCGGCCATCACCTCGCCGCCGGCCATGAAGTCGGGCAGCCAGGCTTCATTGGCGCGTTTCAGGCGTGTGACGTCCAGCGCGTGGCCGCCATTGACCGTGATGGCGTCGCCGCCCGCGATCCCGGCCACTTCGACGGGCACGCCTGCCTTGATGGCGTTCTCGCGGATCGTCGCGGCGGTCGTTTCGTCCGCTGCGATCAGGTAGCGGGCCTGGTCCTCGCCGAACAGCCAGGCGGCCAGAGGCAACTCGCCGGAATACGCCAGCTTCGCGCCGGCGCCTGACGCCATCGCCATGTCGGCCACCGCGCCCGCGATGCCCGCTTCGGACAGGTCATGGACGATCTTCGCCCGGCCGGCGCGGATTTCGGCGCGCACGAAGTCGCCGTTCCGCTTCTCCGCGGCCAGGTCCACCGGGGGCGGCGCGCCCTCTTCGCGGCCTTCGATCTCACGCAGATAGATCGAGGCGCCCAGCGCGCCGGCGGTCTCGCCGACCACGAGCAGCACCATGTCCTCGGCCATGCCGCCATAGCCCGCGCGCACGGCCACGTCCGGGATCAGGCCCACCGCGCCCACGGCGGGCGTGGGCGGGATCGCCTTGCCGTCGGTCTCGTTGTAAAGTGACACATTGCCCGACACGACGGGGAAGGAGAGGGCCTCGCAGGCCTCGGCCATGCCTTCCACGCAGCCCACGAACTGAGCCATGATCTCGGGCCGTTCGGGATTGCCGAAATTCAGGCAGTCGGTGATCGCGATCGGGTCCGCGCCCACCGCCGTCAGATTCCGCCACGCTTCGGCCACCGCCTGCCTCCCGCCCTCGCGCGGATCGGCGAAGCAGTAGCGCGGGGTGCAGTCGGTGGTGATCGCCAGCGCCTTGTCGCGGCCGTGGATGCGCACGATGGCGGCGTCGGCGGGGTCTTCGCTGCTGGCCACGGTGTCGGCCATGACGTGCCGGTCGTACTGGCTCCAGATCCAGCGCTTGGATGCCATGTCGGGACTGGACATGACCGTCAGCAGGGCCGCGCCCAGATCGGCCGGATCGGCGATGGATTTCGGATCGACGGCGGCGGGTTTCGCAGCCTCGGTGTAGGGGCGGCGGTATTTGGGCGCCTTCTCCCCGATGGGGTCGAGCGGCAGGTCGCAGACGATCTCGCCCTTGTGTTTCAGCACCAGACGGCTGGTGTCGGTCGTCCTGCCGATGGTCGCGACGTCCAGATCCCATTTGCGGAAGATGCGTTCGGCGACCGGCTCGGCGCCGGGCTTGAGGATGATCAGCATCCGCTCCTGGGATTCCGACAGCATCATCTCATAGGCGGTCATGCCGGTTTCGCGCTGGGGCACGTGGTCGAGATCGAGCTCGATCCCCAGCCCGCCCGACGACGCCATCTCGACCGACGAGGAGGTCAGGCCCGCAGCCCCCATGTCCTGGATCGAGCTGATCGCGTTCTCGGTCATCAGCTCGAGGCACGCCTCGATCAGCTTCTTCTCGGTGAACGGGTCGCCCACCTGCACGGTGGGGCGCTTCTCCTCGGAGCCCTCGCCGAACTCCGCGCTGGCCATGGTGGCTCCGTGGATGCCGTCCCGGCCGGTCTTGGCCCCCACATAGAGCACCGGATAGCCGACCTCGCGCGCCGCGGCGGTGAAGATGCCCTCGCGCTTGGCCAGTCCCACGGCCATGGCGTTGACCAGGATGTTGCCGTTGTAGCCGGGGTGGAAATTGGTCTCGCCGCCCACCGTGGGCACGCCCACGCAGTTGCCGTACCCGCCGATGCCCGCGGCCACGCCGGAGACGAGTTGGCGGGTCTTGGGGTGATCGGGCGAGCCGAAGCGCAGGGCGTTCATCAGCGCGACGGGGCGCGCGCCCATGGTGAACACGTCGCGCAGGATGCCGCCCACGCCGGTCGCCGAGCCCTGATAGGGCTCGATGAAGCTGGGGTGGTTGTGGCTTTCCATCTTGAACACGGCGACCTCGCCGTCATCGATGTCGACCACGCCCGCATTCTCGCCGGGGCCATAGACCACCCGCTCGCCCGTGGTGGGGAACTTGGCCAGGTGCACGCGCGAGGACTTGTACGAGCAGTGCTCGGACCACATCACCGAGAAGATGCCCAGCTCGACCCGGTTGGGCGCGCGGCCCAGCTCGGTCAGGATGGTCTCGTATTCCTCGGCGGTCACGTGCTCGAGCGCGACCTGCTCGTCGATGCCGTCGGCGTAGCGGGGGTTGATCTCGCTCATGACCGGCCTCCCAGAAGGCTTTCAAACACGCCCAGCCCGTCGGTGCCGCCCAGCGCCGGGTCCACCGCGCGCTCGGGGTGGGGCATCATGCCCAGCACGTTGCCCGCCGCGTTGGTGATCCCTGCGATGTCGCGCGCCGAGCCGTTGGGGTTGGCCGCGTAGCGGAAGGCCACCTGGCCTTCGCCCTCCAGCCGGTCCAGCGTCTCGTCGTCGGCGAAGAAATTGCCGTCATGGTGGGCGATGGGGATGGTGACGTCCTTGCGGTCGCCATAGGCGCGGGTGAAGCGGGTGTCCGCCGTCTCAACGCGCAGGGGCGCCTTCTCGCAGATGAAGCGCAGGCCGGCATTGCGCATCAGCGCGCCGTCCAGCAGTCCCGCCTCGGTCAGGACCTGGAAGCCGTTGCAGACCCCCAGCACGGGCAGGCCCTCGCCCGCCCTCCTGACCAGATCCTGCATGATCGGCGAACGGGCCGAGACCGCCCCCGAACGCAGATAGTCCCCATAGGAGAAGCCTCCGGGGACCATGACCAGGTCGAGACCTTCGGGAAGGGCGCTGTCGCCGTGCCAGATCATGGCGGCGGGACGCCCGGTGACGCGCTCGAGCGCAACGGCCGCGTCGCGGTCGCAGTTCGAGCCGGGAAAGACGATGACGGCGGTTTTCATGAGCGCGGTGTCTAGCAGGGGACTCGCCGGTTGGCGAGGCCCCTGTCAGGGGCTGTGTCAGGGGTGGGGCGCGAAGGGGGAAGCATACGTTCATGGGTGATGCGCTGGATGATCACGCTCTGCCCCGTCACGTCGTACCAGACCACATGAACGCCGCAGGCCAGACGCCTGGCGGGCGGGAGAATGTCGGTGTCCAGCCTGCCCATTTCAGGCAAGGCGGAGAGGTGGCCGATGGCCGTGCGCAGGTCGGCCGCATAGCGTTCGGCCTGCTGGACGCCGAACAGCTCGCAGCGCGGCGGCGGCTCAGAGCTCGTCGTCAGGGCCGTGACCGGACAGACGGTTGATGAGGTCGAGGTTGAACAGGGCGAGCAAGCCTGCAGCCAGCGCGCCTGCTGCGACGAAGGCCGTCCCGGCATAGGGGCCGAAGCCTGCAGGCATGAAGGTTATGCTCGCCGCGATGCCGATCGCGCAGATCGTCACGAGGAAGGCCAGTTCAGGGAGGCTGGATGGCCGTTTCATAGCGCGCCGAGATTGCGCCCGGCAAAGCTTCGCGTCAACGAAAACCGATTCGTTCGGGACGTTTCGCCGCGTGAAACCACAAGATCGGTCGTTAACCTGTTTTCGCCTTCAGGGCGAAGGTTAGGCCGACAGCTCGATGTCGTAGCTTTCGATCACCGGGTTGGCGAGCAGCTTGTCGCACATCTCTTTGACCCGCGCCTGGGCGGCGTCGGCGTCCGCGCCGTCCAGGTCGAGCTCGATCAGCTTGCCCTGGCGCGCGGCGGTCACCTCGTCGAAGCCCAGATGGTTCAGCGAGGTCGCCACGGCCACGCCCTGCGGGTCCAGAACGCCGGGTTTGAGATAGACGTGGATGCGCGCTTTCATGTCTCAGGCCTCTTCGGTGTCGCGGTTCTGGTCCGCTTCGCGCATGATTCCCAGGCGGCGCGCCACTTCGGCATAGGCCTCGGTGACATTGCCCAGGTCGCGGCGGAAGCGGTCCTTGTCCATCTTCTCGTTGGTGGTCATGTCCCACAGGCGGCACGAATCAGGGCTGATCTCGTCGGCCAGCACGATGCGGGACATGTCGTTCTGGTCGTACAGGCGGCCGAACTCGACCTTGAAGTCGATCAGGCGGATGCCCGCGCCCGCGAACAGGCCGGAGACGAAATCGTTGATCCGGAGCGCCAGCGCGATCATGTCGTCCAGCTCCTGGGTGGTGGCCCAGTTGAACGCGGTGATGTGCTCCTCGCTGACCAGCGGATCCTGCAGCGCGTCGTCCTTGAAGTAGAACTCCACGATGGACCGCGGCAGGGGCTCGCCCTCGGGCAGGCCGAAGCGGGTGGCGATGGAGCCCGCGGCCACGTTGCGCACCACCACTTCGAGCGGGATGATCTCCACTTCGCGGACGAGCTGCTCGCGCATGTTCAGCCGCTTGATGAAGTGGGTGGGCACCCCCATCCGGTTCAGGTGCTCCATGATGAACTCGGAGATGCGGTTGTTCAGCACCCCCTTGCCCTCGAGCGTCGCTTTCTTCTGGTTGTTGAAGGCGGTCGCGTCGTCCTTGAAGTGCTGCACGATGGTGCCCGGCTCGGGGCCTTCATACAGAATCTTCGCCTTGCCTTCGTAGATCTTCTTGCGGCGGGACATGGGCGGCGGGGTCTCCGGGAAATGTCGGGCGGCGCGGGGGCCGGTCAAACGCGAAACGGCCCGTGAGCACGGGCCGTCGTCCGCGCCCATTCATACGCTCTTAGCCTCGCGCCCGCAACATGGCCGCGCAACGCAGCGGCGGGGGCTGTCATAACGCGAGGATTGCTCAATTTTGGATTAAAGCTTGACGTGGCGCTCTTGCGCCCACAGCCTTGAGGTGTAACTGCACCACTTGTTCAAGAGAGGCCACCATGACCACTTTGAAAATCGCCGCCGCAGCACTCGTTTTGTCCTTGATGAGTGTCGCCCCGGCGCTTGACCAGTCGGGCTTTGGCGCTTCGCCGTCTATTGCCGGCACTGATCCTGGCGGCAACTGGATGTGCCAGCTCTGGCCCTCTTTGTGCCACAAGCACGACTGAGTTCGCTGACGGGCACGGACTAAAACCGTGCCCGTCGCTACCTTGGGCGATTGAACAGACCCGTTCCCCGCGCTACCAGTTGCCTTGAGTCAACAGGGAACACCGCCATGTCCAGCTTCGACGACCGCGAAAAGGCCTATGAGAACAAGTTCGCGCACGATCAGGAGCTGGAGTTCAAGGCCCATGCCCGCCGCAACCGCATGCTGGGCCACTGGGCCGCGGGCCTGATGGATCTCGACGACGCCGAGGCGGAGGCCTACGCCGCCGCGGTGGTCAAAGCCGACCTCGAAGAAGCCGGCGACCAGGACGTGTTCCGCAAGGTGCGCGCCGATTTCGACGCCAAGGGCGTGAAGGTCTCCGACGCCGAGCTGCGCCACAAGATGGACATGCTGCTCGCCGAGGCCCGCCAGCAGGTCCAGACCCAGTAGGCCGGACCGGCCAGGCTCAGTCCGCGTCCTCGTGGTCGGCGGGCCTGCGTTTGGATTTCAGCCAGCGCGTCTCCACACCGCCCAGCACCGACAGCACGATCAGCGCCAGCGCGACGGCGGCAGCGCCCAGCCCGAACGCGCCCGCGCCGAAGGCCACTCCCACCGCCCCCGACAGCCACAGCGCCGCGGCGGTGGTCACGCCCTTGATGTCGCGGCCCGCGCGGATGATGGCGCCCGCCGCGATGAAGGCGACCCCGGCGGTCACGGCTTCGATCACGCGCACGGGATCGGCCATGATGCCCGCCTCGTCATCGCCCATCGAGATCGCGATCTGGAAGGCCAGCAGGGTGAACAGGCAGGCGGCCAGGCTGACCAGCATGTTGGTGCGGAGCCCCGCGTGACGGCTGGGCCGCTCGCGCTCGAAGCCGATGAACGCGCCCGCCACCGCCGCCAGGGCGAGCCGCGCGACGCTTTCGATCATGTCCGCCGGCGGGCCGGCGTCATTGAGCCATTCGGGCATGGTCCCTCCGTTCCCGGACAACGCCGGGACGCGGAGGGCTGTTCCTCAGGCCGGGATCACTCCCCGAACACGCGCGCGAAGATCGTGTCCACGTGCTTGAGGTGCCAGGCCTCGTCGAACAGGCCGTCGATCTGGTCCGCGGAGAGTTTCGCGGTCACGTCCGGGTCCGCTTTCAGGCGCTCGGCGAGCTGGCCGCCCTCGTCCCAGGTCTTCAGCGCGTTGCGCTGGACCAGCCGGTAGGCGTCCTCGCGGCTCACCCTGGCCTGGGTCAGCGCCAGCAGCACGCGCTGGGAGTTGTGCAGCCCGCCCTGGGCTTCGAGATTGGCGCGCATGGCGTCCTCGCGGACCACCAGCTTCTCGATCACGCCCGCCGCCCGGTGCAGGGCGAAGTCCAGATGCACGGTGGCGTCCGGGCCGATGCCGCGCTCCACGCTGGAGTGGGAGATGTCCCGCTCGTGCCACAGCGCCACGTTCTCCATGGCGGGCACGACCGCCGAGCGCACGAGACGGGCGAGGCCGGTCAGGTTCTCGGTCAGGATCGGATTGCGCTTGTGGGGCATGGCCGAGCTGCCCTTCTGCCCGGCGGAGAAGAATTCCTCGGCCTCGCGCACTTCAGAGCGCTGCAGATGACGGATCTCGGTGGCCAGCCGCTCGATGGACGAGGCGATCACGCCCAGCGCGGCGAAGAAGGCGGCGTGGCGGTCGCGCGGGATGACCTGCGTGGACACCGGCTCGACGGCCAGGCCCAGCTTGTCGGCCACGTGGGCTTCCACCTCGGGGGAGACGTTGGCGAAGGTGCCGACCGCGCCGGAGATGGCGCAGGTGGCGATCTCCTCGCGCGCCCGGACCAGCCGCTCGCGGTTGCGCGCGAACTCGGCGTGGAAGCTGGCGAGCTTGAGCCCGAAGGTCACCGGCTCGGCGTGGATGCCGTGGCTGCGCCCGATGCACACGGTCGTCCTGTGCTCCAGCGCGCGGGTCTTCAGCGCGGCCAGCAGCCGGTCGAGCCCGGCCAGCAGGATGTCGGACGCGTCGCGAAGCTGCACCGCGAGGCAGGTGTCCAGCACGTCCGAGCTGGTCAGGCCCTGGTGCACGAAGCGCGCGTCGTCGCCCACGAGTTCAGCGAGGTGGGTGAGGAAGGCGATCACGTCGTGCTTCACCTCGCGCTCGATGTCGTCGATGCGCGCGATGTCGAAAGTCATGTCCTTCGCCTTCCAGACCGCCTCGGCGGCGGCGGCGGGCACCACGCCCAGTTCGGCCAGCTTGTCGGTGGCGTGCGCCTCGATCTCGAACCAGATGCGGTACTTGGTCTCGGGCGACCAGACGGCCTCCATCTCGGGGCGGGTGTAGCGGGGGATCATGGCGCGGGTTCTCGGCTGGAGGGAACGATGGCCGCGGACATCGCCCATGCCCGGCGCGGGGTCAAGCCGGGCGCGCCTTTTCAACGAGCCCCGCGCGTCTGTGCGCGCAATCGACTGTGGGGAGTCAGGACGGAAACGGGCCGCAGGCCCGCAAGCGCGACCGCGCGCCCGCAGCGCAGCGAGGATCGACCGAGCGGAGCGCGGGAGGGCAGAGAAAAACCACGCCGCAGGCCCCCAAGCGCAGCGCGGGAGGACAGAAAACCCACCACCACAGACCAAAACGGCCCGCATTGCTGCGGGCCGTCCGGTGTCCCTGGAGACAGGAGAGAAGCTTAGAGGGGTTCGCCGTCTTCAGCTTCGGTCTCTTCTTCTTCGCCTTCTTCGGCTTCGTCAGCCTCGTCGGCGGTCTCGTCGCCTTCTTCCCAGGCATCGTCCTCGGCGGGTTCGTCCTGGAAGGAGATGCCGGGCTCTTCGGTCGGCTCGTCACCGGCCTCTTCGCCTTCGGCGTCGTCATGGGCTTCGTCGTGAGACTCTTCGGCGTCGCCTTCTTCGGCGTCGCCTTCGTCAGCGCCTTCGTCCTGGAAGAAGATGCCCGGCTCTTCAGCGGACTCTTCGTCTTCGGAGGCTTCTTCCTCGGTCGCTTCGTCGGCGGCTTCTTCAGCGCCTTCTTCAGCGGCTTCGTCTTCGCCCTCTTCGGCTTCCTGCGCGTCGTAGGCCGGATCGGCGAAGATCACCGGATCGGCGTGAGCCGCGGCGCCGGCCAGGAAGGCGGCGGGAACGGCAGCGGCCAGAATGCGGCCGAGCACGTCGGTCAGGTTGTCTTTCTTGGTCATTTCATAACCCCGTTGCAGCGGCCGCAGAGATCGTCGACCGCGTCCCCAGAAATAAGTCCAGTCTGCATTCTATGCAATCCACATTCGCTTTGTCACTTAAAAATTTACACATATAGTAAAATATAAAAACAACTATAGAAAACAGATTCTAGGCATCAAGTGAATTGTGGTGAGAAAGTTGTTAATTCAAGACTGAATCAGATCATCAAAGTTAAAATTCCAGTAACCTTTTGGGCAGTTGCTTCCCGCACCCCTTTTCCCGCGTGGTCCGGCGCGCCTCCGACCCCGGCGACCAGCCTTGAAATATTGCCCGGAGACAGGGCCCGATTGTGCGGCGCAAGAAAGGCGGCGTCCGGTTGGACGCCGCCTTGACGGGCTTGCGATCACGAGACTGCGATCAGTCGTAGTCGATGTCCTTCACCCGGCCGGTGTAGGCGTCGATCTCGATTTCCATCTCGCGACCGCGATGGTCATAGCCCTCAATCTCCCACTCGTCGTCGTCTAACTCGACGTCGGTGACGCGGACCATGCCGTTGGCGCGGGCGATCTCGATGGCCTCGTCGACGCTGATCGCGGCATGCTGGCCGCCGCGGCGGTCATGGCGGTCGCGCCTGTCCCGCCTGTCGCGGTCGCGGGAGCGGCGCTCGTCGCGATAGTCGCGGCGGTCGTCCTCTCCCAGGAAGGCTTCGGCGGCCTGACGCATGAACTCGGTGAAATCGTCCTGCGCGGCGGCCGCGGGAGCGGCGGGCAGGACCAGCGCGGCGCTGGCGGCGGCGCTGACGAGGGCGGTGCGGATGCGCATGGCTCTGTCTCCGTGTCGTCAGTGATGGGGATCAACGTTCGTTCTATTGTTCCTGTTCCGCCTGAACCGGGCCCGGACCCGGCGTTCAGTTTCCAGATCGGAATTAACTTGCGATGCAAGCCATCTGCGCGCGGCGCGGCTCGATTGACTCAGGTAAGGCCGCCAGTAGGGTGGCGCGTCCGATGAGTCCGCCGGGAGGCGCGCCCCTCGGCTCGACAAGCCCCCCGCGGGAGAGACCGGCCGAAGACGCCGGCGCCGAAGGCGCAACCGCCCCGGAAACGCTCAGGCCGCAGGACCGCGGGGACAGGCTGACGCTGGAAAGAGGAGGGGCCTTCCCCTCCCACCGAAGGAGCAATCGGAACGCGCCTCATCCACGGGGCCGGGTCCGCCAATCTCTCAGGTCACGGGACAGCGGGGGCGATGCGGCAACTCTCATCAGGGGAGGGGCCGGATCCGCAACCCTCGCACGCTCAGGATTCCCGATGGCCGACGCCCCTCTGAAAACCACCCCCCTCCACGCCCTCCACCTCGAGCTGGGCGGCAAGATGGTCCCGTTCGGGGGCTATGACATGCCCGTGCAGTACGAGGGCATCATGGCCGAACACCTGCACTGTCGGGAGAAGGCGGGCCTGTTCGACGTCTCCCACATGGGCCAGGCGCGCGTGACCGGCGACGTCTCGGCGCTCGAAGCGCTGATCACCGCCGATCTTCAGGCGCTGGGCGCGGGCGAGCAGAAATACACCCTCCTTCTCAACGAGCGCGGCGGGATCATGGACGACCTGATGGTCTCCCGCCCCGACGGCGACGGGGTGTTCGTGGTGGTCAACGCGGCCACCAAGACGAATGACTTCGCCCATATGCGCGCGCGGTTCGGCGACCGCGCCACCCTGACCGAGCTCGATGACCGCGCGCTGCTGGCGCTGCAGGGCCCGATGGCCGCCGAGGTCCTGAAGGCCCATGCGCCGAAGACCGCCGAGCTGGTCTTCATGCAGACGGGCTGGTTCCAGATCGACGGGGTGGACGTGATGGCCTCCCGCTCGGGCTACACCGGCGAGGACGGGTTCGAGCTGTCCATTCCGGCCGCAGACGCCGAGAGCATCGCCCGGCTGCTGCTGGCCGACGAGCGCGTGAAGCCCATCGGCCTGGGCGCGCGGGACTCGCTGCGCCTGGAAGCGGGGCTCTGCCTTTACGGCCACGACATGGACGAGGACCGCACGCCGGTCGAAGCCTCGCTGCTCTGGGCGGTGGCCAAGTCCCGCCGCGAGCGCGCCGACTTCCCCGGCGCCGACCTCATCCTGAAACAGATCGCCGACGGCCCGGCGCAAAAGCGCGTCGGCTTCGCCCTGAAGGACCGCGCCCCCGCCCGCGAGGGCACGGAGATCGCCGTGGACGGCGAGACCGTGGGCGTCGTCACCTCGGGCGGGTTCGGCCCCACCGTGGGCGCGCCGGTCGCCATGGGCTATGTCCGCGCGGACCTGGCCCGGCCGGGCACGGCGGTCGACCTGATGGTGCGCGGCAAGGCCCGCCCCGCCGAGATCGCGAAAATGCCCTTCGCCCCCCACCGATTCCATCGCGGCTGAGCCGCCCTCTCACGCAGGAGACATCCCATGAGCCAGACCCGCTTCACCAAGGACCACGAGTGGATCCGCGTCGAGGGCGACATCGCGACCGTGGGCATCACCGCCTATGCCGCCGAACAGCTCGGAGACGTGGTCTTCGTCGAGCTGCCCGAGACCGGCAAGAGCTTCAAAGCCGGCGACGAGATGGCGGTGGTCGAATCCGTCAAGGCGGCATCGGAGGTCTACGCCCCCGTCTCCGGCGAGGTGGCCGAGGTCAACGACGCCCTGGAAGGCGAGCCCCAGAAGGTCAACGAGGCCCCCGACACCGACGGCTGGTTCGTCAAGCTGAAGCTGAGCGATACATCCCAGCTCGACGGCCTGATGGACGAGGCCGCCTACAAGCAGCACATCAGCTAGGTTTTCGATGTTCTCTCCGCCCCATTTCTCCATCGACGACCCCGAGGAGATCGCCGCTTTCATCGCGGCCGAGCCCTTCGCGGCGGTCGTGGTCTCCGGACCGGACGGCCCGGTGGCGGCCTATGCGCCGCTGCACGCCGAGACCGACGGGGCGGGGCGGATCATCGCGCTGCACGGCCATCTGGCGGCGAACAACCCGCTCCTCGCGCTGGCCGAAGGCGGTGCGCCCGCTCTCGCCCTGTTCCGGGGGGCGGAAGCCTATGTCTCTCCCTCGGCCTATCCGTCCAAGGCCGCGCATGGCAAAGCCGTGCCGACCTGGAACTACATGGCCGCCGAGGCGCGGGGCCGCCTGACGGTTTCCCGCGACGAGGCCGACAGGCGCGAGGCGCTGCACCAGCTCACCGGGCTCATGGAGGCGGGCCGCGCCGCGCCCTGGTCGCTCGATGACGCGCCTGCGGACTATGTGGAGCGCCTGATGCGCGCCATCGTGGCCATCCGGATCGATGTGACGCATATCGCCGCCAAGAAGAAGCTCAGCCAGAACAAAGCCGACCTCGACTATTTCGGCGTCGCGGCGGACCTCGCCGCCCGCGATGACGACGGCGCGCGGGCCATCGCCCGCGCCATGACGCAAATCAGACCCAGCCAGGACGCCTGACCCATGCGCTATCTCCCCCTCACGCCAGACGACCGCCGGGCGATGCTCGACACGGTCGGCGCCGCCTCGATCGACGATCTGTTCTCCGATGTGCCCGAAGCCGCGCGGCTCGACGGCCCGGTGGACCTGCCGCCGCGCGCCACCGAGCTGGAGGTCGAACGGGCCTTCGCCAAGATGGCGAACCGGAACGTCAGCGCAGGCGAGGCGGCCTTCTTCGTGGGGGCGGGCGCCTACAAGCACCATGTCCCGGCCACGGTGGATCACCTGATCCAGCGGTCCGAATTCCTGACCGCCTACACGCCCTACCAGCCGGAAATCAGCCAGGGCACGCTGCAGACCCTGTTCGAGTTCCAGACCCAGGTCGCGCTCCTGACCGGCATGGATGTGGCCAACGCGTCCATGTATGACGGCTCGACAGCCTGCGGGGAGGCCGTGCTGATGGCCGCCCGGGTGACGAAGCGGAAGAAGGCCGTGCTGTCGGGCAATCTGCACCCGCACTACGCCGCCGCGACCCACACGCTTGCCAAGTACATGGACATCGAGACCGCCAGCCAGGCCGCCGCTCCGGGCGCGCTGGACGACATCATCGGCGCCATCGACGAGGACACCGCCTGCGTGGTGGTCCAGACCCCCGACGTGTTCGGCCAGGTCCACGACCTCGAGCCCATCGCGAAGGCCGCCCATGAGAAGGGCGCGCTGCTGATCGCGGTGATCACCGAGATCGTTTCGCTGGGGCTGATCAAGTCTCCGGGCGAGATGGGCGCGGACATCGTGGTGGGCGAGGGCCAGTCGCTGGGCGTGGGCCTGCAGTTCGGCGGGCCTTACGTGGGCCTGTTCGCCTGCCGCAACGACCGCAACTTCATCCGCAACATGCCCGGCCGCCTGGCCGGGGAGACGGTGGACGCGGACGGGCGGCGCGGCTTCGTGCTGACCCTGTCCACCCGCGAGCAGCACATCCGCCGCGACAAGGCGACCTCGAACATCTGCACAAATTCGGGCCTTATGGCGCTCGCCTTCACCATCCACATGACGCTGCTGGGCGAGAAGGGCCTGCGCCAGCTCGCCCGGATCAACCACGAGACCGCCTGCGAACTCGCCGACGCGCTGTCCGGGATCGACGGCGTCAGCCTCGAGACCGAGCGCTTCTTCAACGAGTTCACTTTGCGCCTGCCCAAGGACGCCGCGGGCGTGGTCGAGGCGCTGGCCGGCAAGGGCGTGCTGGGCGGGGTGCCCGCCAGCCGCCTGTATCCGGGCAAGGGTCTGGACGACCGCCTGATCGTGGCGGCCACCGAGACCAACACGCCCCAAGACATCGCCGCTTACGCCGACGCCCTGAAAGAGGTGCTGTGATCATGGCCATGAACACGCAAGGACGCCCCTCCCGCCCCCTGCACACGCCCGATCCGGGCGCCTATCAGGACACGTTCTCGGGCTCTCGCGGGCTCGATCAGGCCGAGCAGCTCATCTTCGAGCGCGGCCATATCGAGCTGACCGGCGTCGACCTGCCCGAGCCCAAGGGCGCCATGACCCGCCTGGGCGGGCTGGAGCGGGAGGCCGAGATCGGCCTGCCCGGTCTGGCCGAGCCCGAGGCCATGCGCCATTACGTGCGCCTGAGCCGGAAGAACTACGCCATCGATCTGGGGCTCTACCCGCTGGGCTCGTGCACGATGAAGCACAATCCGCGCCTCAACGAGAAGCTGGCGCGCCTGCCCGGCCTGATCGACATCCACCCGCTCCAGCCCCAGTCCACCGTTCAGGGCGCGTTCGAGCTGATCGGCGAGCTGGCCCGCTGGCTGATGGTGCTGACCAACACCCCCGCCGTCGCCATGAGCCCCAAGGCGGGCGCCCATGGCGAGCTGTGCGGCATGATGGCGATCCGCGCCGCGCTGGACGCCAAGGGCCAGAGCCACCGCCGCCGGGTGCTGGTGCCTGAAAGCGCCCATGGCACCAATCCCGCGACCGCCGTGCAGTGCGGCTTCTTCTGCGACGAGATCCCGGCTGACAAGACCGGCCGCGTGGACATGGAGGCCTTCAAGGCCAAGCTGGGCGACGACGTGGCCGCCATCATGCTGACCAACCCCAACACGTGCGGGCTGTTCGAGCGCGACATCAAGGCCATCGCCGACGCCATCCACGAGGCGGGCGGGTATTTCTACTGCGACGGCGCGAACTTCAACGCCATCGTGGGCCGGGTCCGGCCGGGCGATCTGGGCATCGACGCGATGCACATCAACCTGCACAAGACCTTCTCCACCCCCCATGGCGGCGGCGGCCCCGGCGCGGGCCCGACTGTCTTCTCCGAAGCGCTCGCCCCCTACGCCCCGGTGCCGTACGTCGTGCGCGAAGGCGAGGGCTGGAAGATGGTCGAGCACGAGGCGGAGGCTGACGGCGAGCCCTTCGGCCGCATGGTCGCCTTCCACGGCCAGATGGGCATGTTCACCCGCGCCCTGAGCTACATGATGAGCCATGGCTCGGACGGGCTGAAGCAGGCGGCCGAGGACGCGGTGCTGAACGCCAACTACATCCTGGCCCGCCTGAAACACGTCATGACCCCCGCCTTCGAGGGCACGTGCATGCACGAGGCCCTGTTCGACGACCGCTTCCTGTCGGGCACCGGGGTCAGCACGCTCGACTTCGCCAAGGCGATGATCGACGAGGGCTATCACCCCATGACCATGTATTTCCCGCTGGTCGTGCACGGGGCGATGCTGATCGAGCCCACCGAGACCGAATCGAAGAACGGCCTCGACCGGTTCTGCGACACGCTGGAGGCTCTGGCCCTGGCCGCGCAGAAGGGCGACACCGAACGCTTCACCGCCGCCCCGGTCCACGCTCCCGCCAAACGGCTGGACGAGACCCGCGCCGCCCGCAGCCCGGTCCTGCGCTGGGAGAAGCCCGCCGACGAGCAGGCCGCGGCGGAGTAGGGGGTATTTTTCGGTTCTCCCTCGCTCTGCTCGGTCGGTATCCTCGCTTCGCTGCGGGCGCGCGGTCGCGCTGGTGCGCTGCGCGCGGGGGTGAGCCTTCTTCATATGAAACCTGATCACCGGGGTCCCGGGCTCGACCCGGGATCCAGGGGACGGGCCCCGGGCGGGATTCTGGATCCCCGTTTTCACGGGGACCCCGGGGGATTGCACCATGGGTCCTGACGTCCTTCGAGGCCGCTTCGCGGCGCCTCAGGATGAGGGGCTTGTCTGATTGCGCAGACATTCGTGAGAACTCTGGCCAACCCCAACCCTCCCTCATGCTGAGGCGCCCGCCGTCAGGCGGGCCTCGAAGCACGTCCGGACCCCGCACGCGCCTATATCCCCGCCGCTCTGCGGAGCGCGGGGGTCTGGTCTCGTCCCGCCCCGGAAATGAGGGGCGCGCGGGCGGCCCTTTCGGGGCCATGGTTGTCAGTGCGCTGTGGTTCCGTGCCCCGAGGGGCCGCCCGCGCGCGACGTTTTTCAGCCGGTGCGGCTTCTCTCATCTCACCGTGTCGTAGCCTGGCGATCGCTGGCCCCGCCGTCCAAGCGGCCAAGGCCATCGCGACGCCGGTCCGATCCGT
>VJOU01000172.1 GCA_007050995.1 Glycocaulis profundi | reverse complement strand
CGGCAGCAGCTTCACTATCTGGGATCACAACCTCAGCTCCCTCATTTGGATTTTGGCTTTGAACTGGTCCATCTTCAAACTCCTTATCTGGAACTTGAAGTGGAATTGGGTTGACTGGTGGCTTGGCTGCATCTCCCTCGGCTTTCACTTGTTCGACGTACTTTGGTGGTTCAAGGTTCTTTCTGATCTGTTCAAGTTCCTCGTTCTCTTTGCGTCCCCATTCTGCTGGCGGCCGGGATGTTCCGTGGACAAGGGTGTAGGCTGGCTTGACGAATGGGTTTTCGAAGAGGTAACGACGATCACCATATGATCTTCTGTCAGTCTGACGATCGAACTTGGAGGCTGTGGTGATCTTAGGTGGATGGACGGAAGAGGCGGCTTCCTCTGGGTCAAGTCCTTTCTTGGTCTGACGATCGAACTTGGAGGCTGTGGTGATCTTAGGTGGATGGACGGAAGAGGCGGCTTCCTCTGGGTCAAGTCCTTTCTTGAGGGCCTTGTTACGAGCAACTTGGCGTTGACGCTCGTTGAGCTCTTTCAAGTCGTACTCTTGACGCTCACGTC
>VJOU01000171.1 GCA_007050995.1 Glycocaulis profundi | reverse complement strand
AAATTACCTACCTTCCATCTCCCCATTCTTGTTTTCTCATCCATCCCCCAACACAACACAACACAACCAAAGAAAGGCAGGCATACTACCAACCAATTCAATGGCTTCCACTTCAGCAGTTTTCATGGCTATGCCATTGACCCACAAGAAGRCTGCTGTACCAACAACCTCAAACACCACCTTCTTCAACCCATTGCAACTTAGSGCTACCTCTTCAAAGAACATGATGTCGTCGTCCAAAGGATTAGTGGTCAAGAGCTCTTTGAAGGAGAACGCAGTGACAGCTATCACAGCCGCAGCTCTAACGGCTTCCATGGTGGTTCCAGAGGTAGCACAAGCAGCGTCTGGTGTTACTCCCTCGCTAAACAACTTCTTGCTAAGCATTGGAGCCGGTGGTGTTGTGCTTGGTGCCATTTTAGGAGCTATCATTGGTGTTTCCAACTTTGACCCTGTCAAGCGTGGTTAAGATCGATCGAGCTAATTAATGTTCTCTCTCTGTAATCCCTTTAATTTTGTATGTCTTGTGATTCCTCTATCGATCTGTGTATGAATATGATGTGCC
>VJOU01000170.1 GCA_007050995.1 Glycocaulis profundi | reverse complement strand
GCATTATATCGGTTGTCCCGGCAATAATCAGACCTCCCTTGTCGTGCACCATATTCTCCACTGTGTTCATGTACTTGGTAAAGTTGACCCCATTTTTCACATCATAAAAGTCCACCTGTAGGAAAGGATAGTCTGTCATGTGTCTAATTGGGTTGCAGAGAGGAATAATGTACATCTCCGGGCAGCCCATCCAGTTGGCTTCGCGTATTTGCGTCTTGGATTGCATGCACCTCAGCGCCTCCTCATGATCGTCAAAACAGAGAGCCGCCACACCTGAGTTCATGGGGAACGAGCCTTCCACACACCGCACACACTTTGACAGCCCCAGAAACTCTCCGTTGCCGTAAGCCTTGAAAATTGGCAAGTTTATTATCATTTCATTCCTGAAGGCGCCATAGTAGTTCTCGGCCAGATTGAAGATAATCAGCACCATCGTCTGAGAAGTGTTTTTCGGTATATTGAAGTTGGATTTCATTCCTGAAGGCGCCATAGTAGTTCTCGGCCAGATTGAAGATAATCAGCACCATCGTCTGAGAAGTGTTTTTCGGTATATTGAAGTTGG
>VJOU01000169.1 GCA_007050995.1 Glycocaulis profundi | reverse complement strand
TGGATCCCTTGGCTCACAGTAATCAGGAGGACAGGTAACATTGGTATTTGGAGGKGGGGGAGGKGGGGCGCATACGCCTCCACCCTGTTGTTGCTGTGGTTGACACGGGTTACCGTACATATTTCCGCCATAGAAGTTTCCTGGCGACTGTTGCTGCCGCGGTGGACAGAAATTGCCTGGATTCGTCTGTCCACCGTAGCAGTARCCTCCACCGCCAGCAGAGGCCTGTTGTCTTCCATAATCCTGACCGCATTGGATACCACCGCCATAGGGAGAGGATTGATATTGTCTGGAATTATAGCAGTTCATTTGTTGTGGCTGTTGGGACATACATTGAGGCCTCTGTTGGCGTTGCATATCGCAGGGATTGTTTCCCCCTCCTGTTTTCTGTCGATAGGGATCCTCCTAGAGTGGGGAGTGGCGAAGAAGAATGTCGCAGTGAAGAGGAAGGAGGAGAGTAGTGAATCGTCGGAGTCGAGTTCGGAGGAGGGAGTGGCGAAGAAGAATGTCGCAGTGAAGAGGAAGGAGGAGAGTAGTGAATCGTCGGAGTCGAGTTCGGAGGAGG
>VJOU01000168.1 GCA_007050995.1 Glycocaulis profundi | reverse complement strand
TGTCCAGCTCCACGTCCGTCTCTCCAGAGCTTTCCTGATGGTCCGTCAACAGTCTTTTGGGTGGCGGTGACGGCGTGGACAGTGGTCATAAGTCCCTCAATAATTCCGAAGTTGTCATTGATGACCTTGGCAAGTGGAGCAAGGCAGTTAGTGGTGCAGGAAGCATTGGAGATGATGTGGTCGTTGGCATGATCGTACTTCTCGTGGTTGACTCCGACGACGAACATTGGAGCATCAGCAGATGGAGCAGAGATGATGACCTTCTTGGCTCCTCCCTTCAAGTGAGCRTTGGCCTTCTCGATGGTGGTGAAGACTCCGGTGGACTCAACGACATAGTCGGCTCCAGAGGCTCCCCATTGGATCTCAGCTGGGTCTCTTGAGTTGTAGACCTTGATCTTGTGCTGGGACTTTCCTTCCTTGGCGACAAGAAGGTAGTCTCCCTCGTGGGCAACGGTTCCCTTGAAGCGTCCGTGAGTGGAATCGTACTGGAACAAGTAGACCATGTAGTCSATGGAGATGAATGGATCGTTGACGGCAACAACATTGACACTGTCCTTCTCGACAGCGGC
>VJOU01000167.1 GCA_007050995.1 Glycocaulis profundi | reverse complement strand
GGAGGACAAGGTGGAGTGTGGACTCCTTCTGGATATTGTAGTCTGCCAGGGTACGTCCATCCTCAAGCTGCTTCCCTGCAAAGATGAGCCTCTGCTGGTCYGGKGGAATGCCCTCCTTGTCCTGGATCTTMGCCTTGACATTGTCAATGGTATCGGAACTCTCGACCTCCAATGTGATGGTCTTGCCAGTCAATGTCTTGACAAATATCTGCATTCCTCCCCTAAGCCTGAGCACCAAATGCAAGGTGGATTCCTTCTGAATGTTATAGTCAGACAAGGTGCGACCATCCTCCAACTGCTTACCGGCAAAGATCAACCTCTGTTGGTCTGGTGGAATTCCCTCCTTGTCCTGGATCTTGGCCTTCACATTGTCAATGGTATCCGAGCTCTCGACCTCAAGAGTAATGGTTTTGCCTGTCAATGTCTTCACGAAGATCTGCATACCACCCCTCAACCTAAGAACCAAATGAAGGGTAGACTCCTTTTGGATGTTGTAATCGGCCAAAGTTCGGCCGTCTTCAAGCTGTTTCCCTGCAAAGATCAACCTTTGCTGGTCTGGGGGAATACCTT
>VJOU01000031.1 GCA_007050995.1 Glycocaulis profundi | reverse complement strand
CAAGTCCAGGGCCGCCGATCCATCGCGAGAGCTCCCAGATACCGGCGCCTGCGGCCAGTTCCGACCGTTTGACGAATCTCGCCAGCTTCGATTTCATCAGATGATCGCGCCATGTGGGGAGAAGCCGGGCCGACCCGAGGATTTCTCCAACATCGCCTAAGAGCAGCAAGTATATCGCGTGGCCGTGATCGAATTCATCGATCTCAAGCGGATCGCCGCGATCTATGGCCGACCACCGCTTTTCCTCGACGAAAACCTTGCGGCGCTGCCTGTGCATCTCTTCCATTTGAGCGGCGTATAAGCCCCGGTTCGCCGGGGTGACGATATGGACCTTCATGATGCGCCTCATTCGCGGGAGGATGATGCGAAAGACGCTATCAAGGCGCTGGAGAGAGTTCTCTCAGGGAATTCCCGTAACTGTGTTCACATGGAAATGAGCCCATAGCGCAGGGCTTCGACGCAAAGCTGCGCGCTGGTCGTCACCCCCAGCCGCGTGCGCGCGTTCCTGAGGTGTTGCTCCACAGTTCGCTCTGACAGATGCAGCCGATCCGCGACCTCTGACTGTCGGGCGCCCGCGGCGATGCGCGATACGATCTCCGCTTCGCGCTGAGTCAGCCGCCGACCTTCGGGCATGGTATGGAAGTCCCGCCGGATCGCCCCGCCAAAGGCCACCGACGTGAGGCGCAAGGCCGTGCGCAGCCGCGGATCAGCATCGATGGAACTCCCGAACAGAGTGACCAGCGCCATGGAACCGTCGACATTCCGGTAGGGCGTGACGAAGCCGTCTGGCTGGCCGAAATCGGCAGATTCGTTCATGACCAGGCGCTCGGCCTCAGAAAGAGGGCAGTGCCGAGGCAGGTCCGACCAAGCGAAAGAGACATCAGAGCCGGTCGCTTGCCGGAGCACCGCGTCATGGCGGAAATATTCCCGTCCCATATAGCGCGCTTCCCATCGGCGGTCCCAAGATCCGGCAAGCTGATCTTGGATTGGGACGCCTCCCGGACCTGTGAGCTGGAGGCAGACATGCCGGTGCACGCCCAAGCCTTCAAGGTAGCGAGCGAAACTCTTGCTCAGGCTGCGGATATCATCCGCGTTCTGAGCCGCATGAACGAAATCGAATGCATCTTGAATCAGGCGATCGATGCCCTTGCTCATCCCCGCTTTCCTATTCCCCGCGGATAACCATCAAGCAATATTAACATGAAATTCAAGATCGCGGGCCGGACGCCGCGCGCTTCGCTATTGCCTTCGCAGAAGATCGTGCATTAAAATACACGAGCGCGACAGGAAAGCCAGGTTATGCCCGCACCCAAAGAAGACAGTCCGCTGCCTGCTTCCAGCGACCGTCATATCGAAGTCGGGAGGCGCCTGCGTCTCCTCCGTTTGCTGAGATCGATGAGTCAAACGGAAGTGGCAAACTCGGCGGGGCTCACATTGTCTGAATACCGGCGCGTGGAAAGCGGAGTCTCAGGCGCATCCGCGATAGAGATCGCCCACATCGCAGAGTGTCTGAGCGTGCCGGTATCCGCTCTTTCAGAACCTGAGAGATCGCGGTCTTGAAGCTTGCCAGCTGCGGTGCGGCGTTTTGAAAAAGGAACGATGAGTGTGGTCAGGATGTGGTTTTGCCAAGGGTATAGGCCAAGTCGATAAGTTGCCGACGAACTGTAGGACTTTTTATTTCAAGAAAAGCCTGGGCGATGTCTATCCCCTCCCGTGTTTCCAGGAGCTTTCGCAACGTGACGTCCTCCCGGTTGTCTTTGGCAGGACGCGTGACCAGTCCCTCGTAAAAAAAGGTGACCTGAACATTCAGGACTTTAGCAAGCTCGAACAGGCGGCCTGCGCCGATGTGATTCCGCCCATTTTCATACTTCTGCACCTGCTGGAAGGTGATGCCCAGAGTCTCGGCAAGGTTCTGCTGAGACAACGACAGCATGTTTCTGCGGAGCTTGAGCCGGCGCCCGACATGCTGATCGATATAGCTTGGGGCCCGAGGGGCTGGCATGACTTTGAACCTCTCTGACTAGTGACTGAAGCCTTTCAAGAATCATTCTTGTCCGGCTGGCCCCCTCTTGGTGGCTGAACGAGGAAATGCGGAAGCAGATCCGCGACAATCCTGCGCCCCGCGTCGTCCGGCTGCATCAGCATCTCGCCCAGCGGACGACCGATCAAGGCGTCGCCGGTGGCGCTCAGGGCGATGAACAGCACGGCGGAACGGATGCGGTCCCGGGCCAGGCCGTCGTCATCCCCCAGTTTTTCCCGGATCGCCTCGACCAGATCCTGCACGGCGGCTTCCACGGGCTGAAGGTGGGACAACTCGCCCGACGAGACGATCCACGCGGCAAGGCGGGCTGCGCCGCCCTCGTCAAAGGCTTCAAAGACGGTCCTGACGATGTCGAGGGGCGCGCCCTCGTCGGTGCGGAGCCGGATGATCATCTGGTCGAGCGTGTCGGTGAGGTCGGCGACCATCGACGCCATCAGGGCTGATCTCAGTCCCGCCGCGGAGCCGAAATGGTAGATGAGATTGGCGTGGGTCATGCCGATTTCCGCGCCGATCGCCGCGAGGGTCACCGCTTCAGGTCCCTTCGTCAGCAAGAGCGATCTCGCTGCTGCGATGCTTTCGTCCCGCGCCTGCTCAGGGGTGCGGCGGCGCCTTGGAGTCTGTGCGTCGCTCATGTATTGACGTTCCTGTAAATTACAGCCATGTAGATAACCTCTATCGGTACGAGCAGCTTGGGAGTCGTTCAAGTGCCTGCGGATACTCTAATGGAAGAAAACCCTGTTTGTATGGAGCGCCCTCCCGCGTCCGCGGTCCCCCGCCGGGTGCAGCCTGTCCGGGCGATGCGGGCGCTCCGCCGCCTGATCGCCGATCAGGACGACACCTTCCAGGTGTTCGAGATCATGAACGCCCTGGCGGGCCGGTCCATCGACCATGGATATGACCGGCTTCTCGACAGCCCTGAGGGCGGACGTCAGGCTTTTCTTCAGGTCGAGCTCTCCGAACGGCTGAGCGATCGGGCGTGGCTGGAATCCATGCCTGCGGGCAGCGTGGGCGCGGCCTATCTCGATTTCATGGGCGAGCGGGGCTTCACCGCGGACGGGTTGGCGGGAGAAAGCGCGAAGGTCGCCGACACCGAGATCGACGCCGCCCATCCCCGTGCCTGGTACGCGCGCCGTCTGAGGGACGTGCACGATGTCTGGCACGTTCTGACCGGCTATGGCACGGATGCCTTGGGGGAGGCCTGCGTGGTCGCGTTCTCGCTGCCCCAGACCCGCAGCGCGGGTTTCGGCCTGATCGCGGCGGGCGCGGGCGTTCAGTTCGCGCGGGCGCGCACCGGCCATCCCTGCGCGCGGGCGATCCTGCGCGCTTGGCGGGATGGCCGGCGGGCCGCCTGGCTGCCGGGACAGGATTACGAGGCGATGATGGCCGAGCCGCTGGACGCCGTCCGTGAGCGGCTGCGCATCCCGCGCCCGGTTCTGTACGAGCAGGTGCCGGTGCAGGTCAGGGACGGATATCTGGGAGGCGGGCGATGAGGCGGGCGCTGATCCTCGCCGGTCTGGCGATGCTGGCGGCGCCTGCGGCGGCCATCGCGGACCCCGCCCCCGCCGGAATCTGGCTGACCCCCGCGGGCGGGGTCGTGGAGGTTTCCGCCTGCGGCGAGGCGCTGTGCGGCAGCCTGATCGATGCCGAGGCGCTGCGGGACGCCCCGGATCTGCGCGATGAGAACAACCGCGACCCCGCGCTGAGATCGAGGCCGCTGCGCGGCGTCGGCGTGCTCACCGGTTTCACCGGCGGGCGGGAGGTCTGGACCGGCGGCGCGCTCTATGACCCCGAAAGCGGGCGCGAGGCGGGGCGCGGGCGCATCACGCTGGTCGATGACGACACGCTCGAAGTCCGGGGGTGCCTCGCGCCCCTGCTGTGCCGGACCCAGACCTGGACGCGCCAGCGGTGAGGCTCAGGCCTGCTCAGCGATCGCCCGGCCCGCCGCGCGGCCGGTGAACAGGCAGCCGCCCAGGAAGGTGCCCTCCAGCGCGTTGTAGCCATGCAGGCCGCCGCCGCCGAACCCGGCGGCCTCGCCCGCCGCGTACAGGCCTTCGAGCGGCGTTCCCTCCGGCGTGAGCACCCGTGCGGAAAGATCGGTCTGGATGCCGCCCAGGCTCTTGCGGGTCAGGATGTGGAGTTTCACCCCGATCAAAGGCCCCGCCTTCGGGTCGAGTATCCTGTGGGGCCGGGCCACCCGCGCGAACCGGTCGCCGCGATAGCGCCGGGCGTTATGGATCCCGGCCACCTGAGCGTCCTTCGAATAGGGATTGCCGATCTGGGCGTCGCGCGCCTCGATCTGGCTGCGGATCAGGGCGGGCGGCAGAAGCGGGGTGTCGGTCAGCGTGTTCATGCGCGCCACCAGGGTTTCAAGATCGTCCGCGACGACGAAATCCGCGCCGCGGGTCTTGAACGCCTCCACCTCCGGCGTGGCGCCGCTTCCCAGACGGGTGCGCAGCACCCGCCACAGATCCTTGCTGGTGATGTCGCCGTTCTGTTCCGAGCCCGACAGCGCGAACTCCTTTTCCAGGATTTTCCGCGTGACGATGAACCAGGAATGGTTGAAGCGCGCGATGTCCGGCGCCGTGCGCAGATGCTTCAGGGTCGAGACGGTGTCGTAGCCGGGCAGGGCCGGGAACGGCAGGCGGCGGCCCAGCGCGTCGAACCACATGGGCGACGGGCCGGGCAGGATGCGGATGGCGTGGTCGGGCCAGACCGGATCGAAATTCCTTATGCCCTCGGCATAGTGCCACATGCGGTCCTGGTTCACGAGCCGGGCGCCCGCCTCGCCCGCGATGTCCAGCATCCGCCCGTCCACATGGGCGGGCACGCCCGAGAGCATCCGGGCAGGCGGCGCGCCCAGCCGGGCGGGCCAGAAGCGGCGCACCTGGCCATGATCGCCGCCCATGCCGCCCGACGCGACCAGAACGGCCTGGGCCTTCAGGCTGAAATCACCCACAGGCGTGCGGCTGGAGGGGCGGCCCCGGCCGGGGCTGGAGGGCGCCAGCACCTTGCCCGACACGCCCGTGACACGGCCCGCCTCCACGATCAGCGCGTCCGCGCGGTGGCGGTGGCGCAGGGTCAGCTTTCCCTGAGACGCGGCCTCGCGGGCGCGGAGCGCGAACGGCTCCGAGACCCCGGTTCCCGTGCCCCAGGCGACATGAAAGCGCGGCACGGAGTTGCCGTGCCCGCTCGCGCTGCCGTCTCCGCGCTCGGCCCAGCCGACCATGGGCGTCAGGCGGATGCCGCGCTGCCTGAGCCAGGAGCGTTTCTCCCCGGCGGCGAACTCGACATAGGCCCGCGCCCAGCGCGCCGCCCACTCGTCCTCGGGGAAGGCCCCGTCCAGGCGGTCCCAGCGCGCGCTGCCCGTCCAGTCGCGCCAGGCCAGATCGAGGCTGTCCTTCACGCCCATCCGCCGCTGCTCGGGCGAATCGACCAGAAACAGGCCGCCGAACGACCACCAGGCCTGCCCGCCCAGAGACTCTGAATCCTCCTGATCGAGCAGGATCGCCCGTCGGCCCGTCCGGACCAGCTCGTCCGCCGCGGCCAGGCCTGCCAATCCCCCGCCCACGATGATGACATCGGCGTCCATGCGCATCCCTCCCGTTGAACGGCAGAGATTTGGCTCAAACTGACGCATATGTAAATATGCAGGCGGCAGGTTTCATGAAGCCGAAGGGGAGGGCATCTCGATCCCGGCGGGGAGGGGATTTCAATCAACGTTGTCGTCAATAACTGTTGACAGATAGATAAATAGCTCGATCATGGGGCCAACTGCCGATGGAGCCGCCCATTCTGGCAGGAATGAAAAAACGCGGTCGCCACACATCACAAGACTGCCACCGGGACGAGCAGTCGGCATTATTGGGGAGGAATTGAATGGCTTTTTCAGCCTGTGTTCGTGCGCGTCTGGTGTCCGGCGCTTCGGCGGCCGCTCTGCTGGCGGCGGCATCGCCCGCCTTGGCCCATGAAAATGCGGAGACGGTGAGCGTCTCCCAGCCCGCCGCTCAGGAGGGGCCGCCCGTCCGGGAGGTGATCACCGTCACTGCCCAGCGCCGGGAGCAGACGATCCAGGACGTGCCCATCGCGGTCACCGCCCTCAGCGCGGAAGACCTCGTCGGCATGCGCATCGAAGGCGGCTCGGAACTGCTGCGCGCGGTGCCCAACGTCGCGTTCTCGAAAGCCAATTTCTCCATGTACAATTTCTCGATCCGCGGGGTCGGGACCAAGGCGATCTCCGCCAGCTCCGACCCGGCGGTGGCGATTAGTTTCAACAACACGCCCCTGATCCGGAACCGCCTGTTCGAGCAGGAATATCTCGACGTGAACCGGGTCGAGGTGCTGCGCGGACCCCAGGGCACGCTCTATGGCCGCAACGCCACCGGCGGGGTGGTGAACATGTTCCCCATGCTGCCCACGAACGAGTTCGAGGGCGAGCTGGGCCTCGAGGCCGGCAATTACAACACCCGCCGTCTGATGGGCATGATCAACGTGCCCATCACCGACACCTTCGCGGTGCGGGCCGCGGCCGCCTCCACCCAGCGCGACGGGTTCGACTACAACAGCTTCAACGACACCTGGGTGAACGACCGCGACCTGTGGAGCGCGCGCCTGTCCGCCCAGTGGGAGCCGAACGACCGGTTCAGCGCCAACATCATCTGGGAGCATTTCGAAGAAGACGACCGCCGCGCCCGGACCGGCAAGCAGCTGTGCACGAGGGATCCGGGGCCGGAGATGGTGGGGGAGACTGTGGTTTCCGAGTCCATCATTCGGGACCGGTTGAGCCAAGGCTGCCTGCCCGGCTCGCTCTATGACGATGCCGCCTATGGTGTGCCGAACGCGGCCAGCTTCCCTCATATGCTCATAGGCGGACTGACGGCGAACATCGGGAGGAATCCTCCCGGCACCAGCCCCACCTTCGTCCAGGTGTGGGATCTGTGGCAGGATCCCTATGAAGGTTTGACGCAGTCACGCAATTTGCGCGAAATCTCGACCAGCTATGACCCCTTGTTCCGGGCCCAAAACGACATTGTCCAGTTCAACATGGAGTTCGCGGTCACGGACCGGATGACGCTCTATTCGCAGACCGCCTATGCGGAGGATAGCTATTACTCCACGCAGGACTATAATCGATTTGTCAGCAACCCTATTTTCAATGATTCCAGTCAGCTTGTTCCGGCTCAGTGGGCGACCCCCGGGGGCGTTTACACGGATCCTCAGCTTGGACCATCTGACAGAATGCTGTCGGCTGATCTCAGCCAGTCCGACAACCGTCAATGGTATCAGGAGTTCCGCCTGGCCTCGGAATTCGATGGCGGGTTCAATTTCAGCGTCGGGGCCAACTGGCTTAATTTCAAGTCTGAAGATAACTACTATGTTTTTAATAACGCGTTCACTGCTATTGCAGAGCTTTATTATAATGCCGCAACCGGACAATTTGACGCAGACTGGATAGGTGCTGGAGCGGGTCAGCCGTTTCCAGAGGTGGGAGATATTATTCTCTGCGATGATCCTAACCTTAATCCCTCTAAGGAATGTGTTTACGTTGACCCGACTCCATTATCAGATCTGGCGGGGGACGGTCACAACTATTTCCGCAGCAAGAACGTCGTTGAAATCCGCTCCCGCTCTATTTTCGGCGAAGGGTATTGGGATCTCGCCCCCGATCTGCGGCTGACGGCGGGTCTGCGTTATACTGAAGATGAGAAGATCACCACCCCCTATCCCAGCCAGCTTTTGCTCGGCGCGCAGGCGGATGGCCAACCTGGGATGTCGTCAGGAGGGTTCGTCAGCAGAGGCTACCCAGCCTTGCCGGATATCGAGCAGAGCTGGGGTGCGACAACGGGGCGTCTGGTGCTCGACTGGGCACCCGATCTGGGCTTCACGAACGACACGCTGATCTATGCTTCCTTCGCACGGGGCTACAAAGGCGGTGGCACGAACCCGCCACGGGTGGACCTCAATCCGGGGGTCATCGAATACCTGCCGCTGGCGGAGGATTTCGAGCCCGAATACCTCAACGCCTTCGAGATCGGCACCAAGAACACCCTGATGGACGGGCGGCTTGACCTGAACGTCACCGGCTTCTTCTACGACTACACGGACTATCAGGTCTCGCAGATCGTGGACCGGATCTCCCTGAACGAGAATTTTGACGCCCGCATGTGGGGCCTGGAGCTCGAGACTCTCTTCCAGCCCACTCGCAATCTGCAGCTCTTCGCCAATATCGGCTATCTGAACACGCGCATCGCCGACGGGGAGGGCTCCATCGACGTTATGGACCGGACACAGGGCGATCCAGACTGGACCGTGCTGCGGCCCTGGGTCCAGGTGCCCTCGAACTGCATCGCGCCGACCGAGCATGTCGAAACCGTGCTGAATTCCGGTTTTTCAGGAGAGGTCTTGTTTTGGGGATTGCAGGCTTTGTGCGCCGGATCGGCGCGTTCTGGGTCCTTCAACCCTGATTTCGACACGAATATCCCTCTCTGGGCGCTCTATGGCTTCACCTACGATCCAATGACCGAAGCGCCGAACGACGGGCGTGGCATCATGGCCGATCTGGGCGGCAATTCCCTGCCCAACGCGCCCGAATGGACCGTCAGCGTGGGCGGCGCATACACCTTCTTCATGGACGACTGGGAGCTGACCCTGCGCGGGGACTATTACTGGCAGGATGAAAGCTATGCCCGCGTCTACAACACCGAGTTCGACCGCATCCGGTCGTGGGACAACGCCAACGTCTCCGTGACTCTGGCCCGGCCGCGCGATGGTCTTTCGCTCGATTTCTTCGTCAAGAACGTGTTCGACTCCACGCCGATCACGGACTTCTTCGTCAACAGCGACGATACCGGTCTGACGACCAACGTCTTCACCCTCGACCCCCGCCTGTTCGCCCTGAGGGTGACCAAGCGGTTCTGAGGGCAAAATCAACCCCGCTCCGCGATCATCGCGGGGCGGGCTTATCAGACGGCGACGGCACGGGGTGCCGAATGGATTTCTTGCGCATAGCTCTAAGTCATTGAAATAATTTAATAAAATTCTTGACGGGATTTTGCTGACGTAGTTGTATAAAGCGCGCCTCAATCAAGAGGTGCAAACCTTTGGGAGAAAATCATGTTGAAAATTGCGACATCAGCATCTGCCGTTGCTCTGATGGCAGCTGTGATCGCGACGCCGGCTGCACTGGCAGATACGCCTTTCACTGGCACCGGCGTCCTTGAGCTTGCGCAAACGATCGACGTCGAATGCCGCATTACCGTTAACGGCGTCGCCCACTCAGATGGTAGCGTCACTGTAGACGATGTTTCTTTCACTCCAGGAAATGTGTTGTGCGGGATCGCGATCTTTGACGATGGGCCTTGGGATATAGAAGATAACCCAGGGCCGACCAGTATTACGCTCTATGTTACCGCCGCCACATTTGTTGGTGGTAATTGCAGCGGGTGGATTACTGTGCCATACGACTCGAGCACTGGAGAGCTGACGTTCAACAATGTTTCTGTTCCTGGATCTCCTGCACCCTGTACCATCAATGATGGGTCTGAGAAGTTCACTTTGACCCCGCCCATCTGAAGTTAAGATAAAAAAGAGTGGTCATTGGGACCAATTCAGGTGCCAGAATTTGGCTGGGCGCACTTTTGTGCCCAGCCCTTTATTGTAGGACTATCTGCACGTTATGCTTGCTTCGGCCAATATAAGAATCTCACCGCGTTCGTACGGATGAACGGGTGGAAGCGCCGAAGCCCTAAAATGGCGCTCTTTGCGTCCTTCGACTCAAGGTCGGTTCACTGCGGATGATCTTCGTCCTGCAGGTCCGCCATCAGATCGATCCGGTCGGTGATGATGCCGTCCGCGCCCCGCGCGATGACGGCATCCATCTCGTCAGGATCGTTGATCGTCCAGACCTGCACCGCGATGCCCCGGGCGCGGGCGGCGGCCATGAGCCGGGGATGCAGCGCGTCCAGCCCTGAGGCCCGCGGCGGAATCTGCATCGCCGCGGCGCGGGTGGGGTGGAATTTGGCGAGCCCCAGCCGGGCGAGGATGTAGAAGCTCAAGGCCTCATGGCTGGCCATGCCGGTGGCGACCTCCGGGCAGGCCCGGCGGAAATGGGCCATGGCGCGGTCATGGAAGGAGCCGGCCATGACCCGTTCGCTCATGCCGGCCTGTCTTATGGTGTCGCACATGGCGCGCGCGGCCTCTTCGGTGTCGGGCTTGATCTCCGCGATCCAGCGCGCATCGGGGAAGGCGGCGAACGCCTCCGCCAGAGTGGGAATGGCCGTCCCCTGCCCGGCGAAGCGATCCGCAGGCTCGCCGTCATAGCCGAAGGCGGCGTCGAGGCCGCGCAGCGCGTCGAGCGTCATCTCCGCCACCCGGCCGGTTCCGTCGGTCGTGCGGTCCACCTTGTCGTCATGGATCAGCACCGGCACGCCGTCCCGGCTCATCTGCACATCCACCTCCAGCACGTGCGCCCCGTCGGCGAGGGCCTGCTCCAGCGCGGCCAGGGTGTTGGCCGGCGCCCGGCCCAGCCCGCCGCCATGGGCGATGCGCTCGGCGCGGCCTTCCGCCTGCGCCTCCAGCCAGGGATGGAAGATCGGCTCCGGTTCCGGCCAGACAAGCGCGGCTGCGTAGAACGCAGCGATGGTCGTTAGGACGATCAAGACAATGCGCATGGGGGACTCCACGGAAATCTTCGCGGGTGCGTCATAAAAAAAGCACCCCGTCGCCAGGGCGCGAGGGGGTGCGCAGTCGCGGGGGGGGATAGGGGACTTCTAATTATTCGGCGGGTTAGTTGATGGTGGTGGCCGGGGAGACCGTCAGGGTGCCTTCAAACTCGCACAGTTCGATGCTCGTTCCGGCCGGGAAAGTCACGCTCGACGTGGCATTATCCCAGGTCAGGGGGATGTTCGATGCGGAACAATCACCCAGCCGGGTCGAGATATGGAGTTCATCAATCATCAGGTCGCTCGAAGACAGGGCCTCCACTTCGACCGGGAACACGATCGAATCGTCGCAGGCCAGATCGCCGGGGCCGCCCACCTGCGTTCCGGTGTAAGACGTGAAGGTGAAGCCGTTGGCGTGGGCCACGCCCTGGAAGGTGACCTGGCAGATGGTGAGGAACTGGCCACCGGCCAGGGACTGGTTGAGCTGGCCTGTCGCGGTGATCGGCCCGGTGGGGGAAACGGTCTGAGCGGAAGCCGCAGCGGCGAGGCCGAGCGCGGCGATCACGCTGCTGAGAGATGAGGCGAGGAGTTTCATGGCGGGAGTTCTCCATATTGAGGGAAAGGTGTCCAATCGCTGGACACCGCCATCATGGTCTAGAATTAAATCAATAAAGATTCCATTAGGTGAAATTATTATGAACATAAATATAATATACACGAAAATTCAGACCATTGAATATCAATGATCTGATTCCATATACATTATATTTTTGATCTATGTTATTCGTATTTCTTATTTATCCCTTTGTCGGGTGGTCAGCGCGGGCAGTGCCGCGCCTATCCGGCGGCCGCGCCTGAGCGGAAACCAGAAGTCGCCATTATAGAGGACGCACCGGCTGCTTCCTCCCCTCCGCGCGTCGCGAAAATTTCATCAACAGAGCGCGCATACGCGAAGCGCCGCCTCGTTCGAGGCGGCGCTTCCGTGTCCCGGAGCGTGAATATCAAAAGCGTAGAGACACCCCGCCCTGCACCGAGTGGTCGTCATTGTCTCCGCTGATGACGCCGCCATAGCTGAGGCCCAGCGTCAGGGCGCCGGTCGCCCGCCAGCTCAGGCCGGCTTCGATCACCGCGGCGTTCTCGCCCAGATCGGCGCCGCTCACGGCGAAGCCTTCGCGATTGTTCAGCAGGTGCCGCCCCGTCAGGCGTGTGTCGCCGAAGCCGCGGCGCCAGCCGATCATCCCGTCCAGGGACAGATCGCCCAGATCCAGCGTCCGGCCCTTCACGCCCAGCGTGGCGTACTGGACCAGGGTGTCGTCGCCGGTGATGGTCAGATCGGCTTGGCTCGATCCGTTCAGCCCCGTCTCCCGGACCTCGTCGGCTTCAGCCTGGATGACGGACAGGTTCAGGAAGGGCTGCACCTCCCCGCCCGCGACCGCGGCGGCATAGCCCAACTCGCCGAAGGCATGCAGCACGGTGGCGTCATAGCTGGCGCCGAGCCGGTCGTCGAGGATCCCGCTCAAAGCAATGGTCCGGCTGGTGTCGACCGACGCGCCGGAAATCCCCAGCCCGGCCTGGGCGCGCCAGCGTCCCCTGGCGCTCGCGGTGTAGACCGCGCCATGCCATTGGGTCAGCTCCGCCTGCCCGGTCATCATGTCCGGTCCGTCGATGTCGGCGGTGCGGTAGCCGCCCGCCGCGCCCACGCGCCAGGCTCCGGCGACCGGCGCGTCGATTCCGAACAGCGCGCCATAGCCGGTCTCTTCCAGCGCCGCGGCCTCTCCGCCGCTCAGCTCACGCCGCCCCCCCAGGGCCTCCATCCAGATACGGACCCCGTCCCGCTCCGCCTGGTCGAGGCGGCGGCCGATCGACCGCTGAAGCTGATAGGCTTCCTGGCTGAGCAGGCCGCGGACGCCGACATGCAGCTCCCCCGACAGGGCGTCGAAAAAGCCCGGCAGTTCCGCCAGACGGGGATCGTCCTCTGCCAGATTGACGACCTGGTTGAACAGTTCGTTCTGCACGCCCACCGCCTGCAGGGCATGGGCCGCGGACCGGCCGTTGACCGTGTCCGCCTCCTCGGCGAGATCGGACAGCATGACCACTTCAAGATACAAGGTGGCATTGACCGGAACCCGGATCACCTGCCACAGATCCAGATCCGTCGCGCCAGCGCTGGCATTGATCTGCCCAACCCCTGGTTCCAGGCCGAGGAAACGGGTCAGGCGCCGATCGGATTCGTCGGCGAACTCGAACTCGCCCTGCACCTCCCGCCCGGCGACGTTCACATCCATCAGGTAATTGAACGTGAAACCGTCGATCACGATGGAATCGCCCGGATTGGGCGGATCGATCTCGCCGGCCGCGATCTGGATGCTGGTGAGGGGCGGCTGCGCCTCGTCAGCGGGGTGCAGGTCAGCATCCAGCATGAACATATGCGTATGGTATCCGGCCCTCGCGCTCTGCATCTCCGCATAGATAAAGCGGCGGCCCAGGCGATAGAGCGCCTCTCCCTCCGGCTGGGGCGCGCGGACGCGCAGCCGGGCGCCGTCCTCGATGATCAGATTGCCGCTGTTCACCCGAATCCGGTCGGTATCGAGGTCAGAGGCCCCGGGGTCGAGATCGATCTCGAATACGGAGCCGGAGGTGAACCGCGCCTCGTTCTGGACATAGATCAGACCCGTATGGCCGTCATACCGGCCCGTCCGTTCCGGATCGCCGTCCGGCGACAGGGTTCCGGCGACGGTGAGCGTGCTGAAACCCGCCCGCCCGGTCACCAGTCCCCCGTCCTCGATCACCATGGTCAAAAGGGATGAAGGGAAACGGTCGGTTTGCTCGCCGCTGCCTGACGACATCTGATAGTGCTGATCGAAATGCACTGTCGCGCCGTCTCCCACGGTGGCGAGCCCGCCTGAAATATTGGCTCTATAGTTGGTGGCTGGGTAGTAAGGAGGATCGAAACCGGGCAGCGGCTCGTCGCCCAGTTCAGGCGCTCTCTGGGTGATGGTCGTCCGGCCTGAGAGGAAGTCGATGCGGTAGGCGCTCCCGCTGCCCTGGATCTGGACGTCTTCGCCGATGCGGTAATCTTCATTGTGGTTGAAGATCAGACGCCCGTCGGCGCCGAGATTGACGATCCCCTCGAGAGGCGCGCCGACCGGGGCGGGCGCGGAGCCTTCAGGGGCGCCGACCACGATCTCGACGGGATCGGTCTGGGCCCAGACTGCCCCGCCGGACAGGGCGGCCAGGGCGCAGGCGCCCGTCAGGAAGCGGCGCAGAGACCGCGCGGAGGCGGAACAAGCGTAAGCTGTGTTGGACATGGGATGAACCTTGTTCTCGGAAGGGTGGAACAGGAAGGGGAGGCCCGGAGAGCCTTTGCGGGTCCGGCATGAATGTTCAGCGTCATGTGTCATCGGACCCTCCTTCCGGGAGGAAAAGCGCGAAGGGGATGGTGCTGAGGGAAAGACGCCGCTCCCTTCGCGACCGGCACAGGCGGCCGGATCAGAAGCTCGCCCGCAGCGACAGGCCGACGATGCGGGGATCCAGGGTGAACACGTTGGTGAAATTGCCCAGCTCGTCCGGCCCGGTGAACCCGTCGGTGATGGGCGTGCGGTCGAACACGTTCTTCACATAGGCCTGGAGCTGGACGTTGTAGTCCGGCACGAAGAGCGTGGCTGACAGATTGGCGTTGTCCCACCCTTTCAGGCGGTCGTACTCGGTGTTGTAGACCCGCATGTAGGAATGGGATTGGCGATAATAGTCCCCCCGGACGGTCAGGTCCCAGCCTGCGGGCAAATCGATCCGGTACTGCACGCCGACATTGAAGGTCAACTCCGGCGCGTTGGGCAGATGATGACCGCCCAGCTCGGTGTAAAAACCGCGCCCGCCGCCCCGGGCGTCGGTCACCGGATCCCAGGAGAAGCCGTATTGGGCTTCGTTGGGCGATCCCGGCCCGAACTGGGGCACGCCCCAGCTGTCCAGCGGTCCCTGGGGGCAGAAGCTCCGGGCGAGCAGGCCGTCGCCGCGCCGCTGGGCGTCGGTGGGGTTCTCGATCGGGTCGCCGTCCCGGACGGTGATATAGCGGCCGATGATGTCCTTGGGCACGATGCAGGTGTAGGGGCTGGTGGCCCAGGGCCGGACCACGATCCAGTCGTCATTGCCCGCTGTGCGGTTCATGACGTCGATCGAGCGTTCGCCATTGGCGATCCGGGTGTTCAGATAGCCCAGCGTGGCGTCCACGCGGAGATTGTCCATCGGGCTCCAGGCGGTCTCGAACTCCAGTCCCCAGACACGGGCGTCGAAATTCTCGATATGGAAGCCCCGGTCGAGAAGCTGGGAGATCTGATAGTCCTGATAGTCGTAATAAAACCCCGTCACATTCACCATCACCCGCCCGTTGTCGAACTCGTTCTTTGTGCCGATTTCGAAGGCGTTGACGTATTCGGGAGCGTAATAGTCCGGCAGGGGGGCGAAGGTCGGGGTTTCCTCATTCACCACAGGTCCGCTCGGATTGCCTCCGCCGCCTTTGTATCCGCGAGCGAATGACGCATAGATCAGAGTTTCGTCGGTGAAAGCCAGCTCAGGCTTCCAATCTATCGCAAGCCGGCCGGTGACTTCCTGCCAGCCTCTGGTTTCGTCGGGATAGCGCGGGTGGCCCCGGCTCACGACCAGGTCCGTGGACTCCGGGCCATAGCCCCCCAGAAAGCTTGTGGATGCCAGAAGCTGGCTCGGCACGGGCGTCATGGTCTTAGTGTCGTCGGTGTAGCGCAGACCTGCAGTCAGACGCACCGTGTCGGACAGATTGACGTAAGCCTCGCCGAAGACCGACCAGGATTCCGTTTGGGCGATGCTGGTGTTTCTCAGATAGTTGTGCCCGTCTCCGTCGATCTGGTCGATGGGATTGGGGTCAATATAAATGCAGCTGTTGTCATTCGGATTGGAACTCGGTTCGTAAGAGCCGCAGGTTGAGTAAGGATTGTTCTGACTCGCATGTCCAGATGCATATTGACCGTTATTATGCATCGCCATGATGGTGAATAGGTTGCTGAAGACGTAATAATCCTCTTCTGTGTTGAACTTCAGATAGTTTGCGCCAAGATTGAAGTTGAATGGGCCGTCGAAAGAGGACTGAATCCGGAACTCCTGCGACCATTGACGGCTTGTCGCCTGACTGATGTCGACAGCCTGGGCATGATCGGCTGCGCCGAGCTGAGGGTCGATGAAAACACCCCCAGCCTCGCTGTCTTCGGGGCTGAAACCGAAACCATAGGGATTGAAAGCCGCATTCCAATATGGCCGCAGCGGCTGCATGTCGTCTGCTTCGCAACTGTAGCTGGGATCGGTGTTCGCAAGATTCGTAAGGCAAGGCCGTCCCATATAGCCCGCAGCCCTGCGGAACAGGCCGGAAGCGGGCTGGGACCGCAGGAAGTCCTGAGAACCGTAATAGCTGTCTTCCATGTAAAGAGTCTGAGAATAAAGGGTCAGATGGTCGGTGACGTCATATTCGATATTGAACTGGATGACATCGCTCTCGGCCTGGTAGACAGGATCATAGAATGTCTCGATCTCCCGCAAATTCGTGGATTGACGGCCATCTCCAGTATTGAAAGGGTCGATATACTCCCCTGAGAGATACTCGTCAGGGTAACCCAGACTGCCTTCCATGCCTTCGGGTATGGGCGTGCGATAAGGCGCAGAGATGAGCATGCCGGTCACCATGGGCGACCCGAAGCTGTCGGCGACGCCGAAAGCGTCTTCAGTGAACAGAGACGCGGCCTGGCAGCCCGGAGTCAGCGTGCTGATCGTCCATAGTTTCCAGACATCGGCGCTCGCCGCTTCGCCGCTCGGGGCACGATAGTCGATGGTTTCGGGGGCTGCGCCACGGGTGCAGAGCTGCTTGCCGGTGCGCGAGCGATCAGAATCTTCTTCGAACCGTTCATAGATCGCGCTCACCCGCAGCCTCTCGGTCGGTTGCCAGAGCGCCGACAGGCGTGCGGACCACATGTCCCGGCCGTTCACCCGATTGTCGGTGACGAGGTTGTAGTCATACCCGTCCCGCTGCGTCCACGCCCCGGCGGCGCGGATGGCGAACTGCTCGCTGAGCGGGATGTTCACATGCCCCCGGGCGCGCCGGGCGTCGTAATTGCCCGTCTCGACCTGCACGTCGCCGTAAAAGCCCGACAGGTCGGGCAGGTTGGGCAGCATGTTGACCACGCCCGCCGTCGCGTTGCGGCCATACAGCGTGCCCTGCGGACCGCGCAGCACCTCCAGCCGCTGGACGTCGACATATTCCTGCTCGAACAGTCGGTTCCTGAGCAGGGGCGTGTTGTTGAAGCTGATGGCGACGCCTGGATCGGCGGTGACGGAGGTCGCCTTGGTGCCGATGCCTCGGATCGAGAAATTATATCCGGTGAAGTTGTCTTTGGAGAAGGCGACATTGGGGATGGCGCGCAAGAGTTCCGAACCGCCCTCGATCTTCAGATCGTCAAGCTGCTGCATGGAAAAGGCGGAGACTGAGAGGGGCACGTCGATGATCCGCTCTTCCATCCGCCGGGCGGTCACCGTGATGGTCTCGATCCCGGGACGCGACGCCGTCTCCAGCGGCTCAGGGGCCGGCGCCGGCTCAGGCTCGGGCGCCGGCTGGGAGGCAGTCACGGGCTGGCCGTTCCCGCGCCGCACAACGAACGAGCCATTGGGCAGGGCCTGACGGCTCACATCCGCATGGCCGGCGAGCAGCCGTTCCAGCGCCGCGGCGGCAGTCATGTCGCCGCTGACCGTCCCGGCGTCGAGATCGTCGAGATGTTCTTCATCGAACATGACCGGCACGCCCGACTGGCTGGAAAACGCCTCCAGGGCAGGGCCCAGCTTCTGCGCCGGTATGTCGAAGACATATGTCTCCTGCGCCTGAGCGGCCGGAGCCGCGATGGCCGCGATTCCCAGCGTCCCGCCCATGGACAGCGCCGTCGCTCCGAGCAGCGCCCGGATGCGTTTGCTTCCTGTTTTCATGATCCCCCTCACAGGCTTTTCGTGGCCAAAGCGGCCACATAGGTGAGAACGCGGGGGAGCAGGCCGCCCCTATGGGGCGGCGGATGAAATTTTTACGTCAGTTCGCGTCCGGCTGTGGGGAAGGGCTCAGAACGATCTCGCCGCTGGCGGTGCGTGACGGAGCGAGATCGTAAAGGACCGACAGCGCGGTCAGCACGGTGTCCAGATCGTCCACATCGAACTCGCCCCGGAACCGGTTGGCGGCGACCTCGGTGTCCGTCAGCACGATCTTCGTGTGGGAGTACCGGTTGATCTCGGCCACCACCTCGGTGAGGGGCTCGCCGGAAAAGACCAGCCGGCCCTCCGTCCAGCCCCATTCGGTCGCCCGGTCGAACTCTTCGGCCTCCAGTAGGGCGGAGCCGCCGCCGACACGGGTCCGCTGGCCGGGACCCAGGCGCAACGCCCTGTCGCCGAGGCGGGGGCCGCCGTTGCGCACGTCGACGGCGCCTTCGTACAGGGAGACGGCGACGGCGGTCTCTTCCAGGCGGACATCGAAGACCGTCCCCAGGGCTGTGACTCCAGCCGCTCCGGCCGCGACGGTGAAGGGGCGGTCCGGGTCAGGCGCCACGGTGAACCGGGCCCGTCCGGACAGGAGCTCGACGCCGCGCCGGTTTTCGCCGATCTCCACGCGGATGATCGAGTCCGTGTCGAGCTGAACCGCTGAGCCGTCCGCGAGGGCGATCCGGCGCCGTTCGCCGGTGGCGGTTTCATGGATTGAAGAGGCGAGCTGCTCCGGCGGCGCGTGCGGATCGAGGGCGAAGAAGGCGGCCGCGGCCGCGGCCAGGCCGGCCGCCACCGCGATGCCTGCCGCCCATTGCGCCATGGCCGGGCGGGGGCGCTCCCGGGACGGGCGGGCGGCCAGATCAGCCAAAGCGCTGATCTCGGGATCGTTCTCCAGCTCGCCGGCCAGGGTCCACAATGTTTCGATTTCGGAACTGACGCGCGCATGCGAGCTGTCCGCCAGCCGCCAGCGGGCATAGGCGGCCTGGTCCGTGCTGTCTGCATCCGGGGCCCTGAGGCGCGCGAACCAGGCGGCCGCGCGATCAGAGAGACAGGCTTCGACAGGCGGGAAGGAACCGAGTCTGATCATTTCATGTCCTCTATGGAAGAGGACGCATCGGGCGCGTCATACCCTACGGCCTGGCGCAGACGGCTGAGAGCGGCGGAGATGTGCTTCTCCACGGTTTTGACCGATATCTGCATGTGGCCGGCGATCTGCGCGTAACTCATCTGCTTGTAGCGGCTGAGCATGAAGGCGGTCCGCGCCGGCTCGTCAAGAGTCAGGACCGCTGACCGTGTCCGCTGAAGCAGGTCGCGATGTTCGGCCACCGCGGCCGGGTCCGGTTCGCCGCTTGCGATCCTGTGCTCATGCTCGCCGATCGGGTGATGCTGGTCTTCGCGCCGCGCCTCTGAGCGGCGGTTGCGGTCACGAAGGATGTTCTCGGCGATCCGGATCATGAAACTGCGGGGGTTCTCTATCCGGTCCAGTCCTTCATATCCTGCGAGCCGCAGGAAGACGTCCTGCTCGATGTCTTCCCCCTCCTGGGGGCCGACGCCCCGGCTGCGCAGATAACGCCGCACGCCTGGCGCATGTTCGGCGATGACCGCGTCCAGATGGGATCGCTTTGCGGACCCGGATCGGGATCCGCGGGTTGTGCTGGTCATGGGGCGCGCCCTCCCGTCCATCCAGATGCCGCCGTCCGGCTGCGAGCGCCCTTTCCGGCTGGCGCGCAGCGCAATCGTTTTCGATCGCTGCGCTGTCCCGGCCCAGACGATCCCTTCCCGATCACGGCGTGTCTCATGAAATTTTTGCGACGCGCAGAGGGGAGGCGTGCTCATGCGCGTCATCATAGGAGCATGGTGCGTGCTGTGGTTCGCCCAAGTGCCGGTTCTCGCAGATCATCCCCAGGGCGGCCGCCGGGCGGACAATGAGCGCCGACGCTGGAGTTTCCGCGGAGCGTGCCCGCCAGCGCAGGTCCTGGTCGATGGCGGCGTCAGTCCGCCCGCAGAGCACGACGGTCATTGGCGGCATCGTCACAAGAGTTGACATCAATCGCAATCAACGCCTGCTATGGTGCCTACCATGCTGACGTTGACGCATATAAGCAAGTCCTATGGCGCTCGCGGTGAGGTTGCTGCGCTCACCGATGTCTCCCTTGGGATCGGACAAGGCGAATTCTGCGCTATCGTCGGCGCTTCGGGCTGCGGCAAGAGCACGCTTCTCAACATCATCGGCCTGCTCGACCGGCCGGACGCCGGGCAGGTGGCCTTCGATCGCCGGGTGATCGACGCCGGCTCCCGCGCCGAGGCGGCGCGGTTGCGCAATGAGCTGATCGGTTTCGTCTTCCAGTCTTTCCACCTGCTGCCCCGGCTGACCGCATGGCAGAACGCCGCGCTCCCGCTGCAATACCGAGGCGTCTCCCGGTCGGATCGCCGACCTCGCGCCTTGGAGATGCTCGATCAGGTGGGCCTGAAGGATCGCGCCGAGCACCTGCCGTCCGAACTGTCCGGCGGGCAGAGCCAGCGGGTCGCGCTGGCGCGCGCCCTGATCGGGGCGCCCAGGCTGCTGCTCGCAGACGAGCCGACGGGAAGTCTCGATAGCGCCTCGGCCAATGACATCATGGCGCTGCTGCGCCGGATCAATCGGGAGGCGGGGCTGACCATCGTCATGGTGACCCATGACCGCGATCTCGCCGCGCGCTGCGACCGGCGCATCGAACTGCATGATGGCCAGGTGGTGTCCGCGGAAGCGGCGGCATGACCGGCGCTTCCCCGCACTCGCCGCCGTCGCTTTCGGACGCGTTCATCGAGGCGCTGGCCAATCTGCGCTCCCAGGGCCGCCGCTCGCTGCTGGCTCTGATCGGCATTCTGATCGGGACGGCATCGATCGTCGCGTTGCTGAATATCGGTCATATCGGGCAGGCGGAAGCCATGAAGGCGTTCAACGAGCTTGGTGTGGACATGATCCGGATCCAGGCGACACGCACATCGTCGGGCGGCCATGCGCATTTCGACCGCAGCGTCATCGACGCCCTGAGCGGTCGGGAGGCGATGGTCGCGGAGGCGGTGCCGCTGGCATTGGGCAGCGGCCGCGTCTTCTCCGGTCCTCAGCAGGCGAATCTCAGCATCGTCGGGGCGACGACGGAACTGGCCGCGCTCAATCGGTGGCGGCCCGTTTCGGGGCGCCTGCTGCGGGCGATCGATGATGGATCGACGGTGGCCGTGCTGGGATCGCAGGCGGCCGCATCCTTGTCCGCGCCGGGCGCCGAAATCGGACCCGGCAGCGCGATCCGGCTGGGCGACTACGTCTTCACCGTTGTCGGCGTGCTCGCTGAGCGTGACCGTCAGATGCTCGACGCGACGAATTATGCCAACGCCGTGCTCATTCCCCTGGCTGGCGCGCGGCGCGTGCTCGCTGGCGACCAGCCCAATGTGGTGATGGTCCGCCTGCGGCCCGGCACGGATCAGGAGGCCGCAGGGCGGCGTCTATCGGCGATGCTGGCCGATCCGAGGACGACCGTGCAGGTGACAAGCGCCCTGGAGGTCGTGGCGGCGATGGGGCGCCAGCGCGCGATCTTCGCGAGCCTGCTGGCGGCCATCGGCGGCGTGTCGCTGCTCGTGGGCGGGATCGGCGTCATGAACGTGATGCTGATGAGCGTGATGGAGCGCCGGCGCGAGATCGGTCTGCGCGCCGCGGTGGGCGCCACGCCGGCCGAGCTTCGGCTGATGTTTCTGATCGAAGCGGGCCTTCTCTCGGCGGCGGGCGGTGTTCTGGGGGCAGTCGCCGGGATTGGGGTGTCCTTGCTGGTCGCGATGGTTTCAGGCTGGGAATTCGTCCTCGCGATGCATGTCCTGCCGCTGGGGCCGGCCGTCGCGGGCGCGGTCGGACTCATTTTCGGTCTCTATCCGGCGGTCGCGGCGTCGAGACTCGATCCGATCGAGGCGCTTCGTGCGGTATAGGCGGGCGATAGGCGGGCAGCTCCGGCGTCTCGACCGGTTCGGAGAATGCCGGCCCGGAGGGGGGCTCGCGAAGCTCGGCCGGGGTGGCGCAGCCGCCCATGACGCTCAGGATAGGCACCAGCGAGATGACGCTCACGCGTCGCAGGGTCGGTTTCGGCATCTGGCGCTCCTTTGCGCGGCGGCGCTCCTCATGGCGGCGGCCGGCGGCAGCCTGGGGGCAGAGCCGCCGCCTGTCGCCTCGCCCGCGCCCAATCCCTTGCCGGACGGCCCTGAAACGCCGATCAGCCTGGAAGAAGCGCTCGCGATCGGGCTTCGTGACAACCGCACCATCCGCTCGGCCTATCTGCAAAGAATCTCGCAGAGATTCGATTTCAGGGTGGGAACGACGCCTTTCCGTCCGATCATCGCCATTAGAGCATCCGTCGATGACGTCCGATACCCCGGCGGGGGCACGCCGATGGCGACCTTGTCGCCGACCGTGAGCTGGCGCTTGCCCACCGGCGGCGCGATGAATTTCTCCTGGACGCGCAGCGAGGGGCTGGGCGGCGGTTCAGCTTCGGGGTCGGAGACGACGTCGCTGTCGGTCACCCAGCCCTTGCTGCGGGGCGCGGGGATCGACGTGAACATGGCCCCGGTGCGTCAGGCCCGGCTTCAGGAGGAGATCAACCAGCTTCAGCTGCGCGACACCGTCGCGCGCACCGTGAGCGCCATCATCTTCAGCTATCGCCGCCTGCTGCGCGCTCAGGAGCAAGTCCGGCTGGCGGAGCTCTCGCTTCGGCGCACGCAGAATCTTCTTGAAACCAACCGCGCGATGATCGAGGCGGGCCGGATGGCCGCGAGCGATATCGTGCAGGCTGAATCAAGCCTCGCCAATCAGGAGGTCGCGCTCCTGGAGACCCGCCAGCAACTGACCAGCGCGCAGCTCGATCTGCTCCAGCTGCTGGCGGTCGATCCGCGCACCAATATCGTGGCGGCCGATGAGATCGAGGTCGAGCCTGCTGTGATCGACCTTGATCGCGTGATCGCGCTGGGGCTGGCCTCCCGCACCGATGTGCGCGCGCAGCAGAACGCGCTTGAGCGCGCGCGCATCGCTTTGCGGCTGGCGCGCAATGACCGGCTTTGGGATTTGACGGCCCGGGCGGACGTTTCCCATCGCACGATCGAGGATCCCGCGCTCGGAGGCCCTCTTGATCTGGGTACAGATGTCCGTGTCGGGCTCCAGCTCCAGATCCCGCTCAATGATCTGACGGCCCGGCAGCGGGAAATTCAGGCCAGCGTCAGTCTTCAGACCCAGCAGCTGCAGTATGAGAATCTTCTGCAATCGGCTGAGATCAGCATCCTGGACGCCGTCCGGCGGGTTGAAGCGAGCTGGCGGCAGCTGGAATCGGCCCGGCGCGCGAAAGCGCTGTCCGAGCGCGCGCTGGACGTGCAGCAGGAGCGGCTTCGGGTCGGCCGGGCGTCCAATTTCGAGGTTCTGTCCCTGCAAGCGGATCTTCAACGGGCGGATGTGCAGGAATTGTCGGCGTCCATCGCCTATCTCGACGCTTTGACCGCCTTGGATGAATTCATCGGAAGCACGTTGGACACATGGGGAATCGAGCTCAACGACTAGGCGCCAGCCTGAGACGGCGGCCGCGGACCGCGCTGGCCGCGCTCGCCGCGCTTGCGATCGCTGCTGCCTGGACCGCCGTGACGGCGATGCCTTCAGTGCCGGCGCGATCGGTTCAGCCTCAGGAACGGATCTTGATCATCGAGCTCCGGCCGTTCACGCAGACGCTCAGCTTCGCGGGCGCGATCGCTCCGGGCGAGGGCATCAGCATCGTCGCGCCTTTCGACGGGCCGGTCGAAATGATGGGCTTCGGCTATGGCGAAGCCGTCTCGGCGGGCCAGACGCTGCTGAAACTGGATGTGTCCGATCTGGAACGCAGCTTGAGAGAAGCCGAAGCCGCGCACCTTCAGGCGACGGAGAACCACGAGACGATCCTGGCGTGGGAGTCCGGTTCGGAGGTCTCCCGAGCCCGGCGCGCGCTGGAGTCCGCTCGCTACGATATGGAGGAGACGCAACGCCGGCTGGCCGAGACGCGGACGCTGTTCGAACGCGGCCTGGTCGCCCGCAGCGAGATCGACGGCCTCGTCCGGCAGGAGCGCTCTCAGGAAATGGCGCTGACCTCGGCGCGCGAAGATCTCGCTTCGGTGATGCGGCGGGGCGAGGCGCATAATCTGCGCATCGCGGAGATCGAACTGCGCAATGCGCGCCAGAGGCTGGAGGAGCTGCAGGCCCAGCACGCTCAGGCCATGCTCGAAGCTCCGGTTTCAGGTGTCATCGTGCGTCCGCCCCCGGCCGGGGCGGAGGCTCAGACCCGCGATGTGCATGTCGGCGCGCGCGTCTCCCAGGGGCAGCTGATCGGGACCATCGTTGAAGCGGGCGATCTGGCGGTTTCGTTTCAGATGGACGAGAGCGATATCAATGCGCTCCAGACCGGCCAGCCGGTGACGGTGCGCGGTCCGGGTTTTCCGGGCATCGTCCTGCGCGGCGAGATCTCGCACGTTTCCGGGGATGCCAGCACCGGCCGGAGCGGCGGGGGAGGGGACCGGGCGAGCTTCACCGCCATCGCGCGGCTGGAGCCGCCGGACCCCGAACAGCAAACGCTTATCCGGATCGGCATGAGCGCCGACATCACGGTCACGATCTATTCCAATCCCGATGCGGTCGTCGTGCCCCCGGATGCGGTGCGCGGCCGGGCGCCGGACGCTCTCGTCCGGGTCGCGGAGCCTGATGGCACACGCGCTGACCGGCGGGTGGCAGTGGGGGGTGTCGCTCCGGACGGGGTGGAGATTCTCTCCGGGCTGGAGGCTGGCGATGCCGTGGTCTGGACCGTGGACCCGGCCGTGCCCGGCTGAGCGCACGTCGTCAGCGACACCCGGTCGGCCGCCGCTTCATTAAATTTTCATGACCGGCGGGGGGAGCGCGCTCCGGGCTGCGTCTTCCTCAAGGGCAGCTTCGGGCGCCGCACGGCCGCACGGGATGGGCGAAGAGGGAAGGTTTCGATCATGGCGGGGTATCCGGCCTGTCCGGTTGCGCTTGTCGCGGCTGCGGCATCGGATTTCGACAGGATGTACGGCCACCTCTTTCCGGAGTTCGCGCTCATCGTCGCCGCGCTGTGGGCCGGGGCGGTCGGGCTGATGCTCTATTTGCGCTTCTGGCGGCCGGGTTGGTTCCAGACACGGCAGCGGCATGGCGCCCGCGGAGACCGGTCGCAGCCTTGATCGAAGCGCGTGAGCGTCGCCATCGGGCGCGTGAACCCGAAACTGCTTGATGAGCTGCTGCCGGTTTTGAGGACAGCATCCTAAGCTTCCATAGCTCCTTTCGTACTCGACGGGGCTGAGTTAGCTCAGCATTGAGTGGCGTCGGTGCGGATTCTAGAAGAGCGCTCAATGTAGCCGAACACGTCTGAGCGAGCTTCGTGGCGGCGATAGACCTTGTTTTTGATCCGATCGGTACACACGCCGGGAGAACAGATCCAGGACCACGGCGAGATACAGCCAGCCCTGCACGGTCCAGATATAGGTGACCCATTTGCGGTTGGAACCGTCCGCCTGGGAAGACTCGCTCAAGCACATTCGGCGCGATGATCGAGCGCATGCCGCTATCCTTGAAGCTGGCGTCTGCGCGGCCGGGCCCTCAATGCCCGCTCCCGCATCGGGCGATTAAAGACTAACTAATATGTAAAAAATCGGATAGTATCACAATTGTGGATTGATACACGGGTTTTCCTCGTCTGGACGGAAGCGCTTCGATGAAACGTTTCGCTCTGACCTCCAACGGGGACCTCGCGCGTTATGACTATCTGGCGCGACTGGGCGCCGACCGCTGGGCTTGGGAGTATCTGCGTCGCAATCCCGCGTTCCGCGCCGATGCCGCAGGCAGTGCGGAGCCGTCCGTGACGACCGGCCCATGCGGAATGCGGGTGCTGCGTCCGACAGCATGGCCAACCCTGGCGGAACGATGGGGTCTCGTGCTCATGGGACATCCCAGCGGTGATGGCGTCGCCGCCGATGTGGTCTGGAACCGACGGGCCTTCCCGGACCAGATCGAGGTAACCTGCGTTCCCCGCGCCGATGGCGAACGTTGCGAGATCGCAGAGCGGCTGGCTGCCTCCTGCGCGATCACTGCCGTCACGGATCTGGGGGGCGCGGAGTATCTGCTGCTGCGACGCAATGGCCGGGTGATCCAACTCGCCTGCTCCGGGGCGTCTCTGCTCGGACTGTATCCGGTCCGGTTCAAACTGACAGTGCCGCGGCTCAAGGGTTATGCCCGGCGCATCCGACTGCAACGGTCCCTGGTCGAGATCGACCGCCAGCCCGAGGGGGGCGAGCCACCCAAATGGACCAAGACCACGCAGGTTCTGCGCGACGGTCTGGTCGCGCTCGACGGACTTTCAGCGGGGATGGGCCGGCGGGAGATCGCCCAGACCCTCTACGGCCTGCGACGGGTGCGAGAGGAATGGAATTCCGGCTCCATGCAGCATGCCGTGGCCTATCTCGTCCGGAAGGCCGAAGCCCTGCGCGCGGGAGCTTATCTGTCCCAGCTCCTAGGCTGTGAACATGATGGTCCGCTGCCGAACAGCGAGTTTTATCAGTGATGGGGCTGGTGCTCGGGATTGAGGGCGGGCTGCCCGGTGGGTCGGGTGCGAGAGGCAGAGGCGGGCGGGGAGGGGGTGACGGGTTGGAGGCCGGGAGAGGGCTCCTGGCCGCCCGTCGCGGAGATGTCCCATGACCCGACAAGAAGTCCTGCCTCCCCTCACCACGTCCGCATCGCTCCCTTCGGGGGGTGGCTACAAGGTCGATGTCAGCCGCGGCGAGCGGATCGGACGCGTCTCGTCCGAATGGTTCAGCCGGCCCGATGACGAACGCTATCTCTCGCTCTCCGAGCTCCATGACGCGGTCCTGCGCCGAGCGGAGGCCAGCCGCACCCGGATCGTCGAAAGCGCGCAGATCCGCGTGCTCGCCGAGCGGGGTGATCCCGAAGACCTCTCCCTCCTGATGCCTGGCGCGGACGCGCCCATCGCGCCCACCCATTGGAGCTTCGGCCAGCTTGCGAGCCTGGTCGGCGCGCCCGCCGCCTATATCCGCCAGCTGCCCGCCCCGCTCGCCGGCATCAATCTGCAATACGGCCTGACCTCCCACCGCGCCGAGCAGATCAAGACGCTGGAGACCGCGGACGGGCGCACCGAGCTGCGCGCGGTCACCGGGCCCGACTATGGCCGCATCTTCGATCATGAGCTCGTCGCCGCCGTCCGGCGCATCGCGGGTGACGGCACCGGCGACAC
>VJOU01000004.1 GCA_007050995.1 Glycocaulis profundi | reverse complement strand
CGGCGGTCTGGCGCGACGGCGCGGAGGCGGCGGCCGACCGGCTGGTGCTCGGCGCGGCGGCGGGGCGGGGGCAGGCCGACGCGCTGGACGCCAATCTGGCGGCGGTCGACGGATGGGAGGCCCCGGCCTTCCCGCTGAAAGCCGCCGATCTGATCGCGGCGGGGTATGAGCGCGGCCCCCGGCTGGGCGAAACCATGCGCCGTCTGGAAGACGACTGGATCGCCAGCGATTTCACGCTGGATCGTGAGGCCCTGCTTTCGCGGGCCTGAGCCGGCCTCTAGGATCGCCCCTTTCAAGCCGCCGTTCCGGGGACAGGGATGATCTCACATGCTTTCACCTTCGCCTGCGCAGCCAGCGCCGTTCTCGCCGTCTGGGCCGCGCCCGTGAGCGCGCAGGATTCCGGCGGACCCGCCGCGTCCTGCGAAGCGGTCTCCGAGCGCGCCCGGGCGCGCGATCTGGGCGTCGCGCCGGGCGTGCTCGCCCCCGGCCCGCTCAACGCGATCACCGATGTCGCGGGCGTGCGGGTGGGGCAGGTCACCCTGATCGAGGGCGACAGCGTGCGCACAGGCGCCACGGCCATCCTGCCCCATGGCGGAAACCTGTTCTCCGACAAGGTCCCCGCCGGGGTGTTCGTGGCCAACGGCTTCGGCAAGACGGTCGGTCTCACGCAGATCGAGGAGCTGGGCGAGATCGAGACGCCCATCGTGCTGACCAACACGCTGGCGGTCTCGCGCGGCATGGAAGCGGTGATCGGCTGGACGCTGGACCAGCCGGGCAACGAGGCCGTCCGCTCGGTCAACGCCGTGGTGGGCGAGACCAATGACGGCCGCCTGAACGACATCCGGGGCCGCGCCCTGACCGTCGACCGGATCAGAACCGCCATCGAGACCGCCGCCGAAGGCCCGGTCGAGGAAGGCGCGGTCGGCGCCGGGACCGGCACGGTCGCCTTCGGCTATAAAGGCGGGATCGGGACCAGCTCGCGGGCCCTGCCCGAATCCCTGGGCGGCTGGACCGTCGGGGTGCTGGTCCAGTCCAACTATGGCGGGGTTCTGAACATCGACGGCGCGCGGGTGGGCGAGGCGCTGGGCAGCCATTATCTGCGCGGCGATCTGGAACGCGGCGACCCCAGCCCGGATGGCTCGATCATGATCGTTGTCGCCACCGACGCGCCCCTGTCGGACCGCAACCTGTCCCGGCTGGCCTATCGCGCCACCGCGGGGCTGGCCCGGACGGGGGCCAGCTTCACCAACGGCTCGGGCGATTACGTCATCGCCTTCTCCACCGCCGAGGCCGTCCGCCGCACGTCCGCACGGCGCGCTGAGATCGCGGCCTATCCCGAACTCGCCAACGACACCGTCTCCCCGCTCTTCCAGGCGGTGGCCGAAGCCACCGAGGAAGCCATCTACAATTCCATGTTCATGGCCGAGACGATGTCATCGACCGACGCGGTCACCGGCGAGGCGGTCACGGTCGAAGCCCTGCCGCTGGGCGAGGTGATGCGGGTGACGGGGCGGTGCGAATGACGCCCTACGGCCACCTCGCCTCGGGCGGCATGGAGGACAGGATCGAGTTCACGTTGCCGCCGGTCTCCAGACCGAACTTGGTGCCGCGGTCGTAGAGCAGGTTGAATTCCGCGTAGCGGCCCCGGCGGACGAGCTGTTCGGTGCGGTCCGCCTCGGTCCAGGGCTCGGCCATGCGCCGCTCGACGATCTTCGGATAGATGTCCAGGAAGGCCTCGCCCACGTCGCGGGTGAAGGCGAAGTCCGCGGCGTGGTCGCCGTCCAGATGGTCGTAGAAAATCCCCCCGACGCCGCGCGGCTCGTTGCGGTGGGGCAGCCAGAAATACTCGTCGCACCACGCCTTGAAGCGGGGGAAGTGTTCGGGATCGTGCCGCTCGCAGGCGGCCTTCGCCGCGGCGAGGAAGTCCACGGCGTCCTCGAAATCGGGGTCGCGCTGATAGTCCTGGGTGGGGTTGAGGTCCATGCCCCCGCCGAACCAGCTTTCGGTGGTGGCGATGAAGCGGGTGTTCATGTGCACGGCGGGGATGTGCGGATTGCGCATGTGCGCGATCAGCGAGATGCCCGTGGCGATGAAGCGCGGATCGGCCGCCGCGCCCTTCACCCGCTTGGCGAAGTCGGGGCTGAAGCTGCCGTAAACGGTGGAGACGTGCACGCCGACCTTCTCGAACAGGCGGCCGCGCATCATGCCCATCACGCCCCCGCCCAGGTCCTCGGCCCCGTCGCCGCGCCGCCAGTCGGTCAGCTCGAAGCGGCCCGCCATGCCGGGATAGAGGTCCTCGGGCGCGCGGTCCTCCAGCGATTCGAAGGCCGCGCAGATGCGGTCGCGCAGGGCTTCGAACCAGGCGCGCGGCTCCTTCGCGCGCTCGGCGTGGGCGGGGGGCGGTCCGGCGTGCGCCGTGTCGGTCATGGTCGAACCCTTCAGCATGTCAGATCGGCGCGCAGCAAACCGCCTGAGCCCGTCCCGCGCAAGCGCCAAGCTGCCGCACGGGCAGGGGCGTAATGGCCGGGGGCTTGGCGGACGGGCGCCGCTGCGGCTATCAAGCGCCTTTCCCGCACTCGGACCGGCGACCTTATCCATGACCGACACCCTGACCTCCCTGCGCGACGCGCGTCAGCGCGAAGACCTGCACGCCATGTCCATCGAGGCGCGGCGGCTGAACGAGGCCGCGCCGGACCTGAAGGGCGGCTGGGGCGAGGTGGCCCAGATCGCGCTGGACGCGGGCGACACCCTGGCCGCGGTCGCCGCCGCCGGACGGCTGATGGAGGCGCTCCCCGACAGCCCGGACGCCCGGCTGTGGATGGTCGCCGCCCTGTCCGAGGCCGAGGACTTCGCCGGCGCGATCCAGACCCTGCAGCCGCTCTACGACGCCGACCCGCGCGACGGGGCGCTGAGCCGTCGGCTGGGCTTCCTGCTGCTGGACGGGGGCGCGGCCGAGACCGCCGAGCAGGCCTTCCGCCAGGCGCTGGCCGCCGACGGGCGGGACGCGCTGGCCTGGGAGGGGCTGTCGCGCGCGAAGACCTTCGCGTCGGGGGACGACGATCTGGCCCTGATGGAAGAGGCGCGGCTGGGCTATGACGAAACCGTGCCCGCCGAGCAGCGCGGCATCCTGTCCTACGCCATCGCCAAGGCCTACGAGGATCTGGGCGAGCTGGACATCGCCGCGCGGCGGGCCGCCGAGGGCGCGGCCTTCTACCGGGCCTCCGCCCCCTTCGACACCGCCTATCACGAGGCGGGGGTGGGCCACATCCTGTCGGTCTTCGACGAGACCCTGAAAGGCGCGGGGCAGGGCGTGGGCGCGGACGACGACCGGCCCGTCTTCATCATCGCCCCGCCCGGCGCGGGCGCGCGCTGGGTGGCCCGCACGCTGGCCGCGGGCGAGGGCGCCTTCGCCCTGCCGCGGGGCAACGGGCTGTTCTGGATGTCCGGCGCGGCGCTGGGCGATCACTCGCTGGAGGCCATGAAGGCCGCCCTGACCACGCCGGGCGAGGACAACGCGGTCTCCATCGTGGGCCGCAATTATCTCAGCTATGCGGGCGAGTGGGCGGGCGAGGCCGTCCGCATCATCGACCCCGCGACCCTGAACGAGCTGACGGCGGGCACGATCGGCATGGCGCTGCCCAAGGCGCGCTTCATCCGCATCCGCCGCGATCCGCGCGATCTGGCCTGGTCGGTGTTCAAGCACCGCTACCGCAAGGCCCGGCACTGGACCTACCACGCCAGCGACATCGCCAAGATCCTCGCCCTGCACGACCGGCTGTGCGCGCGCTGGGAGACGCTGTTCGGCGACCGCATGACGACGGTGTCCTACGAGAACCTCGCCTCCGACCCCGCCACGGTCATCGGCGAGCTCGCCCGCTTCGCCGGGACCGATCCGGCCGCGGCCGCCGCGCGCGCCAGCGAGACCGCCGGACCACTGCTGTCAGACCCGCCCGGACAGGCCGAACGCATCGGTCCGCGCTTTGAAACGCTGGAGGCCGCGCTTCAGCGTGAAGGGCTGGTCTGAGGAGCCGGCGGCTGCGCGCGGACGGGGCGAAGCGGCGGATTTCGCGGATAATCTGGTTGAAAAATGGCGCCCGTCATTTTAATCCGCCATCACACACGGGGTGTGTGCGGCTCTGCCGATGCGGCGTTGAGACGCACGGACGACACCGATTCATGGGCTATGTCTTGCCGCGGACCGCTTGGGGAACGGGGCGGGCAGGCCCGCCGCGCGCTCCCCGCGCCTGAAGACGCTGAGCCAGTTTGAATGCGAAAGGTCAACGCGTGACGGACGTGAACCCTTCTCCCGAAGGACAGGGCCCTGACGGCCACGAGGCCGAGCCCACCCGCCGGGATTTCATCTACATCGCGACCGGCGGCGCCGTCGCCGTCGGCGGCGCATTCGTGCTGTGGCCGTTCATCGACCAGATGAACCCCGCGCGCGACACCCTCGCCCTCGCCTCCATCCGCACCCCGTTCAGCGAGCTTGAAGCCGGTGAGCAGGTCACGGTGATGTGGCGCGGCGGGCCGGTCTTCCTGCGCCACCGCACCGAGGCGGAGATCGCCGCGGCCCGCGAGGTCGAGCTGGCGAGCCTGCCCGACCGCGATTCGCGCAACGAGAACCGCGAAGGCAGCCCGGCCAGCGACGAGAACCGCTCCGCGCTGGCCGCCGAGGTCGCCGAGGGCGTGGAGATCGACGAGGGTCTGCGCACCGCGCTGATCGTGATGAAGGCCAACTGCACCCATCTGGGCTGCGTGCCGGTGGGCGAGGCGGGCGACTACAACGGCTGGTTCTGCCCGTGCCACGGCTCGCACTACGACACGGCGGGGCGCATCCGCAGGGGTCCGGCTCCGGAGAACCTGCACATTCCGCCCTACACCTTCGTGTCCGAAACCACGATCCAGATCGGCTGAGGAAGCGACAGATGAGCGGACCTAGCACCTACGAGCCGAAGACCGGCGTCACCCGCTGGCTGGACTCCCGCATGCCGATCGTCCGGCTGGGCTGGGATTCCTTCGTGGACTTCCCCACGCCGCGGAACCTCAATTACTGGTACACGTTCGGCGGCATTCTCAGCGTCTGCCTGGTGATCCAGATCGTCACCGGCATCGTGCTGGCCATGCACTACGTGCCGCACGTGGACATGGCCTTCGCCTCGGTCCAGCGGATCGACCGCGACGTGAACTATGGTTGGCTGATCCGCTCGATCCACGCGGTCGGCGCGTCGATGTTCTTCCTGGCCGTGTACATGCACATCTTCCGGGGCCTGTACTACGGATCGTACAAGGCGCCGCGCGAGCTGCTGTGGATCCTGGGCGTGGTCATCTACCTGCTGATGATGGCCGCCGCCTTCATGGGCTACGTGCTGCCCTGGGGCCAGATGTCCTACTGGGGCGCGATGGTCATCACCAACCTGTTCGGCGCGCTGCCCGTCATCGGCCAGCCGGTGGTCGAATGGCTGTGGGGCGGGTTCTCGGTCGGCAACGAGACGCTGAACCGCTTCTTCTCGCTGCACTACCTCATCCCGTTCCTGATCGCGGGCGTGGTGGGGCTGCACATCTGGGCGCTGCACGTTCCGGGCAACAACAACCCGACCGGCATCAGCGTGAAGACCAAGGCCGACACCCTGCCCTTCCACCCGTACTACACGACCAAGGACGGGTTCGGGATCGTCCTGTTCTTCATCATCTTCGCCTTCTTCGTCTTCTACTGGCCCGACGCGCTCGGCCACGCGGACAACTACATCCCGGCCGACCCGCTGGTGACGCCCTCGCACATCGTTCCTGAATGGTATCTGCTGCCCTTCTACGCGATCCTGCGGGCCGTCCCGAACACGCTGGGCGGCGTGGTCCTGATGTTCGGCGCCATCGGCGTGCTGTTCATCCTGCCCTGGCTGGACACCTCCAAGGTGCGCTCCATGCGCTACCGTCCGCTGGCGCGCTGGTTCTTCGGCTTCTTCGTGATCGCCTGCCTGGGCCTGGGCTGGGCCGGCGCGGAGAACCCCGACTATCCGGTGCCCGGTCTCGGCGCCATCGGGGTGGACTTCCTGCTGATGGGCCGCGTTCTGACCATCTACTACTTCGCCTACTTCCTCGTGATCCTGCCGGTGCTCGGTTTCGTCGAGAAGCCCAAGGCCCGTCCGGCCTCCATCGAGGCGGCGGTGCTCGAAGAGGCCGCGGCCCGCAAGGGCAGGGCTTCGAAGGCCGCTCAGCCGGCTCCGGCGGAATAAGGGGAGAACCAGACCGATGAAAACGATCCACGCTCTCCTCGCCGCCGCGCTCGGCGCGCTCGCCCTGGCCGCTCCGGCGGCCGCGGCGGACCGCAGCCCCGAGCCGCACCAGTTCAGCTTCGACGGCCCGTTCGGCTCGTACGACCGCGCCGCCGTGCAGCGGGGCTTCCAGGTCTACATGGAGGTCTGCTCGGCCTGTCACGGCATGGAGCACATGCGCTTCCGCCATCTGGGCGACCGGGGCGGCCCCTTCGAGGAGGTCCCGATCGGCGGCGAGATGGTCCGCTTCGACAATCCCAACGACAACCCCGTCGTGATGGCGATCGCGGCCGAATACATGATCGACGGCGAGCCCGACGAGTTCGGCGACGTCAACGAGCGTCCGCGCATCCCCGCCGATCCCTTCCCCTATCCGTATGACAACGTCCAGCAGGGCCGGGCGGCGAACGCCGGCGCCTATCCGCCGGACCTGTCGGTCATCACCAAGGCCCGTTACGGCGGCGCGGAATACATCCGCTCGCTGATGCTGGGCTATGACTACGAGCCCCCGGCCGATCTCGAGCTGCGCGCGGGCAACTACTACAATCCGTACATGTACGGGTCGGTGATCGCGATGCCGCCCCAGCTCCAGGACGGATTGATTTCCTACGAGGACGGCACCGAGGCCACCGCCGAGCAGATGGCCGAGGACGTGGCGCACTTTTTCGCCTGGGCCTCCGATCCGCACATGGAATCGCGCAAGTCCATGGGCCTGATGGTGATGATCTACCTGATCATCCTCGCCGGCCTGCTGTTCGCGACCTACCGTCAGGTCTGGTCGAAGATCGAGCACTAGGTTTGGGCTGACATCCACGCCAGTCACGCGGGCCGCCTGTTCATCAGGCGGCCCGTTGTGTATCGAGGGACCGATGAGCAAGGACCGCATCCCCGTCATCGCCCACCAGCCCCACTGGGCCGCCGAAGGCCATGACTGGGCGGCCACGGTCGCCGAGGCGCTGGGGCCTCAGGCCCTGCGCGTGGACCATGTGGGCTCCACCGCCGTGCCCGGCCTGCCCGCCAAGGACGTCATCGACATCCAGGCCACCGTGCTCCGGCTCGACGACGAGGACGAGCTGACCGCGCGCATGCGGGCCGCCGGCTTCCGCCGCAAGCCCGCCCGCGAGCGCGACGGCGCCTATGACGGCATCGAGGCCGCCGAGGCGGGCCGGGGGTCTGAGGACTGGCGCAAGCTGTTCTTCCGCGAGCCCGAGGGCCAGCGCCGGGTTCACGTCCATGTCCGCCGCAACGGCGCGGCCAACAACACGCTCTCGCTGCTGCTGCGCGACTTCCTGCGCGCGGACGACGCGGCGCGCGACAGCTACGCCGATTTCAAGCTCGCGCTATGGCAGGCCACCGAGAAGACCCCCAAGTCCTACGCCCGCATCAAGGCTCCCTATATCGCCATGGCCCTGCGCGCGGCGGACACCTGGGCGGACAACACCCGCTGGCGCGCCACCGCGCCGGACGCTTACTGGAGGAGCGCCGAATGAGCCGGAGCTGGAAGCTGGGCGTGATCGGCGGCTCGGGGCTTTACGGCCTCGAAGGGCTCGAGGACGTGCGCCGCCAGAGCGTCGGCACGCCGTGGGGCAACCCTTCCGGCCCGCTGGTCAGCGCGCGTCTGCACGGGATCGATCTGGTCTTCCTGCCCCGCCATGACGAGGGCCACCGCATCCCGCCCTCGGCCATCAACTACCGGGCCAACATCGACGCGCTCAAGCGCGCCGGGGTGACCGACGTGATCTCCCTGTCCGCGTGCGGCTCGCTGCGCGAGGATCTGGCGCCGGGGGCGTTCGTGATCGTCGACCAGTTCGTGGACCGCACCTTCGCGCGCGAGAAGAGCTTTTTTGGCGAGGGCTGTGTGGCCCATGTCTCCATGGCCGATCCGGTCTGCCCGCGACTGGCGTCGATGGCGGCGGACGCCGCCCGCGCGGCGGGGGCGGACAGCGTCACCGAGGGCGGCACGTATCTGGCCATGGAAGGCCCCCAGTTCTCCACCCGCGCCGAGAGCGAGCTCTACCGATCCTGGGGCATGGACGTGATCGGCATGACCAACATGCCCGAGGCCAAGCTCGCCCGCGAGGCCGAGCTGCCCTACGCCAGCGTGGCCATGGTCACCGACTATGACTGCTGGCGGGACGGCGAGGAGCACGTACAGGTCTCCTCGGTGCTCGAAGTGCTGCGCTCCAACTCGGCCCGGGCCCAGTCCCTGATCGGCCAACTCGCCCGCGCCATGGCCGACACCCCCCGCGAGCCCTGCCCGTCGGGCATCGAGACCGTGCTGGATTTCGCCCTCGTCACCCCGCCCGAACATCGCGACCCCGCCCTTATGGCCAAGCTCGACGCGGTGGCGGGACGGGTGCTGGGCTGAGCGTCACGAAACTGTGGAAAACAGGTGGGCGGGGAGGGCGGACCGCGGCTGCCGGCGCTTTCCCGGATGCGAAACCCTGCCGCCACATGATGTCCTGTGACCCTTGCAGGCTAACGGATTCCGCGTCGTGAAATCGTGATTTTCCGTCCGGGTCCGGACATATTACACTTCCATGACGATGTTCGGGATCGCACGAGACCAGGCCCTCGCGGCCGCCCTGTGCGCGGGGCTGTTCGCCGCCGCCGCGGCGGTTCCGTCCGCGCGCGCCGACGCGGGCGGCGGGGTGCGGGTGGAGTGTTCCGATCCCGGCGATCCGGCGGGCCTGTATGACAGCCGCGCCGCGGTCCTGTGGACGCCCTCCAGCGGGGGGCGCGAAATTCTGGTCGCCTCCGCCCACGCATTCCGCGCTTCTGACGGCACGCTGCGCGACTGCCGGGTCCGCGCGCCCGGCGGCCCCCGCCGCCTCTCCTCGCTCGTCCTGTCGCCCGCCGACGGCCCGCTGGGCGAGGACTGGGCGGTGCTCACGCTCGATGGCCGACTGCCCGCGGACATCCGCCGCTGGCGGCTGCCCGAGGACGAGGGCGGGGCGCTGTCCCTGATGGAGCGCGACGGGCGGCTGACCCTGTACGCGGGCGCGGAGGCGGCGCGGGACTGCCTGCTGCTGGGCGTCTCGGGGCGGATGGCGGGCGGCGCGTCGGCGCCGCGCGGCTCGGTCATCCATGACTGTCCCGAACGCGGCGGCGTGTCGGGCGCGCCCCTGTCCGCAGGCGCGGGGGAGGAAGCGCGACTGGTCGCGGTCTATGTGGGCCGCATGTCCGGGGACGGCGCGGGCGAGCTGGGCGTGGCCCAGCCGGTGACCGGCGCGTTCGCCCGGGCAATCGCGCTGGCGATGGCCGGGGACTGAGACGTCCGCCGGGCTTGACGCTCCGTCCGCCCCTCCCGATGCTGCGCCGCGACAGCCACCAGAGCCGGACACCTTCCCCATGGACCACATCAAGGCCGCCATCCGGACCATTCCGGACTATCCCAAGCTGGGCATCATGTTCCGCGACGTCACCACCCTGCTGGGCGACGCGGGCGCGTTCCGGGCCGCGGTGGACGCGATGGTCCAGCCCCATGCGGGCCGCAAGATCGACAAGGTGGCCGGGATCGAGGCCCGCGGCTTCATCCTGGGCGGCGCGGTCGCCCACCAGCTCTCGGTCGGCTTCGTGCCGATCCGCAAGAAGGGCAAGCTGCCCCACAAGACCATCGGGCAGACCTATGAGCTCGAATACGGGGCGGACGAGGTGGAGATGCATGTCGACGCCGTCCAGCCGGGCGAGCGCGTGCTGCTCGTCGACGACCTGATCGCCACGGGCGGCACGGCGGAAGCCGCCATCCTGCTGCTCAGGAAGGCCGGGGCTGAGGTCGAAGGCTGCTCCTTCGTCATCGACCTGCCCGATCTGGGCGGCGCGCGGAAGATCGAGGCCATGGGCGTGAGCGTCGCCAGTCTGACCGCGTTCGAGGGGGAGTAGGGGGAGTTTCTCCCTGTCCTCTCGAGTTTTTAGTCCTCTCTCGCTCCGCTCGGTCGGTTCCGCGCACGAGCGCGGGCGCGCGTTCGCGCTTGCGGCGGCTGCGCCGCCGGGCATGACCTCCTAGCCTCCCCCTCGCACAGGGAGGAAACAGCTCCGAGCATGAAAAAAGCCCCGGCGTCTCCGCCGGGGCTTTTCGTGTTCAGGGCCTTGGAAACCCTCAGTTCCCGTCGGCGATGAACTCACGCACGTCCTCGGCCAGGGCCTCCAGCGAGGGGTGGTGCAGGTACATCATGTGACCGGCCTCATAATAGGTCATGGTCACGCGCTCGGGGTCGTAGGCGAGCTTGTTGAACGTCATCTCGGTGCCGAAGAAGGGCGTGGCGAGATCGTAGATGCCGTTGGTGACCAGCACCCGCAGGTCGCTGTTCTGGCGCATGGCGCGCTCCAGCCACATCGACACGTTCACGAAGGAGTTGTTGCCGCCCGCTTCGCCGGCGTTCCAGTTCCAGTCGCGCACGCCGCCCAGGGTGACGTAGGTGTCGGTGATGTCCACGCCCAGATTGCGGGTGTAGTGGTCGCGCATGGCCGCGGTGTAGCCCGCCGCGATGCCATAGCCGGAGGGGTCGCCCTCGGGGTTCTCGCGCACGCCGTCCGGCTCCTGGCCGGTGTAGCGCGAATCGAACCGGCCCACGGTCACGCCCTCTTCGCGCAGGATCTCGTTGCGGAAGCGGTTGAGCGGCACGATCAGGTTCGCCGAGCGCAGATAGTCCTCCGACAGGCCGGTCAGCGCGCTCATGCGCTCCGCCGTGGCGTCGAAGCGTTCCTCCTCCACGTCCCGGCCGCGCAGCAGAACGGGCAGGTATTCGTCGGTGGTGAAGTCGCGCGCGTCGCGCAGGAAGGCGTCATAGTCGCCGTCCCAGGCGTCCCGGTCGACCTTCTCGTGATACCACGCCGTCGCGGCGTACCCGGGCAGCAGGCCCGCATAGCCCAGCGGCTGGGTGGGCCGGTTGTTGGAGAATTCCAGCACGCTGGAGACCAGCACCACGCCGTTGAACGCGACATTGTTCCAGCCCAGCTCGAGCTCGTTCATCAGCGCGCCGATGCGCGTGGTGCCGTAGCTCTCCCCGATCAGGTATTTGGGCGAGTTCCAGCGCCGGTTCTCGGTCAGCCAGGTGCGGATGAACTGGCCCAGCCATTCGGCGTCCTCGCGCACGCCCCAGAACTTGGCCGGATCGGCGTCGCCCAGCGCGCGCGAATAGCCCGTGCCCACCGGATCGATGAACACCATGTCGGCCTGGTCGAGAAGCGAGTGGGGGTTCGGGCCGATCTCGTAGGGCGCCGCGCCGTCGTCATCGCCGTCGGACGGCAGGACCAGGTGCTGGGGCCCGAACACGCCCATGTGCAGCCACAGCGAGGCCGAGCCCGGCCCGCCGTTGAAGATGAAGGCCACCGGACGCTGACGGGGGTCGGTCACGCCCTCGCGCACGTAAGAGGTGGAGAAGATGGAGGCGACGGCCTTGCCGTCGGTGTCGCGCAGGAAGGTCTCGCCCGCGGTGGCGCGGTAGCGGATGCGCTCGCCGTTGGCGGTCACTTCGCCGCGGCTTTCGAACACGCGCGGCTCGCGCGGATCGTTCTCGGTGTCCGGCGCCTGGGCGAAAGCGGCCCCGGCGATCGCCAGCGCGCCCAGCGCGGCGGTCAAAGTCCTGATCATGTGGTCTCCCCGATGTGTCAGCGTTCGGCGGCCCCCCGGCCCCGTCGCCGCGCCAGACTAGGGGGGCGAGCCTGCGGGTCAACGCACCCGCTTGTCACAAACCCGTGGGCGGGCGCTGGCGCGGCGCGGGGCGGGCGGCTATGAGGGAGCCATGAATTACAGACACGCCTTCCACGCCGGAAATTTCGCCGATGTCCTCAAGCATCTGGTGCTCGCCCTGTGCGTCGAGCACCTGAAGAAGAAGGACCGGCCCTTCGCGGTCATCGACACCCATGCCGGGATCGGCCGCTACGACCTGACCTCGGACGCCGCCCTGCGCAGCCCCGAATGGAAAGACGGCGTCGGCCGCCTTCTGGACGCCGACATGCCCGATGAGGCGCTGCGCGTGCTGACGCCTTGGCTTGACGCGGTGCGCGCGATCAACGGGCCGGGGGCGCTGACGACCTATCCCGGCTCGCCCGCCCTGGCCGCGCATCTGGCGCGCAAGTCCGACCGGCTGCACCTGTGCGAGCTGCACGAGCAGGACGCGAAGACCCTCGACCGCCTGTTCGCCAAGGACGGGCGGGTCAAGGTGGAGAAGCGGGACGGCTACAAGGCGCTCAAGGCCGTTGTCCCGCCCAGGGAGAAGCGCGGACTGGTCCTGGTCGACCCGCCCTTCGAGCATCGCGACGAGATGGCCCACATGGCCAAGGCGGCCATGGACGGGCTCTCGCGCTGGCCCGGGGGGACCTTCATTTTCTGGCGCCCCCTGAAGGATCTGTGGGCGCAGGAACGCTTCGATGTGGGCCTGGCGGAGTGGCTGTTCGAGGAGCACGATCTCAAGCCCGAGCACATCCTGCGCGCGGACCTGTGGGTGCGTGACCTCGACACCGAGGGCAAGCTGGCCGGGGCCGGGGTGGTCGTCATCAACCCGCCCTACACGCTGGAGGCGGACCTGCTGGCGGTCATGGACTGGCTGTGTGCCACCCTCAAGCAGGGCGACGGCGCGGGCTGGCGTGTGGACGGCGCCATCTCAGGCGACAGCCTGAGCGTGGACGAGTTCTGAAAGCTACTCGCCCGGCGCAGGACTGGCCTCGGCGGCGTCCTCGCCGGTCTCGAACAGGCGGCCCCGCTCGGTGACCAGCACGCAGCCCAGCGCCATCAGGCCCAGGATCGCCATGCCCGCCAGCAGCGGGGTGACGGAGCCGTCATAGGCCTGCCCGATCAGCGCGCCCAGCACCGCTCCGCCGATGGAGGTCATCGAGCCGTACAGCGCCGCGGTCACGCCCGCGCGCTGGCCCGCGGGCTCCATCACGAGGGCGGAGAAATTCGCCCCGATCATGCCGAACAGCATCATCCCCAGCCCGAACAGCAGGTAGAAGGCCCAGAAGGGCGGGTTGCCCGCCATCAGCGACCACAGGGCATGGCCGCCATTGACCGCGATGAAGGCGATCAGCGCGGTGTGCGAAACCCGGCGCATGCCCAGCCGCCCCACGATCCGCGCGTTCAGGATCGACGAGATCGCCAGCCCCACCGCGATGCCGCCGAAGCCCACCGCGAACCACTCGCCCAACCCGTAAAGCTCGGCCATCACCTGCTCGGAGGTCGCGATGAAGGCGAACAGCGCGCCGAAGATCAGCGAGGAGGCGAGCATGTAGCCCAGCGTGATCCGGTTCCTCGCCGCCAGCCAGTAATTGCGCGCCGCAGCCCCCAGCCGGAAAGGCGCGCGGTTGTCCGCCGTCAGGGTCTCGGGCCAGCGCAGATACATCCACGCGGTCAGCAGGCCCGTGCCGATCAGCAGGGCGCCGAAGATCCACCGCCACTCGGCCACGAACAGGATGAGCTGGCCCACCCCCGGCGCGAGGATGGGCACGATCATGAACACGGTGATCGCGAAGGACATGATCTGGGCCATGCGGCGGCCTGAGACCAGATCGCGCACCAGCGCCATCGCCACCACCCGCGTCGCCGCGGCGGCCACCCCCTGCAGCACGCGGGCGGCGAGCAGCCAGCCATAATCGGGCGCGGCGATGGCCAGCACCGTCGCGCCCAGAAACGCGATCAGGCTGGACAGCATGATCCTGCGCCGCCCCAGCGCGTCGGCCAGAGGCCCGTAGAAGAGCTGGGCGACGCCGAAGCCGAACACGTAGGCGGTGACCACAAGCTGGCGGTCATTGCCCGGCACGCCGAACGTGGCCCCGATATCAGGCAGGGCGGGCAGCATGATGTCGATGGCCAGCGCGTTCAGCGCCATCAGGCCCGCCACCATGGCGACCAGTTCAGGCACGGTCAGGACGGGCCGCTTGGGATCGGGCGTGGAAAGGCTCAACGGTCACGCTTTCAAAAAAGACGCCGAAGGCCCCGGGGTCGCCGGGGCCCTTGGCTGGAGAAAATCAATGCCTGCCAGTTAGGCCCGCGCCCGCGCGATGTCGAGGCCGGGCTCCGCAAAAAGCCGTGAGCTCAGTATCCGGGATCCCGGTCATAGGGCCAGCCGGGCGGCAGGTCTTCCGGCACGCGGCCGGGGAAATCCGCCTCGCGCTTTTCCAGAAAGCTCATCACGCCTTCGCGGGCGTCCGCGCTCATGCCCCGGCGCAGGATGGCGCGGGTCTCCTGGCGGTGGGCCTCCATCGGGTGGGCCGCGCCCAGCATGCGCCACGCCATGCGCCGGTTCATCGCCACCGAGACCGGGGCGGCGGCCGAAAAGCTCTTCGCTTTCGCCAGCGCCGCGTCCATAACGTCGCCGGGCTCGGCCAGCTCGCCGATCAGGCCCTTCTTGTGCGCTTCCTCGGACAGGAAGGTGCGCCCCGACAGGCCCCAGTCCAGCGCGGTCTCGATGCCGACGATCCGCGGCAGGAACCAGCTCGCGCAGCCGTCCCACGCGATGCCCCGCTTCGTGAACGGATAGGCCATCTTGACGCCTCTGGCCGCGATGCGCGCGTCCATGGGCAGGATCATCGTCGCCCCGATGCCCACCGCCGCGCCGTTGATGGCCGCGATCACCGGTTTGACGCTGTCGAAGATGCGCAGGTTCAGCCTGCCGCCCCGGTCGCGCCATTGCGGGTCGCGCTCGTCGAACCCGCCGCCCTCCTGGGCGCGGGCGACCGCGTTGAAGGTCTCCGCCCCGGTGGTCAGGTCCGCGCCCGCGCAGAACGCCTTGCCCGCCCCGGTCACGATCACCGCGCGCACCTGCCCGTCCGCGTCGGTCTCGTCCAATGCGGCGGCGACGTCCTCGCCCATCTCGTAGGTGAAGGCGTTCATCACGTGGGGCCGGTTCAGGGTGATGATCCCCGCATGGCCCTCGCGGCGGTATTCGACGGTTCCGTGCCTCATCGCCCGGTCTCTCCTTCGACGCTGTAATGCAGGGTGTAACGATGGCCCTCGGCATTGAGGTCCAGCTCGAACCGGCCCGATATGCCGCGCAGCCCGCCCGTACCCGAACCGGGCACGATGGTGATCTCCAGATCGGGCGCGCCTCCGGCCATCAGCCCGTGATGGACCAGCGAGAAACCGCCCTCCCGGCCCTCCACCAGACCCTCGAACCGCTCGATCAACACGTATGCGCCCGAGCCCGCCCGGGTCTCGTAAAGCCCCAGCATCTCGCCCGTCGCCGTGCCCTCCATCCCGCCATGGAAGACCTTCTCCACCCGCGTGCGGTCATGGCCGCCGTCCGCGCCCTCGGCCTCAGGGGTCAGCGTCACCTCGAACCGCCCGCTGGCGGTCCGCTCTTCGGCATGGGCGAGAGGCGCGGATGCGCAGGCCGCCAGCGCGGCGGCGATCAGGACGGGTCTCATGGGCGGTCCTCCCTTCAGGCACGGGGAGGATCGGGCGTGAGCGCGAGGGTTGCAAGCGCGAAGGCGTCAGCGGGCGACGTCGTCCTCGATCAGGCGGCGCACATAGCGGGTGTAGGGGATGCCCTTTTCGCGGGCCTTGCGCTTGAGCGCGTCCAGAAGCCCCTGGGGCATCCGCATGTTCAGCGCCGCGGTCTTGGGCTGGAACTCGAACCGCGCCGGCTTGAAGCCAGACAGATCGTATTCGGACAGATCGGCCGTCTCCACGAAGCGCTCGGCGTCCTCGTCGCTTTTCAGCGAGGGCATGGGTTCAGACTTGGTTTTCATACCGGTCGATCTCCCGTTGATGCATGTAGCGGGCGCTTATGGGCCGGAGCCAGTTCCGCCCGCCGATCCGGCGCAGCATGAACACCAGGAACACGTAACGGCCCGTCTGGGTCCTTCCGATGGCGCGCATGCGCGGTTCGCCCGGATGGGGGTCTTCCATGACGGCGGGCGAGCCCGTCAGGACCTGCTCGACCTCTTCGCGCGACACGCCATGCTTGCCGCACTTGGGCCAGTTGCCCTCGTCCCAGTCGAACCCCGTCACCCTCATGGGAGAAATGTAGGCGTTTGTGTAGACAAATGCAATGCGGACGTTTTCGCCCGCGCCCCGGTTGCGGAAGCCGATCAGACGTTGAATTTGAAGTTCATCACGTCGCCGTCCTGGACGACATACTCCTTGCCTTCCTGGCGCAGCTTGCCCGCTTCGCGGGCGCCCGCCTCGCCATTGTTCGCGACATAGTCGTCGAACGCGATGGTTTCGGCGCGGATGAAGCCCTTCTCGAAATCGCCGTGGATCACCCCGGCCGCGCGCGGGGCGGTCCAGCCGCGGCGGATGGTCCAGGCGCGGGCTTCCTTGGGGCCAGCGGTGAAATAGGTCTGGAGGTCCAGCAGGGTGTAACCCGCCCGGATCAGGCGGTTCAGGCCCGGCTCCTCCAGCCCCAGCGTCTCGAGATATTCGGCGCGCTCATCGGCGTCCAGCAGGGCCAGCTCGGCCTCAATCTTGGCGCTGATGGCCACCGAGACGGCGCCTTCCTCGGCCGCGCGCTCGGCGACGGCGGCCGAATGGGCGTTGCCGTCGGCGGCGCTGTCCTCGTCCACGTTGGCGATGAACATCACCGGCTTGGCGGTCAGCAGCTGCAGCATCCGCCACTCGCGGCGCTGGTCGGCGGGCACCTCGGCGAAGCGGGCCGGGCGGCCGTCGCGCAGCTGTTCGAGCGCCAGGTCGATCAGGACGATCTGGGCCTTGGCCTCCTTGTCGCCGGTCTTGGCCTTCTTCTCCACGTTGGTCCGGCGTTTTTCCAGGCTTTCCATGTCGGCGAGCATCAGCTCGGTCTCGACCACCTCGAAATCGGCCAGCGGGTCGACCTTGCCCGCCACGTGGGTGACGTCGTCGTCCTCGAAGGCGCGCAGCACGTACACCACCGCGTCCACCTCGCGGATGTTGGCCAGGAACTGGTTGCCCAGACCCTCGCCCTGGCTGGCGCCCTTCACCAGCCCGGCGATGTCCACGAAGCTCATCCGCGCGGGGATGACCTGCTTGGAGCCCGCGATGGCGGCGAGTTTTTCCAGCCGGGGCTCGGGCACGGCCACGTCGCCCACATTGGGCTCGATGGTGCAGAACGGATAGTTCGCCGCCTGCGCCGCCGCGGTCTGGGTCAGCGCGTTGAAGAGGGTGGACTTGCCCACGTTGGGCAGGCCCACGATGCCGCATTTGAAGCCCATGGATGGCCCCCGGTGAAGTTCGGTGAGAAAGCTGGGCAGGGGTTAGACCGCGCGCCCCGCCCGGTCAATCGCGCGCGGCGGCGCAAGGGAAGTCGTCGCCGCCCTGAAGGTCGAGCGCGGCGGTCTCGATCAGCGCGTCGAACACCGGGCGCGCGCCGCCGAACGCCGCCTCGGGCGCTTCGAGCACCAGATAGACGTCCGCGCCGCAGCGGGTGGCGGCGAGCCCGGTCCAGCGGGCCCCGCCCGACGCGCCCTCATAGGCCAGCGCCTCGATCCGGCCCGCCTCGACCGGGTCGCGGCCGTCCGCCTCCACGGCCAGGGGCAGGGCGCGGGTTCCGCGCATCAGCACGCCGGGGGCGGCCAGCCTCAGGCGCAGGGCGTCCAGTGTGTGGTCGGGCAGGCCCGGAAGCCCGCTCATGCCCATGGGCTCGGCCCAGATATCGATCCGCGCGCCGGTCCCGGGATGGGTGAAGACCAGCCCGTCGCCGGTCTCCGCTTCTCCCGCCGTCCAGCCTTCGGGCGGCATCACGAACACGCCGCGCGCGGTGTCGTGATGGACCCGGCCCGGCGTGATGACGGGCGGTTCGGTGGCCTGCAGGGCGAGGGCGAGGAGAAGGGCGCTCATCGCGCGATCCTAGCGCGGAGGACGCCCCTTGGAAAAACGAAACCCGGACCCGCGGCCGGGGGGAAGCGGCGGGTCCGGGCTGTCCGGCGGAATATGCGCCGGTCGTTTCACCATCGGTCACGACATGATCGGGGGAGGATCATGGTCTGCGGGAGCAGGGGAACTCCGGTGTTGCAGACATACCATATACGCGAGGGAAAATGACTTGGTTCCGTCCCTGAATGCGGCGATTTCACGGCGGCCCGGCGCCGGTGGCACGGCGCTCAGGATTCGCTGGATGCAGGCGGCTGCGGCGCGGGGGCCAGATGGGTCACTTTCGTCTGGAAAGCGTCCAGATCGCCTGCCGCCAGCAGGGGGAAGGCGCGGCTGATCGCGTCCAGAAGATCGCCCAGCCAGACCTGTTCGGCCTTGGGGAAGTCCGACAGCACGTAGCCCGTCACCCGGTTCTTGTCGCCGGGATGGCCGATCCCGATCCGCCCGCGTCGCACGTCGGGGCTGACATGGGCGCTGATCGAGCGCATGCCGTTGTTTCCCCCGTGCCCGCCGCCGGTCTTGAGCCGGAACTTGCCCGGCGCCAGGTCCAGCTCGTCATGGAAGACGGTGATGTCCTCAGGCGCGATGCGATAGAAGGCCGCCGCCGCGCCCACCGCCTGCCCGGCATTGTTGTAATAGGTCTTCGGCTTGAGCAGCAGGACCTTCTTCGGCCCCTTGTCCGTCTGCACGACGCCTTCGCTGACCCAGGCGTTGAACTTCTCGCGCCACGGTCCGAAGCCGTGATCCTGCGCGATGGCGTCCACGACCAGGAAGCCGACATTGTGCCGGTTGGCCAGATATTTCGGCTCGGGATTGCCCAGACCGGCGATCAGCAGCATGGCGCGGCTCCGGATATGGAAAGGGCGGCCGCTGATGCCAGGGCCGCCCTTGATCCGTCAGGCCTCGTGGGAGGCTTATTCCTTGTCGTCGCCTTCGCCCTCGGAAGCTTCGGCTTCCTCGCCATCGTCCTTCTGGTTGATGACTTCGGGATCGGCGGGCTCTTCGGGCTCCTCGGTCTCTTCGACCATGGCGCGCGGGGCCTGCAGGGTGGCGATGGTGAAGTCGCGGTCGTCGATGACCGGCGTGACGTTGTCAGGCAGCTTCACCGAGGAGATGTGCACCGACTCGCCGATGTCCAGGCCCTCCAGGTCGACGACGATCTCGTTGGGGATCTGGCCGGCGGGGCAGCTCACCTCGATCTCGTGGCGCACCACGTTCAGGGCGCCGCCCTTTTTCAGGCCGGGGGACTTCTCTTCGTTGATGAAGTGGACGGGCACGGCCACCTCGACCACGGAGTCCTCGTCCACGCGGTAGAAGTCGATGTGCTCGGGCATGTCGGTGACCGGGTGGAACTGGATGTCCCGGGTCAGAACCGACTGCTGCTCGCCCTTGTGATCGATCTTGATCATGTTCGCGATCAGATTGCCCGAGTTGATCGCCTTGACCAGCTCGTTCTGCTTGAGCGCGATCGCGACCGGGCCGCGGTCGCCGCCATACAGAACGCCCGGCACGAAGCCCTGGCGCCGCGCCTCACGGGCGCCGCCCTTGCCGGTGCGCTCGCGCACCTCGACGGAGACAACGATATCGCTCATCGATCCGGTCCTTGCAAAATCCGTTTGAAACACGAGCGCCGCCCCGTGGCGGCGCCCGATGCCGCGCCGGGCCGAGCCGTCGCGATTTCGAGCGGCGGCTAATACCCGATAAGACGGAGCCGCGCAACAGTGCCCGCGCAGGTGGGGGCGTGGCGATCATCATCCTGCGCCGGGCGGGCGCGACGATGCGTTGGCCTTGCTATGGGGCCGGTCTTGATCGCGGAGTGCAGCGCTTAGAACGTGCTGCTGCGAAGGGCAAGGCCGTCTGACGCGCTATGCGTGACGAGCACTACGACCAGCGCTGGCTAGTGTCGGACGAGCAGGGTACGATTGTGGGCAAGACTGACAGCAGCGGGGTGGTCCCAATTCGACACCTGTTGCGAGCAGGCGGGGCTCCTGCAATGCGCATCGTATTTAGATGGAGTGCATCGGATGCGTTTCTTAAATCGTATGAATGTTGTTGCTGTTGCGTTCGCTGTGCTGCTTGCTTCATGCGGTCAAAAGCTCGGATATGACGTCTCAGTTGAGAACTTGCATGACCAACATCCGAGATTCGAAAGAGATGAGGCAGGTCTAAGAGGTGTTCTGAGGAGCCATTCTGAAAAATTCTGGGTTGGCTCGTATTTAACCAATGCCGAGATATTATTATCAAGTAGCGATGCGTGCAGTAGCGCTTTATATAATTTTGTTTCAAGTGAGATTGTTGTGATATTTATTACAGATGATTATAAAGAAAATGAAATAGATTCAATCGTTATGATTTACTCTCCGAAATCAAATGATTTCACACGAAATTACGTGGAAAATCCAAGATCCTCGCCTGAGGTTATTTGCGCGGCCGAGTAGTAGCTGCGGACCTATCCGCTGAGCCTCGCCCCGTCTTGGCAGCACGCCCGCAGGCGTCCGCGCCCTAGTCGAACAGCTTGGACACAGTGCCCGCGCAGGTGGGGCGTGGGCCATTGGCGCCTCGCTCAGGCCGAGGACGGCGAGGCGCTTGCTCTGCGGCGGGCCGATCTGAACGGGGGAGTGCAGTGTCTCGGGCGCGTTGTTGCGCCGCCGTCGCTCACCCAAACCTGTTCTCTCCGATCGCGCATGGGTAGAGTGACATTAGGTCAAAGCTTTGGGGCGCACAGACATGCATCGCTACTGGATTCTGCTCTTGTCAGTCGTTCTCAGCGCGTGTGGTCAAGAGCAATCTGGCATGAACATGTATGTCGTGGTGCCGACGAACGGCTTCGCAGATTTTGCCGAGGAAGTTTTGATGGTGACCTCAAAAGAGGGCATGACGCCGGGTGTTGGTCAAGCAATTAGCGACGAAGGTGAGGTCCTGAATGTCCTTGAGGCAAGAAAATCTTTTCTGAAAGTTTGGGTCGTCAACCAGCCGTTCAGCCAATATGAAAATCCGCAATGTGGTATATTGGCTCAATATGGGGAAGGTGCTTCGTGGTATGTTGTATCTCTTAGATTTCGTTTGCCTATCGTTGGTATCGGGGCTCCGCCTGTTTTTGGTGTCAGTGCTGCCGAAAGAATTCGATTAGAGATAAAACAAAGACTGCTTGCCTCTGGCTATCAGGTGAATGATGAGCCTCCTTCGTGCGGATCGGTCAGCGATGACGATCTGCTTCCTGAAACACAATGACTGCTGCTTTTCTTGTTTTCCGGGCGAAAGGCTTTTTGGCTTTTGATTGTCTAGGCTTGGGGGGTGATTTAGCGTCCCTCGCCCGCAGGCGTACGCGCCCTAGTCGAACAGCTTGGACACGGACTCGTCGTTGGCGATCCGGCGGATGGCCTCGCCCAGCAGGGGGGCGATGGGGATGGCGCGGATCTTTCCGCCCGCCTTGCCCGTCGCGTCGATGGAATCGGTGACCACCAGCTCTTTCAGGACCGAATCGCGGATCCGCTCCACCGCCTTGCCCGACAGCACGCCGTGGGTGATGTAGGCGCTGACTTCGGCCGCGCCGTGCTCCTTGAGGGCCACCGCCGCGTTGCACAGCGTGCCGCCTGAATCGATGATGTCGTCATAGATGATGCAGCGCCGTCCCTCGACCTCGCCGATGATGTTCATCACCTCGGCCACGCCCGCCCGCGGGCGGCGCTTGTCGACGATGGCGATGTCCGCGCCCAGCCGCTGGGCCAGCGCGCGCGCGCGCACCACCCCGCCCACGTCGGGGCTGACGATCATCAGGTCTTCGGTGTTGTAGTTGCGGCGGATGTCCTGCTCGGTCACCGGGGTGGCGAACAGGTTGTCGGTGGGGATGTCGAAGAAGCCCTGGATCTGGCCCGCGTGCAGGTCGACGGTCAGCACCCGGTCCGCGCCCGCCTTGGCGATCAGGTTGGCGACCAGCTTGGCGGTGATCGGCGTGCGGCCCCCCGTCTTCCGGTCCTGCCGGGCATAGCCGAAATACGGAATGACCGCGGTGATCCGCGCCGCGCTGGCCCGCGACAGGGCGTCCATCATGATGAGCAGTTCCATCAGATGGTCGTTGGCGGGCTTGGAGGTGGACTGGATGATGAAGACGTCCTCGCCGCGCATGTTCTCGTCGATGCGCACGAAGACCTCGCCGTCCGCGAAGGTCTGGATCTCCACGTTCGACAGCGGGGCGTCCAGATAGTCGGCTATGGCTTTCGCCAGCGGACGGTTGGCGTTTCCGCACATGAGCTTCATCGGCTGGGTCCCCGCGTCTGTCATTGGGCGTCCGGCCTCTTAGCAGAGCATGCGCGGGGCGGGAAGGCGCCGCTCGCGGTGCGCGGTGACACTAGGCCGTCCACGGATCAAGTCCAGGCGGGGGCGGCGCGCCGGGACTGGACAGGCAGATCGCCTTGAACAGATCGCCCATCTCGTCTGCGGCCGTCAGGCGGTGAAGCTGGCGTGCGATCCGTTCGCGCGCCTCGGGCCGGGCGCGCGCCAGCATGGCCGCGCGCTGCTCGATCCCCAGCCCCGTCAGGAACGCGCCCTGCGGCTTCGGACCATGCACCTGCAGGCCCGCGAGGCTCGCCGCCCTGGCCAGCGTGCCGAAATCCACCCGCGCGGTCAGGTCCGCCGTGCCCGGCGCGTCCAGCGGATCGACCTTCTCGTGCGCCCGGATCGCCTGCAGCGTGTCGCCGGGCTCGGGCTTGGCGGGGCCGTAATCGATGAACAGGGCGTGGCCGGGATGGCGGGCGAAGCGCGCGGCCAGCGCGTCGACGACCTGAAGATCGCCCGGCCGCATCTCCGCCAGCGACCCGTCCGGCGCGTCCCGCAGCGTCTCGGGGATGAAATCCTCGTCCGTCAGCACCGGCCCCAGCACGAAGGCGAAGCGCTCGGGGGCTTCGGGGTCGAGGGCGACGCAGCGCTCGCGCCAGCGCCCCTCGGCCTTGACCGCCTGCCGCACGGGCAGGCAGTCGAGAAACTCGTTGCCGAAGATCAGGGCGGGGCCGGGGGCTGCGCGCTCAAGCCCGTCCGCCCAGCCCAGCGACGCCGTGCTGGCGGCCAGGGTCTTGGCCTGCACCATCTTCAGCGCCGCGCTGGCTTCGATCAGGGTGACGCGGGCCGCCTCGGTGAAGCCCGTCGCCGCGCGGCCCGCGCGCAGCATGTCGGCCATCATCGTGCCCTTGCCCGGCCCCAGCTCGATGAGCTGGACGGGCGAGGGCGCGCCCAGCCCCGCCCAGGCCTCCGCCGCCCACAGGCCCAGCAGCTCGCCGAACATCTGGCTGATTTCCGGCGCGGTGATGAAATCCGCCCCCGCCCCGATCGGGTCCTTGGTGGCGTAGTACCCCGCCACCGGATCGAACAGCGCCTCTATCATGAAGACGGGCAGGGGGATGGCGCCCTCCCGCGCGATCCGCTCGCGCAGGGCCGCGGCGATGCGTTGCGACGGGGCGGCCTCTTCGGTCACGAGGCGTCCTTCACCCGCGGATCGAAGCCCGGCTCCACGCCCGGCTGGTCGTCGGCGGGCCGTTTGAGCGCCCGCCAGATCAGATAGCCGCCCGCGACGATCATCGGGATGCACAGCACCATGCCCATGGTGACGTATCCCTGCAGCGCCTCGGGCATCTGGGTGTCGGGCTCGCGGAACACCTCCGCGAAGGCGCGGAACACGCCATAGCCGGCCAGGAAGATGCCCGTCGCCAGGCCGGGCCGGGACAGCGCGCGGAAGGCGAACACCGCCACGGCCAGGACCACCAGCAGGGCGAAGCCCTCCAGCCCGGCCTGATAGAGCTGGCTGGGATGGCGCTCCAGGCACAGCGGGTCGGCGGCGAAGGTCATCGCCCAGGGCAGGTCCGGCGCGGGCCGCCCCCACAGCTCGCCGTTGATGAAGTTCGCCAGCCGGCCCAGCATCAGGCCGATGGGCGTGACCACCGCCACCGCGTCCGCGGTGCGCAGGATCGGCATTTTGTGCGCCCGCGCGGTCAGCAGCAGGGCCAGCGCCACGCCGATCATGCCGCCATGGAAGCTCATGCCCCCTTCGGTGATGCCCGTGACCACCCACAGAGGCCGCTCCCACAGCGAACTGGTCTGATAGAACAGCACATAGCCCAGCCGCCCGCCCGCGATGATGCCCACCATCACCCACAGCACCAGGTCCTCGACATAGGCCCGGCCCAGCGGCGCGCCCTTGGGGTCGGGATGGGTCGTCCACAGGCCGGGGCGGCGGACCAGCCAGACCACGTAGGCCAGCCCCGCGAACACGCCCGCGATATAGGCCAGCGCGTACCAGCGCAGCTCGAACCAGCCGATGGAGAAGATGACCGGATCGATCATGTCGAAGCTGGCCGGGCACATCTGCATGGGGCGGTCTCCGGTGGGCTGGGCGCGCGCGTTGCTGCGCGGCGGGCGAAGGCGTATATGGGGGTCTATATCAGAGCGGACGGACTTGTCATGCAGTCACGCAGCCCCCTTTTCGCCGATTTCGCGGACCTGATGACGGACGCGTTCAGCGCCGCGCAGGCCACCGGCGAGGAGGTCCGCTCTGTGTTCCGCGCCCAGGCCGAGAAGATGGCGGCCGAGCTCGATCTCGTCTCCCGCGAGGAGTTCGAGTCGGTGCGCGCCATCGCGATGGCGCTGCGCGAGGAAAACGAATCACTGAAGGCGCGGATCGACGCGCTGGAGGCGAAACCGGCCCCCGCACGGGCGGCCGCCAAGCCCGCCGCGAAGAAACCCGCGGCGAAAAAGTCTTCCAACTGAAAGCCTTAAAGGCGCTGTAATCGCCGCCTGTTGCGCCGCCTGCGCGGACCTGCTTACGGTCGTGTCATGGCGGCGAGGCGCTGGCGCCTCTGAGGGAGGCATCCATGGAACTCGGAACCGAAACCCTTCTGGTGCACGCCGATCCGCTCGAATCCATCGAGCAGGCGGTGATCGCCGAACAATACGCCTACGAGCGCGATGACGGGGAGATTCACCTCGCCGTGCCGGGCGACTGGCGCGACCACCAGATCTGGTTCGCCTGGCGGCCCGAGCTGGACGCCCTGCACATCTGCGCGAGCCTCGAGCTGAAAGTGCCGGAGAACCGCTACAAGGACGCCTGCCAGCTGGTCGCGCGCCTGAACGAGCGGCTGTGGCTGGGCCATTTCGACATCTGGGCCGATGACGGCTCCATCGTCTTCCGCCACGCCATCACCTGCCCCGGCGGCGAGAACGTCTCGCCCGCGCAGGCGATCTCGCTCATCCTCGCGGCCAAGGAGGCCGGCGAGCGCATGTATCCGGCCTTCCAGTACATGATGTGGGGCGGCAAGAACGTGGAAGAGGCCGTGGCCGCCTCCATGTTCGACACGGTCGGAGAAGCCTGAGCGAGGACAAGGCGATGGCATCGCGAAACAAGGTCGCGCTGGTCGGCGCGGGCCGCATGGGTTCGGCCATGGCGGCCGGCTGGCTGGGCGCGGAGCGCAACGCCCTGCCGCCCGAGGACCTCATCCTGGTCTGCCCCCGGGTCAGCGACAGCGCCCGCCCGCTGGTGGACCGCTACAATCTGAAAGTGGTCGAGACGCTGGACGCGAAGACCGCCGCCGAGGTCGGCCGGGTGGTCGTCGCGGTCAAGCCGCAGGTCTTCCCGAAAATCGCCCCGGCGCTGTCCGAGGTCGTGCGCGAGGACGCGCTGATCATTTCGGTGCTGGCGGGCACGGGCCTGACGGCGCTGGGCCGGGTCTTCCCCGGCCGCCCGGTCATCCGGGTCATGCCCAACACCCCCGGCTCGATCGGCAAGGGCATCAATGTCGCGGTCGCCAACGCGGCGGGCGACATTCCTGAAAACCGCAAGGCGGCCGAAGATCTGGCCGGGGTCACCGGCCCGGTCGAATGGCTGGACGAGGAGCGCCTGATGGACGCCGCCACCGGCGTCTCGGGCTCCGGTCCCGCCTATGTCTTCCTGTTCTGCGAGGCGCTGGCGAAAGCGGGCGAGGCCGAGGGCCTGCCCGCCGATCTGGCCGAACGCCTGGCGGTCGCCACGGTCGCGGGCGCGGGCGCGCTGCTCGAGGACGGGCTGAAGAACGGCACGGCGGACGCCGCCGCGCTGCGCAAGGCCGTCACCTCGCCCAAGGGCACCACCCAGGCCGCGCTGGACGTGCTGATGGCCCCCGGCGCGCTGCCCGCCCTGGTCCGCAACGCGGTGGCCGCCGCCGAACGCCGCTCGCGCGAGCTGGGCGCGGACACCGACTGAGGCGCTGACATCGGGGCGGCATTGGTTAACCCGCGTTAACCGCGCGGGAACCGTTTTCCGGCCAGTGTCGGGGCCATGGCCCGCACCGCTTCGATTCCCGCCCATGACGCCCCGCTCGCGCCCTATCCGGCCGGGCTTTTCGCCCGCGCCCGCGCCCTCCTGATCGGCGCCGGGATGACCGCCGCAGGCGGTTTCCTGCTGGCGAGCGCGCTCACCCACCACCCGCTCGACCCCAGCCTGAACGCGGCCACCTCCGGTCCGGTGCGCAACATCGCCGGCGAGCCGGGCGCGGTGACCGCCGACCTCCTGCTTCAGACGCTGGGCTGGGCGGGCGCCGGGCTGGCGCTGGCCCTGATCGGCTGGGGACTGATCCTGCTCGTCCAGGGGCCGCGGCCCCGCTCGGGCGCGGTGGTGGTGTTCCGCGCCCTGTGCGCGGTCATCGGCGTGGCGGGCTTCGCGATGGCCGCGGGCGCGCTGCCCATGCCCATGAACTGGCCGTTCAGCGCCGGGCTGGGCGGGGTGGTCGGCGACCGCCTGCTGATGACCTCCGCCGGTTTCCTCAGCGGGCTGGGCATTCCCGGCGCAGGCCTGATCGCGGCCGCTTTCGGCCTGCTGGCCGCGGTGATCGGCGTGTTCTTCTGCTTCGGGCTCAACACCCGCGATCTGGCGTCCGCAGGCGCGGCGGCGGCGATGGTCTGGGCCACGCTGCGCGGCGGGTATCGCGAAATCCGCGCCCGCCTGCCGCTGGGCGAGGACGACGGCCAGACGCTGGTCGTCCCCGACGGCCGGGCCGAGACCGCCCCCGGCTTCCTCAAGGGCCGCAAGGCGCCCGACGGCGCCGCCGCTCCGAGACGGGAGAAGGCCGCCCCGCGCAAGGCCCCCGAACTGGTCAAACCGCGTGTTCAGCCCGCCGTGAAGGTCGCGCCGAAAGCCAAATCCAAACCCTCCGACCGCGAGGCCCGCGAGGCGCAGGGCGCCCTGGATTTCGTCCAGACCGGCGGCTTCGAGATGCCCCGGCTGGACCTGCTTTCCCGCCCCACTCCGCGCGAGGACGCGGTCGATCCCGACGGGCTGGCCCAGAACGCGGAGCTGCTGTCCAGCGTGCTGGCCGATTTCGGCGTGAAGGGCGAGATCGTGCAGGTCCGCCCCGGTCCGGTGGTCACGCTCTACGAGCTGGAGCCCGCGCCGGGCGTGAAGACCAGCCGGGTCATCAATCTGGCCGACGACATCGCCCGGTCCATGGCGGCGGTGGCCTGCCGCGTCTCGGTCGTGCCGGGGCGCAACGCCATCGGCATCGAACTGCCCAACCAGTCCCGCGAGACCGTCTTCCTGCGCGCGCTGCTGTCCTCGTCCGGCTTTGAAAAGGCCAAGGCCGACCTGCCGCTGGCGCTGGGCGAGACCATCGGCGGCGAGCCCTTCACCGCCGATCTGGCGCGCATGCCCCACCTGCTGATCGCGGGCACCACCGGCTCGGGCAAGTCGGTGGGCATCAACGCCATGATCCTGTCGCTGCTCTACCGGCTGCCGCCCGAAGAGTGCCGGATGATCATGATCGACCCCAAGATGCTGGAGCTGTCGGTCTATGACGGCATCCCCCACCTGCTCAGCCCGGTGGTCACCGATCCCAGGAAGGCCGTCACGGCGCTGAAATGGACCGTGCGCGAGATGGAGTCGCGCTACCTGAAAATGTCCAAGGTCGGCGTGCGCAACATGAAGGGCTTCAACGAGAAGGCCGCCGCCGCGCGCGAGGCGGGCGAGATGCTCGAACGCACCGTGCAGACCGGTTTCGACAAGGAGACCGGCCAGCCGCTCTACGAGACCGAGACCATCGAGCCCGATCCCATGCCCTTCATCGTGGTGGTCATCGACGAGATGGCCGACCTGATGATGGTCGCGGGCAAGGACATCGAAGGCGCGGTCCAGCGTCTGGCCCAGATGGCCCGGGCGGCGGGCATCCACCTGATCATGGCCACCCAGCGCCCTTCGGTGGACGTCATCACCGGCACCATCAAGGCCAACTTCCCCACAAGGATCAGCTATCAGGTCACCTCCAAGATCGACTCGCGCACCATTCTGGGCGAGCAGGGCGCCGAGCAGCTTCTGGGACAGGGCGACCTGCTGTTCATGGCCGGAGGCGGGCGCATCCGCCGCCTGCACGGCCCCTTCGTGGACGACAGCGAGGTCGAGGACGTCGCCGCCTTCCTGAAAAAGCAGGGCGCGCCGGAATATCTCGACGCGGTCACCGAGGACATCGACGACGAGGACGGCGGCATGGCCGGACTGTTCGGCGAGGAGGGCGGTTCGGGCGACGACCTGTTCGACCAGGCCGTCGCGGTGGTCGCCCGCGACCGCAAGGCGTCCACCAGCTACATCCAGCGCCGCCTGCAGATCGGCTACAACCGCGCCGCCTCGCTCATCGAGCGCATGGAGGACGAGGGCATGATCGGGCCGTCAGACCACGCGGGAAAGCGCGAGATCTTCCTGCCCGAGCACGGCGACTAGCGCTTGTCCGCGCTTTCCCGCCGGGCTCTCGCCGCCGGGACCGGCAGGGCGGGGCGCGGCAGGTAGGGGGTGACCCGGTTCCGGCCCGCCCGCTTGGCCGCGTAGAGCGCCGCGTCCGCGCCCTTCATCGTGGCCGCCAGCGCGCTCGCGCCCGCTCCGCCCGCCGCCGCGCCCACCGACACCGTCACAGACCGATCGCCCGCGCGCACGCCCGCCTGCACCGCGGCGCGCACCCGCTCGCCCACCTCCATCGCGGTCATCAGGTCCGCGTCGGGCAGGAAGACCGCGAATTCCTCGCCGCCCAGCCGGGCGGGCACGTCCCCGCGCCGCACCGCGCCGGAGATCGCCCGCGCGGTCGCGGTCAGCACCCGGTCGCCCGCGTCATGGCCCAGCGTGTCGTTGATGGATTTGAACCGGTCGATGTCGATCATCAGGAAGGCGCCCGCGCAGTCGCGCGGGATCATCCGCTCGAAGCCGCGCCGGTTGAACGCTCCGGTCAGCGGGTCGGTGAAGGCCGCCTTCTCCGCCGCCGTGAGCGCCTGTTCGGCCTGACGCAGCAGGCGGCTGGTGGCCGCCATCAGCCGCCCGGCCTCGTCGCGGTGATGCTCGGGCAGCTCGGGCACGATCCGGTCGGCCTCGTAGCGGGCCAGCGCCTTCTCGGTCGCGAGGATGGGCGAGAGCAGCATGCGCAGCGAAGCCAGCGCCAGCCCCGTGCCCGCCAGCGTCGCGGCCAGCAGCACCCCGGCCAGAGCCACAGGATCGACCGGACCGGAGCTCAGCGCCAGCATCGCGACGCCCGCGATCAGGGGCAGGTGCGCGCCGATGAAGGCGGCGGCGAAAAGCTTCAGCCCATAGCTGCGGGGCGCGAGGCGGTCTGCGAGGCTGTAGAAATTCATTCCCGTGCGGCGCGCCCGTCCCTCCCGGCGGCGCGCCCCTCCCTAGCGGTGTCCGTGATGCTGTGTCCAGCGATCAACGGGCCGTGGCAAGGGCGGTTGCACAATATTCGCATTCAAGGATTTAGTTGAGTTAACAGTATCTTAACTGCCACGACGCCCGGTTGCCGCTCAGGCGGATCGCCCCAGCCCGTCCGCCAGCGCCCGCCCCGCCTTCTCGATGGCGGAGACGGTTTTGGGCACCAGACGGCTCATGTTCAGGAATCCGTGAGGCACGCCTTTGACCACCTTGCGCTGGACCGGCACGCCCGAGGCGGCGAGCCGGTCGGCATAGGCCAGCCCCTCCTCGTTGAGCGGATCGATCTCCGCGGCGAGCATGTAGGCGGGCGCCACGCCTTTCAGGTCCTCGGCGAACAGCGGCGAGACCCGCGGATCGGCGGCCAGGGAGGGGTCTTTCAGATAGCTGCCGCGGATCGAATTGAGCGCGCCGGTGTAGAAGAGCGGGCCGTCCTGCCAGCGGATCTTCTGCTTCTTGATCTCGACGAGCTGGAGCAGGGGATAGAGCAGGAGCTGGAAGCGGACCTGCCCGCGGCGGGCCTGCGCCACCAGCGCGGCCAGCGTGCCGCCGGCGGAATCCCCGCCAACGGCCAGATGATCGGGATCGAAGCCGTATGCGGCCAGCCGTCCGCGCCGGATCGTGTCGAAGGCGGCCAGCGCGTCGTCCGCGGCGGCCGGATAGGGATGCTCGGGCGCCAGCCGGTAATCGACCGACACCACCCGCGCGCCCGACACCGCCGCCAGCCGCTGGCACAGCCCGTCATGGGTGTCGATGTCGCCGATCACAAAGCCGCCGCCGTGGAAAAAGACCAGCCCCGCGCCGTTCTCCATCGCGCCGAACGGCACGTAGACCCGCGCGTTCAGCGCGGTCTTCGCCCCGGCGATGTGGATGTCTTCCTTCCGTTCGACGGGCGGGGGCGGCAGGTCGACCAGCGGGATCGCCTTGCGCAGCGCGCCGCGCATGCCCGGAATCGTCTTTTCCGCGCTGAAGGCCTCTTCCAGCCAGCCCAGCGGTTTCGACCCCGCAGCCTTCGCACCCGCATCATCCATCCCGCCTAGATTGAGGCTGATCGCCCCCGGCGCAAGCGGGAAATTGAGGCCATGCCGCGGCACGCCGCCGCGCCGGACGCCCCTGTCCCCCATCACCGTCATCCCGGACGCGGCGAAGCTGCGATCCGGGACCCCCGGGTCCATGCGAGGCGACAGGTCCCGGCTCTGCGCTGCGCTTGGCCGGGATGACATCGTGTTTTCAAACTTATCCCCACCCCCATCCGCCGCCCCCATACTCCCCCTCAGCCGCATCGCAGGGAGGGGGACGGGTCCGGACCGTCCGATCTGTCGCGGGCGGCGCGCGGCGCCTCGAGGCGGGGGCGGTAACGAAGCCCCCGCTGAAAGAGCGAGATCGAGCGCGGGGCGGCTGGCCGCCGTCCCGCCCGGTTCCGGCAGGTGCGCCGGGCGAGGTCGGCGCCGGCCGACGGACCAGCCGCCCCTGATCGGTTACGGGCGGTGCGGAGACCACCGGCGCCAGGCCGCCGCCCGGACGGCGGAAAACGGGTGACCCGGCGGGCGCGATCCGCGCCGAGGAGCCTCCGCCACGCATCGGCCGGAGCAATCGGCGCGAACAGCGCCGGACCGCGATCCCGACAAACGCCGCGGGCGCGGGGCGGACCCTTCGTGATGGGGCCGCGCCAAGAGCCATGCCACGCCATGCCGAGCCGGGCCCCGAACGGCCCGCCCCGCGCCACCACTCCCATCCCCCCGCGCCGGCAGGCGGCGGGGATGAGGCGCGTGGGCCATCGGGGCGGCCACCCACCACCACCGTCATCCCCCGGCTCGACCGGGGGACCCAGCCGGACGACGGCTCAGCGGCACGGAAAAGCCTGCCGGATGGGTGGCCCGGTCAAGCGGGGCCATGACGGTGAAAAGGAGCTACGGACCGGCGGCGCAGCCGCCGCAAGCGCGACCGCGCGCCCGCAGCGAAGCGAGGACCCGACCAAGCGGAGCGCGGGAGGACAGGAGAAAAAAGGCGGCGCAGCCGCCGCAAGCGCGACCGCGCGCCCGCAGCGCAGCGAGGACCGACTGACCGGAGGGAAGGAGGACAGGGAAACTAAACTAAAAACTAATGCAGCCTGATCCCCGCGTCCCGCACGATCCGGCCGTCCAGCGCATCGACGATTTCCGAGCGCAGGGCTTTCCAGGCGTCCGCGCTTTCGCGCTCGCCCTTCTCCTCCAGCTCGTCCACCGCCATGTCCGCATAGCCCAGCGCGCGGGCCCCGTGGCGGTCCACCAGGGTGAAGGCGATCTGGCGGATGTCGGCGGGGGTGATGCGCGAGGCGCGGGGCTCGGCCATGGAAGGCTCCTTCACTGCGGTTCAGGGCAGGACTGAGCAAGCCGCGGGCCAGTCATGGTTAACGGGCAAGGCTTTGATTTATATGGAAACTAGGCCCGTGCGCCGCTGCGCCAGCCCGGCGGGATCGGCCCTCAGGCGGAATTTGCCGGGTCGGGGGCGCCGGGGTTGTAGCCGCCGGCCGACAGGAAGGCGATCTCGCTGGCGGTCGAGGGCCGGTCCAGCGTCCTGTTGCGGTGGGGGAAGCGTCCGAAGCGGGCGATCACGTCGCGATGCTCGCGGGCGTGATGGGCGGTGTCGCTGGTCTCGCTGATCCGGGTTTCGGACAGGGACACGCACAGCTCCTGATCGGCCAGGGCTTCCGAATGCATGAAGGGCATGTAGACGAAGGCCCGTTTCGCCTCGTCCAGCTCCAGATCCCAGCCCGCCTCCAGCGCCCTGCGCGCCGCCTCCAGCCCCAGCGGGTCGAGGCTGAAGGCCTTGGGCGTGCCGCGCCAGATGTTGCGCGGAAACTGGTCGAGCGCGAGGATCAGGGCCAGCGCCCGCTCCGGCCCGTCCAGCCAGGGATGGCCGTCCATGCTTTTCAGATCGGTCAGGGCGAAGACCAGTTTCGAGAACCGCCGGCGCACGGTCGCGTCGAAGGCGGCGCCGCCGCCGAACCACTGATCGGGGCTGGCCTCCTGAAACCAGAAGGCCAGCACGTCGTCAGGCGTGATCTCGCTCAAACCGGAGGCCTCCTCAGACCCTGAGCGCCCCGCTCTCGATGTCCGATTTCAGTTCGGGGGTCAGGGGCACGTATTCGCCCTGTTCAGGATGGTCGAAATAGAGCGGCTCGTCGATCTTCGACGGGTCGAAGCCCTCTTCGACCAGATCCATTTTCTTGAGCTTGAACGTGCCGGTGGTGTGCGCGTCCGCGTCGTGCTCGTGGATGCGGATGAAGAGCGGACGGGCATAGGCGGGCAGCTCCGAATGGACCCGCTCGCGCAGGGCTTTCAGGTCCAGGCTGTCATCGGCCACGATGGCGGCCATGCCCGCCTTGCCCGAATGATCGCCCACCTGAACGCCATACACGTTCGCCTGCTGCACGCCGGGCACGACGCCCATGACCTCGGCGACCTCGGAGGTGGCCACGTTCTCGCTCTTCCAGCGGAAGGTGTCGCCCACCCGGTCCATGAAATAATAATACCCCTCGCTGTCACGCTTCATCAGATCGCCCGTGGAGAACCACAGATCGCCTTGCTTGAAGACGTCGCGGAGCAGCTTCTTCTCGGTCGCTTCCTTGTCGCCGTACCCGTCATAGCGGAAGCGCGGATCGGAATCGTCGATCTTGCCGATGGCCTCGCCCACCTCGCCGGGCTCGCACTCGATGCAGCGCCCGTTCTCGTCGCGGACCGGGGCTTCGGCGTCCATGTCGTAGCGGACCAGCTTCACGTTGAAGCGGAAGGAGATGTAGGGCGGGATGCGGCCGATGGCGCCGGGTTTGGAGTCCAGATTGACTAGCCCGACATTGCCCTCGGTCGCGCCATAGAATTCCATGATGCGCGGAATGCCGGTGCGCTCGGCGAAGCGGGGCCACACGTCGGGGCGCAGGCCGTTGCCGATGGCCACGCGGATCTTGTGCTGCTTCTCCTCGGGCCGCGGATCGGCGGTCACCAGGAAGCGGCACAGCTCGCCCACATACATGAACATGGTCGCGCCGAACTTGACCGCGTCGGGCCAGAAGGCGCTGGCGGAGAACTTCCGCCGCACGATCAGCGCGCCGCCGAAGGACAGCGCGCAGCCCACCCCGCACAGCCCGCCCGTGGCGTGATAGAGCGGCAGCACCATCATCATGCGGTCCGTCGGCTCGGCATGGGCGGCGGTGGCGAAGACGTTCAGGTAATACAGCGAGCGGGTGTGCGCCACGATGGCCGCCTTGGGCAGGCCGGTCGTGCCCGAGGTGTACATTTTCAGGCAGGCGTCGCGCGCCTTCAGCCCGGCGCGATGCTCGCGCGAGGGCCGCTGGTCGGAGACCTCGTCCAGCGCCGCGGCGAAGTCTTTCCCGTTCTCGACCGTGTCCGGCGCCCCGTCGGTGACCCAGGCGCTCAGCACGCACTCCATCTGCGGGCAGGCGGCCTGATAGGTCTCCGCCAGCTCGGCTTCCACGATGATGTGGTCGGCCTCGGCGATCTTGGCCGAGTGGGCCAGCGCCTTGCCCGCCACCTGGTTGTTGAGCAGGGCCGCGACCACGCCGACCTTGGACAGGCCGTGCCAGATGGCCACGTATTCCCAGCGGTTGCCCATGTAGAGCGCGACCGTGTCGCCCGCCTTCAGACCCTGGGCCAGCGCCCAGTGGGCGACCCGGTTCGCATAGGCGTCGAACTGGGCGTAGGTGACCTCCACCCCGTCGTCGATGAAGGCGATGTTGGAGGGGAAGCGGTCGACCACGCCCTCGATATGGTCCGGGGTCAGGGTCTCGGAATCAGGCTTGATCCAGCTGAGCTTCTTGAGGAGCCCGATAAGCTCCTTGACGTAGAAAACCTCGCGCTTGAGGCCCGAAACGAAACCCATCGGCCATCTCCTCCCGTTTGAACAACTCCCGGGCTTCGAATGCCCGGTTTGTCCGCGAGAGTAAGAGCCGGGGCCTCCCGGTCAAGGCGAACCGCCCGCCCGTGCTGCAATGCGGCGACGGGCGGGCCTCAGGTTCAGCGCGCGGCCTCCTCGCTGGTGCCGCGGTCGCCGTCGTCCGACAGCTGCATCTCGTGCCACATGGCGTTCAGGATCGCGAAGGCGCAGGCCAGACCGATCCCCAGGACCCAGGCGAAATACCACATGCTCGCGCTCCTTCAGTAATAGTCGCCGCCGCCGGCGCTCACGTCCTCGCTCGTCACCCGGCCCCACATCACCTTGAAGGCCCAGGAGGTGTAGGCGAGGATGATCGGCAGGAAGATCGCCGTCATGATCAGCATGATGAACAGGGTGGTGTGGCTCGACGAGGAGTTCCACACCGTCAGCGAGGAATTGGGATCGGCGCTGGACGGCAGGATGAAGGGGAACATCGACAGCCCCGCCGTGGCGATGATGCCCACCACCGACAGTTTGGAGCCCAGAAAGGCGATGGCCTCGGAATCGCGCCTGATGCCGATGATCGCCGCCGCCGCGCCCGCGAAGCCCAGCACGGGGGCCAGGATCGTCCAGGGCTGGTTGGCGTAGTTGTTCATCCACGCTCCGGCCTCGGCCACCGTTTCGGTGCGCAGCGGGTTGGAGGGGCCGTCCGCGACGATCTCGCTGACCTGGGCGAAGCCCAGATCGCCGAACGCGACCCACATCCCGCCAAGGCCGAACAGCACGATGGAGGCGAGCGCGAACAGCGGTCCCAGCGCCCGCGCCCGGTCGCGCACCGGCCCGCGCTCGACCTTCATGGACAGCCAGGTCGCCCCGTGCAGCAGCAGCATGGACACCGACAGCAGCCCGCACAGCAGGGCGAAGGGGTTGAGCAGGTCGAAGAATCCGCCCGTCCACGTGGCCCGCAGGTCGGCATCGAGGGTGAAGGGCAGGCCCACCAGCACGTTGCCCACCGCCACGCCGAACAGAAGGGCGGGCACGAACCCGCCCAGGAACAGCGCCCAGTCCCAGCTCGTGCGCCAGCGCGGGTCCTGACGCTTGGAGCGGTATTTGAAGCCCACGGGCCTCAGGATCAGGGCGGCCAGCACCACGAACATCGCCAGATAGAGCGCGGAGAAGCTGACCGCGTAGACCAGCGGCCAGGCCGCGAAGATCGCGCCGCCTCCGAGGATGAACCAGACCTGGTTGCCTTCCCAGGTCGGCCCCATCGTGTTGATGACGACCCGCCGCTCGATGTCTGTTTGCCCCACGAAGGGCAGCAGCGCCGCTGCGCCCAGATCGAAGCCGTCGGTGATCGCGAAGCCGATCAGCAGCACCCCGATCAGGGCCCACCACATCAGGCGCAGGATCTCGTAGGAAATCGGGATTTCCATCTCTCGGCCCTCCTTACTCGGCCGGAACGGCGCGGGCGCCGCCGTGTGTGACGGGACGAGCGGGCCGGGTCTCGCCGCCGCCCTCGAGCTCGGGATAGGGGCCCTTGCGGATGTAGTGGATCATCAGCATGACCTCGATCACCGCCAGCACGCCGTAAAGCAGGGTGAACCCGGCGATGGTCATCCAGATCTGGGTCGCGTTCAGGCTAGACACCCCCAGGAAGGTCGGCAGCGACCCCTCCACGATCCAGGGCTGGCGGCCATACTCGGCCAGCAGCCAGCCCAGCTCCGCGGCGATCCACGGCAGGGGCAGGGAGACCAGCGCCAGCTTGAGGAACCACCGCGTCTCGTGCTTGCGCATCGTGACCAGAACGAAGGCGGTGGCGAACAGGGCGATGAAGTAGAAACCCAGCCCCGCCATCACCCGGAAGGACCAGAACATGACCGGCACGTTCGGCACGGTGTCGAACGCGGCCCGGCGGATGTCCTCTTCGGTGGCCTCGCGCGGATCCTCCATGTAGCGGGTCAGCAGCAGGGCGTAGCCCATGTCGAACTTGTGCTCTTCGAACGTGGCGCGGGCTTCGAGATCGTCCGCGTCCTCGCGCACCCGCATCATGGCGTCCCAGGCGATGACGCCGGACTCGATCCGCTCCTCGGCATGGGCGACCAGCGGCAGGATGCCCTCCACCTCCCGGTCGAACGAGCGCGTGGCGATCAGGCCCAGCGCCCATGGCATGTCGATGGCGAAATGGGTGGTGCGGTTCTCCACGTCGGGAAAGCCCACCAGCGTCAGCGGCGCGGGCGCCTCATGGGTCTCCCACATGGCCTCCAGCGCGGCGAGCTTCATTTTCTGGTTGTCGGTCAGCGCGTAGCCGCTCTCGTCGCCCAGCACCACCACCGACAGCGCGCCCGCCAGCCCGAAGGCGGCGGCCACGGTCATCGAGCGCTTGGCGAACCCCACATTGCGCCGGTTGAGCAGGAACCAGGCCGAGATCGCCAGCACGAACACCGCGCCGGTGACGTAGCCGGCCGCCACAGTGTGCACGAACTTGGCCTGGGCGATGGGGTTGAAGATCACCGCCGCGAAGTCGGTGATCTCCATGCGCATGGTCTCGATGTTGAATTCCGAACCGACCGGGTTCTGCATCCAGCCGTTGGCGATCAGGATCCACAGCGCGCTGAAATTGGTCCCCAGCGCCATGAACCAGGTCACGGCCAGGTGGGCGCGCCTGCTCATCCGGTCCCAACCGAAGAAGAACAGCCCCACCAACGTAGCCTCGAGGAAGAAGGCCATCAGGCCCTCGATGGCCAGCGGCGCGCCGAACACGTCGCCCACATAGTGCGAGTAGTAGGCCCAGTTCATCCCGAACTGGAATTCCATGGTGATGCCGGTGGCCACGCCCAGCGCGAAATTGATGCCGAACAGCGCGCCCCAGAACTTGGTCATGTCCTTCCAGACCTGACGCCCGGTCATGACGTACACGCTCTCCATGATGGCGAGCATGAAGGCCAGGCCCAGCGTCAGCGGGACGAACAGGAAGTGGTACATCGCCGTCAGCGCGAACTGCCAGCGGGACAGATCGACGACCGCCTGGTCGATCATGGGCGTCTCCCTCCGAAAGCGCACCCGCCCGGGGCGCGCCATTGGCCCCAGCCCGAGTGTGGACTTTTCCACTTATGCGCGCGTGCGCTCCAGCGCGCCAGAGGCCTTCCGGTCGCATGAGGCGAGGCGCCGCAGGGGGAGACAGGATTTGCGGGCTTGCGTGACGCCTCCCTCTGGCTTTTCGCGCGCGCCGCGCTAGACACGGGGCCCGCCTGAGACGCCGCGCCGCAGGGCGCGAGGCGTTCCGACCGTGCATGAACGAGGCCCATGAGCGATCCCTCCCTGACCCGTGACCAGCGCGCCGCGCTCGGCCGCCGCCTCTCCGAGTGGGGACGGGCGGGCGAGGGACCGTCGCGTCTGGCCTCCGGTCTGGGGATCGTCCAGTTCGTCCTGTTCGCGGGCTTCGCCTGGGGCGCGTCGGGCGCGGTGGCCGCGCTGGTGGACGGCGCCGGGCCCTGGGGCTGGGTGGCCGTGGCGCTCGGCTTCGCCCTCGTCCGCGCCGCCGCCCAGTCCGCCGAGACCCGCGCGGGCTTCGAGGCCGCCGCCCGCGTGAAGGCCCATGTGCGGGCCCGGGCCGCCGCCAGCCTGTCGGCTCGCGGCCCCGCCTTCACCGAGCGCCGCGACAGCGGGGAGACGGCCTCCGCCCTGATCGACGCGGTGGAGAAGCTGGAGGGCTATTTCGGGCGCTACCGCCCCCTGATGCCCGTGGTCGCGGTCGCGCCCTTCGTGCTGCTGGCCGTGGCCTTCACCCAGAGCTGGGTGGTGGCGATGATCTTCCTGGTCACCGCGCCGCTCCTGCCCCTGTTCATGGCCATCGTGGGCGGCAGCGCGGCGGCGGCCAGCAAGGACCAGATGGCGACGCTGCAGAGGCTGGCGGGCCGGTTCAACGACCGCCTGCAGTCGCTGGAGCTTCTGAACGCCTTCGACGCCGCCCCGCGCGAACGCCGGGGGCTGGCGGCGGCGGCCGAGGATTTCCGCCGCCGCACCATGAAGGTGCTGGCGCTGGCCTTCCTGTCCTCGGCCATTCTGGAATTCTTCGCCGCCCTCGCGGTGGCGGCGACCGCGGTCTATGTCGGCTTCTCGCTGCTGGGCGAACTGCCCTTCGATCCGGGCGAGACGATCACGCTCAGGGAAGGCCTGTTCGTCCTCATCCTGGCGCCGGAATTCTACATGCCCCTGCGCCGCCTGTCGGCGGCCTATCACGATCGGGCGGACGCCGAGGCCGCCGCGCGCAGCCTCGTCCCCCTCCTCGACGCCCCGGAAACCGACACCGAAACCGTCGCTGCCGCGCCGCTGGCGATCTCTCAGGCCCCCGAGGTGCGCTTCGAGGCGGCAGGCTCGGTGTATGCCGACGGGCGCCGGGGGCTGGAGGGGCTGACCCTGACCGCCGCGCCGGGCCGGATCACCGCCCTGTGGGGCGCGTCGGGCATCGGCAAGTCCACCGCCCTGAAAATGCTCATGGGCTACGCCCCGCTCAGCGAAGGCCGGATCACCGTCGACGGCGCGCCCCTGACCGGCGGGCTGATCGGACAGGCGGCCTGGATCGCCCAGCGCCCGCGGGTCTTCCACGGCACGCTGGCGGCCAACATCGCCCTGTTCGACGGGACCATTCCCGCCGCCCGCATCCTCGCCGCCGCGGAGGCTGCGGGCGTGATGGACTTCGCCGCCAGCCTGCCCGAGGGGCTGGAGACGAAGGTCGGCGAGCGCGGGCACGGCCTGTCGGGCGGGCAGGCCCAGCGCGTGGCGCTGGCCCGGGCGCTGGCGGTGGACATGAAGCTGATCCTGCTCGACGAGCCCACCGCTCATCTCGACGGCGAGGCCGAGGCCCGCTTCCTCGAGGCGCTGAAGACCGCCGCGGCGGGCCGCACCGTGCTCATCGCCACCCACAGCCCCGCCGTGCGCGCCATCGCCGACGCCGTGATCGAGCTGGAGGGCGCGCGATGAAGGATCTGCGCTTCTTCCTCGCCCTCGCCCGGCCCGACCGCTGGTGGCTGCGGCTGGGCGCGGTGCTGGCCGCGATCACCCTGCTGGCCGGGATCGGCCTGCTGTCGCTGTCAGGCTGGTTCATCACCGCGGCGGCCATCGCGGGACTGGCCGGCGCGGGGCGTTCGTTCAACTATCTGTTCGCGTCGGGCGGTGTGCGCGCCTTCGCCCTGACCCGGACCGCGGGCCGCTATGCCGAGCGCATGGCCACCCACGAGGCGACCTTCCGCATCCTCGCCCGCCTGCGGCTGTGGGTGTTCGACGCCGCCGCCCCGCTGGCCCCGGCGAAGCTGGGCGCGATGCGCGGCGGGGACCTGCTCTCGCGGGTCACACAGGACGTGGACGCGCTGGATTCGCTGTATCTGCGGCTGGTCACGCCGGTCTTCGCGGCGGTGTGCGGCGCGCTGTTCGCCATCGCCATCCTCGCTTTCACCGCGCCCCTCGCCATCCCCGGCGTCATCGGCGTGTTTCTGCTCGCCAGCCTCGTCCTGCCCCTCATCGCGGCGAGGGCGGGCGCCCGGCCCGGCGCGGCCATCGCCGAGGCCAGCTCGGACGCGCGCGCCGAGGCGGGCGATCTGGTGGCGGGTCTGGCCGAGCTGAAGGCCTATGGCGCGGACGCGCGGGTGGCCGCGCGGCTGGCGGCGGCGTCGGACCGCTGGATCGCGGGCCAGCGCTCGCTGTCCCGGCTCGCCCTGATCAATGGCGGCGTGCTGGCCTTCTCCGGCCCCGCCGCCTTCGCGGCCGGGTTCTCGCTGGCTCTGGCGGGCGGGGCGTCCGCCCCCGTCGCCGCGCTGGCGGGCTTCATCGGTTTCGCCCTGTTCGAGGCCGCCGCCCCGCTGGTCCAGGCCGCCGAGCTTTACGGCCGCACCACCGCCTCGGCCCGCCGCCTGAAGGCGCTGGCCGAGATCGTCCCCGCCGTGACCGCGCCGGACGGCCCCGCGCCCCTGCCCGGGCGCTGGGACGTCACGGTCCGCGACGTGCGCTTCGCCTATCCGGGCAAGGACGGGCCCGCGCTGGACGGCCTGTCGCTGGACCTGCCCGAGGGCGGGCGGCTCGCGCTGGTCGGGGCGTCGGGCTCGGGCAAGTCCACCCTGATCCGCCTGCTGATGCGCTTCTACGCGGCGGACGAAGGCTTGATCGAGATCGGCGGTTCGGACATCGCCTGTCACGCCCCCGCCGACACCCGCGCCCGTTTCGCCCTGGTCGATCAGCGCGCCGAGCTGCTGTCGGCGACCGTGGCGGACAATCTGCGCCTCGCCCGTGCCGAGGCCACCGAGGCCGAGTTGTGGGCCGCGCTGGAGCTGGCGGGCGCGAAAGCCTTCGTGCAGGCGCTCCCCGAGGGTCTGGACACCTGGATCGGCGAGCAGGGCGGGCTGGTCTCGGGCGGTCAGGCCCGGCGCATCGCGCTGGCCCGCGCCTTCGTGAAGGACGCGCCGATCCTGCTGCTGGACGAGCCCACCGAAGGTCTGGACGAGGCCACCGAGGCGGCCTTCCTGGACGCGCTGGACGTGTGGCTGGACGCCGACCCGCGCCGCTCGGTCCTGATCGTCACCCACCGGGCGAAGCTGCTCGAACGGGCGCGTCAGGCCGTGGTGATCGAGGACGGCAGGGCCGTGGAGACCGGCGCGCCCGGAACGCTGGCCGGGCAGAACGGCGTCTTCGCACGGCTCTTCCCCGCCTTCACAGGCTAGGGCTCCATCCCCAGCCAGCCGCGCACCGTGTCGATGGCGGGGGCGAGCTGGACCCAGACCGGCACCCGCTCGCCCAGCCACAGGTCGAATCCGCTCCAGAACACGGCCAGCGCGAACGCCCCCACGATCAGGGTGACGGCCAGCGTCAGGATCGGCTTGAACAGCGCGGCGATGAAGCGGATCACGCAGCCTCGAGCTTTACAATATGAAGCGCTAAAGCCTCAGTGGAGTCAAACTCCCGAAGGCGAAGGTTTACTTGATCAGCTTGGCGCGTAAGTTCAGATAGAAGACTATTTTTTCTTTCCGGGGCGACAAGGGGGTTTTCGGAACAAATTAACATTTCAAACTCTCGCCGTCCGTTGGGCGAAGCGGAGTCTCTGGCAATCTTTAGGTCCCAGAGGCGCTCTTTAATTGTCGCGACCGTCCTCCAAGGCTGAGCGCCGCCAGCGTCTTCGATGTTGGCCAGAAGGCGAGATCCGGAAAAGTCGATAGAAATCTTTCCTTCCTCACGCCTATGCTGCTGGCTCCGGCGAATTGGTTCGCTAAAGAAGTCTGCGAGGCTCATTTTTTTTCTTGCTACGGCTGATAGCACATCACTTCTAAGCTTCAGTCTCCTGCTGGCAGTCCTGTTGACGGGCTCTTGAATTGGCGCTGTTAGTGTAAGCTCGTCTTGATTTTCGTCATATAGCGAAGATAGCCCGCTAAGCCATCTGCGGGCCACCTCTTCAACCGACACCCCGCGACCGTCCCGCCATTCTCCAATTTGAATGTGGCCAGAACTCAAATGTCGAATATCAAAATTGAGTTCATTGTGGTCAATAAACTCGTCAATTTCAGAAAAGCAAATATCTACAATAAGTTTAGTGCCAACCGCAGCATGGCTGTACAAGCAATCGAGTCGATGCAGGGCGTTCGCCTTCGCAAAATAGGCTTTTTTATTGTTCATAGCAACGACGCCGATTACCAGCGTTTCCGGCGACCCCGCGACAGGGCGCAGCAGTACGGAGGCCCAGCGGCAGTGCTCGCTGGGGTCAGGTAAGTTAATGCTTCTTAGGTCGAGAATGGTCATGCTGCTACAGGATGCCCAAGAGAAGTCGAGACCATTGACGGAACGTGCTGTATGCGCCTTTCAGCGAACGAGCTTAACGCGTTTGAGTCGCTGCCCTCAAGCAGACCTAGCCGCTCAAGATAGCGGGCGAAACCAACATAATTGACCTCTCTCGCCTTCCCGCCATAACCAGCCACAGCTCGTGCCGCGTCAGTCTTTTGAGGGGCGCTCAAATATGGAGAGCACCACTCGCTGAGCCGGGAAACGCATTTTTGGTTGGGCACAAGATCATTGGCTTGCCAATTAGGCCCTGTCATGCAATGCCCATGATCAATCAACCACAACTCAGAGGATGGAGAAATTAAAACGTTTCCAGCATGCCTGTCTGTATTTGCGCAGTGCTCATCGAAGGCGTAGACATCGCCGATTTTTCCGCTATTCGCGAGCCAATCCACTATTTTTTTTGAATTGCTAGAGCCTCTCAGCTTTCCATACTCCACGATAGCGCTATTTATACCTTTCATTTCACTTCCAAACAGAACTGCCTTTCCGTCAGGAGCGTGAATTTGGGCTTCATATTCGATTTCGTTGGGGTCAACGAGCACAAGGAAACAGTCTGGAACCGGTATTCCAACAACCTTCGCAATCGCAGCGCAAAATATTTCATTTACGAGTTGCCGATGGTCTAGGCCTTTAACTAAGCATCGTACGTGTTTCTCTTCAACCTCCACAAATCCAACCCAAGTTGGATTGATGCTCTGTTGGCTGAACCGAACGAGCCCTGGATGAGCCATTCCGACTGGGATTCCAGAAAAGCGCTCTGCCCCTTCGTTGTCATGCGCGGTCAAAAAGCTTGGACTCCATGTTCAACCTAAAGATCAATTTACTTTATAGGCGCGAGTTGGGTTTGCAAAAAAAATCTGAAAACCTTAATGGCGACATTCGTTCGGGGAGGATGGTACGGGCGGTCGGACTCGAACCGACAAGGCCTCGCGGCCGGGGGATTTTGAGTCCCCTGCGTCTACCAGTTCCGCCACGCCCGCTTTGGAACAGCCCGCTTTCTAGCCGAGCGTGCGGGCAGCGTCGAGCGCGCCGCGCGCTGGACGCTCCGCCCCGGCGCGCCCTAGGGTCCGGGCCTGCACACCGACGCGAGCCATCCCCATGACCGACGCTCCCGATCCCGCCGACGCCCCGCCCCGCCGCGGGCTGATCGGCGCGCTCGAGGCGCTGGCCGACGAGGCGCCCGAGGAGGGCGTCACGCTGGGCGCGCTGGCCGGGCGGCTGGGCGAGCGGGCCTTCGGCGTGGTGCTGTTCGCCCTCGCCATCCCCGTGTGCATGCCCTTCCTGTACGGCATCCCCCAGATCGTCGCCCTGCCCATGATGGCGCTGGCCGCGCAGATGGCGCTGGGCCGGGCCACGCCCTGGATGCCGCGCAGATTCGCCGGCCGCGTCATCGACCGCCCCAGTCTTCACAAAATGGCGTCCGGCGCCCGCCGATGGTTCGGCTGGATGGAGGCGCTGGCCCGGCCGCGGCTGCAATTCCTGTCCGGCCCGGTCGCGGAGCGGATCATCGGCGGCTTCTTCGTGCTGTTCTGCCTGTCCATCCTCACCCCGCTGCCCCTGACCAACTCCACGCCGGGCATCGCGCTGGCCATCGCCGCGCTGGGCCTGATCAACCGCGACGGGCTGCTGATCCTGGGCGGGCTGGTTCTGGGCACGATCTGGATCGTGCTGCTGTTCGGCGGGCTCATCATCCTCGGCCCGGCGGTGTTCGACCTCTTCCGCGAGGCGGTGCGCTGGCTGCTCGACCAGCCGCTCCTGCTGGGGCTGGCCGCTCTGGCGGGTGTGATCGGGCTCGCGGCGCTGATCCTGATCGGGCGCAGGCGGCGGTAAGGTGCGGCGCCGCGCCGCTCGCGCCCCGCGGATCGGTTTCCTATAGTCGCAAGCGATGATGATGCTCCGCCCCGCCCTCTGGCCGCTCTTCGCCGCGCTCGCCTCCGCCGCCCTGCTGGCGGGCGCGTTCGCGTTCGAGCATCTGGGCGGCCTGCCCCCCTGTCCGTTGTGCATCGACCAGCGCTGGGCCCATGTCTGGGTCGTGCTCGCCGGGCTGGGGCTTTACGCCCTGTTCCGCGTCGCGCCCGCCAGCGCCCGCTTCGCTTGGGCCGGATCGCTGGTCCTTGCGGCCCTGTTCGCGTTCAGCGCCTTCCTCGCCATCCAGCACGCGGGCGCCGAGTATGGCTGGTGGGCGGTGCCCGAGGGCTGCGCGGCGGCCCAAGGCGGCGCCAATCCGTCCAGCACCGCGGACCTGCTCGCCTCTCTGGGCGAGGCCCGCCGCATCCCCCGCTGCGATGAAATCCCCTGGTCGCTGGCCGGGGTGTCCATGGCCGGGTGGAACGGGCTGATCTCCGCGGGGCTCGGCCTTATATCCGTCTTCGTCGCCGTCAGCAGTTTCAGGAGCGCGAAATGAGAGAGCGCCGCGAACGCCGCCGCGTCCGCCGTCCCGGCAAGGCCCGTCCCGAGGACGCCATCGCCCGGATGATCCGCATCGACCATGCGGGGGAATACGGCGCGGTCCAGATCTACCGCGGCCAGCGCGCGGTCTTCGCGCGCCTGCCCCACAAGGCCCGGATCGCCAGCCAGCTTCGCCACATGGAAGCCGACGAGCAGCATCATCTGGACGCCTTCGACGCCCTGATCATGGAGCGCAAAGTCCGCCCCACCGCGCTGGGTCCGATCTGGAACGTGGCCGGGTTCGGGCTGGGCGTCGCCACCGCCCTGATGGGCGAGAAGGCCGCCCACGCCTGCACCGAGGCGGTCGAGAGCGTGATCGAGGGCCATTACGGCGAGCAGGTCGAAGAACTGCGCGAGATGGACGAGACCGAGCTGGCCGAGCTGTTCGCCCGCTTTCAGGCCGAGGAGGTCGCCCACAAGGACCTCGCGGTGGACGAAGGCGCCAAGGACGCGCCCGGCTATCCCCTGCTGTCAGGCCTCATCAAGGCCGGCTGCCACGCCGCCATCGCGATCACCCGCCGGATCTGACGCCGCCGTCCTGCCCGGTCAGTCCGGCCGCCGTCTGGCGAGCCACACCGTCGCGCCCCCGCAGTCGGGGTCCGCGGTGACGTGGTCGATCATCGAAAAACCGTTCCCGGCGAGCAGGGCGTCGTAATCGCCCGGATCCAGGCTCGCGTGATAGAGGGGCTCGCCCCGCCAGCGGCCGACCGTCTCGCCGCGCGCCGATCCGCTGGTGAACATCAACGGCGCGCCCGGCAGGAGATGGCGCGCGAAGACCGCAAACATCGCCTCCTGATCGTCCGGAGGCAGGTGGAACAGGCTGTGCCAGGCCAGCGCGCCGCCGAAGCGGCGGCCCAGATCGAGCCCGCGCATGTCCGCCGCGATCCAGCGCTGATCGGGGAAACGGTCGCGGCAGAGCGCGATGAGCGCGGGCGAGGCGTCCACCCCGGTCACCCCATGGCCCGCCGCCAGCAGGTCCGGCACGACAGGTTCGCCCGAGCCGCATCCCAGATCGAGCAGGTCCGTTCCGGGAACGGCGATCCCGAGAAACCGCGCGATCCAGAGCCGTTCGCCTTCAGGCCGGCTCCGCCGCCGGTCCTCGTCCCACCCGGCCGCGTTGCGCTGATAAAGGCTGGCGATGTCGTCAGACGCCGATGTCATGTCCGTCAGTCGTCCCCCTCAGGCCTCCAGAACGCCTCGTGGACCGCGAGCCCGGCGAGGCTGCCGTGTCCGGCCATCAGGCGCGCGGCTTCCTCGCCCGCGCTCTCCAGACGCTCAAGATCGCCCAAGAAGCTGACCCTGTCCGCGGGCGCGGTCACCGCATGACTGAAGGCCAGCACCGCCTCGTCGCCCGCCTCAGGCCCGGACGCCGCCGCGCGCAGCGACGCTTCCCGGCCCGTCGCCGCCCGCCGCAGCGCCAGCTCGCCTGAAGGGGCGGGGCGATAGACGCGGATGTGCTCGTCCGGCAGGGGCCCATTCTCCAGCGCGACGGCCACGTCCAGCCCGTGGCCCGCGCCCCAGGCCAGACTCGCCCGGGAGATGGCCGCGATCACCGGCGGCTCGGTGCGGTAGGCCATCACGGTCAGGCGCGACAGGGCCGGTCGCGCGGCCTCCAGCGCGGCGAGCCCGCCCGGCGCCTCGGGCATCCAGAACGGGATCACCGCGTCCACCGGCGCGCCCCAGACCTGCGACAGCGCCAGGTGAGCTTCCCCCCACGCGGCGAACACGCCCGCCGGGTCGCGCGCGTAATCCTCCAGCAGGTAGGGCTCGATGTCATACTGCAGGCCCGCCAGCGGCGCGTCGGGTCGGTCGGCGTTGTAGGCGGCCAGCGCTTCGGCCCGGCCCAGCGCGTGGGCCAGCCCGGCGGGCTCGACCATGCGCGGATCACCTTCCACGGCCCACACCTCCACGCCCGCCTCGGCGGCCAGCGTGATGAAGCGCGCCAGCGCGCCGGGCGTCTGCACCGCCCCGTCTGCGATTTCGGTCGCGACGAACAGCCGTGTGGCCCCCAGCCTCTCCGCCCGGTCCAGCAGCGCGTCCGGATCGTCGCGCCACCGCGCCGTCTCCCACACCCAGGCCGACAGGGGCAGGTCCGGCGCGGCGTCGGCGGGCGGGGGCATCGGTCCGGCCATGGTCTCAGGACTCGGGCAGCCGTCCTCGATCGCCTCGGCCCGCAGGGGCGCGCCGTCCGCGTCCACATACAGGTGGATCGCCCCCAGGCAGCCGGGGTCGGAGACATGGACCGGGCCGGTCCAGAGCGGCGGACCGCTCATCAGCGCGAGCAGGACGAACAGGACCATCTCACCCCTTCAGCGCCCCGAACACGTCTTTCGTCAGGCGCGGATCGAAATGCTGGCCGCCGTCCACGCACAGGATCTGGCCCGACACCGCGGGCGCGTCGAGGAAGTATACGAGCGCGGCGGCGAGTTCTTCGGGCGTCGGTCCGTGACCCAGCGGGTTGTCGTCGTGCAGGCGCTCGAACTCGGCTTCCGAGTGATAGGGGCTGGGCAGGGTCAGGCCCGGCGCCACCGCGTTCACCCGCACCTTCGGCGCCAGCGCCCGGGCCAGCATCTCGGTCATGGTCTTCAGCGCGGCTTTCGACACCGTGTAGGAGAAATAGTCCGCGTTGATGTTGAACAGCTTGTAGTCGAGCACGTTGAAGATCATCGACCCGGCGGGGGCCTGTCTGGCGAAGGCCTGGGACAGCAGCAGCGGCGCCAGCGCGTTCGCCTGCATGTGCGCGTTGAAGCTCTCCGCCGTCACCGAGCCGATCTCGTCGTCCTCGAAGATCGACGCCGAATTGACCAGCACCGAGACCGGGCCGATGGCCCGCTGCGCCCGCTCGATCAGCGCGCCCGCCATCGCCGGATCGGACAGGTCGGCGTCCAGGGTGACGGCCTTCACCTTCTTCTTCCGGACTTTCTTCGCCAGCGCCTCGGCCTCGGCCGCCGAGCTGCGATAGTGGATCACCACGTCGTGGCCGCTCGCGGCCAGCGCCTCGATGAAGGCCGCGCCCACGCGCTTCGCCCCGCCGGTGACCAGGGCCGCGCCCCTGTCCTGTTTCTTCGCCATCTTCGACCTCTTCAGCGCTGGACGGTTCTTTTCCGGTCCGTTCGGCCTTATACCCGGTCAGACAACGCACGGAACACGGAGCGGGTATGAAACTCGACGCCCTTCGCGCCGCCCAGGCGGCCGCCGAGCCCGCCAACACCCCCCGCGAGCCCATCGCCCCCGCCGCCCGGCCTCAGGCCGGCGAGCGTCTGAGCGTGCGGGTGGAGGGGCTGAGGCTGGACGCCGAGGTGGGCGTCTATCAGTCCGAGCACGGCCGCCGTCAGCCCGTCATCGTCAGCCTCGAAGCCGAAGTCGCGCCCGAGGCGGCCCGCCCCGGCGCCGATCTGGGCCATGCGGTGAACTACGCCGCGCTGGCCGAGACGGTGCGCCAGGTGGTCGGCCGCCGCCATCACGAACTGCTCGAAGACCTCGCCCAGGAACTGACCGACACCATGTTCGCCGACCCGCGCATCCTGCGCATCGCCCTGAAGATCGACAAGACCGCCGCCCTCGACGACGCCGACAGCGTGGGCGTCAGCTATCAGCGCTGGCGCTGACGGCGGGCCATCCGCCCCCTATCTTGGCTGACATGAGCAAGGCCGCCCGACCCGACGCGCCCCCCATCGACCCGGCGGACATCCCCGCCGAGGCGCTGCACGCGCCTGAGGGCAGGACCGGCCCCGAGATCATCGCCGACTACGTCAAGCGCCTGCCGTCCAAGCCGGGCGTGTACCGCATGTTCGGCGAGGACGGGGCGGTGCTCTATGTGGGCAAGGCGCGCAGGCTGAAGGCCCGGGTGTCGAGCTACGCCAAGTCGGGCGGGCACACCAACCGCATCGCCCTGATGATCGCCCTGACCCGGTCAATGGAGTTCGTGGTCACGGCCACCGAGACCGAGGCGCTGCTGCTCGAGGCCAACCTGATCAAGCGGCTGAAGCCGCGCTTCAACATCATCCTGCGCGACGACAAGTCCTTCCCCTACATCCTGATCCGCCGGGATCACCGCGCGCCGCAGCTCGTCAAGCATCGCGGGGCGCGCAAGATCAAGGGCGACTATTACGGCCCCTTCGCCTCGGCGGGGGCGGTCAACCACACGCTCAACACCCTGCAGAAGGCCTTCCTGCTCAGGACCTGCACCGACAGCGTCTATGAGGGCCGGACCCGGCCGTGCATGCTGCACCAGATCAAGCGCTGCGCCGCGCCGTGCGTGGATCTGGTCACCCCTGAGCGCTACGACGCGCTGGTGGACGAGGCGACCGAGTTCCTGCGCGGGCGGTCCAACGCCCTGCGCCAGCGCCTCCAGAAGGAGATGGCCGAGGCCTCCGACGCGCTCGATTTCGAGAAGGCGGCCCGGCTGCGCGACCGCATCCGCGCCATCGCGGCGGTCACCACCAGCCAGGGCATCAATCCCGAGGGCATCGAGGAGGCGGACGTCATCGCGGTCCATCTCGAGGGCGGGAAGAGCTGCGTGCAGGTCTTCTTCTTCCGGGCGGGCCAGAACTGGGGCAACCGGGCCTTCTATCCCAAGCACGAGCCCGGCGCGGAGCCCGGCGAGGTGATCGCCGCCTTCCTCGCCCAGTTCTACGAGGACAAGCCCGCCCCCGCCCTGATCCTGACCAGCCACGAGCCCGATCAGGCCGAACTGCTGGCCGAGGCCCTGTCCCTGCGTGCCGAGCGGACCGTGCAGATCCGAAAGCCCGTGCGCGGCAGCAAGGTGGGGCTGGTGCAGCAGGCCATGAACAACGCCCGCGAGGCGCTGGGCCGGCGGCTGGCCGAAACCCGTTCGCAGGCCCAGCTTCTCGATGGCGTGGCCAAGGTGTTCGACCTGCCGAAACGGCCAGAACGGATCGAGGTCTATGACAACTCGCACATGCAGGGCACGAACGCGCTGGGCGCGATGATCGTCGCCGGGCCGGAAGGCTTCGAGAAGACCGGCTATCGCCGCTTCAACATGAAGGGCGACGACGCGGCCACCAATGACGACTTCGCCATGATGCGGGCCATGCTCGCCCGCAGGCTGAAACGGCTCGCGAAGGAGCGCGAGCAGGGCGCGCCCGTCCCCGACCTCCTGCTGATCGACGGCGGCAAGGGCCAGCTCTCCGCGGTCGAAGAGATCATGGCCGAGCTGGGCGTGTCGGACATCCCCGTGGCGGGCGTGGCCAAGGGACCGGACCGGGACGCGGGCCGGGAGGTGTTCTACATGACCGGCAAGCCGCCCATCCGCCTGCCGATGAACGACCCGGTGCTGTATTATCTCCAGCGCATCCGCGACGAGGCGCACCGCTTCGCCATCACCGGCCACCAGGGCAAGCGCTCGAAACAGATCCGGGAAAACCCGCTGGATGAGATCGCGGGCATTGGCGCGTCGCGCAAGAGCGCGCTCCTGAAGCATTTCGGCTCGGCCAAGGCCGTCTCCCGCGCCAATCTGGCCGATCTGGAAGCCGTCGAAGGGGTGTCGAAATCCCTCGCCAAGACGATCTACGACCATTTCCACGAATAGGACCGCCATGACCCGCTCCGTTCTCGCCTGGCTGCCCAACGCCGTGACCGTCCTGCGCGGAGCCGCGGGCGTGGCCGGGGCGTGGCTGCTGCTCGAAAGCGCGGCCTCGGCCACCGAGGACCGGGCCGTCGCGCTGGGGCTGGCCTCGGGCGCGGTGTTCGTGATCGCGGCGCTCTCCGACTGGCTGGACGGGTGGCTGGCGCGGCGGATCGGGGCGGAGAGCCCGCTGGGCGCCCTGCTCGATCCCATCGCGGACAAGGTGCTGGTGGGCGCCTATCTGATCGCCTTCACGATCATCTCCGGCGTCAATCCGTGGCTGGCGGTCCCGGTCATGCTCATCATCGGTCGCGACGTGCTGATGACCGGCATCCGCCTGACCAGCCTGGAGGCGGACCCCAACCCCGTGCCGGTCAGCGCGGACGCCAAGTTCAAGACCGCCATCCAGATGACCGTCGTGGCCATGCCCTTCGTCATGACCATCCTCGGCGTGGACATCGAGCTGTGGTTCTTCATCTGGGTGGGCGGCGTCTGGTTCGCCGCGGTGCTGGGCGCGACGACCGCTTGGAACTACCTGCGCAGAAAAAAGTGACGGCATCCGGCGTCTTCCGGTGAGGCTTTGTTAATCGAACGATACCGATGGTTGTGGAATTCGATTCGCCATTGCGATCCGGGGAGGGGCCATGACCGCGCAGGCAGACCTGAAAGAGCGTTTTGAGTTCCTGAATTTCACCGCTGAGGACCGCACGCGCCTGAAGGCGCTGACGCCGCTTGTCGAGAGCGAGCTGCCCGCGGTGCTGGACGCGTTCTATGCCGACATCGCGCGGCACCCGGAAGTCGACCGCATGTTCGACGATCCCGAGATGCGCCGCCACGCCCGCCAGAAACAGCTCGAGCACTGGCTTCGCATCTGCGCGGCGGAATACGGGACGGACTATCTGAACTCGGTGCGGCGGATCGGCGAGACCCACGCGCGGCTGGGCCTGAAACCGGCCTGGTATTTCGGCGGCTACGCCAAGATCGTGGGCGGGCTGGTCGGCGGCGTGACCCGCCGGGCCAAGTCGAAAGGCCTGTTCAGCCGCCGCGACGGAGATCTCGAGGCGACGCTCGACACCCTCGTCAAGGCGGCGATGCTGGACATGGATCTGTGCATCTCCACCATCGAGGACTGCGCCGCAGAGCAGAAGGCGAAGGAGCGCAACGCGCTCGCGGCTGAGTTCGAGCGCGATGTCGGCGCCATCGTGGACGCGCTGGCCGCCTCGTCCGAAGAGCTTTCGGTCACCGCGAAATCCATGTCCAGGACCGCCGAGGGCGCGTCGCAGAAATCGGCCACGGTGGCGTCCGCCGCCGAGGAGGCCACCGCCACGGCCCGTTCGGTCGCGGGCGCGGCGGACGAGCTGACCCGCTCCATCCAGGAGATCGCCGCCCGTGCGGGCGAGGCCGCCAGCACATCCGGAGAAGCCTCCACCGACGCGAAGGCCACCGGCCAGACCATGCACGAGCTGGCCGCGGCGGCTGAAAAGATCGGCGCCATCGTCAGCCTGATCGAGACCGTCGCCGAGCAGACCAACCTGCTGGCGCTGAACGCCACCATCGAGGCGGCGCGGGCGGGCGAGGCGGGCAAGGGCTTCGCGGTGGTCGCCAGCGAGGTCAAATCGCTCGCCAGCCAGACGGCCAAGGCCACCGAGGAGATCTCCAGCCAGATCACCAACGTGCAGGCGGTGGTGAAGAGCGCCGTGGCCGCCATCGAGCGGGTCGGCAGGTCTGTGGAGAGCGTGAACGGCGTCTCCGTCTCGATCTCTGCGGCCGTGGAGCAGCAGAACGCGGCGACCGCCGAGATCAGCCGCAACACCGGCCAGACGGCGGCCAGCGCGGAATCGGTGTCGGCCACCATCGCCGAGGTTCTGTCCGGCGCCGAGGAGACCTCCCGCTCCGCCGAGGGCGTGGTGGGCGCCGCCGAGGAGCTGGGCCGTCAGGCCGATGCCCTGCGGGCGGGCGTGTCCGGCTTCCTGGATCGCATACGGGCGGCCTGAGCCGCTGCTGCGCTAGGGGGGCGTTAACCCCCTCCGGCGATGGTCGCCCCCACGTTCGACGCGAGCATGGGGGCGACGCGCATGACCCGATTCACCACGGCCGATCTCGAGGCCCGTTTCTCCTTCACCGGCTTTGATTCCGAGGCCCGGGACAGGCTGCGCGCCCTGAAGCCGCTGGTGGAGGCGGAGCTGCCCGCCATTCTCGACGCCTTCTACGCCGACATCGCCAGGCACCCCGAGGCGGACGAGGCTTTCTCCGACGACGCCATGCGCCGCCATGCCCGCGACAGGCAGCTCGAACACTGGATGCGGATCTGCGAGGCCAGCTTCGGGGACGCCTATCTCGCCTCGGTCGAGCGCGTGGGCTCAGCCCATGCCCGGCTGGAGCTCAAGCCCGCCTGGTATTTCGGCGGCTACGCCAAGCTCGTCTCCGGCATGGCCGGGGCCGTGGCGCGGCGCGCCTTCAAATCCCGCGGGCCGTTCGGCGGCGCGAAGGGGGCGGCCGAGCTCGAAGCGGCGCTGGACGCGCTGATCAAGGCGGCGATGCTGGACATGGATCTGTGCATCACGACCATCGAGGAGATGGGCCGCGCCGCCCGCCGGGCCGAGCGCGATAAACTGGCCGACGCCTTCGAGCGGGACGTGACCGCCATCGTGGCGACGCTGGCCTCGGCGTCCGAGGAGCTGGCGGTGACCGCGCGCGCCATGGCCCAGACCGCCGACACCACCACCGAAACCTCCGCCACCGTGGCCGCCGCCGCCGAGCAGGCGTCCGGCACCGCGCGCACGGTCTCGATGGCGGCCACCGAGCTGACCCGCGCGATCTCTGAAATCTCCGAACGCGCCACCGAGGCGGCCACGACATCCTCGGGCGCGTCCGACGACGCCCGGGCGACGGGCCAGACCATGGCCGAGCTGGCTGCCGCCGCGGACAAGATCGGCGAGATCGTCAGCCTGATCGACAATGTCGCCGAGCAGACCAACCTGCTGGCCCTGAACGCGACCATCGAAGCGGCGCGCGCCGGTGAAGCGGGCAAGGGCTTCGCCGTGGTCGCCTCGGAAGTGAAATCCCTCGCCAGCCAGACCGCGAAGGCCACCGAGGAAATCTCCGGCCAGATCGCCAACGTGCAGGCGGTGGTGAAAACCGCCGTCGCCGCGATCGAGCGGGTCGGCAGGTCGGTGGAAAGCGTGAACGGCGTGTCCGCCTCGATCTCCGCGGCCGTGGAACAGCAGAACGCGGCGACCTCGGAGATCAGCCGCAACACCGAGGAGACCGCCGCCAGCGCGGGCTCGGTCTCGGCCACCATCAACCGCGTGCTCGAGGGCGCCCGCGAGACCAGCCAGTCGGCGGAGGCCGTCGTCAGCGCCGCAGCCGATCTTGGCCGTCAGGCCGAGCAGCTGCGCGGCGGAGTGTCGGGCTTCCTGGAAAAGATCCGCGCGGCCTGAGCCCGCGGGCGCGGCGGCTGGAAAGCCCGCCCGATCCGGTCCATCCTGCGCCCCGAACCGAACGGACGGGGCCATGAGCGAAGACGGGCGCGCGCCGCACATCCTTGTCGTCGACGACGACGACCGCATCCGCGACCTGCTGACCCGGTTCCTGCGGGGGCGGGGCTATCGCGTCTCGTCCGCGCCCGAGGCGGGCAAGGCCCTGTCCATGCTGGACGCGCTGGCCTTCGATCTGCTGATCCTGGACGTGATGATGCCCGGCATGGACGGGTTCGAGCTGACCGAGGCGGTCCGGCGCACGAAGGACTGCCCCATCCTGCTGCTGACCGCGCGCGGCGAGCCCGAGGACCGCATCAGGGGGCTGTCTCTGGGCGCGGACGACTATCTGGCCAAGCCCTTCGAGCCCGAAGAGCTGATCCTGCGGGTGCAGGCCATCCTGCGCCGGGTTCTGCCGCGCCGGGAGGCGCCCGCCGCGGTGCGCTTCGGCGACTGGACCTTCGAGCTGGACGCCCAGTCCCTGACCGAGGGCGACCGGCGGGTGCGCCTGACGGGCGGCGAAGCGGCGCTGCTCTCGGCGCTGGCGATGAGCGCGGGCGAGCCGGTCTCGCGCGCGGCGCTGGCCGAGAACGGCGCGGGCAGCGCCGGCGAGCGGGCGGTGGATGTGCAGGTCACCCGCCTGCGGCGCAAGATCGAGACCGATCCGCGCGACCCGGTCTGGCTGCAGACCGTGCGCGGGGAAGGCTACCGCCTCGTCGCCGAGCCGGTGTTCGGCAGCCAGCGGGCCCGTCCCTGAGATGCGCTGGCGGCGGCTCCGCATACGTCTGGGCATCAAGCGCTTCCTGCCCACCTCCCTGTTCGGGCGGTCGCTGCTGATCTTCATCCTGCCCGTGGCGATGATGCAGGTGGCGGTGACCTGGGCCTTCTTCGAGGAGCACTGGGAGACGGTCACCTCGCGCCTGTCCGACAGCGTGGCCGGGGACGTGGCCATGGTCGCCGAGCTGCATCAGCGCTACGGGGCGGCTGAGTTCCCCGCCGTCTCGGCGATGGCCTTCGACACGATGGGGCTGTCGGTGGATTTCCGGCCCGGCGAGGACCTGCCGGTCTCGCGGCGGACGGCCTTTTTCCGCACGCTGGACCGGACCCTGCGCAACGCCCTGACCAACCGGCTGGACGCGCCCTTCTGGTTCGACACCACCCGCTATCCCGAATACGTGGACATCCGCGTGGCGGTCGATGGCGGGGTGCTGCGCTTCATCGCCGTCCGGGAACGGGTCTTCGCCACGACCGGGCACATCTTCATCCTGTGGATTCTCGGCGCCTCGACCCTGCTGACCGCGGTGTCGGTGATCTTCATACGCAATCAGGTCAAGCCGATCCGCAGGCTGGCCGAGGCGGCGGACGCCTTCGGCCGGGGCCAGGACGCCGAGCCGTTCAAACCCGCGGGCGCGCGGGAGGTGCGCCAGGCGGCGCGGGCCTTCATCGACATGCGCGAGCGCCTGACCCGGCACATCGAGCAGCGCACGGCGCTGCTCGCCGGGGTCAGCCACGATCTCAGGACGCCCCTGACCCGCCTGCGCCTCCAGCTCGCCCTCATGCCCGACAGCCCCGAGCGCCGGGCGGCGGAGGCTGATCTGAAGGAGATGGAGGAGGCGCTGAACGAATACCTCGCCTTCGCCCGGGGACAGACGGGCGAGGAGACCGGGCCGGTCGACCTGACCGCCCTGTGCCGGGAGATCGCGCAGAAGGCCGGGCGCGGGGGCGCAGAAATAACGCTCGATCTCGAAGAGGACCTGATCGCCCAGGGCCGCCGCGGGGCGCTGAGCCGGGCGGTCTCCAATCTGGTTCAGAACGCGCTGGCCTATGGGGGCGGCGCGGCTCTGACCGCGCGGCGCACGGGCCGGCGCATCGAGATACGGGTGGACGATGACGGGCCGGGCATCCCGCCCGAGCTGCGCGAGGAGGCGTTCAAGCCCTTCTCCCGCCTCGACCCCGCCCGCAACGCCAACCGCACCGGCGTGGGGCTGGGCCTGGCCATCGCGCGCGACGCCGCCCGCGCCCATGGCGGCGACGTGCGGCTGGAGGACAGCGCCCTGGGCGGGCTGACGGCGGTGCTCAGCCTGCCCGGCTGACGGCCGCCGCTCAGTCGTTCTCGCCCAGCATCCGCTTGCGGCGAGCCAGCAGTTTCAGGCGCAGGGCGTTCAGGCGGATGAAGCCTTCGGCGTCCTTCTGGTCGTACACCGCGTCCTCCTCGAAGGTGACGTGGGCGAGCGAGTAGAGGGTGGAGGCCGATTCGCGGCCCACCACCCTGGCCGAGCCCTTGTAGAGCTTGAGCCGGACATCGCCGGAGACATGGCGCTGGGAGTGGTCGATGGCCGCCTGCAGCATCTCGCGCTCGGGGCTGAACCAGAAGCCCTCATAGACCAGCTTGGCGTAGCGCGGCATCAGCTCGTCCTTCAGGTGCATCGCGCCGCGGTCGAGGGTGATCTGCTCGATGCCCCGGTGGGCGAGCATGAGGATCTCGCCGCCCGGCGTCTCGTAGATGCCGCGCGACTTCATGCCCACGAAGCGGTTCTCGACCAGATCCAGCCGCCCGATGCCATGGATGCGGCCCAGCTCGTTGAGCTTCGTCAGCAGGGCGGCGGGGCTCAGGGCCTCGCCGTCGACGGCCACCGCGTCGCCGCGCTCGAAGCTGATGGTGACGTATTGCGGCGTGTCGGGCGCCTGCTCGGGATCGTTGGTGCGCTGATAGACGATCTCGGTGGCTTCCTCGAACGGATCTTCGAGCAGCTTGCCTTCAGACGAGGTGTGCCAGAGATTGGCGTCCACCGAGAAAGGGGCCTCGCCGCGCTTGTCGGTGGGCACCTTGATGCCGTTCGCCTCGGCGTACTCGATCAGCTTGGTGCGCGAGTTCAGGTCCCATTCGCGCCAGGGCGCGATGCATTTCAGGTCCGGGTCGAGCGCGGCCACGCCCAGCTCGAAGCGGACCTGGTCGTTGCCCTTGCCGGTGGCGCCGTGGGCGACCGCGTCCGCGCCGGTCTCGTGAGCGATCTCCACCAGCCGCTTGGAGATCAGGGGCCGCGCGATGGAGGTGCCCAGCAGGTACAGCCCCTCATAGACCGCGTTGGCGCGGACCATGGGGAAGCAGTAATCGCGCACGAACTCCTCGCGCAGATCGTCGATGTAGATCTGCTTCACGCCCGCCGCTTCGGCCTTTTCGCGGGCCGGACCCAGCTCCTCGCCCTGGCCCAGATCAGCGGTGAAGGTGACCACCTCCGCGTCGTAATGGTCCTGCAGCCATTTGAGGATCACCGAGGTGTCCAGCCCGCCCGAATAGGCGAGGACGATCTTGCTGGGCTTGGCGGACATGGGCGGGCTCCCGTTCAAATGGCCGGACGAATGCGTGCGTGCCGTAAAGCAGATCGCGCCGCGCCGCACAACGGCTCTTGGCTTTGTCAGAGCCGTCCGGACTGGAAAAGCGTTGTCTCTTGTGCCCCCATGGACCGACGCGCCGGCCCCGGAGAGAGATTTGACCCGACACATCCGCACGCCCGCCTCGGGCGCGTTCGCCACGCGCCCCGCCCAGTTCGAGCATGCGAACCCGCCCGATCAGGACAGGGCGCGCGAGGCCGCCAAAGCCCTGTTCGCCCGGCTGGGCGGGGATGCGGCGAAACTGCGCGATCTGATCGAGCGGGCCGGACTGACGCTGGACGATCCCCGGCTGGGCTGCCTGAGGGCGGCGGTCGAGGGCGCCGGGGGCGGCGTGGTGGGGGAGGACGCCTTCTGCGCCACCATGAGCGAGGCGGAGGCGGGCCTGATCGGTCGGCTGGCGGACGGCGATCTGGCCATCGCCAACTTCCCCGTCTTCAAGACCAGGGTGGCGGGCCTGTTCGATTATGCGGCCGGGGCGGACTGGGGCGAGATGCGCTCGGCCATCCCCGCGCTGGCCAAGCGCGACCCGGACGCCTTCGCCATGGGCGTGTGCTCCATCGACGGGCAGAGATTCCGGATCGGCCTGCGCGACGGCGACGAGAAGACCGACTTCTCCCTCCAGTCGGTGATGAAGGCGGTCAATTACGGCGTCGCGCTGGAGCTGGTCGGGACCGAGCTCTATCACCGTCATGTGGGCCGCGAGCCGTCCGGGCAGGGCTATAACGAGATCACCCTGGACGAGCGCAAGCGGCCCCACAATCCGATGCTGAACGCGGGCGCGATCATCACCTGTTCGATGATCCACCCCACCTGGCAGGTGGAGGCCCGCCACGATTTCGTCAGCCGCATCTGGCGGGCGGGGGCGGGCGGAGCGGAGGCGGGCTTCGCGCGCGATATCTACGAAAGCGAGGCCTCGGGCTCGGACCGCAATTACGCCCTGTCCTATTTCATGCGCGAGCACGGCTGCTTTCCCGAGGGTTCGGACCTCCACGAGGCGCTGGATCTGTATATCCGCTGCTGCTCCATCGAGAGCGACGTGGACCGGCTGTCGGCCATGGCCGCCACGCTGGCCAATGGCGGCGTATGCCCGCTGACCGAGCGGCACGTCTTCAGCCGCCAGACGGTCAGGCACGTCCTGTCGCTGATGCTGACCTGCGGGATGTACGATTTCTCCGGCGAGTTCGCCTTCCAGGTGGGCCTGCCCGCCAAGTCCGGCGTGTCGGGGGCGCTGATGATCGTGGTGCCCGGCGTGGCGGGCTTCGCGGTGTATTCGCCCCGGCTGGGCCCCAAGGGCAATTCGGTGCGCGGGGTGGAGTTCTCCCGGCGGCTGGTGGAGGCCTTCCCCTGGCACGTCTACGCGCCGGTCATGGTCGATCCCGATCTGGCCCGTCCCGACAGCGCGAAAGCCTGACCGCCCGCAATTTTGGCGGAGCTTCACGAAACCTTCACCGGTTCGGGGTCTGCTGCGCCCCGCTTGTCCATCGGGGAACGGAGAAGCGGCAATGGCCGAAGCGAAAAGACTGAGCCAGGACGAAGTCCGGCGGCGACGCGCCCTTGACGGGCTCAAGGTTCTGGACACGGGCGGGGAGCGCGCCTTCGACGACATCGTCGAGACCGCGGCGCTCTGCTTCCAGACCATCGGGGCGGACATCACCCTGATCGACGGCGAACGCCAGTGGTTCAAGGCCCGCATGGGCTTCGAACAGGCCGAGACCAGCCGCGACATCTCCTTCTCCACCCACGGCATAAGGCAGAAAGAGCCCCTCGTGGTGCTCAACGCCGCTCTCGATCCGCGCTTCGCCGAGAGCCCGCTGGTGGCCGGCCCGCCCTATGCGCGGTTCTACGCCGGCGCCCCGCTGGTCCTGCCCGGCGGCGCTGTCATCGGCATGTTCTGCGTCTTCGACACCGCGCCGCGTTTCCGTTTCACCGACGAGCAGGTCCGGGCGTTGAAGTTCTTCGCCGGGCTCGCCGTCGAGCGGCTGGTCGCCCGCGCGCAAGGCTGATCACGGTATCCTGGGGTTTACCGGTCTTTCATAGCCCGCTTCCTAGTCTGGACGAGGATGTCACCGGTATCAGGAGCACAGCCATGCCCTACCAGCGCGCCGCGCTTCCGTCCGCAGAGCCCCAGCGTCTGAGGACGCTTCAAGAGCTCGAAGTGCTGGACACCGTCGCCGAGCCCCGCTTCGACGAGATCGTGCGCGCGGCGGCCTTCGCCTTCGACACGCCCACCGCGGTGATCTCGCTGGTGGACCAGGACCGGCAGTGGTTCAAAGCCCGGACGGGCCTGAGCGCGTGCGAGACGGGCCGCGAGGAATCCTTCTGCTCTCACTCCATCCTCCAGCGGGAGCCCTTCGTGGTGCTCAACGCGTCGACCGACCCGCGCTTCAGGCAAAATCCCTTGGTCGTCGGCGCGCCCTTCGTGCGGTTCTACGCCGGGGCCGCGATCATCGTGCGCGGGCAGGCGGTGGGCGCCATGTGCGTGCAGGACACCGAGCCCCGCTTCCGTTTCACAGACGCCCACGCCGCCGTGCTGACCTTCTTCGCCGGTGTCGCCGCCGACAGGCTGGCCGAGCGGGCATTGGCGCTGGCGGCCTGACCTGACCGGTTTCGCTTGAAGCGCGCCCTGAGGTCGTGAGAGGTTTGTCCCATCCACTGCGACGGTGAGCGCGCGCCCTTCAAACGAGGCGGCCCCCGCGCGGCGGACGAGGGGAGGGGGCGATGAACTTCACGCCTGCGCCTACGCCGGAGACCGAGCGCGAACGGCTCGCCGTGCTGCGCGGTCTGGGCGCGCTGGACACCGAAGGCGGGCCGCGCTTTCAGGAAATCGTGGACACCGCCGCGCATGTCTTCGGCGCGCCCATGGCCTTCGTGTCGCTGGTGGACGCCGACCGGCTCTGGTTCTTCGCCCGTCACGGGGTGGAGACCCGCGAGGAGCGGCGCGACGTGTCTTTCTGCGCGCACGCCATCCTCCACCCCGAACCTCTGGTGCTGCTGAACGCGGGCATCGACCGGCGGGTCTCCTCCAATCCGCTGGTGCAGAGTGAGCCATACGTGCGCTTTTACGCGGGCGCGCCTGTGATGGTGCAGGGCCACGCCATGGGCACGCTGTGCATCCTCGATTTCGAGCCTCGCTTCCGCTTCTCCGAGCGCGAGACCGAAACCCTGAAATTCCTTGCCGGGGTCGCCGCCGAGCGGCTGGCCGAGCGGTCGGGATGACGGATCGGTAAGCCTGACTCACGGCAGTTTAATTTTATTTTCCGTCACTTGCGCCCTAAAGCCCGGTCCGATTGAAACCGGGAGGGACGCGATGCGTGGACTGAAACACGGACTGGCGGCGGGGCTGTCGGCGCTGATGATGGCGGCATGCGGAGGCCAGCAGGCTTCCGGCGATCAGGTGCTGCTGGGGCGGCTGTTCGACGCGCGGTCCGGCGCGATGATCAAACAGGGCGTGGTCGTGATCTCCGGCGAGCGGGTCGTCTGCTCGGGCGCCCGGCCCGACTGCGCCTGGGATGACCGCGCCGAGATCCATGATTTCGGCGAGGCGACTATCCTGCCCGGCCTCATCGACCTGCACGTCCACGCCCGCGCCCATTACGCCGCGGCCTTCCCGGCGTCGGGCGTGACCACGGTGCGCGACGCCAACAACACGTTCGAATCCCTCGGCGCGATCCGGCGCGCTCCGGTCGGGCCGCGCCTGATCGCCAGCGGTCCCATGCTGGACAGCTCCGACAGCGTGATCGCGCCTATGTCCGCCACCGCCGGGCGGCTGGGCGAGCATCCCATCGACACCATCATGCCGATCTTCGTGGACGACGCGGCCTCGGCCGAGGCCGCGGTGGACGCGCTGGCCGAGGCGGGCGCCGATCACGTGAAGATCTACGAGACCATCGGGGAGGACGCCTTCCGCGCCGCCGCCGATCGGGCCGCCGAGCACGGCATGCCGGTGATGGCCGACATCGGCACGGTGCTGACCCGAGGTTTGACCATGGCCCGTCTCGACATCGTGCAGATCGCCGAGGCCGGGGCGGACACGGTCGAGCACATGAGCGGGCTGGCCCTGGCCTATCAGCGGCGCGGCGGCGACCCTCTGGACGAGATGCTGGACGACGCCATCCTGGACGCCATCGCAGACGACCTGCTGGCCAGCGGCGCCGCCTTCGTGCCCACCCTGGCCAACGGCCACCAGTTCTCCGGGACCGGCGAGCTGGACGCGGATGGTTTCGACGGCGCGTCGCGGATGGCGCCCCACATGGAGGGGCAGTGGAGCGCGATCCGCGGGATGGCCGAAGCGATCCGGCCCCGGACGCTGGCCGACCGCCGGCTCTCCGAGGCGATGCTGGTCCGGCTGATCGAGGGCGGGGCGCTGATCGGGGCGGGCTCTGACATTCCGGCCGCCCCCGGCATGCTGCCCGGCGCGGGCCTCCACATGGAGCTCGAGGCGCTGACACTGGCCGGATTCGGCCCGGATCGCGCGCTGCAGGCGGCGACCGTCAACGCCGCGAGGATCATCAGGCGGGACGATCTGGGCCATCTGCAGCCCGGCGCGGTGGCCGACATCGTCGTGATCGACGGCGACCCCCTGTCCGACATTCGCGCCACGCGGCGGGTGCTGGCGGTCTGGCAGGCGGGCGAACCGCTGGACGTGGCCGCCGCATGGGACGGCGCGGCGGCGGATTTCGAGGCGGCCATGCAGGCCTACCAGGCGGAAGCGCGAGGGGAAGGCTGACGGTCTTGGCCCACGCGCGTCATGCTGGACAAAGGCGATGGGACGCATAAGGCTCAAGGCATGCAGACTCTGCGGATGGGGGATTTTGGGATGACAGGGCGGATCGCTGCGATCTTCGCGGCTCTGACGTTCAGCGCGGCGGCCGCCGCGGAGGATTTGCACGGAGTGTGGCGCGGCGTGCTCGCGACCCCGGCGGGCGAACTGCGCATTGAGATGGAGATCGGCGAGGAGACCGCGGTTCTGGTCTCGGTGGATCAGGGCGGAGCGCGGATCGAAGCGAGTGAGGTGGATGCGGACGGCGTCTGGTTTCATGCCGCTTTCCCGGCCCTCGCGGCGTCTTACGAAGCCGAACTGGATGCAGGCAGGCTGGACGGTGTGTTCACCCAAGGCGGTGCGGCGCTGCCTCTCGCGCTGGAACGGGGACGATTCTCCGACAGCGCTCCCGACGCACAGGCCGATCCCGCCGACATCGAGATGACGGTCCAGAGCCAGGGACGACTCGCCGGGTCATTGCGTCTGCCCGATGGCCAGGGGCCGTTTCCCGCCGTGCTCCTGCTCAACGGATCGGGCTCTCAGGACCGCGACGCCACCGTCGCCGGCCAGCCGGTCTTCGCCGTGCTGGCGCAGGCGCTGGCCGAGGCGGGATTCGCCTCCCTGCGGCTGGATGATCGCGGAGTGGGCGGCTCTGAGGCGGTCGCGCCGGAGAGCCCGCGCGACCTCGCCGCTGATGCCGCGGCCGCCCTGTCCGCGCTCAGATCGCGTGACGAGACCGACCCGGCCTGCGTCGGTGTCCTTGGGCACTCCGAAGGCGGGCTTGTGGCCTTCCTCGCCGCCGAAGCCGGGGCGGACCCGGCTTTCATCGTGACGCTCGCCGCGCCCGCGGCCTCCATGCGTGAGACGCTTTTCGAGCAGGCCGAAGCCCTGAACCGCGCATCAGGCGCGACAGGAGAGCAGATCGCGGCAAACCGCGCACTGCAGCAGGCGGTTTTTTCGGCCATGGAAACGTCCGACGCGCAAACCGCTCCTCAGGCCATAGCCGAGGCTCTCGAGGCGCACGGCCTCGAGCCGGACGCGGCGCGGCAGCAGGGAGCGGTCTGGGGGCAGGCGTATGCCCTGGCCGCGCTCGATCTCGACCCCGCGCCGGCCATGGCCGGCTATCGAGGTCCGGTCGCGGCGCTGCTGGCAGGCAGGGACCTGCAGGTTCTCCCCGACCAGACGGCTGCGCGCGTCGAGGCGGCACGCTCAGGGCTGGAAACCCGCGTCGAGATCGTTCAGGGCGTGAATCATCTGTTCCAGGACGCTGAATCCGGCCTCCCTTCGGAGTACGCCGCGTCACCCCATGCCATCGCTCCCCAATCCCTCGAAACGATCATCGAGGCGCTGGAAGAGCTGACGGCGCAGGGGTGCCCCGCGCGCTGACCCCGGCTGGACAATCTTCGCCGCGCGCTTCACCTTCCGCGGCGGATTTCCAGGGAGGGATGCGTCCATGGCCAAACGTCTCGCGCTCGTCACGGGCGCCTCGTCGGGGATCGGGGCGGCGTTCGCGAAGGATTTCGCCGCGCGCGGCTGGGACGTGGCGCTGGTCGCCCGCCGCCGCGAGCGTCTGGAGGCGCTGGCGGGTGAACTGACCTCAGCCCACGGGATCGAGGCGCTGGTGGTCGAGGCCGATCTGGCCGAGCCGGGCGCGCCCGCCGCCATCGCAGACGCCCTGAAGGCCGCCGGGCGGCATGCCGACGCGCTGGTCAACAATGCCGGGGCGGGCCAGCCGGGCGCGTTCATCGCCACCTCATGGGCCGATCAGGCGCGCTTCATCCAGCTCATGGTGTCCAGCTACGCCGAGCTGGCCCACCTGCTCGCGCCGGGCATGGCCGAGCGGGGCTATGGGCGGATCGTGAACGTGTCCTCGGTCTCCGCCCTCCTGCCCAGCGCGAACGCGCACACCCGTTTCTCGGGCACCCTCTATCCGGGCGCGAAAAGCCTGCTCATCAAGTTCTCCGAGGCTCTGCATCTGGAGCTCGAAGCGCGCGGCGTGCATGTCAGCGCGGTCTGCCCCGGCTACACCTGGTCGGAATTTCATGACGTGAACGGCGCGCGCCCGGTGGTCTCGCGCATGCCCGGCTTCTGGATGCTCAAGCCCGAGGACGTGGCCTCCAGCGCATGGGACGCGGTGGACCGGGGCGTGACGTGCCGGGTGCCGGGCGCCTGGTACAAATTCCTCTCCGGCCTGTCCCGCGTCCTGCCCGATCCGGTCGGCCAGGCGATGATGCGCGCGCAGGAGCGCCGCATGGCCAAAGCCCTCCAAGCAGAAAGCAAATCCGCCTGATGGCCGACCCCCGCCTCATCGCCGCCCTCGACCTGCCCGCCATCGCCGACGCCGAAGCCATGACCGCGCGGCTGGGCGACGCGGTCAGCCATTACAAGATCGGCCTCCAGCTCCTGCCTGTGGGCGGCATGGCGCTGGCCGCCGCGCTCAAATCGCGGGGCCATGAGGTCTTTCTCGACTTCAAGCTCCACGACATCCCTGCGACGGTGGAGAAGGCGACCCGCTCGATCACCGGCGCGGGCGCGGATCTTCTGACCGTCCATGCCGAACCGCCCGTGATGCGCGCCGCCCACGAGGGCCGGAAGGGCTCGGACCTGAAACTGCTCGGGGTGACCGTGCTGACCGCCTATGACGACGCCATGCTGGCCGAGATGGGCTACGCCATGGGCGCGCGCGAGCTCGTCATGCGCCGCGTGGGCCAGGCGCTCGACTGCGGCATGGACGGGGTGGTGGCCTCGCCGCAGGAGGCGGCGGAGATCCGCGCCCGCTATGGCGACGGCTTCCTGATCGTCACCCCCGGCGTCCGGCCGGCGGGCGCGGACATGGGCGACCAGAAACGCGTCGCCACCCCGGCGGAGGCCCTGAAGGCGGGCGCCAGCCATCTGGTGGTCGGCCGCCCCATCACCGCCGCCCCCGACCCCCGCGCCGCGGCGCTGGAGATCGCAGGCGAGATGGCGGGGTAGTCCCGTTCCCGCACGAAAAAGCCCCGGACCATCGGTCCGGGGCTTCTTATCTTCAGATCGCGGGACGGATCAGGCGATGGTCTCGTTGATCCATTCCTCGATCTTGCCCTTGGCCATCGCGCCGATCTTCGACGAGACCGGCTCGCCGTCCTTGAAGATCATCAGGGTGGGGATGCCGCGCACGCCGTACTTGCCGGGCGTCATCGGGTTTTCGTCGATATTGACCTTGGCCACCGTGATCGCGCCGCTCTTCTCCGCCGCGATCTGGTCGAGGGCGGGGGCGATCTGCTTGCACGGCCCGCACCATTCGGCCCAGAAATCCACCAGCACGGGGCCGGAGGCCTTCAGGACGTCGCTGTCGAAGGAGTCGTCGGAAACAGCCTTGGTCGCCATGGATTTGCTCCTGAGAATGTAGGGGAAGGGGGGATCGCATTCCCCGCTTCGGTCGCCAAAGACCTAGGAAGCCCGGCCGGTCCGGTCAAGCGCTCCGATCAAGCCGTCCGCCGTCCTGAGGCCTTCGCCAGCGCCGCGTCCAGCATCTCCCCGGGCAGCTCCATCAGGCGCGGCCCGTCGGTCCACAGCAGGGCGCAGCGCACCGGCCGTCCCGGATGCAGCGCGGACAGCAGCGCGCGATAGGCCGCCATCTGGCCCAGATAGACCAGCGGCACGGCCTCGGCGGTCTTAGGCGGCGGGCGGTTGGTCTTGAAGTCCACGATCAGCACCTCCTCGGCGCTGACGGCGAGCCTGTCGATCTGCCCGTTCACGCTGACGCCCTCGGGCAGGCCCGGCGCCCGGCCCGCCACGGCCACCTCCGCCCGGCTGCCGGGGCCGAAGATGGGGGCGAATTCCGGGTGGTCCAGCACCGCCAGCGTCTCGGTCAGGATGGCCGCCCGCTGCGCCTCGCTCAGTTCCCGCCGGGCGGCGAGGAAGCGCTCGGCGCTGGCCCGGCGGCGAGCGGGCTCCAGATCGGGCAGGGTCTGGAGCAGCTTGTGGATCAGCGCCCCGCGCAGGAAGCGGTTCTCCATGCTGGCGTCCAGCGGCGACAGCGAGGCCGGCTCGAACCCGCCCTCCTCTTCCTCGATCAACCGCGAGGGCGCGACGGCGCGCGGCGCGCGCGGCTCTTCGGGCGCGGGCGAGACGGCCCAGACGGGCGGTGACGCGGGGAGCGCCGCCGCCGCGCCCTCGCGCTCCACCCGTGGCGGGTTCTCGCCAGACCGGCGCGCGGCGCCCTCCCAGTTGTTGGCCGCCGCAATGCCGTCGATGGCGGTGGGAACTTCCGTCCAGCCCTCGCCCGACCACGCCGCGTCCAGCCGCGCGTGCCAGCTTCCGGGATCGACCCGCCCCTCCTTCTGCCCGTGCTTCGCCCCGCACACGATCAGCCGGTCACGGGCGCGGGTCAGCGCCACATAGAGCAGGCGCGCGGATTCCGCCTCGTCCGCGGCGTTTTTCGCCTCGCGGATCACGGCGAGGGCGGGCAGGGCGGTCTTCGTCTCCGCCGCCCACAGCAGCCCGCACTCGGGATCGGCGGCCAGCCCCTCGAAGCGCGATTTCGGTTTGGCGGTGGTGTCGGGCAGGAAGACGATGGGCGCCTCCAGCCCCTTGGCGGCGTGCACGGTCATCACCCGCACCTCGCCGCGCCCGGCCTCCATCTCGCGCTTGATCTCGCTGGCGTCGGCGGCCATCGCGGCGATGAAGCGCGCCAGGCTGGGCGCGCCCTCGCGCTCATGGGCCAGCGCGCGGGAGAGGAATTCCTCCGCCGGATCGCGCGCCTCCTCGCCCAGCCGGGCATAGAGCCGGGCCAGCCGCGTCTCGCCGGTGGACGACGCCTCGCCCAGGAAGCTGGCGAAGAAGGCGTAGGGCGCGTCGCGGTCCACCCGCGCGCGGGCGCGCTCCAACGCCTCGCGCGCCTCGGTGAAGCGCGCGTCGTCCGTCGCCCGCAGCTTGTCCCAAAGCCGCCTCTCAGGCCGCCGGGTGAGGTCGAACAGGGCGTCGTCGTCGATGATCGCGCCGTCGCGCCCCGCCGGATGGAAGACCGGGCTCTTCAGGACTTCGGCCAGCGACAGGTCGTCCTCGGGCAGCAGCGCCCAGCGCGCCAGCGAGATCAGGTCCTGCACCGCCAGCTGCACCGACAGCGTCATCCGGTCCGCGCCCGCCACGGGCACGTTCCTGATCTTGAGCTGACGGATGATCTCGTCGAACAGCCCGCCGCCGCGAGAGCGGACCAGAACGATGATGTCGCCCGGTTCGGCGGGGCGGGCGATCCAGTCGGGCTTGGCCTCCTTCCACACCCGGTCGCCGCGGGCGAGGATGTCGGCGATCTCCTGCGCCACGCCCTGGGCGAGCTGGTTGCGGGCGGAGTTGGGCTGGCGGTGGTCCAGCGGCAGGTCGATGGAGGTCTCGTCCTCGGTCGCGGGCCGGGGCACGGCGGGCCAGATCTCCACGCAGCCCGGCGTGCCCCGCCGCGCCGCGCGGTGCCCGGCATAGGCGTGGAAGGGCCGGGCCGGAGAGGCCGCGAACTTGGTCTCGGGCGCGCCCGGCTCGGCCTTGATCTCCAGCGCGGCGCGTTCGGCGGCGAAGGCCAGGTCCACAGCCGCCAGCACTTCGGGACTGGACCGGAAGGACACGTCCAGACTCGGCCGGGCGAAGCCCAGACCCGCGCCCGCAGATTTGACCTCCAGCTCCGCGCCCTGAGCCACGAACAGGGCCGGATCGGCCTTCTGGAACGAGTAGATCGACTGCTTCTCGTCGCCCACGCAGAACAGGGTGCGGGTGCGGTTCGAGCCGTCCTGCCCGGCGAAGAATTCCTCGGTCAGCGCCCCGATCACCGCCCACTGGTCGGGCGCGGTGTCCTGCGCCTCGTCCACCAGAACATGCTCCAGCCCCCGGTCGAGCTTGTAGAGCGTCCAGTCCTTCGCCTTGGAATCGGTCAGCAGGCGTTTCGACCGCACCACCAGATCGGCGAAATCGGCCGCCCGCAGCCGCGCCAGCCCCGCCTCGTAGGCGGTGATCAGGGCCGCGGCCAAGGTGATCCCCGCCTCGGTCAGCGCCAGCGCCGCGGCGGCCTCGGCGCGGGCGAGGATGACGGTCATGCGCGCGCGTTCGGAGCCGTCCTCGGGCGCGAACAGCGCGACGAGTTCGGCGCATTTCTGGCCCGTGGGCTTGGTGTAGAGGCTCTTGCGCCACTCGCCCTTGCCGGTCAGCAGATAGCCGCAATAGCCGGTCAGGAAGCCCTCGGGGTCTCCGGCGTGGCCCGCGTCGAGGGCGAGGCGCAGGCTCTCGCCGCCCTCGATGTCGGTCTTGCTGCCCGCCAGCAGCGCCCGGCAGCAGGCCGCCAGCGCGATCAGGTCCGCGCCCTCCAGCGCCTCGGCCCGGATCGCCTCGGGGTCCGTCCCCGGCGGCACGTCCAGCCGCTCGGCGGCGCGGGCCTTCAGCGCGTCTGTCCCGCCCGCCCTGTCCAGCGCCTCGGTGAAGGCGTGGCGTTCGGTGGTGGCGAACTTGGTGATCCGCTCCAGCCCCGTCGGCCCGCAGGCGTCCAGCACCGTGACGACCGCCCGGCCCAGATCGCCGTCGGGGTCGGCCCCGGCGCGGGCATAGACGCTGGCCACGGCCTGCGCGCTGAGGGTCGCGGCCTGCGCGTCCTCCTGCGTGGCGAAGCCCGGCGGCAGGCCCGCCTCCAGCGGGAAGCGGCGCAGCAGGGATTCGCAATAGGCGTGCAGGGTCTGGATTTTCAGCCCGCCGGGGGTCTCCAGCGCGCGGGCGAACAGGCGGCGCGCATCGGCCAGGTCCGCGCCCGCGGCCTCCCCACCCAGCTTTCTCAGCTCGTCGCCCAGCGCCTCGTCGGCCATCACCGACCAGTCGCCCAGCTTGCGGAACAGCCGGGTCTGCATCTCGCCCGCCGCCGCCTTGGTGAAGGTCACACACAGAATGTCTTCAGGCGCGGTCTTCTGCAGCAGCAGCCGCGCCACCCGGTCGACCAGAACCCGCGTCTTGCCCGACCCGGCATTGGCCTCCACGAAGACGTGCACGCGCGGATCGGCCGCCGCGTTCTGGGCGTCCGAGGCGCTGGAGGCGATATCAGGGTCGAAGCCGCGCGCGCTCATTCGCCGTTTCCTTCCGCGCCGCCATCGCCGCCCGGCGCGCTGGCCCACTCGCCCCGGCGGGCGAGGTGGTCATAGTCCCCGAAGGCGTTGGTGAACTGCGCCCGCGGCTGGCTGGGATAGCTGCGTTCGGGATCGTCGAACTCGGCGACCCACTTGCGCAGATCGTCCAGCGCCTTCTCCGCCAGTTCCGCGGCCGTGTCGTCCTTGCCCACCGCGCTGCGGTGTTCGGCGGCGGTCTTCTGGCCGCCCACGCGCAGATAGATCAGGTCGCGGACGTCGCCCGGCGTGACGCCCTCGAACCCGTTCTGGGACAGCATGGCCGCCTGCAGGGGGAGCTGGGGCGAGAAGCCCGCGGCGACGGCCTTGGCGCTGGGCGGGCTGCCCGTCTTGTAGTCGATCAGGTCAATCCCGTCCGGCCCCGCGTCGAAACGGTCGGCCTTCGCGGTCAGGGTGAAATCCCCGCCCGGCGCGCCGAAGGTGATCGCGCCGGGGCGCTCCCACGCCACGGGCAGGATTTTGTCCCGCCGCCGCCCGCGCTCCCAGCCTGTCAGCCAGGCCGCCACCCGCGCGAAGCGCGGCAGCTCCGCGCCGAGCTCGGCCTCGGAGAAGCCCGCCTCCAAAAGGCAGTCCCGGCCCAGCGCCACAAGATGATCCTCCGCCCCGTCGGGCAGGTCGCGGGCGTTGAAGCGCTCCAGCCACAGCTCGAACGCCCTGTGATAGGCGTTGCCCCGCTCGCGCCCGCCCGGCGCCTGATCGAGCGGATCGAGCGCGTCCAGCCTGAGGATGCTGCGGGCGTAGATGGCGTAAGGATCGCGGATCCAGGTTTCGATCCGCGTCACCGGCAGCGTGCGCGGGCGCGCCGCCACGGGCGGCCGGGGCTCAGGCGGGGCGATGGTCGACTGGGCCGCGCTGTGGTCGAGCCGCGCGGCGATGGCGAGGTAGTCGGTCGGGGGAGCGAGCAGCCGCGTGGCGTCCCCGCCCAGCGCGCCGCGCGCCAGCGTCTGCAGCCGCCAGACCCAGCGCGAGGCGGGGGCGGGCGCGCCCTCCACCTTGGCCGAGCGGGTCAGGATCACCTCCGGCTGGCAGGCCAGCTCGGCGAAGTCGTGGGCGGCCAGCCCGAAGCGCCGCTCGGGCGCGCTCAGGCCCGCCTTGCGGCGCATGTCGCGCGACAGGAAGGGGTCGATCTTCGGTTTCGCGGGCCAGACGCCCTCGTTCAGCCCGGCCAGAATCACCCGGTCCGCGCTGATCAGGCGCGCTTCGAGCGGGCCGAGGATCTGCAGCCGCGGGTGCGCGCCGAAGCGCGGGCGCACCCGGCGGGACCGGGCGGTCTCCAGCAGGGCGCGGGCGAACTCATGACCCGCCATCGGGCGCAGGGCCTCGGACTCCTCGATGAACTCGCGGATCAGCCCCGACGCGCTCTCGCCCGCCTCGCCCGCCCACAATCGCTCGGGCCCGGGCTGCTCTGGGGCCGCGGCCAGCGCCTCGGCGGCCTGCGCGAGGGCGGACGCCCACGCCGCGGCCGGGTGCTCGCCCTCCAGCGCCAGCAGGGGCGACAGCCCGGCTTCGATGGTTTCGATGATCGCGCGCCAGCGCGGCTTTGTCTCGTCGTGGCGCTCATGGGCTTCGGCGATCCGCGCGGCGACGTCGGCGAAGCTCCGCCCCGGCCTGCGCCCGCGCAGGGCCGCACGCTCCATCGCGCCCAGATCGCCGCGCAGCTTCGCCCGCTCCTCGCCCATGGAAAACAGCGGCGAGGCCCACAGCGCGGTCAGGGCCAGCGCCGAGCCCGGATCGAGGGCGGCGTCCAGCACCCGCATCAGGAAGGCCCCCGAAGCGGTGTCCGACAACGCCTCGCCGGCCGAATCGTCCAGCGTCACGCCATAGCGGCGCATCTCGGTGGCGATCCGGCGGGCCAGCCCCCGGTCGGGGGTGACGACGACCGCCGTCCGCCCCGGCGTCTCCAGCGTCTCGCGCAGGGCCAGCGCCACCGCGCGCGCCTCGTCCGCGGGCGCCGGCGCTTCGATGGCCGACAGGCCGGACAGTCCGGCCTCGAACACGTCCGCCCCCCACTCGTCCTTCAGGATGCCCACTCGGCCCAGCCAGTCCGCGGTCGCCTCGGCGGGCCGCAGGGCTTCGGCGATCACCCGCGCCCGGGCGCCCGCGCTCCGCCCCTCCGCCGCGCCCGGCCAGACGCGCACGTCCGAGCGGTCGAGCGCCATCGTCTCGACCAGTTCCTTCATGGCGAGCTGGGGGTGGGTGTCGTCGATGGCGTCCCAGCCCCGGTCGTCCATGTCGCGCTGGAAGCCGGGCAGGACCACCGCGCCCAGAGGCAGGTTCGCGACCACGCCCAGAAGCTCGGCGGCGGCGGGGATCGACCCGGTCGAGCCCGCCGCGATCACCGGGCCGTCGGGCGGCGTGTCGCGCCACTTGGCGGCCAGCGCGCGCAGCAGCAGCGACCGCCGCCGCGCCGGGTCCACCGCGCCCAGATCCGCGAGCCGCTTGGGCCAGGCGTCCAGCACGATGTCGAGGAAGATCGCCGCCTCCTGCATGTGGGCGGGCAGGGCGGCGCGGATGTCGGCGTCCAGCGCGGAGAGGTCGGTGACCTCCTCGGTCGCCATGTCGTCGATCAGCCCGGCCAGATCATCGGCCAGCGCCAGCGCGCCGCCCGCGCCCATCGATCGCCCCGTGGCGGTTTCCTTCGCCAGGATCAGCGCGGCCAGCTCGAACCGGCGGCGGGCGGCGGAGATGGCGGGGGGCGCGGCGTCGGCCAGCTCACCGGGCTCGAAGGGCGGGTCGTCCGCGTCCACGTCCCCGATGGGCCGGATCATGGGCAGGATGGCCGCGCCGTCCTGCCCGCGCGCGGCGGCGAAGGCCTCGCCCAGCGCCCGTCCCGCACGGCGGGTCGGCACCAGCAGGGTCACGCCCGCCAGCGCCTCGGGATCGGGGAAGGCGTCCAGCAGCGCGCGGGCGAGCGCGCCGAGAAACCCCGCTGCCGGGGGCAGGGTGAACACGCGCGGTCCCGCGCCGTGGAAAATCTCAGAAAACCGATCCGCCCCGCTCATGCGGCCGATCGTAGCCGATTCTCCGCCAGATCGCGGGTGGCGGGATCGCCCACATGCATCCAGAAGGCGTCCATGACGCTGCCCGTCACTCGTCCCCGCACCAGCCCCGCATCCCACAGCCGGTTGGTGGAGAACCGCTCCACGGCCAGCCCCTCGAGCACCCGCGGATGCATCACCTGCACGCCCGCATAGAAGAGCGGCGATCCGTCAGGATCGTCGCGGAAGCGGGTCAGGCGGCCGTCTTCGCCAAGCGTGAAATCCCCCGGCCCGCTCATGCCCATCAGGGCCTCGGGCCGGGCGAGCATCAGGCGGAAGTCCATCGTTTCGGGGTCGAAGCCTTCGGCCAGACGAGCCAGCTCCCGCTCGCCCGGATCGCGCCACAGCGCGTCGATGTTCGCGGTGTAGATCGGCGCGTCCCCCAGCAGGGGCGCGGCCTTGACCAGCCCCCCGCCGGTCTCCATCAGCGCCTCGCGCTCGTCGGAGATCAGGATGTCCAGCGCTCCGCCGCGGGCCTTCAGGTGGGCTTCCAGCCGGTCGGCGAAATGGTGGACGTTGACCACCACGGTCTCGACCCCGACGCCCTCCAGCCGGTCCAGCGTCCAGTCGATCAGCGCCCGGCCGTCCACCTCCACCAGCGCCTTGCAGCGGTCGTCGGTCAGCGGCCGCATCCGCGAGCCCACGCCTGCGGCCATCACCATGGCGCGGGTGATCCTCACGAGGCCAGATCCGGGGCGAAGCGCGAGACCAGCGCCTTGACGTCCTTCAGGGCCGGATGGGACAGATCGCGGGCGAAGTGGGCCTCCACCCGGGGCAGCAGGTCGAGATAGCGCGGCTTGCCGTCGCGCCGGGCCAGCCGCACGAAAATGCCCAGGATCTTCGCGTTGCGCTGGGCGCCCAGGATGGCGTAGGCCGCCTCGAACCCGGCCCGGTCGGTCAGGCCCGAGCGCTCGAAGAAGCGGTCCTTCAGCGGCCCGGCCAGATGGGGCGACACGTCCCGGCGCGCGTCCTCGATCAGCGAGACCAGATCATAGGCGGGATGGCCGAACAGGGCGTCCTGAAAGTCCAGCAGCCCCACCCGCGCCTCGTCGGCGCGCTCGGGCAGCCAGATCAGGTTGTCGGCGTGATAGTCGCGCAGCACCAGCGAGCGCGGCTGATCCTCCAGCACGGCCAGCGCCCCGGCCCACGCCCCGTCCCAGTCGGCGCGGAAGTCCGCTGACGTCTGCGCGCCGCGATGGGGCGCGTACCAGTCGGTCATCAGCCCGGTTTCGGCGGCCAGCGCGGGCGCGTCATAGTCCATCACCCGCCACGCTTCGCCGCCATAGACGAAATCGGCCGTGAAGCTGGACCGGTTGAGCGCCGCCAGCACGTCGATGGCGTGGGCGTAGAGCGGACCTTCATGGGCGCCGCCCGCGATGGTCGCCGAGAACAGCGCGTCGCCCAGATCCTCGATCAGCAGCAGGCCCTGGCCCATGTCCGCCTCGAGGATGGCGGGCGCGGAGAAGCCGCGCGCGTGCAGGGCGTCGGCCAGTCCCGCGAAGGCGGCGACATTGTTGCCCGCCAGCCGCGCCAGCGCGTTGTAGCCCAGCGCCGCGCGCTCTTGGGGACTGGCGCCGGGCGGGCAGGCGGGGGCTTCGGCGCGCGCGGGCGCGTCCATCAGAACGGCGGTCTCGTCGCCCCGTTGAAGGCGGAAATAGCGGCGGGTGGAGGCGTCGCCGGGGAAGGGTCGCACGTCCGCGTCCGCCCATCCGGCGTCCTCGATGAAGCGGTCGCGCGCGGCCTGCCTCAGGTCAGAGGGGTTCGAGACGGTCAAGGCGGCCCTCCCACCGGCCGAAAGCGGCGATGTTGGCGATCCGGCCCGCGTCGCCGAGGGGCGCCAGTTCGATCTCCAGCCGGTCTTCCGGCGCCATGGTGCCCAGCCGTTCGGGCCATTCGATGATCGCCGCGCCCTCGGTCCAGGCCTCTTCAAGGCCCAGCTCGAACAGCTCGTCATCGCTTTTCAGGCGATAGAGGTCGGCGTGGCTGAGGGTGAGCCCGTCCCTGGCCGTGTAGGTCTGCACCAGCGTGTAGGTGGGGCTGGCGATGTCGGTCTCGCCGGTCAGGGCCTGGATGATGCCGCGGGCCAGCGTGGTCTTGCCCGCGCCCAGGTCCCCGAACAGCAGCACCGCGTCGCCCGCCTTCAGCAGCGCGGCGATGCGCGCGCCCAGCGCCAGCGTGGCCTCAGCGTCGGGCAGTGTCAGGGTGTGCCGGGTCATGGCCTGAGATTTACGGCGCGCCGGGACCGCCCGCAAGCGTTCCGCCTGCAGCCCGGCGCCCGATGGCGTCTTGACTTGGCGATCCGCGCCGGGGCGCTATGGCCGCCCATGGGTGCAGCAGGGATGGCGGCATGAGCGCGGGCGTGGTGATCGTTGGAGGCGGACAGGCGGGCCTGTCCGCGGCGGCCGAGCTGAGAAAGCGCGGCCATGAGGGCCCGATCACGATGGTCTGCGACGAGCCCGCCCCGCCCTATCAGCGCCCGCCCCTGTCGAAAGCCTATCTGTCCGGCGAACTGCCCGCCGACCGGCTCTGGCTCAAGCCCGAGGCCTTCTACGAAACCGCGCGGATCGACCTGAAACTCGCCACCCGGGCGCAGGCCATCGACCGGTCGGGCCGGAGCCTGATCCTGTCGAACGGCGAGCGGCTGGCCTATGACCATCTCATCCTCGCCCCCGGCGGGCAGGCCAAGCGCCCGCCCCTGCCGGGTGTCAATCTGAAGGGCGTGCACGTCCTGCGCACGCTGGCACAGGCCGATGCGCTGTCGGACGCCCTGAAAGGGGCGAAGAAGATCGCCATTCTCGGCGCGGGCTATATCGGGCTGGAAGTGGCCGCCTCCGCCCGCAAGCGGGGGCTGGAGGTCACGGTGGTCGAGGCCGCCGACCGGCCCATGGCCCGCACGGCCAGCCCCCTGCTGGGAGGCTTCTTCGGCTCGGTCCATCGCGGCTACGGGGTGGAGCTGATGGTCTCCACGCCCTGTCTGGGCGTCGTCCCCGACACCACCGGGAGCCGCGCCGCCGGACTGGAGCTGCCCGAGGGCGAGCGGATCGAGGCCGATCTGGTCCTGCTCGCCACCGGCCTGACCCCGGACATTGCGCTGGCCGAGGCTGCGGGCCTGGCCTGCGAGGACGGCATCCTCGTCGATCATCAGGCCCGCACCGAGGACGAGGCGATTTACGCCATCGGCGACGTCGCCCGCTTCCATTCGCCCCGCTATGGCCGCTCGATCCGGCTGGAAAGCGTCCAGAACGCCATCGAGCAGGGCAAGGCCGCCGCTCAGGCGATCATGGGGATGGACGTGAGCTACGACCCCGTGCCGTGGTTCTGGTCGGACCAGTACGCGCTCAAGCTCCAGATCGCGGGGCTGGTGGACGGCGCCGACCAGCTCGTGCGCCGGGGCGATCCCGAGGAGGGCCGGTTCGCGATCTTCCATCTCAAGGAAGGCCGCGTGGTCGCCTGCGAGGCGGTGGATTCCGGCCCTGAATACATGGCCGCCCAGCGCATGATCGAGCGGGGCGTGACGCCCGACCCCGAACGGCTGCGCAGTCTGGATGTGGCGATGCGCGAGTTTCTGGCCTAGATACGGCCCATCCTCTCACGACAAGGGACTGCAGACGCCGCCATGGTGAAGATCACCTATATCGAGCACGACGGGACCGAGCATGCGGTGGAGGCGACCGGCGGGCTGACCGTCATGGAGAACGCCATCCGCAACATGGTGCCCGGCATCGACGCCGACTGCGGCGGCGCCTGCGCCTGCGCGACCTGCCACGTCTATGTCGATCCCGCCTGGACCGCGAAGACCGGCGAGCGCTCCTCGATGGAGGAATCCATGCTCGACTTCGCCACCGACGTGCAGGAGACCTCCCGCCTGTCCTGCCAGATCAAGGTCAGCGACGAGCTGGACGGTCTGGTGGTGAGACTGCCCGAACAGCAGGGGTGAGGACTGGTCCCTTTGACCCGTCATCCCGGCCAAGCGCAGCGCAGAGCCGGGACCTTGAGTAAGGACGGCCACGGGGTCCCGGATCGGCCCTTCGGGCCGTCCGGGATGACAGCGTTCTCTGCCCCCTACCGCCGCTTCTTCCCCGGCTTCTTCCCCGGCTTCTCCTTGCCCTCGGTGAAGGGCTTGGGCCGGATCTTGATCTTGTGGTCGGCGGGGCCGCGGCTGCCGTCGGGCATGAAGCCTCTGTAGTAGTCCTTCTGCCACTTCTCCTCGACCGCGCTCTCCTCCTGCTCGCGCAGACGCTGGGTGAAGTCGCCGCGCGACAGCCGCCAGGCGTCCATCTGCTGATAGGTCTTCGGATCGGAGTGGATGGTGCGCAGCTCGGGCGTGACCCGGTCGAACAGGTCGCGGCGCACGGGGAAGAAATGGGCGATGGCCTCGCCCGCCTCGAAGCGCACCTCGCCGGGCCGCGTGAAGCGCCAGTTCATGGTGAAGGTGTAGGGGCTCCAGTCGGTCTCGATCACGCCCGACAGGGGCGCGATGCCGTCCTTGGGATCGTTGACCGGCCCGGCCACCCAGATGTTCCAGCCCGGCGGCGTCCGCAGCAGGAAGCCCATCTCGAAGGTCAGGATGCCCGAGCCGAAATTGGTCATCGCCGCGCCCGGCTTGGACGCCATCAGCGGATCGTCCAGCTCCGCCTCCACGTCCTCCACCGCCACGCCCCCGTTCCAGCGCGCGGTGACGCCGGTGGGGGTGTAGACCTCCCAGCCATGCTCGTTCGCCACCGCCAGCGGCAGGCAGCGATAGGCGAAGGACTGGGGCGTGTCGTCCATCCAGCCCCGTTCGCGGCGGGCGGGGCGCACGGTGGGTTCGCGGTCGGTCAGCGGATGGCAGATGAGCTTCATGGCGGGGTCCGGTCCTTGCGTCGCGCCGGAGCCTAGCCGTCAGGCGCGCGGGCGCAAGCCGTCCGCCTGCGCGGGTGCCCCCCGCCCTCGCAATTTCGCCCGTTTTCCCCTATATGCGCGCGCCATGACCATTGCCCTCGACCTCGCCTCCGCCAATCGGCCCGCCCCCACGCCGTCCCTCGCCGGGATGACGCGCGAGGAGCTGCGTTCAGCTCTGATCGACGCCGGGCTGGTGGAGGAGAAGAAGGCGAAGATGCGCGCCGAGCAGCTCTGGCGCTGGATCTATCATCACGGCGTGACCGATTTCGACGCGATGACCAACGTGTCCAAGGACCTGCGCGCCGCGCTCGAGACCCGCTTCACCCTGGACCGCCCGCGCGTGGTCGAGCGGCTGGTGAGCGTGGACGGCACGCGCAAATACCTCATCGAGCTGGCGCCGGGCGTGGAGTGCGAGACCGTCTTCATCCCCTCGGTTGGCCGGTCGGGCGCGCTGTGCGTGTCCAGCCAGGTGGGCTGCACGCTCAACTGCACCTTCTGCCACACCGGCACCCAGCCTCTGGTGCGCAACCTGACCGCTGCGGAGATCGTCGCCCAGGTGATGATCGCGCGCGACGACATCGGCGAATGGCCGTCCACGAACGAGGACCGCCAGATCACCAACATCGTGTTCATGGGCATGGGCGAGCCGCTCTACAATCTCGACCATGTGGCGAAGTCCATCGACATCATCTCCGACGGCGAGGGCATCCAGATCGGCCGGCGGCGCATCACCGTGTCCACCTCCGGCGTGGTCCCGAAGATCGTCGAGCTGGGCGAGCGCACCGGCACGATGCTGGCCATCTCGCTGCACGCCACCAACGATCCGCTCCGCGACGAGCTGGTGCCGCTGAACAAGAAATATCCCATCGCCGAGCTGATGGACGCGATCCGCGCCTATCCCGACCTGTCCAACGCCCGCCGGGTGACGTTCGAATACGTCATGCTCAAAGGCGTCAACGACTCGCTGGCCGAGGCGAAGGCGCTGGTGCGGCTGCTCAAAGGCATCCCGTCCAAGATCAACCTCATCCCGTTCAATCCCTGGCCGAACAGCCCTTACGAGTGTTCCGACTGGGATACGATCGAGGCGTTCGCGGAAGTCGTGAACCGGGCGGGCTACGCCAGCCCGATCCGCACCCCGCGCGGCCGGGACATCTTCGCCGCCTGCGGCCAGCTGCGCAGCGAAAGCAAGAAGGTCTCCGCCGCCGAACGGCGCAAGGCCGAGCGCGCGGTCGCGGGCTGACCTGCTCGCCAGCCCGGCGCGCGCGTGGTAAGCCCCGCCGCCCATGAGACAGCCCCGCCCAAAACGCCCCGCCGCCGGACGCGCGCCCCAGCCCGCCCCCGACACCCGCAATCTCGCCGCGCGCACCGCGTCGCTCGACGCCGTGCTGGCGGTCGAGGAAGAGGGCCAGGCGCTGGACGGCGCGCTGAACGCGCAGCCCGGCTACTCCCGGCTCGAGCCCCGCGACCGGGCCTTCGCCCGCGCCATCGCCGCGGCGGCCATCCGCCGTTGGGGGGCTCTGGAAAGCGCCGTGAACGCCTTCCTCGACCGGCCCCTGCCTGAACGCGAGGCCCGCGCCCGCGCCATCCTGCGGCTGGCCGCCGCGGAGCTTCTGGTGCTGGACAACGCGCCCCATGCCGTCGTGGACGCCTATGTGGCGCTGATGGGCGAGGGGCGGGAGCGGCGCAAATTCAAGAACCTGGCCAACGCGGTGCTGCGCAAAGTGGCGACCCAGGGCCGCGAGCCCTTCGACGCCGCCGACCCGCTGGACGATCTGCCCGGCTGGCTCGCCGCGCGCTGGGCGGCGGCCTACGGCAAGCCAGCCGCGCAGGCGATGGCCGCGGCGCGCTCCGGTCCGCCGCCGCTGGACCTCACCGTGAAGCCCGGCGCGGACGCCGCCGCGCTCGCCGAGGCCATTGGCGGGACCGTGCTGCCCACGGGAACCGTGCGCCGCGAGGGCATCGGGGACGTGTCAGCCCTGACCGGCTACGAGGCCGGGGAGTGGTGGGCGCAGGACGCCGCCGCGGCTCTGCCAGCGGCCCTGCTGGCCCCTCAAACAGGCGAGCGGATCGCGGACCTGTGCGCGGCCCCGGGCGGCAAGACGCTCCAGCTCGCCGCCGCCGGTTCGCAGGTGATCGCGCTGGACCGCTCTGAAAAGCGCCTGAAGCGCGTGAGCCAGAACCTCGCCCGGACGGGCCTGAGCGCGGAGATCGTGGTGGCGGACGGGACGGAATGGCGGCCCGAGGCGCCCTTTGACGCCGTGCTGCTGGACGCGCCGTGCAGCGCCACCGGCACGCTGCGCCGCCGCCCCGACGTGGCCTGGACCAAGACCGAGGCCGACATCGCCAGCCTCGCCGCGCTTCAGTCGGCCCTACTGGACAACGCCTTCGCGATGCTCAGGCCCGGCGGGCGGCTGGTGTTCTGCACCTGCTCGCTGGAGCCCGAGGAGGGCGAGGACCAGATCGCGGCCTTCCTCGCCCGCACCCCCGAAGCCCGGCTCGACCCCGTCCGCCCCGCCGAGCTGCCCGGACTGGCCGGGGCGCTGCGCGATGACGGGACCGTGCGCACCCGCCCCGACCTTTGGCCGGAAACAGGCGGGCTGGACGGGTTTTTCATTGCGCGAGTCACCCGGGCCTGACAAAGCTGCAGCAGGGACCGGGGCTTGGCGAGGGCTGGCCGTGCCGCCCGCTTGCCGGGCGGGTGGGTCGCTGATATGCGAGGTTTCATGTCCTCAAGCGTGAAAATCTCCCCCTCCATCCTGTCGGCGGACTTCGCCCGGCTCGGCGAAGAGGTCCGGGCCATCGACGAGGCCGGGGCCGACTGGATCCATGTCGACGTCATGGACGGGCATTTCGTCCCGAACCTGACCATCGGTCCGAACGTGGTCAAGGCGATCCGGTCCTGGACGAAGAAGCCCTTCGACGTCCACCTGATGATCGCCCCCATAGACCCCTATATCGAGGCCTTCGCCGAGGCGGGGTCGGACATCATCACCGCCCACCCCGAGGCGGGTCCGCATTTTCATCGCACCGTGCAGGCCATCAGGGCCGCCGGAGTGAAGGCGGGCGCGGCGCTGAATCCGGCGAGCCCGGCGGACATGGTCGACCATGTTCTGGACGAGCTCGACCTGGTGCTGGTGATGAGCGTCAATCCCGGCTTCGGCGGACAGAGCTTCATCGACGGCCAGCTCAAGAAGATCGAGGCCCTGCGGTCCATGATCGACGCGCGCGGCCTGTCCACCGTCATCGAGGTCGATGGCGGGGTGAACCCTGAGACCGCGAAGGCCTGCATCGCGGCGGGCGCGGACGCGCTGGTCGCCGGATCGGCGGTGTTCAAGGGCGGCCCGGAGGCCTATGCGGCGAACATCGCCGCGCTCAGGGGGTGACCGTCGTGGGCGCGCAGGTCTCAACCGCGGACATGGCCTCGGCCCTGCACCGCCGCGCCCGGCGCGAGCTGTCCGACATCGCCAACGCGATAGGCCCCTACCGGGCCGCGGCCCTGAGCGGCCGCGCGCCGGCGCGGCTGGCCGCCGCTCCCGTGGCGCTCGGCGCGGGCGATCCCGCGCGCGGGGCGGCGATCCTGGCGGGCCGTTTCACCATCGCGGGCGAGACCATGGCCTGCGAGACCATCGCCGAGGTCTGGGACAGGCCCTCGCCCTCGCGCCGGTTCGCGGCGGGGCTTCACGGGTTCGAATGGCTCGGCGACCTGATCGCGGCGGGGCCCGAGGGCGAAGCCGCCGCCCGCGCCCACTGCGACACCTGGATCGCCGAATTCGGGCGCTGGAACTGGTTCTCCTGGGGGCCGCACGTGGCCGCCCGGCGGGTGCGCAACTGGCTGATGGCCGCCGACATCCTGGTCTCCGACGAGCCCGGCAGCCGCGCCCGGCTGCGCTCGCTGGCCCGTCAGGCCCGGCGGCTGCGGCGCGCCATGCCGCTCATGGAGGAGGGGCGCGCGCGTCTCGAGGCCGCCTATGCGCTGGCGCTGGCGGGCGTGTGCCTGGACATGGGCGAGGGGTTCGTCGCCGCGGGCGGGCAGGCTCTGGGCGCCGCGCTGAAGCGTCAGATCCTGCCTGATGGCGGCCATGCCAGCCGCTGCCCGCAGACGGCCGCCGACATGCTGTGCGATTTGGTCTCGCTCGAGGAGGCCGCCCGCCGACGCGGCGCGGTCCTTCATGACGAGATTGGCCGCGCCATCGACCGGCTGGCGCCTGCGGTGGCCTTCTTCCGGCTGGGACCGGAGGGCGTGGCGGCATTTCACGGCGGCGGGCAGGGCGACGGCGCGGCCATCGCCGCCGCCCTGAAGGCCTGCGAGGCGCCCGCGCGCCCGTTCAATGTCGCGCCCCATTCGGGCTATCACCGGCTGGAGGCGGGCGGCGCGGTGGCCATCCTGGACGCGGGCGGCCCTCCGGCGGGGCCGCAGGGACAGGACGCTCACGCCAGCGCGCTGGCCTTCGAGTTCGCGGTCCCTGAAAGCCGGATCGTGGTGTCCTGCGGCTGGACCGAGGACCAGCCCTCGTCCTGGCGCGAGGCGGTGCGCGCGACCGCGGCGCATTCGGCGCTGACCATCGAGGAGACCTCCTCGGCGCGGCTTCTGGGGCCGGGCCTGCGACGGTCCGTGCTGGGCGCGCGGATCGCGCGCGGCCCCGACCCGGTGCGCGCGCGGCGCAACGAGGAGGAGGGCGGCGTGTGGCTGGAAGCCAGCCATGAAGGCTATCGCGACACGTTCGGCCTCGTCGTCCGCCGCCGCCTGTTCATGGACGAGCAGGGCGGCGATCTGCGCGGCGAAGACAGTCTGGCCGCGCCGGTGGGCGCGCAGGCCAGGCCTGACGCGGGACCGGTGCGCTACGCCATAAGATTCCATCTGCATCCTGAGGTGAAGGCGTCGCTGGCGCGCGATTCCATGAGCGTGCTTCTGGCGGTTCCGGGCGGGGCGGGCTGGCGCTTCCGCACCGATGGCGGGCCGGTCCGTCTGGAGCGCTCGGTCTATCTGGCCGAAGGCGCGCCGCCGCGCCGGAGCACCCAACTGGTGGTCGCGGGCGAAGCGGAGGCTTATGGTGCGGGCGATCAGGCGCCGAACCGGGTCCGCTGGGCGTTCCAGCGGATGGACCGGGCCGCGGCCGGGGAGACAGGATGAGCGAGCGCAAGGCCCGGAACGCCCCCTCGGGGAAGAAGCGCGGTCTGCGGAGTCAGGCCGGGGCGCTGGGCGTGCTCGGCTTCGACGCGCTCGCGGGCGCGCTCGCGATGTATGCCTCCATCGTCATCCGGTACGCGTTCGAGCCCATCGGCGAACCGCCGGACAACGTCGAATGGCTGGCCGCGGGCGTGTTCTTCCTGGTCTGCGTAGGCGTGGCCCGGCTTTACCGCATGCACGAGACGCTGTGGCGGCATGTCAGTTTCTCTGACGCTGCGCGCATCGCGCAGGTCGTGGTCCTCGCCCACCTGATCTTCCTGCCGATCCTGTTCCTGACCACGCGTCTGGACGATTTCCCGCGCTCCTCGCTGATCATCTCCATTCCGGTGATGTGCCTGCTGATGCTGGCGCCCCGGGTCGCCCTGGCGGCCTGGCGGTCGGGCGATCTGCGGGCGCTGGTCCGACCGGAGAACCCCGAAGCGCCGCCCGCGGTGATGGTGGGCTCGGAGGCCGCTCTGGTCGAAGTGCTGCAGTCTCAGATGCGGCGCGAGGGCGGGCCGATGTTCCGCTTCCGCGCCCTGATCGAGCCTGAAGCCAGCTTCCATGGCCGCAATCTGCACGGCGTGCCGTTCGCGGGCGGAATGCGCGATCTCGAGGCGGCGGTCAAAACCGCGGCCAAGGAGGGCGGCCCGGTCCGGATCGTGCTGGCCGACGCGAACCCCGACAAGGAGCTCATCGCCGACTGCGCCCGGGTGGCCGGCCGCACCGGCGCCCGCCTGTCGCGGGCGCGCCGCGGAGACGGCGCCAGCGCCTTCACCCAGATCGAGGCCGCCGACCTTCTCGCCCGTCCGCCGCGCACCCTGTCCAAACGGTCCGCGCGCGAGCTGGTGGCGGGCAAGCGCGTGCTCGTCACCGGCGCGGGCGGCACCATCGGCTCGGAGATCGCCCGACAGATCGCACGCCTCTCGCCCGAGCGTCTGGTGCTGCTCGATACGGCCGAGACCCAGCTTTACGAGATCGATTTCGAGATCGCCTCGATGGACGGGCCGCCCTCCTGGCGCCCCTTGCTGTGCAACGTGCGTGACAGGGACGGGTTGAAGGCCGTGTTCGAGCAGGAGCGGCCCGAGGTCGTCATCCACGCCGCGGCGCTCAAGCACGTGCCTCTGAGCGAGGTCAACGCGGTGGAAGCCGCCATGACCAACGTGTTCGGAGTCATCAACGTGATCGAGGCCGCCAAGGCGGTCAAAGCCGAGTGCGTGATCAAGATTTCGACCGACAAGGCGGTGGAGCCCTCCTCGGTGATGGGCGCCACCAAGCGGGTGGCCGAGCTCTATATCACCGCCGCGGCCCAGGAGCTCGAACCCCTTCGTGTCTGCGCGGTCCGGTTCGGCAACGTGTTCGCCTCCAACGGATCGGTGATCCCGCTGTTCGAGCGCCAGATCGAGGCGGGCGGGCCGGTCACGGTCACCCATCCCGACGTGACGCGCTACTTCATGACCGTGGAGGAGGCCGTCGGCCTGGTGCTGGAAGCGGGCGCGCAGACCTGCGCGAACGGCGTGGACCGCAACGGCGCGCTCTATCTGCTGGACATGGGCAAGCCGGTGCCGATCGCGCGGCTGGCGCGCCAGCTCATCCGCCTGCGGGGCAAGGAGCCCGGCGTGGACGTGAAGCTGGAATATGTCGGCCTGAGGCCCGGCGAGAAGATGCACGAGGACCTCACCTACGGCTTCGAGGCCTCCGAACCCACCCAGACCGAGGGCGTGCAGCGTCTCGGCTGGCCTGAACTTCCCCTTGAACGGCTGGACGCCGCCATCGATGCGCTCGCGCGGGCCTGCGAGGCCCGGGACGAGTCCGCCGCGCGCGATGCCCTGGCCCTGATCGTGTCCCTGGGCCGTCCCGGCAGCGGGATGCCCGAACTCAAACTCGTGTCCGGCGAGGGCTGACCATGGCCTGCGCCGCTTTCCTCCATTCCATCGTTTCGAGACGTTCATGACCGACACTCATCCCGCCCCGGTGCGCCGCGCCCTCATCTCCGTGTCCGACAAGGCCGGCCTCGCCGACCGGGCCCGCCGTCTGGCGGACATGGGCGTGGAGCTGATCTCCACCGGCGGCACCCTGTCCGCCCTGCGCGAAGCGGGTCTGGAGGCGAAGGACGCCTCGGACGTGACCGGATTCCCCGAGATGATGGACGGGCGGGTCAAGACCCTGCACCCGCGCATCCATGGCGGCCTTCTGGCCCGCCGCGACCGGGAGGACGATCTCGCCTCGATGGCCGAGCATTCCATCCCCCAGATCGACCTTCTGATGGTCAATCTCTACCCGTTCGAGGAAGCAGCCTCCGCGGGCGTGGACATCGACGGGTGCATCGCCAAGATCGACGTGGGCGGCCCGGCTATGATCCGGGCGGCGGCCAAAAACCACCAGCATGTCTGCGTGTGCGTGGACGGCGCCGATCTGGACGCCGTCATCCAGGCCATGGAGAAGAACGAGGGCGCGACCACGCTGGCGCTGCGCCGCCGCCTCGCGGCCAAGGCCTTCGCGCGCACCGCGGCCTATGACGCGGCCATCGCCGCGCGCATGGCCCAGGAGGTCGAGGAGCCCGAGCAGACCCATTTCGCCGTCGGCGGCCCGATGCTGCAGACCCTGCGCTATGGCGAGAACCCCCACCAGCAGGCCGCGCTCTACGCCTCGCCCGAGCGGCGCCCCGGCATCGCCAGCGCCCGTCAGGTGCAGGGCAAGGAGCTGTCCTACAACAATCTCGCAGACGCGGACGCGGCCTTCGAACTGGTCAGCGAGTTCGACGCCGAGGCCGAGGCGGCGGTGGTCATCGTCAAGCACGCCAATCCCTGCGGCGTCGCCGCGGCGGGGTCGCTGGCGGAAGCCTATGACCGCGCCTTCGCCTCCGACCCGGTCTCCGCCTTCGGCGGGATCGTGGCGCTCAATCGCGAGCTGGACAAGGAGACCGCCGACCTCATCACCAGCCACTTCACCGAGGTGGTGATCGCGCCCAGCGCGGAAGAGGCGGCGCTGGAAATCCTGTCGGCGAAAAAGAACGTCCGCGTTCTGGTCACCGGCCGCATGGCCGATCCCGACCAGCCCGGCTGGATGGTCAAATCCGTCGCGGGCGGGCTGCTGGTCCAGGCGCGCGACATCGGGCGGGTCACCGAGAAGGACCTGAAGATCGTCACCCAGCGCGCGCCGACCGAGCAGGAGATGGCCGACATGCTGTTCGCCTGGCGGGTGGTCAAGCACGTCAAATCCAACGCCATCGTGTACGCCAAGGACGGCGTGACCGCGGGCATCGGCATGGGCCAGACCAGCCGTCTGGAAGCGGCGCGACTCGCCTTCCGCAAAGCCGAGGAGGCCGCCTCGGAGAACGGCTGGGACGGCCCGCGCACCAAGGGCTCGGCCTGCGCCTCGGACGCCTTTTTCCCCTTCGCGGACGGCCTGAAAGCCGCCGTGGACGCGGGCGCCAGCGCGATCATCCAGCCGGGCGGCTCGATCCGCGACGAGGAGGTCATCGCCGCGGCGGACGCGGCGGGGCTGGCCATGGTGTTCACCGGCATGCGCCACTTCCGGCACTAGGACCGATGGGGGCGGAGGCCATCCGCCGCCAGGTCCTCGCCTGCGCTCTGGCGCTCGGCGCCCTGACCGCCTGCGCGGGCCAGCCACGACCCCTGGACGAGGCCGCCGACGCGCTCGCGCCCCATGTCTCGGTCACCTGGCCGGAGGAGGCGGACGAGCCGGTGCCCGCCGTGCTGATGTTCTCCGGCTGCGGCGGGGTGCGGCAGGTGCAGGACGATTATGCGCAGGTCATCGCCGAGGCGGGCGCGGCCGCGATGGTGGTCGATTCCCATGCCGCGCGCTCCATCCCCTCCGCGCTGGCCCGTCCGCTGGTCTGCACCGCGGCGCTGATGCGCGGGCAGGGCAGGGCGGCGGACGTGTTCGCCGCCGCCGAGCTGGCCCGTCGCGATCCGCGCATCGATCCCGAGCGCATCGTCCTGCTGGGCTGGAGCCATGGCGGCTGGGCGGTGATGGAGGCGCTGGCCTTCGCCGCCGAGGGGGCGCCGCCGCCGGGGCTGGACGCTCCGGGCGAGGACCCTCTGTCGGGCGTGCGCGGCGCGGCGCTGATCTATCCGTATTGCGGCTGGCCGGGCCGGGCGCGCAACCGCGAGGAGGTCTGGACCGTGCCGGTCGCGGCCCTGCTGGTCGAAGGCGATGTCGTGGCCGCGCCGGGCGAATGCGAGACGGTGTTTGAGCGGCAGGCGGGGGCGGGCGCTCAGATCGCGGTGCTGACCGAGACCGGTCTGACCCACGCTTTTGACGCCCCCGACCAGCCTTGGGATCCGCGCATGGAGTATGACGCCGATGGCGCGGAGCGGGCCCATGACTGGTTCGCCGCGCGCATGGCCGGATGGCTGGAGGACGCGCGGTGACCGGGGCGGGCTGGATGCTGGCGCTGGCCGCGGCCGCCGCGGCGCTGCCCGCCGCGATGATGCTGCGCCGCCGCCCTTTCCGCGAGAACCGGCGGGGCTTCGCGGGGCGCAAGGCGCTGATCGCGCCCTTCATGCAGGTCCGTTTTCCGCCCGGCCCGGGGCCGTTTCCGGCGGTGATCCTGCTGCATGGCTGCGGCGGGGTGCGCCGGATCATGCACGACTACGCCGAGGCCGCGGTGCGCGCGGGCGTGGCGGCGGTCGTGGTCGACAGCCTCTCCCCGCGCGGCATCGGCTACGAGCAGGCGCTCGCCCAGGTCTGCACGGGCCGCAGGCTGTGGGGGCGCGAGCGGGCGGGCGATCTTTACGCCGCGCTGGAGCTCGCCCGCGCCGATCCGCGCATCGACGCGGACCGGCTGGCGGTGGCGGGCTGGAGCCATGGCGGCTGGACGGCGCTGGACGCGCTGGTGCTCGCGGGCAAGGGCTGGACGCCCGACGGGGTGCAGGATCCGCCCCGGCAGCCCTTCAAAGGCGTGCGCGCGGTGCTGCTGGTCTATCCCTACGCCGGCTTCCCCTCGCTGGCCCGGCGTCACACGGGGTTGACCGCCATCCCCATAGACGCGGTGCTGGTGGAGGGCGACACCATCGCCAGCGAGCGCGCGGCCATCGCCGGGCTGGAGCGCATCAGGGAGGCGGGCGGCACGGTGAGCTGGTCGATGGTGAGCGGAGTCAGTCACGGCTATGACGAGACCGACCACGCGCCGGGGTCGGGCCTGAAGCACGATCCGGGAGCCAGCGCTCAGATGCGGGCTCATTTCGTTGATTTCCTGAAGAAATATCTTGGCGATGGTTTGTAGAAGCCGGATTAGGAACGCAACCCATCACTGCGCGTTATGAACCTTGAACCGTTTCACCAGTGGAGACTGACCCATGGCCGCTGCGACCACCCCGCCCCGCGAGACCGATGTCGAAGCCCTCAAGGGCCAGATCGACTCGCTTCAGAAAGAACTGGCCTCGCTGACCAAGACCGTCAGCGAAGCGGCCAAGCACGAGTATGAGCGCGACAAGAAGGCCGTGACCGAATACGCCAAGGAGGCCGCCTCGACGCTGTATGAGACCGTGGAGGCCCATCCTGAACGCAGCCTGCTGGTCGCTTTCGGCGCGGGCTTCCTGTTCGGCCTGATCAGCCGGCGCTGATCCCTTGCTGAAACTTCTGAAAATCGCCGCCGCCGCCTCGGCGGTCCGCGCCGCCAAAGACGCCGCCGACCGGATCAAGCGTTCCTTGATCTGGATGGCGGTCGCCGCGCTGTTCGGCCTGCTGGCGCTGTTCATCGGCGCCATCGCCGCCGCCATGGGCATCCAGATGCTGCTTCCGCCAGACTGGCCTGAGGTGGCGGGTTACGCCATCACGGCGGCGGGCCTGCTGCTGATCGCGGTGATCTGCATCATCGTGTCCGGGTCGGTGCGCAAGGGGCCGCAGGGCCAGGGCCCGGGCGCGGAATTGTCGGCTGCCGCCCTGGCGGTCGGCCACGCGGTGGGCGACAGCGCCTCGGAACTGGGCGGCGCGGCGAAAGACATCGCTTCGGATCCCAAGACCCGCGCCGGTCTGATCGCCGCGGCGGTGCTGGCCGGGCTGGTGCTCGCACGGCGTCTTTGATTCTTCACATTTTCGCGACCATAGGTGCTCCGTCCCGGAATGGGGCGGAGTTTTGCTCGGCACGCAACCGTAAATAAATGTATTCCCTAGGGGATTACCCCGATTGAGATTCGGTTGGAAATTTCACGGGGACCGCCCTCGCATTGCTGATTCCACGTGCGGGACGCCGTGAGTTGGGTTAAATCTTTAGGTGAAGACCAACGCGTTTGCACTTTTTGAAGCATTGAGACGTCACACGCCCCGACCGTTTACGGAGACGGGCGAAGGGAGATCAAGGACCATGGCATCCGAGAACCGTCAGCCCAGCGATGTCGACCGCCATGTCGGCGTGCGCATCCGTCTGGCACGTCAGCTCAAACAGATGTCCCAGGAGAAACTCGCCAACGAGCTGGGCATCACTTTCCAGCAGGTCCAGAAATACGAGCGCGGCCGCAACCGCGTCAGCGCCGGTCGCCTGTTCCAGCTCTGCCAGGCGCTGGACGTGGACCTGAACTTCTTCTTCGACGGTCTGGACATGCAGACCGGCGCCTCGGTGGACGCCGAGCGGGTGGAGAACTTCATGGGCTCGCCCCTGGGCGTGGAGCTGGCCGCCGCGCTGGCCAACATTCCCGACACCACTCTGCAACGCTCCCTGCTGCGCCTGATCCAGGCCGCCGGAGACGAGCGCGCCTGAACAAAACGCTGGCCACGGCCCGCGCGACGCGTCGATGATCCCGCCCCTTGAACGAAGGAGCGGGATCATGACGTTCAGGCACTGGCGCCGCGCCGGACTGGCCGCGGCCTTTGCGGGCGCGCTTCTGGCCGCCTGCGGCGAGCAGCGCGCCTCTCCGCCCGGACTGTCCTCGGGTCAGGTCATCCTGGTGATCGAGGACGCGGGCGCGACCGCCGACCCCCGGCTGGTCAGCGAAGGCCTCTACGAGCTTCACGACGTCGCACTGGACGGCGCGCTGGGCCTGTCCCGCGCGGACCTGTCGGCCATGAGCTGGCGGCAGATCCGCGCCGACTTCCCCCAGGGCGCCGAGCCGCGCGCCTTCGAAGGGCCGCGCCTGTCGGACGTGCTCGCCGCGGCGGGCCATGAGGGCGCGGGCGCGCGCCTGACCGCGTTCGACGGGTATCAGGCGGAAGTCTCCGCTGAGATGATCTCGCGGCACGAGCCCATTCTGGCGCTCAGGGCGGACGGCGAACCCATGTCGGTGGGCGGTCTGGGGCCGGTGATGCTTGTCTGGCCGCGGCTGAACCAGTCGTCGCTGTCGGACATGAATGACGATCTGTGGGCCTGGGGCGTGTTCGCCATCGCGCCGACGGACGACTGACCTGCCTCGCGAAGCCATTGCACAAAAAGCCTTCCGCACGCGGCGCCCGGTCCTTAAGGTCGCGTGAATCATAACACTTGCGGGGACGAGGGCATGGACGCGTTTTTCGAGAATGTGACGATCTTCAGCGACTTCCTCTGGGGCGGGACCTGGGGGGATGACCGGATCCTGCCGGTGGGGCCCATCACGGTGATCCTGCTGGGCACGGGCCTTTACCTGATGATCGCGATGGGCGCCCGCCCGCTGCGCCGCCTCTTCCCGGCGTTCCGCGAGCTCTGGGCCGGGCGCAAGGGCACGGGCGCGGCGGGTGAGATCACGCCCTGGCAGGCCCTGTCCACCGCGCTCTCGGGCCAGGTCGGCACCGGCAACCTGGCGGGCGTGGCCACCGCCATCGCCATCGGCGGGCCCGGCGCGATCTTCTGGATGTGGATCACCGCCCTGTTCGGCATGGCGCTGGCCTATGCGGAATCCTCGCTGGCGGTGCGCTATCGCGAGAAGCACGAGGACGGCCATTTCCACGGCGGTCCGATGTATTACATCCGCAACGGCCTCGGGAAGAAATGGGGCTGGCTGGCCTTCCTGTTCTGCATCGGCGCGCTGTGCTCGGCGCTGGCGACGGGCGGCATGATCCAGTCCAACTCCGTCACCCAGTCCGCGGTCGAGGCGGCCACCACGCTGGGCATCGCCCTGCCCAACTGGGTCGTAGGTCTCGTGCTGGCCGGGCTGGTCTTCATCGTCATCATCGGCGGCATCAAATCCATCGGCCGGGTCGCGGGCAAGGTCGTGCCGATCATGGCGCTGATCTACGTGCTGGCCGCGCTGGGCATCGTGATCATGAACGCCGATCAGGTGCCGGCCGCCTTCGCGACCATCTTCACCAACGCCTTCGGCATCGGCGAAGTCGCCGGCGGTCTGGCGGGCTACGGCATCCTCGCCGCGATCCGCGAGGGCGTGGCCCGGGGCCTGTTCTCCAACGAGGCCGGTCAGGGCTCCGCGCCCATCGCCCACGCGGCGGCCAAGACCAACAATCCGGTCAAGCAGGGCGAGATCGCCATGCTGGGCGTGTTCATCGACACCATGATCATCTGCACGCTGACCGCGCTGGTGATCCTTGTGGTGGACGCCCAATACCCGATGCTGGACGGCAGCTTCGTCACCTTCGCCTGGCAGTCCGACGTGCTGCAGGCATCGGCGGTGACCACGGCGGCCTTTTCGGCGGGCATGATCGGCGGCGCGTGGCTGATCCTGGCGGCGCAGGGCCTGTTCGCCTTCACCACCATCATCGGCTGGTCCTACTACGCCGAGCAGTCGGCCACCTACGCGCTGGGCGACTGGGCCGCGCGGCCCTTCCGCTTCGTGTGGGTGATCGTGGCCTTCGCGGGCACGCTGATCGTGGACGTCACCGGGCTGTGGCGCTTCGGCGACGTGGCCAACGCCATGATGCTGTTCCCCAACGTGATCGGGGTGCTGCTGCTGTCGGGCGTGGTGCTCAAATACACCCGCGACTTCGACCAGAAGGGCATCATCCCGCCCGCCTGGAACGGCGCGGACGCGGTGCCTGCGGGCGCCGAGCCGCCTGCGGTGGAAGAGCCTTCGGACCGGTAAGCCGGTCTCAGGGACGCGAAACGGCCCCGCCCTCCGGCGGGGCCGTTTTCGTTTCAGCCTGCGGTGAACCAGGCCCGGGCCAGCCGGTCGATCCGGTCCCAGCCCTTGTAGGCGCGGGCGTCCTCGCCCGCTCCGTGCCAGGCCGCCGCGATGGCGGCGCGGTCGCTCTCTTCCAGAGCGGCGGCCGGATCGAGGCAGATGCGGATGGTGAACAGCACCGCGCCGGTCTCGGGCAGCCACCGTATCGTCTGGCGCTCGACCCGGACATGCAGCGCCTCCGCCGCGTCGGCGTCAGGGGTCGCGTCCGCCAGCGCGCGCATGGGCGCGGCATGGGGCAGGAAGCGCTCAGCTCCGGCCTGAAGGGTCCAGTTGAACCGCTCCAGCACGGCGTCCTGCGGCAGATTGTCGAAGATGCGCGCGATGCGCCGGGCCAGCCCGTCTCCGCCCGGCACCGGGCCGTGCAGTTCAAGCAGGCTCTCGCCCGACGCCCGCTCCAGCGAGAAAAAGGTGGGCGCGCACAGCGCCAGAGCCCCGGCGCGCCACTGCCCGTCCCCATCGCGGACCATCACGATCAGGTCGTCGGAAACCACCGATGCCGCCGACAGGAGCGGGGCGTCTGAGTCCATCGCTCCACCCGCCATGGCATGGACCATCCGCGCGGCCTCGCGGGCGGCGGGCTCCGCCTCCGGCGCACAGCGGTGCACCCTGGACGGATCGGCCAGCAGGCGGCGCTTGTCGTCCAGCGCATGCGCTTCGGTGTCAGGCGTCAGCCAGCGTTCAGGCGGAATGGGTTTGAGCCCCACCGCGAAGCGGGGCGGGCCGTCATGCCAGGGCGCGTGGGGCGGGCGCCTCACCGTCCGGGGCTGCACAGACGGGCGAACACCCACGCCGCGGACAGCCCCAGCGCCACCCCGATCATGTCGTTGACCACGTCCAGAGCCGAGGTGGTGCGCCCGATGGCGGGGATCGCCTGCAGCAGCTCGATGGCGATGCCGTAGGCCAGCAGGCCCAGCGCGATCCTGAGCCGGGACAGGCCGGGCCATCCCACTCTCAGCAGGAAGGCCAGCACCGCGAAGGCGGCGATGTGGTTGATCACGTGCCAGCCGATCAGGGCGGGCGGAAGCTGGCGTCCGGGCGTCAGCGCCAGCGCGGTGATCGCGATCAGGGCCAGCGCGAAGCCGGGCCGGGCGAGCGTCCGCGCGAGGCGCCACAGCCCGCTGCGCCAGCCGCTGCGCGAAGCGTCCGGCTCGGCTTGCCGCTCCGGACGGGCGTTTCTAGGGTGGCCGCTCTCTGCCTCAGACTGGAGCCGCGTCATGTCCTCACTTCTCTCCGATCCCGCCGCCCTCGCCGAACCGCGGCATGACTGGACCCGGGACGAGGCCGCCGCGATCCACGACGCGCCCTTCCCCGATCTCATGTTCGCCGCCGCCAGCGTGCACCGCGCCGCCCACCGGCCGGCCGAGGTGCAGAAGAGCCAGCTTCTGTCCATCAAGACCGGAGGGTGCGCGGAAGACTGCGGCTATTGCAACCAGTCCGCCCACTTCGACACCGGTCTGAAGGCCTCAAAGCTGATGGAGCCCGAGGTCGTCATCGAAAAGGCGAAAGCCGCGAAGGTCGGGGGCGCGACCCGGTTCTGCATGGGCGCGGCCTGGCGCTCGCTGAAACCCCGCGACGAGCCGAAGATCGTCGAGATGATCCAGGGCGTGAAGGCGATGGGGCTGGAGACCTGCATGACGCTGGGCATGCTCGAGGACGGGCAGGCCGAGACGCTCAAAGAAGCCGGGCTGGATTTCTACAACCACAACCTCGACACCTCGCCTGAATATTATCGCCAGATCATCACCACCCGGACCTGGGACGACCGCATCGACACCCTCGCCAAGGTCCGCGCGGCGGGCATCAGCGTGTGCTGCGGGGGCATCATCGGCATGGGCGAGGGCCGGGCCGACCGGATCGGCCTGCTCACCGAGCTCGCCCGCCTCGACCCGCATCCCGAGAGCGTGCCGGTCAACCATCTGGTGGACGTGAAGGGCACGCCCCTGTCGGGCTCCGAGCCGCTGGACGGCATCGAGTTCGTGCGCGCCATCGCCACCGCCCGCATCCTGATGCCCCTCAGCGTGGTGCGCCTGTCCGCGGGCCGCGAAGGCATGAGCAAGGAGCTGCAGGCGCTGTGCTTCCTGGCGGGCGCGGGCTCGATCTTCGTGGGCGAGGAGCTGCTGACCACCGCCAATCCCGGCCGCGGCGCGGACGACGCCATGTTCGACACTCTCGGCCTCCAGCCGATGGCGGCCCCCAGCGGACCGCGGGCGCAGGCGGCGGAATAGGGTCAGGGCTTTCCGGGCCGCACCTCTGGGGTGTAGACTGGGCTCATGCCCGCCCTCGCCCTGATGATCGCGCTCGCGCTTCAGACCGCCCCGCCCGTCGATCTCGACGCCGAGGTCGCCGCCATCAGGGCGGGCGAGGTCGACGTGCTGGATTATGACTGGGGCCGCCTGCGCTTCCATCCCGACCGGCAGGCGGCCTGGGCGGCGATGGCGGATATCAGCCGCTTTGCGCTGGAAAATTCCGAGCTTCCGTCTGGGATCAGAGAAAGCAGAGAACCTTTCTCAACCTGTCTCGCCGGTGATCGTGCAGCTGCGATCATGTTTGGCATACGCGGCGCCAAGCTGAGCCCGGACGTGGAGGCCTATGACCGCGCCCTGGCGGCGGCGCGTGCCGTGCGCGCTGATGTCGAGGCTGAACTGGACGAGGCCCTTGCTGAGATTGAAACGGAGGAAAGCGACCCGCTGATCGCCGAGCTGCGTGCGCTTCACGCCCGCGATCAGGCTTGGCGGCATGCCTTGGGCAGGTTCACGGATGTCGCTGACGACCAGAGCCTCGACGGCTTGGGGGGCTATGGTCTCAATGTGCTGATGGGCCAGACAGCGCCGCCCGGCTGCCGTGTCGATCTGGATTCCACGGCCTTCCTGAAGCGGGTCACCGGCGAGATCGGCTGGTTCACCATCAGCGATTACGGTGAAGAGGCGGACGAGATGGCGTGGCTGCTCGCGCAGCACACGCCCGAAAGCGCTTTCATGGCTGAGATTCTCGACCGGCTCACTGTCCTCGCACGCAGCGGCGAGACCAATCCACGCCATTACGCCTACCTGCATGACCGTGTCGCGATAAGAGACGGGCGGCCGCAGCGCTACGGCACACAATTCTCCTGCATCGGCGGTCGGCTGGTTCCGCGGGAGATTGAAGATCGCGATGAGGTTGATGCGAGGCGCGCGGAACTGGGTATGGAGCCGCTGCAGACACGCCGCTGCTGAGGTGAGGCCGCTTCGATTCCCTGCCGCTCTCCTCTTGCGCCGAAATCCCGGACATGAGAAACGCAATGTTATAACATTGCTGAGCAAGACCTCTCTCATGTCTGCATCGCCCGACACCCGTCTGCCCGTCACCGTGCTCTCCGGCTTTCTCGGGGCGGGCAAGACCACCCTGCTCAATCACGTCCTGAACAATCAGGAGGGGCGGCGGGTCGCGGTCATCGTCAACGACATGAGCGAGGTGAACATCGACGCCGATCTGGTCGCGCGGGACGGGGAGGGCCTGCTCAGGACCGACGAGACGCTGGTGGAGATGACCAATGGATGCATCTGCTGCACCCTGCGCGAGGACCTGCTGGTCGAGGTGCGGCGACTGGCCGAACAGGGCCGGTTCGACTGCCTGCTGATCGAGTCCACCGGCATCTCCGAACCCCTTCCCGTGGCGGCGACCTTCGACTTCCGCGATGAGCGCGGACGTTCGCTGGGGAATGTGGCGCGGATCGATTCCATGGTCACGGTGGTGGACGCGGCCAACCTGCTGAGGGACTACGCCTCCACCGAATTCCTGTCCGACCGGGGCGAGACCGCCGGGGAGGGCGACGCCCGGGCGGTGATCGATCTTCTGGTCGACCAGATCGAATTCGCCGACATCATCGTCATCAACAAGACCGACGCGGTGGACGCCGGGCGGCTGGACACCGTGCACCGGGTGGTCGCCTCGCTGAACCCGGACGCGGACATCGTGGAGACCGCCTTCGGCCGCGCGCCGCTGGACCGGATACTGGAGACGGGCCGGTTCGATTTCGAGAAGGCCGAGAGTCATCCGCTGTGGGCCAAGGAGCTCTACGATTTCGCCAGCCACACGCCCGAGACCGAGGAATACGGCGTGGAGCATTTCGTCTATCGCGCCCGCGCGCCCTTCGATCCGGCGAAACTGCACGCCTTGTTCAACCAGCCGTGGGAGAACGTCATCCGCGCCAAGGGCCATTTCTGGATCGCAACCCGGCCCGACTGGGTGGGAGAGATGAGCCAGGCGGGCGCCATGGTGCGCCATCAGGGGCTGGGCCGCTGGTGGGCGGCGGTGCCGCGCGAGCGCTGGCCGGACGGCACGATGTTCGAAACCCTCATCGCGAAGACATGGGACGGCGTGTGGGGCGACCGCCGCCAGGAGCTGGTCTTCATTGGCATCGGCATGGACGAGGCGGCCATCCGTGCGCGGCTGGACGCCTGCCTCGTCGACGGCGCACAGGCCTCGGGCTTCGCGCCCGCGCTGTGGCGCACGATGGATGACCCGTTCCCGGCGTGGGGCCAGCAGGCGGGATAGCAAAAAGGCCCGCCGGTCCGGCGGGCCTTTTGCATCGTCATGTGCCCCGGCCTCAGTCTCTCTGGGCGGCCTGCGCCAGCTCCCTGAGCTGGGTGGAGGCGATGGCGAGCTTGGACAGGGTCCAGCCGCCCGTCGAGGACAGCTCCTCGAAGGTCTTGTCGGCCTGATCCACCTCGTGGGCGGTGACCACCGCCCAGGACGAGATCAGCGCGTCCGCCCAGGCCGGGTCGGGATGCTCCACGCCCGAGGCCAGAGAACCGCCCGCCTTGCCCGCATAGGCGATCACCGCGGCCGTGATGGCCTGCTGGCTGGCGTACAGATCCTCGATCAGGCGGCGGGTGGCGAGCCGGTCCCAGTGCAGCGGGCTGGTCAGGGCGCTGGCCTCGGCCCGCATCACATCCGCGCCGAAGCGAGCGCCGATGGCGTGATAGAGCCGCGCCGCGGCCTCCAGCGGCCAGTCGGCGTCCGAGGCCAGATCGACCACGTCCGAGGACGAGCTGAGCGGGCGCAGGCGCGCGATGTCCCAGGCCATGTCCTTGGGCGCGCCGTCCGCGACATAGGCGTTGAAGCGCTCTTCGAGCGCCTGGGCCTCGAAGTCGGACAGGAACTCGCCCACCATCGGCTTGAGCAGGTCCACGCCCGGCTGGTAGCGGGCGATCACGTCATCGACCGGCATGGGCGCGTCCGCGGCGTGGCCGCGCGCCCGGGCCCGGCGGGCGAGCCAGTGGGTCTGGCGGCGCAGCAGCCGGATCAGCTCGTCATTGAGTGCGGTCTGGACCTCGGCGGGAGCCTTGTTGTCCAGCGCGTCGATGCGCGCCGCATAGTCGGAGAAGCGGAAGATCACCCGGCCGGCTTCGAAGGCGCGGGCGATGGATTCCACGCTCGATCCCGTCGCCTCGACGGCCCGGTGCACGAAGGCGGGGCCGCCCGAATTGATCATGTCGTTGGCCAGCCGCGTGGCGATGATCTCGCGCCGCAGGCGGTGACCCTCCATGGCGTCGGAGAATTTCGCCAGCTGGTGGGGGAAGTAGCCCGTCAGCGTGCCCTTGAAGTGAGGGTCGTCCGGCACGGTGGAGGCGACCAGATCATCGAACAGGGTGATCTTGGCATAGCTCATCAGCACCGCGATCTCGGGCCGGGTCAGGCCCTCGCCGCGCTCCTTGAGCTCGCGGATGGCGTCGGCGGGGGGCAGGCCCTCCACCTCGCGGTCCAGCTTGCCCTCCGATTCCAGCGCTTCCATCATCCGCTCATGCACGTCGATGTCCTCGGCGGCGTGCTCGCGGGCCAGGGTCAGGGCCAGGGTCTGGTCGTAATTGTGACGCAGGACCAGCTCGGCGACCTCGTCGGTCATCTCCTCGAGCAGGGCGTTGCGGGCGGGGAGCTCCATCGCGCCGTCACGGACCATCGGGTTGAGCAGGATCTTGATGTTCACCTCGTGGTCGGAGCTGTCCACCCCGCCCGAATTGTCCACGAAGTCCGCGTTCACCCGGCCGCCATTGCGGGCGTATTCGATCCGTCCGGCCTGGGTGACGCCCAGATTGGCGCCCTCGCCGATGACCGCGACGCGCAGGTCTTTCGCGTCAACGCGCAGCGCGTCGTTGGCCTTGTCGCCGACCTGATAGTTCTGCTCGGCGGAGGATTTCACATAGGTCCCGATGCCGCCGAACCAGAGCAGCTCCACCTCGGCCTTCAGCAGCGCGCTGATCAGCTCGGCGGGCGTCGCGGTCTTCGTCGTCAGCCCGGTCAGGGCGCGGATCTCGTCGGTCAGCTCGATGGCTTTGGCCGAGCGCGGGAAGATCCCCCCGCCCTTGGAGATCAGTGACGCGTCATAGTCCTGCCAGCTCGAGCGGGGCAGGTCGAACAGGCGCTTGCGCTCGTCCCACAGCTTGCCGGGGTCCTGCGGATCGGGGTCGATGAAGATGTCGCGGTGGTCGAAGGCGGCGACCAGGCGGATCTGTTTGGACAGCAGCATGCCGTTGCCGAACACGTCCCCGCTCATGTCGCCCACGCCGATCACGGTGAAGGGTTCGGACTGGATGTCCTTGCCCATCTCGCGGAAGTGGCGCTTGACCGATTCCCAGCCGCCGCGGGCGGTGATGCCCATCTTCTTGTGGTCGTAGCCCGCCGAGCCGCCCGAGGCGAAGGCGTCGCCCAGCCAGAAATCATACTCGCTGGTGGCCACCGAGTTGGCGAGGTCGGAGAAGGTGGCCGTGCCCTTGTCCGCCGCGACCACCAGATAGGGGTCCTCGTCGTCCCAGCACACCACGTCCTCGGGCCGCTCCACCACGTCCTCGACGATGTTGTCGGTGATGTCGAGCAGGCCGCGAAGGAAGGTCTTGTAGGCTTCCTGGCCCTCGGCCAGCCATTCCTCGCGGGAGCCCGTCCTGGGCAGCTGCTTGGGATAGAAACCGCCCTTGGAGCCCACGGGAACGATGACCGCGTTCTTGACCTGCTGGGCCTTGACCAGCCCCAGCACCTCGGTGCGGAAGTCCTCGCGCCGGTCCGACCAGCGCAGGCCGCCGCGGGCGACCGGGCCGAAGCGCAGGTGCACGCCTTCCACCCGGGGGCTCCACACGAAGATCTCGCGATAGGGCTTGGGCTCGGGCAGGTCACGCAGGCGGCGCGAATTGATCTTCAGCGAGATCCACGGCTTGGGCTGACCGTCCGCGCCGGTCTGGTGGAAGTTCGTGCGCAGCACGGCCTTGAGCAGCTTGAGCAGACGGCGCAGGGCGCGGTCGTGATCGAGGCTGGCGACCTTGTCGAGCGCCTCGCGGATGCCCGTCTCGGCTTTCGCGGCGGCGTCCTCGCGGCCCTTGCGGTCCAGATCGAGCGACGGATCGAACCGGCAGCGGGCGTATTCGAGCAGACCCCGGGCGATTTCGGGATAGGCGATAAGCGCCTCTTCCTGGATCGACTGGGACGGGTCCAGCCCGCTCTGCTGGCGATAGCGGGCGGCGGCGCGCAGGAAGGCGGCCTGACGCCAGGAGATGCCGATGGCCAGGATCAGGGTGTTGAACCCGTCATCCTCCGCCCGGCCGTCCAGCACCGCCAGGATGGCGTCTTCGAACAGCGGCGCGACCGAGGCGACGTCCTCCACCCCGCCTGAATCCATCCGGGTCTCGAACTCGTGCGCCCAGATGGTCTGGCGACCGTCCTCGCCTTCGCGCGTCACCGGATACCCGGCCTCGGCGGCCACGTGCAGGCCGAGATTTTCCAGAACCGGCAGGACCTCGGAGAGCGCCAGCGGCTGGCCGTGGCTGTAGATCTTCACGTTCAGCCGCTCCGCGCCGTCACCGGCCTTGCGGAAGGCCCGGGCCGCGCGGGGGCTGCCTGAGGACAGCCGGTTCATCCGCTCGATGTCCAGCAGCGCCTCTTCGGGGGTGAAGCGTTCGCGATAGCCTGCGGTGTAGCCGTCCAGATAGGTCAGGACCGAGGCGCGCAGGGCGTCGTCTTCGACCTCGCGCCCGGCGGCCAGAAGGTCGTCCTCCCAGGTGCGGGCCAGCCGCGAGATCTCGCGCTCGAGCTCACGCAGGTCCGGCTCGGGATGATTGAACGGGTCGAGCCCGATGATGAAGTGGACCCGCGCCAGCGGCCCGTCGCCGAAATTGGGGTAGTAAGCCGACACCCGGCCGTCGAAGGCCTGGCGCAGGATCTCCCCGGCCTGTTCGCGGACCTTGGTGTTGTAGCGGTCGCGCGGCACGTAGAGCAGGACCGACATGAAGCGGTCGAACGGGTCGCGGCGCACGAACATCTTCGTGCGGGGGCGATCGTACAGGTGCAGGATGCCCAGCGAGATTTCCAGCAGCTCGGCCTCGGTGGCCTGGAAGAGCTCGTCGCGGGGATAGTTCTCCACGATGTTCTGCAGCTTCTTGGCCGAGTGGCTGCCCGGCGCCTTGCCGGCCTTTTCCAGCACGCGGCGGACCTTGCGCCGGATCAGCGGCACCTCGCGGGCCATCTGGTCGTAGGCCTCGGCGGTGAACAGGCCCACGAATCGGGTCTCGCCGATCACCGCGCCGTCCTCGCGATAGCGTTTGACGCCCACGTAATCCATGTAGACCCGGCGGTGGACCCGGCTCTTCATGTTGCCCTTGGCCACGATGATCGGGGTGGGCGCGCGCAGGAAGGCCTCGATGGCGGGCGCCAGCAGGGCCGGCTCGTGGCCCTTGCGCAGGATGGTGCGCTCGGCATCGCGCAGCACGCCGCGGCTTGTGCCCTCGATGATGTCGGGCTCGCGCTTCTTCAGCTTGCCGTCCGCGTCCACGTCGAAGGCGTAGGCGCGGCAACCCAGGAAGGCGAAATGATTGTCGCGCAGCCAGCGCAGGAACTCGACCGCCTCGTCGAGTTCCTCGCGCGGGGCATTGGTGTTCGCGTTTTTCAGATGCTCGATGGACTCGTCCATCTGGGCGCGCATGTCCTCCCAGTCCTCGACGGCGGCGCGCACGTCGTCGAGGGTGGCGCGCACGCCCTCCTCGAGCATCGCCCGCCGGGTGTCGTCCAGGGTGTCGACATGGACCTGGATCATGGATTCGGCGACCATCCGACCCCCGGTCTCCACCCGCGCGCCGTCCTCGTCGCGCCGCGCCTGCACGATGGGGTGGACCATCGCCAGCACGTCCAGGCCCTGGGAGGCGATCTCGCCCATCACCGAATCCACCAGGAAGGGCCGGTCGCGGCCGACCACTTCCAGAATGTCGCGACCCATGCGCGTGCCGTCCTCGCGGACCGCCTCGCGCACGCGCACCTTGATCCTGTCGCCGGGGCGTTCGGCGGCGAAGTCCCAGAACCGCGCGAACTGGTCGAGCGCGTCGCCCAGCGTGATGTTGCGCATGTCCTCGGCCAGCGCGTCGTCCCAGACCTGGGCGAGGAAGCTTTCCGCCTCGGCCCCCGGCGCGGAGAAACGCGCGGTCCAGAGCTTGCGGGCTGCGGTGAGGAATTCGTCCCGGTCAAAGGCGTGGGCGACGCTGACGACGGCGTTCATGGACTGACGGCTCCGCTGACATGATGCCGCCTCTGGCGGGCGGCTGGAATGGATCGCACCCTAGCCCAGCGGGCGCGGCGTTCAAGCGCAGCGCGCGCGGCTGGACCAGCGCGCCCGCGGTGTGGTTGGCTGGGCCGCTGAACGCAAGGAATTTCGCCAGCGCGGCACGCGCGGGCTTCATGACGGAGAGACCCATGCCCCACCTGCTGATCACCGGGGCCAATCGCGGGATTGGCCTGGAACATGTCCGCGTGCTGCTTGGCCGCGGATGGGCGGTGACGGCCTGCTGCCGAGACCCTGAAGGCGCGTCCGAGCTCAAAGCCCTCGATCCCGGCGACGGACGACTGCGGATCAAGGCCTATGACGCCGCCGACGCGGGCGCGGCCGCGGAACTGGCCAAAGAGGTCAGGGAGCCCATCGACATCCTGTTCGCCAACGCCGGGACGATGGGGCCGGGCGACGAGGGCTTCGGCAAGACCGACGCGGCGGGCATGGCCGAGGCCTTCGCCATCAACACCATCGCGCCGCTGAAACTGGCGGAGGCCTTCTCCGACCAGGTCGCGCGCTCGCAGATGAAGGTGATCGCCCTGCAGTCGAGCCGCATGGGCTCGATCCGGGACAACACCTCGGGCGGGTATTACGGATACCGCGCGTCCAAGGCGGGCCTGAACGCGGTGGGCAAGTCGCTGGCCAACGACCTCAAGGCGCGGGGCATCATCGTGATGATCCTGCATCCGGGCTGGGTGAAGACCCGCATGGGCGGGCAGGGTGGCCTGATGACCGTGCATGAATGCGTGGAGGGCCAGCTCGACCTGATCGCGCGCGCCAACCCGGCCATGAGCGGCCGCTTTTTCCACGTCTCGGGCGAGGACCTGCCCTGGTAGGACCGGAAAAGTGAAGCGCCGCCGGAGGGACAGGGTCTCCGGCGGCGCTGACCGGACCCGCGGCGTGCTGGGTGGGCCGGGGGTCCGTGACAGGCGTCAGCAGGGGAGCTGACGAGACACGGAGATAGGCCGCGCGATGTCTCCGGCAAGGGCGCGCGGAGTCGCATCTCGGGTTCGGTCAGATTGTCCGGGAAGGACGCATGGAGCGGGCGATGAGATTCGAACTCACGACCCTCACCTTGGCAAGGTGATGCTCTACCCCTGAGCTACGCCCGCTCATTCATGCGTATCGGGGCCCCGGTGTGGCCGGGAGGCGCGGTATATCGCCCATCACGGATGCTTTGGCAAGCCCGCCGCGGGCATGGCGCGCAGCCTTTTTCACATCGGGCTTGAACCGCCGAACATCACGGGCCAACCATGCGGCCCATGACAGCACAGCACGCCCGATCCCCCGCCCGCCGCGAAGACCTGTTCGCCTTCTTCGACGCCCACGGCCTGAGCCACCAGACGGTGGAGCACCCGCCCGTGTTCACGGTGGCCGAGAGCGACGCGATCAAGACCGGCCTGCCCGGCGGGCACACCAAGAACCTGTTTTTGAAGGACAAGAAGGGCGCGCTGCTGCTGATCAGCGCCGAGCACGCCACGGAGGTGGCGCTCAAGACAATCCACCGCAGGCTGGGCTGCGGACGCCTGTCCTTCGGGCGGGCGGAGCTGCTGGAGGAGGCGCTGGGGGTGACGCCCGGCTCGGTGACCGCCTTCGCGCTGATCAACGATCCCGGCCGCCGGGTGCGCTTCATCCTGGACGACGCGCTGATGGCCCACGCGACGGTGAACTTCCACCCGCTGTCCAACGACGCGACCACCGCCATGCCGCGCGAGGATTTCCTCGCCTTCCTGCGCGCGCTGGGCCGGGAGCCGGAGATCATGGACCTGACCGGGGACGGGGACTGAGTCTTGCCTTCCCCCGCCCGGCGGGCCACCTAGGGCTGGACGATCCAAGACCGCAGCGGAGACGGACCGATGAACTTCCTGGGACCGGACGGGCAGAGCGCCACCACCACGACCACCGCCCAGCCTGCTGCAGGCGGCGCGGACGATCTGGTTCGGGACGGCACCGACCAGGGCTTCATGACCGACGTCATCGAGCCGTCAAAGCAGGTTCCCGTGCTGGTGGACTTCTGGGCGCCGTGGTGCGGCCCGTGTCGCCAGCTCGGCCCGGTGATCGAGAAGGCCGTGCGCGCGGCGAACGGCGCGGTGCGGCTGGTCAAGATCAACATCGACGAGAACCCCGGAATCGCGGGCCAGCTCAGGATCCAGTCCATCCCCGCGGTCATCGCCTTCCAGAACGGCCAGCCGGTGGACGGCTTCATGGGCGCGCTGCCCGAAAGCCAGATCAGGGACTTCATCAAGCGCCTGTCGGGCGATCGCGACGAGGAGGCCGTGGCCGACCTTCTCGCGCGCGCCGAGGCCGCGCTGGCCCAGGGCGACACCGGCGGCGCGGCCCAGGACTTCGCCGCCGCGCTGCAGGCCGATCCTGACAACATGGCCGCGGTCGCGGGACTGGCCCGCGTCCAGCTCGCCGAGGGCGAGATCGACGAGGCGAAAGCCATCCTGGAGTCCGTGCCCGAACCCAAAAAGACCGACCCCGCCATCGCGGGCGTGCGCGCGGCGATGGAGCTGTCGGGCGAGACGCAGGGCGCGGGCGACGCAGGCGCGCTGCAAAAACAGGTCGCGGCCTCGCCCACGGCGGAGAACCGGTACGAGCTGTCCCGCGCGCTGATCGCCTCGGGCGATCTTCAGGGCGCCGCCGACCAGCTTCTCGACAGCGTGGCGGCGGACCGCGACTGGAACGAGCAGGCGGCCCGCAAACTTCTGCTCAAGGTGTTCGACGCGGCGGGTCCCGCCTCGGACATCGCCAAGGCCGGACGCCGCCGCCTGTCCTCCATCCTGTTCAGCTAGGCTGGCCGGGCCGGTCCGGCGGCCTATCTTCCGGTCCAGAGCGCGCCTGCCCTGCGGCGGGCGAGCCCGAATGCGGACTGGTCCGCGAGGGGTCACATGGACGCGCCGTCCCAGATCAGGCTGTTTCCCATCCGCGGCTGCATCATGCTGCCGGGCGAGGCGCTGCCCCTGAACGTGTTCGAGCCGCGCTATCTGAACATGGTGGACGACGCCATGGCCGGGGACCGCTTTATCGGCATCATCCAGCCCGCCGGCGGCAGCCCCGAGCGCCCCGATCTGCAGCCCGTGGGCACGGCGGGCCGCATCGTCAGCCACCGCGAGACCGAGGACGGCCGCTACCTGATCGTGCTGCAGGGGGTGGCGCGTTTCCGCGTGGCCGACGAGATGGAGATGCGCACGCCCTACCGGGTGGCGCGCGCCGACTATGCCGATTTCGAAACCGATCTGGGTCCCGCCATCCAGCCCTCCGCGCCCGAGCGGGAGCGCTTCATGGCGCTGCTGAAACGCTTCTTCGAACAGACCGGCATCGAGGCGGACTGGCCCTCCATCGAGAACGCGCCCGTGGGCGCTATCACCGACCGGGTGTCCATGGCCGCCCCGTTCGACCCGCCCGCCAAGCAGGCCCTGCTGGAGGCGCCCGACACGCTGGCGCGCTCGCGGGTGCTGTCGGGCATGATGGCCGCGATGGTCGAGGACGCGGGGCCGGGCGCGCCTCATTGACGCCGCCGTCTTGGCTTCGGGCCGCGGCAGGCGTATGGGAGGGGCCATGAGCGAACACGACACATCCGCCCCCCGCCCGGTCGATCCCAAGCTGCTGGAGATCCTGGTCTGCCCCGTCAGCCGGGGCCGTCTGGAATATGATCGGCAGGCCAACGAGCTGATCTCCCGCGAGGCGGGGCTGGCCTATCCCATCCGCGAGGGCGTGCCGGTGATGCTGCCCGAAGAGGCCCGCGAGATCGGGGGCCGCTGATGGCCTGGCCCGTGCGGCTGGCCTTCCGGGCGGGCGACCGCGCTCTGCGCGCCAGCTTCGATGACGGCGCCAGCTTCGACATTCCCTTCGAACTGCTGCGCGTGGAAAGCCCCTCCGCCGAGGTGCAGGGCCACGCCGCCCATGAAAAGCGCCTGGTGGCGGGCAAACGCGGGGTGATGGCCGTGTCGGCTGAACCGGTGGGCCGCTATGCGGTGCGCATCGGCTTCGACGACGGCCACGGCTCGGGCCTGTATTCGTGGGATTATCTCAGGACGCTGGGCGAGAACGCGGACGCGATGATGGCCGGCTACGCCGCGCGTCTTGAAGCGGCGGGCCTGAGCCGGGACCGGGATGCCTGAGCGGGCTCTCCCCGCCCGTCTTGACGGGCCTGCCGAACTCGCCGCGCTGATCGGCCGGTGCTCTGAGGTGGCGGGAAACCCCATCATCGTGGCGATCGACGGGCGGAGCGGCGCAGGAAAGTCGACGCTGGCCGGGCAGCTCGCGACCAGTCTGGGCGCCTCCGTCGTGGAGGGCGATGACTTCTTTGCCGGGGGCGCGGAAATTCTCGCCATTTCGCCGCGCGAACGGGCGGCCCGGTGCATCGACTGGCGACGGCAGAGATCCGTCCTCTCCGCCCTGCGCGTGGGCGGGCCCGCCACCCATCACGCTTTCGACTGGGATGCGTTCGACGGGCGGCTCGCCGCTTCGCCCACCCATACACCCCCCGCCGCGATCATCCTTCATGAGGGCGTGTACTCGGCGCGCCCTGAGCTGTCTGACCTCACGGATCTGGCGATCCGGCTTCTCACGCCTGACGATGTCAGGCTGGCGAGGCTCGACGAGCGCGAGGGCGGGATCGGCGCGTGGGAGCGCCAGTGGCATGAAGCCGAAGACTGGTATTTCAGTCGCCAGGCTCCGCTGAGCCGGTTCGACGCCGTGATCGGGGAGGGCGACTAAGCGGCCTCGCCGCTCTTCGCTTCGCCGTCTTCACCCGCCGCGGGCGCGGTCTTCGCCGCCATTGCTTCGAGAGCCGCGGCCAGCTCCCCGATCAGCTTGAGCTGGGCCGTGTTGGCGGGCTGCTGGGCGGCGCGCATCCCCTCCTCGGAGGTGACCAGAGCCATCGCCCGGAAACGTGCGTCCTCCCGGCACCGGCCCTCGGGCAGCACGCCCTGGGCGGCGATCTTCAGAAGCCCCGCCGCCCGGTCGAGCACGGGGCGCGAGGACTGGCCGATGCGCTCGAACAGCTTCGCCTCGCGGATGACCATCAGGCCCATCTGGTCGAAGGCCTCGCTCATCTCCGCCTTCTCGACCGCGGCGAACGTGCCCTTCTTCGCGCGCTGCTGCAGCGCGGTCAGCCGGGCGAGGCGTTCGAGCGGCTGGCCGGGGCCGCGCGCGAACCAGGTCTCGCTGGCATGGGTGCGCAGCCGCTGGCGGACATAACCGGCCAGCCGGCGCTTGTTCTCGTCGCCGACCAGATTGTCCTCCATCGCGATCAGGCGGGCGATCTGCTCGGGCGGGCTGGGGGCGTCGGCCAGCGCGTCCTCGACCAGCGCGGGCGAGAGCAGGCGCGCCGAGCGCTGGGTGAAGGCCTCGGTCAGCGCGTCCGGGCTCAGCAGCGGGCCGGACACCGCGATCAGCCGGTGGGCCAGCGCCCGCGCCATGGTGATCTCGTCGTTCACGCTGGACGGACGCAGCCGCTTGGCGCTGCGCAGGGCGTCCAGGATGCGCCGGGCGATCTCCGCGCGCGACGCCTCGAGACTGCCCGCCTTGAACTTCGCGGCCAGTCTTTTGGCCAGTGGCTGCGCCCGCCGCAGCGTGTCGTGATCGGCCGCGCCGGAAAAGATGGAGGTCAGCTGATCGACCGAATCGCCCAGATCCCGCGGCGGGGCGAGCATCTGGGAGACCGTGCGGTCGAAGGACAGAAGCTCGGCGAGGAAGGCGTCCGCATGGGTCTCTCCGAAGGCGCGGGCGTCGGGCTCGTCGGCGAGCTGATCGTGGAAGTCCAGCAGGGTTTCGGCCTTGCGCGACAGGCCATGGACTTCCGCCAGCCGCTCGGCGATGGCGTGGCGCATGCGCTGTTCAGGTCCGCCCTCGGCCATGATCTTCCCGGCGAGCTGACCGAAATGGCGCGCGTCGATGACGCGCGTTTTCGCCGCCGCCTCGCGCCGGGCCTGCGCGAAGGCCTTCTCGACCAGCTCGGTCAGCCTGCGCACCAACTCGTGGACGGACTTGTCGCTGTCGCGGGCGCGGGCCACGGCGACCTGCTGGATGGCGTGCTGCAGCTCGCTTTCGGTGCTGTCGAGCACCGCGATCAGATCGGGGCGGTACACCAGCTCCAGCGGGCAGACCTCCTGACGCTCCAGCCAGCCGGACAGAACCCGGCGCACCGTGTCCCGGCCCGCGGGCCCGCGGATGTCGTCGGGCGTGCGGCAGGGCAGGTCGGGTTCGGCCTCCTCGTCCTTCGGCCTGCGATATTTCTCCGGCCCCTGCTCGTAGATCGTCACCGAGCTGAACGCGCCGGTGGTCTCGTTCCACTGCTCGCGGGTGACCCGCACCGAAGCGCCGGGCACGGTCTTGCGCACCTGTTCGGCCAGCGCCAGCGCTTCGCCGCGCTCGGTGCGCGCCTCCTTGAGCGCCCACTCGGTCTTGGCGTGCGCCTTCACGAAGACTTCGAAATGGACGTCCGCGCCGCTCATGGACAGCTCTTTTTTCCGGTGAACCCCGACACCCTGCCCCGAGTTTGCTTAAGCGCGGGTAAGCGGGCTATGCGCCCGGCGCGGCGGGGGCTAGGCTTGGTCCAGCGCGACCCGCCGACGATCAAGAGCACGGAGCGGACATGACCACGATCGCCCTTGTGGACGATGACGAGAACATCCTGACTTCGGTCTCCATCTTCCTGGAGGGCGAGGGCTATCAGGTGCAGACCTGGTCGGACAGCCAGGAGGCGCTGGACCGGCTGTCCAGCGCGCCGCCCGATCTGGCCATCCTGGACATCAAGATGCCCAAGATCGACGGGCTGGAGCTGCTGCGCCGCCTGCGCCAGACCTCCAACCTGCCGGTGATCTTCCTGACCTCCAAGGACGGCGAGTTCGACGAGGCGCTGGGGCTGGACCTCGGCGCGGACGACTACATCGCCAAGCCCTTCTCCCAGCAGCTGCTGGCCAAGCGGGTCAAGGCGGTGCTCCGGCGCAGCCAGGGCGACAGCGCGGCCGGGGCGGGCGAAGGCGATCAGAAGCCGCTGGTGCGCGGCTCGCTGGTGCTCGACCCCAACCGTCACGCCTGCACATGGAACGGCAAGCCGGTGCGCCTGACGGTGACCGAGTTCCTGATCCTGCACTCGCTGGCCCAGCGGCCCGGCTACGTGAAAAGCCGCGACAACCTGATGGACGCCGCCTACGACGATCAGGTCTATGTCGACGACCGCACCATCGACAGCCACATCAAACGCATCCGCAAGAAATTCCGCCAGGTGGACGACCAGTTCGACGGCATCGAGACCCTGTATGGCGTCGGATACCGATACAAGGAGGGCTAGGGTCGGGCGCAAGGCCGCGCGGCGGTCCTTCCGCCGTCTGAAACCCCTGGTCCTGTCGCGGCTCGCCGCGCTGATCCTCGGCGTCAATCTGGTCGCCCTGGTCGCGCTGGTGGCCGGGATTCTGGCGATCACCGAGAACCGGCGCGGACTGGTCGAGGCGAAGATCGATTCGCTGACCGCCCAGGCCAATCTGATCCACATCCTGATTCTCGAGACCGCGGTCAGCGACACCCCGCGTCCGGCCATGGACCCGCGGCTGGCCGGGGACGTGATGGCGCGGCTGTACGTCTATGACAACTACATGCCCGCCTCCACGCGGGCCTTCATCCATGATCTGGACCAGCGCGCGGTGGGCGACAGCCTGCTGATCGCGGGCCGGGTGCGGGTCGAACAGCTCGCCCCGCCCTACGAGCCGACCGTCTGGGACCGGCTTCTGGACGGGGTGGACCGGCTGCGCGAGCGCATCGGCGCCATGTTCCTGTCCGAAGGCGAGCTGGAGGCGCGCGACCGCAACCTGATCGACGAGGTGCGCTTCGCCCAGAGCGAGGGCGAGATCGTCGCCGGCGTGCGCCGCGGGCCGGACGGCGCCCGCGTGGTCTCGGTGACCGTGCCGATCATGCCCATCCAGACCGTGGTGGGCTCGGTGACCTATGAAAGCTACGATCTGGACGCCCTGATCGCGGCGGAGCGCCGGGCCATCCTGCCATATCTGGTGTTCGCGGCCATCGTGATCCTGGCCAGCGGGCTGGGCCTGACCATTCACATCGCCGGGCCGGTGCGCCGTCTGGCCGAGGCGGCGCGCGAGGCGCGGCTGGCGGGCGGGCGCCGGGTGAAGATGCCCGATCTGGGCCGCCGCCGCGACGAGATCGGGGACATGGGCCGGGCCTTCTCGGCCATGACCGAGGCCCTCTATGACCGTCTGGACGCCATCGAGAGCTTCGCCGCGGACGTCAGCCACGAGATCAAGAACCCGCTCACCTCGATCCGCTCGGCCGCCGAGGTGCTGCCGCGCGCCACCGATGATGAGCGCCGCGACCGGCTCATCAAGGTGATCCAGCACGACGTGAACCGGCTCGACAGGCTGATCACCGACATCTCCAACGCCTCCCGGCTGGACGCCGAGCTGGCGCGCGACAAGGTGGACACGGTCGATCTGGGCGCGCTGCTGACCGATCTGGCGCGCATCTACGAAGACCGCGAGCACGCCCGGAAGGTCCATCTGGAGGTCCGCGCGCCCTCGCGCGCGGTGCAGGTGATGGCGCATGAAGGTCCGCTGACGCGCGTGTTCACCAACCTGATCGACAATGCGGTCACCTTCTCGCCCGAGGGCGGGACGGTGACGATCACGGTGGGTCGCCGCATCGAGGCGGGCCGGGCGCTGGCCGTGGTCACGGTGGAGGACGAGGGCCCGGGCATTCCGCCGGACAATCTCGAGCGCATTTTCGAGCGCTTCTACACCCAGCGCCCCGCCGGGTCGGCCTTCGGCTCCCATTCGGGGCTGGGGCTGGCCATCTCGCGCCAGATCGTCGAGGCCCATGGCGGCACGCTGGAGGCGGGCAACCGCGAGCCGCCCGCCACCGGAGCGCGCTTCACCGTGACCCTGCCCGCCGGAGGGCGCTGAGCCGCCGCTGCGCGCAGCCGCGATGGGGACTTTCCCCCCGGAGGAATCCGGGATTACATACGCGGTTCCGGCTGATGGTCAGGAAACGCACGCGAAGCGCATGATCGGTATTGTTGTCGTCACCCATGGCGGGCTCGCCGGCGAGCTTGTTGCCGCGACCGAGCACGTCGTCGGTCCGCTCGCGGCGTGCGCGTCCATTTCCATCGGCGCGGATGACGACATGGAGACGCGCCGCGGCGACATCCGCGCGGCGGTCAAATCCGTCGACCAGGGCCAGGGCGTGGTCATCCTCACCGACATGTTCGGCGGCACGCCGTCCAACCTGTCCATCTCTCTTCTGGAGAAGGACCGGGTGGAGGTGATCGCGGGCGCCAACCTGCCCATGCTGATCAAGCTGGCCGAGGCGCGCGCCCGGCTGACGCTGGACGCGCTGGCGTCCTGCGCGTCGGACGCGGGCAAGCGCTACATCGCCGTGGCCTCCCAGATCCTGGACGGCGCGGCGTGAACGTCTCCAGAGCGGCGGAAATCTGCAACAAGCGGGGCCTGCATGCGCGGGCCGCGGCCAAGTTCGTCTCCGCCGCGCGCGATTTCGACGCCACCGTGCGCGTGGCCAAGGACGGCGAGACGGTCGAGGCGGACTCCATCATGGAGCTGCTGATGCTGGCCGCGGGCATCGGCACGACCATCGTGATCAGCGCCGAAGGGCCTGAAGCGGAAGCCGCAGTCTCCGCGCTGGGCGAGCTGGTCGACCGGGGTTTCGACGAGGGCGAGTGACGCCTCAGCCCTCCCCGGTTTGCGGGGATATAAAGCTTGCGTTATATACCGCTCGCGAACCGCACTCCCCGCAAGCACGAGAAGGCATACTTCATGACGCTTCTGCACGCCGCAGCGAACGATAAAGACTATCTCGTCAAGGACATCTCCCTGGCCAAATGGGGCCGGATCGAGATCGAGATGGCCGAGATCGAGATGCCCGGCCTGATGGCGCTGCGCGAGGAATATCGCGGCCAGAAGCCGCTGAAAGGCGCGCGCATCGCAGGCTCGCTGCACATGACCATCCAGACCGCGGTTCTGATCGAGACGCTGGTCGAGCTGGGCGCGGAGGTCCGCTGGGCCTCGTGCAACATCTTCTCCACCCAGGACCACGCCGCCGCGGCGATCGCGGAATCCGGCGTGCCCGTCTTCGCCACCAAGGGCGAGACGCTGGAGGAATACTGGGAATTCGCCGATGCGATCTTCCACTGGCCCGACGGCGAAGTGGCCAACATGATCCTGGACGATGGCGGCGACGCCACCATGTATCTCCAGCTTGGCGAGAAGGTCGAGGCCGAGGGCGGCAAGCTGCCCGAGCCCAAGTCCGAGGAGGAGAAATTCCTCTTCCAGACCATCCAGAAACGCATCAAGGCCAGCCCGGGCTGGTTCGCCAAGGCCAAGGGCGCCATCAAGGGCGTGTCCGAAGAGACCACCACCGGCGTGATGCGCCTGTATCAGATGGCCAAGCGCGGCGAGCTGGCCTTCCCGGCCATCAACGTGAACGACTCCGTGACCAAGTCGAAGTTCGACAACCGCTATGGCTGCCGCGAAAGCCTCGTGGACGCCATCCGGCGCGGCACAGACGTGATGATGGCGGGCAAGACCGCCGTGGTCTGCGGCTATGGCGACGTGGGCAAGGGCTCGGCCGAATCCCTGTCACAGGCCGGCTGCCGGGTGTCTGTCACCGAGATCGACCCGATCTGCGCGCTGCAGGCCGCGATGGACGGCTACGGGGTCGTCCGCCTCGAGGACGTGATCGGCGATGTCGACATCGTCGTGACCGCCACCGGCAACAAGGACATCGTCACCGTCGATCACATGCGCGCCATGAAGAACATGGCGATCGTTTGCAATATCGGCCACTTCGACAATGAGATTCAGGTGGAGTCGCTCAAGAACTTCAACTGGACCAACGTCAAGCCGCAGGTCGATCTGGTCGAGTTCCCCGAGGGCAACAAGATCATCCTGCTGTCCGAAGGCCGCCTGGTGAATCTGGGCAACGCCAACGGCCACCCCAGCTTCGTGATGAGCGCCTCCTTCACCAACCAGGTGCTGGCCCAGATCGAGCTGTGGACCAAGGGCGACCAGTACGGGAACCAGGTCTACATCCTGCCCAAGCATCTCGACGAGAAGGTCGCCGCCCTGCACCTGGACAAGCTGGGCGCGAAGCTCACCGAGCTCTCCACCGAGCAGGCCGATTATATCGGCGTGGAGCAGTCCGGCCCGTACAAGGCCGAGCACTATCGCTACTAGGCGTCATCCTCATCGCTGACGTGGAAAACCCCGGCCATCGCGCCGGGGTTTTTCATGTCCGGGCACCGATAAGTCAGGCAAATCTGTGGCAGAACTGTCACAAGGCGTGGGCGCTGTCCCTCGACTCGTGCCTGACAGGCTGGACGCGGGCGGTTCGATGATGACAGTCATGCAACATCATGCGGCCCTTGCTGCGCGTTGCGCTGGCTGAAGGGCGACAATCGAGGGGAAACACTGTGACATTTTCGAACCGCGAGCGTCTTCTGCGCTCCACCATCATCGCCGGTTTCGCAGCCATGGGCTTCACCACCGCCGCGGCGGCCCAGGCGCCCGTCGAAACCCAGGCTGACGAAGAAGCCGCCGCCCCGGCCGGCGAACGCATCACCGTCACCGGCTCGCGCATCTCGCGTCCCGACTTCACCGGCTCGAACCCGGTGCTCTCGGTCGACGCGGCGAACATCGAGAACTCCGGCGTCACCAACCTCACCGACTTCCTCACCGACCTGCCCGCGCTGACCAACTCCTTCGGTCAGCAGGATTCGGCCGGCACCGCCCAGGGCGGGACCGTGGGCCTGAACCTGCTGAACCTGCGCGGCCTGGGCACCAACCGCACGCTGGTGCTGGTCGATGGCCGCCGTCACATCGCGGGCAATCCCGGCACCTCGGCGGTCGACGTCAACACCATTCCCGTCGGCCTGATCGAGCGCGTGGAAGTTCTGACCGGCGGCGCCTCGGCCGTCTACGGCGCGGACGGCGTGTCCGGCGTGGTCAACTTCGTGCTCCGCAACGACTATGAAGGCACGCAGATCCGCACCCAGTACGGCGCCGGCGAGCGCCACAGCGCCCCGCGCTTCTTCCTGAACGGCCTGCATGGCCGCAACTTCCTCGACAATCGTCTGAACGCGACCATCGCGTTCGAATACGCCACCGAAGGCGACCTTCTGATCGAGGACCGGTCCTATCTGCGCCGCGGCGCCCGCCAGCAGCTGGTCACCAACCCGAACTACACGGGGGCTGTCGGCGAGTTCCAGAACATTCCCGCCACCGACCTGCGTTACGTGGACACCGCCCGCGAGGGCGCGGTCTACACGACCTTCTCGCCAGACCGCTCGCCCTTCGGCATCAGCTGGCTGGGCGACGGCACGCCGTGGGTCAGCGGCACGCCGACCTCGGGCTTCTTCATGCTGGGCGGTTCGGGCTCCCTGCTCGACGACTTCCAGGATCAGGTCCTGCCGGGTCAGGACCGCTATCTGCTGAACGGCACCGCGAGCTACGAGCTGGCGGCGAACCACCGTCTCTTCGGTGAGCTGAAATACGTCCGCACCGAGACGACTTTCGAAGCGCAGCCGACGTTCGATTTCTTCCTGGAGATCAACGACGACGTCGCGTTCATTCCTGATTCAATTAGGAATGATGGCCGGGCGGCTCCTGGCTTTATCTTCATGGGGCGGGACAACTTCGACCTGGGCTACCAGTATCGCAATGTCGATCGTGAGACCGCGCGCAGCGTGGTGGGGCTGGAAGGCTCCTTCGACGTCCTGGGCGGGCTCGACTACGAGGTGTCGTACGTCTATGGCCGCACCCAGCAGGACGAGCAGTACGTCAACGAGCGCATCGAAGAGCGCTGGCTGGCCGCCATCGACTCGGTGGTCGATCCGGCGACCGGCAACATCGTCTGCCGCAGCGATCTCGACCCGTCGGCCCTGCCGCCCGGTCTCGATCCGCGTCTGTGGGGCCTGACCTTCACCCCGGGCGCCAACAGCGGCTGCGTGCCCGCCAACATCTTCGGCGAGAACGTGTCGAGCGATGCCGCCAACTGGATCAACACCGAGCTGAACCGCCGCAGCGTGCTGGAACAGCACGTGATCAGCGGCTTCGTCTCCGGTTCGACCCAGCCGATCTTCTCGCTGCCCGCCGGTCCGATCCGCTACGCGGCCGGCTTCGAGCACCGCCGTGAAGAATCCCGCACCACCGTCGACCCGCTGGAGCGTCAGAGCGCTGAACTCGGCCTCGACATTTCCTGGAGCGGCCAGGCCACCAACAGCGGCGGCGAGTTCAACGTCACCGAAGGCTTCGTCGAATTCGACATCCCGCTCCTGGCCGGCCTGCCGCTGGTCGAAGAGCTCAGCCTGGACGCGGCCTACCGCTACTCGGACTACTCGACGGCGGGCGGCACCGACACGTGGAAAGTCGGCGGCATCTGGCGTCTGGACAATCAGTTCATGTTCCGCGGCACCTTCGCTCAGGCGGTCCGCGCGCCGAACATCAGCGAACTGTTCCTGCCCCAGACCCAGACCTTCCAGTTCATCTCCGACCCGTGCACCTCGATCAACGTGAACGCGGGCAGCGATCAGCGCCTGGCGAACTGTCAGGCCGCCCTGGCGCCCTTCGGTCTGGACCCGCTGACCTTCGTGGACACCACCTCGGCCAGCCGTGAAGGCCGCGTGGGGGGCAATCCCGACCTGAGCGTGGAAACCGCCGAGACCCTCACCTATGGCGGTGTCTTCACCCCGCAGTTCAGCTGGCTGAACGGCTTCTCGATCGCGATCGATTACTATGACATCAAGCTCGAGGACGCGATCCAGCAGGTGACCGGCCAGATCCTGGCCGACCGCTGCTTCGACCTGCCTCAGCCCAACGAGTTCTGCGGGCTGATCCAGCGCGGCCCCGACGGCCGGATCAACTTCTTCGAAGCTTATCTGGTCAACATCGCCGAGCGCCGGGTGCGGGGTTACGACATCTCCGCGCAGTACCTGCTCGACCCTGCCGAAGTGTTCGGCGCGAGCAGCGACATGGGCACGTTCACCATCACGGCGGCCGCCAACCGGACGCTGAGCCTGGAGCTGCGGGAAACTCCCGACGCCCCGCCGAACGAGCGCGTGACCTACCCCGAAGCGCCCAAATGGCTCTTCGTGGGCGACGTGACCTGGGCGATCGGCGACCTGTCGCTGAACTACGGCTACACCTGGGTGGATGAGACCCGCCGCCAGACCATCGAGCGCATGGCGGCTGATCCGGACTGGGTCGCGCCCGAGTACATCTACTACTCGGCCCGCTCCACGCACGACATTCAGGCCCGTTACCGCCTGTCTGACAATCTGAGCGTCTATGGCGGCATCAACAACTTCACCAACCAGACGCCGGATCTGGGCTCCGAGAACGAGCCGGTCGGCGCGCTGGGCCGCTTCTTCTACGTGGGCGCTTCGGCCAACTTCTAAGGCCTGCCTCACGGCATCTGACAGGGGCCGCGCCGCAAGGCGCGGCCCTTTTCTTTGTGCGCAATCCGGGATGACGGGCGCCCTGAGCGCCGCTAACGTCCCGGACATGCGCGCCCTTGTCCTCATAGTCCCGCTTGTCCTGTCCGCCTGCGCGGCCAATCCGCTTTCCGATCCGCGCGAGCGCGGGCCGTTCATCGCCCAGTCCCAGATGCCGCTGATGCCCAATGTCGGCCGCGCGGCGCCCTCCCAGGGCTGCGAGGGCGAACCGCTCAGCGCGGCGAGCGCGCCGCTGCCAGACTACCCCGCGAGGGGCTGGTCCCGGGGGCTGCAGGGCTGGTCCATCGTCCAGTTCGACGTGGCCCAGGACGGCGGCGTCAGCAACGCCCGCATCGCCCAGTCCGTGCCCGGCGGCAGCTTTGACAACGAGGCGCTGCGCGCCATGCGCGAGTGGCGCTTCCGGCCTCTGAGCGAAGGCGCGAGCCTGACCGGCTGCACGGTGATGTTCGAGTTCGTGCTCGGCGAGGTGCGCATCCGCTGAGGCGCGCAACGCCCGGTCGCCTCGCGATTCCCGTTCCGGTACACTGCTGATTCGCGGGGGCGAGGGGGCCGGGCCATGGTCCGGGGCCGCAGCGTCCGCGCAAGGCGAGGGAATCCCACCATGACCGCGGCCGAGCCCGCCCAGATCGCGACCCTGATCGTCACCGGCGGCGCGGTGGCCTTCGGCGTGGGCGCGGCCCTGTGGGCGTGGCGGATGACCGCGGGCACCCGCGACGCGCTGGCCGGCTGGCGGGGCCGGGTCGCCGCGCTGGAGGACAAGGCCGCCCGCGCCGACAGCCTGTTCAACGCCCATCCCGGTCTGGTTCTGGTCTGGGAGACCCCGCCCGAGCCGGGCCATGCCGAATGGTCCTCGCCCAAGGTCTATGGCTCGCCGGGCGCGCTGACCTCGATGCTGCGCTTCGCCGATCTGGCCGAGGGCGCGATGGGCAAGGCCCACCCCGCCGCGGCCATTCTCGATTCCATCGCCGACTATCAGGCCCGCCCCGCGGGCGGGGAGGCCACGACCCTGCGCCGGGCGATGACCGCGCTGGCCGAGCGCGGCGAGCCCTTCTCGCTGTCCATCGCCGCGCCCTCGGGCCGGCGGGTGGAGGCGGACGGGCGCGCGGCGGGCGTCCAGCTCGTGGTCTGGCTGACCGACAGCGCCGCGCGCGAGGGCGCCCGGGCAGGCGATGACGGCGCCGCGCCGGAGGCGGACGGCGATCCGCGCGGGATCATGGAGATGCTGGGCGGCGCCCCGCGCCCGGCCTGGCGCATGTCCTCGGGCGGGCGGCTGCAATGGGTCAACGCGGCCTATGCCAGCGCGGTCGACGCCGCGGACCCCGCCGACGCGGTGGCCCGCCAGCTCATGCTCGAGCCGGGCCTCGCCGCGATGGCGGGCGAGGCGCTGCAGGCGGGCGCGCCCGCGGTGGCGGTCCGGCCCGCGGTGATCGGGGGCGCGCGCCGCGCGCTGGAGATCGCCATCCACCCCATCCCCGGCGGCACGGCGGGCATGGCCGCGGACGTGACCGAAGGCGAGGAGGCGCGCGTGGCGCTCAGGCGCTTCCGCCAGGCCCATGACGAGACCCTGAACCATCTCGCAGAGGCGGTGGCCATCTTCGACCGCACCCGGCGGCTGGTCTTCCACAACAGCGCCTTCACCGCCCTGTTCGGGCTGGACGAGGCGGCGCTGAACGGGCGTCCCGGCCATGGCGCGCTGCTGGACATGCTGCGCGAGGCGCGGATGCTGCCCGCAGAGGCCGATGGCGATTATCCCGGCTGGAAGGCGGCCGAGATGGCTCATTACGAGGCCGGGCCCGACGCCGAGACCGCCGACGAGCTGTGGACGCTGGGCGACGGGCGCACCCTCAGGCTCGCCCGCCAGCGCCATCCGCTGGGCGGGGTTCTCCTGATCTTCCAGGACATGACCGACCAGCTCAGCCTGCAGGCGCGCTACAACACCCTGATCAAGGTCCAGCGCGCGACGCTGGACAGGCTGCACGAGGCGGTCGCGGTGTTCGGCTCGGACGGCCGGCTGCGCCTGCGGAACGCGGCGTTCGAGACCCTGTGGCGCATCGACCCGGAGATGGAGGAGGACGCCCCGTTCGAGGCGGTGGCCGACGCCTGCCACGCCCTGCACCCCGACGCGGGCGCGTGGAACGCCCTGAAGGCCCGGATAACCGACCCCAGCCCGGAATCGCGCCAGCCCGTGACCGGGGAGATCCGCCGCGCGGACGGCTCCATCCTCACCTTCCTGACCCGGCCCCTGCCGGACGGCGCGACTCTGATCGCGTGGGACGACATCACCGACACCCGCCGGGTGGAGGAGGCGCTGCGCGAGCGGGCCGACGCGCTGGAGGCGTCCGAGCGCATCAAGACCCAGTTCGTCGAGCATGTGAGCTACCAGCTGCGCACCCCCCTGACGACCATCGGGGGGTATGCCGATCTGCTGGCGCAGGGCTATGCGGGCGAACTGGGCGATCGCCAGAAGGCGCCGGTGGACGCCATCGTCTCGGCTTCGGGCCAGCTCGCCAAGCTGATCGACGACATTCTGGACATCGCCGCCATCGACGCGGGCCAGCTCGAGCTGGATCTGGGCGATGTGCGGCTGGACGCGGCCGGGGAAGAAGCGGTGGAGCTGGTCGCGGCCCGGGCCGAGCGCTCAGGCGTGAAGCTGGCCGTGGAGGCGAAAGGCGTCACCTCGCCCATCCGCGCGGACGAGGCCCGCATCAAGCAGGTGCTCTACAACCTGTTGTCAAACGCGCTCGATCATGTCGGCAGCGGAGGACGGATCGAATACGGCGCGGAGACCGAGGCGGGCGAGGCGCGCTTCTGGGTCGCCGATGACGGGGCGGGCATCGCGCCTGACCGTCAGGCGCGCGTGTTCGAGCGCTTCGAGCGCGGCTCGGACGGCGGCGGCGGGGCGGGGCTGGGCCTGGCGCTGGTGCGCGAGATCATCGTGCTGCACGGCGGCTGGGTGGAGCTCGAAAGCGAGCCGGGCCGGGGCACGAAGGTGACCTGCCACCTGCCCGAGGACGCAGGGCGGGCCCATGCCGCGCCCGAACTGGCGTTCAGCGCAGGCGGGGACCGGGCGGCGGGCTGACACCGCCGGGAACGGGCACGCCGCCTTGCGCGCTTAAGCTGAGCGCGCTCATTTCCCGGGTCTCTTCATGTTCGTCCGCATCCTGTTCGGCTTCGTCGCCTTCATACTCGCGGCCTTCCTGGTCCTCGTGCTGGTCATCCAGTTCGTGGGGTGGGACTGGCTGCGCGGCCCCGTGGAGACGCGCGTCTCCCGGGCCCTCGACCGCGAGGTGACCATAAACCAGCCGCTGCAGGTGAGGTGGCGGTGGGACTTCGTGCCCCGTGTCCGGGTCGCGGGGGTCACCGTGGCCGATGACGGCTGGACCGGGGAGGACCATTTCATCACGCTCGAACGCGCGGTCGCCGACGTGGCCGTGCTCGATCTGCTGCGCGGAGAGGTGAACCTGCGCGACGCCTGGATCACGGGCATGAGCATGCGCCTGACCGTCGACGAGGACGGGCGCAACAACTGGGGCCTGGGCCGCGGCGACGGCGCGGGGCGCATGCCCATCATAGGCGGCATGCATCTGGACGAGAGCCGGATCGAGTACCGCAACGCCGCGCGGGACGTGGCCTTCACCGCAGATCTCGACACGGTGGTGGCCGAGGACGAAGGCGGGCGGGATCGCACCGCCATCTCCGGCGAGGGCGAGATGCGCGGCAATCCCCTTCGCTTCACCGGCGAGGGCGACGGGGTGATGCGGCTGCGCGACCCCGATCAGAGCTTCGCCTTCCGCGTGGACATCGAGGGGGGCGAGACCCGCTTCGCGTTCGACGGGCGGCTGGGGCCTCAGGGCAGCTTCCGCGAGATCGAGGGCGCGCTGGCGCTGGAGGGCCAGAACCTGCGTGATATTTACGACTTCACCGGCATCCCGGTCCCCGACACCCCGCCTTATGACCTCACCCTGAATCTGGCGCGCGTGGACGATGTCTGGCAGGCGCGCGACATCGACGGCGTGGTGGGCGACAGCGATCTGTCCGGGCGGCTGGACTATGACACCGGCCGCGAGCGCCCCTATGTCGAGGCCGAGCTGACCTCCACCGCGCTGGATTTCACCGATATCGGCATGCTGGTCGGCGCCCCCGCGATCGATCCTGACGACATGAGCCAGAGCGAGCTGGAGCGGGCCCAGGCGCGAGCCCTGCGCGACGAGCGCCGCATCTTTCCCCGCGCCCCGCTCGACGTGGAGCGGATTTCAGGCGTGGACGGCCGGCTGGTGTTCGAAGGTCTGGAGGTGACCGGCGGCGGGCAGGCGCTCAGCGAGGTGTCCACGGTCATCACGCTGGAGGAGAGAGTGCTGCGCTTCGACCCGCTGGAGTTCGGCTTCCGCGGCGGGCGGCTCAATTCACGCGTCGAGATCGACGCCCGCGGCGAGGACACCGTCACCTCCGCGGACGCGACCTTTTCGGAAATCCGGCTCGAAGATTTCATCCCCAACGACCGGATCGCAGGCACGTTCTCAGGCGAGATCAGCCTGGTGGGGAGCGGCGACAGCATCAGGCGGGCGATGGCCACGTCCAACGGACGCATAAGGGCGCTGCTGGACGAAGGGGCCGTCTCAAGGCGGACGCTGGAGCTGATAGGGCTCGACCTGCTCAACTACATCTTTTCCAGCGACGAGACGGTCGCCACCTCGTGCGGGGTGGCCGACATCGTGATCACCGACGGCGTGGGGCAGGCTGAGACGCTGGTCATCGCCACGCCCGACAGCCAGATCCATGGCGAGGGGGCGTTCGATTTCCGCCGCGAACGCTTCGACCTGCAGGTCCAGGCCCGGGACACCAGCCCCAATGTCGGCTCGCTGGGCGGGCCCATCAATATCCGCGGCATGTTCCGCGACCCGGTGATTTCACCTTCCGAAGAGACCTATATCCGGGGCGCGGCCACCGTGGCGCTGGGCGTTCTGCTGACCCCGCTGGCGGGTTTGCTCGGCACGGTCCAGCTCGACACGGTCGACGAAGGGGTGTGCGAGCGGCTGGTCGGGCAGGGCGGAACGCCTTAACGGCGCGGAAGATCAGAACTTGAACATTGCGCGAACGAGCGCATGAAAACGGCGCAGCGCTTACGCGCCGCGCCGCAGCGCATACCTCATTTGGGGTAAAAATACACGGATCAGCGTTAACGGGCCTGGTGTGCCGTTGCGGCACGCTTTTTCCCTGATCAGATCGAGGCCGCGCGCCAGATGTGGGAGACCAGTTCGGATTGCTTGGACGTGCCGGTCTTGGCGTAGACCGCGCGGAGCTGGGCGCGCAGGGTGGAGATGTTCACACCGTTCGTCTCGGCGATCTCGGCCAGCGTGTTGCCCGCGGCGAGCTGGACGGCCAGCCGGGCCTCGGCCGGGGTGAGGCCGAACATCTCCATCGCTTCGCGGCCCAGCATGGGCTCGTCGCGCACCAGGCGGCGCAGCCCGATCAGAACCAGGCCTTCCGAACTCTGGCTGCCGCCCAGACGCCGGGCCGAGGCGACCCAGATCCGGTCGGGTCCGGTATGGGACCGGCATTCGACCGCGACGCGATGCCCGCGATCGCTCGAATGCAGCACCAGGTTGCGAAGTGTCATGGAATACGCCGGATCGACGACATCCAGCAGTCCGTCGCGGATAGTGAAGCAGCCGCCCGGACGAAGCAGTTCAGCGCCAGCCAGGTTCGTGGACCTGAACACGAGCTGCGGCGTGATGACGAATATTGCCGTCTCTCTGCCGTTCGCCGCCCGGCTCTGGGGGTTCGCAGACTCTGAATTTGGCAGAGTCTTGTCCGTCCTTGAATCCTTCGCGCCGGGTGCGGCGCTCGCATAATGTCTGTTCACGTTCCCAGGCTCCCCACGTAAGCGAAACGCATAGCTTTTCGGGCGCCCTTGGCCATGATTTACAAGCGATTACTCGCGATATTAACCATGGCCCTACCCCATTTCGGGTAAGGGCGTCCTGCAGGCAGCAAGGGGCGTGCCTTCGGTTGGGGAACTTGTGCAGAGAAGAGCGTATTTGGTGAATCAGATGATAAGATTGCAACTGATGATTTCATTTATTGCAATCTGAAATAATCAATCCCCGTTCTGCAACTCGAGCTGACCGACGCCCCATCATAAAAGTTGCTTATTAAAATCAATGCGCTGACCTGAATCCGCCTCGTTGCGGCCATTGGAGGCGGGGGACGTGCGCTTTTCCGCACACGGGGCGATGAGCGAACGCTGTCCGATGTCCCGGTGTACGGCGTTTGCACGCCGCGTGTGCCGCTGCGGCACGCTGGGGAGGCGCTGGCGTCCCCGACAGGATTCGAACCTGTGACCCTCAGATTAGGAATCTGATGCTCTATCCTGCTGAGCTACGGGGACGCGCAGCGCGGACAATAGGCGAGCGGGGCGGGCCTGTCATGCCCCGCGTGCGCGCACGCCATGCGGGCGCCGCGAGGTGGCCCGGCAACCGCCGGGCGAGGCGGAAAGAGGAGGCTTGTTTAGCATGTGAGCATTGAAGTGCTTGATATGACGTGTGCTGAAATATTCTTCAAGGAAGCGTAACCGCAACGTCAACAAGCTGTCTTGAACGCGACTGTATCTGTCCTCCCGTTCAGCCCGGAACCGTCCGGGCGCGTATTCAGAACGGGGGATCAACATGGCCTTCTCAAGGGCTTTCCGCTGCGGCGCGTCCGCGGCCGTCATCGCCATTTCCGCTTCCATGGCCGCTGAGGCCTCCACCCTGCAGGAATCGGTGTCGGGCCGGATCAGCGACGTGAACGGCGCGGGCCTGCCCGGTGCGCGGGTCACCGTGCGCGAGCTGGGCCTTTCGGCGGTCACCAACCGCCAGGGCGAGTACGCGCTGCCCTCCATGCCGGCGGGCGAATACACCCTGGTGGTGGACTATCTGGGCTTCCCCCGGCGCGAGCAGGCCGTCTCGGTGGCCGCGGACGCGCGCACGGTCGCGGACGTGACCCTGACCAGCGCCACTGACGGGATCGAGACCATCGTCGTCACCGGTTCGATCCTGGACGGCGCGGCCCGGGCGCTGAACCAGCAGCGCACCGCCATCAACACCGCCGACATCCTGTCGTCGGACGCCATCGGACGTTTCCCCGACGCGAACATCGCCGAGGCGCTCCAGCGCGTGCCCGGCATCGGGGTGCAGCGCGACCAGGGCGAGGGCCGGACCATCCAGCTGCGCGGCGCGCCGCCCGAATTCACCTCCATCACGGTGGACGGCACCTCGCTGGCCTCGCCCGACGAGGGCACCCGCGCCATCGATCTGGACACCATCCCGTCGGACATCGTCAACGCCGTGGAGGTGTCCAAGACCCTGCTGCCCAGCCAGGAGGCGGATTCAATCGCGGGCGCGGTCAATCTGGTCACCCGTTCGCCCTTCGACCGGCCCGGCTTCCGCGCCAACGCTCAGGCCGGCCTCAGCTACAACGAGATCGGCGGCACGAACGATTACCGCGCCTCGGGCGTGGTCTCAGACACATGGGGAAATGGCGAACGGATCGGCGCCCTGTTCTCGGCCAGCTATTCGCAGACCAACCGCCAGATCGACAATGTCGAGAACAGCTGGAGCTTCGTGGAGCAGGACGGCCGCGAGATTTCGGTCAGCGACGACTTCACGCTGAAGGACTACGACACCGAGCGCACCCGCACCGCCTTCACCGGCGCTCTGGAATACCGCCCCGACGACGCCACCCGCTTCGTCCTGCGCGGCTCGTGGGCGCGCTTCCGCGATTTCGAGTTCCGCAACCGGCTGACTTATGAGCTGGACGGCCTGCAGCCGGGCGCCACCGACACCACCGCCACATGGGACAGCGCGCGTCTGCTGCGCCAGCTGCGCAACCGGTCCTACGAGAACACGATCTGGACCCTGGCGGGCACTGGCGAGCACGATTTCGGCGGCTACGACCTCAACTACACCATCAGCTACAACGAGACTCTGGGCGACCGGCCCCAGGGCAACGAGCTGGTGCTGCGCACCGGCGCGAACCGGACCGTCAGCCAGGATTTCTCCAATCCCGACGAGCCGGCCATCTCGCCCTTCGCGACCGGCGAGCAGCTGGACCTGACCGGGCTGGGCTACCGCCAGGTCGTCGACCGCACCAACCGCAATCTGCAGACCGAGTGGGCCGCCCGGTTCAGTCTGGGCATCGAGGACACGGTGTTCGGCCGCGCCGCCCGCCACCAGTTCGGCGTCTCGGCCCGCTGGCGCGACGTGGAGCATGACGAGGAGCGCTGGCGCGACCGGGACGGCGATTTCGATCCCGGCCCCATCGAGGGCCTGCTGGGCGCCGAGCGCTCGCAGAATTACGGCTACCTGCTCGGGAACAAGTTCGACGAGGGCCTGATCGGCGACTATTTCCGCTCCATCGAGCCCGCCCTGCGCAGCTCGGCCTACCGGCTGGTGGAAGACTCCATCGTCAGCGATTACGGCGTGGACGAGAACATCTTCGCCGTCTACGGCATGACCACCGTCCAGATGGGCGCCACCGAGGTGATGGCCGGCCTGCGCATCGAGCACACCGACTTCGCCTCCAGCGCCTTCCGCTTCGACGAGGACACCGAAGCGGCGATCCCGGTCTCCAACAGCCGCGATTACACCGACTTCTTCCCCAACCTGACGGTCCGCCACCAGTTCAACGACAATCTGGTGGGCCGCTTCGCCCTGACCCGGGGCATCTCGCGCCCGAATTATCCCGACGTGGTCGCCCGGGTTTTCGTCAGCGAGGACGGCGACGAGGTCGAGCGCGGCAACCCGAACCTCAAGCCCACTCTGTCGAACAATGTCGATCTGGGCCTTGAATACTATTTCGAGCCGCTGGGCCTGGTCGCGGTGAACGCCTTCTACAAGGACCTGTCCAACTACGAGTTCACCCTGGTCAGCCCCGGCACGTTCGAGGGCCAGCCGGTGGACTTCATCCAGGCCGAGAACGCGCCGGACGGCTTCATCCGGGGCGTCGAGTTCACCTGGCAGCAGAGCTTCGGCTTCCTGCCCGGCCTGCTGGCCAACACCGGCATCTTCGCCAACTACACCTTCGTGGACGCGGAGATGAACATCGGCCGGAGCGTGGGCGGGCGCGACGTCTTCCCGCTGGCGGGCCAGTCGGACCGGATCTGGAACATCGCGGTGTTCTATGAAACCGACCGTTTCAACGCCCGCCTCGCCTACACCGGCCGCAGCGACTACATCGACGGCATCAACGCGGGCGACTCCCGTCTCGACACCTACTGGGAGGGCCGCGACCAGCTCGACTTCACCGCCGCCTTCGAGGTGGCGCCCCGGTTCGAGCTGTTCCTTGAGGCCAAGAACCTCACCGACACCAACGGCGTGCGTTATGACGGCGTGCGCAGCCGGGTTCAGGAGATCGAACGCTTCGGCGCCTCGGTCTTCACCGGGGTCCGCGCCAGCTTCTGACGCGCGGATCAGTCACGAAGCGCGAAGGCGCGGCGGATCTCCGCCGCGCCTTTTCGCGTGCTTCGAGGCGCTTCGCCTTGGCGCAGGTGCAATCCTCCCCCGCTCCTCATCCTGAGGCGCCGCGAAGCGGCCTCGAAGGACGTCAGGAACCATGACGCAATCCCCGGGATCCCCGACGTGATCGGGGAGCCAGAGGCACCGTCATCGCGCTGCGATCGCTGGATCCCCGGGCAAGCCGGGGACCCCGGCGCACGGCTTTCAGCGCCCGATTTATCCACCCCCGCCCGGCGCGCCCGTATCATGTCCCCGTCGATCCGATGGAAGGGCGTGTTCGCGGCAGGCTCTCACGACGGATCGGCGCGGGGGATGGCCCCCCGCTCCGGGTGTCCCGCCCATGCGCGCGGGTTCACTGCTCCGCATGGAGCTTAATGGAGACACGGGCCGGACCAGACCTCGCGTGCGGACGGCCCCCGAGGCCAAGCCACACACTGCCCGAAGACCCTGCCTGGCCCGAACGGGCCGTCCGCACCCCTTCCATCCCTCCGCGGGGAAACCCGGCGGAGATGTTGACGTGTGCGGGAGACGCCGCCGCGCCTCAGTCCTTGGCGAGATCGAAGCTGTCGATGGTCTCGCCCTCGGCATTGATGGCGCGATAGGCCAGCGTCCCGGCTTCGGGGTCGACCTCGACGATCTGATAGGTGCGCTGCTCGGTCGCCCCGAAGGCGGCGAAATCGGGCAGTTCCTGCTCGTACATCTTCGTGCCTGAGACGGCGACCAGATAGATCGTGCCGTGCTCGCCCTCGGGCGCGGGCTCGTGGCCGCGCATGGGCACGGTGCGCATATAGGCGTGGTCGTGGCCCTGGAAGGCGATGTCGACCTGGTGGCGGTCGAAGATCGGGCCCCAGGCCTCGCGCAGCGGGTAATTGTCCCGCCCCGGGCGCGAGGCGTAGAAGGGGTGGTGGTAGATCACCACCTTCCAGCGCGCGTCGCTTTCGCCCAGCACCCGGTCCAGCCATTCGGTCTGAAGCTCGGGCTCGATCAGGTCGTAGTTGGAATCCATCACCACGATCAGCAGATCCTGATAGGTGACGTGATAGGTCCGGCCCGGATCGAGGTTTTCCGTGCCGTTGCCGGGCAGCGCGAAATGCTGGAGATACAGGGTCGGGTGGCCGCCATGGCTGTCGTGATTGCCGATGGCCGGGACCACGGCGGAGCGGTCGAACACCGAGCTGCCCTCGTGGAAGAACTGGTCCCAGTTGTCCCGCTCGGTGCCCTTGTCGATCAGATCGCCCGCGATCATGTAGAAACGCGCCTCAGGGAAGCGGAAATCGGCCTCCCGGATCAGCCCGCCCCACTGGTCGAGCCCGTTCTGGGGATCGCCCAGATAGACGAAGCTGTAAGGCTCCGCGCCCCGTTCGGCGGCGGTGCGGAATTCGCGCATGGCCGTCCAGCTCTCCCCGCCGTCCGCGCTGGCGGCGTACAGATAGTCCGTGCCCGGCTGCAGGTCGTCCAGCCGCGCCCGGTGCAGGCGGATGACCGGGTCGTTGACGATCTGGCGGCTGGTCAGTTCCTCATGGGTGGCCTCGATCCGCCGCGCGGCGCCCGCGCCCTCGGCGAAGAAGGCGGCCTTGGGCGCGATCCACAGGAGCCCTGAGTCTGCGCTGTCGTCGGTGCGCCACTGGATGGTGGCCGAGGTGGACGGATCGCCCTGCCAGGTCAGCTGCAGGTGGTCGGGCTGGTCCGAGGACGGATAGGCCGTCTCGCGGAAGAAGCCGACCATGCGCGAGACGAACTCCCAGCTTTCATACGAACGCAGCACGGGCAGGCCGATGAAGGCGTCGGGCAGGGTGTTGAAATAGTCGTTGTCATCGAGGAAGGGCTCGCCGCCGATCTCGGCGCGTTGCACGTCCGTGCCCTCGACCAGCGGGGTGATGGTCACCTCGCCCTCGCCGTCGGCGGGCGCGGCGAACACCACATAGGGCTTGAGCTCGCCTGACAGGCTGGGCACGCCCAGGCTGACCTCCCCGGCGGCGTATTCGCGCGCCCAGACGTGATAGGGGTCCTCTTCGTCGACGATGAAATCGAGATCCTCGCGCCGCTCGAAGCCCAGCTCGGGCAGCCAGAAGGGCGTCTCGCCATATTCGAAATCGTGGGCGACATGGATGACCGCGTCGCGGTCGATCTCGAACCGGGCGAACCCCGTGGACAGGCGCTCGCGCTCGGCGTCGCTGAGGAACGCCGCGGCGGTTTCGGGCGTCAGGTTCACCCGCTCGTCCGCGCCCATCTCCTCCACCATCCGGTCGAGGATGGCCGAGACATGGCCCTCAAGCTCCGCGTGCGGGGAGACTTCCGGCGCGCGCTCATGGTCCTGCGCGAAGCGCGCGGTGTCATGGGCGATGAGCGCGGCGGGCGCGGTCAGGACCAGCAGGCCGGCGGCGAGAAGGGTGCGAAACGGCATGGCGGTCCCCGGAAGCGTGAAGCGTGGTTCGCACCTTACCGCGTCAGGCCGCAGGAAGGCGTCAGTTCCATGAAGCTTTTGCGAAGCTGCGCGGGGAGGCTCAAGCCCGCGTGAGTTGCCCCGGCCGTCCGAGGCGCGTTAGAAATGCGCCATGCGCGCCCTGATCGCCCTTCTCTGCGCCTTCGCGTTCGCCGCCTCCACGGCGGCGGCCTGTCCCCATGACGGGGTCGGCGCGGGGCCGGACCTGAGCGAGCTGCCGCCCTGCCATCAGCAGATGATGGCGGACATGGTGGACATGGTCGACGACGCGGACTGCCCCGGCGGAGCGTTCTGCGTGGACTGCGCCGTCTCCATCGGGCTCACCCCCGCCGCGCCGGACCTCGCGGTTTCCGCGCTGGCGGCCAGTGTGACGCACGACGCCATCGCGCACGCGGCCCCGCGCGGGCCCTCGGGTTTCGACCCGCCCCCTCCGAAAGCCTGAATCCGGCTGAACCGGCGCGCCGCGGGCGCGCCTGACGGATTCACGGCTTGAGGACCTGATTTCATGACACGACTGATCGCGGCGGCGGGCCTGATGGCCGCATGCGCCGCCATGGCCGAGGCCCGCCCGGTGTCCTACGAGGACGCCTGGACGGTGATCGGCGAGCACGACCGGGAGATGACCGCGCTGTGGGCGCACTACACGCCCCATCGCAGCTATTCGCTCGGCTATCGCGGGGAATGGCACCGCGAACAGGACATGGTCTTCCAGGGCGCGCAGGCGACCTGGCTGGTCAATCGATGGTTCGCGCCCGACTCCCAGGGCAATCTCTACCTGTTCGGCGCGGGCGGTCTCGCCTACGGCGTGGACTCCAACCCCATGGACACCAGCCCGGCGGGCTCGGTGGGCCTGATGGCGGACTGGGAGACCCGGCGGGTCTTCGTGTCCTACATGGGCCGGGCCTTCGCCGCGACCGACGGCACGGCCCACGCCATGCACGCCGCCCGGGCCGGGTTCGCCCCCTACATCGCCAACACCGGCGGGCTGCACACCTGGCTGATGCTCCAGGTCGACCACGCGCCGGAGGCGGACGAGCCGGTGGGGGTCACCCCGCTGGTGCGCTTCTTCCAGGGCCCCGTGCTGTTCGAGCTGGGCTGGACGGTCAACGCCGACAAGCCCCTCGTCAATTTCACCTACCGCTTCTGATCTCTGAAAAAGGAGACACCGACATGATCAAGACACTCACCCTCGCGCTGGCCGCCGCCGGCCTCGCCTTCGCCCCGGCCGCCTTCGCCGATCCCGAGCCGCGCTCCACCCCCGAACTGGAGGCCGCCCTGGCCGAAGGCGGCGAGCGGGTGGTCGTGGACGTGCTGGGCGCGGTCTGCGATTTCTGCGCCCTGGCCATGACCCGCACCTTCGAGCGCCGGTCGGAAGTCGCCGCCGCGGACGTGGACCTCGATTCCAAGACCCTGACGGTCGTGCTCAACCCCGGCGACGATCTCGATGACGCGACCATCGCGGACCTGATCGAGCGCTCGGGCTACGACCTGCAGGGCATCCGGCGCGGGGAGGGCTAGATGCGCCTTCTCATGCGCGAGGCGGGCGCGCCCGCGCTCGCCCTGTTCGCCAGTTCGGCCACGCTGATCTGCTGCGCGCTGCCCGCGCTGCTGGTCACCATCGGGGCCGGGGCGGTGATGGCGGGTCTGGCGTCGAACGCGCCGGGCCTCGTCGCGCTGGGCCAGCACAAGGAGGTCCTGTTCGCCGGGGCGGGCGTCCTGCTCGCCGCGGCGTTTCTGGCCCGCTGGCTGACCCGCAACGCGCCATGCCCCGCCGACCCGAAAAAGGCCCGCGCCTGCGCGCTGATGCGCGCGGTCGGGGGCTGGATCCTGTGGACCGCCCTGGCGCTCTACCTGATCGGCGGCTTCTTCGCCTTCTTCGCCGCCGACCTGCTGCTGTGATGCGAAAAGCCCCGGAGCATCGCTCCGGGGCTTTTTCTTCTGTCCTCCCGCGTTCCGCTTGGTCGGCATCCTCGCTTCGCTGCGGGCGCGCGGTCGTCTCTTCTCCTCCCCCTGCAAGGGGGAGGCGGGGGAGGGGGTTTGGTTCAGCGTGTGAGACGCCCGCAGTCAAGGCGAGGTCCGTGGACCCCCTCCTGACCTCCCCCTTGCAGGGGGAGGGACTCGGCGCGCCGCTAGCCCTTCCTGAAGTGCAGGATTCCCCAGGCCAGATGCCCGGCGTCCGCGCCCTCGACCCAGTGGCCGAGGCCCTTGAGCATCCGCTCGACATAGGCGTCCGACACCTTGCCCTTCAGCGAGTCCCGGTTCGCCGCCAGTTCCTGACGAACCCGGTCGTAATGGGTGCGTAGCTGGTGGGTCAGGCGCTCGACCTTCACCTCCTCGAGCCCGAGCTGCTTCAGCCGGTCACGGTAGAAGGCCACCGAGCCCAGATCGGGCAGGTGGATGCGCTCGTAGATGGGCTGCAGGGGAGCGGGATCGTCGATGGCGTCCGCCTGCATGGGATCGGTGAAGATCAGCGCGGCCCCCGGCTTCATCACCCGCACGGCCTCGGCCAGCACACGCGGACGGTCGCCCGAGTGCAGGATGGCGTCCTGGCTCCACACGATGTCGAAGCTGTCCGGATCGAAGGGCATGTCCTCGAACGAGCCGTGAATCACCTCGATCCGGTCTTCCAGCCCCTGCTCGGCGGTCAGCGCGCGGTTGCGCGCGTTCTCGGCGTCCGACAGGTTCAGGCAGGTCACGTGAGCGCCGTGCTCGCGCGCCAGATGCCGGGCCGCCCCGCCATAGCCCGCGCCCATGTCGAGCACCCGCGCGCCGGGCTTCAGGCCTTCCAGCCGCGCGGCCATTTCGGTCACCGTGCGCGCCGAGGCCTCCCGGATCGGCTCGTCCGCGGCCGCGTAGATGCCGACATGGATGTCCTCGCCGCCCCAGATCGCCGCGTAGAAGGCGTCCGCGTCCGGGCTGTCGTAATAGTCCTCAGCGACCTTGGCGGCGGCCCTGTAGTCACTCGTCATACGACTTCTCCGCCACGTGGATGAAGAAGTCCGGGTCGCCGTCCTGATAGGTCTCCTGGAAGTCGCCGTAGGTCTTCACCTTGGTGAAGCCGACTTCCTTCATCAGCCCGCGCGTGTAGTCCTTGCGCAGCGGGAACATGTTCAGGTGATAGACCGAATTGTCGGGGAACTCGTAGCGGAAGCGGGCGAGGCTGTCGTCCACATGCTCGGGCTCGGCGGTAACCTTGTCTCCGCAGTAGTAATATTTGTGCTTGCTGTCGAAACCCCGGTCCAGGATCGAGTCGTAATTGCGCTGGTCCAGGATCAGGATGCCGTCATGCTTCAACGCGGCATAGAACTCCGCCAGCGTCCGGCGGCGGTCGCGCTCGTCATGCAGGTGGGTGAACGAATTGCCCAGGCACACGATGGCGTCGAACCGGCCCAGAATGTCGCGGTTCAGCCAGCGCCAGTCGGCGTGGACGGTGTTCAGGATAAGCCCGCGCCGGCGCCCGTTCTCGAACGCCTTGGCCAGCATCTCGCCCGACCCGTCACACGAGGTGACCTGAAAGCCGGCCTTCATCAGCTGGACCGAGTGGAAGCCCGTGCCGGTGGCGGTGTCCAGCACCGTCTCCTTGCCCCGGGCGCGCAGGATGTCGATGAAGAACTGCCCCTCGCTCTTCGCCCGCTTGTCCCAGTCGATCAGTTCGTCCCACTTCTCCACGAAGCCGTGGACGTATTCCTCGCGATACTTGTCCGTGCTCCTCACGGCGATGGGGTCGGTCCCGTAATTCTGGTCCGTCGCTCCGTTTCCGATAGTCTGCGCGTTCGATGGTTCGCTCATGGCGGTTGGTATGCTCTCGCGGCTGCTGCAGGCTGCGTGGGCACGATAAGGGAAACTCAAGTGAGATGAAACAGGGGAGGCAGGATAATTTTTATAACGTGCAATATCCGATACCCGTTCAATCAAGAATAATCTGTATTCGTAAGCGGATGGCATTTCAATTATTGATGGTTTCATGACATTCCATTGGCCCCGCATGACGGTCCCGGCGCCGCTTCTGCTCTGCGTGGCCTTGAGCGTCGCTGGCTTGCACTTGGCAGCGTGTTCAGAACCGGGCGCCGCCGCTTCGGGTGAGGCTGTATCTCATACCGAAGGCGCGCTGACCGGAGACGCGCTGGTCCTCGACCATGACGGGGAGCGCATCCATGTCCGGCTCGCCGGGGTGCGCGCCCCGCGCGAGGGCGACGCGGCCCGGCAGGCGCGCGAGCATCTGGCCGAGCTGGCCCGTGAAGCGGGCGGCGCGCTGCGGCTGGAGCGGCTGGGCGAGGACCGTCATGGCCGCGTGCTGGGGCGAGTTCACGGTCCCGACGGCGACCTGTCGGAGGCGCTGGTGTCCGAAGGCTGGCTGGCGGTCGCCACCCATGCCGATACCCGTGAGGCGGCGTCCCTTCTGCCGCTGGAGGCTCAGGCCCGGGCCGAAGGCCGGGGCGCGTGGGGATCGGGCGCGTTCGCGGTCAGGGGCGCTGATCCCGATCCGCTCGCGGCTTATCTCGACAGCGTCCAGATCGTGCAGGGGCGGGTGACCTCCACCGGCCAGTCCCGGCAGGGGCGGGTCTTCCTCAATTTCGGAGCCGACTGGCGCACCGACTTCACCGTCGCGGTCGAGCGCCGCCATGTGCGCCTGTTCGAGGAGGCGGGCATCGATCTGGCTGCGCTGGAAGGGACGGTGGTGCGGGCGCGCGGCTGGATGCGCGCCGAGAACGGCCCCCTGATCGCGCTCGACCATCCCGAGGCGCTGGAGATCGTGGACGCGCCCGAAGCGGCCGCGCTGCCCTGAGCCTCACTCGGCGGGAATGAGGCCAACCTCGTGCGGATCGCCGGCGGCCTCGGTCAGGAAACCCTTCAGCTTGCCCAGCGCGTGATGCTCGATCTGGCGCACGCGCTCCTTGGAGATGCCCAGCCGCGCGCCCAGCGCCTCGAGCGTCACCGTCTCCTCGTTCAGCCGCCGCTCGGTGATGATCAGCCGTTCGCGGTCGTTCAGCCGGTCGAGCGCGCGGCCCAGCCAGCGCGAGCGGGTGTCGCCGTCCCGCGATCCCATGACGGCGGTCTCGGGGTCGGGCCGCTCGTCGGCCAGCAGGTCCTGCCATTCGCCGTCGCCGTCCTCGGTGTAGGGGGCGTTCAGGGACCGGTCCACGGCGGACAGGCGGGCGGCCATGGACTCCACGTCGTCCTCGCCCACCTTCAAGGCCTGGGCCACGTAGGCGCGGTTGACCGGGGTCAAGGCGCCCGAGCCGGTGTCGTTAATGAGCGCGCGCAGGCGGCGCAGGTTGAAGAAGAGCGATTTCTGGGCCGCGGTGGTGCCGGTGCGCACGATGGACCAGTTTCTCAGGACGTAGTCCTGGATCGAGGACCGGATCCACCAGCTCGCATAGGTGGAGAAGCGCACGCCGCGTTCGGGCTCGAACCGGGCGGCGGCCTGCATCAGGCCGATATTGCCTTCCTGGACCAGGTCGGGGAAGGGCAGGCCGTAATGCTTGAACCGGGCCGCCAAGGCGATCACCAGCCGCATGTAGGCGGTGGTCAGCCGGTGCAGCGCCGCCTCGTCGCCCTCCTCCTTCCAGGCCACCGCAAGCGCGTGCTCCTCCTCGCGTTCGAGGAGGGGGATCGCCATCGCGGTCTTGAGGAAGCGGCGGTCGGGATCGGCGTGGCGTGTGGCGGTCTGGACGGTCACGGGGAAGACCTTTCGCGCTGGCTGCCTGTCATGTCTTCAGGCTTTACGCGCCCCGTTCAGTCCCGGTTCACTTTTCCGCCACTTTCGCGCCGCCCGAAACGAAAAGCCCCGCCGGAGGACCGGCGGGGCTTTTCGTCAGATCAGTCTTGAAAGCCTCAGGCGGCCTTCTTCTGGAGGGACTCCGAGAGGATCTCCAGGGCCTTGTCGCGGTCCACGTTCTCCACCGCGGCCACTTCGCGGGCCATGCGGTCGAGGGCGGATTCGTAGAGCTGGCGCTCGGAATAGGAGGGCTCGGGCTGGTCTTCATGCCGGTGCAGGTCGCGCACGACCTCGGCGATGGAGATCAGGTCGCCCGAATTGATCTTGGCCTCGTATTCCTGGGCGCGGCGGCTCCACATGGTCCGCTTGACCTTCGCCTTGCCCTTCAGGGTCTTCAGCGCGTCCTTGAGGACCTTGTCGTTGGCCAGCGGGCGCATGCCCGCGGACGTCGCCTTGGCGGTGGGGACGCGCAGGGTCATCTTGTCCTGCTCGAAGGACACGACATAGACCTCGATGTCGAAGCCTGCGACGGTTTCCTTCTCCACACCGGTCACCCGGCCCACGCCGTGAGCGGGGTAGACGATGTAGTCGCCTTTTTTGAACGTGCGATTGTCGTTGGCGGTCTTCTTGGTCATCGACACCCTCTTGGCCATCTTCGGCGGGGGCGGAGCGGCTGGTGATCACAGTCAGACGGACCGTCTTCGCAGCTCCCCGGGGAGGGCGAAGCGGGCTGGTCATGTGACTGGATCAGATCAAGGCGCGGTCCGTACCGAAGTCCGCATGCGCGGATGATGAAGACACGCAAGGTAACACAGTTATTACGATTTTTCAAATCGGGCGCGCACGAACCCCGATTCATCAGCGCAGATGAGTAAAGAGGGGGTTAATCGCCCGCGCCCGGTTCGACGGAGAAATACTTCTCCAGTTTGCCCGTCTCGGTCTCGAACTTCTCGGCGTCCGCGGGCGGGTCCTTGCGCACGGTGATGTTGGGCCAGGACGCGGCGTATTTCGAGTTCAGCGCCAGCCACTTGCCGTCCGGATCGTCTTCAGTGTCCGGCTTGATCGCCTCGACGGGACATTCCGGCTCGCACACCCCGCAGTCGATGCATTCGTCAGGATGGATGACGAGCATGTTCTCGCCCTCGTAGAAGCAGTCCACGGGGCAGACTTCGACGCAGTCGGTGAATTTGCAGCGGATGCACGCATCCGTGACGATGTAGGTCATCGCGAGCAGGCTTCCCTTGGCTTCGGTCTCAGGGATGGGGCGGTCTTGGCGCGGGGCCGCGCGTGCCGGACATGAGGCCCGGAACCGCGTTTGTCAATCTCGCCCCTGAACCCGCGGGCCGTCCGCGGCCAGAAGCGCGTAAAGGCCCTGCGCCTCGGACGCGGGGCCGCGCCGCTCGCCCATGCCGCCCACCTCGAGCCGCAGCAGCGTCTCCCCGCGTCGGATCACCAGACGGTCGCCGGGCCGGACCGGCGCCGAGGCCCGCGACAGCCGCGCGGGGTCCGATCCGGGCCGCTCGATGCGCACATGGCCCGCCTCGACCGCCTTGGCCGCCAGCCCGCGGGACTTGAAGATGCGCGCGCGGAACAGCCAGACCTCGGCCCGCTGGCGCCCGGCCTCCGGCGCGATCACGCCTTCTTCTCCCCCGGTGTCGGGGCAGCGGCCTTGCGCCTTCGGCGCGGGCGGCGGGCTTTCTTCGCGCGCGGTTCGGGGCGGGGGCTGAGATCGAGCTCGGCCAGCACCGCGAAGGGCGTGTCGCCCGGCGGGGGCGCGGCGGTCTCGGGGCGCGGCGGAGGGGCCTTGCCCGCGCGGCCGCCCCACAGCGCCTCGCCCTGATCGCCCGCCCTGCGCATCCGGCGATAGCCCAGCGCTTTCAGGACCCCGTCCAGATCATCGGCTGAACACCCCAGCAGCGCCATCATCGGTTCGGACGCGGCGAACCAGCGTTTCGGGTGCGCGCCGCGCTGCTCGCGGATCAGGTCGGCGAGGCGTTCGAGCATGTCCAGCCGGACCGCGAGCGGCCCCAGCGGCAGGAACCCCGCCGCGACGTGCCCGGCGCTGTCCAGACCGCTCTGCACGGCCACGCTGACCCGGCCCGGCGGGGCGGTCAGCCGGCGCGACGGATCGCCCTCGGAGACGGCCTTGAGCAGCGCGTTCAGCGCGGCGGGGGCGGGCTTGAGCAAGGCGGGCAGGAAGACCGCGTGCTCGCCGATGCGCACGCCCGCCTGCCGAAGCTGGCGGCGCTCATGGACGGACAGCTGGGCCAGGTCGGCGGCCAGATCGGCCCGGGGCGCGGCGCCGAAGCTCTCCACCAGCCGGTAGGCCACCCCGCGCGCCAGACCGTCCAGCCCTCTGCCGCCCGCCAGCCTGTCCCTCAGGGTCATCAGGGGCCCGAGATCGTGCGCAGCCAGCGCCGCGGCGAAGCGCTCCAGCCGCCGTTCGGCCCGGGCCTGCGCCTCGCCCGCGCCCAGCTCGCCGCCAATCAGGCTGACGGCGGGGCTGAACGGGCCGGGACCGGGGGCGAGGCGGGCGACCGTCCCGCCCTCCCAGGCGATCAGGCCTTCGGGCGTCAGGGTCAGGGCGTCGTCCTCGGCCCGCGCCAGCGCGCCCAGCCGCCGGTTGATCTCGGGGCGGACGGCCTTGAAGGCGGCGTTGGCCACCGCGCGCGCGGCCAGCGGCCCGCCCGCGGCGTCGGGGCGGAAGGCCAGGCCCGTCAGCTCGCCCACATGGTGGCCCTCCACCGTGACCATGCCCTCATGATCCACCCCGGCGGCCAGATCGGCCTTCTCGCGCAGGCCCTTCATCAGGGCGGAGGTGCGCCGGTCCAGGAAACGGCCCATCAGCCGCTCGTGCAGGGCGTCGGACAGCTGGTCCTCCACCTCCCGGCAGCGCTCGCGCCAGTGGGCGGGGTCGCGGGTCCAGTCGTTGCGGTTGGCCGCATAGGCCCAGGTGCGCACATGGGCGATGCGCTGGGAGAGCGCGTCCACGTCGCCCGAGGTCTTGGCCACCCGCTTGAGCTGGCCCTCCAGCCAGGCGTCGGGCAGCACGCCCCGGCCCTCGGACAGATAGCCGAAGATCTGCCTGGCCAGCCGCGCGTGCTCGTCGATGGTCGTCTTGCGGAAGTCCGGCGTGCGGCAGACATCCCACAGCCGCGCCACGTCGGCGGGCGACTTGACCAGATCGCGGACCTCGGGATCGCGGGCGAGGATTTCCAGCGTAAGCTCGTCGCTGGCCGCCGCCACCCGCTCCAGCGCACGGTCGGGGGAGGGGGTGTTGAGCGAATTGCGCAGCGCCTCGATGTTGGAGAAGTTCAGATCGGCGCTGCGCCATTTCAGGCGGGTGACGGGATCGAACTCGTGGTTCTCCACCTGCGCGATGATCTCGGGGTCCAGCGGGCGGGCGTCGGCGGTCTCGCCGAACGTGCCGTCCGAGCGGAAGCGCCCCGCCCGGCCCGCGATCTGGCCGATCTCGTGAGGATGGAGCCTGCGCCGCCTGCGCCCGTCGAACTTGGTCCAGCTGGCGAAGGCGACATGGTCGACATCCATGTTCAGGCCCATGCCGATGGCGTCGGTGGCGATCAGATAGTCCACCTCGCCCGACTGGTAGAGCTCGACCTGCGCGTTGCGGGTGCGCGGGCTGAGCGCGCCCAGCACCACCGCCGCCCCGCCGCGCTGGCGGCGGATCAGCTCGGCGATGGAATAGACGTCTTCCGCCGAGAAGGCGACGATGGCGGTCCTGCGGGGCAGCTTGCCCAGCTTCTTCGGACCCGAATAGGTCAGGGTGGAGAAACGCTCGCGCTGCTCGTGCCGGGCGTCGGGGACCAGCCGGCGGATCATCGGCCCCATGGTGGCCGATCCCAGCAGCATGGTCTCTTCCGAGCCGCGCGCGTGCAGCAGCCGGTCGGTGAAGATGTGGCCCCGGTCGGGGTCGGCGGCGAGCTGGACCTCGTCGATGGCCATGAAGGCGGGCCGCATGCCGGTGGGCATCGCCTCGACCGTGCAGATGAAATAGCGCGCGGTGGGCGGGACGATCTTCTCCTCGCCGGTCACCAGCGCCGCGGACGCCGCGCCCTTGCGCGCGACCACCTTGTCATAGATCTCGCGGGCCAGCAGGCGCAGGGGCAGGCCGATCACGCCCGACGACCGGCCCAGCATACGCTCGAGGGCCAGATGGGTCTTGCCGGTGTTCGTCGGCCCGAGGACCGCGGTGATCTCGCCCGGCTGGGTCATGACGCCTCCGTGCCGCTTATCTGAAGATAGAAAGGCGGAGGGGGAGTCGTAAGGGGCGATGGCAGGCGGGCGCTACTCCACCTCCACGTTCACCGCGCTGATGGTGATGTTTCCGATCCGGGTGGGGGCCTGGAAGCGGACGGGGACGTGCACGCCGTCGATCTCGGCCAACCAGATGCTGACCGGGCGGCGGGTGTCGGATTCTGTGGGGCGCTTGCCCTCGTCATAGCCGCTGATCGGTTCGAGAAAGGCCCGGCACAGCAGGGCCTCGCCCCGCCAGCCACGGGTGCGCACGTCTTCCATGCCGCCCTTTTCCAGCCGCAGGTCGTAGCGGGCCTTGCCGTCGAACACCGGCAGGCGGCCGTCGCACACCCCGTTGGCCGGATCGGGCATGCCCAGCATCAGGCCCAGAATCGTGGTGATGGGATCGAGCGCGCCGTCCCGCTCCTCGTCGGTGGCGGGGGGCTCGCCCATCGAGCCGAAGGGCGGGCTGATGTCGGGCATCGCCACGCCGTCGGGGAAGTCGATGCCCACGGTGCGGCCCGTGCCGCTGGCGTGGTTCAGGTGCGAATAGCGCCAGGGCTGGAGGCCGTCGGCGTTCACATAGCCCGACACCCCCGCCTGGATGTCGGTGTCGTCGAACCAGCGCAGCAGGCCCGCGCTCTGGAAGGTGGCGGTGGCCGCATAGGTCGTCCCGTCATTGGGATACTCCGCCGAGATGCCGATATCGGCCGCGCGGATGAACAGCACTGAGCCCGAATACTGCACCAGCAGCCGCTCGGGCGGGCTGTCGAAGCCGCGCGCGGGCACGGGGGCGGAAAGGTTCGCCGCGCCTGCGGCCGCGCCGGACAGGGCGAGGGCGGCGAGGGCGGTGGCGGCTGCGGTCTTCACCATGGATCGGCCTTCATCGGTCGTCGCGGCCGGGGAGGGGCCGCTGCATCGCGATATTTGCATGTGCGATCATGGCTGCAAGATGAACGTCGCGCGCTTGACTGCAGCAGGGCGTTTGGGTAACACCCGCCCTCCTGCGCCGCTCGGCCCCGCCCGGCGGCGCGCGCTGGTTTATGACTGATCATCTGAAGGTGGAAGCCATGTCGCGCCGCTGCGAACTGACCGGGACCGGTCCCATGTCCGGGAACAACGTGTCCCACGCCAACAACAAGACCCGCCGGCGCTTCCTGCCGAACCTCGTGGACGTGACCCTGGGCTCCGAGACCCTGGGCCGCGCCTTCAAACTGCGCATCGCCGCCAAGGCCCTGCGCAGCGTGGACCACGTGGGCGGGCTCGACCCCTTCCTGCTCAAAGCCCGCGACGAGAACCTCTCGCCGGGCGCGCTGAAGATCAAGCGCGAGCTGAAGAAGGCCCAGGCCGAAGCCGCCGCGTAAGCGCGCTCGCCTGACGGACCTGAAAAACGCCCGCCGGTGACGGCGGGCGTTTTTCGTTGCGCGGGGGACGGGCGTCTCAGCGCCGCCGGGTCTTGGCCGCGTTCAGCGCCGCCGCGGCGGCCACCAGCGCCCTGAAGGCGGCGGGGTCGGGCGTGTCACCCTCGTGAAGATCGATGGCCCGCCGGGCGTTGCCGTCCAGACTGGCGTTGAAAAGGCCTGCGGGGTCGTCCAGCGCGGCGCCCTTCGCGAAGGTCAGCTTGATCTTGTCCTTGTAGCTCTCGCCCGTGCACACGATGCCGCCATGCTCCCACACCGGCACGCCGCGCCATTTCCACGTCTCGGTCACCTCCGGGACCGCCTCGTGGATCAGCGCCCGGACGCGGGCGAGAGTCTCTCCCCGCCATCCGCCCAACTCCTTGATGCGCGCGTCGATGAGGGCGGGCGCGGCGTCGTGATCGGATTCTTTCACAGTTTTTCTCCCGTCAGGGCGCTGGCCTGTTTCACCCATTGGGTGAACTGCGCCTCGTCCAAAGCTCCTTCGCGGATGTCGAGATAGCGGACCTCGGGGTGCTTGGATCGCCCCGGTGGGACGGGGTCCAGCGACGTGCCGCGGAAGAAGGTGACTTTGATGTAGTTCGTGAAGCAGTGGAGGCTGAGAAACCAGCTCCCGCGCTCCACGCCATAAAAGGGCGAGTTCCACTTCACCGCCTTGCTGACGCCGGGCACGGCCGCTTCGATCAAGGCGTCCAGCCGCTCCCCGGTCCCGCGCTTCCAGCCCGGCATGGCCGCGATGTAGGCCTGCACCGGCGCGTCGCCATATCCCTTGGGGATCTGCGGATTGCCGCCCGAGAGCAGGACCGGCTTGCCCGAATCGGAGGCTTCGCCCGTCATTCCGCCGCTTTGGGTTCTGGCCCGCGCGCCTTCTGAAACCACGGCAAAGCGAGCATCCACAGCCCGGTGGGCAGCAGCAGGAAGAGCGGGATCAGGGCGAGGAAATACACCCAGACGGGCGGCTCCGTGCCTGTGACGGTCGCGAAGATATTGACCAGAAAGCCGATGGTGAAGGCGATGGCGAGCCATCGGTGGGACTGGCGTATCCAGGCGCTGACGGTCATCAGAGTGTCCTTTGCGTTATGCCGGGAGTTCACTCCATCCCGGTCAGAAGCTGTTCGAGATTGTCCAGAAAGCGCGGCCATCCGGCCTGCGCGCCGCCGAAATAGCGCGGCTGGTCGCGGCGGAAGCCCGTCTGCTCCATGCGCAGGCGCGTGCCCGCGCCCGAGGGGGCGAGCGTCCAGGTGACCACGCTTTTCAGATCATGGTCGCCCCAGGTGTAGGACAGCGTCCGGTCCGGCTCGACCTCGCGCACCTCGCACTCGACCGCGCCCCACTCGGCATGGAAGCCGAAGCGGTGGCCGGGGACGGGCGCGAAATCGGTCTTCATCAGCCATTCGGCGATCAGGTGCGGCTGGGTCAGGGCGCGCCACACCTTCGAGGGCGGGTGGGAAAGCTCGCGTTCGACGACCACGGAGAGGGTTTCGGGGGCGGCTTCGGTCATTGGTCCATCCTGTCGAGGAGGGTTTCGAGATCGTCGAACCGGCTTTCCCAGAAGCCGGTCATGCGGCCGGCCCAGTCCGACAGGGGCGCGAGAGCTTCGGGCCGGGCGCTGTAGCGGGTCTGGCGGCCCTGCGAACGCCCGGCGACCAGTCCGGCCTGCTTGAGCAGAGCCAGATGCTTGGACACCGCGGGCTGGGAGATTCCGGCATGGGCCGTCAGGGCGCCGACCGTCTGGTCGCCCTCGCGGCACAGCCGTTCGAACAGGCCGCGGCGCGTCGGGTCGGCGAGGGTGCGGAACAGAAGATCGTCGGCGTCGGTCATGGCGATCGATAACTCATCGGCTATGGATTGATTCATAACCAGATGGATATGAATTGGTCAACAGGGCGTCTTTGCCTTGCGTCCGCCCGCGGAGTAGCCTGCGCGCCGATCCGGATTCGGGAGAGTTTCCATGCGCCTGACCCTTTCCGCCTGCCTCGGCGCGGGCCTGCTCGCCGCCTGCGCCGCGCCCGAGACGGGCCAGACGCCCGCCGCGGTCCCCGCTCAGGCCGAGCGCGTGTTCACCGACGGCACGATCCACACCGGGCTCGCCGTGATGCCGGACGCGGAGATGGTCGCGGTCGCCCAGGGCCGGGTGCTCTATGCGGGCAGCCGGGAGAATGGCGAGGCGCTGATCGGGCCGGGCACCGAAATCGTCGATCTGGGCGGGGCGGTCATGGTTCCCGGCTTCACCGATTCCCACGCCCACCTGATCGGTGTCGGCCAGCGCGAGCGCACCCTCAATCTCGAAGACGTCGCCTCCATCGCCGAGCTGCGGACACGGGTGGCCCAGGCCGCGCAGGACGCCTCGCTGGACGTGATCGCGGGCCGCGGCTGGATCGAGACCCACTGGCCCGAGGACCGCTTCCCCACCGCCGCCGACCTCGATGCGGTCGAGGCGGAGCGTCCGGTGATCCTGACGCGCGCGGACGGCCACGCGCTGGTGGCCAACACCGCCGCGCTGGAGGCTGCGGGCGTGGACGACGCCACCCCCGATCCAGACGGCGGGGAGATTCTGCGCGACGCGGACGGGCGCGCCACCGGCATGATCATCGACACAGCGATGGCGCCCTTCCGCGCGCTGGTGGGCCAGCCCACGCGCGAGGAGAAGGTGGAGATCTACGCCGCGGGCGCGCGGGTGATGGCCTCGCACGGCTGGACGGGCGTGCACGACATGTCCGTGCCCTACGAGGACGTGGACATCCTGGCCCAGCTCGCGTCGGAAGGGCGTCTGCCCCTGCGGGTGCACGTCTCGGCCAACCCCGAAGACTACGCCGACGTCGCCGCCCGCGCGCCGCGCGTGGAGGCCGGTGGCCGGGTGCAGGCCCGGGCGGTCAAGCTGTATTCGGACGGCGCGCTGGGCTCGCGGGGCGCGGCCCTGATCCAGCCCTATGCCGACGCGCCGGGCTCGCGCGGCCTGCTGCTGCTCAACGAGGACGAGGCAGCCGCGATGATGGACGACGCCCTGCGCGACGGGGTGCAGCTGGCCATCCACGCCATCGGCGATCTGGGCAACCGGCTGACGCTGGACTGGATCGAGGCGGCCTATGCGCGCGTGCCCGAGGCCGAGCGCGCGGTGGCCGAGCCGCGCTGGCGGATCGAGCACACTCAGGTGATCAGCCCCGCCGACCTGCCGCGCCTGTCCGAGCTGGGCCTGATCGCCTCCATGCAGCCCAGCCACGCCATCGGCGACCTGCACTTCGCGCCCCAGCGTCTCGGCGCCCAGCGCCTGTCAGGCGCCTATGCCTGGCGGGACATCATCGAGTCCGGCGCGGTGCTGGCGGGCGGCTCTGACGCGCCGGTCGAGCGCGGCGAGGCGCGCATCGAGTTCTACGCCGTCGCGGTGCGCCGCGATCTGGACGGGTATGCCGACCCGGAGACCTGGCATCTCGATCAGGCGCTGGACCGGGAGACGGCGATGAAGATCTTCACCGTCTGGCCTGCCTGGGCCTCGTTCCGCGAGGATGAGCTGGGCACGATCGAGCCGGGCATGATCGCGGACTTCTCGGTGTTCGACCGCGACATCATGAGCGTGCCCGATCTGGAGCTGCGCGAGGTGCGGCCCGTGATGACGGTGGTCGACGGCGCGGTGGTCTGGCGGGCGCAGCAGGGCGATTGACGCGCCCGGCCGCCGCGCTCCCTATATTCCGGTCATGAGCGAAACACCTTTCTTCCAGGCCATCGCGTCCGGCAATCACACCCTGGTCTCGGGGATGCTGTCCTCGGACCGGCATCTGGCCGACATCCGCAATCATGACGGGGTCAGCCCCGTGCTCTACGCGCTCTACACGGGCCAGCCCGAGATCGCCGAGGGCGTGGCCGGGGAGGCGTCCGAGCTGGACGTCCATGATCTTGCCGGGCTGGGGCGGGCCGAAAAGCTCGCCGTCCGGCTCGACGCGAAGCCCCAGCGGGTCCACGCCTTCAGCCCGGACGGCTTCCAGCCTCTGCATCTGGCCGCCTTCTTCGCCCGAGAGGCGGCGATGGCCGCGCTGATCGCGCGCGGGGCGGACGTGAACGCGAAGGCCCGCGCCGAGGCGGGCATGGCGCCGATCCACTCGGCGGCGGCCTCGCGCCGGTCCGGTCCTGTGAAAATTCTGATCGAGGCCGGGGCGGAAGTGGACGCGGTCCAGCTCGGCGGCCACACAGCGCTGATGAGCGCGGCGCGTCATGGAAACGTGGAGATGACCGAAGCCCTGCTGGCCGCGGGCGCGGACCCGTCCAGAGCCGCCGATGACGGGCGCAGACCCGCCGACTTCGCCCGCGCGGGCGGGCACGAAGCCCTGGCGGCGCGGCTGGAGCGTTAGGCGCGCGCCCAGTCCAGCGACTTCTCTTCGAAGACCGAAAACCGCCTGTCGTCGTCGGCGGCATAGACCGCCAGCCGGCCCTCGCCGTGATCGATGTCGATCAGGTTGAAGCCCGCGGGCTCCTCGCGGGTGCGGTGGGACAGCGCGGTGGACACGCCCACGAACCAGCATTTGTGCCCCTCGCGTCCGTCGGGGATGGCGAAGGCCGTGTGCAGGTGGCCGCTGAGAACCATGTCCGCCCCGCCCGCCAGGAACACGTCCGCCGCCTCGGCGCCGAACTTGGTCTTGGCCCGGCCCTTCGGTCCGCCCGGCGCGATCAGGGGATGGTGGCAGGCCACGATCCGCACCCCGTCCCCCGGCGCGGCGCTTTCCAGCCGTCCGGCGATCTCGCGCGCCTGATCGGGGCGCGCCCGGCCCAGCGACCAGTCCAGCCGCAGCTGGGCCCCGCGGGCTGTCTCGAACGTCTCGATGGCCACGCGGTCGTCGGCGTAGCGCGCCTCCACCCGGCCCTGCATGTGATGGTTGAAGCGCGCCCAGGGCGAGAGCAGGCGCGAGAACATGTTCCCGTAAGGCACGTCGTGATTGCCCGGCGAGGCGACGACCGGCGCGCTCAGCCCGTCGAAGAACTCCCGCGCGGCGGCGAACTCCCTGCGGCGGCCATACTGGGTCAGATCGCCTGCGGCCACGACCACGTCGGGCTTCAGGTCCTCGATTTCTTCGGCGAGGGTTTCCACCAGGCGCGGTTCTTCCGCGCCGAAGTGCAGGTCGGCGATGTGGATGATGCGGGTCATTCTGTAGGAGCGAGGAACCTGACGGCTTCGGGGGCGAGCGAAATGCGGACCGGAGGCTTCAGGCTCTCCGGTTCGCCGTCCAGCATTATGGGGATGGAGCGGCGTCCTGTCAGGCCCACCGAGTCCGCCCAGGCCTGCTTGACCCGCGGATGCTCGCGCCAGCGCTGGGCGAGCGCCATCATGGTGATGCTGGCCGCATCCCCGATATTGCGCGGATAAAAGGCGTAGGTCTCCAGCCGCGCCGGGCCCGCATGGGGGTGGGAGACGCCGAACGCGTCCTCCACGCCGCCGGGCACGATCATGGCGGCGCTGGCGCGGGCGAAGGTGGCGTCCGAGCCGTCCACATGCACCCTGAGCCGGGGCTGGAAGGCGATGGACAGGGCGGCGCGCGCCTTGGTCCAGGCGGCCTTGAGCTTGCGTCCGCCCTTGCCGCCGGGCCGCGCGGCCTCGCGCGCCTCGGCCAGCCGGGAGGGGAAGCCCGCGGTGGCGGCGATGAAGAACACCTCGCCATTGATCAGCCCCGCATGCAGGGCGACCTCGCGGTAATCCTTCGCCTCGGCGAGAATCTGTTCAGGCGTGCGCTCGCCATACAGACGCTTGGGCAGCAGGTTGGCCGTGCCCAGCGGCAGCGGGATCAGCGCGGAGGGGCATTCGGTGTCGTGTGCGGCCTGCGCCGCGCAGCGCGCCGTGCCGTCGCCGCCCGCGACAGCGATGACGTCCGGCCCGTCCGCGCAGGCCTGACGGGCGGCTTCAGCGGGGTCGTCGCCGGTGTCGCGGACGTCGAGATCCGCCCATGAGGCGGCCTCGCGCAGGCGCGCCACGAGGGCGTCCCCGCCCTGGCGCTGAACGGTCCCGGCGGTGGAGTTGATCAGAAGCACGATGCGCTTGCTCATTCGCCATAAACCTTTGCGTGGTCACGCCGGTTCCCGATCCTCGGGGCGGCGGAAGAACGGCATGATCGCCGCCTTGAAGGAGCTCAGGACAATGGCGATGAGGATCCGCGCCACGATCAGGAAGAAGACCAGCGTGAACTGGCCTGCGCTGGTCCACTGGCGCAGCGCGGCGCGGTATTGAGGCGGCCAGTCCAGACCCGTCAGCCAGCGATAGACCCAGTCCGACCCGTCCTGCACGTGCAGCAGAAGGCCCGGGAAGGCGAGCGCGCAGGCGACCAGCAGGATCGGCGCGAGGATCGCGGCCAGCGCGATGTTGAACGAGGCCGACAGCGTCCGGCCGAAGAACATGCCCATGGGAGTTTCCTGAACCGCTCGCACGGACGCTAACGGTCCTCGCCGCGCACGCATACGAAAAAGCCGCCCGCGGGGTGCGGACGGCCCTTTCACGGAGTCGGGGAGGTTTACTCCTCCGCGGCGATCGCACGCAGCATCCAGGCGTTCTGCTCGTGCACCTGCATGCGGCCGATCAGCATGTCCTCGGTGACCTTGTCGCCCAGATCGGCGGCCAGATCGGCGGCGGTGGACAGGCGGCGGGCCACCTTCTCGTTGTCGTGGGCCAGCGCCTCGACCATGGTCTGGGCGGATTTGGGCTTGCCGTCGTCGTCGGCGATCTCGCTGAGCTGGGCGAAGGCCTTCGAGCTGGTGGGCGAGGCCTCGCCCAGCGCGCGGATGCGCTCGGCCAGCTCGTCGACCGCGTCGAACAGATCCTGATACTGCTTCTCGGTCAGCTCATGGATGGAGACGAAAAGCGGCCCGGCCACATTCCAGTGATAGGCCTGGGTCTTGATCATCAGGCGGAAGGTGTCGGACACGGCCGACGCGAGGCTGCCCGCCAGCTTGCGGCGGGAATCGGCGCTGGCCACGGAGATGTGCGGGGTCTCTTCGCCGGTGGTCTTGCTCTTCTTCATCGATTTCTTGGCCATGGGGCTCTCTCCACGTGCGGGAACGCGGGAGCCCCGCAAGGCCTGCGGGGCTCCGCGCTTACATAAGCGACGTGAGAGCAAACGCGCCGAACATGATCAGGGTTGCGCTGATCAGGCCGACGGTGAACGCGAGCGAAGAGCCGGAGCCTTCATCGTCGCGCTCCAGCCGGTCGCCCTCCTCGATGTGTCTCAGCTTTTCCATGGTTCCATCTCATCGAGCTTCGTAAAGCCCGCCATCCGAAATCAAGAACGCGCGGATGGAAGGCTGGTTGCCTCACCTTTATGTAAACCGCAGTTCCGCCACATTCTGAACATGAAACGCCCATGAACACTTAAAGTGCGTTGCGTCCAAGCCACAACTCGACCGAAACAAACACGTTCAGCCATTCACTTTTGGTTATTGTCCGTCACCAGTCGGTTGACGCGGGCACGGCCCCGGCCGCTTCGCCCAGTCTCGCCCGAACCGATCCGACGGCGCCATCGGGCAGCCGGCCGGTGTCGAACCAGCCCCATTCGGCGATCTCGCGGGGGTCGGGCTCGCCGCAGGTCCGCCACCGGGCGATGCGGTAGAAGGCGATGTGATCGCCCTCGAAGCGCGGATTGCGGAACAGGCCGACCAGATCCGGCGCGCCCTCCAGTGCCAGACCCGCCTCGTCGCGGACCTCGTGGGCCAGCGCCTCCAGCGCGGTCTGGCCGCGCTCCACCCCGCCGCCGGGGAAGTGCCAGCCCTCCACATAGGTGTGCCGGATCAGCAAGACGCGGCCCTGTCCGTCCTCGATCATCGCGCGCACGCCCAGCGTCATCGGCCGGGTCAGGCGGAACCACGTTCGGAAGGCGGGGGTCAGCGCGGCCCCGGCGCGGCGCCTGAGGCTCACCGCCGCGCCCCGGGCACTGGCGCCCGGCTCCGGCGCGCGCTATAGACGGCCCCGAACGGCGCGCCCGTCCGCGCCATCAGGAATTTCAAGGAGTGTCTCATGGCCGCCCTGATCGCCCTCGGTCTCTGCTTCGGTCTGTTCGCGCTGTTCAATCTCATCGAATTCCGCCGTCTCGACTAGGTCCGCTCGCCGGTCCGGCGGGCGCTGAGCGCCCCTCCGGGCTGACGCGGCGCCCATGACGGCGATCCTTCTCGACATAATCCTGCTGATCGCGGGTCTGGCCATCCTGCTGCTGGGCGGGGACTGGCTGGTGCGCAGCGCGGTGGCGCTGGCGAAGAAGAGCGGCATTCCCGCCCTGATCATCGGCCTGACCGTGGTCGCCTTCGGCACCAGCGCGCCCGAAATGGTCGTCAGCGCGGTCGCGGCCCTGTCGAACGCGCCGGGGCTGGCCATCGGCAACATCGTCGGCTCGAACATCGCCAACACCTTCCTGGTGCTCGGCATCCCCGCCCTGATCGCGCCGCTGGCGACCCGCGCGACGGGCGTGCGCCGCAACGCGCTGATCGCGCTGGGCGCGAGCTTCCTGTTCATCGGGCTGACCTGGGACCGGGTGCTGTCGCTGAGCGACGGCATCATCCTCGCGGCGGGCATCGTCGCCTATATCGCGTATCTGGGCTGGACCGCGTTCAAGGCCAAGGCCGACCCCGCGGTCGCGGAGATGGCCGACATCGAGCACATGGACGCCGTGCCGATCAGCCCGCTCAAGATCGCGCTGTGCCTGGTCGGGGGCGTGATCGCCCTGCCGCTGGGCGCGAACCTGATCGTGGAGGGCGGCACGGGGCTGGCGGACGTGCTGGGCGTGCCCGAGGCGGTGGTGGGCCTGACCGTGCTGGCGCTGGGCACCTCGCTGCCCGAGCTGGCGACCTCGCTGGTCGCGGCCATGCGCCGTCAGGTGGACATGGCCATCGGCAACGTCATCGGCTCGAACATCTTCAACCTGTTCGCCGTGGGCGGGATCACCGGCATCACCGCGGGCGCGGCGCTGGGCGGCGCGCCGGTGGACGGGGAGTTCTTCCGGCTCGACTACTGGGTCATGCTGGCCGCGGCGGGCGTGATCGCGGGCCTCGCCCTGTCGCGCCGGGCGCTGGGACGCGCAGCGGGCGGTGTTCTCTTCGCGGCCTATTGCGCTTATATCGCCGCGCTCGGGATCATGAACCTGACCTGAGCCCGGCTCAAACGCGCGAAAGCTCCATGTCCGATCTCCGCCTTGAAATCTCGAAGGACTTCACCTTCGACGCCGCCCACCACTTCTCCCACAAGGGCGCGGACCATCCGTTCTCGCGCCTGCACGGGCATTCGTTCACGGGCACGGTCACCCTGTCGGGCGACCCGGCGGCGGACAGCGGCATGGTGCGCGATTTCTGGGAGATCGACGCCGAGATCGCGAAAATCCGCGACCAGCTCGACCACCGCCTGCTCAACGAGGTCGAGGGGCTGGAGCATCCGTCGCTCGAAGCCATCGCGCGGTGGGTGTTCGACCGGCTCGACCCGGTCCTGCCCGGCCTGGTGGCGGTGGAGATCCGCCGCCCCAGCTGCGGCGAGCGCGCGGTGATCCGGCGCGGCTAACTTGCGGACCTGCTGCTTGCGTATGCCGCCTTGGATAGGCTGAACAGGCCAAGGGGAAAGAAAATGACCTGCATGACGACTGTCAGAGCGTCCCCAGAATCTATTTCGTGGCCTTGATTTCGGAAGTTCAACAAAATCGAGCGAACCGAGACCAGAACCAGCCCCGAATAAGAGAGCGTGAGCAGTAACAGCGACGACAGGCCGAGAACGGGTCGCCCTGTAATCAGGCCTGCGAAAACCGCGCTGAGACAAATAGCTGAGGCGGTCAAGCATAGGCCCAGAATGACCGCTGGAATCTGTGAGTACTTCGATTTTCCAAAGGTTTGGATGATTCCAAAATTAATCCAAACCAGATAAAAAGAAATTGCTGCCGCACTCACTAACGGAGCATACGCGCCTAATTTCTCAAACGCTGCCGCCGAAACCATCAAAACCAATCCAGACAGTAGGCAGAAAGCTGGATGTCTGATAGGCACTTCGATTAAATTTTTCAGCATTGCCCCCTCGGTATTCGGCTAGCCCGGATCCTTCGGCCCCATCTGGAAGAAATTGCTGACCAGGATCAGCGTGCCCAGCGCGCCGGCCACCACCAGCATCACGCCCAGCCAGACCAGCAGCCCCGCCAGCAGCACAGCGATCAGCCCGATCACGCCCAGAACCAGCGGGATGGCCCACAGGATCAGGGTCTTGCGGGTGGGGCGCTTCTTCGTGTCAGCCATCGTCGTCTCCGGGCAGGGTGCGCGCGCATCATAGGCGCGCCCGCGCCGCTGGCCAGAGCGGGGCTCACGGAAATCCCGCCGCTTCCCCCGCCGGGACGGTCGCGCTTAGATGGTTTCAGCCTCGAACGGGAGACGCGCGATGACCGAGCTGGTCGTGACCACCTATGACTGGGTGCCCGTGCCGCCGCGCGGCTACGTGCGCGATCTGCGGATTCGTTGGGCGCTGGAGGAGGCGGGCCTGCCCTACCGGGTGCAGCCCGTGCCGTTCCGCGAGCGGGGCGAGGAGCATCTGGCCCATCAGCCCTTCGCGCAGGTCCCCTGGCTGCTGGACGGCGAGCTGTCCATCTTCGAGACCGGCGCGATCCTGCTGCATGTGGCCGAGCGCGGCGGCGCGTTTCCTCCCGATGATCCCGCCCGCCGGGCGGCGGTGACCGAATGGGTGTTCGCCGCCCTGAACTCGGTGGAGATGGCGAGCCTGCCCTGGACGCTGTTCAAATTCTCCGGCGACGAGACCGGCACGCCCGGCCGGAAAGCCCTAGACCGGTTCCTCGCCCTGCGCCTCGACCGCATGGAGGCGGTGCTGGCCGGGCGCGAATGGCTGGCGGGGGATTTCTCGGTCGCCGACATCGCGATGTCGGACGTGCTGCGGCTGATCGACCGGTTCGACGGGCTGGCGGAGCACCCTGCGGTGCGCGCCTATGTCGCCCGCGCCACCGCCCGCCCGGCCTTCGTGAAGGCCCACGCCGACCAGATGGCCCATTTCGCGGCGGCGGACGCGGCCCGCGCTTGAATGCGGCGCACGCTCCATATATGAACCGCATATGATTCATATATGGAGCCGATCATGGGCATCGTGAACATCGACGACGACCTGCACGACCGCCTGAGGCTGGCCAGCAAGGTCGCGTGCCGGTCGGTCAACGCGCAGGCCGCCTGGTGGATCAAGATCGGGATGCTGTGCGAGGCCAGCCCCACGCTCAGCTTCACCGAGATCGTCGAGCGCGAGATGCGCGCGGCGGGCCTGCCCGCGCCGGCCCTGCCTCAAGCCGCCGGCGCGGCGTGATCAAGACGACCGAAGAGCTGGCTTTGATGGCCCGGTCCGGACGCCTTCTGGCGTCCGTGTTCGAATGGCTCGACCGCGCCCCGCTCGAAGGCAGGTCCACGCTCGAGATCAACGACGCGGTCGAGCGCTTCATCACCGATGAGCTGCAGGCCCGGCCCGCCAGCAAGGGCCAGTACGGCTATGGCTTCGTCCTGAACGCCTCGATCAACGCGGTCGTCTGCCACGGCATCCCCTCGGCGGGCGACATCCTGAAAGACGGCGACCTCGTCAATCTGGACATCACGCTGGAGAAGGACGGCTTCATCGCCGATTCCAGCAAGACCTATCTGATCGGCGCGCCCCGTCCGGCGGCGGCGAGGCTGGTGCGGACGGCTTACGAGGCGCTGTGGCGCGGCATCCACGCCGTGCGCCCCGGGGCGCGGCTGGGCGATATCGGCTGGGCGATCGAACGCCACGCGACGAAGAACGGCTACTCCATCGTGCGCGAATACTGCGGCCACGGCATCGGGCGGCAGATGCACGAGCCGCCGCAGGTCCTGCATTCGGGCAGGCCGGGAACGGGAATGATCCTGCGCGAGGGCATGGTCTTCACCATCGAGCCGATGCTCAACCAGCGCCGCCGCGCGGTGCGGACCCAGGAGGACGGCTGGACCGTGGTGACCCAGGACGGCGGCCTGTCCGCCCAGTTCGAGCATACCGTGGCCGTGACCGGCGCGGGCGTGGAGGTTCTCACGCTGCGCGCGGACGAACGCGCCGCCCGGGCGGCCCGGCGGCGCTCCGCCTAGGGCTCCAGTTCGACGTCCCAGTACAGATAATCCAGCCAGCTCGCATGCAGGTATTTGGGCGGGAAGCTGCGGCCCTGGGCCTGAAGCTGGTGCATGGAGGGCTGGTGGACGGGCTTGCGCAGCGGCATGCGCGCCTCGGCGGGGGTGCGGCCGCCCTTCTTCAGATTGCACGGCGCGCAGGCCGCGACGATGTTGTCCCACTTGGTTGTGCCGCCATAGGCGCGCGGGACCACGTGATCGAAGGTCAGCATGTCCAGCCGCTTCGACCCGCAATACTGGCAGGTGAAGCCGTCGCGCAGGAAGACGTTGAACCGGGTGAAGGCGGGCGAGCGGTCCTGGGTGACGAAGTCGCGCAGGGCGACCACCGAGGGCGCGCGCATATGGAAGGAGGGCGAGCGGATCGCGTGGTCGTACTCGCTGACCACGTCGACGCGCTCGAGGAAGACCGCCTTGATCGCCTCCTGCCAGGGCCAGGTGGACAGCGGGTAATAGGACAGGGGCTGGTAGTCGGCGTTCAGAACCAGACAGCGGAGGTCTTGGGGAGCGGTCCTGAACACCTTCATCACGTCCCCCCGGCCTGAAGGCCATGGAGAGGGCGCGCGGAAGGCGTCGTGTTTTTCCGCAGGCGGCCGGAGGGCGTCCGGCTCTGGAGAATGACAGCGGTCCTGAAGACGCGCCTCCTTCTGGGTCATCCCGCTGATTCGAAACGAATCAGGCAGGCACCGAAGTCTCAGGCGACTTTAACCGAACTCACATGACGCGCCTATGACGCCCCGGTCACAGGGCCGCGACGATTCACACCGCCGTCAGCTCTGAATATCGGCCCTCGAAGCACGCTTTCAAGAAGCGCCCGCCCAGCTCCATGCCGTCCGGGCCGATCGAATGGGGAATGCCGCCGGAGATGTGGAACTCCGCGCCATGGCCTGCAGCGGCCAGATCCTGCGCGGCCATCAGCGACAGGCCCACGGGCAGAACCTCGTCCCGGTCGCCGTGGATCAGCATGACGGGCGGCTTGGCGGTCATCTCCTGCTTCAGCGACTTGCCCGCCGCCAGCGCGCCGGAGAAGGCGAGGATGCCCGCGGGCGGGGTCTTGCGGCGCAGGCCCAGATGCAGAGCCAGCATGGAGCCCTGGCTGAAGCCCGCCAGCACCAGGTCCCGGTCGGTCAGCCCCCAGCGGCGCAGCTCGGAATCGATGAAATGGTCCGCGGACGGCGCGGCCATGCGCACCCCCGCCTCCATGGCGTCGGGATCGAGCCGGGAGATGGGAAACCACTGATACCCGCCGGGGAAGCCCGGCACGGGCTCGGGCGCGTCCGGGCTGGCCCACGCCACGTCGGGGAAGTCCGGCGCCCAGGACTGGGCCAGACCCGCCAGGTCCTGCCCGTTCGAGCCGTAGCCGTGAAACAGGATCACGAGCTTTTTCGCCGTTCCGCCCTTGGGCGGAATCCGCGGGCCGTCGATGAGGATCATGGGGAGCTCTCGCGTGTCTGCAGGTCGGGGCGATCATACCCGGCGCGGCGCGCTTGATAAGCCCCGCTTCGCGCCTGCCCGCCGCAGTGCTAGCAAGACCGCCATGAGCTTCGTCACCCGCTTCGCCCCGTCGCCCACCGGCCATCTGCATCTGGGCCACGCCTTTTCGGCCATCGCCGCCCATGACGCGGCGCAGGCGGCGGGCGGGCGCTTCCTGCTCAGGATCGAGGACATCGACCTGACGCGCTGCAAACCCGAATACGAGGCGGACATCTTCGAAGACCTCGCCTGGCTGGGTCTGGAATGGGAGACGCCGGTCCGTCGCCAGAGCGGTCATTTCGACGACTACGCCGCGGCGATCGACGCGCTGGCGGCGCGGGGGCTGGTCTATCGCTGCTTCAAGACCCGCAAGGAGATCGCCGAGGAGATTGCCCGCGCGCCCCACCATCCCGGCGAGGGGCCGGAGGGCGTGATCTATTCCGGCCCGGCCGAGCCCATGAGCGCGGACGAGGAGGCGGCGCGGCTGGACGCGGGCGAACCCTTCGCCTGGCGGCTGTCGCTGACCGCCGCGCGCGAGGCGCTGGGAGAGGATTGGGACCGTCTGGGCTTCATCGAGGAGGGCGAGGGTCCCGAAGGCGAGACCGGCCGCGTGAAAGCCCGGCCCGAGCTGCTGGGCGACACCATCCTGGCACGCAAGGACGTGGGGACCAGCTATCACGTCGCCTGCTGCCATGATGACGCGCTTCAGGGGGTCACCCATGTGATCCGGGGCCGGGACCTGTTCTTCGCCACTCATCTGCACGTTCTGCTGCAGGCGCTCATGGGCTGGCCGCAGCCGGTCTGGCGGCATCATCGCCTGCTCACGGGGCCGGACGGAAAGCGCTTCGCCAAGCGCGACCGCGCGCTGACCCTGAAGGCGCTGCGTGAGGCGGGAGAGACTCCCGAAAGCGTCAGAAGACTGTGCGGAGCGTGAGCCTCAGGCCTTCAGGCCGTCCAGCACCAGCGCGATGCGCTCGCGCATCAGAGCGGAGGCGGCGGCCTGATCGAGCTCCTCGCGGCGCACCCGGCGCAGGACGCCCAGATAGACGTCCTCCAGAACCGAGGTGACGGCGTCCACATCGAGGCCGGCCCGCAGCTCGCCGCTCTTCACGCCGTCTTTCACGACGCGCGCGACCGGCTCCCACGCATCGCTCATCTGCTCGAAGGTCTCCTGATAGACCGGATCGGTCCAGCGCCAGGAATGGCCGATGGCCGCCGCGAACAGCTCGCCATGGCGCGACTGCGCTTCGAGGCTGACCTGCAGCAGTCCGGCGAGACGGTCGAGCACCGAACCCGACAGGGAGGCTTCCAGACGGTCGCCCGCATCGCGGATGCCTTCGTACTCGTCTTTCAGAATCTGAATGAGCAGGGCCGCCTTGGACGGGGCCGCGTTGAGCACCGTGCCGGGGGAGACTTTGGCGGAATCCGCGATCATTTTGATCGTCGCGCCTTCATAGCCTTCCGACAGGAAGACCTTGCGCGCCGCCTCGATGACGTTCGCCCGGGTGGCCTCGCGCCGCATGTCGCGGCGGGTCATACGCCTGATGGTTCCATCTCGCATCGTGTTGTCCATGCACGGTTCACGTGTAATTCGGCCCGCCCGGCTCCAACTCAAACGGCTGGCCTGAACGGGGCGTTCCCGCCGTCAGCCAGCGCAGCAATTAAGCTGTGCTTGCCGGTGCGGAAGTGAAGGGGGAATTATTCAAGAAAAAAGGGAATGAATGAGGGGGCTTTCAGGCCATTTCTTGCCCGATTAAGGCAAGATGCGGCGTCTTCACGCACCCATGCCACGGTCCTGAAGGATTGTCCGGAAGGCTTCGCCCTCTTATCTCTGCGCCATGGCACAGATCGTCGACATCTTCCTCATTCTCGTTCTCCTGTCCGTGGTGGGCGCGCTCGGTTTCGGCATCTTCGCGATGGTCCGTGGCGGCGAATTCGGCCGCAAATGGTCCAACCGCATGATGCGCGCACGCGTGGGCCTGCAGTTCCTTGCCGTGATTCTCATCGTGGGGGGAATTTGGCTCAAGACCACCCTCGGTAGTTGAGCGCGTCCGCGGCGTGACCGCGGCGTCCCGGCCTCCTATGCTCGGCGCCTGAACGGCGCGAGGACTTCAAGGCATGGTCAGGCTGACCCGCATCTACACGAAAACCGGCGATGGCGGTCGCACGCGGCTGGGCGACATGACCGAGACGGTCAAGCACGACCCGCGCGTGGAGGCCTATGGCACGGTGGACGAAGCGAACGCCGCCATCGGCGTGGCGCTGTGCGCGCTGGCCGAGGACGACCCGCTCCGCCCGGTCCTGCTGCGCATCCAGAACGATCTGTTCGATCTGGGCGCGGACCTGTGCGTGCCCGACCGGGGCAAGAAACTGGAATGGGAGCCGCTGCGCGTCGTCGCCGCACAGACGGCGAGGCTGGAGCGCGAGATCGACGATCTGAACGCCCGGCTCGAACCGCTGGACAGCTTCATCCTGCCCGGCGGCTCGGAAGCCGCCGCACGCCTGCACCTGGCCCGCGCCATCGCCCGCCGCGCCGAGCGCCTGACCGTGGCGCTGCGGGATATGGGCGAGCCGGTGAGCGACGAGGCGATCCGCTATCTCAACCGCCTGTCCGACCTGCTCTTCGTCGCCGCGCGCATCGCCAATGACGACGGGCGCGCGGACGTCAAATGGGTCCCGGGCGCCAGCCGGGAGGGGTGAGGGATGCGAGCGGAACCTGTTTACGGTTGGGGCTGGTTCACGGATCGAGGGGCTTCCATGGAGCCGCCAGGACCATTCACCATCCTATTGGCTCCCGACAGCGACGAACATGTCATGCTCGGCACCATCCAAGAAAAGGAGCATGTCATGAACGGGCTCCACGTCCTTCTGGTGAAGCGAAGCACATCGTCAGCAGAGCGGACCTACAGCGTTGCGGCTCGACGGTCACGTTTCAGCCGTGAGGATCACACGCGTCCTCTCGAGTCGTTTCTTACCGGTTTTGTCGAGCTGCCCTGAAGGCGTACTCCCGGCTCTATCTCCCATCAGGAAACAATTTTTTCGCGTCTCGGCTCTGGAAATCGCCCGGGGGGCGACCCTAAGTGATGGCCCTGCGGCATCTGGCCGCAAAGATTTCTCCGAGGGAGACCGGGCCATGAAAATCGCATTTGCCGCCGCTTCGCTGGCGACCTTCCTGACCGCCCCCGTGCTGGGCGCGGCCGCCGCCTTCGCCGAGCCGGTGGCCTACGACTTCGACAAGTCGCACACCACCATCCGCGCGAGCTGGGACCATCTGGGCATGTCCCGGCAGTCCATCCACTTCACCGACTATGAGGGCGTGCTTCTGCTCGACCTCGAAGAGCCGTCCAATTCCACCGTGGACGTGACGTTCAACCTGTCGGGCGGCTTCTGGGTCGGCGCGGACCAGGACAATTTCGAAGCCCATCTGGAATCGGGCGATCTGTTCGACACCGCGCAGTTCCCCACCGCCCGCTTCGTGGCGACCAGCTTCGAGACCGAGGACGGCGAGACCGGCACCATGACCGGCGATCTGACCCTGCTGGGCCAGACCCATCCGGTGTCGCTGGACGTCACCCTCAATCACAACGGCCCGCACCCCATGAGCGGCGATCAGGCTCTGGGCTTTTCGGCCACCGGCACGCTGACCCGCTCTGCATGGGGTCTGGGCTATGCCGCGCCGAACGTGTCCGACGAGATCGAGCTGGTCATCGAGACCGAGCTGTCTCTGGCGAACGGCGACGAATAGGCCTTCCGCCGCATCTGCGAACTGAAGACGGTCGGCCCGGCATCGGGCCGGCCGTCTGCGTCTGCAGGGCGCGGATCGCGGCGGCGCAGCATGAAACCGCCGGACCCTGCCACCGGTCGCGTTGACTTCGCGGTTGGCCAAGGGCAGTTTCCGCCCCACATTCGCGATACCGAACCTTCAAGCGCGGCCCGCCGGACTTCTCCCGCGGGCCCCGAGCCAACCGGAGCCGTTGATGAAAATCCTCGTCCCGATCAAACGGGTGATCGACTACAACGTGAAAGCCCGGGTCAAGCCCGACCAGACCGGGGTGGACCTCGCCAACGTCAAGATGAGCATGAACCCCTTCTGCGAAATCGCCGTGGAAGAGGCGATCCGCATGAAGGAGAAGGGGCTGGCCGAAGAGGTCGTGGCCGTCTCCATCGGTCCGGCCCAGGCGCAGGAGACCATCCGCACCGCCCTCGCCATGGGCGCGGACCGCGGCATCCACGTGACCACCGACCAGACCGTCGAGCCGCTGGCCGTCGCCAAGCTGCTCAAGGCGGTGGTCGAGGCTGAAAGCCCGCAGCTCGTCATCCTGGGCAAGCAGGCCATCGACGACGACGCCAACGCCACCGGCCAGATGCTCGCCGCCCTGCTGGGCTGGCCCCAGGCCACCTTCGCCTCGAAGGTGGAAAAGGACGGCGAGGCGCTGGCCGTGACCCGCGAGGTCGATGGCGGCCTGCAGACCGTCAAGGTGAACCTGCCCGCCATCGTCACCACCGATCTGCGCCTGAACGAGCCGCGCTACGCCTCCCTGCCCAACATCATGAAGGCCAAGCGCAAGCCCATCGACGCCAAGACGCCGGAGGATTTCGGGGTCGACATCGCGCCGCGGCTGGAGACCGTGAAGGTCACCGAGCCGCCCAAGCGCAAGGGCGGGATCAAGGTTGAATCGGTGGCCGATCTGGTCGCCAAGCTGAAAAACGAAGCGGGGGTGCTGTGATGACCGTTCTCGTCGTCGCCGAACACGACAACGCCCACCTCAACGACGCCACCCGCGCGGTGGTCACCGCCGCGAAGAAGATCGGCGGGGACGTCCACGTCCTGGTCGCGGGCAAGGGCGCGAAAGCCGCCGCGGACGAGGCCGCCAAGATCGACGGCGTGGCCAAGGTGCTGCTGGCGGAATCCGACGCGCTCGAGCACAAGCTGGCCGAGGCCATGGAGAGCGTGATCCTGTCCGTCGCGGACGGGTATGACGCCCTGCTGGCGCCCGCCACCACCTCGGGCAAGAACTACATGCCCCGCGTGGCGGCCAAGCTGGACGTGATGCAGGTCTCCGACGTGACCGCCATCGAGGCGCCGGACACCTTCGTGCGCCCGATCTATGCGGGCAACGCCCTGCAGACGGTCAAGTCGTCGGACGCCAGGAAGGTGCTGACGGTCCGCCCGACCACGTTCGAGAAGGCCGGCGACGGCGGCTCGGCCAGCGTGGAGACCATCGACGCGCCGGACGCCTCCGCGCATTCGGAGTTCGTCTCGCAGGAGCTGTCGAAATCGGACCGGCCCGAGCTGGCCCAGGCCAAGATCGTCATCTCCGGCGGCCGCGGACTGGGGTCGGGCGAGAACTTCGCCCTGCTCGAGAAGGTCGCCGACAAGCTCGGCGCCGCGGTCGGCGCCAGCCGCGCGGCGGTGGACGCCGGCTTCGTGCCCAACGACTACCAGGTCGGCCAGACCGGCAAGGTGGTCGCGCCCGAGCTCTACATCGCGGTGGGCATCTCCGGCGCGATCCAGCATCTCGCCGGCATGAAAGACTCCAAGGTGATCGTCGCGATCAACAAGGACGAGGAGGCGCCCATCTTCCAGGTCGCCGATTACGGCCTGGTCGCGGACCTGTTCAAGGCCGTGCCCGAGCTGGAAGAGGAGCTGGGCAAGGCCGGCTACTGAGCCGCCCCGCCCCATCCTGACACGGACGACCCCGGATGCGCCTGCATCCGGGGTTTTTCGTTGCGGGAACGGCGCTTTGCCGCCAGCGTTGACTTCAGGACGAGTGAAGAAGGAGACGCCCACATGTCGATCGCGCGCAAGGACGAGGCCCGCCTGCTGGCCAAGGACGAGCTCGAACTGGTTGAGAAGACCCACCACCCCGCCATCGCCGAGCTGTCCGACAAGGAACTGGCGGAAACGAAAAAGCTCCTGCGCGAGCGCCGCGACCGCGCGGGCGACATCGCCAAGCGCCAGCGCCGCGAGATGCGCGGCAAGGCCGGACGCGCCCAAGGCGCCAAACCCGCCTCGGACAATCTGGGCACCAAGGAGAAATCCGCCGCGCTGGGCCAGGCCCTCAAACGCCTGAACTCCGAGACCGCGCGCCGCCAGTCCCGGTCGGGCCGCGAGGCCACCCAGGCGGGGATGAAAAAGGCGCTGGAGATGAAGAGCGCGTCCGCTTCGGCCAAGCGCCCCGCTTCCAAGACCGCCGACAAGGGCATGGCCAAGAACGAGAGCGGCAAGCGCGCCACGAAGGTCAATCCGGGCAAGGTCGGCAGCGTGTCGGCGGCCGGCAAGAAGTCCCAGGCCAAGCGCGACGGCTGAACCCCGCCCTGATGATCAAGGAGGCTCCCCATGGCTGACCGCGAGACTGACAAACCGTCCGGCGAAGACCGCACCCACGCCGGAATGGAGAAGGCGCTGGAGATGAAGAAGGCGGCCCCCAAGCCCGATCATCCCACCGATGACAGCGCCGACAAGGGCATGCGCAAGATCGAGAACCCCGAAGTGGAGAAGATCACCGATCCGCGCGAGATCGGCCGCGTGTCCCAGTTCGTCAAGAACGCTCAGGCCCGGCGCGACACCGAGGACTGACCCTCCGCGCGAGGCCCGATACGTAAAAACCCCTCGGCGAATGCCGGGGGGTTTTCGCGTCCGGCGCCGATGATACGCTCATCGTCATACCGGTGGAGGCTTGGATGACCACGGTGCGCGCATGACCATGATCCGCAAGACGATCACCCTGCCGCAGGGCCTGGACGACTGGATCAAGAGCCGGATCGTGAAGGGCGATTATAGCAGCGACAGTGAATATATCCGAGATCTTCTGCGCCGAGACCGCGAGACGGCGGAATCCGAACTCTTCCACATTCTCGACGAAGCCGACGCGCCCCGGCGCTGACCGGCCCTGATCGCGTCAGTACCGCTCCAGCGCGGCCTCGATCAGCCGGAAGGCGTCCTCGCCCGCCCAGTCCGCCTCGCCCGCCAGGCGGCCGATCTCGCGGCCGTCGCGGCCATACAGGATGGTGGTGGGCAGGCCCCGCGCCCCCGCCGCCATGGCGCTGGACATGGACGGGTCGTGATACAGGGCCAGATGCTCCAGCCCGGTGCGCTCGAAGAACTCGCGGGCGTCCTCGATGGACCGGTCCATCGACACCGTCACCACCTCGAAATCCTCAGAGCCGTATTCGGCCTGCAGCGTGTCCAGATAGGGCATCTCGATGACGCAGGGCGCGCACCAGGTGGCCCAGAAATTGACCAGCAGGATCCGCCCGCGCATCTGCTCGAGCGAGGTCTCCGACCCGTCCGCGGTCACCAGCGAGTGGCGCGGCTGGCCGGGCGGTTCTGACACGGTCTGGAAGCGGGCCATGTCTCCGCGGGCGTAGCTGTCCAGCGCCCCCCGTTCGGAACTGACAAGCGCGGAGAAGATGACGTATACAAACGCCGCCCCCCCGATCAGGGGCAGCGCGATCAGACCCAGCTTCACCGGCGAGACCTTCATCCGCCCATTCTCCTTCAGCTTCACACACCGGACGCCATGACCCAGCCGACCGCCAAAGACAAGCCCGCAGGCAGCCATGACATGTGGGGCGGCCGGTTCTCCTCCGGCCCCTCCTCGGTGCTCGAGGCGATCAACTCGTCGGTCGGCATCGACCAGCGGCTGGCCGAGCAGGACATCGCCGGAAGCCTCGCCCATGCCGCGATGTTGGCCGCCTGCGGCATCATTTCAAGCGAGGACGCGCGCGACATTTCCGCCGGGCTCGAAGCCATCCGCGAGGACATCCGCGCCGGAAGGTTCGAGTGGAAGACGTCTCTGGAAGACGTGCACATGAACATCGAGGCGGCGCTGAAGGACCGGATCGGCGCGCCCGCGGGGCGTCTGCACACCGCCCGCTCGCGCAATGACCAGGTCGCCACCGATTTCCGGCTCTGGCTGCGCGAGGCCTGCGCCCGCGCCGAACAGGGCCTGCGCCGCTATCAGGCCGCCCTGCTCGATCAGGCCGAGACCCATGCCGACTGGGTCATGCCCGGCTTCACCCATCTGCAGACCGCCCAGCCGGTCAGCCTGGGCCATCACCTGCTGTGCTGGGCGGAAGCCGCAGAGCGCGACATCGGGCGGCTGGCCGACGCGCGGCGGCGGATGAATGAAAGCCCGCTGGGCGCGGCGGCGCTGGCGGGCACGGCCTTCCCCATCGACCGGGAGATGACGGCCAAGGCTCTGGGCTTCGACCGGCCCATGAACAACTCGCTCGATGCCGTGTCCTCGCGCGATTTCGCGCTGGAGGCGCTGGCCGCCGCCGCGATCACGGCGGTCAACCTGTCGCGCTTCGCCGAGGAGATCGTGCTGTGGTGCTCGCGCCGCTTCGGCTTCGCGACCCTGTCGGACGCCTGGTCGACCGGCTCGTCCATCATGCCCCAGAAGCGCAATCCCGACGCCGCCGAGCTGGTGCGCGCCAAGCCGGGCCGCATCGCAGGCGCGCTGCAGGGCCTGATCCTGGTCTGCAAGGGCCTGCCGCTGGCCTATTTGAAGGACCTGCAGGAAGACAAGGCGCTGGTCTTCACCGCCTTCGACGATCTGGAGCTGGCCATCGAGGCCATGACCGGCATGGCCGCCGATCTCAGCTTCCATCGCGAGGCGCTCGAAGAGGCCGCGGGCGAGGCTTACTCGGACGCCACCGATCTGGCCGACTGGACGGTGCGCGAGCTGGGCCTGCCCTTCCGCGACGCCCACCACGTGTCCGGCGCCATCGTGAAGGCCGCCGAGGCGAAGGGCGTGGCGCTCAGCGCGCTGCCGCTGGAGGACTTCCAGGCCGTGGAGCCGCGCATCGACGCGCGCATCTTCGACGTGCTCGGCGCCCGCGCCTCCATGGAGAGCCGGACCAGCTTCGGCGGCACGTCTCCTGCCCGCGTGCGCGAGCAGTGCGCCGCCCTCAGAAACCGCCTTCAGGAGGCCAGCCGATGAAACGTCTCGCGACCCTCGCCGTGATGATGGCCGCCTTCGCCCTGTCCGCCTGCGGCGTGCGCGGCGGCCTCGAACGCCCGCCCCCCGTCTGGGGCGAGGACCAGCGCACCCAGTCCGAACGCGCCCACGAGCAGCAGGACGACGAGGGCTAGCCTGAAACGGCGTCCTCGATGACTTCCCCGGTGCGGGTGATGTCACGGCCCACGCCCTGGATGGTGTTGCAGGCGCTCAGCGCGACCAGCGCGGCGAGGGCGAGGGCGGTCAGCCCGGCGATCTTTTTCATGATGGTCATCCCCTGACAGTCCGGCCGGCAGCGGCCCGAGGTCTCATACGCGGACTATCGGCCATCGGTTCTGCGCGCGCGAGCGTTTTCAGCTGACGAGGTCTTCGAGGAACTCGCCGGTGGCGGTGATGTCGCGCCCGACGCCCTGGATGGTGTTGCAGCCGGTCAGGACCAGCGCGGACAGAAGGGCGAGGGCGGCGAGGGTCTTCTTCATGACGGTCTCCAGCGTGCGAATCGGCTCCCAGCCTCATCAGGGCAGGTATGCGCCGCGCCGGTGGACAGGGGGTAAACGAAAAGGCCCGGCGTCTCCGCCGGGCCTTCGCGTTTCGGGCTTTATCAGCCTACCAGATGGAGACGCGCTCCTCGGGCGGCAGATAGAGCTCGTGGTCTTCGGTGACTTCGAACGCCTCGTACCAGGCGTCCAGATTGCGCACCACGCCGTTCACCCGGTACATGCCCGGCGAGTGCGGGCCGTTGACCAGCTGAGCGCGCAGGGCGTCGTCGCGGAACAGGGTCCGCCAGACCTGGGCCCAAGCCAGGAAGAAGCGCTGGTCGCCGGTGAAGCCGTCGATGACCGGGGCCTCGCCGTCCGGATAGGTCTCCGCGACATGGTTGCGATAGGCGGTGTAGGCCATCTGCATGCCGCCCAGATCGCCGATGTTCTCGCCTAGGGCCAGACGGCCGTTCACGCACAGATCGTCGATGGGGCAGAACTCCGAATACTGGTCGGCGAGGCGGCCCGAGGCCTGCTCGAACAGCTCGTTGGTTTCCGGGGTCCACCAGTCGCGGATGCGGCCTTCGGCGTCATACCGGCGGCCCTGATCGTCGAAGCCGTGGCCGATCTCGTGGCCGATCACCGCGCCGATGGCGCCGTAATTCATGGCCGCGTCGGCGGCGGGGTCGAAGAAGGGCGCCTGCAGGATGCCCGCCGGGAAGGTGATCTGGTTCATCAGCGGGTTGTAGCTGGCGTTCACGATCTGGGGCGGCCAGCTCCAGCGGCGGCGGTCGACCGGCTCGGGGAAGCGGGCGAGCTGCTCGTTCCACTGGTGCTCGGACAGGCGCAGGCGGTTGCCGAAATAGTCGCCCGGCTCCAGCTCCAGCCCTTCGAAGGAATCCCACACTTCAGGATAGCCCACGCGGGACTCGAAGGTGGACAGCTTGGTCAGGGCCTCGGCCCGGGTCTCGTCGTCCATCCACTCGAGCTGTTCGAGGCGGCCGCGGAAGCCCGTGGTCAGGTTCTCGACCAGATCGTCCATCTGCTCTTTCGAGCTGGGGGGGAAGTGGCGGGCGACATATTCCTGCCCGATGGCGTGGCCCAGCGCGCTGCCCACGAGCTGGGTGCCGCGGCGGTCGCGCTCGCGCTGCTCCTCGGTGCCCGAAAGGGTGCGCGAGAAGAAGTCGAAATTGGCCTGGTCGAACGCGGCCGGAAGCCAGGAGGCGCGGTTGGAGATCAAGTGGAAGGCCAGATAGTCGCGGATGGTCGCGATGTCGGCCGCCTCGAACGCCTCGCCGGTCTCGGTCAGGGCGCTGGGCTGGGAGACGATGACCTCGTCCACGCCCTCGAGCCCGCGGATCTCCAGCGCCTCGGCCAGATTGAAGACCGGGGCCAGCCCGGCGAACTCGTCCACGGTCATCACGTTGTAGGTCTCTGAGACCTGACGCGAGCGCTCGCGGGTCCAGTGAGCCTGGGCGATGCGGGTCTCCAGCGCGATGATGGCGTCCGCCTTGGCCGCGCCGTCCTCGATGCCCGCCAGCTCGTGGATGCGGATTATGTAGTCGCGATAGGCCTCGCGGTACTCCTCGAACCGCTCGGAGTCGTCGAGATAATATTCACGGTTGGGCATGCCCAGCCCGCCCTGGCCGGACCGCACCGTGTAGGTGTCCGGATCGGCGGGATCGGGCGAAATGCCGATGCCGTACATGGCCGGGAAGTGCAGGCGCGGCATCAGGGCCGCGGCCTCGGCGTGGGTCTCGACCGCCGCGATCTCGGCCAGCCACGGCTCCAGCGGCGCGGTTCCGGCCGCCTCGATGGCGTCCGCGTCCATCCAGCTGGCGTAAAGATCGCCGATGAGCTGATTGTTCGAGCCTGCTTCGCCGCCGGCCGCCTGGGCTTCCAGGATCAGCGCGTTGACGTGCTCTTCCGCTTCCAGCGCCAGCATGTCGAACACGCCGAAGCGCGCGCGGTCGGCCGGGATCTCGGTGGTGTCGTCCCACGCGCCGTTGGCGTAGCGGTAGAAGTCGTCGCCCGGCGTGGCCGTCGGGTCCATGCCCTCGAGGTCGAAGCCGAACGTGCCGAAGCGCGGCTCGGCGGCGGTTTCGGCGACCGCGGTCTCGTCCTGGATGGCGGCGGCGTCGGCGATGCCCGCGCCGGTTCCGTCGCAGGCGGTCAGCAGCGCCAGACAGGCGCCGCCCAGAAGCAGGTGTCTCATGATCAGTCTCCCCGTGCGCCGCGCCAGCCGCGCGGCTTTTTCAATCTGCGCCGGGGAGCCTAGCGTCTCGGGCCGCCCCGGCAAACAAAGGCGCTGCGCAAGGGCGTGAACCCCCGCGCAGCGCCGTCAGTGAGACCGGCGGGGATCACTCCGCCGGCTGGGCGCCGACGTCTATCTCGTCGGCATGCTGCTCGCCCGACCAGCCCGCGCCGATCCCTTCCTGTTTCCGGCCCGTCCACAGCGAGGTCACGCCGCGCTTGATGTCCACGCCGATGGCGTAGAGGGCGGGGACCAGGAACAGGGTCAGGAACAGGGCGAAGATCACCGCGAAGCCCAGCGCGATCACCATCGGCTTGAGGAACTGCGCGGAGGTCGAGCGCTCCAGGATCATCGGGAAGACCCCGATGAAGGTCGTCACGGTGGTCAGCAGGATCGGCCGGAAGCGCTGCACGCCCGCGTCGACCAGCGCCTGGAAGGCGCCCACGCCGCGGTCCCTGAGCCGGTTGACGAAGTCGACCAGCACCAGGTTGTCGTTGATCACGATCCCCGCCGCCGCGCCGACCCCGAAGAAGGAGAACAGCGCGAAGGGCACGCCCAGCAGGATGTGGCCGAACACGGCCCCTGCGAAGGCGAACGGGATGGCCGTCATGATCAGCAGCGGCTGGGCGTAGGACCGGAAGGCGACCGCCAGCAGGGCGTACATCAGCAGCAGCATCATCAGCTGCAGCCCCAGGATCTCGTTCATGAACTCCGCCTCGCCCTGGGCCTGGCCGATGGCGCCGATGGTCACGCCGGGATGGCGCTCGCGCCATTGCGGGAAGAAGTCCTCGTCGAGCTGGCGGCGAATGTTGCGCGCCTCGTCATTGTCGCTCAGCTCCGCGCTGACCCGGACCGTGCGCTGGCGCTCGCGCCGCTGGATGCGGCTGATGCCCGGCGCGAACTCGGCGTCGGCCACCGCGGCGAGGGGGATTTCCCGTCCGTCGGGGGTGCGGATGCGCAGATTGTTGACCGCGTCCAGGCTGTTGCGGGCGTCCCGGGGGTAGCGGACCATGACCTGCACGTCCTCGCCGCCCCGGGGCAGTCGCTGGACCTCCTGGCCATAGAAGGCCTGGCGCACCTGATTGGTCACGTCCGCCAGCGTCAGGCCCAGCGCCCGCGCGTCGGGCCGCAGGGTCAGGCGCAGCTCCTCGGCGGAGGTCTGCAGGTTGTCGATCACGTCATAGGTGGACGGGAAGCCCCGCAGCGCCTGGCTCAGATCGTCCGCCGCCGCGCGCAGCACGTCCAGATCGGGGTGATTGATGGCGTATTCGATCGGCGGGCCGGACTCGTTGATGGTCGCGTCGAAGCGCACTTCCTCGGCGTCGGGGATCTCCCCCAGCGCGTCGCGGATGCGCTGGGCGATGTCCGCCGACGGAACCCGGCCGGGCCGGATCTCGGGCGGGGCCAGCGTGATCCAGGCGCGGATCTGGCCGTCCGTGGCCAGGGTGGAACGGTTGCGGATCACGTCGATCTGGCCGGGGAATTCGTCGCGATAGGCCTGCTGGATTTCCAGCTCGGCGGCGTCCAGCCGTTCGCGGATCTCCGAGGTGCGCGACCACGGCGTGCCCTCGGCCAGCTCGATGTTGACCTGGATCATGTCGCTTTCGATCTCGGGCATGAACCGGAACGGCACCCGGCCCGAGCTCATCATCACGATGGACAGCGCGAACAGGCCGATGAAGACCGCCAGGGTCGCGTAGCGGTTCTTGAGGCTCAGCACGAGCAGGGGCGCGTAGACCTTGCGGGCGAACCACACGATGGAGTCCGCGATCTTCGCCTGCCACCGGGTCACCCCGCCCCAGAAACCGTGCATCTTCTGCGGTTTGATGTGGGCCAGGTGGGCGGGCAGGATCAGCAGGGATTCGATCAGAGAGAAGGTCAGCGCCGCGATCACCACCAGCGAGATCTGGGAGGTGAACTGGCTCTCCGGCCCGCTCAGCAGCATCCAGGGCGCGAAGGCCAGCATCGAGGTGATGACCGCGAAGATCACCGGCTTGGCGACCATCTGCACCCCGACCACCGCGGCGGTCAGGCCCTGCTCGCCGCGTTCGACCCGGTTGTGGATGTTTTCTCCCACGATGATCGCGTCGTCCACGATCACCCCGATCACGATCAGGAAGGCGAACAGAGACAGGAAGTTCAGCGTCACCCCGAAGAAGGGCAGCAGCAGGAAGGCGCCGGCGAAGGCCGTCGCGATGCCCACGGTGACCCAGAAGGCCACGACGGGGCGCAGGAACAGGATCAGCACGATCAGCACGAGCGCCAGGCCGGTCAGGGCCGAGCCGCCGATCACGTTGAGCTGGGAGTTGAACTGATCCGCGCCGTCCCACCATTCCGACAGGGTGACGCTTTCAGGCAGCTCGCCGCGCTTGCGCTCCATGTAGGCCTGAAGCTGGTTGGAGACGCGGATGACGTCTGAATTGCCCGTGCTCATCAGGGTGATGAGAACCATCGGCTCGCCGTCGAACGTGGCGTTCAGGTTCGCGTCCTGCACCCCGTCGATGACGGTGGCCACGTCGCGCACCCGGATCACCCCGCCCTCGGGGGTCTGGCGCACGATGATGGAGCCGAAATCCTCCTCGGTGTCGGCGAGCTGGCGCGAGGCGATGCGCACGTCGCCCAGATCGGTCCGCACCGATCCCGCCGAGGTGTTCATGGAGGCTGCGCCGATGGCCTGGGAGACCTCCGCGAAGGTCAGGCCGTAACGGCGGAGATTTTCTTCGGATATCTCGACGGCCACTTCCTCGCGCAGGGTGGCCTGCACCTGAACGGCGGCGACCTCGGGGATCTGGGTGCCGATCTCGTTGCGGATTTCCCGAGCGATGCGCTGCAGTTCGCGCCGGTCGATGTGCCCGTGCAGGGCCATGCCCGCGATCTGGCTCTGCGCGCGCCACTGATGGACCATGGGACGGAAGGCGTCCCGGGGCAGGTTGTTGATCGAATCCACCCGGATCTTCACCTGGTCGAAGAAGAAGGTGGGCTCGATGTTGCTGTTGCCCTCGATGTTGACCACGCCGCGTCCTTCGAACGCGGTGGCGGTGATGCGCCGCACGCCGTCAAGGTCGGCCATCGCCTCCTCGACGCGCAGGATGATCTGTTCCTCGACCTCCTGGGGCGAGGCGCCCTGCCAGCTCACCGAAACCGAAGCGCCGGGGAATTCGGCCGCCGGGTTCTGGTCGCGCTGTAGCGACATGTAGCCGACGATCCCGCCGATCAGGGCGATGATCATCAGAAGATTGGCCGCGATCGAGTTGCCGGCCCACCAGGCCAGAACGCCGCGTTCGTTGACCTGTTCGTCGGTGCGGGGAGTCGCCATCGTCGTGTTCCTCCTGAGCCCTGCGGTCTAGCCGGCGCTGACCAGCGCGGCGTCGCCGCGGCGGCGCTCGCCATCTTCGTCTTCGTCGTCTTCTTCGCCTTCGGGCGCGTCGGGGCGTTCCACGGTCAGGGCTTCGCCGTCCGCGTCCAGCGGGGTCACGGCCATGCCGTCAGCCGCGCCGCGCAGCGGGGAGGTGACCACCCAGTCGCCGTCCTCCAGACCGGAGGACACGATCACGCGGTCGGCGTCGGAATCGATCACCGGCACGGTGCGGATGGACAGCAGCCCGTCCCGGCCCGCGACCATGATCTGATCGGCGCCGCGCAGGGCGCTCCGGGGCAGCACGAAGGCGCTGTCCAGGGTCCGGCCCTGCACGCTGGCGTCCACGAACAGCCCCACCGGCAGGGGCGCGCCCGCTTCTTCGGCGGCCGCGCCGTAGGGGTCGGCGACCTCGACGATGGCGAACAGGGTGCGGGTCTGCGGGTCGATGGCGCTGTCGGTGCGCACGATCTCGCCGGTCCACTGGCGCGGTTGGCCGGCGACCACGGCGCTGATGGCGACCTCCGGACCGGGCTCGTCGGCGGTCGCGCGGAACGCCACGGGGATGCCCAGCTTGCCCAGCTGGGCGTCGGTCATGGGCAGGCGGATCTGCGCGGTCCCGGTCGAGAACACCGCCCCGAGCTGAGAGCCCGCGCCGACATACTGGCCGAGATCAGCGCTCTTCTCCCGGACCCGGCCCGCGAAGGGCGCGGAGATGCGGGTGCGCTCAAGATTGAGGCGGGCTTCCTGCAGGGAGGCCTCCGCGGCGGCGAGCTGGGCGCGCGCCTCGGCGAGCTGGGGCTCGCGCAGGGCCAGCGCGCTGGCCTCGCCCTGGCCGATGGAGGACCATTCCTCGCGGGCCAGCTCGCCTTCGGCCTCTTCGAGCAGCAGACGCTGGCGGGCCTGAGCGACCTGGGCTTCGGCGCGGGTCGCCGCCAGCCGGTAATCGGCGTCGTCGATGCGCACCAGGGTCTCGCCGGCCTCGAAGAAGCCGCCCTGGGTGAAGCTGGGATTGACCTCGGCGATGCGGCCGGAGACCTGAGAGGTCAGGCTGATCTCGATCAGAGGGCGGACCTCGCCCTGGGTGACGACCGTCAGGCGCACCGGCTCGGACCGGGCCTCGGCGACGAAGACCGCCGCGGGGCGGGGCGTGAATTCCGCCTGCTCGGGCCGGGGCGCGGTCGCCATCATCGCGGCGAACAGCACGAAGAACATCACCAGGATGAGGACCGGAACCCCGAAGAGAATGAAGCGACCGACGACCTTGTTCATGACCAACCTCTGTATTTTTTGTCGTTGTTCTTGGTGTTTCAGACGTCCTGGACGCCCGCGCCGGTGATGCCGCCCCCGGCGGCGAAATCCCCGGCGATGGACAGGTGCAGCGCGACGCGGTTGTCCAGACGGTCGCGGCGCGCGGAGATGAGCTGACCTTCGGCCACGATCAGGCGCGACTGGGCGTCGATCAGCTCGAATATGGTGGCGACGCCTTGGGCGTACTGGCGCTCGACCAGACCCAGCGCGGCTTCCGCCTCGGCCCGGGCCTCCTCCAGCGCGGCGACCCGTTCGGCCAGACGCTGATCGGCGTAGATCGCGTTCTCCGCCTCCTCGAAGGCGGACAGGACCGTGTTCACGTACTGGGCGGCCTGGATGCGCGCCAGCGCCTCGGTCCGGTCGCGCTCGGCGCGCAGGGCGCCGCCGCGGAAGATCGGGCCGGTGATGGACGCCGTCAGGCTTTCCGCCAGGCTTGCGGTGGAGAACAGATCGGAGATGTCGGTGGCGACATTGCCCACCGAGCCCTGGAAGGACAGCGAGGGATAGAGCGCCTTGCGCGCCGCTTCCGCCGAGAAGCCCGCCGCGGCGAGCGAACGCTCGGCGGCGACGATGTCGGGACGGCGCGCCAGCAGCGGGGCGGGATCGCCCGGCGCGGGCAGGGCGGCCAGCGCGGGCAGGGTCTCGGCCGACTGGGTCTCGGCGGCGGGATACCGGCCCAGCAGGGTTTCCAGCGCCCGCGCGGTCGCGCGCTCGGCGGCGATGCGGCTGGCGAGGGCGGCCTCGGCGCTGGCGAGCGCGGAGCGCGCGGTGCGCACGTCGGATGAGCGGGCGACGCCGCGGGCGAAGCGGCGGTCGACGATGTCGAGCTGGCGTGCGCGGGTCTCGGTATCGCGGCGGGCCAGGTCGGTCTGAAGGCGGGCTTCGGTCAGCGCGAACCAGGAGCGTGCCGTCGCGCCCGCGATGGCCAGCCGGGCGCCGTGAAGGTCGGCCTGGGCGGCCTCGGCGTTCAGCGCGCCCGCGCGGGCCTGATCGGAGAGCCGGCCCCACACGTCCGCGGTCCAGCTCGCGTCGAGGCCCAGATTGTAAAGCTGACTGGAACCTTCCAGCCCCTGCGCGATCAGCCCGCCGTCCAGAGCCGGCAGGCGCGCCGCGCCAGCGGCGCGGGCGGACGCGCGGGCGGCGTCGTAATTGGCGGCCGCCGCGAGCAGGTCGGGATTGTTCGCCAGCGCCTCGGCGACCAGCGCGGGCAGGGCGTCGTCGCCCAGCGAGACGATCCAGTCGGCCTCGGCCGCGGCGGTCGCCTCGGGCAGCGCGGTGAAGCGCGCCGGCGCGGCCACGTCAGGGGCCACAGCCAGTTGCGGTGTTCCGGCGCAGGCGCCGAGGGCCAGAGCGGCCGAAATGAAAAGCGTGCGCCGGAGCAAGGCTGCCCTCCTTGTTGAACGGGGTCGGCGATGATGGCCACACCCTAATCGCGACTTTCTGATTGTCAACAAACTTTTATCGAAAAACGCTAAAAGCATCTCGAATTACGAAAAATTCATCTGCCTTACGGCATTCGATTTTCCGTCTCGGGACAGATGCCTGAGCCGCCCGGTTCGGATGCAGACGGGCGAAAAACTATTTTCGCAAAACGGTTTTTCGGTGGTCGCGGGGCGCGTTCTGGCGATGTATGGAGCCGTCATCAAGCCGTGTTACACAGAGCCATGGCCGACAAGTCCGAAGAAACCCGCACGCTGTCCCGGCTGAGCGCTCCCGACCGCCCGCGCAGGCGCGATATTCTGGTGTGCGCCTGCCTCGGCGTGGGCATCCTGACCGTGCTTATGGCGTCCGGGGCGCTGGGCTTCGGCCCTTGGCTGGCCGGGGCGCTGACCCTGTCGGCGCTGGCCTTCATCTACTGGCTGACCGCGCTGACCACCGCGGAGGCCCGCCCCGCGCCCGCCCGCGCCGAACGGCGCTCTCCGGAGGGCGAAGCTGCGGACGTGATGCTGGGCAGGCTGTCCATCCCGGTCCTGCTGATCGGGCCGGGCGGGCGGATCGAGCGGGCCAACCCCGCCGCGCGCGCCTTTCTGGCGCTGGGGTCGGAGGGCGGGCTGCTGTCGACCGCGCTGCGCCAGCCCCGGGTGCTCGAAGCCGTGGGCGCGGCCCTCAAGGGCGAGCGGGCCGGGGTGGTGGAGTATTCCGCCCTGACCCCGGTTGAGAGCCATGTGCGGGCCTATGTGGAGCCGATCCGGCTGGACGTGCCCGGCCCGCTGCCCTTCCGGGCGATGCTGGTGCTGGCCGACGAGACCTCGTCGAAACGCGCCGAGCGGATGCGCGCGGACTTCCTGGCCAACGCCAGCCACGAGCTGCGCACCCCGCTCGCCTCGCTGTCGGGCTTCATCGAGACCATCGCCGGTCCCGCCCGCGACGATCCCGAGGCGCAGGAGCGCTTCCTGGGGATCATGCGCGACCAGACCGAGCGCATGAAGCGCCTGATCGACGACCTGCTCTCGCTCAGCCGGGTGGAGATGAACGAGCACCTGCCGCCGTCATCGGTCACCGACCTCGCTCAGCTCGCCGCCGACGTCATCGACAGCCTCAGCCCGGTGGCCGCGGCCCGCTCCATCCTGATCCGCGCCGAGCTGCCCGGTGGCCCGGCTCTCGTCACCGGCGACCGCGACCAGCTTCACGAGGTGGTCGAAAATCTGGTCGAGAACGCCCTGAAATACTCTGCGGACGGATCCTCCATCCGGGTCAGCCTGCATGACGGCGCCGGGCGGGACGCGGCGGAATACGCCGAGACCCGGCTCGGCGAAGCCGCGTCGCGCATGACCCTGACCGCGCCCGCTTACGAAGCCGAAGCCCGCTACGCCGCCATCCGGGTCCGAGATTCGGGCGTGGGCATCGACCGCCGCTACCTGCCCCGCCTGGCCGAACGCTTCTTCCGCGTCGACGGCCAGAAAAGCGGTCCCACCTCAGGCACGGGGCTTGGCCTGGCCATCGTCAAGCACATCGTCACCCGCCACAGGGGAGGCCTGACGGTGGAAAGCGCTCCAGGCGGGGGCTCGGTGTTCTCAGTGTTTTTCCCCAAGGCCGCCGAGCCCGCGCAGGCGCTTGAGACGCGCGAGTCCGCCGAGTGAGCCGGGCTGGGGAGCGATCAGGCCCGGGGCGTGTCGCAAAACTGTAATCTGAGCGTCATAAACAAGTGATGGAGCGAGTGCAGGTTCCGCCCGCGATTTGAGAGCGCCGGGGGACACGCCGCCGGCGCACGATTTCCGTGCAGAGGCGTTTTCGATGCAGCTTTCCCTGTTCACGGCCCTGGCGCTGCTGGTTCTGACCGCCGCCGGCTTCCTGCTGGGCCGTCGTCGCGCGCTGGCGGCGGGTCAGGGGCGGGCCGCGGGCCTGCACTCGCTGCCGGACTACTATGGATACTACGTCGCCATGTGGACGGGGGCGCCGGCGCTGGTTCTGCTGGCGCTGTACGGGTTGTTCGGCGGGATGCTGGTCAACACGCTGGCTCTGGCGGAGCTGGAGAGGAGCGCGGAGCCGCTGGGCGCGCGCTATGAGAGCGTGCTGGAGATCGACCCGGCCCATGCGGGCCTGCGCGCGGAGCGCGATCAGGCCGAGGCGGGCCGTCTGGCCGCGCGCGAATACGCCGACGCGATGTTCACCCAGCATGGCGCCGAAAGCCCCCAGATGGCCGAGGCCATGACCGATGTGGACGGCTGGATCGCCGAGGGCGAGCGGGTCGAGGCGGAACTTGAGACGCGCGAGAGCCAGCTGCTCTCCCAGATCCTCGGCGCGGCGCCCGACAGCCCCCAAGGGCTGGCCGCCCGCGCCGGGCTGGAATACGCCCAGCTTCCCATCGAGCGCCGCCAGCTCTTCATCTCCGACATCCGGGCGCTGGCCTTCGGCGAGGGCATGGCGAGCCGCGACACCGCCGAGCTGCGCGCCGCCGCCGCGGTGTTCCAGCCCTACGAGACCACGATCAAGTGGACGGTGTGCCTGCTGGCCTTTTCCATCGCGGTGATCGGCCTGGCGCGCGCCTGGCGGCGCGTGGCGCCGGGCTTCCGGGCGCGCAACCGGGTGGAGGGGGCGATCTCCTTCCTGCTGATGCTGTCCTCGGCCATCGCCATCCTGACCACGCTGGGCATCGTGATGTCCCTCCTGTTCGAGGCGATCCGCTTCTTCGCGGCCATCGACTGGCGGGTGCATGAATTCCTGTTCGGCACCCAGTGGAGCCCCCAGATCGCCATCCGCGCCGACCAGATCGGCCAGTCGGGCGCGTTCGGCGCGGTGCCGCTGTTCGTCGGCACGGGCCTGATCACCCTGATCGCGATGGCGGTCGCGGTGCCGGTGGGCCTGTTCGCGGCGATCTACCTGTCTGAATACGCCAGTCCCGGCGTGCGCGCCTGGGCCAAGCCGGTCCTGGAAATCCTCGCGGGCATCCCCACGGTCGTCTACGGCTTCTTCGCGCTGCTGACCGTCGGCCCCTTCCTGCGCGATTTCGCGATGCTGCTGGGCTATGAGGACGCGGTGACCCAGAGCGCGCTGTCGGCGGGTCTGGTGATGGGGGTGATGATCATCCCCTTCGTCTCCTCGCTGTCGGACGACGTCATCAACGCGGTGCCCCAGACCCTGCGCGACGGCGCCTACGCCATGGGCGCGACCAAGTCCGAAGCCGTGCGCCAGGTCGTGCTGCCCGCCGCCCTGCCGGGCATCGTGGGCGCGGTCCTGCTGGCGGTGTCGCGCGCGGTGGGCGAGACCATGATCGTGGTGATGGCCGCGGGCCAGGCCGCGAACCTGACCGCCAACCCGCTGGAATCGGTGACCACGATCACCGTGCAGATCGTCACCCTTCTGACCGGGGACCAGGAGTTCAACAGCGCCAAGACGCTGTCGGCCTTCGCGCTGGGCCTCGTCCTGTTCGTCATGACCCTGATGCTGAACATCGTCGCGCTGCGGGTCGTGCAGAAATACCGGGAAAAGTATGACTGACGCCCCCGCCTCCTCCGCCATCCGCGAGGCCGTCAGCCAGCGCCTCGCCAAGCGTCACCGCGCCGAGAAGCGGTTCCGCGCCTATGGCGTGGGCGCCATCGCTCTGGCGGTGATCTTCCTGGCGATCCTGCTGGGCTCTATCGGCTTCCAGTCGCTGGGCGCGTTCACGATGAACACGCTGACCCTGCCGGTGACCATCAATGAGCGGCAGGCCGATCCGCGCGGCGACGGCACCGAAGAGTCCCTGCGCCGGGGCAATTACAACGCCATCATCCAGGACGGGCTGCGCGCGCAGTTCCCGTCCGTGGACGACCGGGCCGAGCTGCGCGACCTGTTCGGGCTCTATAACGGCGTCAACTCCGCTTCGCTGATGCGCAAGGTGGTCGCCAATCCTTCGCTCGTGGGCGGCACGACCGACTTCACCCTGCCGCTGTCGGATGACGTGGACCTTTATCTGAAGGGCATCACGGTGTCCGAGCGCTTCGCCGGCAGGCAAGGCGCGCTGGACGTGGTCGTCAGCGACCAGACCGTGCGGCTGGAGTCGGCCGAGCCCGCCTTCGCCGACTTCCTGACGGTCATGCGCGACGAGCTGATCCGCCGCGCCGACGAGGCCGCCGCCAACGCCTCGCGGCTGGAATCGGCCGCCGGGGCCGCGGCCACCCGCGACGAGCGCGAGGCGCTGCTCTCCCAGTCCCGCCGCCAGGCGGCGCTGTCGGTCAGCCTGCGCGAGCGCGCCGAGGCTCAAGGCGACGTCGTGCTGGGCACGGACACGCCCGCCCTGTTCCTTCAGGCCGAAGGCGGCGTGATCCAGGTCCGCTCGGTCAGCCGCGACGGACGGATCGCCGTCGGCGAGACGCTGCTGCCCCTTCAGGCCGAAGGCCCGATCACGGCATGGACCGAATGGGCCGTGGAGACCCCGTCCAACGCCCGGCGCATCTCCGACCGGCGCATGGTCTATGCCCGCGCGCTGGAAGACCGGGACATGGTCCGTTCGGGCTTCAACACCATCCTGTTCACCAATGCCGACAGCCGCGCGCCGGAGCTGGCGGGCGTGCTGGGCGCGATGATCGGCTCGATCCTGACCATGCTGGTGACCATGGTTCTGGCCGTGCCAATCGGGGTGGGGACCGCGATCTATCTCGAGGAGTTCGCGCCGAAGAACCGGCTGACCAACTTCATCGAGGTGAACATCAACAACCTCGCCGCCGTGCCCTCCATCGTGTTCGGCCTGCTGGGGCTGGCGATCTTCATCAACCTGTTCGGCCTGCCGCGCTCCGCGCCGCTGGTGGGCGGGATGGTGCTGGCGCTGATGACCCTGCCCACGGTGATCATCTCCTCGCGCGCCGCGCTCAGGGCGGTGCCGCCCTCGATCCGCGAAGCCGCGCTGGGCGTGGGCGCCTCGCGCACCCAGGCCGTGTTCCACCACGTGCTGCCGCTGGCCATGCCGGGCATCCTGACCGGCTCGATCATCGGTCTGGCCCAGGCGCTGGGCGAGACCGCGCCGCTGCTGATGATCGGCATGGTGGCCTTCATCGCCGACCCGCCCACGCTGGGCCTGTCAGGCTTCCTCGAACCCTCCACGGTGATGCCGGTGCAGATCTATCTGTGGTCCGGCGCGGCCGAGCGCGCCTTCGAGATGCGCACGGCGGCGGCCATCATCACCCTTCTCTCCCTCATGATCATGTTCAACGCCGCGGCGATCTATCTGCGCCGCCGCTTCGAGCGACGCTGGTAGGTCCCTCATGGCTGACGACACCAACACCTCCGCCAACGGCCGCACGGTCTATCACGCCAACCGGCACGCCCACCCCGTCAAGGTGGCGGCCGCGGGCGTGGACGTGAGCTATGGCGACAAGCAGGCCCTGCATGGCGTCACCCTGGACATCCCCGACCGGGCGGTGACCGCCTTCATCGGGCCGTCGGGCTGCGGCAAGTCCACCTTCCTGCGCTGCATCAACCGCATGAACGACACCATCGAGACCGCCCGGGTGAGCGGCTCGATCACCATCGACGGCGAGGAGGTCAACGACCGCGGCGTGGACCCGGTCATCCTCCGCGCCCGGGTGGGCATGGTCTTCCAGAAGCCCAACCCCTTCCCCAAATCCATTTATGACAATGTCGCCTACGGCCCGCGCATCCACGGCCTGTCCAACTCGCGCGACGAGCTGGATTCCATCGTGGAGAACTCGCTGAAGAAGGCCGGGCTGTGGGCGGAGGTGTCCGACCGCCTGCACACGCCGGGCACGGCGCTGTCGGGCGGCCAGCAGCAGCGTCTGGTCATCGCCCGCGCCATCGCGGTGAACCCCGAGGTCATCCTGATGGACGAGCCCTGCTCGGCGCTGGACCCCATCGCGACGGCCAAGATCGAAGAGCTGATCGACGAGCTGCGCGAGAATTACTGCCTGATCATCGTGACCCATTCCATGGCCCAGGCCGCGCGGGTGTCCCAGATGACCGCCTTCTTCCATCTCGGCCATCTCGTCGAATACGGGCCGACCGAAGAGATTTTCACCAACCCCACCGACCGCCGGACGCAGGACTACATCACCGGCCGCTTCGGCTGACGTCCATTTCATTGAAAGGCCGCCCCCATGGTTCAGGGCCCGCACATCGTCAAAGCCTTTTCTGAAGAGCTCGAGCAGATCGCCGCCCAGGTCGCGACCATGGGCGGTCTGGCCGAGAGCATGATCTCCGACGCCATCGACGCGGTGGTCAAACGCGACAACGACCTGGCCGCGGACGTGATCGCCCGCGACAAGCAGGTCGACCAGATGCAGCACGACCTGGAAAAGCAGGTCATCAAGATGCTCGCCCTGCGCCAGCCGATGGCCTCCGACCTCAGGGTCTGCATCTCGGCGCTCAAACTGGTCACCGATCTCGAGCGCGTGGGCGATCTGGCCAAGAACATCGCCCGGCGCGCGCGCGACCTGAACGCGGTCGAGCCGCTGGCGCTGACCAAGTCGGTCGAGCGCATGGGCCGGCTGGTCCAGGGCCATCTGCATCAGGTGCTCGACGCCTACTCCACCGGCGAGACCGACCGCGCGGTCGGCATCTGGGAACGCGATGACGAGGTGGACGAGCATTACAACGCGCTGTTCCGGGAGATGCTGACGGCCATGGCCGAGGACTCCCAGCTCATCGGTCCGGGCGCGCATGTTCTCTTCGTGGCGAAAAATCTCGAACGCATCGGCGATCACGCCACGAACATCGCCGAGGTCGTCCACTATCTGGTGACCGGACGGGAGCTGACGGCCGAACGGCCGCGCGGCGCCCCGCTCGGCCAGCCCGAGTAAGGGGAGAGGGGACAATGCAGCCCCACGTTCTGATCGTCGAAGACGAGGACGCTCTGTCAGAGCTGCTTCAGTACAATCTGAAAAAAGAGGGCTTCCGGGTCTCGGTCGCCGCGGACGGCGAGGAGGCTCTGATGCTGGTCGACGAGCGCCAGCCCGACGTGGTGCTGCTCGACTGGATGCTGCCCAAGGTCTCCGGCATCGAGGTCTGCCGCCGCCTTCGCAGCCGGCAGGAGACCCGCAACCTGCCCATCATCATGCTGACCGCCCGCGGCGAGGAGGCCGACCGGATCCGCGGCCTGGACACCGGCGCGGACGACTACATCATCAAGCCGTTCCTGATGAAGGAGCTGTTCGCCCGCGTCCGCGCGGTGCTGCGGCGCATCCGTCCGGGTCTGGCCGACGACAAGGTGACCGTGGGCGACATCGCCATCGACCGGGTCGCCCACCGGGTCACCCGCAACGGCGAGGACGTGCATCTGGGGCCGACCGAGTTCCGCCTGCTGGACTATTTCATGCAGCATCCGGGGCGGGTCTTCTCCCGCGAGCAGCTTCTGGACGCGGTGTGGGGCTCGGACGTCTATGTCGAGGCGCGCACCGTGGACGTCCACGTGGGGCGCCTGCGCAAGGCGCTCAACAAACACGGCGTCAACGACCCGATCCGCACCGTCCGCTCGGCGGGATACGCGCTCAACGCGGACTGAGGGGCGGATATTGCTCTGAAAACGGAAAAACCCCGGCCTCGCGGCCGGGGTTTTTCGTCAAGCGGGCGGACCCGCTCTCCCCCTTTGGTACTCAGAAATTCGCGCGGCGGGCGGTGATGGCGTCCAGCACCGTGCCCGCGTCGTCGGACGGCTTGCGCTTGCGCTTGGCCTGAGGCTGGTAGGCGAGCTGGGCGTGGGCCTGGCAGTAGGCGGTGCCGGGGCCGGACCTGCGCCCGCAGAAGCGGAAGGTGTTGTCGGACGGATCGCCGATCGGCCATTTGCACATGCCCTCGCGCAGGGTCAGCACGGTGGCGAACTCGCCCGAGGGCAGGCGCTCGGCCTCGACCGGGACGGGCTCGGGCGCGGCGGCGCGCACCGGCTGGGGCGCCGGGGCGGTCCGGGCGCG
>VJOU01000166.1 GCA_007050995.1 Glycocaulis profundi | reverse complement strand
CAAATGATGAATGTGGCAACAGCATAAAACAGCACAACATCCGCCATTAAATTCTTCCTGTTGCAGCTATGATGACTGCTGAAATCACGTATGCACTTGAAACGTTCTATGCAGGAACTGCCACTGGTCTTGTGCTGGCTTTGATACCTTTTATGGCTTCAGCATAATCTTTAGCTCCAAAAACAGCAGAACCAGCAACCAAGGCATTTGCCCCAGCCTCTATAACCTTGTATGCATTGGCAGGAGTAACTCCACCATCAACKTCAATCCATGGRTTCACACCCTTCTCCACGCACATTCTCCTCAARTCTGAGATCTTTTTTACTTGGCTCTCAATGAAACTTTGACCACCAAATCCAGGATTTACAGACATAATCAAGACCAGGTCGACCACATCAAGGACATATTCAATGGTGGATAATGGYGTGGCAGGGTTSAGAACGACTCCAGCTTTGGCTCCAAGACTTTTAATTTGATTAACYGTACGGTGTAAATGAATAGTGGAAGATTGTTCACAATGGACACTGACAATGTCTGCTCCAGCTTTTATAAAGTCAAAGTCAGGAACTCT
>VJOU01000165.1 GCA_007050995.1 Glycocaulis profundi | reverse complement strand
CAAAAAAGAAGGTTTAAGAGAAGAAGCCGAAGGTGTCAAGGATAGTGGTGTGAAGTGGGTCGCTCAAATGGGTAACCCAATTGTTAAGTGGGCCCTTTCCTGTGGCCGCTGCTTGGACAGCAAAACCGAGGAATGCCACCATGGCAAGACGGGCATGTTTGATCTCKGCCAAKKGAAGGGTGGCTTTCTTCKCGGGGTCACTGGCCAAGTTTAATGGATCAAATGGACCATCTGGGTAGAGCCTCTTTTCRGGTTCAAGCKCAGCAKTTCTYTGAAACTCRATGAACCCAATGACCAAAACCTCGATCCATATCAAAGTAGTGATGGAGAACGGAAGYGGTTGGCCAAACTTYGACGATCCGTCAATTAGTTCCACCTTTCCAGCATCTTGCCATGTAACACCAGTGACAGACTCAACTGTAAGAGCACCAAGTGTAGCCAACATAGCCCACCTTCCAYGAATAAGCTCACACTCCCTAAGCCTTTGGCCCACCTTCCATGAATAAGCTCACACTCCCTAAACCTTTGTAGCCCAAAAACCTCATCATAAGGTTGGAAAGGAGTCGATTTC
>VJOU01000164.1 GCA_007050995.1 Glycocaulis profundi | reverse complement strand
CGGGTGATTGCCACTTTSCGCCACCGTAGTTTCCTCCGTCTCACCCCAYTCCCACGATGGCGTTGAGAAATYATGCTGCGGCATGTCGCCCTCCCCACCCTCAACGGGTGCCTCCGCAACGAAGCGCCAYTGGAAGATATCGCGACCACCTGGTAWCRACTTGGCCACATAGAAGGGAATCATSTCAAGGGTGCCACTGAAGACYACCGCAGTTCCACCTTCCACCGACGTACACRCGCTCGTCTGGCGGTTGCAACGCGGATCCTCCGGTGGGTTTATGCGCTCAACTGCGCYGCCCGTGTCCGCCCATATGCTCACACAATCACCAACTTCCGCCAACGCCCAGCAGTAGTGCTCCGTGCAGTTCATTTCAGTGATGATGCGTCGACAATGTTCCATCGGGAACGGCGGCGGCGTCGGGTGATTGCCACTTTGCGCCACCGTAGTTTCCTCCGTCGCACCCCACTCCCACGATGGCGTTGAGAAATTATGCTGCGGCATGTCGCCCTCCCCACCCTCAACGGGTGCCTCCGCAACGAAGCGCCAGCACCGGACTCAAGGAGACCATTAG
>VJOU01000163.1 GCA_007050995.1 Glycocaulis profundi | reverse complement strand
CTTTTAATTAGCGAATTTATACTTTAAAATGGCAACCAAGGTTATGATGTTTTTATGTGTAGTCGTGACTTGTATGGTGCTAGCCGCACCTTATGTGGAGGCCRTTACATGTGGTCAAGTGACGAGCAAGTTGGYGCCGTGCGTTGGCTACCTACAAAAAGGCGGTGTCGTGCCACCAKCATGTTGCAGTGGTGTTAAAGCACTAAATTCGGCAGCAAAAACGACCCCTGATCGYCAGGCGACCTGTAATTGTATAAAGAGTGCATCCTCTAGTATTAGTGGTATCAATCCCAGCAATGCGGCGAGCCTTCCTGGCAAGTGTGGTGTCAGTATCCCTTACAAGATCAGCCCAGGCACTGATTGCACCAAGGTGCAGTAAGGATAATATATATATATATATATGCATCGGAGAAGGATGCTTGGGTTTGAAAGTTTAGAGAAGGATGCTTGGGTTTGAAAGTTTAGAAGCATATATATATATAAATATAATTATATATATAGATGAATTATAATAAAGATAAACAGCACTGTTTTCGTTTGAAGAAGACATATATGACTGTGTATGTCAGTTTT
>VJOU01000162.1 GCA_007050995.1 Glycocaulis profundi | reverse complement strand
CAATTCCATTCCAAGTTTCCAACAATGGCAGCAGCGTCACACACCTCTCTCACATTCCTCCCAACTTCATCATCTTCCTCTTCCAACACCACCACCACCCGGACCGCCGCCGTCCGCTTTGCTTCCCGCTTCCTCCGGTCCCCACTCCGCGGCCTTGGATTCGCGGCTGCGGACCCACTCCTTTTCGCACACGCCCGATCGCTCAAAACCGCAAAACCGGTCAGAGAGATCGTCTCGATGGCGAAAAAGAGTGTAGGGGACCTCTCATCAAGTGAACTTAAAGGGAAGAAAGTCTTTGTTAGAGCTGACTTGAATGTACCTTTGGATGATAATCAGAATATTACTGATGATACTCGAATTCGGGCTGCTATTCCTAYTATTAAACATTTGATCAGTAATGGTGCTAAAGTTATTCTTTCTAGTCATTTGGGTAGGCCTAAAGGTGTTACTCCAAAGTATAGCTTGGCTCCTCTTGTTCCGAGACTATCCGAGCTTATCGGTGTTGAGGTTGTGAAAGCGGATGACTGTATTGGTCCAGATGTCGAAAAGTTGGTGGCTTCACTTCCAGATGGCGG
>VJOU01000030.1 GCA_007050995.1 Glycocaulis profundi | reverse complement strand
TACACTCTTTCCCGCACCGCGCGCCGCCTCGCCCCAGGCCGCCCGCGCGGCCGGGTTCGCGCGGGAATCCGACGGCCCCGATCCGCGCGCGCTGGCCGCGAAGGCCGACACGCTGGACGGTCTGCGCGCGGCGCTGGACGCCTTCGACGGCGGGGGGCTGAAGGTGACCGCCCGTCAGATGGTCTTCGCCCGCGGCAACCCGCAGGCGGAGGTGATGGTGGTCGGCGAGGCCCCGGGCCGGGAAGAGGACGAGCAGGGCAAGCCCTTCGTGGGCCGGTCGGGCCAGCTTTTAGACCGGATGCTGGGGGCGGTGGGTCTGGATGAAGACAGCGTCTACATCACCAACATCGTGAACTGGCGCCCGCCGGGCAACCGCAAGCCCACCGACGCGGAGATCGAGGCCTGCCGCCCCTTCGCCGAGCGGCACATCGCCCTGATCAACCCCAAAATCCTCGTCTTCGCGGGCGGCATCTCCGCCCAGTCCCTGCTGCGCGCGAAGGCCGGGATCATGGCGTTGCGCGGCCGCTGGACCGAATACCGGGTCAAGGACGCCGCGGGCGAGGAGACCGGCGCCATCCCCGCCCTGCCCGTCTTCCACCCCGCCTTCCTGCTGCGCCGCCCGCAGGAGAAGAAGAAGGCCTGGGCGGACATGCTCAGCCTGCAGGAGCGGATCGAGGCGCTGAAGGGCTAAAGGTCGCCCGCCTCGTCGATGTCGCGCAGCGTCCTGAGCAGGGCGATCCGGCCCAACCCGTTAGCCTTGAGCCGCCCGATCAGGTCGGACCGGGTCTCAGGATGCGACCAGCGCACGCCGTCGAACAGCCCGCGCGGCGCGGGCGCGTTCAGCGCCAGCAGCCAGTAGCCGCCATCCTCCGCCGGCCCGATCACCGCGTCATGGCGTTTCAACGCGGCGAAGGCCCGCGCGATGTCCCCCCGCCACACCTGCGGCGCGTCCGTTCCGATCACGCAGACGGGGCCGCGATCTTCCAGCGCCCGCGCCTGCCGCGCGCCCAGATCGCCTCGCCCCTGCGGCAGCCGCGCCAGCGCCTCAGGCCAGACGGAGACGCTGCGCGCGGCCGCGCGGTCGGGGCTGACGGCCAGCACCGTGTCCCATCGCGCGTCTCGCGTATTGCGGATCACAGTCGCGGTCATGGCCCGGTAGAGCCGCCAGGCGGCGACCCGGCCCACCCCGCGCGCGAGCCGGGACTTGGCGCCGCCGATCACCGGCGCCTTGGCGAAGATCACGAGCCGGGGGCGCAAGCTCAGCCGAGCTGATCGCGGAAGAAGGCGATGGTGCGCGCCCAGGCCAGCTCGGCGGCCTCGCGGTCGTAGCGCGCTTCGGAGGTGTCGTTGTGGAAGGCGTGGTTCACGTCTTCATAGACATGCATCTCGAAGCTGGTCCCGGCCTCCTCCAGCGCGCGCTGATAGGCGGGCACGCCTTCATTGATGCGGTCGTCCAGCCCGCCATAATGCAGCAGCATGGCCGCCTGGATCCGGACCGCGTCCGCGCTGTCCGGCGAAGAGCCGTAGAACACCACGCCCGCGTCCAGATCGGGATCGGCGATGGCGATCTGGTTGACCATCGCCCCGCCCCAGCAGAAGCCCACCGCCCCCGTCGCGCCGGTCGAACGCTCATGGCCGCGCAGGAAGATCAGTGCGCCCAGCGCGTCGTCGCGCGCGGCGGGCTGGGGCAGCTCGGAGATCATCTCCCGCGCGCGGTCGGGGTCGTCCGGCGTGCCGCCCGAACGCGACAGGAAATCAGGCGCGAAGGCGAGGAAACCCTCCGTCGCCAGCCGCCGGGCCACGTCGCGGATATGGTCGTTCAGCCCCCGGTTCTCGTGGATCACCAGCACGGCCGGATACGGTCCGTTCCCGTCCGCGGGCCAGGCCAGATAGCCCCGGGTCTCCACCCCCAGGTGCTCGAAAGCCGCCACCTCGGCGGACACCCGCGGATCGTCCTCGGCGACCTGCTGGGCGTGAGCCGTGGCCGGTTCGATCAGCGGCAGCACCGCCGCGGCGGCCGCCGCGCCGCCCATGAGCTTCGCCAGATCGGCGAGAAAGCCCCGCCGGTCGAGCGTCCTGTGGGCATAGGCGTCGTAAAGATCGATGGCGGCCTTGGGGATGGTCGGCGTGTCGGTCATGGCGCGTCTCCGGCTGGACCTCGACCAAGCTAGGGCGACGGGGACCGTCCGTCGACCCGGACCCGGTCTCTGGCCTTGGAATAATCGCGCGCCAGCGCGTGGGGCGAGGCGCCCGCATGGTAGCGCGCCAGCAGAAGAAGATTGCCCGCCGAGCGGCGCAGATGCCCCTCGCCGGTGAACCGCTCCGCGCTGGTGACGGCCTTCGAGCGCAGCGCGGTCAGCCTGCGCCGCCCGATCCGCCGGACCAGATCGACATCCTCGAACAGCGGCCAGTCGCGATACCCGCCCAGCCTCTCGTAAAAGCGCGCGCCGATCAGAAGGCCCTGATCGCCGTAAGCCAGCCCGAACGCCGCGCAGCGCCAGCCCACCATCGCCTCCAGCCGCCGCGAGCGGGCGGAGGCGTCGTCCAGCGCGAAGCGGAAATGTCCCGCCCGGTCCCGGCAGGCGTTGGCCTCCATGAAGCGCCGCGCCTCCGCCGACCAGCCGGGCTCCAGCGCGGTGTCCGCATGCAGGAAGAGCAGCCAGTCGCCCTCCCCCGCCCGTCTGAGCGCGTGCTGCGCCCCCGCGGCGAGCTGCGCGCCCCGCCCCTGCGCGCCCGTCACCACATGAAACCCCGCCCGCCGGGCGATGTTCGCCGTGCCGTCCCGCGAGCCGCCATCGGCCAGCGTGGCCGGCCCCAGAATCCCTGAGCGCACCCCCTCCTCCAGCGCGGCCAGCGCGCGCGGCAGGCTGACGGCGGCGTTCAGGGCGGGGATGACGGGAAGGATGCGGCTCATGCCCCTTTCGCTCGCCCGGCGGCGCGTGAGAGTCAATGAGAAAATGTTCTTGATTTGTTCTGAGTGGTGGAACAGTCTGGGGCCATGCCCGCGCACCGCCTCATCGCCCGCCGTTCCGAAGCGCTGCCCGAGCCCTTCCAGCAGAAGGGCCGGGGCGCGAAATCCAACGCGTCGGGCCGGTTCGAGCCCACCGTCACCGAACCCTTCGACGACGGCTGGAGCGGTCAGGATCCGCCCGCCAGACCGCTCAGGACCACGCTGATCCGCGACGCCAGCCGCTCGATCATCGCCACCAACGACAGCCCCGACATCGGCTTTTCCCGCTCCATCAATCCCTATCGGGGCTGCGAGCATGGCTGCATCTACTGCTACGCGCGGCCCAGCCACGCCTACTGGGGCTATTCGGCCGGGCTCGATTTCGAGAGCGTGCTTTTCTACAAGCCCGACGCCGCGGCGCTGCTGGAGGCGGCCTTCCGCAAACCGTCCTATGCGCCCGAGACCATCGTGATCGGGGCGAACACCGACCCCTACCAGCCCGTCGAGCGGCAGCTGAGGATCACCCGGAGCCTCCTGGAGGTGTTCGACCGGTTCAACCATCCGGTCGGGCTGATCACCAAATCGGCCACCGTGACCCGCGACATCGACGTGCTGGCCCGGCTGGCGACGCGCAATCTGGCGCGGGTGTCGGTCTCGGTGACCACGCTGGACCGGAAGCTCGCCCGCTCGATGGAGCCGCGCGCGGCCACCCCTGAGCGGCGGCTGGAGGCGATCCGCGCCCTGACCGGGGCGGGCATCCCGGTGACCATGATGACCGCGCCGATCATCCCGGGGCTGAACGATCACGAGATCGAGCCCCTGCTGGAGGCCGGGGCCGAGGCGGGCGCGGACCGGGCGGCCTACGTGCTGCTGCGCCTGCCGCTGGAGATCAAGGACCTGTTCAAGGAATGGCTGGCGGTGGAGCGCCCGATGGCGGCGGCCAAGGTGATGTCGCTGATCCGCCAGACCCGCGGCGGCAAGGAGTACGACGCCAACTGGCGCGTGCGCCAGACCGGCGAAGGCCCCGTCGCCCAGCTCGTCGCCAACCGCTATGCGAAGGCGAGAAAACGCTTCGGGCTCGACCGCGAGCGCATCCCCATGGACACGACCCTGTTCCAGCGCCCGCTGGCCACCGCCGAACAGCTCAGCCTGTTCTGAGCCCCCTCGCGAAGGTCAGGAGGCCAGTTCAACCTTGGTCTTCACGTCGCCGACGATGAAATTGGCCATGTGGGGCGGCTCGGCCCCGAAGAAGGGCGCGAGCTGGCCCGCCGTCACGGGCCGGGAGATCAGATAGCCTTGGATGTCCACGCACTGCTCCTCGCGCAGGGCGGCCAGATCGGCGGCGGTCTCCACGCCCTCGGCGACCACCCCCAGCCCCAGATCGCGGGCCAGCGAAGCGGTGGCCCGCACGATGGCGCGGGATTCGCGCTGATCCTGCAGACCGGTGATGAAGGAACGGTCCAGCTTGATCTTGTCGAAGGGGAAGCTGCGCAGATAGTTCAGCGACGAATAGCCGGTGCCGAAATCGTCCATGGCGATCCGGACGCCCAGCGCCTTGAGCCATTGCAGCATGTCGCGGGCGCGCGCCTCGTCCTCGATCAGCACGCCCTCGGTGATCTCCAGCTCCAGCCGCGAAGGGTCCAGCCCGCTGTTCTCCAGCGCGGTCTGCACGGTGAAGACCAGATTGCCCTGCTTGAACTGGGCGGGGCTGACATTGACCGCGATGGGATAGGGCAGCGGCCAGGCGGCGGCTTCGCGGCAGGCCTCGTTCAGCACCCACTCGCCCAGCGGCAGGATCAGGCCCGTCTCCTCGGCCAGCGGGATGAAGTCCGCGGGCGGGACCAGCACATCGCCCCGGCGCCAGCGCACCAGCGCCTCGATACCGGTGACCAGGCCCGTCTCGGCGCTGACCTGGGGCTGGTAGTGCAGTTCCAGCCCGCCCTCGTTCAGCGCCACGCGCAGATCGGCTTCCATCTCGCGGCGCTCGCGGATCACCGCGTCCATCGCCGCCTCGAACATGCGCGCGCCGTCCCCGCCGTCGCTCTTGGCCCGGTACAGCGCCATGTCCGCCCGGCTGACCAGCGTGTCGGGATCGTCGCCGTGCTGGGGGTGCATGGCCACGCCCGCCGAGGCGCCCACGCTCAGGGTGGTGCCGTGGAAGTCATAGGGCTCGCTGACGCGCGAGATCACCCGCCCCGCCACGTCACAGGCCGTCCGCCCGTCGCTCTCGCCGGGCAGGACGATGGCGAACTCGTCACCGCCCAGCCGCGCGGCCATCGCGCCCATGGGCAGCTCCTCGCCCAGCCGCCGCGCCAGCTCTTCGAGCAGGTGATCGCCCGCCGCGTGGCCGTGGATGTCATTGACGATCTTGAACCGGTCGAGATCGAAGCAGATCACCGCCAGCCCGGTCTTCGCCCGCGCCGCGGTCTTCAGGGCGCCGGACAGGAATTCGTTGAAGCGCGCGCGGTTGGCCAGCCCGGTCAGGGCGTCGTGGTGGGCCAGATGCAGGATGCGCGCCTCGGCCTTGACCCGGTCGCTCACGTCGCGCACGGCATAGACGCGCGCCTCTTCCTTGTTCATCTCGATGACGCGGGAGAGGATCTCCACCTGCAGCGAGCCGCCATCGGCGCGGCGCAGGCGGCACGACACCGCCGCGCCCTCGCGGGACGGCGCCTCTGGACAGTCCAGGAACTCGGCCAGCGACCGGCCCTCCAGCGCCCGGCGATCAAGGCCCAGCATCTGCTGGAGCCGGGTGTTGCAGTCGCGGATCACGCCGCGCGTCTCCACCGCCAGCCCCTCGAAGCCCGCGTCCGCGATCTCGCGCAGACGCGCCATCTCCCGCGCGCGCCGGGAGCTCAGATGCTGATCGAAGATCACCCCCGCCAGCCCAAGCGCCAGCAGCGCGGTTGCGCCGATGGCGACCATCCAGGCGACCAGGACCGGCGAAACGATGGCGTTCGGACGCGCCAGCGTGGGATCGGGAACCATCTCCAGCGCGGTCATGCCGGTGAAATGCAGGCCCGCGATGCTCAGGGTCAGCAGCACCGCGGCGGTGTAGACCCGGGCCACCCGCCGCCCGGCGAGCAGCACGCGCGCGGCCAGCGCGCCGAACGCCGCCCCCGCCAGCGCGGACGCCGCGATGAAGGTCGGATCCCAGACCATGCGGGCGTCCGCGACCACCGCGGCCATGCCCGCATAATGCATCACCGTCACGCCCAGGCCGGCCAGCGCGCCGCCGACCAGATGCGCCGCGCGCCCCCCGCCCGCCGCCGCGGCCGCCCAGCCGAAGCCGGGAATGGCGATCCCCGCCAGAAGCGAGACCGCGGTCAGGGTCGGCGCGAAAGAGATGGCGGGGCCGGGCTGATAGGCCAGCATGGCGATGAAATGGGTGCCCCACGCCCCCACGCCGGTCGCGAAAGCGGCGCCGATCAGCCAGAAGACGCGGGAGCGGCCCGTGGCGAACGCCCCCCGGCGCACGATGCTGACCGCCACGAGAGCACCGAACAGGCACAACGCGGCCGCCACGAGGACGAGGCGGAGATCGTGCTCCGCCGTGATGCATTCATATATCTGGAACATGCGCCCTGCAGCTTCGGTCTGACCCCTCGCCGGCGCTTATGCGCTCAGGAGCGTGTAGGTGAGGTTAGCGAAGATGGTTACTTTCCTCATAACCACCATTTTTCAACTACTTATCTAAGGGCGTCGCTCCTGCGTCGGCACGTTGCGCCACGGGGCTTTGCTTGCGTCGCCAGACTCGGCCATACCTTGCCCATGCTCCTTCGCCTGTCCGCCCCCGACCATCTGACCGCCGGCGTCGACGAGGCCGGGCGCGGGCCGCTGGCCGGGCCGGTGGTGGCCGCCGCGGTTGTGCTGCCGTCCGATTTTTCCGCCCGAGAGGCGCTGGCGGACTCCAAGACGCTCACCGCGAAGCGCCGCGAGGCGCTGGCTGAGATCATCTGGGCGGAGGCCTGCGTGGGCGTGGGCATCGCCGAGCCGGTGGAGATCGACCGGCTGAACATCCTGCACGCCACCATGGCCGCCATGAGCCGAGCGGTGGAGCGGGTCCTGCCCTGCCCGCTGTTCGCGCTGGTGGACGGCAACCGCCTGCCCCGCCTGCCCTGCCCTGGCGAAGCGGTGATAGGGGGCGACGGGACCGAGCCGGCGATCTCGGCGGCCTCCATCATCGCCAAGACGGTGCGCGACCGGATCATGACCGAGGCCTGCGCGCGCCATCCCGGTTACGGCTTCGCCCGCCACAAGGGCTATGGGGGCAAGGCCCACACCGAAGCCCTGATGCGGCTTGGCCCTTCGCCCATCCACCGGCTAAGCTATGCGCCTGTGCGGCTCGCGCGGGAAAACTTCACCCCGATGAATCAGGGTTAACCCCCCGTTAGGCCGCATCGCCGCAACCCTTCGTCAGCGGGTTGAAGCGAGGGACGGGCGCGTGAGCGGTTTACCTATCGATCAGATTCTTCAGGGCGATTGCGTGGAGGTGATGAAATCCCTCCCGGACGGCAGCGTGGATCTGATCTTCGCCGACCCTCCCTATAACCTCCAGCTAGGCGGCGATCTGCACCGGCCGGACAATTCCAAGGTCGACGCGGTCGACAACGACTGGGACCAGATCGGCGATTTCGACGCCTACGACCTGTTCTCCTGCGCCTGGCTGGAAGAGGCCCGCCGGGTCCTGAAGGACAATGGCGCGCTGTGGACCATCGGCAGCTATCACAACATCTTCCGGGTCGGCTCCTTCCTGCAGGACATGGGCTTCTGGATCCTCAACGACGTGATCTGGCGCAAGTCCAACCCGATGCCGAACTTCAAGGGCACGCGCTTCACCAACGCGCACGAAACCCTGATCTGGGCGGCCAAGCACAAGAGCTCGCGCGTCACCTTCAACTACACGGCCATGAAGGCGCTGAACGACGGCGTTCAGATGCGGTCCGACTGGACCCTGCCCATCTGCGCGGGCGGCGAGCGGCTGAAGACCTCCGAGGGCAAGAAGGCCCACCCCACCCAGAAGCCTGAAAGCCTGCTGCACCGGGTGCTGCTGGCGACCACCGATCCCGGCCAGGTCGTGCTCGACCCGTTCTTCGGCACCGGCACCACCGGCGCGGTGGCAAAAAAGCTTGGCCGCCACTTCATCGGCATCGAGGCCGACGAGACCTATGCCGAGGTCGCGCGCAAGCGCATCGCCGCGATCACGCCGGGCGACCGCGATGCGCTGACGGTGACCCAGTCCAAACGCGCTCTGCCGCGCATCCCCTTCGGATCGCTGGTGGAATCGGGCCTCGTGAAGCCCGGCGACACGCTCTACTGCTCGCAGGGACGGCGCACCGCGCGGGTCCGCGCGGACGGTTCGGTACTGGGCGGCGGCGAGGCGGGTTCCATCCACCAGGTGGGCGCCAGCATCCAGTCCGCGCCTTCGTGCAATGGCTGGACCTTCTGGCATGTGCGCCGCAATGGCGGGCTGGTCCCGCTGGACGTGCTGCGCGCGAAAATCCGTTCGGAGATAGACGCTTAGGCCAGAGCCAGCGTCAGGGCCTTGCGGTAGAGCGTCGGCATGGCCTTCGACATGGCCGCCGCGTCCAGCCACTCGCCCTCATCGGGGCGGATGTCCCCCGGCGCTTCCGCCGTCCAGACATCGAGCTCCAGCGTGAAATGGGTGAAGACGTGGCGCACCGCGCCGCGATAGTCCCATTGCGCGTCAATCGGTTGCGCCGACGCCCGCGCGTCTTCGCCTGGGCCGTCCTCGGTCCAGTCCGTGCCCGGCAGCGCCCGCATCCCGCCCAGCAATCCCCCGTCCGGGCGGGTGACGCTCAGAACATGGTCGGCGCCCCCCTTTTCACCATGTCGGCCATGTCCGGGCCGCACCAGCGCGAACACCGCGCCGCGACGCACGGGCTTGGGGCGCTTTTTCTCCTTCAGCGGAAAGCGGACCGGATCGCCCGACGCCCGGGCGGCGCACGGTCCACTCCACGGACAGGCGCCGCAGTCAGGCGAGCGGGGCGCGCAGACCGTCGCGCCCAGATCCATGATCGCCTGCGCGTAGTCGCCGGGCCGTTGCGGGTCCGCCAGGGCGGCGGCGAGTTTCCGGATTTGCGGCTTAGATTTCGGCAGCGGGGTCTCCAGCGCGAACAGGCGGGAGATGACGCGTTCGACATTGCCGTCCACCACGCTGGCGGGGCGGTCGAAGGCGGCGGCGCGGATGGCGTTGGCGGTGTAGTCGCCGATGCCGGGCAGCGCGCGCAGGCCGTCGAGATCACCGGGAAATGCCCCGCCCAGCTCGCCCGACACCACGCCTGCGCAGGCGTGCAGGTTCCGCGCGCGGGCGTAGTAGCCCAGCCCTGCCCACTCGGCCATGACCTGCTCGCGCGGGGCGGCGGCCAGATCGTGGACCGTGGGCCAGAGCGCGAGGAAGCGATGCCAGTAGGGCGTGGCGTGAGGCACGGTGGTCTGCTGGAGCATGATCTCCGACAGCCATACGGCATAAGGGTCGGCCACGCGGCCCGCCGCCCGGTCCTCGGGACGCACCCGCCAGGGCAGAGTGCGGCCTTCGCGGTCATACCAGTCCAGCAGCGCCGCGCGCAGCGCGGCAGCCTGATCGGCGGCGGGCATGGGATCGGTGTCGGGCACGGGGCGCATCGGGCGGTCTTGCCAGCCCGGCGGACCGGACCGATGGTGGAATGGAACGAGCGAGGTCAGAGCATGGATTTCAAGGACCGTCCGTCAATCCCGCCCCGCAGGCGGATCGGGCCGCGCGCCAAGGACGACCCCGCCGCGCGCGAGGCGCTGGACTGGGCAGCGGGCCATCGCGGCCGCCCGCCCGCCCCGCCCATGCCCAGCGCGGGCAAGGCGGCGGGCCGGGTGGTGCGCCCGCTGTCGAAAGCCTTCGGACCGAGCGCGAGCGAGCTTGAAAAGCGCTGGCCGGAGATCGTGGGCGAGCATCTGGCCCGCTGGACCCGGCCCGAGCGCTTCCAGTCCGGCGCGCTGGTGGTGCGGGCCGCCGGCCCCGCCGCCGCCCTGATCGAGGCGCAGTCGGCGGTGATCCTCCAGCGGGTCGCCCAGTACGCGGGCAAGGCGCCGCGGCGCATCCGCATCGTTCAGGGCGGGCTGTCTCCGGCTGAGCGCCCCCGCCCCGCGCCGCCGCGCCTGAAACCGGCCCAGACCGCCTCCGCCGCGCCGCCCCCCGAACCGCTCAGCGACTCGGACCGGCTCAAGGCGCTGCTCGAAAGCTGGGAGGCGGAGGTCAAGCGGCGGGAAAGATGACGCTTCCGCTCTGCTGGAACGCAACCGCCATGACCTGATCGGCGTATTGTTCTTAATCGAGGACTGGCGAGCCTGAACCCGTTCAAGGAGGCCATATGCGCCTGATGTTTCTTTCCGCCGCCTGCGCCGCGATGGCGCTCGCGGCCTGCGCGCCCACCCAGACCGTCTATGGCCCCGCCGCGGCGGGCCAGCGAGCGGTGGGCTATTCCGATCTGCGCATCGAGGACGCGCGCTGGCGCGTCAGCTTCAACGCGGGACCGGACCTGACCACCGCCGAGGCCGAGCGGCTGGCCCTGCGACGGGCCGCCGAGCTGGTCACCGAGAACGGCTATGACTGGTTCGAGGTGACCGACCGCCGCTGGGGCACCGAGGGCGGCCAGTCCAGCCCGGTGCGCGTGGGCGGCTCGGTGGGCCAGACCTTCGGCTCGGGCGGCTTCCGCGCCTCGGGCGTGGGTCTGGGCGTCGGCTTCTCGCCCGGCCAGGAGCGCCGGACCGGCGTGACGCTGGAGGTCTTCGCCTTCCGCGGCGAGCTCCCGGCCGACCGCGGCGACGTCTATGACGCCCGCTCGATCCTCTCGAGCGTGTACTGAGCAGGGCGGCTGAGGGGAAGGCGACGGGAAAACCGACGCCGTCCTAACCTTCGTCAGCGACAAGCCACGCTTTTTCACGCCATCATGGGCGGCGAACAGGCAAGGCGCTCGCCATGATGGAGCTGGTCACAGGATCGGTGTTTTATGAACTGGCTCTTCTGCTGGCGGTCGCCGCCGGGATCGGGCTGGTCGGACACGCCCTGCGCCAGCCCCTGATCGTCAGCTTCATCATCGTGGGCATCGTGGTCGGCCCCGCAGGGCTGGACGTCATCCAGTCGTCCGAACCGGTGGAGATGCTCGCCCAGCTCGGCATCGCCCTGCTGCTCTTCCTCGTTGGCATCAAGCTGGACGTCAAGCTGGTCCAGTCGCTTGGGCTGGTCTCGCTGATGACGGGGCTGGGCCAGGTCGCCTTCACCTCGATCATCGGCTATTTCATCTGCCTGGCGCTGGGGCTCGACCCGCTGACGAGCCTTTACGTGGCGGTCGCGCTGACCTTCTCCTCCACCATCATCATCGTCAAACTGCTCAGCGACAAACGCGAGATCGACAGCCTTCACGGGCGGATCGCGCTGGGCTTCCTGATCGTGCAGGACATCGTGGTGGTGCTGGCCATGATCGTGCTGTCCGCACTGGGCGTGGGCGGGCAGGACGGCGCGGGCGCGCAGGAGATAGTCACCGTCCTGGTGGCCGGGATCGGGATGGTGGCGCTGGTGGCGGTCTTCATCCGCTTCATCGCCAACCCGCTGACCGGCATGCTGGCCAGCTCGCCCGAGCTGCTGATCACCTTCTCCATCGCGATGGCCGCCATGTTCGCCGCCATCGGCGACATCTTCGGGGTGGGCAAGGAGCTGGGCGGTCTGCTGGCGGGCGTGGCGCTGGCCTCCACCCCCTATCGCGAGGCCATTTCCGCCCGGCTGGCGCCCCTGCGCGACTTCCTGCTGCTGTTCTTCTTCGTGGCGCTGGGCGCCCAGCTCGACCTGTCCCTGATCGGGCAGAACATCCCCGCCGCGGCGGTCCTGTCCGCCTTCGTGCTGATCGGCAACCCGCTGATCGTGGTCGTCATCATGGGCGTGATGGGATACCGCCGCCGCACGGGCTTCCTGGCGGGGCTGACCGTGGCGCAGATCAGCGAGTTCTCGCTGATCTTCATGGCCATGGGGCTGGCCATCGGCCATGTCAGCGAGCAGGCGCTGGGGCTGGTCACGCTGGTCGGGCTGATCACCATCGGCGCCTCGACCTACATGATCACCTATTCGCACCGCCTGTATCCGCTGGTCGAGCCGCTGCTGGCGCCGTTCGAGCGCAGGAACATCCGCCCCGCCGAAAGCCAGGACGGCGAGGCCGCCCAGGCGCGCCACGACATCATCCTGTTCGGACTGGGCCGGTATGGCGGCGCCATCGCCCAGCGGCTGCTGAGCCGGGGCATTTCCACGCTTGGCACGGATTTCAATCCCGCCGCAGTGCGGCTGTGGCGCGAGAAGGGCCTGGACGCGATCTATGGCGACCTGACCGATCAGGAATTCATCACCCACCTGCCCCTGTCAGGGGCGAAATGGGTGATCTCCACCGCCAGCGACCGCGATATCGGAATCATGGCCGAGGACAGCCGGATCGCCATGATCCGCACCCTGCGCAAGCACGGCTACACCGGCAGGATCGCGGTCACCAGCCAGCGCGGCGCCCATATCGACGAGCTCAAGGCGGCGGGCGCCGATCTGGTTCTGCAGCCCTTCCAGGACGCCGCCGATCAGGCGGTGGACTTCATCACGGGCCGGGAGCGCGGCGAGCCCGTCCGGCTCGAGCCGGTGCCCGAGGACGACCAGAGGGAGATCGCCGAATAAGCCGCCTCAGGCGCCGCTCCCGCCACGCTTTTCCTTCAGCCGCGCGCGCAGGCCCGCGATCATGTCCTGGGCGCTGAAGAAGACCGGCAGCCGCGCGCCGGGGTCCGAGCGGGGCTCCAGCCGCACGCCCACCGCGCTGATCCGCCCCTCATCGTCGGTGTCGCGCACGATCAGCTCGACGGGGTCCATCAGCACCCGGTCGCCGCGCACCGCCGCGCCCCCGAGCCGCGCCCGCAGGAGGTCGCCGATGGGCTGGTCGGCCTCCCCCTCGCCCACCGCGAAGCCATAGGCCTTCGCCGCGTCGGAGATCGGTCGGTCGGGCTCCAGCCCGAATTCGCCGAAATAGACCGTGTCCTCCCGGGAAATCTCCGCGGGGTTGGCGAACAGCCTGTCCAGCAGCGGGATGAAGGACGGCAGCGCGAAAATGTACAGATAGTCGCCCGGCTGGGGCCGCCCCGCTTCGTGCAGGCGCAGGGAGCGCCCGTCGCGCACCGTCAGCGAGGGCCGCGCCCAGCGCGGGATGCGCTCGCCCCGCGCCACGGGGCTTTCCGTCGCGACGCGATAGACCACCAGCTCGTGGCGCGCGTCGCCGGGCAGTTCGAGCTCGACCTTCTCCACCGGACCGATGCGCGGCGGCACGGTCAGGCCCAGCCAGCGGGCCATGGGGCTGACCGTCCAGCCCTGCACCAGCAGCGAGGTCAGCACGATGATGAAGGCGGTGTTGAAGATGAGCTGGCCGTTCTCCATCCCCGCCACGATGGGGAATATCGCCAGCAGGATCGAGACAGCGCCCCGCAGGCCCACCCAGCCGACGAAGGCGGTCTCCTGACGCGGGAAGCCGAAGGGCAGCAGGCACAGCCACACCGCCAGCGGGCGGACGACGAAGATCAGCGCCAGCGCCACGCCGATGGCGGGCAGAGCGATCTGGGGGAACTGGGAGGGCGTGGCCAGCAGGCCCAGCACGAGGAACATGGTGATCTGGGCCAGCCAGGTCAGGCCGTCCTGAAACCGGCGGAAGCCCACCGCGCCCTTCAGACGCATGTTGCCCATCACGATCCCGGCCACATAGACCGCCAGGAAACCGCTGCCGCCCAGAACCGCGGTCAGAGAGAACACGACCAGCGCCAGCCCCAGGATGATGACCGGGAACAGACCCGGTTCCAGCTTGATCCGGTTCAGCCCCATAACGATCAGGAAGCCCGAAGCGAGGCCCAGGCCCAGCCCCAGCCCCATCTGAAGGCTGAAGGTGGTCAGGAAGGACAGCGTGAGCGACTGCGCGCTGGCCCCGCCCGCCATGATCAGTTCGATCAGGGCCACGGTGAGGAAGATGGCCATCGGGTCGTTCGATCCCGATTCCACCTCCAGCGTGGCGCGCATCCGTTCGCGCAGCTTCAACCCGCCCACCCGCAGCAGGAAGAACACCGCCGCGGCGTCGGTGGAGCTGACCACCGCGCCCAGAAGCAGGGCGTAGAGCCAGTCCAGCCCCAGCAGGTAATGAGCGGGAACGGCGACCAGGCCGGCGGTCATCGCCACCCCGACGGTCGCCAGCACGAGGGAGGGCCCGGCCGCCGCCTTGACGGTCTGGAATCGCGTGCCGATGCCGCTGTCGAACAGGATGACGGCCAGCGCGACCGAGCCGATGAAATAGGCGAGCTGGGCGTTCTCGAACACGATGCCGCCCGGCCCGTCCTCGCCCGCCAGCAGGCCAATGCCGAGAAAGACCAGCAGCAGCGGCGCGCCGACGCGGAAAGAAATCAGGGAGGTGAAGATCGAAAGTACGACGAGACCCGCGCCTATGAGTATGACGAAGGCGATCACGTCGAACATTCAGGCCAGCCCCTGTGCTTTATGATTTGGCAATCATGATGCGTCCGGAACCTTGCAGTTCCGGTTAACGAAACCTCCCCGCGTGATGAAATGATCGCGCGCTTTTATGGAGAACAGGCGGTCAGGCCGCCTGCACCCCTGACGTAAGGGCTTGTCGGATAGCGTCAAGCGCCGCCTGAGCTTTTTCTCCGTCCGGGCCGCCGGCCTGAGCGAAATCGGGACGGCCGCCGCCGCCCTTGCCGCCCACGGCCTCCGCGCCCGCGCGGACCAGATCGACCGCGTTCACCCGGCCCTTCAGATCGTCGGTGACGCCCACGGCCAGCGCGGCCTTGCCGTCATTCACGCCGATAAAGGCCGCCACGCCCGAGCCCATCTGGCTGCGGGCCTCGTCGATCATGGCGCGCAGATCCTTGCCGCCCACGCCCTCGGCGACCCGGCCCATGAAGTTCAGCCCGCCTACGGATTCAGGCCCCGCGGGCGCGCCGCCCCCGGCCCCGCCCATGGCGAGCTGTTTCTTGGCCTCGGCGAGCTGGCGTTCGAGCTTTTTGCGCTCGTCCATGAGGGCGGAGAGACGCCCGCCCAGCTCGGCGACGGGGATTTTCAGAGCGTCGGCGGCCGATTTCGCCGCCCCGGCCTGGTCTTCCAGCCACTGGCGGGCGGCTTCGCCGGTCAGCGCCTCGATCCGGCGCACGCCCGCCGAGACCGCGCTTTCGGACACGATCTTGAACAGGGCCACGTCGCCGGTGCGGCGCACGTGGATGCCGCCGCACAGCTCGATGGAATAGGTCTTCTCCGGCTCCTTGAGGTCCTTGCCCATGAACAGGACGCGGACGGTGTCGCCATACTTCTCGCCGAACAGGGCCAGGGCGCCCTTCTCGATGGCCTCGTCGGGCGCCATCTCGCCGGTCTCCACCGCCTCGTTCTGACGGATCACCGCATTGACCTGAGCCTCGATGGCGGCGGTCTCGGCGGGGGTCAGGGCCTTGGCGTGGGAGAAATCGAAGCGCAGACGGTCGGGGCCGACATAGGAGCCCTTCTGGCTGACATGGGGGCCGAGCACGTCGCGCAGGGCGGCGTGGACGAGGTGGGTGGCCGAGTGGTTGGAGCGGGTCAGGTCGCGGCGGGCGCCGTCGACCGTCAGGCGCGCGGTGTCGCCGACCTTGATCTCGCCGCCCTCGGCGCGGCCGATATGGGCGAACACGTCACCGGCCCGCTTTTTCACGTCCTCGACGATGAAGCGCGCGCCGCCCTCGAACGCGATCACGCCCGCATCGCCGATCTGGCCGCCTGACTCGGCGTAGAACGGCGTGCGGTCGAAGACCAGCTCGCCGGTCTCGCCCGCAGGCAGGGCATCGCGCGCCGCGCCACCCGCCACGATGGCGGCCAGACGGCCCTCGTCCTCGATGCGGTCATAGCCCAGGAATTCGGTGGCCCCGGCCGCGTCGCGCACGGAGAACCAGACCGCGTCGGGCGCGGCCTCGCCGGTGCCCGCCCAGTGGGCGCGCGCCTCGGCCTTCTGCCGGTCCATGGCGGCGTTGAAGCCCGCCTCGTCCACCGACAGGCCCTTCGCGCGCAGCGCGTCCTGGGTCAGGTCGAGGGGGAAGCCGTAGGTGTCGTAGAGCTTGAAGGCGGTCTCGCCGGGCAGGGCCTCGCCCTCGCCAAGGCCCGACACGGCGTCTTCGAGCAGGCCCAGGCCGCGACCGAGCGTGCGCTGGAAGCGCTCCTCCTCGCCGCGCAGGGTCTCCTCGATCACGGGCAGCGCGCGATTGAGCTCGGGGAAGGCCTCGCCCATCTCGGCGGCCAGCACTGGGGCGAGCTTGAAGATGACCGGCTCGGACGCGCCCAGAATGTGCGCGTGGCGCATGGCCCGGCGCATGATCCGGCGCAGCACGTAGCCCCGGCCCTCGTTGGACGGGGTGACCCCGTCCGCGATCAGGAAGCTGGTCGAGCGCAGGTGATCGGCGATGACCCGGTGGCTGGCCAGCGCGCCGCCCTCAGCCTTCACGCCCAGCGCGTCCTCGCCCGCCGCGATCAGGCGCTGGAACAGGTCCACCTCATAGTTGTTGTGCACGCCCTGCAGCACCGCGGCGACGCGCTCCAGCCCCATGCCGGTGTCGATGGAGGGCTTGGGCAGGTTCGCGCGCGTGCCGTCGGGCATCTGCTCGAACTGCATGAAGACGAGATTCCAGATCTCGATGAACCGGTCGCCGTCCTCATCGGGCGAGCCGGGCGGACCGCCGGGGATGTCCGGTCCGTGATCGTAGAAGATTTCCGAGCACGGCCCGCACGGCCCGGTGTCGCCCATGGACCAGAAATTGTCGCTGGTCGCGATGCGGATGATCTTCTCGTCGGGCAGCCCGGCGATCTTCTTCCACAGCGCGTGCGCTTCGTCGTCATCGGCGTAGATCGTGACCAGAAGCTTTTGCGGATCGAGCCCGAACTCCTTCGTGACCAGGGTCCAGGCGTGATCGATCGCCTGTTCCTTGAAGTAGTCGCCGAACGAGAAATTGCCCAGCATTTCGAAGAAGGTGTGGTGACGGGCGGTGTAGCCCACATTGTCCAGATCGTTGTGCTTGCCGCCCGCGCGCACGCATTTCTGCGTGGTGACCGCGCGCGAATAGGGGCGCTTCTCCGCGCCCGTGAACACGTTCTTGAACTGGACCATCCCTGCGTTGGTGAACAGCAGGGTGGGATCCTCCTTGGGGACCAGCGGGCTCGACGGGACGATTTCGTGGCCATGGCCGGCGAAATAATCCAGGAACTTGGCGCGGATGTCGCGCAATGGGGTCATGGGAGGCTCCAACGGGACTTGCTTCAGGCGCACATATACGGACGGGCGCCCGGCTTAGCCAAGCGCCCGTCAGCAATTTGTTCTCGTCACGCCCGGGGCGGATCAGGCGCTGGCGGCGTCGCCCTCGTCCAGATCGTCCTCGGCGGAGGGCCCAACCAGCATCTCCTCGGCGATCAGCCCGGCGTTCTTGCGCACCATCGCCTCGATCTTGTTGGCGATGTCGGGGTTTTCGAGCAGGAATTTGCGGGCGTTCTCCCGGCCCTGGCCGATGCGCTCGGAGTCGTGGGAGTACCACGAGCCGGACTTCTCGATGATGTTGCCCTTGACCCCCAGATCCAGCAGCTCGCCGGTCTTGGAGATGCCCTCGCCGTACAGGATGTCGAACTCCACTTCGCGGAAGGGCGGGGCGACCTTGTTCTTGACCACCTTGACCCGGGTCTGGTTGCCGATCACCTCGTCGCGGTCCTTGATCGCGCCGATGCGGCGGATGTCCAGACGGACCGAGGAATAGAATTTCAGCGCGTTGCCGCCCGTGGTGGTCTCGGGATTGCCGAACATCACGCCGATCTTCATGCGGATCTGGTTGATGAAGATCACCAGGCAGTTGGATTTGGAGATCGAGCCGGTCAGCTTCCTGAGCGCCTGGCTCATCAGCCGCGCCTGCAGGCCGGGCAGGCTGTCGCCCATCTCGCCTTCGAGCTCGGCGCGCGGGGTCAGCGCGGCCACGGAGTCCACCACCAGAACGTCGACCGCGCCCGAGCGGACCAGCGTGTCGGTGATCTCCAGCGACTGCTCGCCGGTGTCGGGCTGGGAGACCAGCAGCTCGCTCACGTCCACGCCCAGCTTGCGGGCATAGACCGGATCGAGCGCGTGCTCGGCGTCCACGAAGGCGCAGGTGCCGCCCCGCTTCTGCGCCTCGGCGATGCAGTGCAGGGCCAGCGTGGTCTTGCCCGAGCTTTCCGGCCCGTAGATTTCAACGACCCGCCCCTTGGGAAGACCGCCCACGCCCAGCGCGATGTCCAGTCCCAGCGAGCCGGTGGAGACCGCCTCGATGTTCTGGTTCGGCCGCGCGCCCAGCTTCATCACCGACCCCTTGCCGAACTGGCGGTCGATCTGGGTCAGGGCGGCTTCGAGAGCCTTGTTCTTGTCCATGTCGGTGTCTTTCACGAGGCGGATGGCTGCGTTCTTCATGAGACTTGATCCCCGTTATTCCACGCCCCTTCGAGTCGGGCAATTGACAGGACCGTATTCGTTTTGTTCTCAGAACGCAACCAGTACATCAAAAGGGGCGAGGCCGTGCCCCGCCCCTTTCAACAACCGTGAGGGATTTCAGAGCGATGCGGCCCGGGCCGGTGAGCGCCGGGCCGGCGGCTCATCCGCCCTGGCGCTCGCGGGCGGCCTCGATGGCGTCCAGCAGCATGCCCGCCTCCACCATGCCGGGAATCAGGAACTCGCCCACCACGAAGGCGGGCGTGCCCCGCGCGCCGATGGCGCGCATCTGGGCGTCGTTGCGCGCCAGGAAGGCCTCGATCTCGTCGGCATTGGCCTCCAGATCGGCGCTCGCGCGCTCCAGGTCGACGCCCGCGGAGACCAGGGCCTCGTCCACGCTCTGGCGCGCGAAGCTGCCCTCGAAGGTCATCACCGCGTCCAGCGCTTCGGCGTATCGATCCTGATAGACCGTGGCGAGAACCATGCGGGAGGCGTATTCGGACGTTTCGCCGAACACCGGCCAGTCGCGCAGGATCAGCCGCACATTGCCGTCGCGCTCGACCGCCTCCATCACCTGCGGATGGGCCCGGCGGCAGAACGGGCACTGATAGTCGAAATACTCGACGATGGTGACGTCCCCGTCAGGATTGCCCAGCACCGGCACGAAGGCGTCGGTCTGGAGTTCCTCGAGTTCCTGCGCCCCGCAGGCGGCGGTCAGGACGAGGGCGGCGAAGGCCGCGAGCGCGGCGGTGAACGGTCTGACCATGAAACAGTCTCCTTCAGGGGGCGGCGCGCACGCCCATCGCCCTCAGCCGGGCGTCGAGGCGTTCGCGTGAAATTTCGCCGACATGGGCCTGGCGCAGCGTGCCCTCGGCGTCGATGAACAGGGTGACGGGCAGGCCCACCGCGCCGTAATGGACCATCAGCGAGGAGCCTGGATCGATCAGTATTTCCTCCAGCTCGACCTCGTGCTGGAGGGTGAAGCGGCTGATCACCGCTTCGCTCTCGCCCTGGTTGGCGAAGATGAAGCGGGCGCCGTCATGGTCGGCGGCGGCCTGGGCCAGCATGGGCATCTCGCGCACGCAGGGCGGACACCAGGTGGCCCACAGATTGATCACCAGCGGCCGGCCGTCCGGCTCGACGGCCACGGGCGGCAGACCGACCCGCTCATACACCCGGTCGGGCAGCGGCACGGGATCGGTGCGGTCCAGCACCGCCAGCGAGACCGCCCACACCCCGGCGGACGCGGCGGCCAGAGCCAGGCCTGCGGCGCGGGCGCGCCAGCCGGAAAGTTTCCAGACCGTGACCGCCAGAACCGCGGGAATGGCCCAGAGCGGCGAGAACCCGCCCTGCCAGAAGTACAGCGCCCGCCAGGGAGCGTCCGCGAACCCGCCCGCGTTCTCGATCACATGGCCGAGCCTCGCGGACACGAAGGTCACCAGCAGGACCCAGCTCGACCAGGCCGAGAACGCCTCGCGCCAATACCGCGCCAGCAGGGATCCGCCCGCCAGCAGCGTCATGAAGCCCAGGATCGCCGCGGCATTGCCTGCGGAGATGATGAAGGGCCCCAGGGCGATGGCGTTCATGACGCCGCCCCGGACGGGCTCGCGGCGGTCGTGTCGAGGGCGCGCGGCGCGGGAGCGGTGCAGGAGGTCATGTGAATCGGAAGCTCGATGCGGCTGTCATGGCATGGTGGGTCTGCGGTCAAGCTTAAGGCAGCCTTAAGCGGAGGCCCGCAAGGCGGCGCATCAACAGGTGAGCGTGAATGCGGATACTGGCTGTGGAAGACGACGAAGTGCTGGCGGACGGGCTGCAGGCCGGGCTGCGCCTGGCCGGGCACGTGGTGGAGACCGCGCCTGACGCCGCTGGCGCGGACGCCGCCGTGCGGGGTGGCGGATTCGACGCGGTGGTGCTCGACATCATGCTGCCCGACGGGTCGGGCCTCGACCTGCTGCGGCGCTGGCGGGCGCGGGGCGAGCGCGTGCCGGTTCTGCTGCTGACCGCGCGGGACGGGCCGGGGGACAGGGTGGCGGGGCTGGACGGCGGCGCGGACGACTATCTGGTCAAACCGTTCGATCTGGACGAGCTGGCCGCGCGGCTGCGCGCGCTCGTCCGCCGCGCCCAGGGCCGTGTCGAGCCCTCCCTGCGATGGCGCGGGTTCACGCTGGACCCCGCCCTCGCCGAACTCACCCGCGACGGCGAGGCTGTCGCGCTGTCCCGGCGCGAGCTGGCGGTGTTCGAGGCGCTGATGGAGCGGCCCGGCGCGGTGCTGTCGCGCGCCCGGCTCGAAGAGCGCCTGTATGGCTGGGGCGAGGAGGTCGAGAGCAATGCGGTGGAGGTTCACATCCACCATCTGCGCGCCAAGCTGGGCCGGGACGTGATCCGCACCGTGCGCGGACTGGGCTACAGGCTGGACGCCCCGTCATGATCTCCCTGCGCGCCCGTCTCCTGCTGATCCTTCTGCCGCTGACCTGTCTGGTCTGGGCGGGGGCGACGGTCTGGATCCACGCCGGCACGCAGACGCGGATCGAACGCGTGCTGGACGCCCGGCTGGCCGAATCCGCCCAGATGGTGGCCTCGCTGGTCCGGGGCGGCGGGCTGAACCCCGGCGCGGACGGGGCGGCCGGTCTGACGCCGGTCCCCGGCGCCTATGGCCGCCAGCTCTCGTGCCAGATCTGGTCGATGGACGGCGACCTGCTGAGCCGGTCGGACGCCGCGCCGGACGCGGTGCTTTCCGGCCACCAGTCCGGCTTCGCCGATGCCGAGATCGAGGGGGAGGCGTGGCGCGTCTATGCCGTCACGGATGCGGAGCTGGGCGTGCGCGTGCTGGTGGGCGACAGCCTTCGGAGCCGTCAGAGGCTGGCGGACGACGTGGCCCTGGGCCTGCTGGTCCCGGCGCTTCTGATGCTTCCGCTCCTGATCGCGCTGATCTGGTGGAGCGTGGGGCGCGGGCTGAGGCCGCTCGACACGCTGGCCCGCAGGCTTGAAGGCCGCTCGGCGACCGATCTCAGCCCCGTCGCGATGCCCGCTCCGCCTGCGGAGATCCGGCCCGCCGTGAGCGCGCTGGACGCCCTGCTGGACCGCGTGCGCGCGGCCCGCGAGCGGGAACGGGATTTCATCGCCTATGCCGCCCATGAGCTGCGCACGCCGCTGGCGGGTCTGAAGACCCAGGCCCAGGTCGCCCGTGCGGCCGGGGACGACGCGCAGGCGCGCGACCGGGCGCTGCAGGCGATCACGCGCTCGGTGGACCGCTCCGCGCGTCTGATCGGACAGCTGCTGGACATGGCCGGGCTGGACGCCGACGCGGCGCCCCTGCGGATCGAGGCGGTGTCGCTGCCCGGCGCGCTGGCCCGGATCGAGCAGGACCTCGCCTCGGTCGTCGCCAGTCGCGCCGCCCGCATCGTGGCGGACCTTCCGCCCGAGGGCGGCGCCCTGCGGACGGATGCGCGCCTGCTGGACATCATCCTGCGCAATCTGATCGACAACGCGGTGCGCCACGGCCCCGACGGCGGAACGGTGCGCGTGACCGCCCGGCGCGACCATGGCCGGCTCGAGATCACCGTGGACGACGACGGACCGGGTCTGACGCCCGAAGACCGCGAGCGTGTGTTCGAGCGCTTCCACAGGGCCGCGCCGGCCTCGGTCGACGGCAGCGGGCTGGGCCTGCCGCTGGCGCGCATGGCCGCGATGCGGCTGGGCGGCGCCCTGACGCTTCAGCCGCGCGCGCCGGGCGGCCTGCGCGCGGTCGTGACCCTTCCCCTCGCCCCGGCCTGAAAGGAAAAGGCGCGGTCGTGAGACCGCGCCCTGAGGGGGAGGAAAAGGTTCGGACGCGTCAGTAGTTGAAGCGCGCGCCCAGGAAGACGGTGGAGCCGAACTCCTCGATCTCGGTGCCGCGGGCGCGCACGCCCGCATAGCGCACGCCGCGCGAGTTGGTCAGGTTCTTGGCCTCCAGGAAGACGTTGAGCTGATCGGTCACGTCATAGCTGGTGGTGAAGTCGAGCTGCTCGCGGCCCTCCCAGAACAGGTCCAGCCGGGCGTCGGCGTTGAACTCGTCGACATAGTCGCTGCGGTCGGTCCAGGCGAGACGGGCGTTGAAGCGGCTGGTCTCATAGAAGACCGCCAGGTTGATGGTCTCGCGCGACTGGCTGGGCAGCGGCGCGTTCGACCCGCGGCCCTCCACCGCGAAGGGCAGGGTGATCTGCGCGTCCGTCCAGGTGTAGTTGGCGAACACGCCCAGATTGGACAGAAGGCCCGGCAACTGGACGAACTGCTGCTGGTAGGCCAGCTCGAAGCCGTAGATGCGGCCGTCGTCGGCATTCAGCTTCTCGGTGATGTTGGCGGGCTGGCCGTTGAACTCGCCCCGGCTGGTCAGGGTGAATTCGTAGTCCTCCAGGTCCTTGTAGAAGACCCCGGCGGACACAAGGCCCAGCGGCTCGAAATAATATTCCAGCGCGGCGTCGAAATTGTTCGCCAGGGTGGGCCGCAGGTCGGGATTGCCGCGCACCACGTCGATCACCTCGCGGTCGCCGTCGCTGTTCTCGCCCACCCGCGGAACATTGTCGCGATAGTTGGGCCGCGAGATGCCCCGGGTGATCGCGCCGCGCGCGATCAGGCTGTCGCTGAGCTCATAGCGGACGGTCAGGTTCGGGAAGACGTTGGTGTAGCTGTTGGAGGCCTCGGCGATGGTCGTCTCGAAGGTTTCGAGATTATAGCTGGGCGCCCCGCCTTCGAACTCGGTGCGCTCCACGCGCAGGCCGAAGATGACGTCCGCGTTGGCGAACTCCACCCGGCTCATGCCGTAGGCGGCGTAGATGTTCTCGGTGGCGAAGTAGTCGAGTTCCAGCGACTGGGGCAGGCGGCGGGTGTCGCCGGGCGCGGAGAGCACCACCGGGGCGATCTGCTCGAAATAGTCGATGACCCGGCCGGAATCGAACTTCTGGCCCAGATTGTAGTTGAAGTTCTGCGACGGGCGGGAGGAGAGGAAGTCGGCGATCCCGCCATCGGGCGCGGAGCTGGCGCGGCGGTCGCGGAAATTCTCCTCGTCGGTGTCCACGTCGCGCCAGCGGGCCCGGGCGCCGAAGCGGTGGGTCGCGGACTGGCCGAACAGCTCGCCGGGGATGGTCAGGTTGGCCTCAAGCGCGATCTCGTCCTGGATCGTGTCCGCCCAGCGCACGGTCGCCTGGCGGAAGTCATAGGCGTCAAGATTGAGGTGCTCGCCGGTCTCGAACAGGGAAATGAAGGGCTCGTCGGAGTCGGCCCTGTAGTCGTAGGTGATGTCAGGGCGTCCGTTCGCCCCGCCGGAGCGGAAGACGAGCTGCTGGCGGCGCGGGTAGGTCTGCTCGGCGCGCGCGAACGAGGCGGTGTAGTCCAGCGTCATCCCGCCCAGATCATGCTCGCCGCCCGCGGCGATGGTGAAGGTTTCGTCGCGCAGGATGCGGTGGCGGAATTCGCGCTGGATGCGGGTGTTGTTCCAGGTGGCGAAAAGCTCCTGGGCGCCGGGCTGCAGCGCCCCGTCTTCATAGACGATGGCCAGCAGGTGACGGAACTCGTCGTCGTCGCGCCGGGAATACGAGCCGCGCAGGAAAAAGCGGTTCGCGTCATCGGGCCGGTACTCCAGCGCGCCGGTCAGGCCGATGCGCTCGCGGCGGGTGTCGTAATCCTTGAACTCCTGCTCGGGCAGGCCGATGATTTCATCGCCTTCAGGCGTGGTGACGACGTCCCAGTAGGATTCGATGTTGTCCACCCGGCGGTCGGTCTGCGACCAGCTCGCCGAGACCAGCGCGCCGAAGCGGTTTCCGGGCCCGAACACGTCGCTGACCACCAGGGCGCCGCGCTGGTCGGAGGTGCCGCCGAACTCGTTGTAGCTGGCGCCGACCGTGCCGTTCACGCGCAGGCGCGGGGTGTCGAAAGGCGAGCGGGTGACGAGGTTGACCGAACCCGCGATGGAGTCCGCCTCCTGGCTGGGCAGCAGGGTCTTGGAGACCTCCAGACCGGCGACGACGTCCGACGGGATCACGCCCAGATCGGTGGCGCGGGTGTCGGGGCTGGAGGACGGCACCGAGGCGCCGTCGATGGTGATCGAGGTGAACTCGGACGGCGCGCCGCGCAGGGAGACGAAATTGCCCTCGCCCTGGTCACGCTCGACCCCTATGCCCGGCACGCGCTGGAGCGCCTCGGCGATGTTGTAGTCGGGGAAGCGGCCGATGGAGTCCGAGCTGACCACGTTGGTCAGATTGTCCGCGGTGCGCTGCTGGTTCAGCGCGCGGGCCGCGCCGTCCAGAATCGAACCCAGCACGACGATCTGCTCGACGCCATCGCCCTGGGCCAGGGTGAATTCGATGAAGTTGCGCTCGACGGGGGAGACGTTGATCCCGCGGGTCGAGGACGGCAGGCCCAGATAGTCCACCTGGATCGTGACCTCGCCTTCAGGCACGGACGGCAGGGTGAATTCGCCCTGACGGTTGGTGCTCGTGTCCAGCCCCAGCTCGGGCAGCAGAACCCGCGCGCCGGGAAGGGCCGAGCCATTGGCGTCGGTCACCCGGCCGGAGACCTGATGCTGGGCGTGAGCGGCGCCTGCGGACAGCATGGCGGCGAGCACCGCGGCGGAGACACCCGCGCGGCGGGACTTGAGACTGGTCATGGCGATCCCCCGTGATCTGGACCGTCCGCAGACTGAAAATGCGGACTTCACGGAGAGATGCATTACCGGGTAATCGACGTCAGAACGGCGACCGTCAGGTTACGGTTATTTGAAAGATCGCTGACGGTTCACACATAACTGTCGCAATGCCGCCTGTGGCTGAATCCAGCATCCCCTATTTGGAGAGCTGCTCTTTCACCTGCGCGGCCAGCGCGGAGAGCGAGAAGGGCTTGGGCAGGAAAGAGACCCCCTTGGCGCTGGAGAGCATCTGGGAGAATTCCTCCTCGGCGTAGCCGGAGATGAAGATGATCCGCGCCTCTCCGATCTTGTCGCCGGCCTTCTCCAGGAAGGCGGGGCCGTTCAGGCCCGGCATCATCACGTCGGAGATGATGAGGTCGAACCCGCCCGGCTCGTCTTCGAGGATTTCCAGAGCCTCCTCGCCGTCGCAGGCCTCCACCACCTCGTAGCCGCGCTTGACCAGCAGCTTGGCGGCGATCTCGCGCACCTGCACCTCGTCCTCAACGAACAGGATGCGGCCCCGGCCCGCCATGTCGGCGGGGGCGGGATCGGATGGAACGGGCGCGGGCCGCCGATCCGGGACGTCCTCCGCCGCGTCGTCGGTGTCAGCCTCCGGTTCGTCGGCGTGGCCGGGCAGGTAGATGGAGAAGGTCGTGCCTCTGCCCACCTCGGAACGGGCGAACAGATAGCCGCCGAACTGCTTGACGATGCCGTAGACCGTGGCGAGGCCCAGCCCCGTGCCCTGCCCGGCGGGCTTGGTGGTGAAGAAGGGCTCGAAGATCTTGGCCAGCGTGTCTTCGTCCATGCCCGTGCCCTCGTCGGCGACATGGATCGCCGCCCACGGGCCGGGCCGCGGATCGGTGGCGCCCGCCGCGCGCACGGCCTCGGCATCCAGCGCCTCGGTGGTGACGGTCAGCGCCCCGCCCCCCTGCTCGCGCATGGCGTCCCGCGCGTTGGTGGCCAGATTTACGATGGCGTTGTCCAGCTCGGTGCGGTCCACCTTGATGAAGGGCAGGTCCCGGCCGTGGCGAATGTCCAGCCGCACCCATTCCTCGAGTATCTGGCGCAGCAGCACGCCACAGTCCGACACCGCGTCGGTGACGTCCACGGTCTCGGTGCGAAGGGTCTGCTTGCGCGAAAAGGCCAGCAGCTTGCGGACCATGCCCCGTGCCCGCGCCACGGTGGAGCGGATGCGCTGGAGCTCGAAATAGCTCGGATCGCCCACCGGATGGCTGGCCAGAAGCATGTCGGTGTTCAGGTTGATGACCGTGAGCATGTTGTTGAAGTCATGCGCCACGCCGCTGGCGAGCTGGCCGACGGCCTGCATCTTGGCGGCCTGGGCGAACTGGCGCTCGAGGGCCTTCAGCGGCGAGACGTCCACGATGTAGGCCACGCGCCCGCCGCTGCGGGCGGGGGCGAGGAAGAGGTGCACGTCGCGCGCGTCCTCTCCGGCCTTCAGGGACAGGCCCACCGGCTCGCCGCTGCCGGACAGGGCGGCGGCGAACACCGCCTCGGCGTCCTCCTCCCCGCTCCAGTCGAACAGGTCGGCGAAGCGGGCGCCGGGGATGGCCGCCCCGGCGGAGAACTGGACCAGCGCGGGGTTGGAATCCTCGATGATCGCGTCCTGGGGGTCGACCCCGTCCAGCCGGGCCACGCCGAAGGGCGCGGAGGCGAACATGTCGTCGAAGGTGCGGCCCGTCCGGCCCGCGGTCTGGCTGGCGATGGCCTGCTCCACGCCCGGCGGGGCGCCCGTCTGGGAAAGGCCGTAGACCACGCCGCGCATGCGCGGCGGCCGCGCCTCGTCCCATTCCAGCGCGACCACGACGGGGGTCTCCACACCTTCGCGGGCCAGCATGCGCGCGTCCAGGCGCTTCACGCCCTGCGCGCCGCGGGTGCGCACCAGGGTTTTCGCCATGTCGCCCGCGAGGAAATCAGACAGCTTCAGCGCCTGATCCGCCCCCGCCCCGGTCCAGCGGCGCAGGGTCGCGTTGGCCGACAGCACCCGGCCCTCGGAGTCCGCCAGGAACAGGCCCACCGGAGCGTGCTCGGACCAGTCGGGCGCGGGCGGGGCGTCCTCCCCCGTGCCGCGCGCCTCGGAGAAGCGCCACACCGCGCGGCCCTCGTCCATGGGATTGACCACGGCCACGAAGCCGGGGCCTTCGGCGTCCAGCGCGGGCAGGACCTCGCGGGCGGACTCGCCCTTCCCCGCGGCGCGGGCGAGCCGGTAGATCGGAGCCGACGCCGAGCCGGGCCAGACCCGGTCGGGCGTGGGCGCGCCCAGCGCGGCGCCCAGACCCACCGCCTTGCGCGCCAGCGCGTGATAGGCGGGATTGGCCCAGATCGCGCGGCCCCGTGCGTCCGCGACCAGAACGGGGTCGGCGACGGCCTCGAGCGCGGCGCGGGCGAGCGCGGATTCGGCCCGTTCGGACCGGCC
>VJOU01000161.1 GCA_007050995.1 Glycocaulis profundi | reverse complement strand
GGCAGCCCTTATCATTCGCCTTCTTTTTCACGACTGTTTTGTTCAGGGTTGTGATGCATCCCTTTTGCTTGATGGAGCCGGAAGTGAGAAGAATGCAACTGCAAATAGAGGTGTGATTGGCTTCGAAGCTATAGATGATGCTAAAGCTGCTGTSGAGAGSGTATGTCCTGGTGTTGTTTCATGTGCMGATATATTGGCTGTYGCAGCTCGTGATGCYTCRGTGRMGGTGGGMGGTCCATCATGGACAGTAAGGCTTGGAAGAAGAGATTCTCCTRMACCTGCAARCGMGKMTCTAGCCAATACTAATCTWCCAAGAGGTRATWWTAATCTAKCTCAGCTCATYGCCAGCTTTGATCGACAGGGTCTCAGCGTAAGAGACATGGTTGCTTTGTCAGGKTCTCACACAATCGGGCAGGCACGATGTGTTACATTTAGGGCCAGGATATACGATAACACCTCAAACATAGACGCTACTTTCGCCAGCAACCTTAGGAGCAATTGCCCACAGACTGCACCTAATGGCAACAATAACTTGGAACCACTTGATTTGGTGACACCAAATGCGTTCGACAACAATTA
>VJOU01000160.1 GCA_007050995.1 Glycocaulis profundi | reverse complement strand
CCGAAATAGAATTATTAGCATTAGCATCAGCGATTATTTTACACCAATTGTTTGTCAGATTATTATTCAATCCAGAATTCAGATAGAACCTATTCACAAATGGCGCAACATCAGCATCGGTACTGAGTGAAACATAATTATACCAGTCATTTGAGTTAAGTGAACCAGGGCTTGTGTTATATCCAATGATAGCCAAGTTTACACCTTTTGCTGCGAATTTCTTTTGAAGATCCTCTGAAGGAGTTTGACTTTCGCTCCACCATGCTGTGAATAGAAGAATTGATCTTTGAACGTTTTTTCTTGTGGGAGCCGGGTTGCTGACGCCGGTAATGCTCACGTTAAAGAATGTGTTGACCGCGTTAGACAATGCAGTTGTAATATCGACATCAATGCCTTTTGCTGCGAATTTCTTTTGAAGATCCTCTGAAGGAGTTTGACTTTCGCTCCACCATGCTGTGAATAGAAGAATTGATCTTTGAACGTTTTTTCTTGTGGGAGCCGGGTTGCTGACGCCGGTAATGCTCACGTTAAAGAATGTGTTGACCGCGTTAGACAATGCAGTTGTAATATCGACATCAATGC
>VJOU01000159.1 GCA_007050995.1 Glycocaulis profundi | reverse complement strand
GTAGGATCACAATATATGGCTAGTATCGGCGTGTTTGGCGAACCTGTGTTAGAGGGAACTAAGTTAGAGAGGGCCCGGAAAGCCAATCAAGATCTAAACGCAGGCGAAAAGCGTGATCAGGCAGTTGCCTATGTCAGGAAACTAAAAGAAAACTATGGGAATGGAGTTTCCGCACTAAGTATCTTTTATAATGCTACCGGTGATACCTTGTTTTATGCTGAAGACGACGCTGCGTATGGGAAAATGTATGCGAATGGTTCGTTTCCGGCTAGAGTTCAGAATGGCCAGTGGGGTGGCTTTCTGCATACAAAAAGGGATGCCGAGCCATCTGGCACGGAAGCATTTGTAATATATCGTGGCAAGTACAACGATACAGATTATTGCAAGCAGCTAATTGCTTGGAGTGTCCCGTGGGACCAATTGCTATATAGGAACAAAGCCTATTGTGAGATCTATGATGATAACGCCGCAATAGACAAGAAAAAGGTGTATGACGATATGGAAAATGGAACCCGACAACATTCAAGTATGAAGTCTGGAATTTACCTTACATCGACAGTTGAGGAGGGTACTTCTCCTTTT
>VJOU01000158.1 GCA_007050995.1 Glycocaulis profundi | reverse complement strand
CGTCGTCATCCTCGTCCTGTCCCTCTTCATCATCCTCATCCTCCTCATCACCCTCATCGTTGGCAGAAGTAATTAAGTGCCCATTCTTAGGCCCGTTAACAACGTCACCAATAACCCTCTCACTACATTCCTCAACGCCATTTTGATCCAAACCATCGAGAATCTTCAAACTTGGCAGGATGGAGAAGACCTCCTTGCGATATCCATCCACACTCACTAGGTCACAGTCGCCCATCTCAAGGGAAAATAGATTCTCTAACGAGGCAAGAGGAGCCAAATCGGAGATGGCTGCCAACTTATTGCCAGACAGATTAAGAGAAACCAGACTCGGACAGCCCTTTAGAGCATCGAGACCGTCGGTAATAGGATTACCCGACACATCCAGATGCGTCAAGGCCGGCAGAGCCGGGAGCCCCGCAAGAGTCGTCAAGCCGACATTAGACATGTTGAGTTTCTCCAAGCACGTGTATTCGTCCGTCAAGCCCTCAATCTCGGTAGCCAAACATCCTTCCAAGTTGAGTTCCTTAATTTCACCCAGTTTCCGACCTTCCCTTTCGGCTTCAATGCGCTGAGACATGGTGGTAGCGGAC
>VJOU01000029.1 GCA_007050995.1 Glycocaulis profundi | reverse complement strand
TCGGACGGCGCCTGGGCGGCCTGGCGCGGCTTGGCGGCGGGTTTGGGCGTGCTGGCGCGGCGGGTGGGGCGCGAAGGCGCGGCCCGGCCCGACAGGCCCAGACGGTGAACCTTGCCGATCACCGCGTTGCGGGTGACGCCGCCCAGCTGCTTGGCGATCTGGCTGGCGCTCAGACCGTCAGACCACAGCTTTTTCAGGGTTTCCACACGTTCGTCGGTCCAAGCCATGGCGGCACGCTCCTCGGCGGCTATGCTGTCTGTCCCACCCAACCCCTTGGGCCCTTGCTGGGCCCGCGCTCAATATCTTGGGGTCGGCCACGAGATACAGTATCCGCCAGAGGCTGCGGCACAAGATGCGGCGATGATTCGGACGTGGATAACTCCGCTGCCGCGCATCTCGCGCCGGGCGGGCGGGCCGTGCTAGACCGGCGCGAACACCGGTGAACGGAGTCGCTCATGGACGCCAAAGCTCCCGCGCAGTCGCACGCTTCAGCCCCCGCCCCGCGCGAGATCGGGGCGGTCAACTGGCTGGGCCTGTGGACGCTGTACAAGAAGGAGGTGCGCCGCTTCCTGAAGGTCAGCTTCCAGACCGTGCTGGCGCCCGTCGCGACGACCCTGCTGTTCATGACCGTGTTCACCATCGCCATCGGCGCGGCGCGGCCCGCGGTGGACGGGGTGCCGTTCGCGGTCTTCCTGGCGCCGGGGCTGGTGATGATGGGGCTTTTGAACAACTCCTTCGCCAACTCGTCCAGCTCGCTGATCGTGGCGAAGGTGCAGGGCAACACGGTCGATTTCCTGATGCCGCCGCTGTCCGCTGTGGAACTGGCCGCCGCCTTCATCGGCGGGGCGGTCACCCGGGGCGTGCTGGTGGGCGCGGCGACCGCGATCTGCATCGCGCCCTTCATCGACATGAGCGTGGCCCATGCCTGGGCGGTGGCGTATTACGGGCTGGGCGCGGCGCTGATGCTGTCCATGATCGGGGTGATCGCGGGCATCTGGGCGGAGAAGTTCGACCATCTGGCGGTGATCACGAACTTCATCATCATGCCCCTGACCTTCCTGTCGGGCACGTTCTACTCGGTGGAGATCCTGCCCGAGCCGTTCCAGACCATCAGCCATTTCAACCCCGTCTTCTACATGATCGACGGGTTCCGCTACGGCTTCACGGGCGTGTCGGACGGCAGCCTTCTGGTCGGGATGCTGGTGGTCGCGGCGATCAACATCGTGCTGCTGGTCGCGTGCTACCGGGTGCTGGCCTCAGGCTGGCGCTTGAAGACCTGAGCGGGCGCGGGCTAGATCAGCCGCGAACCCGCCTTCCATAACCTTTCAACGTCAGGGGACCCCTCATGCCCAAGCCGCTCATGGAGACCTATTCGCCGCCCGATCTGGTGTTCGAGCGCGGGGAGGGGGTGTTCCTTCACGAGCGGGGCGGTGAGGAATATCTCGACTTCATCTCCGGCATCGCGGTCAATTCGCTGGGCCACAACCATCCGAAGCTCGTCTCCGCCCTGAAGGACCAGGCCGACAGGCTGTGGCACACCTCGAACATGTTCAGGGTGCCTGGCCAGATCGAACTGGCGGAGAAATACTGCCGGGACAGCTTCGCGGACCGGGTGTTCTTCACCAACTCAGGGACCGAGGCCATCGAGGCGGCGATCAAGACCGCGCGCCACTGGCACTTCGCCAACGGCCGTCCCGACCGCTACCGCATCATCACCTTCACCGGCGCCTTCCACGGCCGCAGCTACGGCGCGATCAACGCGGGCGGCAATCCCAAATATCTCGAAGGCTTCGGCCCGCGGATGGAGGGCTTCGACCAGGTCGAGTTCGGCGATCATCAGGCGATGCGCGACGCGGTCACCGAGGAGACCGCCGCCATCCTGGTCGAGCCGGTCCAGGGCGAGGGTGGGGTCCGGGCGCTGCCTGACGTGTGCCTGCGCGGCCTCAGAGAGCTGTGCGACGAGCACGGCCTGCTGCTGATCTATGACGAGGTCCAGTGCGGCGCGGGCCGCACGGGGAAAATGTGGGCCCATGAATGGGCGGGCAGCGCTCGTCCCGACATCATGGCGGTGGCCAAGGGCGTGGGCGGGGGCTTCCCCATGGGCGCGTGCCTGACCACGGACGAGGCGGGCGCGCACATGGTGGTGGGCACCCACGGTTCGACCTTCGGCGGCAACCCGCTGGCCATGGCGGTGGGCAACGCGGTCTATGACGTGATGAGCGCGCCGGGCTTCCTCGACGGCGTGACGGACATCGCCAACTATCTCGGCCAGCAGCTCTCCGGGCTGGCGGACCGCCATTCGGACAAGGTCGAGGAGGTGCGCGGCAGGGGCCTTCTGCTCGGCCTGAAGCTGAGGGACGGCTATGTGAACAAGACGCTGGCGAAACTCGCCCGCGATCACCATCTGCTGATCGGCGCGGCCGGCGACAACGTCGCCCGCATGGCCCCGCCGCTCATCATCGAACAGGCGCATGTCCGCCAGGCCGTCGAGACGCTCGACGCGGCCCTGGGCGAGCTCGCCGCGGAATAAACGGAGACGAACCATGGCCCACGACATCCGCTCCCCCGCCCCCGACGCGCTGGGCGAGGCCGACGACATCGTGGCCGGGTTCGCGCTGGAGAACCGCCCCGTGCGCGGCCGCATCGCGCGGCTGGGCGGGTCGATCAACGAGATCCTCTCCGCCCATGACTATCCCGCCTCCGTCGCCGCGCTGACCGGCGAGGCGGTGCTGCTGGCCGTGCTGATCGGCGACGCCCTGAAGTTCGAAGGCCGCCTGATCGTGCAGGCCAGTGGCGAGAACGCTGGCCCCGGCGGGGCGGTGGGCGCGGGCGCGGTGTCCTTCGTGGTCGCCGATTATCAGGTCGGCCAGGGCGTGCGCGCCTTCGCCAAATACGACGCGGACAAGGTGGCGGCCGTCGAAGCGGCGCACGGCCCCCGGCCCGGCGCGCAGGCGCTGCTGGGCGCGGGGCATTTCGTGATGACCATCGACCAGGGCTCGGACATGGACCGCTATCAGGGCGTGGTCGCGCTGGACGGCGCGACGCTGGCGACTTGCGCGGAGCACTATTTCGCCCAGTCCGAACAGGTGCCCACCCGCATCCGCCTGGCCGTCGGCGAGGAACTGACCGGCGGGGGCGGGCGCGCCTGGCGCGCGGGCGGGGCGCTGATCCAGAAGCTCGCGGGCGACGCGGCGCGCGTCTCGGACATGGAGGATTTCGACCATGCCCGCGCCCTGTTCGAGACCGTCGAGGACGCCGAGCTGCTCGACCCCGATCTCAGCGCGGGCCGGGTGCTGTTCCGCCTGTTCCACGAGGACGGCGTGCGCCTGCACGAGCCGCGCGGCGTGGTCCGCCGGTGCACGTGCGAGCGCGACCGCCTCGCCCGCCTGCTCGCCAGCTTCCCCGCCGAGGACCGCGATCACATGAAAGAGGACGGCGCGGTGGTGATGACGTGCGAATACTGCAACCGCGACTGGCGCTTCACCCCCGAGGAGATCGCCGCGGCGGAGTAGGGCTCACCCGGCCTTCGCCTCGATCGCCCTGAGCAGGTCGCGCAGAAGCGCGGCCAGCGCTTCGCGCCTGTCTTCGGGCAGGGTGTCGAGGATGTCCCGCTCCAGCGCCATGTCCTCGGCGAAGGCGGCTTCCACGGCGCCCGACCCGGATTCGGTCAGCCGCACCAGAAGACTGCGGCGGTCCGCCGCCGAGGGCTCCCGGATGATCAGGCCTGCTTTCTCAAGCCGTGCCAGCCGGTGGGTCAGCCCCCCCGAGGTGATCATCAGCGTGCGATAGAGGTCGGTGGGGCTGAGCGTGTAGGGCGGCCCGCTGCGCCGGAGCGTGGAGATCACGTCGAACTCGCCGCGCTCCAGCCCGTGCCGGTCGAACACCGCCGATATGGCCGGGGACGTTTTCGCCGCGATGCGGTTGATCCGTCCCAGCACGGCCATGGGCGAGGTGTCGAGCTTCGGCAGCTCTCGCCGCCAAGCCTCGCGGAACGTGTCCACGTCATCCATCTGCTCCGCGGGCATGCCATGCTCCCGATTTTATCTTGACATCAAGACAAATGCCAATTTATCTTTGCGTCAAGGTAACTCGCTCCGGCGCCGCCGGGCAAGCGCCGGGAGGCGGGCATGTCGTTCCAGGGATATCTGGACTCCATCCAAGCGAAGACGGGCCTTGGCCCGGCTGATTTCAGGTCCCGCGCAGAAGCGAAAGGCTTCACCGCCGACGGCGCTCTGCTGGTGAAAGCCGGGGAAATCGTGCGCTGGCTGGCGGAGGATCACGGGTTGGGCCATGGCCATGCGATGGCGGTCTACGCCCTGCTGAAGGGCACGCGCAAGGAGGGCGACCGATGAGCCCGGCCGCCCCGCATCGCGGCGCGCGCTGGTGGGCGGGCGCTGTCCTTTCCGGCTTGGTTGTGGCGTTCCTCGCCTTCGACACCGTCATCAAGCTGATCGCGCTGCCCGTTGTGGGCGAGACGCTCGAAGCGCTCGGCTGGCCAGCGGACATGGCTGTCCCGCTCGGCGTCATTCTGCTCGTCGTGACCGCGCTGTACGCGATCCCGCGAACTTCGCTCGTCGGCGCGATCCTGCTCACGGCCTATCTGGGCGGGGCGGTCGCGGCCCATCTGCGCATCGGCAGTCCGCTGTTCTCGCACACCCTGTTCGGAAGCTATCTGGGCGCGGCGATGTGGGGCGGCCTGCTGCTGCGCGATCCCGGCCTGCTGCGGTTTCTGTCCTGGCGGCGCGGACCGGCTTCGTCCTGACCGTTCACAGCGCCAGATCGTTGTCCTTCACCTCCTCGGCGGGCTCGTCTCTGGCGACGACCGCCAGGCCGAAGGTCAGGATGCCCACCCGGCCGATCAGCATGAGCAGGACGACCAGCAGCTTGCCCAGATCGGACAGCTCGCCGGTCAGTCCCATGGACAGCCCCACTGTGCCAAGCGCCGAGATGGCCTCGAACGCGACCATCTCGAACGCGGCGCCCGTCTCGGTCAGCAGCAGCGCGAACAGAGCCGCGGCCAGGATCAGGAAGTAGAAGGCGAAGCTGGCCATCGCCTGATGCACCCGGTCCTCGGACAGCTCGCGCTTCATGTAGCGGATCGAGGAGCGGCGCTTGAGGACGCTGCGGATCACGCCGACAAGCGCGGCGAGCGTGGTCGATTTGAGCCCGCCCCCGGTGCCCGATGGCGAGGCGCCGAAGATCATCAGCACGAACATCACCACCAGTATCGCGCCGCTCAGCGCGCCGATGGGAACCGTGTTGAAGCCCACCGTGGTGCTGGCGGTCATCACCTGGAAAAAGGCGGCCATCAGCCGCTCCTCGGGCGGCAGGGCGGCGATGGCCGGTTCGGCGATGAACAGCAGCGCGGTGCCGATCACGGCGAACTTGGCGGTGACCGACAGGATCACCTTGGCCGTGAAGCCCAGCGACCTGCGCCTGCCCATCAGACGGTCATGGACCGCGGTGAGCACGATGAACCCGATGGCGCCCAGATAACTCAGCGCGGAGATGACGAGCACGATCCCCTCATGGCCGGAGAAATCCTCGAAGCTGTTGGAGAACAGGCTGAAACCCGCCGTGCAGAAGGCGGAGACCGAGTGGAAGACCGCGCTCCACAGCGCGTTCTCCACACCCGCCGCCGCGAACATCGGCCACAACGCCGCCGCGCCCAGGGCCTCGACGATCAGGGTGAAATACACCACGCGCCGGATGAAACGGGCGGGGTCGAAATCTGCGGGCAGCGGGAAGGCGGCGCGGGTGACCGTCTCGCGGAACTTCGACCAGCGGTGCGACAGCGACAGGACCACGAACGAGCCGAAGGTCATGTAGCCGATTCCGCCCATCTGGATCAGGGCGAGGATGACGGCCTGGCCGAACGGCGTGTAGCTCGACCCCGGATCGACCGTGACGAGACCCGTGGTGGAGACCGCGGAAGTGGCGATGAACAGGTTGTCCAGCGGGGCCACGGGGCTGGCCTGGGCCAGCGGCAGGCACAGCAGCGCCCAGCCTGCGAGGGTGTAGAGGACGTATCCTGAGAGAAGCAGCTTCGCCGCATCGGTATTGCGGAAGAAGCGCTTGGCGGCCGACCAGGCCTTCACCCATCTCTGGGTGACGGGTCCGATGGACCGGTGCGAAGGACCTGCCAAGGCAGACTCCGTCATGGCGCCGGCGGACCGGCAGAGGCGGCGCGTTTTACGCCTTTCTTCGCCGCTGTCCAGTCAAATGCGGCATCTGCGAAGAAAGAGTCTGTTCACCCACGCCAGAACGTGGGGGCGAAGAGGACCAGCATTGTGAAGACCTCCAGCCGTCCCACCAGCATGTTCAGGATCATCACGTATTTGGCCAGATCGGGCAGGGGCTGGAAGTTGCCCGCAGGACCGATGATGTCGCCCAGACCGGGGCCGACATTGGCGATGGTGGTCGCCGCCCCGGAGATGGCGGTCACCGTGTCCAGGCCCATCAGGGACAGCAGGGCGGCGCTGACCGCGAAGCAGGCGAAGAACACGAAGATGAAGCCCAGCACCGAGCGCACGGTCGCCTCGGGGATAGCCCGTCCGTCATAGCGCACGGGCCGGACCGCGTTGGGCCGGGCGTACTGGTGCAGGTAGGAGACCAGCGCCGCGGCGGCGATCTGGTAGCGGAAGACCTTGACCGAGCACGAGCTCGATCCCGCGCAGCCGCCCACGAACATCAGCGCGAAGAAGATCGCCACCGCGCCCCCGCCCCACAGGCTGAAATCGGTGGTGGCGTAGCCGGTGCCCGTCATCACCGAGACCGCGTTCACCGCCGCGTCGCGCCAGGCGGGGATGGCGGTCTGCTGGGGCGGGTCGAGGACCAGCCAGACGGTCAGGATCGCGCTGGCGGTGAAGGCGATGCCCAGGAAGGTGCGCACCTGGGGATCGAACAGGATGCGGTCGGGGCGGCCCTGCAGCATTCGCAGATAGACCAGGAAGGGCAGGGCGGACAGCACCATGAAGACCAGCGCCACCACGTCCGAGCCGCCGTCGATGAAGGCGCCCAGCGAGGCGTCATGGGTGGAGAACCCGCCCGTGGCCACGGTGGTCATGGCGTGGCAGATCGCGTCGAAGGCGCTCATCCCGCTGGCCATGTAGGCCAGATGGCACATGAAGGTCAGCGCCAGATAGATCAGGCCCAGCGCGCCCGCGATCTGGCCCGCGCGCGGCAGGGCCTTCTCGCTTTTCTCAGAGGACTCCAGCCGGAAGAGCTGCATGCCGCCGATGCCCAGCATGGGCCAGATCGCCATGGCGGTGACGATGATCCCGATGCCGCCGATCCACTGCAGGATCGCCCGCCAGATCAGGATGCCCGCGGGCAGGTCCTGCAGCCCGGTCAGCACCGTGGCGCCTGTCGTGGTCAGCCCCGAGACGGTCTCGAACAGCGCGTCCGTCCAGGTGATCTCCAGACCTGAGAGCTTGAGCGGCACGGCGGCGGACACCGCCATGACCATCCACGATCCGGCGGTGACGATGATCGCGCCGCGCGGGGTCAGCTCCTTGGATCCGCCCCGGCCCATCAGGATGATGATCACCCCGATGAAACCGGTCGCCAGCGCCGAGCCGAAGAAAGCGTGGGCGCTCTGGGCGTCCACGTTCAGGTCCACGATGGCGGGCACGAGCTTGGCGACCGACAGCGCCGTCAGCATCACGCCGAGCACGAACAGGACGGTTCTGGTCGAAGCGTTCACGGGCCCCCGCCCCGCGGCACGTCAGTGCAGCGTCATGCGGTTGAACGGATGGTCCAGCGCGAAGGCGGGGATCGCGGCGGCGAAGTCCTCGCCCCCGCCGGTGCGCATGCCGTAGCGCCCGCGCATGAAGCCCGAGGACGTGCCCAGCGGCGCGCCGGAGGTGTAGCGGAAGCGCCCGCCCGGCGCGATCACCGGCTGCTCGCCCGACACGCCCTCGCCGCGCACGATCTCGGTGCGGCCCTGGCTGTCGGTGATGTGCCATTCGCGGGTCAGAAGCTGGACCTCGTCCGCGCCGGTGTTTTCGATTTCGATGGTGTAGGCCCACACGAAGCGGCCCTCTTCGGGCTCGGACTCGTCTTCGAGATAGTCCGGCGCGACACGGATGACGACGCCGCGGGTCTCTGTCTCATACATGGCCGGGCGCTCCTGTCGGTCCGAACCGATGATGGAACACCGGGCCGGGCCGGGACTCAAGCCTTCAATGCGGCCCGGCGCTGGACTAAATAGGCCCGCGCGGGAAAGCTGTGCGCCTTGCCTGCGACGGCGATTCCCGCCGCGGACCCCCAGCCGGAACCTTCACCGCCCATGAGCCAGACCGCCGGCATCCTGCCCGACACCGACATCGCCGCGATGCTTGAGAGCGGCGCGATACGGCCCGACCGCCCGGCCGAGCCGGGCCAGGTCCAGCCCGCGAGCCTCGATCTGCGCCTGTCGGGCAAGGCCTGGCGGCTGCGCGCGAGCTTCCTGCCCGGACCGGAGCGGACGGTGGCGGACTGCCTGACGCCCGATCTGGTCATGCATGAGATCGACCTGACCGGCGGCGCGGCGCTGGAGACGGGATGCGTCTATCTCGCGCCGCTGGCCGAGGCGCTGACCCTGCCCGGCGACGTGGCGGCGGCGATGAATCCGAAAAGCTCCACCGGGCGGCTGGACGTGTTCACCCGTGTGATCGGAGACCGTTCGGCGGCCTTCGATCAGGTCCCGGCGGGCTATGACGGCCCGCTCTATGTAGAGATATCCCCGCGCACCTTCTCCATCCTCGCCCGCCCCGGCGACCGGCTGGTGCAGGCGCGCTTCCGCAAAGGCGCGCCCGAGACGGGCCGGTCGATCACCCTGACGGTGGACCTGAAGCCCGGGGGCGGACCAGCGGGCTGGCGCGCCAAGCGCCACAGCCCGCTGGTGGACCTGTCCGGGGTGGGCCGCCATCCGGCCGAGCATTTCTGGGAGCCGCTCTATGCGCCCGGCGGCCGGCTGGTGCTCGATCCGGGCGAGTTCTACATCCTCGCCTCGCGCGAGGCGGTGGAAATTCCTTTGAGCGAAGCCGCCGAAATGGCGCCCATCGCGCCCGAGATCGGCGAGTTCCGCGCCCATTACGCGGGCTTCTTCGATCCCGGCTTCGGGGTGCACGCGGCGGGCGGCAAGGGCTCGCGCGCGGTGCTGGAGGTCAGGGGCCGGGACGTGCCGTTCATCCTCGAGCACGGGCAGGCGGTGGCGAAGCTGGTCTATGAGCCCATGGCGGGCGCGGTGGGCGCGGCCTACGGCGCGGCGGGCTCGAACTATCAGGCCCAGGGCCTGAAGCTGGGCAAGCATTTCAAGACCGGCTCAGCCTGAACAGCTCGCCCCGCCCAGCACGCAGAACTGGGCGCAGAAGCGGTGGTTCAGCTTCACCGGCTTCAGGCTGTCCTGAAGCGTGCGGGCCAGCTCGAAGGCGGGGTCGTAGGGCAGCAGGGTGCACGCGACCACCGCAGGGCTCGCCGCGCCCCGGCGTTTGATCACCATGCGGCTGGACGCGCACATCACCGAGGCGGGATCGAGGTGCAGGATGTCCCAGCACGCGGTGGTGATCTCTGGCGGCTCGCCGGACGGATCCATCTCGGGGAAGATCACCAGCGAGGCGGGGTCGTCCGCGTCGATCTCCCAGCCGCGCGCGGCGAATAACTGCCCGTAGCCCGCCCGCGCCGCGTCCATATCCTCGGCGATCAGGGACCGGCCCGCCACCGCCAGGGTGAAGCCCTGCCCGGCCAGCCAGTCCGTGCCCGCGAGGCTGGCCGCGAACCCGCCCTCGCCCCGCTCGGCGTCATGGCCCTGGGGCGTGTGGTGGTCGAGGCTGATCCGCAGCGTGATCTGTCCGGGGAAGCGGCGGTTGAGGTCCTCAAGGCCTGCCTGAACCCGCGGCCGCATCATCGGCCGCATGGCGTTGGTCAGCACCAGAACCGCATGTCCGCGCTCCAGAGCCATCTCCATGAGCGCGATCATGGCCGGGTTCATGAACGGCTCGCCCCCCGTGAAGCCGACCTCGATCGGCGCGCCGCACAGCGCATCGACCTCGTCGAGATAGGGCGCGAGATCGGCCTCGGTCAGATAGGCCAGCCGGTCGTTGAGCGGGGAGCTCTCGATGTAGCAGTGCGCGCACTCGATGTTGCACAGCGTGCCGGTCATCACCCACAGCGTCTTCAGCCCCGTGAACGCCACGGACGCCCGCGCCTCGCCCTTCGCGGTCACGTCCGGGTCGGTGAAGCGGGCGGGCAGGAGGGGGATGGTCATGGGCGGAGGGTCCGTGCGGCGCTCGTCCAGATATAGGGCGCCTGAACGCGGAAACACGACAGACGGCGGCACTTTGATGGATGCGTCCGGAGCATGAATCTGTTGAACTGCACGCTCTAAGGTGGGGGGAAGAGATGAAAGCACTCATGTTCGGCGTGGCCGCAGCCTTGGCGATCACGGCCCAGTCAGGCGCCGAGGACCTGTCCGTTTTCGCCGACATCGAAGGCGCGTGGAGCGTGGCCGTATCTCAGGACGGGCGGCATGTGGCCACCGGATGCGGCGAGGGCGGACGCAGATCCATCTGCGTCATTAATCTGGGAGCTTCGAGCGTTGCCGCGGTGGTGTCCGCGCCCGAAAGCGCGCAATTGACGAGCTTCACGTGGGTGAGCCCGAACCATATCGTTTACACCATGCGGCGTCCCCAGCAGCTGAGCACGTCGCAGGGCATGCGGACCATAGAGGTCACCCGCTCCGCCAGCTACGACGTGCAGACCGGGCTCACCACCGTCCTGCTCAATGACCGGCCCACCCTCGTGCATGGGGCTGGCTTCGCGTCGTTCATGCTCGATGACCCGGACACGGTGCTGATGCAGGTGCTGTACAGGGCTGGAGCCAGAGCCGTCACGGGGTCGAACATCCGAGCGGGAACCAGCTTTCAGACGACCGTCTACCGTGTCGATATCGGCACGGGGCGGTCGCAAAGCGTCTCTGAAACCCGTGGCTCGCATATCGACACCGTCTACGATGCCCGCGGGGGCGTGGTCGCCGAACTGCATTACCTGCAGGAACGCGATCTGTTCGAGATCCGTCAGCCTGACTCTCCCCGGCCCGTCTACTCCGCTCAGCACCGCAGTGACATGCCCCATGTCTATCCGGGCGCGGATGGCGGCACGCTGATCCTGCGGTTTCCCAGCGGCCCGCGGCGCGGCCTCAACAGGCTGGACATCGAGACCGGCAGCCTGACCCCCGTGGATGCAGGAATCCCTGCAGGAGGGCTGTATTCGGCGGTGTTCGACACGTGGACCGACGCATTCGTCGGGGTCGCGTGGCAGAACGAGGATCTGCCTGAGCGCGTGTTCCTGGACCCTGATCTGGACGGCGTTCAAACGGCTTTGAGCCAGGCTCTGGGCGGCATCCGCGTGTCTCTCCGGTCATGGTCGGAGGACCGGAACATCTTTGCCTTCGAGGCGCGGGAGGTGGGGCTTCCCGCCGAGATCTACGTCTTTGACAGACAGGCCGGGGAAGTCACTCCGCTGGCGAACGAAGCGGCTCGGGCCTCCGAACTGCCGCTCGGGACCCGCTCGGCTCTCGTCTATGAAGCGAGCGACGGGCTGCCCATCCCCGCTTTCCTGACACTGCCGCCCGGAAAGACGGCGGCGGACGGCCCGTTCCCGCTGATCGCGCTGCCACATGGCGGCCCCCGGGCCCATGACGATGGCCGCTATGACTGGTGGTCCCAGGCCTATGCGCATCTGGGCTATGCGGTGTTCCAGCCCAATTTCCGCGGATCGTCGGGATATGGCGAGGCGTTCATTGAAGCCGGATACGGCCATTTCGGCGACCGGATGATCCAGGACATCATCGACGGCGTCGAACACCTCGTCGAAACAGGCGTCGCCGCATCAGACGGCTACTGCGCCGCGGGGGCGTCATACGGCGGGTATGCGGCTCTCATGGCAGGCCTGCTCGATCGCCAGGGCGTGCGCTGCATAATTGCCGTGAACGCGGTGACCGAGCCCATGAGCCTTCTGGGCCGGGCGAATGTCGCCAGCGACCGCATTGGGCTGGATTACTGGGAGCAGTATATCGGCTCGATTTACATGGCGCGCAGAGACGCGCGCGAGATTTCGCCCGTGCGCCGGGCCCATGAATATGCCGCGCCGATCCTGCTTCTGCATGGGACGGATGATCTGACGGTCCCGTTCACCCAGAGCCGCCGTTTTCTACGCGAAAGACAGGGCTCGGGCAGGGTGCGTCTGATCGAGCTGGCGAACGAAGATCATTATCTGGGGCTGCGCGCATCGCGTGAGACCATTCTGACGGAAACGGCGGCGTTCCTGGCCGAACACCTTCCCCCGGGACGGTGATGCCGGGCACCCGCATCAACCGTTTGCGCCCGGTGCGTTTCCTGCTATCGGTGACCGGCCTTCGCGGGTGTAGCTCAATGGTAGAGCAGAAGCTTCCCAAGCTTACGACGAGGGTTCGATTCCCTTCACCCGCTCCAAAAACCTGTCTGGCGAGAGCCGCCGTTGGTTGAAAACCCCATATTTTCCGATAGTTTATAGGCAATCGTTGACTGTCAATGATTGCCCTTGTCCGCCGGCAATCGCGGAAGATGGGGGCCTAATCTGGGGGCCTTGCGAGGCCCCCACAGAATCGAGGCCCCCAATGGTGCTGACTGATACCGCGATCCGCAACGCCAAGCCCAAGGACAAGCCTTATAAGGTCGCTGATTCCCAGGGACTTTATCTCTTGGTCAATCCCAGGGGCAGCAAGCTGTGGCGCGTCAAGTATCGGATGAACGGCGTGGAGCGCAAACTGGCTTTGGGATCATACCCTGAGATCACGCTGGCCGAGGCGCGTTCAGCGCGGGATGCGGCCCGTAGGCAACTTGCCCATGCAATCGATCCAAACGCCGCTAAACGCCAGGCTCGGATCGAGGCTGGCATTCGCGCGGGGAACAGCTTCGCCACCGTGGCCGAGGAGCTGATCGAGAAGCGTGAGAAAGAAGGCGTTTCGCCGAGAACGCTGGAGAAGCAGCGCTGGCTGCTGCGGCTTCTTGGTTCCGATTTTGGGCGCAGACCCGTGTCTGAGATCACTCCAGCGGAATTGCTGCATGAACTGAAAAAGCAGGAACGGCGCGGCAGGCTGGAAACCGCCAGACAGGTCCGAGCATTCGCCAGCCGGGTTTTCCGCTATGCCGCCGCCACGGCGCGTGCTGAACGCGATCCGGCGCAGATGCTGCTGGGCGCGCTCATCCAGCCCAGGGTCAAACACTTCGCGGCGATCACCGACCCGGACAGCTTCGGGGCGTTGCTAAGAGCCATTGAAGACTATCAGGGCGATCCTGCCGTGATGCACGCGCTCAAACTTACGCCGCACGTATTCCAGCGTCCGGGTGAACTTCGGCAGATGGAATGGGCTGAGGTTGATTTCGGCAAGGCGGTCTGGACGCTTCCGGAAGTGAAAATGAAGATGCGCCAGCCCCACGCCGTGCCTTTGTCGCGACAATCCTTGGCGATCCTGATGAGCATGCGTGAGTTGAGCGGGAAGGGGAAATATGTGTTTCCCTCAGTGCGCACACGGGCGCGCCCCATCAGTGACAACACGGTCAACGCTGCGCTCCGGCGAATGGGCTACTCCAAGGATCAGATGACCGCGCATGGCTTCCGCACTTCGGCATCGTCGCTGCTGAACGAGTCCGGCAAGTGGAACCCCGATGCCATCGAGCGAGCCCTCGCCCACATGGTCGCTGGCAGCATCCGACGCATCTACAATCAGTCGGCTTATTGGCCAGAGCGAGTCGAGATGGCGCAATGGTGGAGCGATCATCTGGACGAACTGCGAAGTGGAGGAAGCGAGTGACGGGTGCGGCCAACAAAACATCGAACAATTCGGCGAGCGATGGCGAAGAAAATCATGTGGCTCTTTGGAAAGTGCTCGCAAGACTAAGATCAAAAGACTTGGATGAGGGCTTGAGTTCAAACCAAGCGGTTATACAAAGTATTAGACAAAAGCATGTATGGCATTATCGCGCATCCTTGTTTTTTGCAGTTATTTGCGCATTGATTTTTGGCTTCTCTATGTTAGGAGCTGTTTTTAGCGCGGGTTCGGGCCTATCAAAGTATTTCTTGTATTGCGCGAACGTTTCTGTGTTGGGCTTCGGTGCCCCTTTTATCTGGCGATGGTTGAGCCAATACGGGCCCAATACCAACATGGACGATCCAAAAAAGCTGGCCCATGAGAGAGATGATTTATTCGACAAGGCAATTAAATATTTGCAAAAAATAGAATCACCAGAAGTGTATTACTTTTCCTCATTTAGAAATAAGAAGGTTTGTCTAGGGCGAAAGCAGTTCTTCGGTAAGTTGCGGTATTTCTTGTTCTCTGAGCATAGTGACGACCGCGCAATGGTTATGCGTTTCCCAAGTATGTTTGGGCTTTCCGCTGATGTATATCTCCACCGCGATGATGTTGAGAAAATGCACAAAGCGCTTAAGCCACCTAAAAAGAGCTCACGTCTGGATTGGGCGGGGCGTACTCCTACACAGCGCTACACTGTAGCATGTCTCGACTTAATAGCTGATCCCCGAATGCGGGAATTGGATCTAAATAGGAAAGCCGCAACGACCGAGACTCTCACAGACTGGCTCAGCGACTGGTTCAAAAAGCGCCTCGATGGAACCGAGATGGACCCACCCAAACGCGACTCGCTCGAACCTTATGCGGAAATACTCTTCGAGCAGTTGAATAAACCTGCCTCCGAAATAGGCCGCTGACCGGCTTTTTTGATTTTTCACCGCGAGGGATAGTTTTTTCCGGCGGAAGAATTCAACTTCCTGCGGATTATGTCATTGTTTTTAATACCAATATCCGGCTCGCCATTCTTCCTCGGAGCGCGGGTAAACATGTGCAACCTGAACCGTCTCTCGCCACCACCCGGCAAACACGGAGACGCACATGGAACCTCTCGCCATATCCATTAATGAAACGGCCAAGGCGCTCGGCGTCGGACGGTCATCGGTTTATGCCCTGATCAAGTCCGGCAGGCTTGTCGCCATCAAGATCGGCAGGCGCACCCTGCTGACGACCGAATCCGTCCGACACCTGGCGCGATCCCGATCAGCCACCTGAACTGCAGGCGCTCCTCGGCCCCAGCCTTATGGATGGGCGGGCCGGTCGCGCCTGCGCCCCACCTCCACCCTGCAAACCATCGCACTCGTGATTCACGAAAGGACGCATCATGTCCATTTTCCAGCAAGCCATGAACCGGATAGCCGGTTTCCTCTGCTCACCTCGGAAGACTCGGCTCTGCTATGTTGTCGACAGCCGCATTGCTCGCACGGTCTCCGCTGACATTAAGCGCCTGATCCAAGACAATCCTGACGGCCTGACGTATCGTTGCGCTATTGCCCATTGGACGCACGCAGAGCGCCCGCCGCTCGCACGCTATCTTGGCAGTGTCAGCCTGTGCCGTATCGACGGCCCTCTGCAAGATGCTCCCGCCGATTATAGCCAGACTTCTTATCTCCCTCTGGGCGGCCTGATCCAGACGCCTGGCGTCACGGCTCATCTCACGCCCTTTGAGGCGCATGCGCTTCAGGATCGTATTCAGAAGGCTATCGAACGGGAGATCGTCGGGTGGACCCGAGAGCATCGGCTTTACGACCTCCCGCCGGTTCCTGCCCAGTATCACCGACAGTCCGCCGACCGCGTTGCCATGGCGCTGATCGCGGACTGGACGCCTGACGGGAGCCAATCGGGTGCCGGGCCTCGCGCTATGCGGGAGGGCTCGGACCATGTCTGATCCGGTCAACGTGATGGCAATGCCGCGAGGCTGCGATGCTGCGCATCGAGCCAGTAATTCAGATACACACCTCACGCACGGGTGCATCCAGCGTCTGCGCCATTTTTCGAGAGTGCGCCGGGAGTGCGCAAAACCGGCTGCCCAGAATAACGCCGGATCCCCGCAGAATTTCGCGAGTGCGCGGCGCACTCCAGGGGAGGCGGCGGTATGAGGCCGGTGCAGCACACCGTCAGGCTTCCTGCGACGCTCGATCACGCGATCCGGGCATTGGCCGAGCGGCACGACATGAGCGTTTATGCGATGCTTCAGCGCAGCGTGAAAACTGGCGTCGCCACCCTCGCCGATCCCGCCGACCCTGATGCCCTGGCCCGAGAGATCGTCACGGAATTGGCGTCGGTCAGCACTCGCCTCGTCGAGGTGGAGCGGATGCTGGACCGCGCACTGTTCACCGCCTGCGCCGCCTATTGCTACGCCCGCAGCGCGGCGCTTGGGGCGAGCAAAACCGATGACACCATCACCGCCGAGATCAACGCGGCTTATGATCGTCAGCGTCGGCTCTCTCAGGAGGGGCGATCATGACTCAGCCCCATGACCGCCGCATCCATGCCGACGCGTTGCGTCGCCAGCACATCGGCAGCCAGTTTTCCCGCTTCAGGCGACACGCGGCCGTCATGTTCGCGGCCACCGCCTTAGGCGCGATGGCCGTGCCGTGGGCGAAGCTGGACAAGGACGAGCGGTGGTCGGTGAGCGTTTATGCCTATGCTCAGGCAACGGTCTGGCTCGCCACCGGGATCGCCGCCAATCCTGCGATCAACGTCACGTACAATGGGACGGCTCACCGCCTGTCCGCCCGCGATGTCGTCGCTGACCCATATTACCGCGGGGCGGCCTCCTATGCCTTGTCTGAATCCCGCAAGGGCGGGCTGCTTGGCTTTATCGCGTGGTTGTCCGGCCTGCTGGTATTTCGAGGAGTCGTAACGCGAGGGCGGGAGCGCGCCTTGCAGGATATCGTCATCGCGGGAACACGGGTCGCGAGCGAGAAGAAGCTGGCGAGGCTAACCCGAGGCGATACGGACTCCCGAGGGCTGGCCATTGGCAAGGTTCCGATCCCAGCTCGGCTGGAAACCCGGCACATGGCGATGATAGGCACGACTGGAAGCGGCAAGACCACCGCTTTGCGCCAGTTGCTCGACGGTATCGAGGCAAGGGGCGAAGCCGCCTTGGTCTATGACACCAGCGGGGAGTTCATCGCGAACTATTACCAGCCGGAGCGCGGCGACATCATCTTGAACCCCTTCGATGACCGATCGGCCAACTGGTCGCCTTTCGCCGAGATCGCGCATCCCGCTGACGCCGCCCGCATCGCGCAGCAGCTCGTCACTGAAACGGGGCGTCATGACAGCGACGTTTGGGTGGAAACCGCCCGGATCTTGGTCGCCAACATGATCGTGGCCCTGTGGCAGGAGGGAAACGGCACCCTGCCGAACCTGCTGGCCGCATTTCAGAACAAGACCAAAGACGAACTGAAGGAGTGGCTCAAGGGAACATCGTCAGCGCGGACCTTCGCTGACGATGCCGACCGGGCGACGGGCAGCGTTTTGTTCATGCTCGCCAAGGCGGCGAATTTGATCCAGTTCCTCCGCCCCGACACCAGCGGCAACGATCCCTTCGCCTTCCGACGCTTCATTCACGGGCTGGACAAGCACCATGGCCCGAAACCATGGATCTTCGTTCCCCGCAAAGAGGATTACTTCGAGGCTTCAAAACCCCTGCTCGCCTGCTGGCTGGAATGCGCGGCGAGCGCCGTGCTGGGGCTTCCTCCGTCGCCTGATCGGCGCATCTGGTTCGTGCTGGACGAACTGGCCGATCTGCCACGCGTCGATAACCTGGCGCGGCTCCTCCCCGAAGGACGAAAATTCGGCGCGGCTGTGGTGCTGACATTCCAGGCGCTGGGCCAGATGCAGCATCGCTATGGGCCGCAGATTGCTGAGGCCATGCTGGCCTGCTGCAACACAAAGCTGTTTCTGCAAACCATCGACAGTGAAACCCGGCAATGGGCCAGCCGGACCATCGGCGAATGTGAGGTCGAAACTCCGACCATGACGGACGCCTTGGCCGGGATGGACGACGGCGCCCGCACCACCTTGAGCAAAATGCGAAAGATGCGGCCCGCCGTGCTGGAGAGTGAACTGCGGCTGGCCGCGTTCGAGGGGTATCTGCTTTTCCCCGATGGATTGCCGGTATCGAAGATCAAGCTCACCGCTGACCACATCGCACGGCGTGGGCCTGCCCGACATCCGGGTTTCATCGCCGGTGACCCTGACAGCACGCTATGGAAAAAGGGGGGTAGCGTCGCTCCCCAGTCATCCCCGCCGTCCACCACCCAAGGGCCGGTGTGATGGTGGCGTCTGTTTCAGCGCTGACCAACTCGGCGCAGGCCAGCAGCTATTACGAGGCTGACGACTATTATGCCGAGGGCGGGCTTTCGCCCTCAGAATGGCAGGGCGCGGGCGCACAGACGCTGGGGCTGTCTGGGGAGGTGGACCGCGATCAGTTTCGCGCTCTCCTGAACGGCAGGATCGCCGGTCAGCAGCTAGGCAGGGTCCGCGACGGCGAGGTCGAGCATCGCCCTGGCTGGGACGTGACGTTGAGCGCGCCCAAGTCCGTGTCGCTCATGGCCGAGGTGGCGGGCGACCGGCGCCTGGTCACCGCGCACGGGGAAGCGGTAAAGGCGGCGATGGCCCATGTCGAGAAGCACATGGCGGCCACTCGCATACGCGAGGGGGGCGCTGTCAGCCGGGAAGCCACAGGTAATCTGGTGATCGCCAGTTTCCAGCACGGCATCAGCCGTGCTCAGGATCCGCAGCTCCACACCCACAACATCATCATGAACGCGACGCGGGACGGCGGCGGCGCATGGCGCAGCCTGGAGCCGCGAGCAATCTATCAGCTTCAAAAGCAGATCGGGGCCATCTACCGGCAGGAGCTGGCCCTGAAGGTGCGCGAGCTCGGCTATGAGATCGAAACGGCCAAAGAGTCCATGTTCGAGATCAAGGGCGTGTCCGCCGAGGTGATGGCCGCATTCAGCACCCGCAGCGCCCAGATCGAAGCGGCGCTTGCAGAGCGGGGCACGTCCCGTGACGCGGCCAGTGCCATTGAGAAGCAGGTCGCCGCCCTCGACACCCGCGAGGCTAAGGGGGCCGCCGACCATGGCTCACTAATCGCGGGCTGGCGCGATACCGCCAGCGGTGCCGGGTTTGGGGAGGCGGAGCGGCTGGCAACAATCAATCAGGCTGAGGCGAGAGCCGCTGATCCTTTCCATCGCACCATCATTGAAATGAAGGGTGAGGGAGCCGCCGCCCGTGCCGTCGCCCATGCCGCAGACAAGCTGGGCGAACGGCACTCGGTGTTCTCGGTCGCCGCTTTGCAAGAGGAAGCTGGACGGATTGGCCTGGGCAAGATCGGGCACGCTCAGATCGGGGCCGCGATCGAAGCAGCATGCAAAGAGGGTGCGTTGATCGACCGGGCTTTTCAGGACCGGCGCGGCGCGGAGTTTACCGGGTTCACAACCCGTCAGAACGTCGAAACCGAGGCCAGGGTGCTGCAGGTCGAGTCGGAGGGGCGCGGCGCGCTCACGCCCATTGCAGCACCGCTCGCCGCCGCCAAGGCGGTCGCCATCGCTTCAGCGCAGGGCGAGCGAGCAGGCTTCAGCTGGAACGCCGATCAGCGCAGCGCCACCGAACAGCTTCTGACCAGCCGCAATCGGGTCACCGGATTGCAGGGTTACGCTGGCACCGCCAAAACCACCACCGTTCTGGCGACTTTCGCGCGGGAGGCCGAGGCGCGCGGAATGACTGTGACGGCCTTGGCGCCCACCGCCTCGGCGGCGATGGTGCTGGGCGACGCGCTTGGCACCCGCGGCGATACCGTCGCCCGTCATTTGCTGTCGCCGGAACGCCCACAAGCGCGCCAGCAAGCCGCGTGGATTGTGGACGAGGCGTCTTTACTGTCCGCGCGCGATACCGCCCGGCTGTTCGACCTGGCCGAAAAGCAAAATGCTCGCGTCATCCTTGTTGGTGACGTGAAACAGCTTGGCTCGGTGGAGGCGGGCGCGACCTTCGCTCAATTGCAGAGCGCGGGGATGGAAACCGCCAAACTGGCCGAGATCGTGCGGCAGACCAATGACGTCACCAAGGAGGCAGTGCTGGCGTCTATCGAAGGTGATGCCAGGAAGGTATTGGCCGCGCTGGACCGGGGCGGCGGCCAGATCATCGAGAAGGCTGATCGCGCTGAGCGGTTTGCGGCGATCGCCAAAGAATATGCCGATCTGGACAAAGAACGCCGTGGCAGCACCCTCGTTATCGAGCCATCACGCGAGGGGCGCGACGCCCTCACCATCGACATCCGCACGGCGCTTGTCCGATCTGGGGCGCTCACCGGCACCGCCGTCACCATGGAAAGCCTCGCCAACAAGGGACTGTCCCGCGCCGAGGCGCGCGACCCCATGAGCTACGACAAGGGCGATGTTGTCCGCTTCACCCGCGATTATGCCGACAAGGGCGTGGAGCGGGGCGAAGCCTATCGCGTCGAATCTATCGATACGGAGAAAGCGGCGATCTCGCTGAAGGCCGAGGATGGGCGCGAAGTAGACTGGCGGCTGCGTCAATGGGGGGCGGGCAAGGTGCAGAGCTTTGTGACGCAGCCGTTGGAGCTAAGAACCGGCGACAGCATCCGGTTCTCCCGCAACGACCGGAAGGCGGGCCGGATCAATGGGGCGCGCGGCGAGGTGATGGCCGTGGACCCGCAGGCCCGCACCGCCACTATCGAGACTGCACCGGGAAGGAGGGACACTCTCAATCTCGATGCCGCCCGAGACCGTCACATCACTCATGCTTATGTCGATACCGCCTTCGCTGCCCAGGGGCGCACCGCCGATCACGTCATCATCCATGCCGACAGTCGCGCGACCAACCTTGTTGATCAAAAGAGCCTCTATGTGGGGATTTCCCGCGCCAAAGGGTCGGCGACCATCGTCACCAATGATCGAGACAAACTGGTTTCCGCGATTAACGAGCGCGCCGGACAGGTGCAGACCGCCATCGCGCAGGTGGATATCCCAACGCCCAGAGCCGACAAAACGATGGGGGCGGGAATCGGATGATCCAGTCTGTTACGTCGCTGAAGTGTATGCCGTAACTTGACACCGAACGCTTGAAGCTTTAGGAAAACCATGAAGATCAGGAACGTCATCCACAAGGGATTGCGGCGGTTCATCGAGGATGACGACGAGAGCGGGCTCCAGCCCGCGGTTGTCGCCAAGCTCCGGCGCATGGTCACTTTCCTTCAAGACATGGAGCGCGAGGAAGAGCTGCGCACCGTGCCGAGCTGGAAGGCCCACAAACTGACAGGCGATCGCAAGGGGACGTGGAGCCTCTTCGTGACCAGGAACTGGCGGATGACGTTTCGGATCGACCGTGACGAGATCGAGATCATCGACCTCGATTATGAGGATTACCATTAGGAGGCAGCTATGGCCGCGATTGGAGGCATCCGCTTGAAGAATCCTGCCCATCCGGGCGGTTTCATCAAGCACGAGATCATCGAGCCGCTGGGGCTGTCCGTCACCGCGGCGGCGGCGGTTCTGGGCGTGACCCGCGCGACGCTTTCGACCTTGCTCAACGAGCGCTCGCACTTGTCGCCGGAAATGGCGTTGCGTGTCGAAAAGGCATTCGGGGTGTCGATGGAAACCCTCATGCGGATGCAAAACAGCTACGACATCGCGCAGACCCGCAAGCGCGAGGGCGAAATCCAGGTTGCGCCCTTCAGAACTAGCGCTGACGGGACATCGGCGTCATTCTGACAATACAAATTACAGATATGTGGATAGGAGTTTAAATCTTTCGGGCGGGCCGTTTGAGTTAAATGCTGAGAACTACGCTTTATCTCAACTCCCAGCGTATTTGATCGTCAAAGGCCGTATAAGCTTAGTTCGTGAGGCAACATCTTAGTATGATCGGCAGGGGCGTCGATCGCGCTTTCAAGGCGATTCACCCGATCGGAAGTGAGTCTCTCGGGTCACTAGAAATGGCGTTTCTTGTGAAGAATGCGTACGGTTTTTCGATGGTTAAACGAGAAACTCTCGCCTCAGGCTGTTGGAGACGCGGATGAATGGGCAAGACGGTGTAGGTGAAATTCGATGAGACAAGGGGGTGGCGACAAAGTTCCGCTTCCATTGTTTAAGCCTGCGCTTTGGCCGGACAAGCTGAGTGATTTTCTATTAGATCACTGCGAACTATTCGCAGACTGGTCGGCTGTGCCAAATATTTTCAGTGCGACGAGTTATGACCGAGCCATTTATCAACTAGTGGAATTACTACAGCCCTATTCGCTGCGAGCTTGGCACTGCACACGCCTAACCGATCGCGAAATCAAGGCAATTCTCAGCGACGGAATGCAGCCTCCGAACGAGAGAATTCTGCACTCTCGGATCGATGCGCTTCAGTCCGAGGGAGTGATTTCAGGCGAAGTTGCCGCGTTGTTGAAGGCGAGGAACCAAGCCAACGAGGAATATCGACGAGGCCGGATTCATTGGTGTTTCTATCCGCCCAGGGATTCGGGAGAGAGTGGCATCGCGTCGCTCCTGGGGACGTGGGGCGGCGAAGCGCTCTACAATTCCCATGATTTTGATCCGGTAATTGGACCGCTGCTGCGGTCCATTGGAACGCCCTGCATTGTCGAAGCAGACATTCCGATTGCCCTCCTGGGAGCCAACTCAGGTGCCGTTTTCTCCGTTGTCGCTAATTTTCTGGCTGATTATGGGTATTTGGCTCAGGATTATTTGCGATTCGAAGATAGTATTTCTAGTGAACTCGACGTCTGCTTTGTGAGGCGGGTAGTTTGTCACCCTGATCCCGAATTTATCACGCTCAGCGCGTGTGACACTTGGTATCGCCCAATCGGAAGCGCGCCGCGATAGCCAATCTCCGAAGGCTGCTGCGGGCCCTGAAGTAGACAACCAACACCATGTTTTAGCTGAGAGGCGTGTTCAACGTGTTAGATATCAACTTTCACAATGTTCGACCTTACGACAGCAGCCGCCAGACTGGGTTTGAAGAACTGTGCTCTCAGCTGGCCTCACTGGAGCCGTTGCCCGAGGGGGCTGAATTTTTCCGTAAGGGACGCGGAGCTGATGCAGGTATCGAATGTTTCGTTAAGCATGCCGACGGCTCGGAAACGGGCTGGCAGGCTAAATGGCTGTTCGATTGGAATACAAGCTTAGCCAGTCAATTGGATAAGTCGATCCGGACCGCACTTACGAAACACCCGAAGCTCACGAAGTTCGTCGTCTGTCTGCCCTTTGATCTGCCGGATTCGCGGAAGAAGGGGCAGAAAAGCGCATTGCAGAAGTGGGAGGCCTGGGCCGCAAAATGGGAAGCGACGGCGGCTAAGGAGAATCGGTCACTGAAGTTAGAACTCTGGGGCAAGAGCGAACTGAGTGTGCGTTTGACGATGGATCATCCGGCCTACGCCGGACGACTCCTTTACTGGTTTGACGTCGCGCATCTGACGTCCGGGTGGTTTGTTGAACAGTTCGACAAGGCCAAAGCCAGCCTTGGATCACGTTACTCACCAGAAACCAATGTCGAACTGCCCATACGACAATCCTTCTTAGGGCTAGCCCGTGACCCATCGTTGCAGGTTCAGATCGACGAATGGTTGTTCCAACTGGTTGATGCGGGACGAAGCGCTGTTGCTGCGGTTCTTAGGGCGTCGAAAGACCGCCCGATAAAACATCATGACGCTCTCAAAGCTTCGGTGGAGAGCATCGGCGGCGCGTTTGGTGGGGAACCAACGCCATCTAATACCCCGCTCAATGTCGATCGGTTACTAGCGGTGGTTGACGACTGTGCGAACCAAGCTCGCGAAACACTGAATTGGATCTGCGAGCAGAAAGAAACTGAAGGCGGAAGTATGGGCGTCTCGCCCGAGCGTTGGGCCCGCGAGAATCTCTTCCGCTTTGCCGACCTACTGGGTGATGTCGCTGTCGCCCTAAGAAGCGACGCTTGGCAGCGAACGAATGACGCTGCCGTTCTGCTCATTGGGGCAGCGGGGATCGGCAAATCCCACCTGCTCGCCGATATCGTCGAGCACCAAGTCCATGCGGGCCGACCTGCGATCCTGATCCTGGGGAGCTCGTTCAACGATGACGAACCTTGGCATCAGATTATTAAACAGCTCGACCTGCCGCCAAATACGCAGACAAAGACGCTTCTGGGTGCATTGGATGCCGCAGCGCAGGCATCCAATGTCCGCGCTTTGGTTTGCGTTGACGCGTTGAATGAGCGGCGTGGGACCGAGATCTGGCCGCACAGGCTTGCTGCCTTCCTCAAAGTTGCCGAAGCCTTCCCGAGAGTCGCGGTTGTACTTTCCTGTCGCACAACTTACATCGCGCATGTGGTTCCGGAGAGTTTAGACGCTTCGTGCCTGCCCCGAATCCGCCACGAGGGGTTTGCGGAAAACAGCGGTGAAGCTGCGAAGGCCTATCTGGACGCGCGCGGCATCGTTCGACCTGGTACTCCCAATTTGGTGCCAGAGTTCAACAACCCACTGTTCCTTAAAACCTGCTGTGACTTTCTCATAAAGGATGGCAAGACCGAGCTGCCCCGCGGGCTACACGGGGTGACCGCCATCTTCGGGTTCTACACAACCGCCATTGTCCGCACGCTGAATCAGCGGATGGGCTTGGTGGAGGCCTATCAACTGCTTCCCAAAGCAATCACTGCCTTCGCGGCAGCACTCGCGAAAACAGGCGATGGGTATCTGCCGGTCAGCGAAGCCATTGACCTGTTTGAGGCTGTCCTGCCATCGCAGGGACGTCTGGACCGCAGTTTGATAAGTCAGCTTGAGAATGAAGGCCTCTTAGCCGTTGAGCCAGTTCTTCAGGATGACGACACTACTACGATGATGGTGCGGTTCACGTTCGAGCGTATCAGTGATCACCTTGTCGCGAAGCGCCTGCTCGATGAGCATCTCAATACGACGGATGTAGCCAAATCGTTCGAGGTAGGCACGCCACTCGGTGAGATCGTTCTCGGTGATCACTCGTATCGCTTTGCTGGAACTATAGAAGCGATTGCGGTCCAGTTGCCCGAGCGTACGGGCGTCGAGCTACCGGATGTAGTCACCGATTCTTGGACGGTGCGGGAGGCGTTCTGGGATTCGCTTCTATGGCGGGATCAATCCTTCTTCACTCAACGCACGCTAGAGATTGCGAAATCTATGCGGGCCCTCTCAGAAGTGCAGGGATTGTTACTCGCGCTAAGTACGGAACCAAAAAACAGGTTCAACGCGCTTTTTATGCATGAGCGGCTCATGCCGCTTAGCCTTACGGAGCGAGATCGCCGCTGGTCAATATTCGTCGCAGAATATCAGAATCAACCAGAAAGCGCTGCCAATATTCTCATTGCGTGGACGCTACAGAACGGTATGGAGACGATTGAAGATGAGCGTGCAGAACTGGTAGCCATCACGCTAACTTGGTTCTTCACCACCACGTTCCGCCCGATACGCGATCGAGCGACAAAGGCACTGTCTGCGCTCCTTGCGAACCGGCTCGCCTTAGCGAGCCACACGCTTCGCAGGTTCGCATCGGTGAATGACCCCTATGTCTTGGAACGGCTTGTTTCGGCTGCCTATGGGGCAGCTCTGCAGGGCGAGACAACCGAGGGGTTGCCTGAATTGGCCGAAGCAGTTTTTGAAGTGATTTTCGAATCAGGGAGCCCTCCGCCGCATGCCCTGATGCGCGAGGCTGCACATGGTCTTCTGGCTTATGCCGAGACCCGTGGAGTAGGCGTTGGCCCTGAGCGAATGGCGGTCGCGACGCCGCCCTACCGCAGCGCTTGGCCCATCGAGTACGTAACTGATGAGACGGTTAAAAGTTATACTCAGCCATATGGAAAAGGTGAGCGGTACACGGACCAAATCGTTTCTTCGACTGTGAACGACGGGGATTTTGCGCGGTACATTCTCGACAACCTGGTCAGTTTTTTCAGCCCGGCTCCGCTTGGCACGAATCCGCTCCCATCCAACAGAGACCTGTACGACCGCTGGCATAATCGATTTTTGAGTTTGGCTAGTGCCGATCAGCGTCGTGCTTTTGATGAACTAATGGCAAACGCGAAGGTCGTGGCAGGAGGATCGCGTTACGAGCGCACGCCCGAGCGGGAACAGTTCAATCTGGCCGAGACCGCATTCAAAGTGCAGCTGACGGACGACGAGTGGGAGGAGTTTCGAGTTACTGCTTCTGCCCATGCCTATTGGGGCCAGTTTTCCGACTGGGAGCGCACTGACGATCGAGCAAAATTTGACACCGGTTGGGGGCGTCGTTGGGTCTGCAAACGAGCCCACGATCTGGGCTGGACGCCTGCGCTCTTTGCGCATTTTGACCGTTCGGTGGGGTATGACCGGCACGACCATCGTACCGAACGCATTGGCAAGAAATACCAGTGGATCGCTCTTCATGAGTTGGCGGCGCGCCTTTCTGATAACGTTGTCTACATCGGCGGGTACTCGGATTTCGATGAAGAAGAGAATCGCGGCTATGGCACTGCCCGTCAGGTCGGTCTCCGCGACATCGACCCTTCACTTCTGGTGACGGAAACGCACGGGGATGGTTGGAAAGAGTTTCCTCGAACCTGGTGGACGCCGGTAGAGGTTCGCCTTCGGGCGTTTGGGCCGAGCCAGCGTCGTGCTTGGCTGGACAGCGATGCCGACATCATCAACGAAGCCGGCCTGATCGACGTCACAGATCCGCAATCGAAGCGACGCTGGCTGGTGTTGGACAACTTCTCAAGCTGGCATCAGCACGGGCTCGATGGCGAACGTAAAGAGATGCAGCGGGATACGTGGTTTCGCCTTACTTGCGTCGTGGTGAAAAAGGCCGACGAAAGCGCATTATTGAACGACCTATCTGACACAATGCTCACCAGTCCGGAGGAGCTTCCAGGGCTTAAGATCTATGGCGATCAGTTCTTGGGTGAGTATCCGTGGCACCCTTCATTCACCGAGCTCGGAAAGTGGATGGAACCGGGAGCGTGGCGATCGCGGGCAGTTCCCGTCCGCGCCAGTGTCGCGGAGTACTATTGTGAGCGCGGAGGGTACGACTACTCGATTGAAAAGTCGGTCAGCATCCATCTTCCGGCACCCTGGCTGGTTAACGCGCTCAAGCTGAGACTAGCCAACGGTCGGAAGCTCAACTTCGTTGATGGCAAGGGCCGAGTTCAGTTTTTCGATCCGTCCGTCGTCCAGAGCGGGCCTCGCGCCGGTTTGGTGGACCGTGATGCGTTCCTCACCGCGCTAGCCCGCGAAGGCCTTTCAGCAATCTGGGTAATAGCTGGCGAAAAAGGCATCTACGGCGGAGGCGATTCAAGCCAGGGATTTGGCGGTCGGGTGTTGCACACGGGGGTGTACCGACTGGTAGATGGTGAATGGGACCGTCGCATATATTTTGAACGCGAAGATCCGAGCGCAGACCAGCTCAAAGGCTTCTTCCACCCCGATGGGGTTCCAGAGGGGTTGACCGTTCGGGCCGATGTGCTGACGGGCGGCCTGAATCGGCGCAAAGGTCGCGAGCCGTAAGCAGCTGCTTCCTGCGACCTCTTATTAGAAGTGCTCTTAGGTTCCTGTTCTGACGCGGGGGTAGAGATGACTACGATCCTCAGGGTGTCCTGCCTTCCTCAGACACAAATGGTGCGCGACCCCAGAGTTTCGCTAGAGAAAATCCAAATTATTGAGAGGTTCCCATGTCCCAGATCCCTCTGATCTCGTTCGACGAGTCTGGGTTCACTGGGCCTAATCTCCTCCATGATGATCAGCCGCTCTTCGTTTATGCCGCGGTCGACCTTTCAATTGAAGAAGCAGAAAGTCTAATCGCAGAGATACGACACAGTCGTCAACAGAAAATCAAAACTGTCGAGCTGAAGGCGTCCAACCTGCGTAAGCGTAGGGATTGGCCGGAGATAGCCGACCTGGTCCTTCACAGAATAGATGGACGCTACAGCTTTATCGTCTTCGACAAGCGATTGGCTCTGGCGGGCAAGGCTTACGAATATCTAATGGAACCAGTGCTGGAGCGCAATAGTGCTCTGTTTTACGGCTACGGCTTGCACCGAGTGGTTGCTGGTGCGGTATACAGGAGCATAAAAATACACAACGGTCCGGCCGAGGAAATTGCTATTCAGCTCGAACGCTTCATGCGTTCTTTTGACTCCAGCCAAGCGCCCGGAATCTTTACTGCCGCCGAAGGAGTTCCGGAAGACGCAAGGGTCCTTGCTGAACTGCTGCGCTTTTCGAGGGGCTATGCGGTCCGTATCGAGGAGCGGTCCCAACATCTGAAGGATGATCCAAACCTAGGGAAATGGGTTCTAGATCTGACATCGACGGCTCTAATGTCGCTCCTCGTCAGGCATTTTGGACCCAAGTATCATCAGCTTGAGGTCCTGTGTGACGAGTCCAAGCCCCTGCAGGGGGTGAAGCCGTTCTTTGATCATTTCGTGGGGCGCGAAGACGTATTTCCGCTTCATGGCGGTAACCGCATCGTCGAGGCGAGACTCAATTTAGCTGAACCGCTGAGATTTGGCCGATCCCATGACAATCCGACCCTGCAGATCGCCGATGTAATTGCAGGGTTGGCGGCCCAACTTTACGCGCCGATTCCGCCAGCTGGAATTCGCCCGCTTAAGCCGCTTCTCGAACGTCACCTTCACGAGGACCATATTCTCCCGGACACAGCCGCCGATAGCCAAATGTCTGAGGAGGAAAAGCGGATCAATTTAGTGGTTCTGCGCCACCTAGCCGGACGCGCCGAGCTTCAGGCCGATCCGCTTAAGGGTATGGAGAAAGTGTATGCGCAGGTGATTAAGAGAGAGATGTCTGTTGGCGGCCGCTTGAGGAAAAGCGCTCAAATCCGACGCTAGCGGGCCTCTTGATGGCCCGCCGATTGCCTCAGGCGGCCAGCCGTGTCCAGGAGCCGTAGAGCGATCGTCTCCTGCAACTAGTCGTAAAATCCGCGTTCGACTGCTTAGCAGCCGATCGACCAAAGAGGGTGAAATTTAAGGTGCCGCGATGTCAATCGGTTTTTGCGCGGCGATCGTGAGCCCGCATGCCCCAAACGGCATGGTTCGAATCTTTTTTCAGTCAAGTTTTTTTGGGGCCTTTTAGGGGGCTTTTGCAATAGTCGTAACTGGCATAAGCCGTTGTCTATCATGTGATTGTCTGGCGCTATTAGATTCCCTTTGACGTGACCCCCGGCTTTCATCCAGCCGTAACGAGAGTCCTCGGTTGATCTGACCTGGGGTCAGGGTGGATGTCCAGAGGCCGGGGCGCGGAGCCTTGGCGCAGCGCAGCGCCCCGGCCGGCGTTCCCGAGCCGGGATCGGTATTCC
>VJOU01000157.1 GCA_007050995.1 Glycocaulis profundi | reverse complement strand
GATTGGATTAACGACGAGTTCCGTCCTCGAAGAARACTCCTCCATCGATAGCACAATACTTTGGACAGATTCCCTTCTCTCCGACTSCTCCTGGGGTTCCAGATTGTCCTGGTGCTCCTGGAKTTCCATCGGCTSCTGGTKGTCCTGGATTTCCATTTGGTCCCTTTGGTCCTGGAGCTCCTGGTTGTCCATCGTGTCCTGGTTGTCCTGGCTGTCCTGGYGGTCCTTGTGGTCCTGGGGTTCCTTGTGGTSCTGGAGCTCCTGGAGTAATTGGCTCGGATGGAGCATCTTGTCCTGGTTGTCCTGGTGCTCCTAGAGCTCCTGGGTTTCCATTTSGTCCAGMAKGTCCCKTGTTTCCTGGAGCTCCTGGCTGTCCATCTTGTCCTGGGGATCCTGGGTTTCCGTTGCCTCCAGCATCTCCAGATGGTCCTGGTGGTCCTGGTGGCCCAGGTGGTCCTTGTGGGCATGGTTGGCATGGTGGTGGAGTGATTGGGTCACATGGTTGCTGTGGTGGGTGTCCTGGGTTTCCTGGAAGTCCTGGTGCTCCTGGCTTTCCTGGTTTCCTGGAAGTCCTGGTGCTCCTGGCTTTCCTGG
>VJOU01000156.1 GCA_007050995.1 Glycocaulis profundi | reverse complement strand
GTTGAGACATGGGTGACATCGAGAAGCAGACGGAAATCCGCGAGAAGAAGGCCCGCAATGTTAKGCGTGAGCTCAAGATCCAGAAGCKCTGCCTCAACATTTGCGTCGGAGAGTCTGGAGATAGACTGACCCGTGCCGCTAAGGTGCTYGAGCAGCTCACTGGACAGACCCCAGTGTTCYCCAAGGCCCGCTACACCGTCCGTACCTTCGGTATCCGCAGAMACGAAAAGATCGCCGTTCACTGCACCGTCCGCGGACCAAAKGCCGAGGAAATCCTCGAGAAGGGACKCAAGGTCAAGGAGTACGAGCTCTACAAGGAGMACTTCTCCGACACCGGAAACTTCGGATTCGGAGTCCAGGAGCACATCGACTTGGGAATCAAGTACGATCCATCGATCGGAATCTACGGAAWGGACTTCTACGTTGTCCTTGACCGTGCTGGACGCCGKAKCKCCMAGAGAAGACGCGCCCCAKGACGTGTCGGACCATCCCACAGAGTCGAGCGTGAGGAGTCCATCAAGTGGTTCCAACAGAAGTATGACGGAATCATCCTCCCACCAAAGCCAAAGGTCAAGCGCACATTCCACCGTCGCCG
>VJOU01000155.1 GCA_007050995.1 Glycocaulis profundi | reverse complement strand
ATTGTAACAATTAATGCAGCAGTTATGCTACATGCTTCTGAAGTTGTTTTCATCCATTGTTCCCCTTCCTTCACCAAAGCAGCGTGCTCCTTTGAAAACACCATCTGTGGTGTCTCCATATCGGCATTCTTCTTCACAAGATCTCCCCATCGTGGCAAGTTTGTTGATGAGCCTACCGGACTTGACAAGGCCGTTATTGCCCCAGGAAAAGGTTTCCGGTCAGCATTGGGACTTAGCGAAGGAGGTCCATTGTTCGGGTTCACCAAGTCGAACGAGCTATTTGTTGGAAGATTGGCCCAATTGGGTATCGCTTTTTCGTTGATTGGTGAAATCATCACAGGGAAAGGAGCTCTAGCACAACTAAACATCGAGACCGGACTCCCAATAAGTGAGATCGAACCACTTGTGTTGTTCAATGTTGCTTTCTTCTTTGTTGCTGCTTTGAATCCTGGTACTGGAAAATTCGTCACTGATGAGGATGAAGACTAAATCAATATAAATTTGGGGTTTTTGTAGATTTTGATCATTTTAATTTTATGTATCTGTGTGACGTGTATCTACATTATTAATATTAGTTTCTATTAAACAATGTTCA
>VJOU01000028.1 GCA_007050995.1 Glycocaulis profundi | reverse complement strand
TCGGCTGGGTCGAAGGTCGAGATCCCCTCGAATGGCTTCGGGCAGGTCGCCCTGAAGTGATGGCGGCGTCCGACGCATTGACGGAGGACCAGGTCAAGATGGTGGGCGAAGCGATGGCCGATCCGGCCCGTTTCGCCGCCCATTTCAGTTGAGACATCTCCGAGGAGATGATTTGCGCACACCTAGCATCTCGCCCCTCGCAACCTAAGAAGAAAAATGAAAGACGATCACGCAACACTTGAAAAATTAACCACCATCCTCAACACCAACAGCCGCACAAGGAAGGGGGCATTTCACTACGATTCGCTTTTAACAGTTTCCTTGACATTATGCTTTATGACCATTGCATGCACCGCTTTGGCATACATTGTTGGGACCCCGCCCGTCTGGGCGGGGTACACACTAATGATACTCCTGCTTTTATCGATCTTCGTCTTTTTATTATGGGTTTTTATTTTCTTTATAGATGCTGTTTTGTATTTTAGGCAACTTTATTTAAATCTAACGAAACGAGTAGACCGCGACCGTCATCACATTCATCGCAGCGCCGCCGATGTTCGATCGAAATACAGCTTGCAAAGCCTCCAAACCCTCAAACGAGACATTGATCTGGAAATTCGTGTTCGCAGCCGCACCGGCCAGCTCGTTGCGATCGTCGCGGCGATAGGAGCCGGCATTCTGGCGCTCGCGCCGTCCCTCACCCTCGCCCCCATGGCCATTGATGCCATCAACCAGATGGTGCCGGCATTTTTACTCGGCTCAGCCATCGGCGCAGCTTTGATCCACCGCCATGTAACTCGGCTCATGCGCATTGAGCACATGATTGGCGAAGCGGAAGACCTGCGGCAATGAGAACTCTGTCAAGCGCTCCGCAAGGCACTTTTAACCGCCATCAGCCAATTCATTTGCCAACAAGCTATAATCGCACTGATATCATCCCAAATGTCGATTAGACATTTTCGTTATCCGCGCTTTCAGCTTTTAGGAGAAGATGAGGGTCGACTTTCAGTGCATCAGCGACATGCCACAATGTGATTATGGTGATATTTTGCACGCCCCTCTCCATCGCGCTGATATGAGCGCGATCCACGCCGGTTTTCACAGCCAGCGCTTCTTGGGTCAAACCCGTACGAAGCCTCTCGCGACGTAGATTGCGGCCAAAAATCTGACGGATATCCATCCGACAGATGGACACTGATCGCGCATTATGATGCCACGCACTATAATACCCGAATCCACGAGAACCTGCGATGAGCTTTTTAACGACAGGGGGCCGCCCTGCCCGGTCTGCACGATCCGTTATCTGGCGGCATCAATCTCACGCTGCGTTATAGGTTCACCAAGCTTGTTTCGCGCTGTGAGCAGATGACGCCAACCCGATCGAATGTGATCCCTTTCAATCCGCCGGCCATGACGGACAGTCAGGCCGTGTCCGAGGCCGTGGCGCGCTTCGATGGCCGTCTCCGGGCGTATTTTCTGCGGATCATGACGCCTGCCGATGCCGCTGATGCCGTGCAGGAAGTCTATGCGCGGCTGACGAGCGCGGCCCGACGCAGGCCCGAGGGCGGCTTCACCGCATCCTATGTGTTCAGCGCCGCCGACAGCGTCGCGCGGGACACCTGGCGACGCAAGCGGACGCGGGGCGGCGAGCACGCGCCGCTCACGGACCGAGAACGCAGCGAGATGCCCTCACCTTTCGAAGAGGCGCGCTGGCGGGAGGCGGCACGTCGGATGCAGGCGGCGCTGAATGCGCTGCCGCCCCGCCAGCGGCGCGTTCTGGTGATGCATCGGATCGATGGGATCAGCCTCGTGGACATAGCGCGTCAGACCGGACGCCCCCTGCGCAGCGTGCAGCGCAACCTTGCCGATGCGCTGGCGGCCTGCCGCGAAAGGCTGGAGGCGGAAGGATGGTTCGACCAATGAGGCTGAGCGACCTTTTTCGCCGGACGCGGCTTCGCCGCGCGGCTCGCAAGCATGTGCGCACTCTGGAGGACGCTCAGTTCCCTGCGACACCGGGGGCGGCGGCCTTTGATCAGGTCTGGGACATGATCGGCCACGCCAGCATCGAGCTGGACGATCCAGTCTCGCGGCCCAGGCGGCCGGCCATCCCGTTCGCGGCAGCCTTTGTCTCAGCCGCCAGCGTCGCTGCGGCGGTGGCAATCTGGTTCGCTTTGCCTGGGGGAGATCCAGGGATGATCCGATATGAAACTGCGCCCGGCGAGCAGCGCATGATCCGGCTGGATGACGGGTCGATGGTCACCTTGAACACTGCCAGCATCATCAGGACACGGGTGACGCCCAGTGCCCGAGAGGTTCATGTCGAGCGGGGGGAAGCTTATTTCGATGTTGTATCCGACGCCGACGCGCCATTCTCGGTGAGCTGGGCGGATGCCGAAGCGCGCGTTCTGGGCACACGGTTCAACGTCCTCATCCGTCATGACGGCATGGAGGTGGATGTGATCGAAGGCCGCGTCGCGGTCGGTCGTGTCCGCGGCGACGCTGAAGCGCTGGCGGCAGGGCAAGCCGCGGCGCTGGGCGCGGATGGTCTGGTGCGCGCCCGCCGCCCCTCCCAGGCAGATCGTATCGCCGCCTGGCGGGAGGGGCGCGTTGTGTTCGATGCCGCTCCTTTGCACGCCGCAGTCGAGGAGATGAACCGCTACTCCGCACTTCAGATCGTCATCGATTCTCAGGCGCTCACCGAACTGCCCGTCAGCGGACGGTTCAGGGCGGGCTCATCCGAAGATTTCGCGCGCGCGCTGGAGATCAGCCACGGTGTGGCGACCCGGCGCGATGGCGCGTTCATCCGTCTCGCCGAACCGGTCGAACGCGCCATCCCGTGAAGATTTAGCGACATCTGGCGGCATGTCGCAAAGGACGCGTTGTGTACCCGTGACGGCGGCTTGAAGGCTCCGTCGCAATCGGGTCGGAGCACGAACGGTGTCCAGCGCCAACATCCTGCCAAGAGGGTCGGTCCGGCCTCGCGCGCTGGCCGCTGCAGCCTTCGCCGCGCTCGTTTGCGCGCCTGCCTTCGCGCAGACCTTGCAGGTCTATGACATCCCCCCCGGAGAGGCGGGAGCGGCGTTGCAGGCGTTCGCGCGCCAATCCGACATCCAGTTGCTCTACGCCCCCGACAAGGTGGCGGGCGAGGTCTCGTCGGGTTTTCAGGGCGCGGCGTCAGCTCAGCAGGCGCTGGACGCTATTCTCGCGGACACGGATTTGGCGTTCGTATTCCTCTCGGAGGACCTCGCTGCGATAGAGCGCCGCCAGACCGATCCGCCGCCCCTGCAGCCTCTGGAACTGAAGAGCGATAGCCCTTCGAGCACGGCCCGCCAGCGCGGGATGGCGCCGCGGGTAGAGGCGCCGATCGTGGTGACGGGGCGACGCGGCGCGGCGACCCGCGACCGGCTCGCGGTCAGCTACGCGCTCTCCGTCATCGACCTGGACGCTCCCCAAACGGCCTCAGGGCGGACCCCAGCGGCTGCGCTCGACCTCGTGCCGGGATTCTGGGTCGAATCCTCCGGCGGAGAGGCGAGCAACAATGCCCGCCCCAGGGGGGTGCCGGGCGACGGATTCTCCACCGTGGGCATGCTTGAGGACGGGCTGCCGATCCAGCACGACCCGGGCCTGTCCTTCCTGAACGCTGACCAGTCTTTTCGGCTGGACGCGGCGACCTCCCGCATCGAGGTGGTGCGGGGCGGTCCCGCATCGATTTTCACCTCAAAAGCTCCGGGCGGCGTGGTGAACTTCATAGCGCGCGAACCGGGCGACGGGTGGTCAGGGCTGGCCCAGGCCGAGACCGGCGATTTCGGCCTCATCCGTCTCGATGGCTGGGCAGGTTTCGGGACGGGGTCCTGGCGGATCAGCGCAGGAGGATTTTACAGGCGCGACGATGGCGTGCGTTCGACCGGGTACACCGCCAACGAGGGCGGCCAGTTCCGTGCCCGCGTCACCCGCGAACTGGGCGGAGCCGGGGCTGTGACGCTGGCCTACCGGCGCCTGGATGACAGCGTCGCCTTCTATCTGCCCATACCGCTGACCTATGACGAGCAGGGCCGCGTTACCGCCATCGATGGGTTCAACCCGAATTTCGGAACCCTCAACGGACCCGATCTTTCAGCCCTCACCCTGCCTTTGGGAGAGTCGGACCGCCTCGAATTTGACCTGGACTCCGGGACCCGTGTCCGCCTTGACCAGTGGACGCTGGAGGCTCGATTCGACGCGGGCGGCTGGCGGGTCGCTCCGCGGATCCGGCACCGGCGTTCGGATACACGCCGCGACGGGCTGTTCCCTGGCACGCCTGGCCTCGCCGGCGACCGTGCCGCACAGGCCTTGGCGGAAACTGCCGGCGGTGTATCCGGCGTCTGGCTGGTCCCACTGTCGGGGAGCGAGCGCCCGCTGCCGGATGAGGCCCTGGTCATTGACGCCGCGGCGTCCGTGGTGCGCGCGCCGCTCGACGAGCTTCTCGCGGACATCTCCGCCACCCGCCGGGTGGACAGGCATGATCTGGCCGTGGGCATCTACGCAGCGCGCACGGACACCGCCCTGCGACGCGACGCGGCCCGGGTCCTGCTCGAAGCGCGCGAGCAGGCCAGACTTCTGAACCTGATAGGGGTTGGCCAGGACGGGTCGACGCTGGCGCTGTCGCAGGACGGCATCCTCCAGGCGGGGGCACAATACGACAGGGGCCATGGCCGCGAGACGGCGCTCGCGGTCTACGCCTCGGATGAATGGACCCTGCGGCAGGGCACACGGATCGATGCAGGATTTCGCTATGAGCAGAGCCGCATCGACGGCGCGGTCGAAGAGACCCAGGTGGCGGATGCGGGCGAGCCCTCCGCCCCCTGGCAAGCGGAGTCTATCACAGGAACGGGGCGGTGGCAGCCGTTCACCTCTCAAAGCAGCCGCCTGGGATGGACGGTGGGGCTCGATCAGGCGCTGAGCGACCGCTCCGGCGTTTTCGTCCGCTACACGGATACGCATCGTCTTCCTGGCTTGGGCGATTTCTGGTCACGCACCCCCTCGCCCCGACCTGTGGTCGAAGAAATCACGATCGCCGAGCTGGGATACAAACATGTCGGACCGCGGCTGAGCCTGTTCGCCACCGGCTTCCATAGCGCGTTTTCCGGTTTCCGGCTGCGCGAAACGGTGTTCGACGCGGACGGCGGGCTCAGCGAGCGCTCGGTTTACGCCGACACGCGTACACTCGGTGTGGAATTCGAGGCCGCCATCGACCTCGGCGCGGGCTTGGATGTGAGCCTTCATGCGACCCTCCAGCAGCCGCGCTTTCGCAACTTCAGCTACGACACCGTGGAGAATGGCGAACCGGTCAGCCGCGAGATCGGCGGCAACCGGCTCCTGCGCGTGCCCGACGTCTCCGCCCGGCTGGCGCCGGGATGGACGGATCCGTCCGGCCGCCTGCGGCTGGAAGCCAGCCTGGTGCATCACAGCGCCCGGCACGCGGACGCCGCCAACACGCTGCGCCTACCCCCTTACACCGTGGCGGGGGCGGTCGCCCGCCTGGACCTGTCAGACCGGGCCTGGCTGCAGCTCAGCGCGGACAATCTGACCAACACCGTCGGCCTGACCGAGGGCAATCCTCGCGCCGGCCAAGTGGAGAATATCGAGGCGGGCGCCGAGTTCTTCACCGCCCGGCCGATCCTGGGCCGCAGTGTCCGCGCCAGTTTGAGATACGCCTTCTGATGATGGGATATGTGATGAAGCTCGTCCTTTTTCTCCTCAGCCTCGCCCTCGCCTTCGCCGCCCCCGCAGCGGCTGACGAACGCGAGCCGGATATCGTTTTGGCCGGCGAGATCACTCACGCGGATCATCAGACCTATCGCGATCTGGTGTTCGACGTGCCAGAGGGAATGAGCCGCGTCACTGTGGCTTTCAGCTATAGCGGGCGTGAGGAGCGGACCACCATTGATCTGGGGCTGCGCGACCCGGCGGGTTTCCGCGGCTGGAGCGGTGGCAACAAATCCCGCTTCACCGTCGCCGAGTTCTTCGCAACGCCATCTTACAGACCGGGCCCGATTCTGCCTGGCGAATGGGCCGTGGTCATCGGCGTGCCGAATATCCGCGAGGATGTCACGGCGCGTTACGAGGCCCGCATCTGGCTGGATGGTCCCGATGCTGCGCCAGCCTCTCTGGGCGGCCCGGCCGCGGCGCCCGCGCCGGGCTGGCGGAGGGGCGACCTCCACACGCACACGGGACATTCGGACGCCTCCTGCGCGAACCGCTCGGGCATGCATGTGCCCTGTCCGGTCCATGTCGCCATCGAGGCGGCCATCGGCGCAGGCCTGGATTTTGTCGCGATCACAGACCACAACACGGCGACCCACCTGAACGCCCTGCGAGAACTGGCCCCTTACTACGACGACATTGTCATCATCCCCGGCGCGGAAGTGACCACCTTCCATGGTCACGCGAACGTTCTGGGCGCGACCGAGTGGATCGATTTCCAGCTGTCTTCCGAGGCGGCCGCGTTCACCGCGCTGCTCGACCAGGCCGAAAGAACCGGCGCGATCGTATCGGTCAATCACCCCCGCCTTCCTTCAGGCGAGGACTGCATGGGCTGCGGCTGGACCGGAGAGGTCGATGACTGGAGCCGCGTCGCAGCCATCGAAGTGGTCAACGGGGCGACCATTCGGCGCGCGGGCACTGTGGAGCACCCCTTTTCAGGCATCCCGTTCTGGGAGGACCTCCTGAACGACGGCCACCGGATCACCGCCATCGGCGGAAGCGACAATCATGATCCGGCGGCCCGTTCCGGGCCCCAGGCTCCGGTGGGCTCCCCCGCCACCGTTGTCTGGAGCCTGGAAGCTTCGCCATCGGGCGTGCTCGATGGAATCCGACAGGGGCGCGTCTTCATCGACATCGCCAATGACCCGGACCGGCTGCTCGATATGAAGGCGACCTTCGGAGAGCGCGAAGCGGTCATGGGCGCGGCGCTGGTCTCCGGCGGCGCCCCCGTCGAGATCACCGCCGAGATCGCCGGCGTGTCAGCCGGACGGGCAGAGTTCATCGGCCCTGAGGGGGCCGTTGCCGAGTCGTCTCTGAGCGAGGCCGAGGTCTCTGACGACCGCCGCGTCGTCCGGCTGACCCTGTCCGCCCAGACCATGCCTGCCTGGCTGCGTGTCCAAGTGCGCGACGCGGAAGGCGCCATCGTTCTTCTCGGAAACCCGATCTATTTCGAGTAAATCTCGTGTAAATACATAATAATGACACACCGGTATGCTATAATTGATCCGCAGAATTTACTCTAGATTCTGCGGATCAATTATCCTATGCAGGGGTGTCTCAAATGTCTATCAAGTACAGCCTCATGATCGGCGTGGCGTCAAGCGCGCTCGCGATCTCGCCGTCTCATGCCCAGACCGACGCGAACGAGGCGCGGCCCGACCCGCTGGAAATCATCGTGGTGACCGGCCGGGCGGGCAGCGCCCAGCGCAGCCGGGTGGAAACGAGTTATGCGCTGACCGCCCTGTCAGCGGAGGATCTGCGTCTGTCCGCGCCGCTGAGCACGGCGGAAATCTTCAAGGATGTGCCCGGCTTCTGGGTGGAGGCCTCTGGTGGCGAGGCCAGCAACAATATCCGAACCCGGGGCATCCCGCGGGATGGCTATTCGTCGGTTTCGCTTCAGGAAGACGGTCTGCCCGTCCAGCATGACGGCGGGCTGGGCTACATGAATGCGGACCAGTCCTTCCGGCTCGATGAAACCATCGACCGGGTCGAAGTCGTGCGCGGGGGGCCGGCCTCTGTGTTCGCATCCAATGCGCCGGGCGGCATCGTGAACTTCATCACCCGACGGGTGCGCGGAGATCAGGCTGAAGGCGTGGCGCGCGTCCAGGTCGGGGATTACGGCCTGCTGAGGACGGACTTCTATTATGGCGCGCCCATCGGCGGCGGCTGGGAGCTGACGGCCGGGGGCTTTTACCGCTCCGATGACGGCATCAGAGATCCCGGCTTCCGCGCCAACCAGGGCGGGCAGTTCCGCGTCGGGCTTGGACGTGACCTCGCCAATGGCCGACTGGACGTCAACTTCAAACGGATCGACGACAGGGTCGCCTTCCTGCTGCCCGTGCCGCTGACCTTCGACAGCTCCGGCGACGTGGCGGCCGTGAGAGGCTTCGACGCCAATTTTGGCACCCTGATGGGACCGGACAATCAGTTCGTGAGCCTGCTCAGCCCGGAGGGACCGGTTGATTTCGATCTCACTCGCGGCACGCACACGGAGCTGAACCAGTTCACCGTCGCGCTCAATCTCGATGTGGGAGGCGGCTGGACGCTCGACAACCGGTTCCGCTATCGCCAGAGCCAGATGACCCGTAATGGCCTCTTCCCCACAGGAGACATCACTCCGGCCGCAGATTATCTGGCGAGCATGGCCCCGATGGCGGCCGCCTTCCCCGGCGCGGCGGGGCTGGAGATGCGGTTCGCGACCTCCGGCGACCCGTTCGACATCACAGGCAATGCCGGAAACGGTCTGGTCGTGGGCGGCAATCTTCTCGGGGTCTCGGTGCCGCTCGACGAGGCCATCAACGATTTCCGCATGACAAGGGGCTTCGATTTCGCAGGCCAGCGCCACGACGTCGCGTTCGGCGTCTACGCCGCCCAATACGATTTCCGCTTCGACCGCTTCATGAGCACGTCGCTGATCGAGGTCGCCGACCAGGCGCGGCGCGTGGACATCCTGGCCGTCGATGCCGCCGGGGATGTCGTGGGCGGGGTCACGCGCAACGGCATCCTTCGTCATGGCTCGCTCTATGACAAGACCGGCGGCCAGTCGCGCACCGTGGCCCTTTACGCGTCGGACGAATGGCAGGTGACACCCTGGCTGCGGATCGATGGCGGCGCGCGATATGAGCGCACCGAGATCACCGGCTCGGTGGAAACCAAGACCACCGTCGATCTGGGCGATCCGACCACGCTCGCCGACAACCAGGTCATCACCGGAACCGGCCAGTTCATCGCCATTGATCGCGAGTACGACAACACCAGCTGGACGCTGGGCGCGACATGGCTGGTGTCTGATGCGATGAACGTCTTCGCGCGCTACACTGACACCTTCCGCACGCCGAACGGGACCGATTTCGTCGGCAATCCGCTGCGCGAGGATATCGGGGTCGAGCCCATCAAGATGGCCGAGGCGGGCCTGAACTGGCAGGCGGAGATGTTCGATCTCTACGCCACAGGGTTTTACACCCGCTTTGAAGGCATCCGTTTCACCGACTTTCAGTTCGACAACGATCTGAACGAGTTCGTTCAGCGGTCAGCGATTGCGGATACGGTCACCTGGGGCCTTGAGATCGAGGGCGTTTTTCGCCCGGTCGATTGGTTCGACGTCTCTGGCGCGGTGACCTGGCAGAACCCCGAATATGACGGCTTCGTCTTCACCGAGATCGTCGATGGCGAGCCGGTCGAACGGAATTTCTCTGGCAACCAGCTCATCCGCGTACCGGAACTGGGCGGCAGGATCGTGCCGGGCGTCAACCTCATGGACGGACGTCTGCGGGCGGAGCTGGCGGCTGAATACTATTCAGACCGTTTCGCTGACGTGGCCAACAGCGTCGAGCTGCCTGACTATGTCGTTCTGAACGCCAATGCCAGGCTGGATGTGACCGACAGCCTGAGCCTGCAGCTCAACGCGACTAATCTCACCAACGAGATCGGTCTGACCGAAGGCAATCCGAGGGCCGGACAATTCATCTCCGGGGATGCCGGAGCGGAATTCTATCTCGCCCGCCCGATCCTGGGCCGCAGCTTCCGAGTGGCCGCCACCTATCGTTTCTAGCGGTCGTCACCGTGGTGCGTCCGGGTCCGATCCCCGGGCGCGTCACGGAAACTTCGCAAAACAGGACGTCCCCCTTGGGCCATCAGCGGGCTCGTCCCCGATGGCGCCTGAATCCGGCGCGCCGTCACGGGACATCAGACATGACACTCGCCAGCCTTGCGGCCATCTTCGCGACCGCATCCCTCGCCGGTTCGACCGGTGACGATCCATCGCCGCGTGCATTCGTGGACAGCTATATCGACCAGCGCGCGTCCAGTGCGGCGTTCGACAGGCAGCGCAATCCTGTCCTGCGCGCATTGTCCGGGTTCGACAGCGTGTGGAGGCTCGGCGATGACGCATGGGCGTCGGGGGGCGCCGATTTCGAGGGCGCGACGGATTTTTCACGGGTCGAGATCGTCGATCCAGCCATATGGTCGGCCAACATGGCCTATGTGCTCGCGGCCGCGCGCGGCATGTCCGACGACGACGCCGTCCGCACCTATCTCGATGACCGGCGGCATCAGAATTACTCGGTCATCGACGGCCTCGGCCCTCTGGCGGACGCTTACCGCCGGGATGCCCATGCCACCACAACCGTGCAGGATCCGAGCGGACGCTTTGATGTGCGCGAGGCCATCACCTTCCAGGAAACCGACCATGGCTCAGGTCCGGGCGATACAGCCTCGCGGCTGGGCGCCGTGGTCGCTCTGAGCGAACTGATGCGCGGCCCGGAAAGCACCACCGAACCGGCCAAGCACGTGTTCGCCTCGCCCCGCCCCTGGCGCATGACCGTTGAAGGCAATGTGGTGGAGACGGGGTCTGACACGGTGGGCGACCGGACGGTGGAAGCGTATGACAGCGAGACCGAGGTTCTGCCCTCGCTGCTTTACGTGCGCTCAACGCGCGGGCGCGGCCGTGACGGCGGGTATCCCAGCGGGCACACCAACGCGGCCTATCTGGGGGCTTACGCCCTGGCTTACGCCTATCCGGAACGCTTCGCCGAGCTGCTCATCCGGGCCTCGGAACTGGGCGAAAGCCGCATCCGGTCGGGAATGCACTCTCCGGTGGACGTCATCGGAGGCCGCGTGATGGCGACAGCGCTCGCGGCGGCCTATCTGAACGATCCCCGTCATGCCGAAGCGAAAGCCGAGGCGCGGTCGCAGGCCCTGCTTTGGCTGGCCGAGCACCCCTTGCCTGCCCAGAGCGCTGCCGACCCCTGGGCCGCCACTGCGTCCAATCGGGATCTCTACCGCTTCAGATTGAGCTACGGCCTGCCCCGCGCGGAGACACCGGCCGAGGATGGCTTCATGGCCCCCAAGGGCTCTGAAGTCCTGCTCGAGACCCGTTTTCCCTACCTGGATGCCCGACAGAGGCGGGCGCTGATCGAAAGCACCGCGCTCGAGCCTGGGCACCCTTTGCTCGATGCGGACGAAGCATGGGGCCGCATCGACCTGGTGGCGGCCACCGGCGGCTTCGCCACACTGGACGAAGACGTCCGGATCGTGATGACGCCCGAAACTGGACCGTTCGGAGCTTCCGACATCTGGGTCAACGCCATCAGCGGCCCCGGCCGACTCATCAAATCGGGCAGCGGGACGCTCGCGCTCGCAGGAGAAAACAGTTTCACGGGCGGCATCGAGATCGAGGAGGGCGTGCTGGAGGCCCGCTCGCCTCGCGCTCTGGGCGGCGGGAGCCTGACCCTGACGGGCGGGGCTCTGAAAATCGGCGCGGACGCCGTGCAAATCCCGGGCGATTACCGTCAGGCCGGAGGAGCGCTCATGATCCGCGCGGGCGATGGGGCATCACGCCTCGAGGTGTCTGGTGAGTTCTTCGTCGAACACGGCGCCCTGGTGATCATCGGCGACATCCCCGCGGAGGATTGCCGGGTGATCGTCGAGGCGCAGGCGGTTTCGGCGGATTTTACCGACGTCCTGTCGACGGCGTCCGCTTCGGTACAGGCGACCGCGGACAGTTTGTCCGTATGCGCCGCTTAAGCCTCTGCAGTCACTCAAACTTCACAAAAAATCCCGTCCCCCGCCGGGCTCCCCGACGCTCGAAGCACGCAAGGCCGGAACAACAGGCGCCGCGCGGGGCGGCGCCACCGGACCTCTCTTGAGGGCATTCTCATGATCGCACGCGTCACCAGCCGCATGTTCCAAGGCGCGAGCCTGACGGCACTCGCCACGAGCCTGGCCGTCCCGGCCGCTTTCGCAGGGCAGGAGCCTGCCCAGACCCAGCCTGAACCCACCGAAGTCATCACCATCCTTGGCTCTTACTCCGGCAGCCTGGCGAGCGCCCTGGATCGCAAACGCAACGCTGACAGCATCATCGACGCGATCAACGCCGAAGACATCGGCAATTTTCCATCCCAGAACATCGCCGAGTCCCTCCAGCGCATCACCGGCGTTTCGATCGAACGCGATCGGGGTGAAGGCCTGTTCGTCAGCGTCCGCGGCCTGGGCGCGAACTTCCAGGTGACGACCCTGAACGGTCGATCCATCGCAGTAAACGAGAACGTCCGGGACAGCGGCCAGGACGGACGGCAGTTCCGCTTCGACACCATCCCCTCCGAGCTGGTGGCCGGGGTCGACGTCATCAAAAGCCCCACAGCGGACCTCGAAGAAGGCGCGATCGGGGGCGTGGTCAACATCCGCACCTTCCGCCCCCTCGATCTGGAAGCGGGCACGATCGCGGCGTCCGTCACCGCCAGCTATCCCGAACTGGCCGACACGGTCGATCCTCGGGCGTCCGCGCTGGGCAGCTGGCGCAACGAGGCGCGCACCATCGGCTTCCTCGGGGCGGTGGCCTATGCCCAGCGCACCATGCGCCAGGACCGCATCACCGGGGTCGGCTGGACCTTCGTGGAAGAGGGGTTGAACACTGACGGCCAGCCGGGACCGGACACCGGCCCGATCATCGCCCCCACCGCCGTACGTCCCACCCTCGAACTCGAGGATCGTGAGCGGATCAGCCTCAACGGCGTGCTTCAGTACGCGCCCACCGCTGAGTTCGACATCACGCTGGAAGGCCTCTTCACCCGTCTGGACGGACGGTATGACGAACTGACCTATTCGGCGGACGTGGACAGGGCCTCCATCGTGCCGGGCTCCGCCGTGATCGAGAACGGCGTGCTCGTGGCGGCCACCACCAGCGGCAGCACCCAGATCGGCCGTGAAGTCTCCGACCTGCGCCACGACAATGTCTTCGTCGCCCTCAAGGCCGAGTATCGTCCCGGCGACTGGACCCTGAGCGGGGATGTCTACGCCACCCGTGCATATTCCGACACCAATTCGCCCATCACCCGGACCCGACTGCTCGGTCCGGTCGGTCAGGTCAGGCTGGAAATGCCGCGGGCGAGCGGCGTCCTGCCTGCCGTCACCTTCCTTGACGCTGACCTGACCGAGCCCGGCCTGCTCCCCTTCCGCCGGGTCGAATGGCGCGAGAACGACTCCGAGGACACTGAGCTGGCTGCCGCTCTGGACGTGTCCCGGATACTCGACGCCGGACCGCTGAACCGCATCGCCGCAGGCGTCAAGCATCGCGACCGGGACCGGGAATACAACCGGCAGGACATCAACTTCACCAGCCTCGCGGGCCAGTTCTTCACGGCCGATTTTTTCAATCCCATGCCCGTCAGCGGTTTTCTGGGAGCGGCGTCGGGCGACCTTCCCCGCGCCTGGCTCCAGCCGCGGCCCGATCCGTTCTTCGCCGCCTCCGACACGTCCGCGCTCGGACAGCCGCCGCAACGGGGCGACCTTCGCAACTCCTACCAGGTCGCAGAGGCGATCAGTTCGGCCTATCTTATGGGTGATTTTGAGACCAGCGTGGGCGCGATCCCTGTTCGTGGCAATGCGGGCGTGCGCGTCGCGCATACCGTTCAGACCTCTTCAGGGCATGCCGACACGGGCAGCCAGGCCGTGCCGGTGCGCTTTGAAACCAGCTACACTGACGTCCTGCCCTCGGCCAATCTCGTGTTCGATCTGTCGGACACGGTGATGGCGCGGGTCTCGGCCGCCCGGGTGATCACGCGCCCCTCGCTATCCGCGCTTGCCCCGCGCATCACCCTGAACTCATCGGGCAGCATTTTCACCGCCGTGGGGGGCAATCCGGAACTGGAACGGTTCCAGGCGTGGCAGTATGACGGCACCGTCGAGTGGTATTTCGCGCCGGCGAGCGCTCTGATCGCGGGTGTGTTCTACAAGGACATCGGCACCTTCGTGTACAATCAGGTCACCGACCTGGTGATCGACGGCCAGACCTATGCCCTGACCGCCCCGACCAATGGCGGCGAGGCGACCATTTATGGCTTCGAACTGGCCTATCAGCAGCTTCTGGACTTCCTTCCCGCGCCATTCGACGGCCTCGGCTTCCAGGCCAATTACACTCACACCGAGACTGAGGCGGTCTATTCGGAAACCATCACCGACGAGATGGAGAATGTCGCACGCGACAGCTTCAACATCTCAGCGTTTTACGAACAGGACCGGTTCGCGGCCCGGCTGAGCTATTCATGGCGCGGAGACGTGCTGCGCTCGGTTGGGACGAACAACTTTCTGTCCGCGAACGACAAGGCCTTCGGAAGCCTGGACGGCAGCCTCGTCTTCAACATGAATGACAATCTGTCCGTGGCCTTCGAGGGCATAAACCTGACCGATGAGGCCCAGATCCAGTTCGTCGCCGACGACCGGTTCGGCGGCTACACCCATTACGGCCGGACCCTCTCTGTGAGCCTGCGCAGCCGGTTCTAGAGGGACCGCCGGCCCTCCGTCTCCATCCCCCGGGACGGAGGGCCGGCGCACCGGCCGTCACAGCACCGTCACCCAACACTGAAAGAGTGCCGAGATGATGATCTCCGCAGCCAGACTCAGCCGCCAGGCTGGCCACGGAAGGTAGCCGGAATGGGCGCAGCCTTGCTTCACGCCCCTGCACAGCCTCCCGCCCCGGACAGGCGGCAGAGCGCCGCCGACCGCGCCCGGGTCCACCTTGCGCTTGTCGAGGCGACGGCTGACATCCGCGCCTTCATACGCCGACATGCCTTCTGCGCCCAGAAAGTCGATGATATCTACCAGGAGACCGTCACACGCGTGCTCGAACGGTCTCAGGCCGCGCATCTGGACAACCCGGCCGCTTACGCGACCCAGATCGCCCGCACGCTCTGCCGCAAGCCTGGCCGCGAAACCCCGCATGAACCCGCCGACTTCGATTTGATCGCGTCCGCGAGGCCGAGCCCTGAAGATGAGATCCACCACCGGCGACGCTGCGACCGGATGATGGACGCCATAGCCCGGCTGCCCGCTCTGAGGCGGGACATTCTGCTGCGCCGCCGATGGCGCGGGCAGAGTCGCGCAGACATCGCACGCGAGCTGGGCATCAGCGAGGAAACCGTGAAGAAGCATATGAGTCGGGCTCTGGACGCCTTGGAAAGCCACGTCGGTCCGGACGGATCAGAGGCTCTGAGATGACCGCGCCCCCCGTCCTCGTCACCCAGCAGACCCGTGAAGCTGCGACCGAATGGGCCCTTCGTCTCGAGCAGGATGCCGCGCTCACCGCGGCGGAAGCCGAAGCATTGGCTCAATGGCTCGACGGCTCGCCTGACCGCCATCTTGTCCTGGCGCGCAGGCGTGAGATGTTGGCCGATCCCGCCTTCAGACGGGCATTGGAGCGTGCGGCTTCGCCCGCCCGTGGCTTGCACTGGACAAGGCCCGCCTTCAGCGCCGCGGGCCTGGCAGCAGCAGCAGCCGCTCTGATCGCTGCCGCGGCTCTCGTCCTGGCGCCGGGCGAAACGCTTCCCGCGCCTGAAGCCGCGAGCCATGTCACGACTTTGGCCGAGACACGGCTGATCACTCTTGAAGACGGAACCACGGTGCAGATGAACGCCGACACCCGTCTGACGGTCACGTACACGCATGACCAGAGGCATGTGACGCTCGTTCAGGGCGAGGCTGCTTTCGACGTTCCGTCAGACCCTGAACGGCCGTTTCTTGTTTCCGCGCCGGGCTTCGACGTCCGGGTGGTCGGCACACGCTTCAATGTCAATACGACGGGCGCCGGTGCACGGGTCGATGTCCACCAGGGGCAGGTGGACGTGGCTGGACACGGTCACCAGGCAAGGCTTTCGGCGGGCGCCGCCGCTCTGATACGACGGGGGCCGTCCGGCTGGAGCTTGACGGAGACCGCCGCTTCCGAAGTCGATTGGCGAGACGGCTGGGTCGAGCTCGACAATGCGTCCCTGCTCTTCCTCCTGGAGAATCTGAACCGGTATTCCGACCGCCCTTACAGGGCGGCTCCGGGCGCGAGAACGCTGTCGGTGACGGGACGGTTCAGGGTGAATGACCCGGCCCGGACGCTGGAGCTGGTGTCACAGTTCTTTGGTTTGAATGTGAGCGACCAGGGTGATCACTACACCGTGGCCGCCGAGCCCTGACGCCACGGCGAGCGAGCGCTGGATCGAGGGAGCCGATGGGGCGCGACAAGGCTGCGAACACGGCGCCGCTGATCGGCGCGGCGTGTCTGATCTGGCTTGCGGTCTGCGTTCCGGCTCATGCGGAAGAGGCGTGCGCCCCCTCCCCTCTGCTGGAGTTCGACATTCCCGCCGGGTCCCTGTCCGCCGCCGCGATGGCGTTCTCCCGGCAGACCGGTCTTCAGGTCGTTCTTGATCCCAGGCTGACGCCGGAGACGCCGGCAGGCCCTTACCAGGGTCAGGCGTCCCCCTGCGAAGCCCTTCGCGCGCTGGCCCGCTCGGCGTCACGAGCAGGCATGGACGTTGAAGGACGGCTGACACGGTCAGGGGCCGCTTTTCGGCTCCGCCCTCATGCGCCTTCCGAGCCTCAAGCGGACACGGCGCCTGACGAATCCCATGCGCCGGTCATCGAGCGGATCATTGTGCGCGGCCCCTACGGAAACAGTCTGTCGCGCTCGCTTCAGATCAAGCGGGATTTCGGTGGAATCCTTGATGCGATCACCGCCGAAGACCTGGGGCGATTCCCGTCACAGAACCTGGCTGAAGCCCTGCAACGCGTGCCGGGCGTGTCCATCCTGCGCGATCGCGGGGAAGGCCTTTACGTCAGAATCCAGGGTCTGCCATCGGAGTTCAACCAGATCACATGGCATGGCAACCCGCTCGCCTCGAACGAGAACGTCAGAACGTCGGAACAGTTCGGGCGCCAGTATCGCTACGACACTCTGCCCACCGAATTGATCTCTGAAGTTCGCGTGCTCAAGAGCGCATCGGCCGAGCTGAGCGAAGGCGCGATCGGCGGTGTGGTCGAGCTGTCGACCTTCCGGCCTCTGGACTCCGGCTCGATGTCGGTGGCGAGCGCTCAGGGCACGCGCTCTGATCCGTCGGGCGAAACCACGCCCCGGCTGTCGGCGATGACGAGCCGGGTGTCGGATGACGGACGCCTCGGTGTGCTTGCAGGGGCGGTGTATTCCGAGCGCGCCGGTCGGCAGGACCGTGTCATCAATTTCGGCTGGGAGGAGTTCTCTTCCGGGCTCGACACAGACGGCGATGGCAGACCGGACACAGGACCGGTCCTGAGCCCGGGCGATGTCCGCCCGACGCTTGAACTCGAGTTCCGGCGGCGCCTCGGTGTGCTCGCCGCAGCGCAGTGGCGCGGGGATGGCGGTCTGGAAGCCGATGCGGATCTGATGTGGACATGGCAGGACATCGATTATGACGAGCTGACCTATTCAGGCGATTACGACACGCCCGACCGTCTGCTTCCGGACAGTATCGCCACGAGACGCGGCGCCATCGTCGCGGGCCGGACGCGCAGCGGCAGTGTGCAGATCGGGCGTGAGAACGCAGGCCTGCGCGACGCCAATCTCAATCTCGCCCTGTCGCTCCGCGGTCCGGCGGGTCCTTGGATCGCCCGCACATCGTTGTTTCACTCCCGCGCGGAAAGCCACACGGCGGATCCCATCCGCCGGGCGCGTCTGAGGCAGCTCAGGGCGTTCGACATCGATTACCGGTTTCCGCGGTCGGACGGACGCGCTGTTCCAGATCTCGCGTATGGCGATCTCGACCTTCAGGACCCGTCCGCGCTGCCGGGCCGCCGTCTGGAATGGCGCACGATACGGTCGGTGGACCATGAAAGCCTGGTTTCATTCGGCGGAGAGCGGCCGGTCCCCAGCGACTGGCTCGTCGCTCTGGATGCCGGCGTCCAGCTCCGCCAGCGCAGCCGGGACTATCTCAGACGGGATCTCCTCCTGACGGAAGGGATCGACGGCGAGACGTTCGGGCCGGACTGGTTCGGGGCATTTCCAGTTGAGGACTTCCTCAGACACGCGCAAGGCGATCTTCCGCGCGTTTGGGCTGCGCCGGACATGGCCGCCTTCTTCACCGGATGGCCTGATGACGCGGCTCGCGCCGCTCCGCCAACACCGGATGACCTCAGGAACTCTTATCGCGTCGAGGAAACCATCGCCTCAGCGCACGTTCTGGGCCGGCTCGATTTCGACCTGCTCGGCGCTCCCGCGCGCGGAGATGCGGGAGCGAGGCTGGCATGGACGCGACAGCGCTCGGCCGGCCATGCCGTCGATGGGACGGACGCCCTGCCGATTGCGCACGAGCGTGACTATGTCGACGTGCTGCCATCGGCGAATCTCGTTTGGGAACCCGATCCAGGCGTGCGGTTCCGCCTGGCCGCCGGACGCGCCATCACCCGCCCAAATCTGCAGGACCTGGCGCCGCGGCTGACGCTCAATTCCGGCGACCCGCTCACTGCGGTCGGGGGCAACCCCCTGCTCGGCCGGTACCAGGCCTGGCAATACAACGTTTCTGTCGAACGCGACCTGCCACTGGGCGGGCTGATTTCGGCTCTGGCGTTTTACAAGGACATCGGAACATTCGTTCAGCTTCAGCGCACGGCCATCGATATCGGGGGCGTGGAGTATGAGCTCGACACGCGCGTGAACGGCGCGGATGCGAAAGCATGGGGAATCGAACTGGCGGTCTCTCACATCCTGACCGACATTCCCATGATCGAGGGGGATCTGGGGTTTCAGGCTAACTACACCCGGACCGAAACGGACGCGCTCTATGTCGATGGCGACAGCAGAATCCGCGATCGCCTGGCCGACGTCGCCCGCAACACGGCCAACCTGTCGATCTTCTATGAGCGCGGCGGATTCGGGATTCGGACAAGCTATTCGTGGAGAGGCGATCTGGTGAATGCCGTCGGGACCGAGTCCCAAGCCGCCGAGAACGCCGCCGCCTTCGGCTCTCTCGACGGGGTCATGTCATGGGACGCGGCCGCAGGCGCGACATTGTTTTTTGAAGGCCAGAACCTGCTGAACGCAGCCGAGCACACCTTCGCCGGCGAGCGCCACTTCCAGTCCTACACGCATTTCGGACGCACGCTCACGGCAGGACTCCGTTTGCGATATTGACCTTAGCGTCTGTCGAGCCGCTCACATCATAGCTTTTCCAGCCGCCCCACCCGACCTTCGCCGTGACGCGCTGCGCGAAGCGAGAGGAAGGTTTCGGGCCGGGCATCCGGTCGCGCGACATCGTCCATGCGCACGAAATCGGCCCGGACGGTTTCACTGTCGGCCGTGAGCAGCACGAAGCCCCGGTCTTTCACGTTGGCGAAGCTGATGTCGGGGTTATGGGATGTCATGGCCTCGGCGGCGATGTCGAAGATGCGCGGATCATCGCTCAGATTGCCGTAACCGGACGGCGATGTGATGCCCGCCGTTCCGAACTCCACGCCGATCAGCGCATCATCGCGCGGATCGTGCAGATGGTTGCCCCAGAACATGTGGCTGTCCCCTGACAGAACAACCAGACTCGCCTCCGCCTCCCGCGAGGTGTCGTAGAGCCGTTCGCGGGCAACCGGATAACCGTCCCATGAGTCCAGGTTGATCGGCAGCCCCAACCGCGTGCGCTCCAGCCAGCGGCGGGCAAAGCCGTCCGCCTCCACCGCCGCGCGTACGATTTCTGCAGGCAGCAGGCTCATGTAATCGGGCGCGCGCATCCGTCCCATCACGGTCTGATTGCCCAGCACCTGCCAAGCCTGTCCGCGGCGGACAGAACGCGCCAGGGCCTCTGCCAGCCAGGCTTCCTGCTCAAGCCCCATCATGGTCCGCGACGGATCGGCCCTCACAGTCTCGAACGCCCGGGTGTCCGGCATGTGTTCATGGCCTATGTCCAGGCCGTCCTCGGCCTGCCTCCGGACCTCGGCATAATCCGTCACCCGGCGCGGTTCCGCGCCGCTCATGTCGAAGGGCGCGGGAAAGCGTTCGACCGGCCCAAGCGCGCTTTCGCCCGCCTCCAGAAAACGCGGCGCGGCCGGGTCGGTCATGTCGTAGGTGTTCTCGACACAAGGCAGATCACGACCATAACTCAGCGGACGGTCGCGGCCTGTCAGCCGGGTCTCGATCACGAAAAGCGTGGCTATCGTGCCGAAATCGTATTCACGATTCAGCCGCTCGGCGGCCCGCCCCGCGCGCGGATCCCTCATGGGCATCCACTCGAAATAGGCCTGCAGGGCCGCGTCACGCCGGTCTTCCCAGCGCCCTTCGGCCTCGGGATCGTGGTTGGCCGCTCCGCCAGCCCAGCTGTCATTGGCGGTCTCGTGATCATCCCAGATGGTGATGAAAGGCGCAGCGGCGTGGGCGGCCTGAAGATCGGCATCGGCGCGGTACTGGGCAAAGCGCGCCCTGTAATCGTCCAAGGTGAGCAGATTGCGAGCGGGCTGGTGGACCCTGCCGATGCGGCGGCCCGTTTCTCCGTCATAGCCGTCCGGGCCGTATTCGTAGATGTAGTCACCCACATGCACCACGGCGTCGAGATCTTCGATCTCCGCGATGGCGCGATAGGCGCCGAAAAAGCCTGAGGGATAATTCGAGCACGAAGCGAGCACGATGCGCATGGCGTCGGCGTCATCCGCAGGCAGGGTCCGGGTCCGGCCCGTGGGCGACATCACCGGTCCTGCCCGGAATCGGTAGTGCAGCGTCATACCCGGCCGCAGGCCCTGGATGTCGATCTTGATCGTCCAGTCGCGGTCAGCGCCGGTCCAGGCGACCCCTTCACGGATGACGCGGCTGAAATCAGCGTCTTCGGCGATCTCGAAAGCCACAGTCAGCGCGGCGAGGTCTTCAAGCGGTGTGGCGCGGGTCCAGATCACGACTGCGTCGCGTTTGGGATCGCCGCTGGCCACGCCTGAGGTGAAGACCGCTTCAGCGTCGGCACGGGATTCGCGCGCGGCGGCCCGCCCGCCCAGCACAGTGAAGCCGCCGCCTGCGCCAAGGGCCAGCAGCGCGGAGCGCCGGGAGAGTCCGGGCTTGGCGATGTGAGACGTCATTTTTTTCTCCCTGGACAGGAAGCGAGCGGGGCCGTCCGCAAGAGACGGCCCCGTCTTGGCTCAGAAGCTGTAGCGAAGATTGATCCGGAAGGTGCGGCCCATGCCGGGCATGGCCGCGACTTCCTTGTAGGTCTCGGCGGACGGCGTGAAATACATCTCGTCGAACAGGTTATCGATGTTCGCCGAGACCCCGAACGCGCCGACATCCAGGAAAGCCGCGGCCCGCACCAGCGAGTAGCTGGGCAGAATGATCTTCTCGGGCAGGACCCCGCTGGTCTCTGAGGCATGAGTCACGCCCAGCGTCAGTCCCGCCGCCGCGCCGGCTCCGGCCAGCATGAAGGGATCGCTGGTGTAGGTGCCGAACAGGCTGGCGACTGTTCTGGGAATGGTGCTGAGCCTGTAACCATCTGCAAGACGCGGATCGGAACCCGCATTGTTCAGCGCGAACGTGCCGCCGAAACCCAGGACGGGATCGACGCCGAACTGGTCGGGACGGATCTGAAGGTATTCGCCACGCCCGGCGCCGGGCGCATCCACCCGCGTCTCCTGAATCGTCACCGCGCCGGTGAAGCTCAGATTGTCGGAGGCCAGGAAATGCGCTTCCGCTTCGAAACCTTCCGACGTGGTCCCGCTGACATTGCCCTGGGGATCCGTGCGGCGGCGGAACTGCTCGTAGACCGCAACTGATCCGAACAGGTTTCCGTCGAGCACGGAAAACTTGACCCCCGCCTCGGTGAGTCTGGACGGCGAGATGAACAGACCGGCCGTGATGTTGCCCACGCTGACCCCCCCTGTCTGGCTGGATTCAAGCGCGCGCGGTTCGGCATACGTGACGTAAGGCGTCAGGCCGAACGGGGTTTCATACCGGGCCGAGACTGACCAGGTCAGCGCGCCCTCATTGTCGTTCACCCAGGTGTCGCGCACGTTGAAGACGGTCGCGCCGGTGTCGATGGCCTTCACGTCGAAATAGTCGTAACGCAGACCCATCAGGACGCTGAAACGGTCATAGAGCGTGACATCGGACACCGCGAATGCCGCCGCGGACCACCACTCCATGTCCAGCCGGGTGTCGAACAGACGCTCGCCGCCGACGATATTCGGGCTCGCGATGCGGTCGTTGGCGGTGGCTCCGGCCGACAGATCGCGACGGTCGAAGGCGAGATAGCCGGAGAGGAAAGATTCGTACTGCTGCGCCTCATGCTGCCGGTAAGCAGCCCCCACCACGCTGTCTGCGCTCACAAATTCCCCGAACTGCGATGAAAAGGCATAGCTGCCGCGCGCTTCGATCGCCGTGGCTTCATAATCAGCCGCGAAGCCGAAACTGTTGAAGCGCTCATTGCGCATGTGGTCGCCGAACAGCTCAAAGGCCAGGCGGCCGCCATCGGCGAAATCCCGCCGCAAGGCGGCGTAACCGGTGAACGTGTCGGTGTCATTGTAATCGACATCGTCGGCGAAGACGGCGCGGCGGCTCAGCCGGGTCAGACCGACCCCTTCATCCAGAGCGAACTCCGGCAGCGCCCGGCCGCCGAACTCGCGAATCTGGCGGATGTTTGACAGTCCGCCCGACTGACCGATGGCCGCGTCGATCTCGGCGTAGCTGATGAAACCGTCGCCATCGAGATCCTGGATGGCGGTGTCCCGGCCGGTTATGTAGGTTCCGGTGTCGATGAGTTCCTGGGTCAGCCGGTTCCAGCCCGGGGCCTGTATGCGCCCAGACTCAGTGAAATACATGGCATTGGCTTCAAAGCTCCATCCACCGCCGAGTTCGCCGATATAGGTCGCTTGAAGGTTTGTATGGACAGGATCGATGTTGCGGTAATACTCCGCCCCGTCGATATGCTCGCCATAGAAGTGGAAACCGCCCTCTCCGACCGGAACCACGATTTCGCCAGTCACGCCAGCCCTGCCGTAACTGCCAGCCGTCAGTGTGAGGCTTCCCTCGACCTCCTGAGCGTAACCCGTTTCCCCGCGGGCCGTGCGGGGCACATAATTCATGAGGCCGCCGACCTTCCCCGGTCCGTAGATCGGCGAGGACGGGCCGCGCAGAACCTCGATATGGGCCGCGGCCCCTAGATTGGACGAGAAGCTCCCTCGGTTCTCGATCCGCTTGAAGCCTTGGAAATAGGTGTCGGCCAGCGTGCCGCGCACATTGAGATTCCCCGGCACGCCGAAGAAGCTGGCGGTGAACGTGCCCGGGACCGCCGCGATCAGATCGTCGACATTCTCCATGCCATAGCGTTCTATGGTGATGTCGCTGACGCGGCTCGCCGCGCGCGGGGTCTCCTGGAGGGAACGCGACAGACCGGTGAGCGAGGCCGTTGCTTCGGTCTGCAGCCGGTTGAGCGGATCGATGCGCGTTCCCGTCACCGCGATGCGCTCCATGCCCCCCGTTCCTGCATCGGGGGTCCGGGGCTGCGGGGCCGTCCGCCCGGCGGGTTCGATAACGATGGCTTCGCCGTCGCGGCGATAGGCCAGATTGCTGCCGCGAAGAAGCTCGCCCAGCGCCTGCATGGGCGTCATCGTGCCCGCGACGGTGCGCGACCGGCGGTTCTCGAGCAACGCCCCCGGCGCGACGATAACCAGATCGGTCTGAGCGGACAGCGCATCAATCGCGCTGTCCAGGTTCTGGGCGTCGATGCGGATGTCCTGAGGATTGTCGGCGCCGGGCTGGGCGAGCGACGGCGCGGCGCCCACCGCCATGGCGGCGGCTCCGGCGAGCATGAGCGCCCGCAGGCGGATACGAGTATGCGTCATTGGTCCCTGTCTCCCTCTGTGCGCGCTGAAGCGCGCGACCCCGAGGGGACCGGGCCATCATGACCCCGCCGCCCCCGCGCGCTTGGTTGACGCACGGGGATGACACTTCATTTCACCGGAACGGCATGTTTCACGAAAACTTCGCGCTGATCGCCTTAAGGGTGCCGGAGGGTGAAGGATCCGTCCTCTCCGGGGCGGATCTCCAGCTCGTGTGACAGGGCGATGCCAGACAGGGCGGCTTCAAGCTGGTCGATGCGGAATGACGTGGTCACCCGCAGCACGGCCAGGTCGCGGCTGTGCAGTCGGACCCCGGGGGCGTGATAACGGTTGATGTCTTCCACGATCCGGCCCAGAGGCGCGTCGCGGTAGACCAGACGCGAATCCCGCCAGCGCGCCGCGGCGGCGGGCTCGAAGCTCTCGCGGCGCACGCTGCCGTCAGTCTCCATCACAGCCCGCTCGCCCGCGCCCAGCTCCACTGTTGCACCGGCCTCCGTCTCCACCCGGACGAGCCCTTCCAGAACGCTGACCTGCACACGGCTGCGAGTGCGGTTGATCTCGAGGACCGTCCCCAGGACCGATACGGTCATCGGTCCGGCCCGCACGGTGAACACGCGACTGTCACCGGCGGCCACGTCGAACAGGGCATCCCCATCGCTCAGTTCCATGAGCCGGCCCGTTTGAGAGAAACTCTCCCTCACAGCGCTGCGCCCTCCAAGCGTCACCGCAGAGCCGTCCGGCAGAGCCACGGTCCGGATTTCGCCCACCTCCGTCTCATGGACTTCGCCGGGCCGATGGGTGGTCTGAAGGTCGGGCTCGGCCGGAGTCCAAACCGCCAGGGCGAGCGCCACCGCGGCAAGACCAACCCCGGCCGGCAGCAGGCGAGGCGAACGCGCCCAGCCCGGCAGGCGATCAAGCCATGCTCTCCTCCGGGGCACGCTGCGGGCCGGCGCCAGAGCTTCAGCGTTCAGCGTGGCGTCCCAGTCGAGGTCGGCCCACAGAAGGCGGGCCTCCGCCAGCGCCTCCCGGCGGCCCGGGGCCGCCCCCAGCCAGTCTTCCAGCGCGTCCTCTCCAGCCTCGCCGGCCTGGAGGCGGATCATCCATTCAATCGCTTCAGCCTTCACGCTCATCTGCGGCTTCCCTCTTCACCGCTCTCCAGCGTCTCTTGAAGGAAGATGAGGGCGCGGGCGATCTCCCGGCTTATGCTGGCAGGAGACATGCCGGTGGTTTTCGCGATTTCGGCGTAGGTCATGCCCTCTATCCTGCTCATGACGATCAACCGCCTCCGGCGTTCGGGCAGCTGCGCGACCGCCCGGTTCAGATCGCGGAACTTCTCCCGCGACAGTAAGACGTTTTCAGGCGTGGTTTCTTCCACTTGAACGGTATCGGGCGCGTCCGCCGCGCGTTGGGCATGGCGCCGGCGCACTCCCGCGCGGCGCATCTCATCGAGCATGAGATTGCGCGACATGGCGAACAGGAACGCGCGAGGCCGCTCCACCTTGTGCTCGGCGTCAAGCTCGATGAACCGGGCGAAGGCCGTCTGGATCGCATCCTCGGGATCGGGCGGCCCCTCCCCGAAACGCCGCATCAGGGCGTCACGAAGCGCTGGCGCATGAAGCGCATAAAGCCGTTGCAGCGCCGATGACATCACGATCCGGAAATGAGGAGTTTACTCACGGCGCGCCCCTACCATCCCGATGAGAGGAGGGCAATCACTCCGGGCGAGGGTGCTGACGGCCGGACTGCCAGCCGCCTCCACATGTAGCAGCCGGAGTCAGCCAAGATTTCAGAACTGTCCCCAAATGGCGCGCCGGGGAAGACACGCGAGAAGGGTCGTCGATCTCGCCATGGGCTGCCGAAAGCGCGATTCCCGCGGACCCTGGCTCAGCGGAGCCGTCCGGCGATCCTCAAGGCATTCGCCTCCGTCAGGTCCGCCGTCTCGCGGACATAACCCGCCCCGCCGCCCGCCATCGCGGCGACTTGGGCGGCCACATCGCTGCTGTGCGCAACAAACCCGTCGATAAGCTCCTGAACGCGCCGCCGCAAATCGGCGGGGCGATATCCCGCTTCCTCGGCGATCGCGTCCCAGTGGCGGCCCGTGATATCGCCGGGTTTCCGCGGTCGGCCCGCGATGTTCTGAGCGTGCGTCTGAACCACATGATCCCAGGCCAGCACGGTCGAGACATCGTAGAGCGGCGCGAGCACAGGGGGAGCGCCGACCGGAAGGAGCAGCGAATAGTTCTTGGCATGCGCGTCGGTGTTGGCGACCAGGAGATTGAAGATGACCTGATCGAGCAGGCCGAGGGCGTCTCTGGGCTCGAGGCGGCGTCCCGTCGCAAGCAGCGCCGCCAGGCCGGGTCCCGGGAGTGTGCCCCTTTCATATTTCCGTCCGGGCGGCACGCCATTGGCCTGGGCGAAATCCTCCTGGTGGACGCGCTGCAGTTCGCCTGTCCGGGTCATCTGCCGGTCATATCTCAGGACGCAGATCGCGCGCCGGTCGCCCGCCTCCAGAATGGACGTCTTCGCCGACTTCACGCCGACGGCCTGAGCCAGGTGCAGGCAATAGACCTCATTCTCCGTGATGCCCGGCAGGCGGGGATTGTCCGGTTTGATGATGATCGTCGATGGCGCCCCGTTCCGGGGCACGGCGAGGCTGTCACCTTCGCCCGGCAGTCTGAGCACGGGCGTGCCTTGCGGGTCGAGGACCGCAAGCGCGGATTTTTTCTGACCTCCGGCCAGCGATTGCCGGACGCCCTCTTCTCCTACCAGGAAGGGCCTGCGCCCCAGATCGTCGATATGCCGCGCGAGGGCGGCCGAGGGATCCTCGACGCCGTACATGTCCGTCAGACGCGTATAACGCCAGTCCGACCGGTTGGATGCGACGCCGAAGGACAGGGCGCCCGCGGTGTCGCCGCCAACGGCGCTGAGGACCGCAAGCGTGTCATTGCGGTCGAGTCCGAGCGACCGCGTGAGCACGGCGAGCTGCTCTTCTTCGGGAAGCAGGTTCGCCAGCCAGGGTGAAATGACTTCGGACGCATAAGGGCCGTCGGTCAGCGGCATGGTCACCGACACCGGAAACGCGCCGCGCGTCGCTAGCCATCGATCTGAATAGCGGAAGGCCAGCCGGCCGTCCCCGGCGACCTCGATGACGCCGACTTCAAAACTGTCAAACCAGACGGGAACGGCCGCGCTCACTGGTAATCATCCAGATCATAGCCAGCCGCGTCAGGCCGATCCGGCGACGCGCCTTTGCGCGGTTCGTCCTCGACAAGCGTTCCTACGGGCACGCGAAGCGCATCGGCGATCCTGAACAACGTGGACAGCCTGAGATCACGCTGGCCGGTTTCAATCAGCGACAACGCCGGCGCGCTCAGTCCGCTCAGGCGGGCCAGCTCGTGCAGTTTCAGGCCGCGGTTCTCACGGGCCTGCCGCAATCGGCGGCCGACTTCCTGCAATGTGTTGTCTGGACTGGTCATGGGGCACCTGAGCTTACCTTATTCGATAATTTAAGCCCATGAGGCTCCTGCCGCAACAGAATTTACCGAAAACGATAATTAAGCGTTGAATCCAAGCGCCCCAGTCACTTTTTTATCTTATACTCTAATCGACTGAACCTCAGCCTGCTGCATCGTCGGCGCATGCCCTGCGCCAGACACCCCAGAGCAGGCGAGACGGCAAGCCCCGGCGACCGATCACAGGGCTCCGGTTGACGTGAGGGTGCGGGCGAGCCAGCTCGGCATCTGCGGTGCCGCCGCGACAAGTTCCTTAAAGGCGGGACGGGGCAGCTTGCGTTTCAGGGTCTGGACCGCATGCTCAGCCTGTTCGGGTCCGAGCCATGCCAGGGCCCGGACCGCCTCGCCGGCCGGACGGTTCGCCATTGCCAGCTGCCATAGCGGCGCATGGCGAAGTTCGACCACCTGCTTGCCGAAGCTCATCGTCCGGCTGCGCCCCGAGGTCAGGTAGACGGAGCGCACCGGGACTTGCGTGGTGAGCCCGAGCCGGTTGGCCGCGGTCGCGCCGCTGGGCACTATCGTTTCCCCGCGCTGGGCGGCGAACGCTTCGACGGCTTTCTCGACCGACGGCGCACGCACGCCGAAGCGGCTGGTTACGGGACGCACATAGACCCCGCGTCTGGCGCGCAGAAGCGCGCCCCGGGCGGCGAGCCGGGACAGGGCCTGATCGACCGCGGCACGGCTTCCCAGATGCAGGAAGGACTTCGCGCCCACGGGCGCGCCTTCCGGCAGGTCGGCTGCATGTTCAAGTATCTCCTCGGACAGGCGGGTCATGGCGGGCATTTTTCTGTCAGAACTATACGCAGTTTTCTGACAGTTCCTATCGCCACTGTTTCACCCCGCTTGCGACCTCTCAACAGCTGAGATCACGGCGCGATCGTCTCCGCCTCCAGCAAATCGGTCAGATACCGCCCGTCCCTCAGGCCTTCGGCCTTGCGCACGAGATAATGCATGGCGTGCTGGAGCGACGGTCCGTGCCTTTCGGCCCGTACATGGCGAGGCCCATGGATGACGGTCGCGATATCCTTCCGGCTCATGCCAGCCGTTAGCCCGTCCAGCGCGATGAGACCGTTGCGCAGGATCTCGGTGGTCTTGGTCCATTGGGGCGAGGCCGGGCTCTGCTCGTCCCGGTGGATCTCCACCGCCGCTTTCTGGAGCCGCGGATAAGCGCCATGTGAGGGTGATCAACCGGCCTCCTGTGCGAGGCGAACCTCAAACAACGGTTCAGGGTCCGCATTGCACGCCTTTTGCCCCTCGATGCCAGCGCATCCCGAAGGGCGGGCCTGAAGAGGGCGCCGCGGCCAGCGGGCTATCGGCCTCTCTCTTCCCATTGAAGAAGACGTCACCATATGGTATTACATAAGAGCCCATATGGAGATCAACCGTGAGCAGAGCTCTAGCCGAGAACCGCCGTCAAGCTGGCCCCCGCCCGCTCGCCCGAGGCGACCAGGTGGCGGCCACGCTGACGGCCGTGGTCCGGGTGTTCGACAGCTGGGACTTGTCCAACGCCCAGGCGCAAGCGTTGTTCGACGTGAAGCCGACGACCTGGTCGCGGATGCGCGGCGGAAGCTTCAACGGGACGCTTGATCAGGACAAGGTCACCCGCGCGAGCCTCATCCTGGGCATCTACAAGGCCCTTCGGCTGATCTTCAACGGGCCGCTCGTGACGCGCTGGCCCGATCTGCCCAATAGCGGGGCGCCTTTCGACGGGCTCAGCCCGGTCGATTACATGATCCGGGGCGGCATCCCCGCCATGGCGGACGTCCGCCAGCATCTCGACGCCCTGCGCGGGGGGCTTTGACCCATGTCCGAGATCGCGCCGGGACCGGTCCCGCGCGGCCTGCCCGAGACCGTTTTCACCGATCCGGAGACCATCCGGCTGATATCCACAGCCTATATCGACGAGCCGGCTCTGGCCCCGCTCTCTGATGACGCGGACGGGCTGGACTTCCTCGAACAGCTCGAAAGCCTGACCTCGCGGCGGCAGGGCCTGGCCATGCCCCTGCCCGCCGGGCTGAAGCGCGCCGAGCTACTGTCGGAGGCGTCGGGATATGGCTGGACCTTCATCAATGCCGCGTTCTGCTACACCCGCCCTGCAGGAAACCGCTTCAACGATGCCTCGCGAGGCGCGTGGTACGCCGCCTTCGGACCGCTCGCGATCGAGACGGCGCAGGCGGAGGTCGCCTTCCACCTCTCCCGCGAGCTCGAAAATGTCGGGGTGTTCGAGAACGTGACCGCCTATCGCGAGCTCGTCGCTGGCTTCACCGCCACCATGGCGGACCTCCGGTCGCGGCCCGACGAGGCCTGCCTGTCACCGGACCCGGAGATTGCTTACCCTGAAGGTCAGCGTCTCGCGCGCGAACTCTCCGCGGCGCGGATCGCCGGGCTGCTTTATCCGTCAGCCCGGTATGAGGACGGCGAGTGTCTCGTCGCCTTCCGGCCAAACCTCGTTCAGAACGTCCGGCCGGGCCGGAAATGGGTCTTCACCTGGTCAGGTTCGGCGACCCCATCCATCCGTGAGGGTTGACCGGCGCAGGGATCGACGCCGGCTTGCAAGTTGAAAGTCTATCCACGACGTCTGCGTCGTCCCCCGCCGCGCACATGCTGAGAGCTGAGAGCCGTGGGCCGAGGGAGCGCGCCCCTTGCAGGGGAAGCCGCCGGATGACCGTCTCAAGGCGCGCCGGTTGTCCGGGGCGCGCCTCGGGGGGTTCCGGCCTCCCACTCCCGCGGTGAACCGCTCGCCCTCACAGCGCAGGGGGAGCTCGACCGCCCCGGCATTGCACGCCGTTACCGATCGCTCGCTGAACTGCCCCGTCCTCCCACTCCCTGAACGGACCGGAATTTCGGACCCTCGCCCTGACGCTTTTTCTTCAGGAGCAGGTCCCCCATGCCCGACGCGGCGCACCATGACGGCACAGAAACGCGCAGCCGCGCCATGCTGCGCAGCGCCTTCTGCGGGCCGATCCGGGAGGCGCTGGACGCGCCCGACACGATCGAGATCATGGCCAATCCCGACGGCGCGATCTGGGTCGAGCGGGCGGGGCATGACGTGCGCCGGTCGGACGCGG
>VJOU01000154.1 GCA_007050995.1 Glycocaulis profundi | reverse complement strand
ATAGAACTTAAGCCCGGTTTTTTGATGGAGCATGATCATGATGGTGGTGCTGTTGTGGTAGGATTTGACTGTTACTTTAACTAATACAAAGTTCAGTATGGGACACTATGTGTTCGCGAAAATCCAGGCTGTCTTTTCCTTGCCACAAACCGTGATGCTGTTACTCATCTTACAGATGCACAAGAGTGGGCAGGTGGTGGTTCTATGGTTGGTGCTCTTGTTGGATCCACTCAACGTGAACCACTTGTTGTCGGGAAACCTTCAACATTCATGATGGATTACTTGGCAAATAAATTCGGCATCACCAAGTCACAGATATGCATGGTCGGTGACAGATTAGATACTGATATTCTTTTCGGGCAAAACGGAGGATGCAAAACTCTCCTTGTTCTCTCAGGTGTAACAAGTCTGTCGATGCTTCAAAACCCGAACAACTCGATTCAACCAGATTTCTATACGAACAAGATCTCCGATTTTCTTTCTCYTAAAGCTGCGACGGTGTAAAAAGTTTGTAGCTCATTTATTATGGCTCCTGGCCTGCTTTTGTRTTGCTTCTRAATGTMATTGGGCATAATTCATGTTTTCCTAATTCAACA
>VJOU01000153.1 GCA_007050995.1 Glycocaulis profundi | reverse complement strand
CGTCTATCGACGTCACAATGGCACCCACTCTTGGATATTGGGATGTTAACGGGTTAGGGGAACAAATCCGTCTTCTGCTGAAATACCTCGGAGTGGAATTCGTCGACAAGCGATACAAGATCGGACCGCCTCCCACCTACGACAAGAGCGCGTGGTATCCGGACAAGTTGTCGCTGGGTCTCGACATTCCCAATTTGCCCTACTACATAGACGGCGACTTCAAACTGACGCAGTCAGGAGCTATTTTGGAGTACATTGCTGATSTTCACGGCATGATTCCGGCGTGCAAGAAGCGACGTGCTGTGCTGCATATGCTTCTGTGCGAGGTCGTGGACTTGCGCATGGCCTTTAGTCGTGCTCATTACGGTGCAGACTGCGAGAAGTACAAGGCCACCTTCATGGAGAGGCTGGCGCAGAAGCTGCCGCTATTCGAGGCGTACTTGAATGAGAAGCAGTGGCTCACCGGGGACAAGATCAACTACCCCGACTTTGCTCTGTGCGACCTGCTGATGCAGATGGTGGAGCATGGCTCGTTGTGCCTGGAGAGGTATCCCATACTGCAGGCCTACGTGTCGCGTTTCAAGAACCTGCCGGAGCTGGA
>VJOU01000152.1 GCA_007050995.1 Glycocaulis profundi | reverse complement strand
TTGGAGAACTTGTCATAGAGGCTAGCTTGAATAAGATCAAAAATGCTCGGTCCACCGATGCGTCTGTGCGCCACTATCTCAATCACTTTGCCTGGCATGGCCTCGGTTATGAAAAGTTGGCCCAACGATGATATTAATGTATTACTAGCTCGTTCGGATGCTGGAGATCCACATTCCTTTGAGCAAAACCCAATAAGCGAACGGTTGCATTGAAGGCCACGAGTTGAAAAAGTAATTTCAGCCACCGATGCGTCTGTGCGCCACTATCTCAATCACTTTGCCTGGCATGGCCTCGGTTATGAAAAGTTGGCCCAACGATGATATTAATGTATTACTAGCTCGTTCGGATGCTGGAGATCCACATTCCTTTGAGCAAAACCCAATAAGCGAACGGTTGCATTGAAGGCCACGAGTTGAAAAAGTAATTTCAGTGGAAACTTCACATGGTTTATTGTAACATTGGAATGGACCAATACCACCACCTAAAATCATCCCTTGACAATGACCAGTGTATTTTGTAATATCCATTATATCGTAAAGTCTTGAGGGATCAGCGCATGGGAGGAGGTAGTCAAGACTCCCAACATTTGCGATTGTAGAATC
>VJOU01000151.1 GCA_007050995.1 Glycocaulis profundi | reverse complement strand
GGAGCGAATTGTCTCATTTGGGGAGGTAACCTAGTGAGCTCAAGTAGACCCATCATTCCAAAGTGGCTGGTGAGCATTTCGACGTTAGAGTCGGTGGGACTGTTGCTATCAGGCTGTTGGGCGGGGCCAGAAAGTAATTCCTTATCAGGTGGAACGCTGGGGCTAGCCGGCTGCACTCCCTGCCTTCTTTTGCGGCGTGCATTTTTGGAGCGTCGTTTTGATGTGGTTGGAAGATCTGACGTGGTGATGGCTCCAGAGGTGGCAGACGGACCGGCACTACTAGCAACGGCACTTGTCGAGSTCGAAGCCTTCGTTGAAGTTTGCTGTGTACCGGATGTCGTGGCGACCTGCGTAGTAGTGGCTTTGCTATCACTTGGCCGGTTTGTCTTAGCGTTGTCACTGTCTTCCACTTTGATTGAAGGACGATCGGTAAAACCTCCACCCTCTGGCTTTTTCATCGAGTGCTGTGTACCGGATGTCGTGGCGACCTGCGTAGTAGTGGCTTTGCTATCACTTGGCCGGTTTGTCTTAGCGTTGTCACTGTCTTCCACTTTGATTGAAGGACGATCGGTAAAACCTCCACCCTCTGGCTTTTTCATCGAGT
>VJOU01000027.1 GCA_007050995.1 Glycocaulis profundi | reverse complement strand
GTGTTCACGGTCTCGGCGGCGTTCTCCTCGATCTCGCCGCTCCAGCCGAACCACAGCGTCTCGCGCGCCGCCAGCGCGTCGCCCAGCGCCACCGCCAGCCCGCCCGGCGTCTCGGCGTCATGGGGGACCCGGTTGGACACCACGACGAGGCGGGAAGAGGCGTCGGATCGGGCTGCGGAGACGGTCATGGGGCATATCCTGCGCGCGGTCATCGGCCGGGCAGGAGGGTGAATTGGATATCGATTCCGCGCCTGCCGGCCTACGCGCGGGTCGACCTCGTGCGCAGGCTGACACGCGCATTGCCGTCCAGCGGCGTCTGCGGGCGCCTGCCGTCGGTGAAGGCGGGCCCGCGGGATTTGATGCGATGCGTCATATGCGCCTGAATTGTGCTGCATCTGCGAAGAGACTGCAACCTACATAACCGGGGACGTGTCGAAAAAGTTCCCGCCACAGGCGAGACGGGTCCGGACCTGGACGCTCAGTACGCTTCCTCCCATGTCTTGGACAGCCGCATCGCCGAATTGATCAGGCCCACCATGGAGTAGGTCTGCGGGAAGTTTCCCCACGCCTCGCGCGTGTCCAGCGCCATGTCTTCGGACAGCAGACCGGCCGGGTTGCGCGCGTCGAGCATGGTCTGGAACAGCTCGCGGGCCTCGTCGTCCCGCCCGACGGCGGCGAGGGCGTCGATATACCAGAAGGTGCAGATGTTGAACGCGACCTCCGGCTCGCCGAAATCATCCGCCTCGGCATAACGGCGCAGGAAGGGCCCGGTCTTAAGCTGACGTTCGATCTGGGCCAGCGTGCCCAGGAAGCGCGGATCGTCGGGCGCCAGGAAGCCCAGCTCGTGCATGAGCAGCAGGCTGGCGTCCATGTCCGCGCCGCCGAACGTGGCCGCGAAGCTGTTCAGGTCCGCATTCCAGGCCTTGTCCAGAATGCCGTCGCGGATGCGCGACGCGGCCTCCGCCCAGCGCGCCTGACGCTCGGGCGCGCCCAGCCGGCGCGCGATGCGGGCCAGCCGGTCGCAGCCCGCCCAGCACATCAGCGCCGAGTAGGTGTGCACCGAAGCCCGCGTGCGCAGTTCCCACAGCCCGGCGTCGGGTTGATCCCACAGCGCCAGCGCCTGCTCGCCCAGCATCTCCAGCCGCTCGAACAGGGCGGCCCCGCCCGGATGGTCCAGGCGGGCGTCGAAAAAGGCCTGGGTGGACGCGAGGATCACGCTGCCATAGCCGTCATTCTGGATCTGGGTGTACGCGCCGTTGCCGGTCCGGACCGGCCCCATGCCCCGATAGCCGGGCAGGGTGTCGAGTTCGGCTTCGTCCAGGGCGGTCTCGCCGCCGATGCCGAAGACCGGCTGCAGCGTTCCGCCCATGGCCGCGTCCATGTTCGCCGAGACGATGTTGGCGATGTAGTCGAGATATCCTTCCATCGTCCGGGTCGCGCCCAGACGGTTCAGGGCGTGGATCACGAAATACGCGTCACGCAGCCAGCAATACCGGTAATCCCAGTTGCGGCCTGAATCGGGCGACTCGGGCACGGAGGTCGTCATCGCCGCGATCACCGCGCCGGTCTCCTCGAAGCTGCACAGCTTGAGCGTGATCGAGGCGCGGATCACCGCCTCCTGCCATTCGAACGGGATGGCCAGATAGCGCACCCAGTCGCGCCAGTAGGCGTCCGTCTTCTCGAGAAAATCCCGGCCCACCTCGGCCACCGGGCTGGTCAGGCTCTCATCGGGGCCCAGCACCAGGGTGAGCGGCCGGTCGAGCAGGAAGGGCGTCTCCTCGGTGACGTAGGTCAGGGGCGCGTCGGTGGTCAGGCGCAGCGTCAGGCCGGGCAGAAGATAGCGCACGTGATTGCTGCCCCGTGTGGTCTCCGCCTCGTCCGCCCCATAGCGGCAGGCGGGTTTGAGCCGCACGCGGATTCGCGGCTGGCCGGCCACGGGGGCGACCTGACGCACGATGCTGGGCGGGCGGAAGACACGGTCATACTGCTTGAAGCGGGGGGCGAAATCGGTGACCTCCACCGCGCCGCCATGGCGGTCGTACAGGCGGGTGACGACCACCGCCGAATTCCGGCGATAGCTCTGTTCGGACCGCTCGAAATCGATCAGCTCGATATCGAAGAACCCGCGCTCCGCCGCGTCGGTGTCCAGCAGGCTGCAGAAGACCGGGTCGCTGTCGAAGCGCGGCATGCACGCCCACACGATGCGGGCGCGGGCGTCGATCAGCGCGCCGAACGCGCAGTTTCCGATCACGGCGAGGTCGAGAGAAGGCATGAGCGTCCGTCCAGGCAGGGAGGGGGAGGACGGCCACGCTAACGGCAAGACGCGCTGCGGGGCAACATGGGCCTTGAGGGCGTGCGGCCCCGGTTTCAGGCCACGGCGCTGAACCATGGCGCGCCGGAGGCGTTGCCTTTATTGCGCCGCAGCACGGAGCTCCGCCTTGCGACAGGTCATCGCTTCCGCCGCAGCCCTGCTCCTGGGCTTCGCTCTCCTGCAGATGGGCAACGCCCTGCAGGGCACTCTGCTGGCGCTGCGCGGTCAGGCCGAGGGCTTCTCGGCCCTGGGGATCGGCGCGGTGATGAGCGGGTTTTTCATCGGCATGGGCGCGGGCAGTTTCCTGGCGCCAGGCCTCATCCGCCGGGCCGGTCATCTCAGAGCCTTCGCCGCGCTGGCCTCCATGGCCTCGGCCGCGGCGCTGGCGCACCTGCTGTTCGTGGACATCTGGGCCTGGTTGGTCATACGCGCGTTCAGCGGGCTGTGCTTCGCGGGCATGTTCATGGTGGTCGAAAGCTGGCTGAACGCGTCGGTGAGTTCGCGCCAGCGCGGCGGGCTGCTCGCGATCTACGCCGCGACGGGGCTGGGCGCGGGCGCGCTCGGCCAGCTGCAGATATCCCTCGCCGCGCCTGAGAGCCACGTCCTGTTCGCCGTGGTCTCCATCACCCTGTCACTCGCGCTCGTGCCCGCCTCGCTCAGCGACGCTCAGAGTCCGATGCAGGACATTCCTGCAGGCCGGATCAAGCCGGGGCTGATTCTGAAGGCCTCGCCCTTCGGCGCCATCGCGACCCTGCTGGTGGGCATGTCCGTGGGCTGTTTCTTCGCGCTCGCGCCGGTCTTCGCTGAAGCCCGCGGGCTGAGCACCGCGCAGCTGGGCGCCTTCATGGCGCTGGCGACAGGCGGGGCGATGGCCGCGCAGTGGCCGCTGGGACGGCTGTCCGACAGGGTCAGCCGACGGGGCGTGGCCAGCGGCGCGGCGCTGGCGGCGGTCGTGGTGCTGATGCTGTTCGTGGTCCTGCCTTCGGGGCAGGCGGGCGTGACGCTGGCGCTCGGCGCGGCGCTGGGCGCGGCGGTGTTTCCGGTCCAGGCCATCGCCGCGGCGCAGGTCAACGACCGGGTGGAGCGGCGCGACATGATCGCGGCGGCGGGCACGCTGGTGATGGTGCTGGCGGCGGGCGCCGCGTCAGGTCCGATGATCGGCGGCCTGGCGATGGACATCGCCGGCCCGAACGGTTTCATCTGGGCCCTGGGCGTGTTCCAGCTCGCCATCGCCGCGGTCGGCGCCGCGCGCCTGCTCACGCGGCCCGGACGGGCGGGCGGCGCAGACCGGGTCACCCCGCTCGCGCCCCTGCACCCGGTCGGCGGCCCGCTGGAGCTGCCCCGGGACGATCAGTCCGCAGCGGGCGGCCCGTCGCGGTGAGCCGCGGCGAGGCATCCGTCCAGCCAGGCGTGGACCTCGCGCGGGTCCGCCAGCCGGAAAGGCGCCGCCGTTTCTCCCGCCCCCACTTTCACCGCCATGCCGTTCAGGGCCATCGCGGCGGCCATCGCAGCCTCGTCGGTCAGGTCGTCGCCCACCATCACCGGCGTCCGCCCGGCGAAACCGGGCAGGGCGGCCAGCCGGGCGAGGGCGGCGCCCTTGTCCGCGCCTTCGGGGCGCGCCTCCACGACCATTTTGCCGGTCTGCACCGCGAACCCGCCAATGGCCTCGGCGGCTTCCGCCAACGCGTCGAGACAGGCGCGCTCCGCCTGAGGCCGCGCTCGGAAGTGCAGCGCCGCTCCCATCCGCTTGGGTTCCAGCATCACCCCGGGCGCGGCCGCCGCGAAGGGCTCGAGGCGGGCGGTCAGGTCCCGCGCGCGCTCTTCGGCGGCCGGATCGGAAGGCGCGCCGTCCCCGGGCGGGGCGATTTCCGCGCCATGACCGCCCGCGCGCCAGACGTCCCGCGGCAGGCGCATGTCCAGATCAGCGACCGACCGGCCGCTGAGGATGGCCACCGCTCCGGAAAACCGCGCCGTGAGCGCTTCGAGCCGCGTCCGGCGCGACGCGGTCAGCCGTGCGGCGTCCGGGGTGGGAACGATCTCGGTGAGCGTCCCGTCGAAATCGAGGAACAGGGCGTGGACGTCAGGGTTGAGGGCGGGCGGTCGCATGAAACTCCATGAGAAAGGCTGAGGCGAGAAGGATGACACGATGACGCGACAGGATTATGGGCGGATCGCCGCCGCATTGAGAACCTCCCTCGCGCTGCTGATCTCAGCGGTGCTTCTGGCCCTGCTGATCCGCTTCGCGCCCGCCGATCCGCGCCTGGTTGAAATCGTGGAGCTTTCCGCGCGCATCCTGCTCGTGCTCGCCGTCGGTCTGGCGATCCTGCGCCTGGGACTGCTCAGCCTCGACCGGCGGCTGGCCCGTCTCGATCTGAAGGCGGCGGACAATCTGAACGCCCGGCGGCGGGCGACCCGACTGACCATGGTGCGCCGCATCTGGGTCATCACGATCTCGGTTTTCGTGGTGGCGGCCTCGCTCACCGCCATTCCCGGCGCGCGCCAGATCGGCCTGTCGCTGTTCGCCTCGGCCGGCATCGTGGGCATCGCGGTGGGCATCGCCGCCCAGCCCGTGCTGTCCAACCTCATCGCCGGGCTGCAGATCGCCTTCACCCAGCCGATCCGAATCGACGACGCGGTGGTGGTCGAGGGCGAGTGGGGATGGGTGGAGGAGATCGGCCTGTTCCATGTGGTGATCCGCATCTGGGACCTGCGCCGTCTGGTCGTGCCGCTCAAGGTCTTCATCGACCAGCCCTTCCAGAACTGGACCCGCGAGACCGCCTCCATCATCGGTCCGGTGTTCTGGCATCTGGACTATCGGGCGCCGCTGGACGCCATGCGCGAGAAGCTCAAGCAGATCGTGGAAGACTCGCCTCACTGGGACGGCAAGGTGGTCGTGCTTCAGGTGGTCGAGGCCGAAGAGCGCACCATCCAGGTCCGGGCCCTCGCCAGCGCGGCCAATTCAGGCGCGGCCTGGGATCTCAGATGCGCGGTGCGCGAGCAGATGATCCTCTGGCTGCGCGAACACCATCCCGAGGCCCTGCCGCGCCTGAGGGCGGAGGCGGAGATCAGCCCGCCGCCTTCCCCAGGGTGAGCCCGAAGCTCTTGGACAGCCGGGCGTCAGCGTCTTCTGCCTGTCGGTCGGGCGGAAACCGGGCGATGCGATCGCTGACCGCGATCGTGTAGGCCGGATTTGTCCCTTCGCCTGCGCCGCGCTGGAGGGTCTGGTCGCCACGGGTTCAGGTCCGGCGGCCCACGGTGTCCGCCATGCGCGCGCCGCGCTCGCCCAGAGGCCGGTCGGGCGGAATCGTTGAATCGCGAGCGGTCTGGTGCTCGATCTCGGCGTTCAACTGGGCGCCCAGCAGCACGATGATCGACGAGATCCACAGCCACATCATGAAGCCGATGCCGGCCCCGAACGAGCCATAGGTGTCGTCATAGCGACCGAAATTCTCGACATACCAGGACACCGCGAACGCTGCTGTCATCCAAAGAATGGTCGCCAGCAGTCCGCCCGGAGTCACCCAGCGCCACTGCGCCTCCCGGCGCGACGGTCCCCATCGATAGACGACGGACAGGCCCAGCGCGACCAGGATGAAAAGGGCCGGCCATCGCGCCAGCAGCAGCCAGGACTGCAGGTCCGCGAGCCCCAGAAGGTTGAGCAAAGCAGGCAGCAGGATGACCAGTCCGATCGCGACTCCCGCCAGGCCCAAAACGCACAGGGTGAAGCCGAGCGAGATCACCGTCAGCCGGACCACCCCGCGCCGCTCCTCCTCCTGATAGACGATGTTCAGCGCATTGAAGAGATTGCGCATGCCTGCGTTGGCGGTCCACAGGGCGATGACCAGACCGACCGCGAGGCCCAGCGTGAGTGCGCCGCCGCTCCGAGAGGCGATCTCGCTCATCTGCGAGCCAAGGATCTCCAGCGCGCCTGCGGGCAGGAATCCGTCGAGCAGGCTCAGCTGCTCGGCGATATTCGCCGGGTCTGTGAACAGGCCATAGACCGACACGATGGCGGTGAGCGCCGGGAATACGCCCAGAAGCGCGAAGAAGGTCAGTCCCGCCGCGACCAGAAGCAGGCGGTGGCTCATGAAGGATGCCACGGTGCGCACCGCGATGTCGCGCCAGCCGCGCACGGGAATGTCGGTGGGCGCCTCGGCGCGCCGGCCCCGGCCATGCTGGCGCGCGCGCCGCCGGTCCGGCTTCAGCCGGATCGCTCCCGCCGGTCCCCGCCGTCCCAGGCGGGCGGCGAGGCCGGCGGACCGGCGTCTGGGGCGGTGAAGGGCGCGCGGAGCGGGCACCAGATGTCTTCCATATTGCCAGGTCCCACGGACAACGCGGGCGCGGGCGTGGCGATCCAGAAATTCGCAGAAGGGCGGGGAACAATCGCCCGAAGGTGTTGTCAGGAGAAGGCTCGCTCATCTCGAAGCCCGGGCGCAGGCGCGCCACCGCTTCGCGCCGGGCCGCGGGCGTGCGATGGCGGATTTCATCGTCAGCTCAGCAATGCCGGCTCAGTAGGGTGGCGCGTTCTTCTGGCGCTGGACACGAGCCGCCTCAGCCCACCATGCGAGATCGGCGGCGAACCGGGGAAAAGCGCGTTCCAATGCGCCACCGCCCTCGCCGGTCGGCTGCGCGTCGGCATCGATGGAGTGACCGATCCTGCCCACTGCTAGCGAACTCGAAATCACGACCATCCCCATTTCCGACAGCGTCCCATGCCATGAAAGCGCGGCCCGCACGCCCGCAATGCGACCGGCCGAATAGCTGGCGATGGCCGCGGGCCGCCAGAACCATTCCTCGAGAAAATGGTCCGTCAGATTCTTCAGGCCCGGCTGGATGCCCCAGTTATACTCGCCTGTGACGAATATGAACGCGTCGGCGGCGCGGATCTTGCCGGCCAGTTCTTCGAGCTCGGCAGGCGCCTCGCCGTCGGCATATTCCTTATACATGCGGTCCAGCATCGGCAGGTCGATCGCCTTCGCATCGATCAGATCGACGTGGTTGCCGAGCCCGATCAATTCACGGACGAGATACCGTGCCAGCCGGATACCCTGCCGGTCCGCGCGATAAGAGCCATAAAAAACAAGGATATGGTGGGGCATATAATTCCCTTCCCGAGATTGCCTTGTCTAAAGGCGAACAGGTCCCGTCCCAACTTGCTGGGCTCAAGCCACGGGATCGGTGATGCGCCTCGTTGTCAAATCCGTCTCCATCCTCGCCGCGCGCGGCCGATCTCGCCCAGATGCGTGTGCGTGAACCCGTCGGGGGATTTCAGGCCATATCCCAGAAGCCGGTCAAACCCGGCGTGGGCGCATAAAAGCGCCCCCGCGGCGAGGGTCGCCGGGGCCTCGAGGATCAGCGACAGCGCGATGACGGCAAGACCCAGCGCATACACGTGAACGGCATTGTATGCGAAGGCCCCCACGCGCGGCCCGAACGCGTAGGCCAGCAGGCTCAGGTCAGGAGCGAAGAAGATCATCAGGGCGGCCCACCACGGCACGGCCCTTGGGTCAGACAAGTAGATGCCCAGACAGCTCAGCATGATGATGCCGCCCTCGAGGCGCTGCCATTTCACGGCGATGGTCATTGGGAGCCTCCGCAAACGTCAGATCGGCCGCGAGGCGGTCCAGAGCGCGCCCTCCGCTGGCTTGGCCAGAGGGCGCGCGAAGCGTTTCATAGTCAGTCCGGCGCGTCGGGCGATTCCGCGGGCGGCGACGGATCGGCGGGATGGGCGGCGACCCAGTGGCGCACCTCCGGCGGTTCAGGGCCTTCGTGGAAGGCCAGCACGCGCGACTGCACGTCCGCGTCCGCCTTGGTCACGCGCTGGTGGTGGCGCAGGTGGTCGAGCCAGGAGGGCGCGAAGAACAGCTCTATGAAGGTCTCGGGATCGTCGGTGTCCTCGTACACCTGCCAGCCATATCCGCCATCACGCCGCCGTTCGGACGACAGTTCGAGCAGCGTCGTCAGGAAGGCGGCCCGGTTGCGAGGGCGGACGCGGTATCGGATCTCGATGGCGACGGGCCCGCGCTCGCCGGCGATCTCGCCCTGCGTGGCGGGCTCCGGCCAGTGCATGGACGGGGTCAGGTCCGGTTCGCTCTCGGGCACCTTCACCAATGCCGCGAGCAGGCCGATGAGCGCGCTGCCCCCGGCGGCCAGAAGCAGGGCCGTGGGGATGCCGGTGAATTCGGCCGTGCGCCCCCAGATCAGGGAGCCCAGCGTCATCGAGCCGAAGAAGACCGTGATGTAGATCGCCAGACCCCGCGCGCGCACCCAGTCGGGCAAATGGGTCTGGGCCGTCACGTTCAGGGTTGTGAGCACTGCGATCCAGGCGCCGCCCGCGAGGAAGAGCCCCGCCATCGCGGCCACTGGAATCGGAACGAGCGGTATCGCCGCCATCGCGGCGGCGGTCAGCAGCGTGCCGGCGAGGATGATGGTGTTGGCGCTGAACGTGCGGGACAGGCGGGGCAGCAGGAACGCCCCCGTCACGGCGCCCGCGCCGATCGAGGTGAGCAGCGCCCCATACAGGGTGGCATCCCCGGCCAGCGTCTGCCGGGCGATGAGCGGGAGCAGCGCCCAGTAGGCCGATCCGAAGATGAAGAAGGCGGCGGCGCGGAAGAGGGTTTTCTGAATGCCGGCATTGGCGAGCACGTAGCGCACGCCCGTTCCCATCGCAGGCGCGAACCGCTCGGGCGGCAGCGTGGAGGCGCGCTTGGGCCGCTTCCACCACAGCAGGGCGAGCGTGATGAGGATGTAGCTCGCCGCGTCCAGCCAGTAGGCGAGCGCCGCGCCCGCGCCCGCGACGATCACGCCGCCGATCGCAGGGCCGATGGCGCGCGCGATGTTGATGCCCAGCGAGTTGAGCGCGACGGCCGGGCGCAGGACCGGGCGAGGCACGAGCTCGGGCACGATGGACTGCCAGGCAGGCCCCACCAGCGCCGTCCCGATCCCGGCGGCGAACACCAGAGCCAGCAGAAGCCAGGGCGTGATCAGCCCGAACGTCACGCTCAGAGCCAGCGTGATGCCCACGCACCCCATGAAGACCTGGATGCAGATCAGCAGCCATCTGCGATCAAGCAGATCCGCCAGGGCGCCGGCCGGGAGGGACAGGAGGAAGACCGGCAGCGTGGTCGCCGCCTGGACAAGCGCCACCATCGTGGGGGAGGGGGCCAGGTCCGTCATCAGCCAGCCATTGGCGACATCGCGGAACCAGGTGCCGGTGTTGGCCACGAGCGCCGCCGTCCACAGGATCACGAAGGCCCGGTGCCGGAAGGGCGCGAAGGCGGAAGGCCGCGTCTGATCGGTCATCACAGGGCTCCGGAAGCGACAAGGACCAAACCGCCGGCTATGGCGATGTTGGCCAAGAAATGATCCCGCTTCGCCGGGCGCGCCTGCGCAGGCACGCTCCAGAAGGGGTGGGCGATCAGGGTGGCTGGCAGAAGAAAGAGGAGCAGGATCAACGCGCCGAGCGGCGCGGCGAGGGGGTGGAGCAGGAGGAGGCCGCCAGCACACTGCAACGCGAGAACGGACAGGTGGATTGCGGTGATGGGCGGCCGGAACCCGCCTGGGATCGCAAGGGCGCGGATTTCAGCGCGGGCCGCTTCGGGTCTCAGCGTCTTGTCGATGGCGCTCACCAGGAAGGGAGATGCTAGACAGGTCCGCGCCACGAGTTCCATCCACGGCTCCATCGCCTAAACCGCCCAGCACAGGCAGCCGAGCGCGCCCCAGAAGGATTTCTGATCGGAGACGGGGGGCGCGGACGCCCAGGCGCTCGCGTGGTCGTGGCCGTGCACGCCGCACGCCGAAGCGCATCCGCAGCTCGCCGCGGCCGCGCGTTCGACCCGTGTCCCGGAGCGCTTTTGATAGCCGCCGAACGTGGCGACCGGGCTCCAGTCGGGCAGCACCGGAACAGGGGGCGGCGCGAGGGGGGAAAACTCATCCGCCCCGTAGACGACCTCGCCGCCCAGGATCGTCATCACGGCTTCGATGTCCTGAATTTCGTCTTCGGGAACGGAGAAATAGTCCCGGTCCAGCACGGCGAGGTCCGCCAGCTGCCCCGGGACGATCTGTCCCTTTTTCCCGGTTTCACTGGAGAACCAGGTGTTGGCCTCGGTCCAGAGCCTGAGCGCTTCGTCCCGGGTGACCCGGTTCTGGGGCGGGTAGAATCTGAGCCCGCCGAGCGAGCGCCCCGTCACCAGCCAGGAGAGCGAAACCCACGGATTGTAGCTGGCGACGCGCGTGGCGTCCGTTCCAGCGCCGAGCGGAACGCCGGCCTCGAGAATGCGCCGGACCGGCGGCGTCCGCGCGGCCGCATCGGCGCCGTAGCGCTCGGTGAAATCTTCCGCCTGAAACATCATCCGGTGCTGGATCGCGATGCCGCCGCCCAGGGCCGCGACCCGGTCTATGTTCCGGTCGCTGATCGTTTCGGCATGATCGAAGAACCAGTGCAGACCCTCGAAGGGCATGTCCCGGTCGACGGCTTCAAACACGTCGAGTGCACGGGAGATGGTTTCGTCATAGGTGGCGTGCAGCCGCCAGGGCCAGCGGTTCTCCACCAGCTTGCGCACGACCGCTTCAAGATCGCCTTCCATGCCCGGCGGCATGTCCGGCCGCGGCTCCTGGAAGTTCTCGAAATCGGCGGCTGAGAAGACGAGCATCTCTCCCGCGCCGTTCATGCGCAGGCTGTCATCGCCTTCTCCGGGGCGCACCATCTGGCCCCAGCGGGTGAAGTCTTCCAGCTCCTCGCCGCTTTTCTGGGTGAAAAGATTGTAGGCGATGCGCAGGGTGAGGTGCCCATCGTCGTGAAGTTTCTGGATGATTTCGTAATCATCGGGGTAATTCTGGAAACCGCCTCCCGCATCGATCACGCCGGTCACGCCGAGCCGGTTCATTTCCCGCATGAAATGCCGGGTCGAGTTGAGCTGCTGGTCCGGCGGCAGCTTGGGACCTGCCGCTAGGGTGGAGTAGAGGATCAGGGCGTTGGGCTTGGCGAGAAGCAGGCCGGTCGGGTCGCCATTGCCATCGCGCTGGATCTCGCCGCCGGGCGGGTTGGGCGTGTTCCGGTCATACCCCACAGCGCGCAGCGCGGCCCGGTTCAGAAGGGCGCGGTCATACAGATGCAGGATGAAGACCGGCGTGTCGGGCGCGGCGCGGTTGAGCTCGTCCAGCGTCGGCAGACGCTTTTCGGCGAACTGGTGTCTGGTGAAGCCGCCGACGATCCGCAGCCACTGAGCCGGCGGCGTCATCTCGGCCTGGCGCTTGAGCATCGCCATCCCATCCGACAGCGATCGCACGCCGTCCCAGCGCAGTTCCAGCGTGTAGTTCAACCCGCCGCGGATGATGTGCATGTGGCTGTCGATGAGGCCGGGAATGGCGCGGCGTTCGCCAAGATCGATGATCCGGGTATCCGGTCCCGCCAGCGCGCGCATGTCCGCTTCGCTGCCCGTGGCCAGGAACCGGTCGTTCCGGATGGCGACCGCCTCCGGCGCCGGCATGGCCCGGTCGAGGGTCGTGAACCGGCCATTGACCAGGATCGTGTCGGCGGGAGCCGCGTCGGCGGACATGGTGGCGCATCCTTTGGTCATGGCAGTGAGGGCCAGAGCAGCGCTTCCGGCGAGTGTGGAACGGCGTGTCGTTCCGGGCATGGCCGTCTCCAGGTCTGGCGGCGCTCCTGAGAGCGCCGCCAGTTTCAGGTCACTGGGCCCCTTCCTGGGCGCCGAACATCGTCTTGGCGTAGATCATGCCGAGGCCGTAGCCGCCCGCATGGGCCTTCGCGATGCCGCCCGTCAGCTCGTAGGTTTCACCGCGCCCCCAGTCCCGCTGCAGCTCCAGCAGGTATTGAAGCGACGTCATCGGCACCGCGCCGGCCTGAACCATCCGGTCCATGGCCCGGTCATGCGCTTCATCGGTGACGTCGCCGCAGGCGTCCGCGAGCACGTGCACGTCGAAGTCCTGCGCCAGCGCGGTGAGCGCCGGACCGACGATGCAGACCGAGGTCCACAGCCCCGCCAGCACCAGCCTGTTCCTGCCGATCGCGTTGACCGCGTCGACCACCGCCTGATCCTCGAAGGCGTTCATGATCGACCGGTCGATGGCTGTCACGCCCGGATAGGCCCGGCTGATCTCTTCGAAGATCGGTCCTGAGAACGATTTCTCAGCCACGGTCGTCAGGATGGTCGGCACGTTGAAACCGGCTCCGGACTCGGCGACGAGGGCGCTGTTCGTCCGGAGCAGAGAGATGTCGATGGAACGCGTGGCGAAGGCCATCTGAGGCTGATGGTCGATCATCACCAGCGTGTGGTTTTCCGGCGTGAGCAGCGAAGGGGCCGGCGTCGTCGTCATCTTGGTCATGAGAGGAGTCCTCAGGATTGAAGGGGCGGATCGAAAACATCTTCAGCGACTGCATCACTCCCCGCGCACAATGACAGTCATTTGCGGCTAACGGAGTGCTGGACACGGGCGAAGTCCGGTAAAATTAACCTGTAAAACTATACTTCCATGGCGGAGGAGTTGAGCTCGCGTTCTCCGGCGGACTCTGATGTGAGGCAGTTTCATGACAGACGCGGGCAGTCACGAAGGGGTGTGTCTGGAATAAACTATTGCCGTTGCCGCATTAGCTGCGATAGTGCGCTCAGGCGGGAAACTGCGTTGCAAGACGGGGAACGCAGCTTTGGATATCGAAGAACTGCGCACGTTCGTCGAAGTCGCTGATGCGGGCGGCGTTTCCGCAGCCGCGGTGCGGCTGGGGATTTCCAAGTCCATCGTCAGCCGCAGGCTCGCCCGGATTGAATCGGAACTCGGCGTGCTGCTGCTCGCGCGGTCCACACGCGGAGCCGCGCTGACCGAAGCGGGCGCCACCTTCCGGGAACACGCAGCCAGGGTCTGCGCCGAGATGGACGCCGCCAGGGAGACGATCCTGCCGGCCGGGGAGCTGCGCGGCCGGCTGCGCATCTCCGCGCCACTCTCCTTCGGACCGACTCATTTCGCGCCGGTGTTCGCGGACATGGCCCGTCGCCATCCGAACCTTCACATCCACGTCGCTTACCGCGACCGCTTCGTGGATATCATTTCAGAAGGGTTCGACTGCGCCATCCGGGTCGGCACCCTGCCGGATTCCAACCTGATCGCGAGACGCGTCGGGCCAGTCTACGGCAAGCTCGTCGCGACCCCGGAGTATGTCGAGGAACACGGGGCGCCGGAGACGCCGGCCGATATCGCCGCCCATGAAGCTCTCATGCAAGGCACGGAGACGTGGCATTTCATGGACGGCAACGAGATCGTGTCTGTCCACCCGACGGGCCGGTTCAAGGCTGACAATGGGACGGCGCTGGTCTCTGCGGCGCTGGCCTCGCTCGGCATCGCTTATCTTCCTGACGGTCTGACCCATGAACACCTGGCCTCGGGCGCGCTCGTGCCCGTCATGAGGCGCTACCCGCCCCGCGAAGCAGGAATTTTCGTCATCAGGCCTCCCGGTCAGAGTCCCTCCCGGAAGGTCAGGGTTCTGACAGAAATGCTCATCGAATGTTTCGCGAAAGCGCCGGAGTTCGCCGGGACCCCCGGCTGAGACGCATGGGGCGGTGTCACGGGCGGGCCGTCCCGGCAATCCGGGGCGCGACGTCGGCGATCTGGGACCGCGCGATCTCCAGCGCGGCCGCGCGCGCCTCGTCCCCATAGCCCAGCCTCTCGGCGCGGACGAAGGTGACGTCGGTGATCCCGATGAACCCGAGCAGCTGTTTCAGATAGGGTTCCTGAAAGTCGATCACCGCGTTCGGACCCTCCGAGTACAGGCCGCCACGCGGCTCGATCACCAGCGCCCGTTTGCCCGGCAGCAGTCCCTCCGGACCCTCCGCGCCATAGGCGAAGGTCACGCGTGGCCGCAGAACGTGATCGAACCACGCGCGCAGCGAGGTCGGGATGCTGAAATTGTACATGGGGGCGCCGATCACGAGGATGTCGGCCGCACGCAGCTCCTCGATCAGCTCATCAGAAAGGGCCTTCGTGCCGAACTCCTCCGGCGTCTCCGCCACGGCTCTGACGCCTGACACGGTGGCGGAGGTGAGATGCGCGATCGGATCGTCTCCGAGATCACGGTAGGTGAGCGCGGCGTCCGGATTCGCCTCCAGCAGATGCTGGACGGCTTCCGCGACAAGAGCGCGTGAAACCGATGCGTCACCGGACACGCTGCTGTTGATGGCCAGGATGTTCATCTCAGACTCGCCTTTCATGCAAGGGGCGTCAAGCCATCGCGCTTGAGCCCGGGCATCCGATCTATGCCTCCGCCCCGCGCATCAATAGTCCCGGCGCTCAGGGTGCTGTGTCGCGGTTTCCGGAACACTGGAGAGAGCGATGCCCCCGGCGCGCGCGGGCGACTGCGCGCCGTGCTCGGCGATGGCTGGAGAGTTCTGGATCCGGACGGCCAGGGCACGTTGCTCTTTTCGCGACACAGCTTGTCGCCGGAGGGCGCTATCGAGCCGGTTCCAGACGTGGCGATACTGTCTGAAGACGATCTGAATTCGGAGCTCGCCTCCAGAAAGCAGAGTCATTTAATCACAGTAGAGGTGTCGTCATGAATTTCAGAAACGGACTGTCATCACTTCTCCGTCCGGAGGATTCGGTTTTGGTGATGATCGATCACCAGCCCTATCAGCTTGCGAACCTGAACAGCCACGATCCGCATATGGTGGTGAACAATTCAACGGCACTGGCGAAGGCCGCGAAGGTCTTTGGTGTGCCGACGATCCTGACCAGCGTGGTCGAGGATCGCGGCGGGCGCATCTTCCCCCAGATCACGGATGTTTTCCCGGACCAGGAGGTGATCGACCGCACCCTGATCAACACCTGGCAGGATCCCAAAGTTGTCGACGCGGTCAAGGCGACCGGGCGCAAGCAGCTGATCATCGCGGGTCTGTGGACCGAAATCTGTGTCGCAATGCCGGCGATACAGGCTGCGGGCGAGGGCTGGGACGTGACCGTCATCACCGACGCGTCCGGCGCTGTCTCGCTCGAGGGCCATCAGGTGGCTATCCAGCGCATGATCGCCGCCGGCATCAACATGATGACCTGGGTGGCGCTGGTATCGGAGTGGCAGCGCGACTGGGCGCGCGCTGAAACCGCCGCGGCGCTGAACGAGGTGGTCCTCCAGCATCTGGCCGGCAGCGGCATCGCCTATCTGTGGGAGCAGCAACTCCTGAACACGCCGGCGCCGACCGGGCCGGGCGTCGGCGTCTGACACGCGGCGGATGGCGGGATTCGGCCAGCTGACCCGGCGTGACAATCGACGGGTTCTCGCCACCCCTGGAGCCCGCGATGCAGGCCGCCCTACGAAGATCTGACAGAAGGAACCATCGCGATGTCTATCCAGCGTTTCCCCGTAGGCCAGGAAATGGACGTGACCTACCCGAACTTCAAAGTGAGCCTGACGCTCCTGTCGGACACTCAGTTGACGTTCCAGATCAAGGAGGGGCCCTTCGCCCGCACCGAGACGGTGGACATCGAGGTTCATCCGCTCGGCGCCGGCCTGTTCGCGGTCAGCTGGCAGGAGCGGGACGGGGCGACGGTCGTCAATATTCAGGACTATGACCGCGGTATCGTGCACTCCTTCGCGACCCTGCCGGACGGACAGTTCATCCGCATGACCGGGCCGATCGTCGTCACCCGGCCCTCAGCACTGACCAGCGACGATCGTCCCCAGCGCAACAAGGTGCTGGTGCTCGACGCGATGACGTCGCTGTTCCAGCGGTACGACGCGTCGGCGGTGGAGCGCCTCTACCTGCGCGATTACATCCAGCACAACCCTCTCATTCCTCCGGGGCGCGACGCGCTTCAGGCCATCGTCTCGGGCATGTCGAAGGACGTTCACTACGAGCCCGGCCTGATCGTGGCCGAGGGCGACCATGTCGCCATCCATGGCCGCATCCGCGGCTGGGCCGAGACTCCTCAGGTCGTGGTGGACATTTTCCGGATCGAGAACGGCAGGCTCGCTGAACACTGGGACGTCCTGCAGGAGGAGACGCCCGCCAGTTCGTCGCTCAGCGGCGTTGCCATGTTCGACCCCGAAGAGGGCGCGCGTCAGACAGGCGAGCCGGCCGTCTGACGAAAGCCCCATCGCCGCCGGCGCGCCGGCCTTCAAAAAACCTGACGCGTGAGGATGAAATCGTGGAAATCGGTGTCGACAGCTTCGCAGCCATTCTCCCAGACCCTGAAACCGGCCGGCTGCCGTCCGGGACGCAGCGCATGGCCGATCTTCTGGACGAGGTCGAAACGGCCGACCGGTCGGGGCTGGATGTGTTCGGCCTCGGCGAGCACCATCGCGCCGAGTTTCTCGATTCCGCCCCGGCGATCATCCTCGCGGCGGCGGCGGCCCGCACCAGCCGGATCCGATTGACCAGCGCGGTGACCGTCCTGAGCGCGGCGGATCCGGTGCGGGTGTTCCAGGAGTTCGCGACCCTCGATCTGATCGCCGGAGGGCGGGCCGAGATCGTGGTCGGCCGGGGCTCGTTCGGCGAGGCCTTCCCCCTGTTCGGCCTCGACACGAGCGATTATGACGCTCTCTTCGCGGAGAAGCTCGACCTGCTTCTGGAGCTCAACACGACGACTCATCCCACCTGGGCGGGACGTTTCCGCCCGCCGCTGACGGGGCAGGGCGTGTTTCCAAGGCCCCACCAGCCGCGCCTGCCGATCTGGCTCGGCGTCGGCGGCACGCCAAAGTCCTTCGCCCGTGCGGGCGCGCTCGGCCTGCCGCTCATGATCGCCATCATCGGGGGTGATTTCGAACGCTTTCGCCCCTTCGTCGATCTTTATCGGGAGACCGGCCTGCGCGCGGGGCACGACGCGGAGTCGCTCAGGGTCGGCGTGCATGCGATGGGGTTCGTCGGCGACACCGATGCCCAGGCCCGGGACGCCTTCTATCCCGGCTGGGCGCAGCTGACCGGCAAGGTCGGGCGCGAGCGCGGGTGGGTGCCACCGTCCCGGAGACAGTTCGACGCGCTGGCCGGTCCTGAGGGCGCCTTCCTGGTGGGGTCCCCCGAAACGGTGGCCGACAAGATGCTGCACGCGAGCGAAACGCTCGGGGGCATTTCGCGGATCACCTTCCAGATGAGCACGGCCGCGCTCCAGCCCGCGGGCATGCAGCGCTCGATCGAACTGCTCGGCAAGGCCGTCGCGCCGATCGTCCGGGCTGCGCAGGCGGCGTCGTGAAGATCGTGTCATTCCGATGCGGAGGCGCATGATGAAGTCGGTGCCGCGGCGGGGCCGTTCGAGTGTCGTCACCGGCGCCGGGGCGGGCCTGGGGCGTGAAATCGCGCTCGGGCTGGCCGCCCGGGGCCATATCGTCTTCGGAACCGCCGCGTCTTCAGCGGAGGCTCAGGATCTCAAGGATGCTTCGGGCGGACGCGTCAGCCTGACCGTCTGCGACACCAGCAAGGGCTTCGCGGTGGACGCCTGGGCCAGCGGAGTGGCGGAGGCGCTCGGCCCGGCAGGCCTCGATCTGCTGATCAACAATGCGGCTCACCGCGTCCGCGGGCCTGTCGAGGCTCTGCCTCTGGACGCCATCCGGCATATCTTCGAAATGAACGTGTTCGGGGTGCTGTCGGTGACCAACGCCTATCTGCCTGCCCTGCGCAGCGCGCGGGGACGGATCGTGCAGATCAGTGGCTGGACCGGGCGCGTGCCGCTTGCTTTCGACGGGGCATCAGGCGCGTCCAGAGCCGCCATCGAAGCGTTCTCAGCCGTGTATCGCGCTGAACTGAAGCCTTTCGGCATCGACGTCATCCTCGTGCAGCACGGCGCTCTGGACGAAGGCGAGGCGTATTCGGACGCCACGCCGCCGCATCCCGACGCGGACATGACGCCCAAGGACCGCAAGCTCTATGGCAAGGCCTATCGCGCCGTCTCCCGAAAACTCGAGAGCCTTCAGGCGGCCGGAATGAGCGTGGCGGCCGCCGCCGCGCTCATCATCGACATCGCGGAGGGGCATCCGGCCGCGAGCAGGGCGGTCCTGGGCGTCGACGCCGAGCGCATGGTTCTGGCCGCCCGTGAAATGACGAATGCGGAGCTCGATGCGCTCTGCCTGCAGGTCATCGGCCTGAGCTGACCCATTCTGGCGCTGGCGGGGGAACGGCCATCCCTAGCTCGATCCATCAACCGGTTTCGCCGGCGCGGGCTGGATGTGCAGCCTTTCGCGTCCCGACATTTCCTCTCCATGCACCTGCGCGGACAGCCGCGCCTGGTCCCGCCGCCGCACGTCATCGGCGGCCTCCTCGACGTCGATGTCCGCGAAACCCAGCGCGCGCAGGCTTTCCGCGCCCATGCGATAGGCGGATTCCACCGTCTCGCGGATCTGGTAATCCACGGCCGCCTGGATCAGGACCCGGGCGTTGCCGCGATCACGGCTGCGCACCAGCAGCTTGGCCTGAGGGAACTCATGTTGGGCCAGCTCCACGATCCGCAGCGCCGCCTTCGGGTCGTCGATGCAGATCATGATCGCATCGGCCTCGCCCGCGCCTGAATGGCGCAGGGTGTCGAGACGCGAGCCATCGCCGAAGAAGACCTTGAAGCCATACTGGTCCGCTTCGCGGATGCGATCAGGGTTCATGTCGATGACGGCCAGCTCGACGCCTCGTGACAGCGGCGCCTGCGACGCCATCTGGCCGAACCGTCCGAAGCCGATAAGCAGGATGCGGCCTTTCAGGTCGAGGGCGGGATCGATCCCGTCCATCGAGGTCTGGGCGCGCAGCAGCCGGTCGGTCGCCAGCATCAGAAGCGGGGTCAGCGCCATCGACAGGATCACGACCGTGGCGAACAGGGCGTTTTCACGCGCATCGATCACGCCGCCCGATGTCGCCGCCGCATAAAGCACGAACGCGAACTCGCCGCCCTGAAGGAACATGGAGGTCCGGCGCACGGCCGCCTGCCCGGCGCTGCGGAACAGGCGGGCGACCGCATAGATGACGGCGCCCTTCGCCGCCATGAAGACGACCAGCATGGACAGCAGGAGCGGCCATTCCGCCGCGACGACCGTAAGATCGAGCGACATGCCCACGGCGAGGAAGAAAAGGCCCATCAGAAGGCCGCGGAACGGTTCGATGTCGCTTTCGATCTGATGGCGGTAGCTCGAGCCGGACAGCATCACGCCGGCGAGGAAGGCGCCCATCGCCATCGACAGGCCCGCGGCTTCCATCAGAAGGGCCGAGCCCAGCACCACGAGCAGCGCGCCGGCGGTGAGAACTTCGCGCGTCCGGGTCCGCGCCAGCAGCGAGAAGAAGGGGTTCAGCCCCCAGCGCCCCACGGTCAGCAGCGCCAGCAGCGCAGCCAGCGCCACGAGGATGCCGGTCCATCCCGACTGTCCCTGGGCGAGCGGCGACATGAAGGCGACGAGCGCCAGAAGGGGCACGATCATCAGGTCTTCAAAGAGCAGGATCGCCACCGACTTCTGCCCTTCAGCCGTCGACAGCTCTCCGCGGTCCTGCAGCACCGACATGATGACGGCCGTCGAGGACAGGACGAAACCGGCGCCGGCGACGAAAGCGACCGTTCCGGACAGGTTGAAGAGCGTCATGCCCGCCAGGGTGAGCACGCCGGTGGCGGCGAAGACCTGGACAAGGCCCAGTCCGAATATCTGGCCGCGCATCGCCCACAGCTTGAGCGGGCGAAGCTCCAGTCCGATCACGAACAGGAACATGACCACGCCCAGCTCGGAGAAGTGAAGGATGGACTGCGCGTCGGTGATGAGCCCCAGGACCGAGGGGCCGACCAGCAGCCCGGCGGCGAAGTAACCCAGCACCGAACCGAGGCCCAGGCGCTTGAACAGGGGAACGGCGATGACGGCCGCTCCCATGAGAACGACCGCGGGTCCGATCATGTGTCCGAAGCTCGCGTCAGCCATTGAACAGGCTCCCGACGGATCCGTGGCGAAGGGTCATGGCTGTTTTCTCCCGAAGCGGGGCGTCATCCGGGACGACGGTGAGGTGTCGTGACCGTGTCGCTGTCTGCAGCCAGTTCTGGCGTTCCCGCAGCGCGGGCGATAGCGCCGCTGCACGGCAAACAGTGTCGCGGCTCGGGGAACGGCCCGGGGATCTGCGCTCTCAGTCCGGAGCCTCTGAGGCCTTCGTGTGCCCCGCATCGGGCAGGCTTCGCCGGAGCCATCGGGCCGCTTCGTGGGCATCGGCGGCGGTCAGTTCGTGGCCGGCCGCGAGCGTCATGGCATCGACCGCCGCGCCGCGCGCGGCCAGGTCCTCCGCGAGCGTTGAGGCGGCCGGAGCGAAGGTGTCGTCCCGTCCATCGAGCAAGAGCACCTGCATATGCGACAGGTCAGCGGCCGGAGGGTGTTCCAATGGCTGCACTGCCCGCATCAGGATCGCCCGATGCACGATGGCGGGATGAAGCTGCATCACGGCGGCGAGAAAATTCGCCCCGTTGGAGTAGCCTGCGAAGACGAGCCTGTCGGGGTCGAGTCCGTAGCCGGTCACGGCGCCATCGACGAAGGCCGCGAACGCTTCGGCCTCCCCGCGGATGTCGGCCTGATCGAACGTCGCGGCATCGAGGCGGCGGAACCAGCGATTGCTGCCTTCCTCGTTCGCGCGGCCGCGCACGCCCAGCAGCGTCGCCTGAGGCGCCGCGCGACGGGCCATCGGCATCAGGTCCGCTTCGTTTCCGCCCGTGCCATGCAGAAGCACCAAAGTCGCGCCATCGGGATCCGCCGGACGGTTGAAGCGGTGGATGAAGGGGAGGTCGCGGACGGGGAACCGCTCTTCGCCGGGCAGGGCGAACTGGGGCAGCATCGCCCTCAGATCGTCTGCGCGAGCCGCTTCGCCGGGCGGCAGAAACAGCGTCCGGCCCAGTTCCCCGGGCGCTTCGTCAACGGTCATCCCGGGGCCGTCGGTCGCATGCTCCATGAGGATGCCGGCCGGGTCGCGCACATAGAGCGACAGGAAATACTTCCGGTCATGAACCTCGGTCGGTCCATGGTCCTTCAGCGACAGCCGCATGGATCGGACCTCGTCGGCGTCGGCCGCCCGGAACGCCACGTGGTCGGGCACTCCGGCGCCGGTCACGGACGGCACGAACCCCGACACTTCCCGGACATCGACGGCGTCGGTGTCGGAGATCATCCGCTGCGTCAGTCCATCGCGCGGCCCGGCCGTGTAGCCGAACCGCGCCACGAAGCGTGCGGTGTCCTCCGCCTTGTCCGTCAGCAGTGTGACGCCTCGCAGCCGGGTTGGGGCGTCCGGAATCGGGGCGGGCGTCGGCATGTCGGCGCCGACGAGTTTCACGATCAGGCCGTCCGGATCCTTCAGCCGCAGAACAGGCTCTCCGAACTCGCGGGACGGGCCTTCCACAGGGATTCCGGCGGCGAGCGCCCTGGTCACCCAGTCCCCAATCGAGCCCGGCGGGACGGCGAGCGCCACCTCGGACACCTGACCGATTCCGGTGCGCCCGCGACCGGCGGCTTCCCACACGAGAAAGGTCAGCAGCGATCCGGGGCTCCCCAGAGCGTCTCCGTACACCAGGTGCAGCTGTTCGGCATCGGCGTAGCCGCCCGTCTGCTTGACGAGCCTGAGCCCGAGAAAGCCCGCATAGAAATCGACATTCGCCTGCACGCCGGCGGTGATGCCCGTGACGTGGTGAATGCCTCTGGCCGTCACTTGCCCGCCTCGCGGGCGAGAACCGCCTGCACGGCAGGGTCGGCATCCAGCCTGTCATGAAGCGCCTGGACATGGGGGTAGGGGTCGAGCCCGCCCGGAAGCACCTTGCTGGCCCAGCGGATCATCGGAAATGCATAGGCGTCGATCACCGAGCGGCCCCCATCAAGGACGTGCTCACGTCCATCGAGGTGACGGTTCAGCAGATCGAACTGCTTCGCCACCAGCTTGTGCCCCGCCTCGACCACGGCGCGCCGGGCCTCTTCGCTCTCATCGGTCGTGTAACGGTATGGCATGAAGATCGGCCAGAAGGCCGCATGAACGTCCGAGGTGAAGAAGGCCGACCACCGATGCGCCTCGGCCCGGGCGCGCAGATCATCTCTGCCGGACAGCCCGGCCTCCGGGTGCTTGTTCGCCAGATAATCGAGGATCGCGCCGGCCTGCGTCAGAAGCCAGCCGTCATCCTCGCGAAGCGTCGGCACGGCGCCGGCAGGGTTCACGGCGAGAATCTCTTGAGATCCGTGCTTGACCTTGACGGCCTCATAAGGCGCGCCGATCCATTCCAGAACGATGTGCGGCGCCAGCGAGCATGCGCCGGGAGCGTAATAAAGCGTGGGCATCTTATTGGGTGTCCTTTGCGGTCATACGGCTACCGGCGCATGGCTGGGCGTCAGGCTCGGTCAGGCCGAGCGGGCGAACTCGAGCATGTCCGCGTTGATCATGCCGGGGTGCGTGGCGAACGGGGCGTGCGACAGACCCGGATAGGTCTTCAGCGTGCCGTGCTCGAGAAGCTTGATCGCCTTGTGTGCGGAGTTCGCGATCGGCACGATCTGGTCGTCCTCGCCATGGATGAGCAGGACGGGGATCGTGATGGCCTTCAGGTCTTCGGTGAAGTCGGTCTCGGAAAAGGCGGCGATGCAGTCGTAGTGCGCCTTCGCGCCGCCCGCCATGCCCTGACGCCACCAGTTGTCGATCATGCCTTGGCTGACCGTCGCGCCCTCGCGATTGAAGCCGAAGAAGGGCCCGCTGGCCACATCCCGGAAGAACTGGGCGCGGTTCTCAGCAAGGGCGGACCGCAGGCCGTCGAAGGCCTCCATCGGAACGCCGTCGGGATTTGACGCCGACTGCACCATCACCGGCGGAATGGCGCCGATCAGGATGGCCTTGGCGACGCGTCCGGCTTTGGCGCGGGCCACGTAGCGCGCAACCTCGCCACCGCCGGTCGAATGACCGATATGGATGGCGTCGCGCAGATCCAGGGCCTCGGCGATTTCCGCGACATCGGCCGCATAGGTGTCCATGTCGTTGCCGGTGTCGGTCTGGTCGGACCGGCCATGTCCGCGCCGGTCATGCGCGATGACGCGATAGCCCTGGGCCAGGAAGAACAGCATCTGGTTGTCCCAGTCATCGGCGCTCAGCGGCCAGCCATGGTGGAACATGACGGGCTGGGCGTCTTTCGGGCCCCAGTCCTTGTAGAAGAGCTGCGTGCCGTCGGATGTGGTGAGCGTGGCCATCGTCGTCTTTCCTTCTGCTGATGTTCAAGGTTCGCGGGGGACTTTCATGAGAGTTCCGTGGCGGTCGCCGCAGGCCGCCTTCAGTTCACCGGCTGGCGGATCACGTCCTGCCATTCCGGACGGCGGTCGATCTGCGCCTTGGCGAACGGACAGAGGGGGACGATGACGATCCCGTCCCGGCGGGCGTCTTCGACGGCCTGCCGCACCAGCCGTTCTCCGACCTTGCGGCCGCGCAGCGCCTCGGGAACATGAGTGTGGTCGATGATGATCATGCCGTCGCCGGCCCGGCTGTAGGTCATCTCCGCTTCGGCGCCGTCGATGACCAGGCGGTATCGGCCCTTCGCCGCGCCATCCTCCCGCTCGACCTGTCCGTCTCCGGCCTCCGCCGGGGTGCTGACCGCCGCCGCGTCCGGCGCGCGGACCTTACGGGGCTCGCCATGCTCGCATTCGAGCAGGTCGCGATCCCATCCGCCCAGCTCCGCCGCCGCCTCGTAGGTCGAGACGAGAAACGCCATCAGCGCTTCGTCAGGATCGGCGGCCGACTGCACGGCGTCATAAGGGAGGACGAATTCCGACAGGCCCTCGTGCCAGAAGGCTTCGTCGGGCTGGACGGCCGCGCCACGGTAGCCGTTCGGCGCCGGGTAGGCGTAGGCGTAGAAGGCTGCGTAATCGAGTCCGCCGCCCCCCGGCCAGAAGCCGGCCGACGAGACCTCCCGGTCATAAGCCTCCTGCGCCACATCGTCGGGCAGGGCGGGAACGCCGCCGGGGTGGAGCGGCGCGCGGCGTCCTGAAAAGCGCGTCAGAGCGAGATCGAAACTGCCCCAGAACAGATGGACCGGGCTGGATTTTCCCAGAAAGGACGTGCGGAACCGGTTGAAGACCTTGTCCATGGCGATCAATGCCTGATGGAAGTTCCGCACGGCTTCGCGGTCGTAGGGGCGGTCCCGGTCATCGTCGACGAAGGGCACGGGGTGAGGCACTTCGTTCGGCTGGCCGTTGAAGGTCGGCGTGCCCCCCAGATCGGAGACCAGCTGCACGAAGCGGGCATGAAAGTCCGCGACCGTGGTCGGTCCGAGGTCGAACGATTTCTGGCGGCCTTCCCCGCAGGTTCCCACGACCCTGTGCTCGAGAAAGTCGAACAGGATTTCGATGCCCGGGCCATCGGGGATCGGGGATGATGCCAGGCCCCTGGGCGTGACGTAGAAGGTCGCGTTCCATGAATGATTGAGCCAGGGCGTGTGCGCCAGCCGGTATTTGCCCGCAACCTGCAGATAGAGATGCAGAGCCGAACAGGTCTCGCGCCAGCTGAGATAGTCGAGACGGGGCCAGTGGGTGTTCATGTCGGTCTCCATTCAGAGTCAGACCGGTCAGAGAGCCGGTTCGCGGGCGCCGCGGTTCAGTCCGGCAGGGGGATATGCTCGTCCCGGTCATCGACCGGCAGGTCGAAGCGGCCCTTGCCCCAGTTTTCAGCACGCCATTCCTGCTTGGCGCTTTCGATGCGCTCCCGGCTCGAGGCGACGAAGTTCCACCAGATGAAGCGCGGTCCCCTGAACGTCGCGCCGCCGAGGATCATCAGCCGTGCGCCGCGGTCTCCGGCGGCCACCGTGATGGGGTCGCCGGGGCGGAACACCATCATCTGAGCAGCCTCGAACTGCTGACCGGCGACCGAGATCGAGCCTTCGACGATGTAGATGCCGCGGTCCTCGTGATCGTCGGGCATGGGCAGCCGGCTTCCCGGTTCGAGTTTCACGTCCGCGTAGAACGTCTCTGACGGCATCGCCGCCGGCGCGGCCTTGCCGTAGGCGTTGCCGAGAATGACCCGCACCCAGACGCCGCGATCTTCGATGACGGGCAGGGTCTGCTCGCCGAAATGCTCGAAGCTGGGTGCGACATCCTCATGGCTGTCCGGCAGGGCCAGCCAGGTCTGGATGCCGAACAGGCTGTTCGGACCGCTCCGCGCGGTCGCGGACGTGCGCTCGGAATGCGTGACGCCGCGCCCGGCGACCATCCAGTTCAGCGCGCCGGGACTGATGATCTGATCGGCCCCGGTGCTGTCGCGGTGATGGAAGTCGCCTTTGAACAGATAGGTGACCGTCCCCAGCCCGATATGAGGATGGGGCCGGACGTCGACGCCCTGGCCGGTCAGCAGCTCCGCCGGCCCGGCCTGGTCGAAGAAGATGAAGGGGCCGACCATCTGCCGCTTCGGCGCGGGCAGGGCGCGCCGGACCTCGAAGCCGCCAAGATCGCGTGAACGCGGGACGATCAGGGTTTCGATCGCGTCGATTCCGACTTCGTCGGGACAACCGGGTTCGATGGCGGGGTTCCAACTCATGATGTCTTCCTGGGGCAGGCCGCCCGATATGGCTGAGCCATCGTCGTATCGGGCGGCCGTCGCACCAGCTAGACCCGCGATCCGCTCATCTGTGTCGCGTAAAGTGGAACCCCGGGCCGGGGATCGAAAGCCGGAGGAAAACCCCTGCGGGCATCCCGGTGTCGGATCTGGTGTTCCCCGTCCCGCGACACAGCTGGGCGAAAATGGGCCCTATCGCGCCAGAATATGGAATGGCAGGAAAAATGGGACTTACCGGCCCGGGGTCTATTCGCGACGATGGCGCATGCCCGTGCCTGACGGGTGTCCACTTTGAAAAACCCGCTGCAGGGAGCTGATGTCATGCCCAAAGGTTCGGATCTGTTCGTGGCCGCGCTCGAGAATGAGGGCGTGGACCGGATATTCGGCGTGCCGGGAGAGGAGAATCTCGACCTTCTGGAGTCGCTGCGGACCTCGAGCATCCAGCTGATCCTGACCCGGCACGAGCAGGCGGCGGCGTTCATGGCGGCGACCCATGGACGGCTGACGGGCAGGCCGGGCGTCTGTCTGGCCACGCTCGGTCCCGGCGCGCTCAATTTCTCGACCGGGGCCGCGTATGCGCATCTCGGGGCCATGCCTATGATCCTGATCACGGGGCAGAAGCCGGTGATGAGCGCCCGGCAGGCCCGCTTCCAGATCGTCGACATCATCGCGTCGATGAAACCGCTCACCAAGATGTCGCGCCAGATACTCAGCGCCGGCAGCATTCCGGCGATGGTGCGGGACGCTTTCCGCGTCGCGATGGAGGAGCGGCCCGGCCCGGTCCATCTCGAACTGCCCGAAGATGTGGCGTCCGAGGAAGCGGACGGCGTTTCTGTCATTCCCGTCCATCAGGCGGCGCGGCCCGTCGCCAGCCCTTCGGCGCTGGACAAGGCCGCGGAGATGATCCTCGCGGCGAGACGCCCGCTGGTGATGATCGGCGCGGCGGGGAACCGGCCTTCCCTCGTGGAGCCGTTGTCGCAATTCGTCCGGCGCACGCGGCTTCCCTTCTTCAACACGCAGATGGGCAAGGGGGCCGTCACCGGCGGTTCCAACCTGTTCATGGGCACGGCGGCGCTGTCGGAGGGCGATTACATCCATGAAGCGGTCGATCGCGCCGATCTGATCATCGCCATCGGCCACGACACGGTCGAGAAGCCGCCCTTCCTGATGGAGAGCGCCGGCGGTCAGACGGTCATCCATGTCGGCTACCATTCAGCGGACGTGGAGCAGGTCTACCACCCCGACTTCGAGGTGATCGGCGATATCGGGGCATCCGCAGACGCGCTCGGGGAGCGGCTGGAAGGCCGCCTTGCATCCGACCAGGGCATGCTGGATCTGCGCGGGAAAATCCTCGCGCGTCTCAATGACCGCGCCGACGAAGACCGTTTCCCGATCACGCCGCAGCGCATCGTGCACGATGTCCGCAAGGTGATGCCCGAAGACGGAATCGTCTGCCTCGACAACGGCATGTACAAGATCTGGTTCGCCCGCAATTACCGCACCCACGTCGCCAACACGCTGCTGCTGGACAATGCGCTCGCCACGATGGGCGCCGGACTTCCATCCGCGATGATGGCGGCCCTGCTCCATCCGGACAGGCGGGTCCTGGCCGTCTGCGGCGACGGCGGGTTCATGATGAATTCCCAGGAGATGGAGACGGCGGTGCGGCTGGGGCTGAACCTCGTCGTGCTGATCCTCAACGACAGCGCCTACGGCATGATCCGCTGGAAGCAGGCCGTCGACGGTTTCCCCGATTTCGGCATGAGCTTCGGCAATCCGGACTTCGTGCGCTACGCGGAAGCCTATGGCGCGAAGGGATCCCGGGTGGCGTCCGTGGATGACCTGGCGCCAACGCTGGAAGCCGCTTTCGCGGGCGGCGGCGTCCATCTGGTCGATGCGCCGATCGATTATTCGGAGAACACGAGGGTGCTGGTGGACGAGCTGCGCAACCGCGCGCCGGATGTGGACTGCGCGTGAGCGGACGGTCTCCGTCCGGTCTGAAACCTGAAAGGGGTCGAGAATGCTGAAAGTCGTTCAAGCGCACGACCGCGCCCTGATCGCCGAGGTCGAAACGGACGACGCAGGCGCGCTCGAGCGCAAGCTCGATGCGGCCGTGCGCGTGTTCGCAGATCGCAGCGGCTGGCTCCAGCCGCACGAGCGCATCGCGATCCTGCGCAGGCTGGCGGATCTGATGGAAGCGAAACGCGATCATCTCGCCCTGCAGATCGCGCGCGAGGGCGGCAAGCCTCTGCCTGACGCCATCATCGAGACGACCCGCGCCATCGACGGTGTCCGCAACGCGGCCGACGAGCTGCGCGCCTTCGCGGGCCGCGAGATTCCGATGGGCCTGTCGGCGGCGTCCGAAGGGCGCTGGGCGTTCACGACCAAGGAGCCCATCGGAGTCGTGGCCGCGATCTCGGCGTTCAATCACCCGCTCAACCTGATCGTTCACCAGGTCGCGCCCGCCATCGCGACCGGCTGTCCGGTCATCGTCAAGCCGGCGATCACGACCCCGCTCTCCTGCCTCGATTTCGTGGCGATGGCGCGCGAGGCGGGACTTCCCGAAGCCTGGTGCCAGACGCTCATCACCGACGACAACCAGCTGGCGGAAAAGCTCGCGACGGACCCCCGCATCGCTTTCCTGAGCTTCATCGGATCAGCGAAGGTCGGCTGGGCGCTGCGCTCGAAAGCCGCGCCGGGCACGCGGGTGGCGCTGGAGCATGGCGGCGCCGCGCCGGCCATTGTCGACCGGAGCGCGGATCTCGCGAAAATCATCGAGCCGGTCGTGAAGGGCGGCTTCTATCATGCCGGGCAGGTCTGCGTGTCCACGCAGCGGATCTTCGTCCATGCGGACATCGCCGAGGATTTCACGCAGAAACTGGTGGCGCGTGTGGAGAGCCTGCGCACGGCGGACCCGGTGCGGAGCGACACCGAAGTCGGCCCCCTGATCCTGCCGCGCGAAGCCGAGCGCGTGTCGGCGTGGATCGGGGAGGCGGTTGGAGGCGGCGCGAGGCTCGCCACCGGCGGCGAACGGCTGTCGGAGACGACGCTCCGGCCCGCGGTTCTGCTTGAACCGGCGGCCGACGCGAAAATATCGACGCAGGAAGTGTTCGGGCCGGTGGTCGCGGTCTGGCGCTTTGATGATCTGGATGATGCGATCGCACGCGCGAACGCTCTCACGACCGCTTTTCAGGCCAGCGTCTTCGCGCAGGACATCGACGTGGCGTTGCGCGCCGCCAACCACCTCGACGCCTCCGCCGTGATGATCAACGAGCCGACCGCCTTCCGGACCGACTGGATGCCCTTCGCGGGGCGGAAACAGTCCGGATACGGCACCGGCGGCATCCCCTTCACCATGCGCGACATGACCCAGGAGAAGATGGTCCTGATGCGCAGGACGTGACATCGCGTCGGTCCGCGACTCTTCCGGGCCGGGCCCGAGACGCAGAACCCAAGGAAGGACTGTCTAATGACCCGACCCAAACCTGTTTTCCCCGAAGGACGTCACGCCCTTTACGACGCGCACGGATACTCCGCCGCGATCCAGTCCGGCGATCTCCTGTTCGTATCCGGCCAGGTCGGAAGCCGTGCCGATGGAACCCCCGAGCCGGACTTCGCCGCTCAAGTGCGTCTCGCCTTCGATAATCTGAGACGCGTATTGGAGGCCGCCGGCGCGAGCTTCGACGACATTATCGACTTGACCACCTTCCATACAGATCCGGAAAACCAGTTCGAGACGATCATGGCGGTCAAGGGAGAAGTCTTTCCCGAGCCTCCCTATCCGAACTGGACGGCCGTCGGCGTCACGTGGCTGGCCGGTTTCGATTTCGAGATCAAGGTCATCGCTCGCGTGCCGTCCGCCTGACAGCGCCCCGCGGCGCCTGAGGGGTGATCTCCGCTCATTCCGCATCATAAGGAGCTATGGCGATGGCGAGACGGTCACGCTCGAGCACGTCCGGGCCGATCCGGGCCATGATGGCCCGCTCGCTCTGCGCCGCGCTGGCCGCCCTCGCGCTGTCCGCCTGCCAGCCTGCCGAAGGCGAAGCCGCCGCGGCGGGGGCAGGCGAGACGTCCGCGCCCTTCGAGCCCCGCCGCTTCGTCCACGAGGGCGAGGGCCGCTTCGGCGGGGAGGTGGTGCGCTACCGGTTGATCGCCGAGGATATGGTGGTGGACGGCGCGGACGGCCGCCCCGGCGCGGCGGTGTTCGCCTTCACCTATCTGCGGACCGACGTTGAGGGCGAGGAACGTCCGGTGGTCTTCGTGTTCAACGGGGGCCCGGGCTCGTCATCGGTGTGGATGCACATGGGCCTGTTCGGCCCGCGCCGGGTCAGCCTGCCCGACCCGCTGAACCCGCCCGCCACCCCGCCCTTCGCGCTGGAGGACAATCCGCATTCCATCCTCGACATCGCCGATCTGGTGATGATCGACCCGCCCGGCACCGGCTTCAGCCGCGTGCTGGACGGCGGCCGAGACGCGGACTTCCTGGGCACGGCGGCGGACGCCGTGGCGACCGCGGCGTTCATCGAACGCTGGCTGGACGCCCATGGCCGCTGGAATTCGCCCCGATACCTGGTCGGCGCCAGTTACGGGACGGTTCGCGCCGCGCTGACGGCCCGGTCGCTGATGGGCGGGCCGATGGACCCCGCCGGGCGGCTGGGCGGCATCGGCGCTGACGGCGCGGTGCTGATCGGCCAGGCGATCCTGAGCCCTGACGGCGACCATGAATCCCAGGTCGCGCGCCTGTCCGCCTTCGCCGCCACCGCCCATCACCATGGCCGGGCGGGGCAGGGGCGCTCTCTGGACGAATTCGCCGCCGAGGCCGACGCGTTTGCGCGGACGCGCTGGCTGCCGGCCCTGTTCGTGGGCGACGCGCTGGCCGAGGAGGAGCGGCGGGAGATAGCGGAGGCGCTGGCGGGCTTCACCGGGCTGGACGCGGACGGGATCGAGGCTGATGGCCTGCGGGTATCCACCGCTGATTTCCGCATCCGCCTGCTGGCGGACGAGGGGCTCGAGATCGGCGCCTATGACGGCCGTTACGTGCTGCCCGCGCGGGGCCGTCCCGCTTCGCCCGATCCGGTGGGCGACGACCCGGCCATGGCGCGCTACAGCCCGGCCTTCACGGCGGGCCTTCGCCTGCTGTTCGACGAGACAGGGGTCGCGGCGGACGCGCGCTACGAGGCCATCGCCTTCCGCGCGGTCAACGCGGCGTGGAACCGGGACATGCCGCCGGGCGCTGCGGGACCGGCCGAGGCTCTGGCGGGCGTCATGCGGGCCAATCCCGATTTCCGTCTCCTGATCGCGACCGGCCACCATGATCTGGTCACCCCGCCGGGCGATGCGGACTATTTCGCCGCCCATGCCGGACTGCCGGCCGAGCGCGTCCGCACCGCCCGCTACCCGTCGGGCCACATGCCCTATCTGGGCGAGGACAGCGCCGAAGCCCTGACCGCAGACATCCGCGCGCTCATACTGGAAACACAGCCATGATCCGCGCGCCTTTGGTCAGCCGGCTTGGATACGCGCTGTGGCAGGGATGTCGCGAACCCGCCCCCAGCCCGCCAGGTCGGCAAGCTTGGGCCGACTGCGTGGCCTGAAAGGGCCACCGCCCAACATGTTGGGCGGCGGCCCGCGACAATGGATTGCTGTTCAGGCAGCGCGACCTTGCCTAGCTCAACGCGGCCAAGAGAGCTTCCGCGGCCTCGGCGGAGGACGCCGGGTTCTGCCCGGTGATGAGCTTGCCATCGACAACCGTATGAACGCCCCAGTCCTTCACCTTTGAGAACACTGCGCCCTTGCTGATGAGTTCATCTTCGACCAGGAACGGCACGACCTTGGTCAGGCCGACGGCCTCTTCTTCGGTGTTCGTGAAGCCGGTCACGTGACGGCCCTCGACGAACGGGGAGCCGTCTGAATTCTTGACGTGACGAAGGACGCCCGGAGCGTGGCAGACCAGCGCGATCGCCTTGCCAGCTGCGATGAAGGCTTCGATCAGCCGGATGGAGTTGGGATCTTCAGCCAGGTCCCACATCGGCCCGTGGCCGCCGGGATAGAAAACCGTATCGAAATCCTTCTGATCGACACTGTCGAGGCGGACGGTCGCCGCAAGCTGGGCGTTGGCTTCCGCGTCGTTCTTGAAACGCTCCGTATCCTCCGTCTGGAAGCTCGGCTCGTCGCTCTTCGGGTCGAGCGGCGGCTGGCCGCCCTTGGGCGAGGCGAGCGTGATTTCGGCGCCTGCATCCTTGAAGACGTAGTAGGGAGCGGCGAGTTCTTCCAACCAGAACCCGGTTTTCTTGCCGGTGTCGCCAAGCGTGTCGTGGGACGTCAGTACCATGAGAACTTTCATCGTCGTATCCTTTGGTCATGCCGCGATCTCGCGGGTTGCGACCGTGCGGGGTCGGTTTCGATCAGCCGCATCGGCCTTTCGATGAAAGGAACATGGTGTCGACCAAGATATTTGAGAAGTTTACTTGTTATATTTTAGATATTCATACGAGGTGATATCTCGATGAAGTATGATCTCAATCTGCTTCCCGTCTTTGTGGCCTGAGCTGCTCCCCAGAATTCGGACGCTGACGTAAGCTACAATTTGGGTTCTGCTGATCTTCGACGACGAGGAGATCGCAGATGTCGAAACGCAAGCAGCATTCGCCGGAGTTCAAGGCCAAGGTGGCGCTTGAAGCGTTGAAGGGCG
>VJOU01000150.1 GCA_007050995.1 Glycocaulis profundi | reverse complement strand
CGTACATACTTGCAAGTTGTATCACAAATACATTTAAACCATATACTAATAACAAGAATTGAAGATATTGATCAAACTAGATCTTGCCACGTGGACCGAGCTTCGGTTTTTGTTGTGGGCCCTTCACTATTGGTAGGACATCCCCGGTGGCAGTGGCGCTGAAGTAAGCAAGAGTCGAACCACCTCCCAATATCAAGAATTTGAGCAACAATCCTCTCTTGGTRAAAGGCGCCGCGAATGTTTCAAAGAACTTGCTCTGGAGGGAATTGTAAGGCGATGGAGCATCAGAGCCATACACATCCCATTGACCAGTGGTATTRCCCAAATCTTCCAAATCAAAATACACACTTTTATCACCATATTTAGCTACCACAGCCCCAGCTCTTTGAGAAGTGGATCTGAAAGTAAGTCTAGATGGCTTGAGATTAAGTTTAGTTCCAGCTAGAGAACTGCCACCAAGKCCCTTAACTGTGGTGGCTGCAGGTGCATATGTTGCAAGAGATGCCATAATTTCTTCACACAAGACTAAGCTTTCTAAAAAGTTGTTATTATTGTCAAACGAATTGATGGATATAATATAAACAATTAGAGACGAAAGAACAAACAAC
>VJOU01000149.1 GCA_007050995.1 Glycocaulis profundi | reverse complement strand
ACTTGAGGTTGCCAAGATCATCAAGGACGATTTCTTGCAACAGAACGGATACACCAAATACGATCGTTTCTGCCCATTCTACAAGACTGTCGGTATGCTCAAGAATATGATTGGRTTCTATGACTTGGCSCGKYATGCTGTTGAAGCAACTGCTCAATCTGATAACAAGATCACATGGAAMGTCATCAAGSATAGCATGGSAGAYTTGATCTACCAGCTTTCTGCCATGAAATTCAAGGATCCAGTTGCCGATGGTGAAGCCAAGATTCGCAAGGATYACGAAGATTTGGCAGAGGCTATGGCTAACGCTTTCAGAAACCTCGAGGATTAAATTAATGTTTTTAGAAATTTTAAAATTGATKCTCTTGTTTGTTTCTGTTTTCGCCTCCCCGCTAGATTCTGTTCAGTTTTGCTGAGCGTGTACTTTTTAGTTAAAAGTATATGTTTTTYCTTGATCCCCTCACCCAATTCGCCTCCTTTCTCTACTTTTATCCTCTTTAAAGTGTTTGATTGATTTGACATTCCAAATTTCAGATATTTATTGCMCCTTTTTTCTCTTTTGTAGATTTCTAAACTTCAAAAAATTCCAACCACACAAAATGTATCTGGTC
>VJOU01000147.1 GCA_007050995.1 Glycocaulis profundi | reverse complement strand
CTCAAACTCATCACGTAACATTTGAAGTACCTTTTTCACTCCTGCCTCTCCTTCAGCAGCTAAGAAAACACCACAGGTCGCCCAATAAATATGCCTGAAGCTCCCAGAGCCAGCGCCTTAAAAACATCTGTTCCACGGCGGACCCCACCGTCCAAGAACACGGGAACACGACCTTGTGCTGCTTTCACAACCTCTTCCAACGCCATGATGGTGGCAGGTACATAGTCTAGTTGGCGAGCTCCGTGATTGGATACAATAATACCTGCTGCACCTCCTGCCTCTCCTTCAGCAGCTAAGAAAACACCACAGGTCGCCCAATAAATATGCCTGAAGCTCCCAGAGCCAGCGCCTTAAAAACATCTGTTCCACGGCGGACCCCACCGTCCAAGAACACGGGAACACGACCTTGTGCTGCTTTCACAACCTCTTCCAACGCCATGATGGTGGCAGGTACATAGTCTAGTTGGCGAGCTCCGTGATTGGATACAATAATACCTGCTGCACCAGCTTGAATCGCTAATCTTGTGTCCTCAGCAGTGATCACACCCTTCACCAGGATCGGCATAGTGGTGATGGTCTGGAGCCACTTCACATCCTTCCAGCTCAAGGTGCGGCCA
>VJOU01000146.1 GCA_007050995.1 Glycocaulis profundi | reverse complement strand
ATAGAAGTGTGTACGCGCAGTCAGACGGCGTGGTTAGGAAATTGGGGTTGCCAGATGGCTTCGAAATGACGTTATTCTTCCCACTGGTGGAAGAAGTTGGTCAAACCAACCGGCAACCACACATTTCCAGGTGATTATAATGATCTCGGCTATAAAACTAAGGGTAAAGAGCGGCGAAAATAGAAAAATGCGCGCGGAATGGGTTAGAGCGCCGTCTGAACGCTGCGCCACACGGAATGACAACAATGAGTCTTGAATACACGGCGATGTATCATAGGAGCACGTGGAAAGGTCTTCAAATGAGACACCGTAATGGATTCTAGAATAACGTTGACGCCACTCCCAAAGTGGTTGMAATTGCTTGTGGGCTGGAGATGTTCAGGCGCTGGCGAGCTCGTCTTGGGCTCCGGTGGTAATGAGRTGAGCGAAGGCCTTGTAGTCGACCTCTCCTCCCTCGATTGGTGGCTTTCCCTTGTACATAGCCTTGACCTCATCCTCGTCCAATGGCTCTCCTCTCTTGTTTTGAAGGATCTTGATAAGGTCGTCCTCCTTGATCTTTCCGCAGTCCTTCTTGTCGAACATGGCAAAGGCTCCAATAATGGTGGCCTCTGGGTCAG
>VJOU01000145.1 GCA_007050995.1 Glycocaulis profundi | reverse complement strand
GAACAATGGGCGTGAAGTGCTTCTTCGACATCTCCATTGGCGGTAAGCCGTCTGGTCGTATCGTCTTCACTCTGTTTGATGACGTCCCGAAGACGGTGGAGAACTTCCGTGCGCTGTGCACTGGGGAGAAGGGATTCGGATACAAAGGCTCTAAGTTCCACCGAATTATTCCTGGCTTCATGTGCCAAGGGGGCGATTTCACAGCTRGAAATGGTACTGGTGGCAAGAGCATATACGGAAGCAAATTTGAAGATGAGAATTTCAATCACAAACACAGCAAGCCGATGATGCTCTCGATGGCCAATGCGGGGAAGAACACCAATGGTTCGCAGTTCTTCATCACCACAGCCGTCACCAACTGGCTTGACGGCAAGCATGTTGTCTTTGGCGAGGTGGAGTCTGGTGAGGATGTCGTTAAGGATATGGAGGSGGTCGGTAGCAGTAGTGGCAAGACTTCCCAAGAAGTACTGATCACTGACTGCGGTCAGCTGTAAATCAATCGGCCGAAAATCCACTCTATCCATTTTAATAATTGTATCGCGGTAATCCCGTTCCTTGTTGCTTCCATAACTGTCTGTGGCCGTAACGTGTTTCAACAATGAAATCGTTGTGTGTACCG
>VJOU01000144.1 GCA_007050995.1 Glycocaulis profundi | reverse complement strand
CAACCCACACCCACAACAACAATGGCCTCTTCAATCTCCAACCCTCTTTTCTCAACACCACTCTCTCTTTCCCGACTCCGTCCCCACGCGCCACCTCACCAATCTCTCACCTTCACCACCAAAGCCACCCCAGAAAGCTCCGAGAACCAACCCACACCCACAACAACATCCGACCCATCCGAACCCGAATCCTTCGAAGACCGTCTGTCACAAGTCCGGCTACGTTACAAAAGCGGCACAGGAAAGAAAGCTGACGCACGGAAAAGCAAAAAATCGGGTAAAAAAGCCGGTGGGAGTTCCGGGTCCGGGGCAAACTTGTATCTTCCGCCGGTGCCTTTGAAAGAAGCGACGTCAGGTGGATTGAAAGTGGAGTTCGGGTTTAGCCCGTATTCGGAAAGGATGAATGGGCGGGTGGCGGCGCTTGGGTTGGCGGCGTTGGTGTTGGTGGAACTAGCGACCGGTGAGAGCGTGATAAAATACCATACGGCGTCGATAATATTTATACAGGTGTATTTTGTGGCTGCTGTTACGGCTATTTATTGTAAAGTCGAAAAAGAGAAAGCCAGCATTTGGCCGTCTTCATAATCGGGTGGTTAGTTGATATGGATTTGGATCCGGC
>VJOU01000026.1 GCA_007050995.1 Glycocaulis profundi | reverse complement strand
TCCAGCGCCCACTCGCCGGTGCAGGCCTCCGGCGCCCAGTCGCGCAGGCCCGCGGCGGTCTTGGCGTAGGACAGATCGGACACGTCGCCGATGAACAGAAGATACGGCCGGGGCAGGTCCAGCGGCGCCGCCATCACGCGGCCTCCCGCCCATGCGGTCATTCCCAGCTTAGGACTCACTGTCGTCTCCTGCTGCCTGCTCGGCGGCTGCGGCGGCCTCGTCGTCGGGCAGACGGTGCCAGTTCATGAAGGGCTGGGAGGCGTAGGACATCCGCAGGGCGTCCGGTTCGCCGTAAAACTCGATCCGCTCGTGAGGGCCGCCCTCGCGGAACCCGCTGATCTGTTCGAACAGCAGGGGGCCCGTCTGCTCGAAGCGGATGACCTGCTCGCCGCTGCGGATCGTCAGGGCGTGCGGTCCGGCGGCGGTGATCTCAAGATCGCGTTCGGGGTCGGGCTCGCGCGAGAAGTCGCGGCGATTGACCCGATAGCGGCCCGCGACGCTTTCCGCCTGTCCGGCCTCGGTCCAGCGCGGCGCGGGGTCCTGAGGGAAGACGCGCCCGGTGATGGCGCTCGACAGCTCCCCCTGGGCGGGCAGGCCCGCGGGGCTGCTGGCCATCACCGACAGGAAGACGCCGAAACCCGCTTCGGGCGCGAGGATGAGGTTGGATCGGAAGTCGCGCATGGCGCCTGCGTGGCCGATCAGGCGCGGGCCTTCTTCGCGGTAGATCAGATAGCCGTGTCCCAGTCCGGGCAGGTTCGGGGCGTTGGCGATGGATTCGGTTTCCAGAAGCGCGGCGGATTCCGGGCTGAGTATCCGAGCGCCGTCCAGCTCTCCGCCATTGAGCATGGCCAGCATGAAGCGCGCCATGTCCGGTCCGCTGACGGTGGCCGATCCGGCCGGCATGATCAGGCTGTAATACTGGAAGGGGCGGGCGGTCAGCCGCCCGTCCTCGAGCTGGTGGCCGCGCGCGATCCGGTCCTCCAGCTCTGCGGGCAGGGGCTCGCGGAAGGTCGAGGCGGTCATGCCCAGCGGCTCGAAGACATGGCGCTCGACATAATCGGCGAAATGTTCGCCGGAGACCTGCTCGACGATGTAGCCCGCCAGCGCGGTGCCGTAATTGGAGTAGCCCGCCTCGACGCCCGGCGCCCAGAGGCGCTCGGGCAGGTTCTGCCGGGTCCATTCCTTGTAGTCGACGAGTTCGTCCGCGTCGTCGCTGGTGAAGCCCCCGACATCGCTGAGGCCGGGCGTGTGGGCGAACAGGTCGCGGACGCGGATCGGCTGGCCGTCGAAGGGCTCGATGGTGAAATCGAGATGCTCGTTGACGTCGTCGTCCAGCGAAACCTGGCCCTGCTCGATCTGCTGCATCAGCGCGATCCAGGTGAACATTTTCGAGATCGAGCCGGGGCGGAACAGCGTGCTCTCGGGGTCCACGCGGATGCCGTTCTCCGCGTCGGCGAAGCCATAGCCGCGGTTCATCACCACCTCGCCGTCATGGACCACCGTCACGATGGCCGCGAACACCTCCCGCGAGGCGATCTGCTGGGTGACCACGCCGTCGATGAAGCCGGGCAGGGACTCCAGCGTCGACGGCTCGATGCTGACCGCGGCGGGCGTTTCCTGAGCGAGCGCCAGCGGCAGGGCGGAGGCCGTGGCGAGCAGGCTGCCTGCGAACGCGGCCAGGGCCAGGGTGCGGATGGGCGTCATGGGAAGGCTCCCTTTTTCAGAATGGAGAAGTCGGGGCGTCATTGCGGGGCGGAGGCGTCCAGGGCGTCGAACACGGCATCGGCCAGCACCGGCGCGCCGGTGCTGGCCGGGCCGACCGTGTTGACCAGAAGCGTGATGGTGACCTGTTCGTCGGGATAGTGGATCAGCGAGGCGTTGAAACCGTTGATCGAGCCGCCATGGCCGATGGTGCGGCGTCCGTCCCGCTCGCCGGTCATGATGCCCAGACCGTAATCGGAGACGGGGCCGCCGCCCTCGGGCGCGGTGCGGACCGAGCTGGCCATCCGTCCGTCCGACAGTGTGCCCGGCGCCAGCATGGCGTCCAGGCTTTCGGCCGACAGGACCCGGCCGCCGAGCAGGGCGTCGGTCCAGACCAGGAGGTCCGCCGGGGTCGAGCGCATGGCGCCCGCGCCCGCCGCCACGCTGGGCGAGATGTGGGCGGTGTTCACGAAACCCGTAGGCGCCTCCTCGTCGGCGTCATAGCCGCGGGCGCGGCCGGGGACGATCTCGCGACCGTCGTCCATGCGGGTGTCGTTCATGCCGAGCGGATCGAAGAGGCGTTCCTGCAGATGTTCGCCCAGCGGCTCGCCGGTCACCTGTTCGACGATGAGCCCCAGCAGCATGTAGCCTGAATTGCTGTAGCGCCAGCCGGTCCCGGGGTCGAAATCGTAAAGCGGATCGGCGGCCGCGATGTAGGCGACCATCGTCTCGCCGTCATGGTCGAGCGCCGAGGCGCGGGGGCCGAAATCGTCCAGAGCCGTGTAATTGCGGATGCCCGAGGTGTGGTTGAGCAGCTGGCGCACCGTCACCGCATCGGCACGGGGGAAATCGGGGAAGAACGCCGACAGGGGATCATCCAGAGACAGCCGTCCTTCTTCCTCGAGCAGCAGGAGGGCGGCGGCGGTGAACTGCTTGGTCACCGAGCCGATGCGGAAGACGGTCTCGTCCGTCACCGGCGCCGCGCCTTCAATATCCGCCTCGCCATAGCCCCCGATGAACAGAACCTCTCCGCCGCGCGCGACTCCGATGGCCAGGCCGGGCGCCTGACGGTCTTCGATTCTCTCGGCGGCGAAGCCCTCGATTGCGGCCTGCAGGCGCGTCTCGACATCACTCTGAGCCGCCGCCGCTGCGCCTCCCAATGCCGAAAATATGATCAGCGCGCTGGCGAAAAAGCTTTTCATTATAACCCTCCCCGCGGAGCATTCTCCTGCAGGCCATTTAATCGCACAAAAAGAATAAATCCATCCCAATCAGAAAATCTTGTCTCATTTGAGACAGTGTGACACTCTCCCGCCTTCAAAGAAGGGCGATACCTTCAAGGGGAGATTCACGATGCGGACGAGACTCAAACCGGCTCTGGCCGGAAGCGTGGCGCTGGGCGCTCTGGGGGCTGCGGCGCTGCAGGGGGCAGTCTGGGCTCAGGAGACCGACGAGACCGAAGCGGCGCGCGCGCCGGTCGAGCTGATCCAGGTGACCGGCACGCGGATCGAGCGGTCGGGCTTCAACCAGCCCACCCCCATGACCGTGATCGGCGATCTGGAGCTCAGCCAGGGCGCGCGTCCGAACATCGCGCAGGTCCTGAACGATCTGCCCGCCTTCCGTCCCACCGTCTCGCCCGCGGTCTCTGTGGGCAACACGTCCAGCGGCACCGCGCCGGTGGACCTGCGCGGCCTGGGCAGCGCGCGCACCCTCACCCTTCTGAATGGCCGCCGCTTCAACGGCGACAACAATCTCAACCTCATCCCCTCGGGGCTGGTGGAACGGGTGGAGGTCGTCACCGGGGGCGCGTCGGCGGCCTATGGCTCGGGGGCGGTCGCCGGTGTCGTGAACATCATTCTCGACCGCGATCTGGACGGGGCCATGGTGAACGCCTCCACGGGCATCTCCTCGCGCGGGGACGCCGCGCGACACAGCCTGAGCGGCGCGTTCGGCACGCCCTTCTCCGGCGGCGACGGGCATTTCATGTTCGGCGTGGAATATGTCGAGGATCGCGGGGTGACCGAGCGCGCGTCACGTCCCTATCTGCGCAGCGCGGGCATCGTCCGGGTCAATCCGAGCGACCCGAACGATCTGTCGACCATCCTCGTGCCGGACGTGCACTACACCAACCGCAGCGCGGGCGGGCTGATCACCAGCGGCGCGCTGGCGGGCCAGACCTTCAATCCCGACGGCACGATCCGGGCGTTCGACGGCCCCGACTCGCGCGGGGTCGGGGGCGCGGACGGGCTGGGGCTTTACAGCGACATCTACGGCGCCACCCCGTTCGACCGGCTGAACGCCTATGCGCGCATGAGCCACCGGGTCGGCGCCGCGGAGATCTGGGTGGACGCCACCTACGGGCGGGCGAGCTCGGATTATCCCGTCTTCCCCGACCTGGTGCTGGCGGCCCAGACGGTGAGCGCGGACAACGCCTTCCTGAGGCCGGAAATCCGCGCCCAGCTGGCCGCGGCGGGCGAGACCAGCTTCACGCTCGGCCGCGTGTTCAACGACATCTTCATGTATGGGTTCGACCTCGTGCGGGAGAACCGCGAGGTCGCCGCGGGCGTGGACGGGCAGGTCGGGCGCTGGAATTACAGCGCCTATTATTCCTATGGCGAGCTGGAGAGCGACCAGTCGGTGCCCAACGCCCGGATCGCGGCCAATTACGCCCGGGCGGTCAACGCCGTCACGGACGGGTCCGGCCAGATCGTCTGCGCGGTCAATCTCGACCCCGATCCGGCAAACCATGATCCGTCCTGCGTGCCGCTGAACATCTTCGGCAGCGGCGCGGCCTCGCCCGAGGCGCTCGATTACGTCCGGGGCGTGCAGAACCAGCGCAGCGTCTCCTCGCTCGAAACGTTCGGCGGCCAGGTCCAGGGCGACGTGCTCGATCTGTGGGCCGGTCCGCTGACCGCGGTGTTCGGCGGCGAGCTGAGATGGGAAAGCCAGGACTCCCGCCGCGACGAGCTGACCGCCACGCCCGGCTATTTCGGACTGCCCGTGTTCGGGCAGGATCTCGCGGGCGGGTTCGACGTGAAGGAAGGCTTCGTGGAGGTCGCCGCCCCCCTGCTCGCGCAGCAGGACCGGCTGGAGATCGATTTCAACGCGGCGGCCCGGTATTCCGATTACAGCTTCAGCGGCGGCATCTGGGCGTGGAAGGCGGGCGGCACGGCGCGGGTGTTCGAGGACGTCCTGCTGCGCGCCACCCTGTCGCGCGACATCCGGGCGCCGGGCGTGGGCAACCTGTTCTCCACGCGCACGACCAATGTCGGGTCCGTGACCGATCTGGACGATCCCGATGGCCGGGCCGCGGCCAACCCCAATTACCAGCGCGTCCCGTCTCAGGTGTTCACCTACAGCGGGGGCAATCCCGACCTCACGCCCGAGCTGAGCGACACCTTCACCGTCGGGGCGTCGATCACGCCCTCCGCGCTGCCCGGCTTCCAGTTCTCGGTCGACTACTATTCGATGGAGATTCAGGACGCGATCGTGACCCTGACGGGCTCCCAGCTCACCCTGGCGTGCGCCAATGGCAGCCAGTCCGCGTGCGACCGCGTGGAGCGCGACGCCACCGGCACGATCACCACGGTGTTCGCCAACGCCGCGAACATCGCCTCGTTCGACACCAGCGGCGTGGATGTCGAGGCGGTCTATGTCCGGTCGCTCGATCTGTTCGGGACGGGAGGGGAGCTCCGTCTGCGTGGTCTGGCGACCTATATCGACAGCTTCCTTTACGACACCGGCGTCACCCAGACCGAGTTCGTCGGCCAGGTGGGCAACACCAGCGCCCAAGGCGTGCCCCAGTGGCGGGGAACGTTCAGCGCGGCCTGGCAGACCGGGCCGTTCGGGGTCGACGCGCGCGTGCGTTACGTGGGCGGCGGGCTGTTCGACCGCGCCCAGACCACGCTGGTCAACAACCGGATCTCCAGCCGCACCTATGTCGATCTGGGCGTGCAGTACCGGCCCATGGAGGGGCTGACCCTGTACGGCAACGCCAACAACGTGTTCGACGTCGATGCGCCGCTCTCCACGGCCGGCCCGATCCACTATGACGCCATCGGGGCCTATTACACCGTGGGCGTCCGCAAGTCGTTCTGAGGGATGCCGCGCCGCAGCCCGTCCATCCCGAACCGAGAGAGACGATCATGAAACCTGTCCTGGCCGTGAAACTTCTCGCCGTCTGCCTGACCCTCGCCGCCGCTCCGGCCCTGCATGCCCAGACCCCGGCCGGCGCGGAAACGCCCGGCCGGACCGCGGGCGGGGTGGACTACACCCTGCCTGCGGGCTGGACGGAGACCGCCTCGGACGGTCTGACGGTGCTGTCCGCGCCCGACGATCTTCGCGTGGCCGTCGTCGACGTGGGAGAGGCGCAGGACGCCGAGGACGCGGCGGCCCAGGCGTGGGCGGTGTTCGATCCTGAGGCGGGCCGGACGGTGCGGCTGGTGACCCCGGACGCGCCGCGCGACGGCTGGGAGGAGCGGGTGAGCGTCTCCTACGAGATCGCGCCCAACGAGCGGGCGGTCGCCCAGGCCCTCGCCCTGCGCCGGGGCGAGGCGTGGACGGTGATGATCCTTCAGGGCGCCGAGGCGGTGCAGGGACGGCGCTCCGCCGCCGTCTCCCTGATCCGCCAGAGCCTCAGGCCGGACGGGTATGAGCGGGAGAGCTTCGCGGGGCGCACCGCCCATTCCCTGACCCCCGAACGCGTGGAGCTCATGCGTGAATTCGCCGAGCAGGCCATCGAGACCCTCGGCGTGCCCGGCGCGGGCATCGCGCTGATCGAGGACGGCGAGGTCGTGTGGGAAGGCGGGGTCGGCGTGCGCCAGCTCGGCTCGCCCGAACCGGTGACGGCGAACACGAAGTTCATGATCGCGTCCAACACCAAGCCTCTGGCGACCCTGCTCCTGTCGGTGCTGGCCGATGAAGGCCTGCTCGAATGGGACCAGCCGGTGGCCGATCTTTATCCCGAGTTCCGCCTGGGCGACGACGTCACCACGCTCGCCACCCGGGTGCGCCATCTGGTCTGCGCCTGCACGGGCCTGCCGCGCAAGGACATGAGCTTCATCCTCGCCGAGCCGGGCGCGCCCGCCACCGACACCTTCCGCCAGCTCGCCGAGACCCAGCCCACCAGCGGCTTCGGGGAGCTGTTCCAGTACAACAATCTCATGGCGTCCGCGGCGGGTTATCTGGGCGGCGCGCTCGCCTACCCGGACATGGAGCTGGGCGCGGCGTTCGACCGCGCGATGGACACCCGCATCTTCGAGCCGCTGGGCATGCCCGACACCGGGTTCAGCTTGGAGGACGCCATGCAGGGCGACTGGGCGCGCCCCCACGGGCGGGACGTCGACGGCGCCGTGGTCGAGATGAGCAACGCCTTCAACGAGACCGTCTTCCCTCACCGCCCAGCGGGCGGGGCGTGGTCCACGGCGGCGGACATGGCCCGCTACGTCCAGCTCGAGCTGTCCGCCGGTCTGACGCCGGACGGCGAGCGGCTGGTGTCCGAAGAGAACATCCTTGAACGGCGCGAGCCCTTCGTGATGGTCGGCGAGGACAGCTGGTACGGGATGGGCCTGTTTGAACAGGAGGTCATGGGCGTGCCGGTCGTCACCCATGGCGGCACCCTGCTGGGTTATCGCAGCACCTTCTTCGTCCTGCCCGAGGCGGGCGTGGGCGCGGTGATCCTGACCAACGCCGATGACGGCGCGGCGATGCTCCGCCCCTTCCTGCGCCGCCTGCTCGAAGTGATGTATGACGGAAATCCCGAAGCGATGGACGATGTCGCCACCGCCGCCGAGCGCATGAGAACGCAGGCGGATTCCCGGCGCGACCGCCTGACCCTGCCCGGCGACGCGGACGTGCTCGCAGGCCTGGCCGCTCACTACCGCAACGACGAAGTGGGCGAACTGGCCATCCGGGATGAAGATGGTGAGACATGGCTCCGCGCGGGCGTCGTCGACGCGCCCCTGGCCACCCGCGAGAACTCGGACGGCACCGTCTCGGTGGTCACCGTCGGCCCCGGCGCCATCGGCCTTGAAGCCCTGGTGGGCGGCGAGGACGGCGCCCGCACCCTGACCATCCGCGACAGCCAGCACGAGTATGTTTACGTGGAGCAGTGAGGCTTCAAGTGAGCAAAGGGCGGCCCGTGACGCGTTCGTCGGGGGCCGCCCTTTGCTGTTCAGATCTCCGGCTCGGGGTCCCGCCGGAAGGCGAAATAGAGCCCGGCGCCGAGCCCCAGGAAGACCGCCGTGGCGATCACCGAGGTCAGCGAGACCGAGGTGATCAGGATCAGCGAGCCCAGCACGGCCAGCACCGGGATGGTCCAGCCCAGCGGCAGGCGGAAGCTGCCCTCCGCGCCGCCTTGCGCCTTGCGGATGCGGGGCATGGAGGCGATGCAGGCGACATAGACCAGAATCCGCACCAGCGCGCTCATCGCCGCCAGCCACACGAACGAGCCCCACACCGCCAGCGCCAGCCCGATCAGGGCGAAGACCAGGATCGAGGCGGCGGGGGTGTGGAAGCGCGGATGCACCGCGCCCAGAAAGCGCGGCAGCGTGCCTTCGCGGGCCAGCGCGTAGGTCAGGCGCGGCGCGGACACCGTGGTGCCTGCGATGTTGCCGCCGATGGACACGATGATGCCCACCGCCAGCAGCGTCGCGCCCCATGGGCCGAACAGCACCCCGGCCACGTCCATCAGCGCGGTCTCGCTGGTGGCCAGGTCATCGCCCAGCACCGACACCGACACCCACTGGATGACCACGTATAGCAGCGCCACCGAAACCAGCGCCCAGATCAGGGCGCGGGGCATGTCCCGCGCCGGATCGCGGCTCTCGCCCGCCGGGATCACCGCTGATTCCCAGCCCACGAAGGCGTAGACCACCAGAAGCGCCGCCGCGCCGAAGCTGGCGATTTCAGGAAAGCCGCCAGCGCCGGTCTGGGTCAGGCCGTTGGCGTCGATCCAGAACAGCCCGCCGACCGCGACCGCGATCAGGGGCAGGAATTTGGCGACGGTCAGCAGCCCCACCGAGCCCATGGCCTGCCGCGTGCCGAGAATGTTGATCAGGGTGAGCAGGCCGATCACGCCCGCGATCAGCGCGATCCGCCACGGCCCGTCCGCGGCGGGCGCCCAGAAGAAGCCCAGCGAGGCGATCATCAGATTGACGTTGGCCGCATAGGCGGTCACCCGGCTGACATAGACCGTCCAGCCCGTCTGGAAGCCCGCGAAACGCCCGAACGCGGTCCCGACATAAAGCGCGGGGCCGCCGGTGGCGCGGAAATGGCTGGAGATCTCGGCGAAGCACAGGATGATCAGGCCCAGCAGGGCCGCGCAGGCGAGAAAGACCAGCGGGCTCCAGGCCCCGGTCAGCGCCGCCGCGCCCGCGGGCACGGCGAAGATGCCCGCCCCGATCATGCCGTTGACGGCCAGCGCCCAGATGCCCCAGGCGGTGATGCGGCGCTCCAGCGCAGGCTTGCTCATGGCGGTCTCCCCTTCAGCGGCCAGCTTGGCCCGGTCCGGCGCAAAGAGGCAAGCCGCCGGATCGCAAGTGCGTGAGGCGACGCCCGCCAAGGTTGGCCTGTCTGGCGCGGCGGGGCAGACTGGCCGTCAAAGCATTGATCGCCATAGGGGAAAATCGACATGACCGGACTTCGCTGCAGACTGGCCGCGGCCAGCGCCATCGCTCTCGCTCTGGGATCGGGCGCCGCCCTGGCCCAGGAGGCCGCGCCGCCCACGGCCGTGGCGAGCGGATATCAGACCGCGCCCGCGCCCATCGCCGACATCCTCTCCGCCCCGCCCACCCCCTTCGTCCAGCCCGCCCCCGAGGGCGCGCTGATGGCGGTGTATGAGCGCGAGGCGCTGCCGCCCCTGAGCGATCTGGCCCAGCCGATCCTGCGGCTGGCGGGCTACCGCATCAATCCTGAGACCAACGGCCCGGCGAACGAGCGGGTCCAGTGGCTGACGGGCGTGAGCTTCCTCGACGCTGAAACGGGGGCCGAGACGCCCGCCGACCTGCCCGACGGGCTGCGGCTGGCCAACCCGGTCTGGTCGCCCGAGGGCGGCCGGGTCGCGCTGATGGCGGTGGGCGAGGAGGGCGTGGATCTGTGGGTGGCCGACGCTGACGGGTCGGCCCGTCAGGTGGCGTTCGGCATCAACGCCGCCTTCGGTCAGGGCTATCGCTGGATCGACGAGGACACCCTGCTGGTCGACACGATCCCGGAAGGACGCGGCGAGCTGCCCGAGCGCGCGCTGGTCCCCGATGGCCCTCTGATCGACGAGAACGAGGGCCGGACCGCGCCCGCGCGCACCTTCCAGGACCTTCTCAGCGATCCCCATGACGAGGCGCTGTTCGAGCATTTCTTCACCAGCCAGCTCGCGGTGGTGAGCGCGGACGGCGGCGAGGCCGGGCCCGTCGGCGCGCCGGGCGTGTATCTGGACGCCAACCCGTCGCCTGACGGCTCGCACATCCTGCTGACCGAGCTGAAACGCCCCTACAGCCGGGTCGTGCCCGCCCAGCGCTTCCCCCAGTCGGTGCGCGTGATCGACCGCAGCGGGGCGGAGGTGTTCGAGCTGATCGACCGGCCCGCGCTTGACGATCTGCCGCCCTCGCGCGACGCCGCGCCCGAAGGCCCGCGCAGCGCCTCGTGGCGGGCGGACGCCGATGCGGTCCTGGTCTGGGCGGAGGCCGCCGACGGGGGCGATCCCTCATCTCAGGCTGAGGTGCGCGACCGGGTGATGACCCTCGCCGCGCCGTTCGACGGCGAACCGCAGACGCTGGCCGAGCTGTCGGGCCGGTACTGGAACGCGATGTGGGGCGGGGACGAGCTGGCGCTGGTCGTGTCGCGCTGGTTCAACACCCGCACCGAAACCCGCTACGCCGCCGATCCGTCCGGCGGGCGCGAGGCCGAAGAGATCCTGACCCGCAACTATCAGGACCGCTACAACGATCCGGGCATGCCCGTGACCGACGGGTCCTGGCGTCAGGCCCGCATCCGGCTCAGCGAGGACGGCGCGGCCTTCTTCCTGAGCGGGACCGGCTCCACGGCGGAAGGCGATTTCCCCTTCATCGACCGCTATGACATCGAGACGGGCGAGACCGCGCGGCTGTGGCGCGCCGAGGCGCCGTATTACGAGCAGCCGGTGGCGATCCTTGACGCCGACGGCGGGCGCATCGTCACCCGCCGGGAAAGCGCGGACGAGGCGCCGAACTTCTTCCTGCGCGATCTCGAAGCCGGGACCAGCGAGGCGCTGACCGATTTCGCCGATCCCGCCCCCGATCTGGCGGGCGTGCGGCGCGAGCTGATCACCTACACCCGCGATGACGGGGTGGCGCTGTCAGGCACGCTGCACCTGCCCGAGGGCCATGATCCCGAGCGCGACGGGCCGCTGCCCATCGTGATGTGGGCCTATCCCACCGAGTTCACCGACCCGGACGTGGCCGGTCAGGTGGTCGACCGGGGCAACCGCTTCGTGCGGCCGATGGGTTCGTCCCACCTGTTCCTGCTGACCCAGGGCTATGCGGTGTTCGACAATCCCGCCATGCCCATCGTGGGCCGGGACGGGGCCGAGCCCAACGACACTTATGTCGAGCAGCTGTCCGCCAGCGCGCGGGCGGCGGTGGACGCGGTGGTCGACCGCGGCGTCGCGACGGCCTCGTGCGTGGCGGTGGGCGGTCACTCCTACGGCGCGTTCATGACGGCGAACCTGCTGGCGCACACCGATCTGTTCGCCGCCGGGATCGCGCGGTCGGGGGCGTACAACCGCACCCTGACGCCCTTCGGCTTCCAGGCCGAACAGCGCACCTTCTGGCAGGCGGGCGAGACCTACATGGAGATGAGCCCGTTCACCTACGCCCACCAGATCACCGATCCGATCCTGCTGATCCACGGCGACGCGGACAACAATTCGGGCACCTTCCCGGTCCAGTCCGAGCGTTTCTACGCGGCGCTCAAGGGCAATGGCGCGACCGCGCGCTACGTGGTCCTGCCCCATGAGAGTCACGGCTACCGGGCCATGGAGTCGGTCAATCACGCCCTGTGGGAGATGACCGGCTGGCTCGACCGTCACGTGGGCCGCGACTGCGGACGGTAGGGCCTGAACGCCTCAGCCCGGCGCGCGCCGGGCCGAGGCGGCCACCGCCACGAGGCTGCACGCCAGCGTGACGGCCACGGTGGTCCACAGCATGCCGGCCGACCCCCAGCCCAGCGCCAGCAGCCCGCCATAGGCGACCGGCCCCAGCGCGGTGGACAGCACCATCAGCGCGGTCAGGGACGAGCGGGCCGCGCCCAGCTCCATGGGCCGGACCAGCTCGGCGATCAGCGCGGTGCGCAGGGTGGCGCTGAACCCTGACGAGACCCCCATCAGGGTCATGTATGCGGGCACGGCCCACGCCGCGGGGACCAGCGCCAGCAGCGCCGCGCCCGCCGCGAAGGGCGCCAGATGCAGCGGGAAGAGCGCGCGGGCCGTGAAGCGGTCGGCCAGCGGTCCCGCGGCGGTGCCGAACACGATCTGGGCGACGCCGAACAGCACGAAGCTGGCGGCGAACACCTCCAGCCCGACGCCCCGTTCGGCGGCGATGGCGGACTGGTGGAAGATCAGGGCGGTCACCGCGAAGGGCGCGGCGACATAGGCGGGGGCCAGCGCCAGAAAGAGCGGCGAGCGCCACAGCGCCTTCGCGCTCATCACCCCCACCGGCCCGTCCGCCGCGCCATCCGCGTCGGGCAGGGTCTCGCCGCGAGCCTTTGCGCGGGCCTCGGCTTTCGCCGGATCGCGGAAGCGCGCCTCGCCCCGGACCAGCCACAGCGCCAGAGGCAGCACGCCAACCATCAGCGCCGCGCCCCCCAGCGCGTAGGTCAAGCGCCAGCCCAGCGTCTCTATGGCGCCCACGGTCAGCAGGGGCAGCAGGATTTCGCCCAGCGGAAACCCCAGCGCCGCCAGCGCGATGGCCGCGCCGCGCCGTGCGGCGAAATACCGGGCCACCGCGGTCATCCCCACATGGCTCATCAGCCCCTGTCCGCCCAGCCGGACCATGAACAGGCCCGCGACCAGCGCGGGCAGGCCCCACGACCCGGCCAGCAGGAAGCAGCCTGATCCGAGGAAGGCGCACACGAGCGCGCCATAGACCGACAGATCCATCCGGTCGATATGCCGTCCCGCCCAGGCCAGCCCCGCCGCCGCGGCGATGGTGATGCCCGCATACACCCCCGCGATCCCGGTCTGGCTCAGCCCGAAAGCCTGCATGAAGCCGGGCACGAAGAACGAGATGAAGAAGGTCTGCCCCAGCGAGGAGCCGAAGCAGAACAAAAGACCGAATGCGATCAGGCGCGGCTGGTCGCGCAGGAGGGCGAAAAGGCTCATGGGCCGGTCTTGGACCTGGCGGGTTCCGCTGGCAAGACCGGGCGGAACAGGCGCCTGCTGAACGCGTTATCTCAAGACCGGCGCGGTTTCCCGCGACGGACTTCTCGCATGCCTTCGGGGGCCGCCATGACCGTTTCGACCCGCCCTGAGGCGGACATCTCCGCGCCATGAGCTGGAGCGCGATTCCCTATTGCGGTCCTGCCGCGACGCCGGGCGGGTTCTGGGCGGCGTGGAATCCCGATCCCCCTCTGCTGCTCGCGCTCGCCGCCCTGGCCGGTCTGATCGCGCTGCGCCATGCCGTGCGGCCTGACGACACGGGCCGGACCCTGTCGCTGAATGGCGGCTGGGTGGTGCTGTTCGTGCTGTTCGTCTCGCCCCTGTGCGCGATGAGCGCGGCGCTGTTCTCCGCCCGGGTCGCCAATCACATCATGCTGGTCGCGCTGGCCGCGCCGCTTCTGGCCTGGGGGCTGGCGCGGGCGCGCACGTTCGAGCGCTCCGCGCCTTTCCTGATGGGGGCGGCGGGCGCGCACGTGCTGGTGTTCTGGGTCTGGCACGCGCCCGCGCCCTACGCCTTCGCCATGAGCGATGACGGCGGCTACTGGCTGATGCAGCTGTCCCTGCTGGGCACGGCGGTCTGGTTCTGGCGCGCGCTGATGGCGCGCCGCGACCAGCCGGTGACGCGCATGACCGTGCTGACCGGCTTCGTGGCTCAGATGGGCCTGCTGGGCGCGCTGATCGCCTTCGCGCCCGAGGCGCTCTACGACCCGCACATGCTGACCACGACCGCCTGGGGTCTGACCCGGCTGGAGGACCAGCAGCTCGCGGGGCTTCTGATGTGGGTGCCGGGCATGCTGCCCTATCTGGCGCTTCTGCTGGCGGGCTTCGCGCGCTGGATCGGCGAGGCGGACCAGCGGGCATGATGGTCTTCATCAAAGCGCTGCACATCGCGGCTTTCGCGGTCTGGGCGGGGGGGCTGATCGCCCTGCCCGCCATGCTGCGCCGGGACAGCGAGCTGCCAGACCGGGCCACGGTCGTGCGCCTGCACCATTTCTCCCGCTTCACCTACGACGCGGTGGTCTCGCCCGCAGCGGTGATCGCCATCGCCACGGGCACCGCGCTGATCTTCTCCTACGTCACCATCGGCGACTGGCTGTTTCTCAAGATGATGGCGGTCGCGGGCATGGGCGCGATCCACATGATGATCGGCCGCGTGCTCGATCAGCTCGAAGCCCCCGACGCCCGGCCCACGCGGTGGAAGCGCTTCGCCCTCACGACGGGCGCGGTGGTCTTCGTGGGACTGACCTTCTGGTTCGTGCTCGCCCGGCCCGTGATCGACCCGTCCTGGTTCCCCGACTGGATGCTGCGCGGTCAGGAGGGCGAGCTGCCGCTGGTCTCCGAGGCGCCCGCGCCCCCCTCTTCATCGTCCTCCGGAATCGCGATGCCCACCTGATGCTCGAACACCAGCTTGCCTCCATGCCAGCCCGCGACGGCGACCGCGCCCAGCGAGATCCAGGACAGGACCAGCCCCCAGGGCAGGACCGCCGCGTCGCCCTCCTGCAGGCGCAGGCCCCAGCTCGTGCCCAGAAGGCCGATCAGGACCATGGCGGCGACCGCATGGCTCCAGGCCGCCGCCCGGCGGCGCACGCCGGGGACCATGACCATCTCGGCCATGCCCGACAGGGCCGCGACGCAGCCCATGGCGAAGGCCCCGCCGCTGGCCCACAGGGCGGCGCGGATCCAGAACGGGTCGGCGGTCCACCAGTAGGCGACGTCGGAGAAGGCCTGCGCGAACACGCCCGCGATGGGGAAAGCGACCAGCATGGCGTGGATCGGGTGGCCGGCCACGGCGATCCGGCTGTCCAGATCATGGTAGGCCGGGTCCTTCGCGGACGGATTGTGAAACGTGTTCTTCGGGCTCATCGCCTGATCCCCCTTCTCGCGCTTCCCGTCCTCGCCGCGTGCGAGGGGCCGTTGTCCACGCTGGAGCCCGCAGGGCCCGCCGCGCGCGAGATCGCGCTGGTCTGGTGGGTCATGCTGATCGGCTCGGGCGTGGTGCTGGCGCTGGTCTGCGGCCTGTTTCTGTACGCCTTCAAGAACCGCACCGGACTGGCAGGCGTTCCCGAGCGGGTCTGGCTGATCGGCGGCGGGCTGGCCTTTCCCATCGTGGTGCTGATCGCGCTGCTCGCCTGGGCGCTGCCTTCGGGCCAGTCCATGCTGCCGCGCGATGACGGTGCGTTCAGAGTGGAGGCGGAGGCCTTCCAGTGGGGCTGGCGCTTCGGCTACCCGGAGGGGGGCGAGACTCTGACCGTGCTGCACATCCCCGCGGGCGAGCCGGTGGACGTGGCCATCACCACCGCGGACGTGATCCACGCCTTCTGGGTCCCGCAGCTCGCTGGCAAGATCGACGCCATACCGGGCCAGACCAACGTGCTGCGCCTGTTCGCCGAGGAGCCGGGGCTGTATCGCGGCCAGTGCGCGGAGTTCTGCGGCATCGGCCATGCGGGCATGGATTTCGCGGTGCAGGCCCATGAGGCGGACGATTACGAGGCCGCGCTGGCCCGCGTGCTCGAGGAGGCGGGCCAATGACCGAGCGGCGCGAGTTCACCCCCCTCGGCCTGCACCGGGCGCTGCACGCGATCTGGAAGGTCCCGAAAGGCTTCGGCGCGGCCTCGGCGGTGAACCACACCGTCATCGGGCGGCGCTTCATCGTCACGGCCTTCGTGTTCTTCGCCATCGGCGGCCTGCTGTCGATGCTGATCCGCGCCCAGCTCGCCCGGCCCGAGAACCCCTTCGTCGGGCCCGAGCTCTACAGCCAGCTCTTCACCATGCACGGCACGGTGATGATGTTCCTGTTCGCCATCCCCCTGATCGAGGGGGTGGCGCTGTATCTGCTGCCCAAGATTCTGGGCGCGCGCGACCTCGCCTTCCCGCGCCTGAGCGCCTTCGGCTACTGGTGCTATCTGTTCGGCGGCTCGATCATCCTCGCCTCCATGGTCTTCGGCGCCGCGCCGGACGGGGGCTGGTTCATGTACACGCCCCTGTCCTCGCGCGAATACACGCCGGGGATCAGCGCCGATGTCTGGCTGCTGGGCATCACCTTCGTGGAGATCAGCGCGGTCTGCGCGGCGGTGGAGTTCGTGGTCACGGTGCTCAAGGTGCGCACCGGGGGCATGGCGCTCAACCGCATGCCGCTGATGGGCTGGTATCTTCTGGTCACCGCCGGGATGATGCTGGTGGGCTTCCCCCCGCTCATCCTGGGCTCGATCCTGCTGGAGGTCGAACGCGCCTTCGGCTGGCCGTTCTTCGACGCGCTCAGGGGCGGCGATCCGCTGCTGTGGCAGCACCTGTTCTGGCTGTTCGGCCACCCGGAGGTCTACATCATCTTCCTGCCCGCGGCGGGGGCGATATCCACCCTGATACCGGTCTTCGCGAGGACGAAGATCGTGGGTTACACGTGGATCGTGGCCGCGATCATCGCGCTGGCATTCCTCAGCTTCGGGCTCTGGGTCCACCACATGTTCACGGTGGGCATACCCCATCTGGCGCTCGCCTTCTTCTCGGCGGCCAGCGCACTGGTGGCGGTGCCCACGGGGGTGCAGATCTTCGCCTGGCTGGCGACCCTGTTCAAAGGCCGGCCGGTCTTCGCCCTGCCCATGTATTACATTCTGGGTTTCTTCTCGGTGTTCGTGTTCGGCGGGCTGACGGGGGTGATGCTGGCGCTGGTGCCGTTCAACTGGCAGGCCCACGACACCCATTTCGTGGTCGCCCACCTGCACTACGTGCTGATCGGGGGCTTCGTGTTCCCGATGATGGCGGCCACCTATTACTGGCTGCCCCAGGCGACCGGGCGGCTGCCGGTGTTCCAGGTCTCGAAAGCCGCCTTCTGGCTGATCTTCATCGGCTTCAACCTGACCTTCCTCGTCATGCATTTCACCGGCCTGCTGGGCATGCCGCGGCGGGTATTCACCTACGAGGCGGGGCTGGGCTGGGATCTGCCCAACCTGATCTCGTCGGTGGGCGGGTTCATGATGACGGCGGGCTTCGCGCTGTTCGTGGTCGACGTGGTGCTCCAGCTCCGCTTCGGCCGCCGCTTCCGCCGCAATCCGTGGGGCGCGACGGGCATCGACTGGGCCATGCCCACCCCGCCACCCAGCTATGTCTTCGCCTCCCTGCCGAAGATCGAGAGCCGCGACCCGCTGGAGGACAATCCGAAGCTCGGCGCGGACCTCGCCGCGGGGCGGGGCTATCTGGGCCGGGTCAAGGACGGGCGGATGGAGACGCTGGGCGTGGACATGGTCTCGGGAAAACCCGACCAGATCATCGTGCTGCCCAACAACGACTACACGCCGCTGTGGACGGCGATGAGCATGGGCGTGTTCTTCCTGTGCTTCCTGTTCAGCGCCTACTGGTGGTCGCTGATCGGGCTGGCGGGAGCGGCGGTCTTCGCCATGCGCTGGCTGTGGTCGATCGGGTCGAAGACCGATCCCGCGCCCGAGGACGCCGGGCTGGGCGAGACTCTTCCGCTCCACCACGTGACGCAGAGCCCGCCCACCCTGCTGGGACTGACCTACACCCTGATCGCGAACGGCACGCTCTATGCCTGCCTGATCTTCGGCTACCTGTTCTTATGGACCATCGCGCCGAACTGGCCGCCTGAGGAGATGATCGGCGCGGGCGGGCTGGCGCTTCCCGCCGCCGTGCTGGCGCTGCTTCTGGCCGCCTTCGCCGCGGCGCGGGCGCGCACGATGAACGCGAAGGGCAAGGCGCGGGCGCGCGAGCTGTGGCAGATCGTGGCGGGCGCCGCCTCGCTGGCCGCCGCGGCGGGACTGGCAGCGATCGCCTTCCTCGCCGTGCCCGATCCCACCAGCCACGGCTATGCGGCGGCGACCGCCGCCATGCTGGCCTATTCGGCGATCCACGCCCTGATCGGGGTGCTGTTCTCCGGCTATGCCTGGGCGCGGGGCCGGAAGGGATGGATTTCGGCGGCCCGCGCCGTGGACGCCCGCGCCCCCGCCATCTGGCACGCCTACTCCGCCATGACCGGGCTCATCGGCCTGGGTCTGGTCTTCCTCCTGCCCCACGGCCTGCCCGCATGACCGATGCGATCCCATCCCCCGCCCGCCCGGTCTCGGGCCTGCACCTGATCTGGCTGGTCGCCGGGTTCAGCGTCTGGGCGTCGGGCTTCATCCTGCTCTACGGCCTGCACGCGCTGGGCTGCCGCTGGGGCTGGGAGGAGGCCGCGTTTCTCGGCGGCATAAGCGTGAACCGCGCCGTGCTGATCGGCGTCTATCTCGCCCACATCGCCGCGGGCGCCGCCCTGTGGCTGCCGCTTCACGCCGCGGCGAAACGCTGGCCGGGGGAGGGCGGGGTGTTCCTGAAATCCGCCTCGGTCCTGCTGACCGTCGCGGCGGTGGTCTCGACCATCTGGATCGGGGCGCCGGTGCTGTTCCTCGCCGCCTGCGCGGGCTAGCGCTCGCCGGTCTTTTCGCCCGCGTCCGCGGTCCAGTGACCGGTTATCAGGCGGGCGGCGCGGCGGTGGGTGACATAGTTCCACGCCCACGTCATCGACACGAAGACCCGGCTGCGCGCGGTGACCAGGAACATGATGTGGGCGATGGACCACAGCACCCAGGCGATGAAGCCGGTCATCTGGACCGGGCCCATCTTCACGATGGCCCGGTTGCGCCCGATGGTGGCGAAATCGCCCATGTGACGGTAGCGGAAGGCGCCCGGCGGCTCCGCGCCCTTGGCCAGCGCCGCGATGCGGCGCCCGGCATGCTTGCCCATCTGCTTGGCGGCGGGGGCGAGGCCGGGGACCGGATCGCCGTCCTCGTCTTTCACGGCCGCGGTGTCGCCGATCACCATGATCTCGGGAAAGCCGGGCACGGACAGGTCGTCCTCGACCGTCACCCGTCCGCCCGGCCCGGGCTCCAGACCCAGCCATTCCGCCGCGGGCGAGGCCTTCACCCCCGCCGCCCAGACGATGACGGAGGCGTCGATCTCGCCGCCCTCGTAGGTCACCCTGTCTCTCTGGATGTCCTCCACCTTCGCGCCGGTGACGACCTCGACCTTCATCCGCTCCAGCGCTTTCAGGGCGTAGGCGCTGAGTTTGTCGGGGAGCTGGCCCAGAATTCCGTTCATGGCTTCGAGCAGGACCACCCGCGCCGATCCGGGGTCGAAATGGCGGAACTCGCGGCGCAGGGTCAGCCGGGCGATCTCGCTGATCGCCCCGGCCATCTCCACCCCCGTCGGCCCGCCGCCCACGACCACGAAGGTCAGCAGCCGGCGGCGCTCGTCGGAGTCGTCGGTCAGCTCGGCTTTCTCGAACGCGGTCAGGATGCGGCGGCGGATCTCCACCGCGTCCGCCAGCGTGTCCAGCCCCGGCGCGTGCGCGCCCCAGTCCTCGTTGCCGAAATAGGCGTAGCGGGTGCCCGCCGCGATCACGAGATGGTCGTAGGGAAAGTCGCCCGCGTCGGTCAGCAGGCGGCGGGCCTCGCGGTCGATCCCGGTCGCCTCGGCCATGACCACGCGCACATTCTCCCGGCCCCTGAACAAAAACCGCCCCGGCCAGGCGATCTCGCCCGGCGACAGGGCCGCGGTCGCGCACTGATAGAGCATGGGCTTGAACAGGTGATGGTTGGTGCGGTCGACCAGGGTGACGTCCAGCCCCGCTCTGGCCAGTTTCTTGACCGCCTCGATCCCGGCGAAGCCCGCCCCGACCACGACTGCCCGCGTGCGCGCGGCGTCATCCCTGTTCATTGAGGTCATCGCGATACCGTGATGGCTGAAGCCCCGCCACGGCCCGCCCCGCGCTTGCCATCGCGCGCGGAACCGGCCTTCAATGGCGTCAACGCGACGGGGAGGGCGTTGTTCCGCCGCTGGGGCGAGCCGCGGAATACTGCGCCTGTCAAAATAACTTGAAGCGTTCGGCTTGAACCGGCGGCCCGTGATCCGTAGGACACGGGTCGTCTTTCAGTAACATCGGGGACGTCATGGAATTCGGGACGATTTTTTCACTCTGTTTGTATTTCGCCCTTATGCTGGGGATCGGATTTTACGCCTTCCGCAAATCGACTGACGACGTGTCGGGCTACATGCTCGGCGGACGAAAGCTCGGCCCGGCGGTGACCTCGCTGTCCGCGGGCGCGTCGGACATGAGCGGCTGGATGCTCATGGGCCTGCCCGGCGCGATGTTCCTGGGCGGCATGAGCGAGGCCTGGATCGCCATCGGCCTGCTGATCGGCGCGCTCGCGAACTATCTCATCGTGGCGCCGCGCCTGCGGGTCTACACCGAGCGGGCCAGCGACGCGATCACCATCCCCGACTATTTCGAGAAGCGCTTCGAGGACCGTTCGCGCATCCTGCGGGTGCTGTCCTCGGTCGTCATCGTGATCTTCTTCACCCTGTACATGTCCTCGGGCGTGGTGGCGGGCGGCAAGCTGTTCCGCGACGCCTTCGGGCTCGACTACACCTGGGGCCTGTGGATCACCGCGGGCGTGGTCGTGTCCTACACCATGATCGGCGGCTTCATGGCGGTGTCCATGACCGACTTCGTGCAGGGCTGCATCATGTTCGTGGCGCTGATCCTGGTGCCGGTGGTGGCCTTCACCGAGTTCGGCTCCATCGCCGAGCTGAACACCCAGTTGAACGCCATCGACCCCACCCTGACGGACATGTTCGCCGGGGTCACCGTGCTGTCAGCGATATCGCTGCTGGCCTGGGGGCTGGGCTATTTCGGACAGCCGCACATCATCGTGCGCTTCATGGCGATCCGCTCGGTCAGGGACGTCCCCGCCGCGCGCAATATCGGCATGAGCTGGATGCTGGTGACCATCATCGGCGCGCTGGCCACCGGCCTGATCGGGCTGGCCTACGTCACCGCCAACGACATTCCGCTGGAGGACCCGGAGTCCGTTTTCATCGTCCTGTCCTCGCAGATCCTGTTCCATCCGCTGGTCGGCGGCTTCCTGCTGGCGGCCATCCTGGCGGCGATCATGAGCACGATCTCCTCCCAGCTTCTGGTCTCGTCCAGCTCGCTGACCGAGGATTTCTACAAGATGTTCGTGCGCCGCGACGCCAGCCAGAAAGAGCTGGTCACCGTGGGCCGGATCTCGGTGGTGCTGGTGTCCCTGGTGGCCGTCGCGCTGGCCTATGACGAGGACTCCACCGTGCTGGGCATCGTGTCGAACGCCTGGGCCGGGTTCGGCGCGGCCTTCGGTCCGGTGATCATCGCATCGCTGTACTGGAAGCGGATGACGCGCGAGGGCGCCATCGCGGGCATGGTGACCGGCGCGGCCGTGGTGCTGCTGTGGATCTACGTCTTCCAGCTTTCGGGCGTGATGTACGAGATCGTGCCGGGCTTCATCGCCTGCACGCTCGCCATCATCGGCGTCAGCCTCGCCACGAAGCCGCCCGCCGCGGAAATCGAGCAGACCTTCGACACCGTGGAGACCGAGCTGCAGGAGGCCGGTCAGGGCTGACGCGAAAAGGCCGCAGCGAATGGCGGCCTGACGCGTTACCTTTGAAGCACGTTCAACGACCCCGTCCCGGCGCGCCTCGCGCGCCGGGCGGGTCCGCTTCAAGGGGCGCATCCATGAACCCGCTCGTCAGCCTGAGACGCGCCGTCTTCTCGAAACCCCTCATGGGGTTCGTGAAGAAGGTCCTCCCGCCCATCTCCGAGACCGAGCGCGCCGCGCTGGACGCGGGCAGCGTGTGGTGGGACGCCGAGCTGTTCGCGGGCAACCCGGACTGGTCGAAACTGCTCGATCTGGGCCCCTACAGCCTCAGCGAGGCGGAGCAGGCCTTCCTGGACGGCCCGGTCGAGGAGCTGTGCGGCATGATCGACGACTGGTCGATCAATCACGAGCACCACGAGGTGCCGCCCCACATCATGAACTTCATCACCTCCAAGGGCTTTCTGGGGATGATCATCCCCACCGAGCATGGCGGGCTGGGCTTCTCCGCCGCCGCCCACTCGGAGGTGGTCTCGAAGGTGTCCGCCCGGTCGGTGGCGGTGGGCGTGACCATCATGGTCCCGAACTCGCTGGGGCCGGGCGAGCTTCTGCTGCTGTACGGCACCGACGCGCAGAAGGCGGAATACCTGCCCAAGCTCGCCAGCGGCGAGCACATTCCCTGTTTCGGCCTGACCAGCCTGACCGCAGGCTCGGACGCCGCCTCGATGGAAGATGTCGGCGTGGTGGAAAAGGGCGAGGACGGCGAGCCGGTCATCCGGCTGAACTTCGCCAAGCGCTACATCACGCTGGGGCCCATCGCGACCGTGCTGGGCGTGGCGTTCAAGCTTGAAGACCCCGACAACCTGCTCGGCCATGGCGAGGCGCCGGGCATCACCGTGGCGCTGATCCCCGCGGACACGCCCGGCGTGACCACCGGACGGCGGCATTATCCCGCCCTGCAGGCCTTCCCCAACGGCCCCATCGAGGGCAAGGACGTGAAGGTGCCGGCAGGCTGGATCATCGGCGGGCCGGAGAAGGCCGGACAGGGCTGGGCCATGCTGATGGGCGCGCTGGCCGCGGGCCGGGGCATCTCGCTGCCCGCCCAGGCCACGGGCGCGTCCAAGGCCGCCGCCCACACGACGGGCGCCTACTCGCGCATCCGCGAGCAGTTCGGCGTGCCCGTCGGCAAGTTCGAGGGCGTGCAGGAGGCCACTGCCCGGATCGCGGGCATCGCCTATGAGCTGGAAGCCGGCCGCCGGATCACCGCCCAGGCGATCGACCGGGGCGAAAAGCCCGCGGTGACGTCGGCGATCATGAAATACCACGCCACCGAGCGCATGCGTCAGGCCATCAACGACGCCATGGACGTGCATGGCGGCAAGGGCATCTGCGACGGGCCGAAGAACTATCTGGGCGAGGGCTACCGCAACATCCCCATCGGCATCACGGTGGAGGGCGCGAACATCCTGACGCGCAACCTGATCATCTTCGGCCAGGGCGCCATCCGCTGCCATCCGTGGCTTCTCAAGGACATGGAGAGCGCGCAGGCCGACGACATCGAGGCCTTCGACAAGGCGATCTCGGGCCATGTGGGCTATCAGATCGCGACCAAGTGGCGGGCCTTCGGCCGGGCGCTGACCTTCGGAAAGTTCGCCCGCGTGCCCGACGTGGGCGCTCTGCGGCCCGAGGCGCGCCGGGTGATGCGCTATTCGGCGGCGCTGGCGCTGGTCAGCGAGGTCACGCTGGTTCATCTGGGCGGCGCGCTCAAACGCAAGGAGATGATCTCCGCCCGGCTGGGCGACGTGCTCAGCGAGCTCTACATCGCCAGCGCGGTGATCGCGCGCTTCCACCACGAGGGTCATCAGGCCGCCGACCTGCCGCTGGCGCGCTACTGCCTGGACAACGCCTTCAGCCGGATCGAGACCGCCTTCCACGAAGTGCTGCGCAATTATCCCGGCAAGCTCCTGTCAGGCCTCATGCGGTTCGCCATCTTTCCCTTCGGGCGCCAGCGCCACCCGGCCCGTGACGAGATCGCCCGGGCCTGCGCGGACATCCTGCTGGAGCCCTCGGACGCCCGCGACCGGCTGTGCTGCGGCATCTATCACGGCAATGGCGACGACGAGATCAGCCGCCTGAACCGCGCCTTCGCCGCGATCACCGCCACCGCCGATCTGGCCAAAAAGATGCGCGAGGCGGACCATGACGACATCGACGCGGCGGTGAAGGCCGGCGCGCTCACCGGCGAGGAGGGCGAGCGGCTGGAGCACACCAACGCCCTGATCCGCGAGGTTCTGGCGGTCGACGACTTCGATCCCGCCGAACTGTCGCCCCGCCAGCACGGCGCGGAGACCCGCGTGCCTCCCGTCCGCAAGACCGGATAGCGATGACCGACAGACCTTTCAGGCATGACAGCGCCGAAGCCGCCGCCGACGCGATCATCGAGGCCGTCGGCAAGACCATCGTTCTGGGCCTGCCGCTGGGGCTGGGCAAGCCTGCGCAGTTCGCCAACGCGCTCTACCGCCGCGCGGTCGAGGACCCCTCGATCCGCCTGACCATCTTCACCGCCCTGACGCTGGATGTCCCCGAACCATCCAGCGACATCGAGGCGCGGCTGGTCGGGCCGATCTATGAACGTCTCTACGGAGGCTATGAGGCGCTCGATTACGCCACGGCCCGGCGCAAAGGCGCGCTGCCGCCCAATGTCGAGGTCCACGAATTCTTCCTCCAGCCCGGCGCCCTGAAGGACGTCGCCAGCGCCCAGGCCGATTACGTGTCGTCCAACTACACGCTGGCTCCGCGCGACATTCTCGACCGGAACATCAACGTCATCGCCCAGATGGTCGCCGTGGACGGGGATGAGCGCGACCGGGTCAGCCTGTCGTGCAATCCCGACATCACGCTGGACCTGATGGACGCGGTCGCGGCGGGCCGTCGGGGCGAGCGCACCCGCATCCATGTCGTGGGACAGGTCCATGACCGCCTGCCCTACATGACCGGCCCGGCGGAAGTGGAGGCGGAGGCCTTCGATCATCTCATCGAGCATGAAGCGCTGAACACCACCCTGTTCGGCATTCCGCGCCGTCCCGTCTCGCCGGGCGACTGGGCGACGGGGCTGCACATCGCGGGGCTGGTGAAGGACGGCGGCACGTTGCAGATCGGCATTGGCGCGCTTGGCGACGCGGTCGCCGCGGCCCTGATGCTGCGCCACGCCAGGCCCGAGCTGTTCGCGCGGACCCTCGACGGCCTCACGGTCGGCGAGCGCCGGGCCGAGCCCGAGACCGGACCGTTCGAGGAGGGCCTGTTCGGCTGCTCGGAGATGTTCGTGGAGGGCTTCCTCCAGCTTTACCGGGCGGGCGTGCTCAAACGCCGGGTCTATCCCGATCTGGACGTCCAGACCGCGGTCGATGCCGGGCAGGCGCCCCCCGAGGACATGCGCGGACACGTCATGGAGGGCGGCTTCTTCCTCGGCCCGCCCCAGTTCTACGAACGCCTCGCCGCCCTGACGCCGGAGGAGCGCGCCGATCTGCCCATGATGGCGATCAGCTGGATGAACCAGCTTCATGGCGACGAGGCGCTCAAGCGCGCCCAGCGCCGCGATGCCCGCTTCATCAACACCGGCATGATCGCCACGCTTCTGGGCGCGGTCGTCTCCGACCAGCTCGAGGACGGGCGGGTGATTTCCGGGGTGGGCGGGCAGTACAATTTCGTCGCCCAGGGCCATGCCCTGGAGGGCGCGCGCTCCATCCTCGCGGTCCGGGCGGTGCGCGAGGGCGCGGACGGGCCGCGCTCGAACATCGTGTTCAGCTATGGCCACGTCACCATTCCGCGCCATCTGCGCGACGTGGTCGTCACCGAGTACGGCGCGGCGGATCTGCGCGGGCGGTCGGATGCGGAATGCGTCGCGGCCATGCTCGCCATCGCCGACAGCCGCTTTCAGGACGACCTGCTCGATCAGGCGAAGAAGGCGGGCAAGATCTCGGGCGGCTACGTGATCCCGGACGCCTTCCGCCGCAACACGCCCGAGCGTCTGAATGAAGCGATGGCGGCGGCGAAAAAGGACGGCGAGCTCGCCCGCTTCCCCTTCGGCACCGAACTGACCGACACCGAGATCGCGCTGGCGGGCACGCTAAAACGCCTTCAGGCGCTCGCGGGCAAGCCGGTGTCCAACGCCCCCAAACTTCTCTCCGCTCTCATGGCCAGCCCGCAGGACCGTCACCGAGAGGCGCTGGAGCGGATGGGGCTGGACGCGCCAACCTCCCTGAAGGAGAAGGCGCTGTCCCGGCTGATCGCGGGATTGATGGGCTGAATGAAAAAGGCGCTCCCGATGGGAGCGCCTTTTTCTTGTCGTCTGGAGCGGCCGATCACAGCGTGCGCTGGATCTCCTCGACCTCGAAGCACTCGATCTGGTCGCCCTTCTGCAGGTCGTGATAGCCCACGAAGCCCATGCCGCACTCGGTGCCGGCGCGCACTTCGCTGACTTCGTCCTTGAAGCGCTTGAGCGTGGACAGCTCGCCCTCGTGGATGACCGTGTCGTTGCGCAGCAGGCGCACGCCGCAGCCGCGGCGCACCACGCCCTCGGTCACGCGGCAGCCCGCCACCTTGCCCAGCTTGGAGATGTTGAACACCTCCAGCACCTCGGCATAGCCGATGAAGGTCTCGCGCTTTTCGGGCGAGAGCAGGCCTTCGAGCGTGTTCTTCACGTCGTCGAGCACGTTGTAGATGATCGAGTAGTAGCGGATCTCGACGCCCTCGGCCTCGGCCAGGTCGCGCGCCTGCTTGTTGGCGCGGACGTTGAACGCGAAGATCGGGGCCCCGGCGGATTTCGCCAGCAGCACGTCGGATTCCGACACGCCGCCCGCGGCCGCATGGATGATCCGCGCGCGGACCTCCTCGTTGCCGATCTTCTCCAGCGCGCCGGTGATCGCTTCGGCCGAGCCCTGCACGTCCGCCTTGATGAGGACGGGCAGCTCCTGGATCTCGTTCTGCTGGAACTTGGCCATCATCTGCTCGAGCGAGGCTCCGCCGCTCGGCGCCGCGCTCTTGTTGCGCTTCTGCCGCTGGCGGTAGCTCACGATCTCGCGGGCGCGGGCCTCGTTCTCGACCACCGAGAAAATCTCGCCCGGGTCGGGCGCGCCGTCCAGGCCGAGGATTTCCGCGGGCAGGGACGGTCCGGCGTCGGTCATCTGCTGGCCGCGCTCGTTGACCAGCGCGCGCACCCGGCCCCACTGGGCGCCGGCCACGACGATGTCGCCGCGCTTGAGCGTGCCGCGCTTGACCAGCACGGTGGCGACGGGGCCGCGGCCCTTGTCGACCTGGCTTTCGATCACGATGCCTTCGGCGGACCGCTCGGGGTTCGCCTTCAGCTCCAGGATCTCCGCCTGCAGGTTGATCGCTTCGGTCAGCTCCTCCAGGCCGGTCCGGGCCTTGGCCGAGACCTTCACCGCCTGCACGTCGCCGCCCATGGCCTCCACGACGATCTCATGCTGCAGCAGGTCCTGCAGCACCTTGTCGGGATTGGAGTCCGGCTTGTCGACCTTGTTGACCGCCACGATGATCGGCACTCCGGCCGCCTTGGCGTGGCTGATCGCCTCGATGGTCTGGGGCATGACGGAGTCGTCCGCCGCCACCACGAGGATGACGATGTCGGTCGCCTGGGCGCCGCGCGAGCGCATCGCGGAGAAGGCCGCGTGGCCGGGCGTGTCCAGGAAGGTGATCTTCTCGCCGCCCTTGAGCTGAACCTGATAGGCGCCGATGTGCTGGGTGATGCCCCCGGCCTCGCCCGCGGCGACGTCGGTGGAGCGCATGGCGTCCAGCAGCGAGGTCTTGCCGTGGTCCACGTGGCCCATGATGGTCACGACCGGCGGACGCGGCTGCTTGGTCTCGTCCGCGTCTTCGGGCGAGATCAGGCCTTCCTCCACGTCGGATTCGGCGACCCGGCGCACCTTGTGGCCGAATTCTTCCACGATCAGCTCGGCGTCGTCGGCCTCCAGCACGTCGTTGGCGCGCAGCATCTGGCCCTGCTGCATGAGGAACTTCACCACGTCCGCGGCGCGCTCGGCCATGCGGTTGGCGAGCTCCTGGATGGTGATGGCCTCGGGCACCACGACGTCGCGGGCGACCTTCTCGCGGTCGCCGCCGCCCTGCATGCGGCGCTGCTTCTCGCGTTCGCGGGCGCGGCGCATGGAGGCGAGCGAGCGCTGGCGGTCCGAATCCCCGTCCTCGGACAGGTTCTGGATCGTCAGCTTGCCCTGGCGGCGGCGGTCGCCGCCGCGCGCGGGCGCGGTCTTGGCCACGGGCGGCTTCTTGGTCTTGATGCGCCCGCCCATGCCCTCGAGGGCGCTTTCCGCGCTGTCCTCTTCGGCGTCCTGGGCCTTGGGATCGCGATCCTTCTCCGGCGCCTGCTTGCGCTGGGGCTTGGCGGTGTCGGGATCGGCGGGCTGGGCGGCGGCGGATTCAGCGGCCAGCCGGTCGGCCTCGGCTTCGGCCTTGGCGCGCTGGGCTTCGGCCTCTTTGGCCTTGCGCTCGGCTTCCTCGCGCTCGCGCTGGGTCTCCAGCGCGCGCTTTTCGTCTTCGGCGCGCTGGGTGCGCTCGGCCTCTTCGGCCTTCTTCTTCTCGTCGCGTTCGGCCTGTTCGGCGCGGGCGCGCTGGATGGCGCGCTGACGCTTGATCAGCTCTTCCTCGGACAGGCCGAGCTGCTTGGCGCGCGCGGCCAGGGCGGCGCGGGCCTTGTCCGCGTCGCTCATCTGGGCGCCGCCCTTGCCGGGGGCCGCGGCGGGCGCGCCCTCCTTGCCGGGGGCCACGCGCTTGCGCTTCTTCTCCACCACGACGGCCTTGGACCGGCCGCGCGCGAAGCTCTGCTGCACGGTGCCGCCTGAGCGGCCGCCCAGGGAGAGGGGCTTGCGGCCCGAGGGTGTGCGTTCGTCGGCGTCGCTCATGAACATCTTTCGTCGCGGCTGTCGTGTTCGACGGTGGTCCGGCCCGCCGCCGCATGCGGGCCGCCGTCCTGTTCGTGGCATCGGGCGCGTCAGGCGCCCCGGCCCCGAAAGGCCGCTAACCTAGCCGCCTTCCGCGCCGTTTCAACCGTTCTGTGCGCCTGCGAAGGGCAGGCGGTTATTCCGTTTCCGTTCCGGCCCCGCGCGGGTCGATCGCGCGGAAGCCCGAAAGCTTCATCAGGGCGGCCGCGAAGCCGTCCGCTTCGGGTCCGGCCGCCAGGGCCATGTGGACCATGCCCGTCCGGCCCACCGCCGCTCCCAGCGCCTCGGCGGGGAAGCATCCCGCCACCGGCACGGCCAGCTCCATCGCCCGGGCGAGCTGGTCGATCTTGCGCCGCCCGTCCTCGGCCCCGTCGCTGGCCTCGATCCGCCAGGCGGGCGGAACTCCGGCTTTCAGCGCGATGCGGACCGCATCATACCCCATCGCGAGCCGTCCCGCGCGTCTGGCGAGCCCCAGCGATGACAGGGCGCGCTGTTCGAGCAGGGCCTCGAACCGGTCGGCGAGGTCGGCGGGCGCGTCCACCGGGCCTTCGAAGGCCCGGTTGAACAGCCGCTTCTTCACCGCCAGCTCCACGCTCGCCCGGTCCGCGCTCACCCAGCCGCCCCGTCCGGGGAGCTTGGCGGCGATGTCCGGGACCAGCGTGTTGTCCGGCGCCAGCGCCACCCGCAGCAGGCGGCTCTCATGGAGAACCTCGCCGGTGGCCACGCAGCGCCGCTCGCGCGGGGCCTTGACCCTCGATGAGCGCGCGCCCCGCGTCATGGCCTCACTTCTCCTTGTCGTCCTCCTCGCCGGCGAAGGCTTCCTCGCCCGCTTCGTTGGTCATGTCCGGGCCTTCTTCGAGCAGGGTGGACAGGTCCACGCCCAGACGCTCGGCTTCGGCTTCCAGCGCGGCGAGGTCCAGCTCGTCGACGGCCGCCTCGGCCTCCTCTTCGGAGAACTCCTCGGCCTCGGCTTCGGGTTCCTCGACCTGCGGCAGATCCTCTTCGGAGATCCAGCCCGCGGCCACCCGGGCGCGCATGATCAGCATCTCGGCGTCCTGCGGGACGATCTCGAACCCGTCCAGGATGCCCGGCTCGCGGATGCGCTCGCCGTCGCGGGTCTCGTACCAGCCGCGCAGGTCGTCGGGGGTCAGGCCCGCGACGTCGTCCACGGTCAGGATCTCGTTCTCGCCGAAGCGGACCGCCATCGGCAGGGTCACGCCCTCGATCTCCAGCACCGCGTCCTCGACGCCGGCTTCTTTCCGCTTGGCGTCCTGCTCGGACGCCTGGCGGTCCAGGAATTCGCGGGCGCGGGTCTGGATCTCGGTGGCGGTGTCGTCGTCGAAGCCCTCGATGACGGCGATCTCGTCCAGATCGACATAGGCGATGTCCTGCACGTCCGCGAAGCCTTCGGTGGCCAGCAGCTGGGCGATGACCTCGTCCACGTCCAGCGCCTCCATGAAGGTGGCGGTGCGCTCGGAGAACTCTTTCTGGCGGCGCTCGGATTCCTCGACCTCGGTCAGGATGTCGATGGACCAGCCGGTGAGCTGGCTGGCCAGGCGCACGTTCTGGCCGCGGCGGCCGATGGCCAGCGAGAGCTGGTCGTCAGGCACCACCACCTCGATGCGCTGGTCCTCCTCGTCGAGCACGACCTTGGCCACTTCGGCGGGCTGCAGGGCGTTGACGATGAAGGTCGCCGGATCGGGGTTGAACGGGATGATGTCGATCTTCTCGCCCGCCAACTCGTTGACCACCGCCTGCACGCGGCTGCCGCGCATGCCCACGCACGCGCCGACCGGATCGATGGAGCTGTCGTTGGAGATCACGGCGATCTTCGCGCGGCTGCCCGGATCGCGGGCCACGCGCGGAATCTCGATGATGCCCTCATAGACCTCGGGCACTTCCTGCGCGAACAGGGCGGCCATGAAGTCGGGGTGGGCGCGCGACAGGAAGATCTGCGGGCCGCGCACCTCGGTGCGGACGTCATAGATGTAGGCGCGCACGCGGTCGCCGTTCTGCAGGCTCTCGCGCGGGATGGAGTCGTTGCGGCGGATGATCGCCTCGGCCTTGCCCAGGTCGATGATGATGTTGCCGTATTCCACGCGCTTGACGATGCCGTTGACGATCTCGCCCACGCGGTCCTTGTACTCTTCGTACTGGCGGGCGCGCTCGGCCTCGCGGACCTTCTGGGTGATGACCTGCTTGGCGGTCTGGGAGGCGACGCGGCCGAACTCGATGGGCGGCAGCTCTTCTTCGAACACGGTGCCGATCTCGGCGTCCGCCTGAATCTTCTTCGCCTCGTCCAGCGACAGCTCGTGAGCGTCGTTCTCGACCTCTTCCACGACCGTGGTGCGGCGCGTCAGGCGCATCTCGCCGGTCTTGGGATGGATCGCGCAGTGGATGTCGAGCTCGGCGCCATAGCGCGAGCGGGCGGCCTTCTGGATCGCCTCTTCGATGGCTTCCAGAACGATCGCCTCGTCGATCATCTTCTCCGCGGCGACCGCGCGCGCGATCTGCAGCAGTTCCAGCTTGTTTGCGCTGACCCCGATGGCCATGGCTTCAGTCCTTGTCGCTAGGGCTCGCGGGCGAGCCGTCATCGTCGGTGAGTGTGTCGTCGTTCAGGTTCGGATCGGGCCGGCCTTTCAGGCTTTCCGCGATCAGTTCGTCGGTCAGCACCAGCTTGGCGTCCGCGATCCAGTCGAAGGGCAGGACGGCGGTGTCCTCCTCCTTGGGCAGGTTGATCAGCACGCTGCCGTCCTCGATCCCGGCCAGTTCGCCGCGGAAGCGCTTGCGGTTCTCCACCAGCCGGTCGAGCTCGATCTTGGCCTCGAACCCTTCCCAGCGGGCGAAATGCTCCAGCGTGGTCAGGGGCCGGTCGATGCCCGGCGAGGAGACCTCCAGATCGTACTCGCCCTTGATCGGGTCGGCCTCGTCGAGAATCTCGGACAGCGCGCGCGACAGGCGGGCGCAGTCGGAGACCTCCATCGTGCCGTCGGCGCGCTCGGCCATGATCTGCACGGTCTGGCGCTTGCCGCTCATCACCCGCACGCGCACGATCTCCAGCCCCAGCGTCCGGGCGAGAGGCTCGGCGATGGCGAGGATGAGTTCGTCCTGACGGGTCTTGGTCTTCAAGCGGTGCGGCCTTCTATGTCGGTCATGGCGTGGCGGCAAATCGAAAAAGGCGGCCCGCCAGCGAGCCGCCCGATATCGCGATCCCCGCGTTATCGAACTTGGAATGACGCCTATATACGCTTCGGAGGCGATGCGCGCAATGGCGGGACGCGGCTTGACGCTCCGGCCCGGCCCGTGGCGGACTCGATCCATGTCCACCGCGCTCCGCATTTTCGCCGCCCTGCCGATCCCCGCCGAGATCGCCGCCCGCGTCACGCCCCTGCAGAAGGGCGTGCCCGGCGCGAAATGGCGTCCGAGGGAGAATTTCCACATCACGCTCGCCTTTTATGGCGACACCGAGCTGGACCGGGTCGAGGAGCTGGACTCCGCGCTGGCGCGCATCCGCATCGCCCCGTTCGAGCTGCGCCTGAAAGGGGCGGGCCATTTCGGCTCGAACGAGCCCCATGCCCTGTGGCTGGGCGTGGAGGGCGGCGAGCCCCTGGCCGATCTCGCCCGCCAGTGCGCCCAGGCGGGTAAGCGCGCGGGGCTCGAGATGGAGCGGCGGGTCTACATGCCGCATCTGACGCTGGCCTATCTGACCAGCCCCGACCTCGTCCGGCTTCAGCGCTTCGAACAGCGGCTCAATCTATACGCCTCCGAGCCCTTCATCGCGGACCGTTTCGCGCTGTATTCCAGCCAACAGAAACGCAAAGGCCCCAACCAGTATCTGGCCGAGGCCGAATACCCGCTGGAGGGCCGCTGAACCACCGCCGACCGGCCTTGCAGCGCCCGCTTGCCGCGGGCGCGAAAGGCGGCTAGGTTCCGCCGCCTTGAGGCCCGTCCCGGCCGGCGCCGCTTTAGCTCAGCTGGTAGAGCAACGCATTCGTAATGCGTAGGTCGCGTGTTCGAGTCACGCAAGCGGCACCATTTCTCCTAAATTTATGATGCCCGCAGTAAGTGCTATCGTGCTGCCTTGCGCGTGAGCAGTTGAAAATTTGTGCGGCTGGGGATTGGCATGGCGGATGATTTTGCTCTGGTCCCCAAAATTTTGCCGGCACTCCGGCGCTTGAGAGGCCATTATGAGCGTAAGGGAAAGCATGATATTTGCAGGCTAATTGAAGAGTCGGTTGTGTATATCGAGCCTGAGACGGAGTTTGATAATTGGAATGGTGGGACCTATGGGCACGATGTGAGGCTTTTTGTTTCTGATGATTTAATGGCGTTGATTGATCTCGATAAGCAATCCGAATTATTTGAATCTATACGAGCTGATTTGAATAAAGTATATCCAGACATTGAGAATGAGTATGTTAGGGCTTTCTCGATAGGGCCTTATTTTGAGGCTGACCCAGAATACCAGGCAGGCGTGCCGTTCAGTATGGAGCCCATTGCTAGGCCCGAAGATGTGGGTCTGTGGAGGGGAAACGCGCTGCGCCTTTTTATCAGCCACCGTGATGGCGATAAGGAGCTTGCAAATACAATCGCATCTTTGCTTGATCCAGTAGGGGTTTCATCGTTCGTAGCTCATGATGCAATCAAACCAATGCGGGAGTGGCAGAAAGAGATTTTGAATGGCCTCCTAACAATGGAGGTAATGCTTGTGCTATTGACAGACGAATTTCATGAAAGTGTATGGACCAATCAAGAGGTTGGTTTCGCGCTGGCGCGTAACATTCCAATCGTGATTTTGAAGACCGGCAAAGTGGACCCCCGGGGTTTTATATCGAATAAGCAGGCAATAAAAATTCCGTATGAGGCTGTGGAATCTGAAATTCATAGACTAAAGCAAATAATAATAAAAGAAGTTGGACACGAAAGTAGAGTAAAGGCATCTTTGATTGACTCTTTTATAGGTTCCGCTAATTATTCTGACGCCATGACTAGGCTGCAATCCTTGGTCGATTTCACAGATAGGCTAAATGATAGAGAGTTTCGTTTAATTGTGGAAGGGTATTACCGCAACGATCAGCTTCATAATTGCAATGGCATACATAATAGGGGTAATTGGTTCAAACGATATCTTGAGGCTGCTACTGGAAAGAGGTTAGAATTTTCCGGAAAAGAGATAACGGAAGCGAATTCTTCGTCTGATAAAGACTTCCCGTTCTAATTTTCACGCCCCCACCCGCTCCCCCGCCCAGTCATACACCCCGCCCGACGCCTCCGCCCCCAGCGCGTCGATCACCGCCAGCAGGCGCGCCGCGCTGTGGTCGGGGGTGAAGAGCTTTCCGTCGGGGACGTTGCCCTGGAAGGGTTCGGACAGGCCGGTGTCCACCGTGCCGGGGTGCAGGCCGATGCACAGGGCTGAGGGGTTCTTGCGGGCCAGCTCGATGGCGCAGGTGCGCAGGATCTGGTTCAGGGCCGCTTTCGAGGCGCGATAGGCGTGCCAGCCGCCCAGCCGGTTGTCCGAGATCGAGCCTACGCGCGCTGACAGCGCGGCGAACACCGCCTTCTCGCCTTTGGCCAGCCGGTCCAGCGCGTGCTTCGCGATCAGGGCGGGCAGGACCGTATTGACCCGGAAGACCTGCTCCATCGCGCCGGCGTCCAGATGCCGCCAGCTCTTCTCCGGCGACAGGTCCGGCCCGTGCAGAACGCCCGTCGCCACGATCACCAGATGTAGCGGCCCGCCCGCCGCGGCGCGGTCCATCGCGGCTTCGACCGTCTCGGGCCGGGCCGCGTCCAGCGGCGGGTCGGAGCGCCGGGACAGGCCGACGGCCTCGGCGCAGCGCGGATCGGATTTCAGCCGGGCGAGCAGGGCGGCGCCGATGCCGCCGGTCGCGCCGGCCACCACCGCCCGATAACCCTCGGGCAGGGAGGCGAGGGAGGATGTCATGGCGTCAGCCCAGGGCCTTCTTCAGCGTCTTGAGCGCCGCCTGTGACAGGGGCGCCGCGCTGTCGAGATAGTCCGCCCACGGGTCCGCGCCCAGCGAACCCAGCCGCCGCGGCAGGGTTTTCAGCGTGTAGGCCGCCCCCGAGCGTGCCCGCCCCAGCTCGTCCCAGCGGATCGGGGTGGCCACCGGCGCGCCGGGCCGGGCGCGCAGGCTGTAGGGGCAGACCGAGGTCTGGCCGCGCTGATTGCGCAGCCAGTCGATGAAGATCCGCCCTTCGCGCTTTTTCTTCGACGCCTCGGCGGTGAAGCGCTCCGGCTCATGGGCGGCGAGGGTTTTCGCCAGCGTGCGGCAGAAATCCTTCACCGTCTCCCAGTCGGCCTTCGGTTTGAGCGGCGCGATCACATGCAGCCCCTTGCCCCCCGTCAGCAGGGTGAAGGGGGCGAGGCCGGACGCCTTCAGCAGATCGCGCACGGTTCTGGCGGCGGCCTTGACGTCGGCGAAGTCCAGTCCCTCGTCCGGGTCGAGATCGAAGATGATGCGCTCGGGCCGCTCGATGTCGTCCGCCTTCGCGCCCCAGGGATGGATCTCCAGCGCCCCGATCTGGGCCAGCGCCTCGAGGCCCGCCGCGTCCTCCACCGTCAGGTAATCGGCCAGTCCCCCGTCCTTCTCGCGCACCGGCACGGGCCTGAGCGCGTCTGGCATGCCCTCGCCGAGATGCTTCTGGAAGAAGCAGCTCTCTTTGATCCCGCCCGGACAGCGCACCAGAGACAGCGGCCGTCCCGCCGCATGGGGCAGGATGCGGTCCGCCATCGCGCGATAGAAATCGCGCACGTCGGCCTTGGTGATCGCGTCATCGGGATAATAGACGCGATCGGGATGGGTGAGGGCGGTCTCAGCCATGCCCGCCCCCGGGTTCGGCGGAGACCTCTTTCGCCGCCTTGTCCTCGCGCAGGCCCAGGAAGGCGGGATGACGGAACAGGCCGTCAGGCGTGCGCTCGGTGTAGCGCAGCTCCGCGACCAGGCTGGGCGTCACCCAGACGGCATCCTTCGCGATGGCGCGCGGCACGTCGGCGGGGGCGGTCTTGCGGGTCAGCCTGCTCATCTTCGCGGCGATGTCCGCGCGCGCGGCCGCGTCGAACCCGGTCCCGACCCGCCCGCGATAGACCCAGGCCCCGTCCTCGAACGTGGCCAGCAGCAGGGAGGCGAACTCGCGGTCCTTGTCGGACGGCGACCAGCCGATGATCACCGCCTCCTCGCGATGCTCGCACTTGATCTTCAGCCAGCCGCCGGTGCGCCCGCCGCGATAGGGGGCGTCCGCCCGCTTGGAGATGATCCCCTCCGCGCCCATCGCGCAGGCCTTCTCAAACACCCGGTCGCCATGGCCCGCCACGTGGTCGGCATAGCGGATCGCGTCCGGCGCGCCTTTCAGAAGGGTCTTGAGCTTCGCCTTGCGCTCGACGAGGGGAAGCTTGGTCAGGTCCTCGCCATCCAGCTCCAGAAGGTCGAAGGCGAAGAACACGATCCCCGCGCCATCGCCCGACAGCGCGGCCTGCAGTGCGGAGAAATCCGACAGCCCGCCGTGTTTCAGCACCGCCGCCTCGCCGTCGATCAGGGCGGCGGCTTTCAGCCCGCTCAGATCCTCGCACAGCGGGGCGAACCGGTCCGACCAGTCCTTGCCCGACCGGGTGAACAGCCGCGCCTCGCCTCCGCCCACCGCGGCCAGCAGGCGATAGCCGTCATATTTCAGCTCATGCAGCCAGTCTTCGCCCTCGGGCGGTTCATCGACCAGACGGCACAGGGCGGGTTCGCGGAATTTCGGCGGCTTTCCGCCGCTCTTGGTTCCGGCCTTCGCGATGGCGGCCATGGTCCGTCCGCTGGCGATGCTGGTCGCGCCCAGCTCGCTGGCGTCGCGGGTGCCCGCATGGGCGTCGGATTTCTTGATCAGCAGCCAGTTCTCGCGTTTGCCCTCGCGGTTCATCCGCACCAGCGCCCATTCGCCCTTCAGCCGCTCGCCGCTAAGCCGGAAGCTCAGCTCCCCGGCCTTCAGCGCCGCGTCCACATCGTCCTTGAGCGGTTCCCACTCGCCCCGGTCCCACAGCATCACCGTGCCCGCCCCGTACTGGCCCTCGGGGATCACCCCCTCAAACGTTCCATAGGAGACGGGGTGATCCTCGGTCCGCACCGCCAGGCGCTTCTGGGCGGGGTCCAGGCTCGGCCCCTTCGTGACCGCCCAGCTCAGCAGCACGCCGTCATGCTCCAGCCGCAGATCGTAATGCAGCCGCGTGGCGTCATGCTTCTGGATCAGATAGCCCCGGCCCGCCTTCGCCCTGCGGCGCGAGGGCGCGGGCTCGGGGGTTCGGGAGAAGTCCCGCTTGGCGCGGTAGGTGTCCAGACCGCCCGCCATCTAGGAGGCTTTCTTCTTCCGCGTGCCGGAGGTCTTGGAGGCTGGTTTCTTCGCGGGGGTCTTCTTCGTGGTCTTTTTCGCCGGCGCCTTGCCGCCGCCCGCGCGCTCTTCCTTCACGGATTTTTTCAGCGCCTCCATCAGGTCGATGACCTGGGCGGACTTCGCCTTCTTTCCGCCGGCCGACACGATGGCCTTGCCCTTGGCCTTCTCCTCGATCAGCTCGCGCAGGGCTTCCTCATAGGAGTCCTTGAAGGCCTTGGGATCGAAGGGCTTGGACTTCTTCGCGATCAGGTCCTCGGCCAGCTCCAGCATTTCGGAATCCACCTCCGCGTCGTCGATGTCGGAGAACACGCTGTCGGAACTCTTCACCTCGTCGGCATAGCGCAGGGTTTCGAGCAGCAGCCCGTCCCCGCAGGGCCGGATCGCCACCAGATGCTCGCGCCCGCGGGTCGCCATCTGGCCCAGCGCGGTCTTCTTCGCCGCCCGCAGCGCCTCGCGGATCACCACGAAGCCCTCGGTCGCCGCCTTGCCGCGCGGGGCGACGTAATAGGGCTTGTCGTAAAAGCGCGGATCGATCTCAGAATGGTCCACGAACTGGACGATGCGGATCGCGTCCTTGCTCTCGAGTCTGATCTCGTCGAGCTCGTCGGGTTCGAGCACCACGAAGCTGCCCTTCTCCGCCTCGAAGCCCTTCACGATCTCGGCGGTGTCCACCGGCCCGACGCCCTCGGCGGTCTTCTGGTGGCGGATGGGCTGTCCGCTCTTCTTGTGGATCTGACGCAGCGAGGTCCGTCCCGCCCGGCTGACCGCCGAGTAGAGCGCGATGTCGATGGAGACGAGCGACAGGCGCAGATGGCCTGTCCAGTATGTGCGAGGCGCGGCCATTCCAGCGCAACGCCGCCCGGCCCCGCCGGTTCCGTCCCGGGCCGGGCTGAAACGAAAACGGCCCGGCGTGAGCCGGGCCGTTTCCAGTCTTGTCGTGGTCGTGGCGACTTAGTTGTCGCGCACGTCGATGACCACTTCCGAACGCCGGTTCAGCGGCTCGCGCACGCCGTCTCCGGTGTCCACGGCCGGACGGGTCTGGCCGAAGGACTGGGTCGAGATCGACCCCGCCGGGATGCCCAGGCGGACCATCTCGTCGCGCACCGCGTTCGCGCGGCGCTCGCCCAGGCCCATGTTGTAGGCGGCCGAACCGGAGGTGTCGG
>VJOU01000143.1 GCA_007050995.1 Glycocaulis profundi | reverse complement strand
TCGCAACCGAAATACATCCTCCTTTTTATTCTTTTATCCCTTACCCCAGGAAGTTCCCTCCTCCATTTGTTCACCTGTATGTCGTCTCACGGGCCCGTTTCAGCCCGGTATCCTCTCCARGCAWCTTCTTTCRWCCCGGTCACTCCCCGCGCYCGTCCGTCTCTTGCTTTAACAAAAATAAAAACAAMAAAAATATWCRACCCGACTTTCSCGCCCCCGCTTCSTCCTTTAAAAATAAAATRAATAAAAAAAACGTTTTTTCTYCGTCAACCAAAMTATACGTAATGACATGWTAAAATCGATTAAWTTTTTTTTTTWAAATAAACCCATGTCCGRAAAACGRACTAAAAAAACAAAAAGAGGGATGCAACACGAGGACTTCCYAGAGGGTCACCCATTCTAGTACTACTCTCGCCCAAGCACGCTTAACTGCGGAGTTYTGATGGGATCCGGTGCATTAGTGCTGGYATGATCGMAACMGAAATAMATCCTCCTTTTTATTCTTTTATCCCTTACCCCAGGAAGTTCACTCCTCCCTCCTTTTTATTCTTTTATCCCTTACCCCAGGAAGTTCCCTCCTCCATTTGTTCACCTGTATGTCGTCTCACGGGCCCGTTTCA
>VJOU01000142.1 GCA_007050995.1 Glycocaulis profundi | reverse complement strand
GCTCAGTGAGGATCTTCATGAGGTAGTCGGTAAGGTCACGACCGGCCAGATCGAGACGTAGGATGGCATGAGGCAGAGCGTAACCTTCATAGATGGGTACACTGTGGGTGACACCGTCACCGGAGTCGAGCACGATACCRGTKGTACGACCAGAKGCGTASAGCGAMARCACGGCCTGGATGCCAACGTACATGGCWGGMGTGTTGAAGGTCTCRAACATGATYTGRGTCATCTTYTCACGRTTCGCCTTGGGRTTGAGTGGYGCCTCAGTYAGCAGMACWGGGTGCTCYTCAGGGGCRACACGCARCTCRTTGTAGAAGGTGTGRTGCCARATCTTCTCCATATCRTCCCARTTCGTCACGATGCCRTGCTCRATGGGRTACTTCAGCGTGAGAATACCACGTTTTGATTGGGCTTCGTCTCCGACATAGCTGTCCTTTTGACCCATACCGACCATGACGCCCTGGTGACGGGGACGTCCAAYAATTGACGGGAAGACAGCACGAGGCGCGTCATCACCTGCAAATCCGGCTTTGCACATGCCGGAACCATTGTCAACAACGAGGGCCTGGACTTCTTCGTCTCCCATGGCGAACCAAAGAGAAGTTGATGGAGGTTAACG
>VJOU01000141.1 GCA_007050995.1 Glycocaulis profundi | reverse complement strand
AGGCTGAATACTCTCAAACACCCCGATCAACTCACCAGTATCGGGCTTGCTTGAGGTAACACTCAAGGTGATCTTTCCGGTTGACGCTGCCACATTCTTTACATTCTCTTTAGAAAGTTCCTCCTCGTCTCCTCTCCCACCAGCTGGCAGGGCCACAGCATTGTCGTATCCAGTGGATCCACCTCTGCCCTTTGGGTCAAGGAAAGATGAGCCTCTGTATGATGGCACTAGAAATTCTCCACCAAAGCTCTCRGGTTTACCAGATGCTACAAGTTGTTTGATCGTRAAGAGGAATGGCACACGTTCGCCCCCTGGAAGCTGAACRGTCACGGCAGCATAATCAATCCCGTCTTTTTCCTCAAACTTGATGGTTCCATCTGAAGATACTTCCAAAGGTCCCATAATCAAATCAAGCGTATAGGTCAAACGGGTCATAAGCTTAGTCTTTTGGAAATCAGGTGCAGAGTTCTTGCTTACACCCTCGGCTTTCACTGTGAAAGAAGTGGGTTCTAAGCAGAACTTCTTGGCATTGTATTTGCCTGGCTTGACAGCGAACCCTGAAAGAAGTGGGTTCTAAGCAGAACTTCTTGGCATTGTATTTGCCTGGCTTGACAGCGAACCC
>VJOU01000139.1 GCA_007050995.1 Glycocaulis profundi | reverse complement strand
GAAGGATGTGAAGTGGCTCCAAACTATCACCTCGATGCCGATCCTAGTGAAGGGTGTGATCACTGCCGAGGACACAAGGTTGGCTATCCAAGCTGGAGCAGCCGGTATTATTGTCTCCAACCATGGAGCCCGTCAACTTGATTACGTCCCAGCCACAATCATGGCTTTGGAAGAGGTCGTGAAAGCCGCACAAGGTCGCGTACCGGTGTTTCTGGATGGAGGTGTCCGTCGTGGAACTGATGTTTTCAAGGCATTGGCTCTTGGAGCTTCTGGCATATTTATTGGGCGACCTGTAGTGTTTTCCTTGGCTGCTGAAGGAGAAGCTGGAGTRAAGAAAGTRCTTCAAATGTTACGYGATGARYTTGAGCTAACCATGGCATTAAGTGGYTGYACCTCACTMAAMCARATTACTCGTGACCACATTGTTACAGAGTGGGATGCACCCCGTGCTCGTCCAGCTCCACGGTTATAAACAGAAACATATATCATTGCATGCAAGCCCGACTCGGTATCTAATGGAAAATTAAAAGGTATAGCTTGTGTTATGGTTCCAAAACTTGTACTATTGTTTTGTTGTATAATGCTCGTTTCAGAATGTTGTATGAATGTATAATCCTTAAATGTCTTTGC
>VJOU01000025.1 GCA_007050995.1 Glycocaulis profundi | reverse complement strand
GCTCGCGGGGCTGCTCGCGCGCGGCCTCCTGCGCGCCCGCGGCGCTGCCGGCCTGGCGTTCGGGCGCCTCGCAGGCGGCGAGGGCGAGGGTTGCGGCGAGCAGGGCGAAGGGCAGGCGATGTGTCATGGGCGGGGTCCGGTTCGTGTTGCCTGTCAGCGGCTTGGCGGAGCGGGCGGTGGCGCTCGATTGACAGTATCCGCCCCTCTCCTTAAGTCCTGCGGGGCGCATCGCGCCGTATTCGCGCTCTTCCATTCGGAGGCCGCGCGTCGGTCTTTTCGTGCCAGACATTCCTCGCGCCCTGCCAAGGCTGATACGTCATGCTTTCACTCGCCCGCAAGATTTTCGGCTCCACCAACGACCGCTTCGTCAAGAAACTGAGCGGACGCATAGCGCGGATCAACGCGCTGGAGCCGGACTTCCAGGCTCTCGACGATGAAGCCCTGAAGGCCAAAACCGGCGAATTCAGGGCGCGGCTGGAGAGCGGCGAGACCCTCGACGACCTGCTGCCGGAAGCCTTCGCCGCCACCCGCGAGGCCGCGCGCCGCGCGCTGGGCGAGCGCCATTACGACGTCCAGCTCATGGGCGGCATGGTGCTTCACAATGGCGGCATCGCGGAGATGAAGACCGGCGAGGGCAAGACGCTGGTCTCCACGCTGGCGGCCTATCTGAACGCGCTGCCCGCCAAGGGCGTGCACGTGGTCACGGTCAACGACTACCTCGCCCAGCGCGACTCCGAGTGGATGGGCCGGGTGTTCGCCAAGCTGGGCATGACCACCGGCGTGATTCTGAACGCCATGAGCGATCCCGAACGCCGCGCGGCCTATGCCTGCGACATCACCTACGGGACCAACAACGAGCTGGGCTTCGACTATCTGCGCGACAACATGAAGTATTCGCTGCGCGAGATGGTCCAGCGCGGTCATGCCTTCGCCATCGTCGACGAGGTGGACTCCATCCTGATCGACGAGGCGCGCACGCCGCTGATCATCTCCGGCCGGACCGAAGACCGCACCGAGTTCTACCAGACCATCGACACGCTGATCCCGCTGCTGAACGACGAGGACTACACCGTCGACGAGAAGTCGCGGCAGGTCTCCTTCACCGAGGACGGCAACGAGCATGTCGAGGAGATCCTGCGCGAGCGCGAGCTGCTCGAAGGCGACGGCGATCTGTACGACATCGAGAACATCACCACCGTCCACCACGTGAACCAGGCGCTGAAGGCGCACAAGCTGTTCACCCGGGACAAGGACTACATCGTCCGCGAGGGCAAGGTGGTCCTGATCGACGAGTTCACCGGGCGGATGATGCCCGGACGGCGGCTGTCTGACGGCCTGCACCAGGCCATCGAGGCCAAGGAAGGCACCGAGATCCAGCCTGAGAACCAGACGCTGGCCTCGATCACCTTCCAGAACTATTTCCGCCTCTACGAGAAGCTGGCGGGCATGACCGGTACCGCGTCGACCGAGGCGGACGAGTTCGCGGGCATCTATGGGCTGGAAGTGGTGGAAATCCCCACCCACCGCCCGGTCGCGCGTCTCGACGGCGAGGACGAGCTCTACCGCACCGCCAAGGAAAAGCACAAAGCCCTGATCGACTCCATCGTGGAGGCGAACAAGAAGGATCAGCCGGTGCTCGTGGGCACGGTCTCGATCCACAAGTCCGAAGTGCTTTCCGATGAGCTGAAGAAGCACAAGATCAAGCACAACGTGCTCAACGCCCGCTATCACGAGCAGGAAGCGGCCATCATCGCCCAGGCCGGCGTGCCCGGCGCGGTGACCATCGCGACCAACATGGCCGGGCGCGGCACTGACATCAAACTGGGCGGCAACGTGGACTTCCGCCTGAACGAATGGCGCGAGCAGCAGGCGGAGAAGGGCAAGGAGCCCACCGACGACGAGATCGCCGCCGAGCGCGCGAAGATCGAGGCGGACGTCGCCGAAAAGAAGAAGGCCGCGCTCGACGCGGGCGGTCTCTACGTCATCGGCACCGAGCGCCATGAATCGCGCCGGATCGACAACCAGCTCCGCGGCCGGTCGGGCCGTCAGGGCGACCCGGGCCGCTCGCAGTTCTTCATCTCGGTGGAGGACGACCTGCTGCGCATCTTCGCCCCCGAGCGTCTGGACGGCATCATGCGCACGCTGGGCATGAAAGAGGGCGAGGCCATCCAGCACCCTTGGATGAGCAAGGCGGTCGAGACCTCCCAGAAGAAGGTCGAGCAGCGCAACTTCGACATCAGGAAGAACATCCTGAAATACGACGACGTCATGAACGACCAGCGCAAGGCCGTGTTCGAGCAGCGCATCGAGTTCATGACCGCCGAGAACGTCACCGACGTGGTCACCGACATGCGCCACCAGTGCGCCGAGGACCTTGTCGCGCGCCACGTGCCCGCCAAGGCCTATGCCGACCAGTGGGACATCGAGGGCCTGACCGAGGAGGTCGACAAGCATTTCGGCCTCCAGCTCCCGCTGTCGGAGTGGGCCGCCGAGGACGGCATCGCCGATCAGGAAATCCTCGAGCGCATCGTCAAGGCGGCCGACGAGGCCTATGCGGAGAAGGCGGCCAACGCCGGGCCCGAGCTGATGCGGCGGATCGAAAAGCAGATGCTGCTTCAGACCATCGACCTGCAGTGGCGCGAACACCTGCAGCAGCTCGACGCCCTGCGCCAGATGGTCGGCCTGCGCGGTTACGGCCAGCGCGACCCGCTCAACGAATTCAAGACCGAAGCCTTCGCCCTGTTCGAGCACCTGCTGGACGATCTGCGCTTCGAGACGACCCGCATCCTGTCCAACATCCGCATCGGCCCGGCCGCGCCGCCGCCCGAGATGCCCGCCTCGCCGATCAACATCCAGATGCGCCACGCCGACCCGGCCACGGGCCGCAACCAGATGGACCAGGACGGCGAAGGCGCCGGCAGCCCGCGCCAGACCCCGATGTCCACCCGGGTGGCCGCCGCCGAGATCGATCCCGACAACCCCGAGACCTGGGGCCGCGTGCCGCGCAACGCCCCGTGCCCGTGCGGCTCGGGCAAGAAATACAAGCACTGCCACGGCGCGGTGGCCGGGGCGGACGCGCAGGCCTGACCGGTCTGACATTCACGACGAAAAAGGCCGGCCCCCGCGGGGCCGGCCTTTTTCTTGTCCGTCCGTGAGAGAACCGGATCGTCAGCGCGCGAACTTCTGGAACTTCACGCGGGTGGGGACCAGCGCGTCGGTGCCCAGACGGCGCTTCTTGTCCTCGAGATAGTCCGAGAACGCGCCTTCGAACCATTCCACGTGGCTGTCGCCCTCGAAGGCGAGGATGTGGGTGGCGATGCGGTCCAGGAAGAAGCGGTCGTGGGAGATGACCACCGCACAGCCGGGGAAGTCCTCCAGCGCGGCTTCCAGCGCGGACAGGGTCTCCACGTCCAGATCGTTGGTCGGTTCGTCGAGCAGCAGCAGGTTGCCGCCCTCTTTAAGCATCTTGGCCAGATGCACGCGGTTGCGCTCGCCGCCCGAGAGGATGCCGACCTTCTTCTGCTGGTCGCCGCCCTTGAAGTTGAACGCGCCGACATAGGCCCGCGACGGGGTTTCCCGGCCGCCCAGATCAATCATGTCGTTGCCGCCGGAGATTTCCTCCCAGACGTTCTTGTTCGCATCCAAAGCGTCTCGGCTCTGATTGACGTAGCCCAGCTTGACGGTCTCGCCCAGCGTGATCGAACCGCTGTCGGGCTGCTCCTCGCCGATGATCATCTTGAACAGGGTGGACTTGCCCGCCCCGTTCGGGCCGATCACGCCGACCACGCCGCCCGGGGGCAGCTTGAAAGTCAGGTCGTTGATCAGCAGCTTGTCGCCGAAGCCCTTGGAGACGTTCTCGAAGGCCACGACGTTGCCGCCCAGGCGCGGTCCCGGCGGGATGCGGATCACGGCGGTGGTGACCTTCTCCTTGTCCGCCTGATCGCGCTTCTCCTCGTAGGCGCTGATGCGGGCCTTGGACTTGGCCTGACGCGCCTTGGGGCTGGAGCGGATCCATTCCAGTTCGCGGGTCAGGGCGCGCGACTTGGCGCTCTCCTCGCGGGCCTCCTGCTCCATCCGCTTGGCCTTCTGCTCCAGCCAGTCCGAATAGCCGCCCTTGTAGGGAATGCCCTGCCCGCGATCGAGCTCGAGGGTCCAGGTGGTGATGGAGTCCAGGAAATAGCGGTCGTGGGTGACGATCAGCACCGCGCCGGGATACTGCTCGAGATGGTGCTGGAGCCAGGCGACGGATTCCGCGTCCAGATGGTTGGTCGGCTCGTCCAGCAGCAGCACGTGCGGCTTGGACAGGAGCAGCCGGCACAGCGCCACGCGGCGCACTTCGCCGCCCGACAGGTTGGTGACCGCCGCCTCGCCCGGCGGGCAGCGCAGGGCCTCCATGGCCATCTCGATCTTGGAATCGATGTCCCACGCGTCGCGGGCGTCCACCTGCTCCTGCAGGGCGGTCATCTTCTCCATCAGCTCGTCGGAATAGTCCTCGGCGAGCTCCATGGCGATGGCGTTGTAGGCGTCGTAGATCTGCTTGTCTTCCGACCCCTCGATCACGTTCTCCCAGACGGTCTTGGACTCGTCCAGCTTCGGCTCCTGAGGCAGGTAGCCGACGCGCACGCCCTTCTCCGCCCAGGCCTCGCCGGTGAAGTCGGTGTCCTGGCCGGCCATGATCCGCAGCAGCGAGGACTTGCCCGCGCCGTTGACCCCGACCACGCCGATCTTGGCGTCGGGCAGAAAGTGCAGCGAGATGCCCGCGAAGACCTGCTTGCCGCCCGGATAGGTCTTGGACAGCTTGTCCATGTGATAGACGTATTGATAGGCCGACATGGGCGGAACGCTCCTCAGGACGCGGCAGGGGACATGCCGCGCTCTATAGCGGAGGCGAGGGGCGCGGCGCAATCGGAGCGAACGGTGGTTTTTTCTGTCCTCCCGCGCTCCGCTCGGTCGGTTCCGCGCACGAGCGCGGGCGCGCAGTCGCGCTTGCGACGCTTCGCGCCGATTTCTCCACCTCACTCCCCGATGGCGATTTCGAAGGGCGGGGGCGGCAGGCCCGCCTCGTCGGCGAGATTGGCGATGGGGCTGTCGGCCCACCACAGGCGCACGCGGGCGTCGCCGTCCGACGCGCCCGACAGGATCAGCGCGTCGCCGTCCGCCCGCGCCTCGGCATACCGGCAGGCATCCGCCCCGCACAGCTCCGCGCCGAGCACGCCCTGACCGCCCAGCGCGCGCAGGGTCCCCTCCACGTCCTCGAACCGCACGGTCACCGCGTCGCCCGACCGCCCCGCGGAGACGGGCCTCGGGCCGGAGGGCGCGACCGCCTCGCCATAGGCCGCCGCGCGCATGGCGCGGGCCATGCGGCGGCCCAGCTCCTGCTTGTTGGGCGGGTGGATGTCGTAGACGTCGCCCAGATCAATGGCGACCGCCAGCGCGGCGCGATCATCCTCCAGCGCGGCGAGGCGCTGGGCCTCGCGAACCTCGGCCCACCCGCTCTCGGACGGCGCGGCGGGACGGGGGCCGAAATCGGCGAGCTGGACGATGACGAAGGGCAGCTCCGCGCCGAACCGGTCGCGCCAGTCGGCCATCAGCCCGTCCATGCGCGCGCGGTAGCCCTGCGAAAGGCCGGTGTCGGATTCGCCCTGATACCAGGCCGCGCCGCGGAAGCTCAGCCCCTCCAGCGGGGCGATCATGGCGTTGGCGATGCGGCCGAACCCGCCGGTGTCCTCCCACGGGGAGCGGGGCGGATGGGGGAAGCCGGCCTCGACCTTCAGATGCCGCCATTGACCGTCCAGATCGGCGCGGGAGCCGTCGGCGAACACCAGCGCGCGCTCGTCCCCGGGACCGACCATGCCGCCATTGCGCCAGGTGTCGTGCGCGTTGACGGTGATCGTGTTGCGCCCCTCGCGCAGGCGTCCGGGCGCGATGTCGTAGGCGCGCAGGGTTCCCGGCCCGGAGGTGCCGCCCACCGGCGCGCCGTTCAGCCAGGTGTGGTCGACCTCGTCCACCCGGCCCAGCCGCAGCTCGGCGCCTGAGGCGGCCTGATCGGCGGTCAGCTCGACCTCGGTGCGGTACCAGACCATGCCGTCATGGGAGGCCAGCGCCGGATCGCCCCATTCCTCCCAGTAAGTGAATTCCGGCACCACGCCCCAGCCGGTCAGATCGAGGCCGTCAGACCACGGCGCGTCCTGCGGATCGTCTCCGGTCTCGCCCAGCCACCAGTTCTCCCACCGCGCGCCCCAGCCTGTCATGGCCGCTGCGGGGTCGTCCCCATGCAGCGCCAGCATCTCGAGCGCCTCGGGATCCACCCCGGCCTCGGCCAGCGCCTCGGGCCGCATCCAGGCGGAGATGCGCGTGCCGCCCCAGGCCGAGATCACCAGCCCCATCGGAACGTCGCGGGTTTTTCTCAGTTCGCGCGCCATGAAGTAGCAGGCCGCTGACACGCCCGCGGCGTTGTCCGGGCCGACCACCTGCCAGCGCGCGCCGTCGGGGATTGAAACCTGCGGCTCGCCGCTGGCGGTCAGCGGCAGGGTGATGGACCGGATCATCGGGTCGTTCGCGGACGCGATCTCTGCGGGCGCGTCCAGCGCGCGCAGGATTTCCAGCACCATGTTCGACTGGCCCGAACACAGGAAGACATCCCCGGCCATGAGATCGGACACGGTCCGCTCCGCACCCCCCGCCGCGACCGTCAGGACATGCGGCCCGCCCGCCGCCATGGCGGGCAGTTCGGCGCGCCAGCGGCCCTCGCCGTCCGCCTGCGCCTCGGCCTGCTCGCCCGCCAGCGTGACGCGGACGGTCTCGCCCGGCTCCGCCTCGCCCCAGACCGCCACCGGGGCGCCGTGCTGGATCACCGCATGGTCCTGAAAGACGGGATTGAGCAGGCCGTCCTGCGCCATCGCGGGCGCGGACAGGGCGAACAGGGCCGTCGCGGCCGCCGCATGTCGGATCATCATCACTCCTCCCCGGCCATCCGCCTTCTGCCGGGTGTGATAGCGCTATCATGCAGACATCATGACCCTCGCGGCGGGATCGGGCAAGCGCACGGTCGGATGCGTGTCCCGTCTTCCATCCGCGCGCGCGATCACTACCTTCCCCGGTTCGAGATCAAGGAGAGCGGCGATGGCCGAAGCGATGTCCCGCGCGCCCGACGGCGAAACCAAGGCCGAGGCCTATGCGCGCCTGAAGGCGGAGATCGAGAGCGTGGTGGCGGGCGAGACCAGCGAGGTCGCCCGCTATGCCAGCGCGGCCTGCATCCTCGCCCACGCGTTTTCACCCAGATACTTCTGGACCGGCTTCTACATGGTCGATGCCGACAAACCCGAAGAGCTGGTGGTCGGTCCCTATCAAGGCACGCTGGGCTGCCTCAGGATTCCGTTCTCCAAAGGCGTGTGCGGCGCGGCGGCGCGCGAGCGGCGCACCCAGCTGGTCGAGGACGTGCATGCTTTTCCCGGCCACATCGCCTGCGACGGGCGCACCAATTCGGAAATCGTGGTGCCTGTGCTGCGCGCCGATGGCAGCCTCGCCGCCGTGCTGGACGTGGACTCCGAACAGCCCGCCGCCTTCGACGCTGAAGATCAGGCGGGGCTGGAAGCGATCTGCGCGGTGCTGCTGACGGCGTGAGTCTCCCATCGGGACGTTTCCCGCTGCCCTGCATTCCCGGCTCCTGCTAGGATCGGCGCCGCCGGGATGGCCCGGCCCGGATGACGGCCATGAGCGACGCTCCCCTTTCCGAGCCCGAACCGCCCTGGGCGGCGGGCACCGATTCCCGCTCAGCCGAGCTTTATCCCGTTCTGACAGAGGCGCAGGCGCGGCGCATGGCCCGCTTCGGCGAGCCATGCCGCTTCGCGCCCGGCCAGATCGTGTGGCGGGCGGGCGAGCGGGGGCTGGACCTGCATCTGGTGATCTCAGGCGCGCTCGAAGTCCTGCGCGTGACGGGGGACGGGGCAGAGACGGCCGTGGCCGTTCACGGGCCACGTCAGTTCAGCGGCGAGACCAATCTGCTGACGGATCGCGCTTCGCTGGTCATGGCGCGGGCGGCGGGCGATCTGGAGACCTTCCGCGTCCCGGCCGCCTCTCTGCGCGAACTGATCGCCCGGGATCCCGAGCTGTCGGAGATCCTGATGCATGCTTTCATCCTGCGCAGGATGCGCCTGATCGCGAAGGGGCTTTCGGACGTGCGGGTGGTGGGCTCGTCATTCTCCGCCGACACGCTGCGGGTGCGCAGCTTCCTGATCCGGAACGGCCATCCACACGGCTTCCTCGATCTCGAGGCCTGCGCGGACGTCGAAGCGCTTCTCGAAACCGGCGATTTCGCCTGCTCGGACGTGCCGCTGGTCTATGCCGGGGCCGGGCCGCCCTTGCGCAATCCGTCCCTGAGCGAACTGGCCGAGCGGCTGGGCCTGATGCCCCGGACCGATCCCGAAACGATCTACGACGTGGTGGTCATCGGCGCGGGTCCGGCAGGCCTGGCCACGGCGGTCTATGCGGCGTCCGAAGGCCTGAGCACGGCGGTTCTGGAGACCGTTGCGCCGGGCGGGCAGGCCGGCGCCAGTTCCAAGATCGAGAATTGTCTGGGCTTTCCCACCGGCATTTCCGGTCATGCGCTGGCGGGCCGGGCCTTCACCCAGGCGGCGAAATTCGGAGCCGACATACTGGTACCCTGCGGGGTGTCCCGCCTGATCTGCGACGGCCGCGGCAAGCGGGTCGAGCTGGAGGACGGGCGGACGATCCGCGCCCGCTCGGTGGTCATCGCCTCGGGCGCGAACTATCGCCGCCTCGATCTGCCGGAGCTGGGACGCTATGAAGGCGCGGGCGTGCACTACGGCGCGGGCCACATGGAGGCCGGGCTGTGCCGCGGTCAGGACGTGATCGTGGTCGGGGGCGGCAATTCGGCCGGGCAGGCGGCCATCTACCTGTCGGCCCATGCCCGCGAGGTGTCGATCATGGTCCGTCGCGAGGGGCTGGAGGCGACCATGTCGCGCTATCTCATCGCCCGGATCGAGCAGGCAGAGAACATAACGGTCAGGCCCTTTCATGAAATCTCCGCGCTGGAGGGCGGCGGACATCTGGAGCATGTCTGCTGGCGCGACACCGCGACCGGGAAAGACGGCCGCGACCCGGTCAGCCACCTGTTCCTCTTCGTCGGCGCGGACCCCTGCACGCGCTTCGTGGAGGGCGACATCGCCCTGGACGAGAAAGGCTCCGTGAAGACGGGTCCGTCCCTGACCCCGGAAGATCTCGCCGGATGGCCGCTTGCGCGCGAGCCTTTCCTGCTGGAAACCAGCCATCCTTTCGTGTTCGCCGCCGGCGACGTGCGCTCAGGCTCCATCAAGCGGGTGGCCTCCGCAGTGGGCGAGGGATCGATCACCGTGCAGTTCATCCACCAGGCTCTGGCGGGGCTTCAGGGCGCGTCGGCCGCTTTCAGCTTGCCTTCCAGCGGCTTGAGCGTGCCGGGGCGGTAGGTCTTGTCGCCCTTCCAGCGCACCAGCACGGACGGGTCGAGATCGTCGATGGACGCGCCGGGGGTCAGCGTCCTGTCGGCGAAGCCCAGCTTGTTCATCGCCCCCGTGGGGTCCTTGATCGCGGTCATGGGATCGCTGGGGCGCTTGCCGTAAAGCACTTCGGGGAAGAATTTCAGCCCCGCCTCCATCGCCGCCTCGGCCATCCATTTCAGCGCGAATTCAGAGAGCGGCTGGTGGGGCGCCTCGCCGCCGCCGACCCCGCCATGGGGGCCGATGAACCAGCGCGATTTCACCTGTTCGCCCTCGCCCACCCAGTTCGGGGACGGGTCCATGGCGGTCACGGGGAAGGCCCTGCGCCGCTCGTCGATGGCGCAGGCGTGGCGTGCGGTCCTGATGCGGCGGTTCAGCTGGGTGTCGTGGAAGCCGTAGCGCGCGTTCATCTGGTCGGAGATGCCGATCCGCTCGCTCAGGGACGGCACGCCGCGCATCCCCACCGTGTCCCAGCAGCCCAGAAAGGCGATGTCCGGCTCGTTGCCATGGGTCTCGCGGAACAGGCGCGCGGCCCAGTCGCCGGGCTTTATCTCCGGGTCGCGATAGAGCGCGAAGGCCTCGCCCACCAGGGTGATGTTCTGGCGGAAGAGGAGCCCCGAGCAGTAGATCATCCCCGCCAGCGACCGCACAGTGTAGGCGCCGCGCGAGAAGCCGAACAGGAAGATCTGGTCGCCGCGCGAGTAGTTCATCGCGAGGAAGCGGTAGGCGTCGTAGATCTTCTCCTCCAGCCCCCCGCCGAACGCCCCGCCCTCGAAGCGCTGGGCTGATCCGATCAGCCGCGACAGCCAAGACTGGTTGTTCACCGTGAAGCTGGTGCCCACCCCGGAGTCGTAATGGACGATCTGCTGGAGCCCCGCGTCGTCGCGCGGCGCGATGGCCTGGGCCATCAGCGCCACATTGGTGGGGGTCTTCTGGACCAGGGTCTGCCACGTTCCGTCGCAGCACACGATCAGCCGCTTCATGCCGCCCTCCCGTCAATCAGGAGGCACGAGTGTAACTCAGCCCGTGATCACCGGGGATAAGGCCGGAAAAATGTGATCCGGAGGACGGGGCTATTCCAGAGCCACGGCGAGCAGCGGGCCCAGCGCCCGGTCCACCGCGCCGGGTCCGGCGGCGGCGCCGGAATTGGTCGCGGCGATGACGGCGACGTCCTTGTCGGGCGCCATCCAGACCACCGCGAACCACATCGTGTTGCTGCCCGAGTGGTGATAGGCGGGGCCGCCCGCCCACTCGCGCTCCAGCACCATCCAGCCCAGCGCGTAGTCCTCGCCCTCGGCCGGGGTCAGCAGATAGTCCATCGACTGCTGGCTGAGATAATCGCTCTCGCCGTCTTTGGCCTGCAGCACCATGCGGATGAAGGCGGCGTAGTCCTCGAGGCTCATATGCACCGTGCCCGCGGGGCCCAGCGCGGCGGGATTGTCCGCGCGGTCCTCCGGCGCGGGGCCGCCCAGCATGGTGTGCCCGCGTATGACCGGGGGCGGGCCGAACCCGGCGCTGTCCAGCCCCAGCGGCTCGAACACCTCGCGGGCCATCAGCGCCTCCCAGCTTTCCCCGGTCAGTTCCTTCATCATCAGCCCGGCGATGACGTAGCCGCCGTTTGAATAGCCGAATTCCTCACCCGGAGCGCTGCGGGGCGCGGCTTCGAGCGCCAGCCGCGCCAACGCCTCGCGATGCTCGCGCGCCTCGAGCGGCGCGCCGAAGGCGGCCCGCCACTCGGGCGTGGCGCCGAACACGTCCCTTATGCCCGCCCGGTGGGTGATGAGCTGGCGCAGGGTGGCGTCCCGCCAGCCGGGGTCCATCCCCTCGAAGCGCCCGCCCAGCACGTCGCCGATGGTCATGTCGAAATCCAGCGCGCCCTGTTCGACCAGCCGGGCGGCGAGGACGGCGGTCATCATCTTGGTCAGCGAGCCCAGATGCCAGGCGTCCTCGGTGGTGGCGGCATCCTCGCCGTTCAGCACCGTCACGCCCGCCGCCCCGCGCGCGATCACGCCGCCGTCCTTTGACACCGCCACGCCCGCCAGCGCGGGCAGGCCGTTGGCTTCCCGCAGGGCTTCGAGCGCGTCTGACACGTCCTCCTGCGCGAGGGCAGGGGCGGCGAGGGCGGCGGACAGGGCGAGGGCGGCGGAGAGGCGGCGCATGAGGACACTCCGGTGTTGACCGGGCGGGATGATGAGGTAAAGCAAACTTGACGTCAAGTGTGCTTTACAAATTGTCATGTTTGACCCGAGCGGGGCTTTGGGCTGGACTCCGCAGCATGCTCCGCGCCGCCCTGTCCGCTCTCGCGCTCTTCACCGGTCCCGCCGCCGCGCAGGACGATGTCGCGTCCCTGCTCGAACCGATCCGGGTCGAGAGCGGCATCGCCGCCATGGGCGGCATGGTCGTCACCCGCGACGGCGTGCAGGCGCTGGGCGTGACCGGCACGCGCGTTCATGGCGGAACGGATCCAGCCCGGACGGATGACGCCTGGCATATCGGTTCGCTGACGAAAATGCTCACCGCCGTCCTCGCCGCCCGGCTGTCCGAGCAGGGCGTGATCGGCTTCGAGACGACGGTGGGTGAGGTGCTGGGGGACAGGATATTCGTACGCGAAGAATATCTCGACGTTAGTCTGCGCGAACTGCTGGTCCATCGGGCGGGGCTGATCAACCGGCTCAACGACCAGCCGGTCTGGCCCTCCCTGCACGACGAGAGCGTGCCCGTCACCGAGCGGCGGCTGGCGCTGGCCGAATTCATCCTCAACCGGGATCCGCTCAGCGAGCCGGGGAGCGATTTCGAGTACGCGAACGCGGGCTACATCGTCGCCGGGGCGATGATGGAGACCCTGACCATGTCGACATGGGAAAATCTGATCGAAAACCATGTCTTTTCGCCGCTGAACATGGCCGGAGCCGGTTTCGGCCCGCCGCGAGGGATAAGGGGGCATTGGGAGCTCGATGATCCCCTCCCGCTGGAACTCGCCGACAACCCCGCCCCCATCGGCCCGGCGGGCACGGTCCACATGCCGCTGGCCGGTTACGCGATATTTCTCAAGGCGATGCTCGACGGACTGGCCGGGGAGGACGATTTCCTCAGGCCCGAAACCGTCGCCGCCCTGTTCACGCCCGAGGCGGGGGAGAACTATGTGCTGGGCTGGGGCGTGGACGAACGCGAGTGGGCGGGCGGCCGGGCCTTCTTCCATCTGGGCAGCAACCAGATCTGGACCGCGGTGGTCTGGCTCGCCCCCGAACGCGGCTTCGCCGTTGTGGCGGTGGCCAATGCAGGCCGCGACCACGCCGAAGCCCCGCTCGACCGCGCCATCGTGGCGCTGATCGAACGGCAGCTCAGCCCCTGAGCCATGCGAAGAAGCTCTCCCACCCCGCGAGCGGAATGTCAGGGAGACGAAGGGGCGAGGACATGCTGAAGAAGAAAAAGGCCAGCAGCGCCAGCGCCCCATAGACCACGCTCATGAATACGAACAGGCCCGTGCTGATCCGGCCCCGCAGCGCCGCATAGGCGACCGCGATCACCGCCAGATGGATGAGCGCCACGCCGAAAACCAGCATGCCGCCATCGCCCGCCGTCATCATCCGGATCAGCGGCCAGACCGCCTGATCGAACACCCACGCCGCCCCGATGAAGACGAGGGCGGTCATCGTCACGCGGCCGGTCCGGCCCGCACGTCGCGCCATGGCAAATTCCCTGTTGTTTCAGGCTTTTCCGAAGCCGCCCCCGCCGGGCGTCTCGATCTCGATGGCGTCGCCGGGCTCGACCGATACCCGGAACAGGCCCGGCAGCTCCTCCACCGTCCCGTCCGCCCTTATGAGCCGCGCCCGTCCGGGGTGTCCATCGCCGCCGCCCGTCAGGCCGGGCGGGCTCTGCACCCGGCGGCCGGACAGCAGCGCGGCCTCCATGGGCTCGAGGAAGGCGATGCGGCGCACCGACCCGTCTCCGCCGCGATGGGCGCCTTCTCCGCCCGAGCCGTGGCGGACCCGGTGGGCCAGCACCCGCACCGGCAGGCGGCGCTCCATCACCTCGGGATCGGTCAGGCGCGAATTGGTCATGTGCGAATGCACCGCGCTGGCCCCGTCATAGCCTGAGCCGTCGGAGGAAACGCCTGCGCCGACGCCGCCGCAGATGGTCTCGTAATACTGGTGCTCGGCGTTGCCGAAGGTGAAGTTGTTCATCGTCCCCTGCGCGGCGGCCATCCGTCCGGTCGCGGCGAACAGGGCGTCCACGACAAGCTGGCTGGTCTCCACATTGCCCGCCACCACCGCGCCGGGCGGCTCTGGCGCGAGCAGGCAGCCTTGCGGGATGACCAGCTCGATGGGCTTCAGGCAGCCCTCGTTCAGCGGGATCTGATCGGAGACCAGACAGCGCAGCACGTAGAGCACCGCCGCCCGGGCGATGGCGCTGGGGGCGTTGAAATTGCTGGGAAGCTGGGCGCTGGTGCCGGTGAAGTCGATCTTCGCGGTGCGCGCCTCCTGATCGACGGTGATCGCCACCTTGATGACCGGCGCGTCCTCGCCCTCGGGGGCGTCCAGCCGCATTTCGGCGGTCCCGTCCTTCAGCGCGCCGATGACCCGGCGCACGGCCCGTTCGGCATTGTCCTGCACGTGGCCCATATAGGCGCGGACCACGTCCAGTCCCTGGCTGGCGATCAGGACGGACAGCTCCTCGGCGCCCTTGGCGCAGGCGGCGAGCTGGGCCTTCAGATCGGCGATGTTGCGCGCCGGGCTGCGGGCGGGGTGAGGGCCGGAGGCGAGCACGTCGCGCACGGCGGCGTCCTGGAACCGGCCTCCGGCGACGATCCTGAGCTGGTCGAAAACCACGCCCTCGTCCTCGATGGTCTTCGAGAACGGCGGCATGGAGCCAGGCTGGATGCCGCCCACGTCGGCGTGGTGGCCTCGCGCCGCGACGAAGAACAGCCGCCTGCCGTCCTCGCCGAAGACCGGCTGGATCACGGTGATGTCGGGCAGGTGGGTGCCGCCGTTATAGGGCGCGTTCAGGGCCACCGCGTCGCCGGGGCCGAGATCGGGATGAGCGGCCATCGCCGCGCGCACGCTGGCGGACATGGAGCCCAGATGGACGGGCATATGCGGCGCGTTGGCGACCAGCCCGCCCTCGGCGTCGAACACCGCGCAGGAGAAATCCAGCCGTTCCTTCATGTTCACCGAGTGGGCGGTGCGCTCCAGCACCACGCCCATCTGCTCGGCGATGGACATGAAGCGCCGGTTGAACAGCTCCAGCGTGACCGGGTCGAGCGCGGTCGAGCCCGCCACGCGGGCCGCGCCCTCGGCGCGGGCGAGGACCAGCATCCCGCCCGCCTGGCGCTCAGCGGACCAGCCGGGATCGACCACGATGGTCTGGTTGGCGTCCATGATCAGGGCCGGACCGGTCACCCGCGCGCCTGCGCCCAGCGCGGCCAGGCTGAACACGTCCACCTCGGTCCATGCGCCCCGGTGGTGCAGCCTCGCCCGGCCTTCGGGCGCGGGATCGCCGGTCTGGGCGGGCAGGTCGGGATCGGGCGGCGCGGCGGAGGCGGGGGCCTCGGCCTCGACCGCGACGGACTCGATCACCAGCGCGGCGTCCTCCGCCTCGAAGCCGAACAGGCGGCGGTGGGCTTTCGCGAACGCCGCGCGGATTTCCGCTTCCCCGGCGAGCGCGACGGGCAGGGCAGTGTCCGAGCCCTTCACCTGAACGCGCAGCTCCTCGCGGATGGCGATCTCTCTCCCGCCCTGGCGCTCCAGGGCTCCGCGGGCGGTCTCCGCCAGCCGGGCGAGGGCGGATTTCGCGGCGTCCAGACCCGCAGCGTCCAGCGGGGCGTCCAGCGCGGCTTCGCGGGTGTCGCGCAGGGGCGCCAGACCGATGCCGTAGGCCGACAGCAAGCCCGCATGGGGGTGGATGAGCGCGGTGCGCATGCCCAGCGCTTCGGCGACCTTGCAGGCGTGCTGGCCGCCCGCGCCGCCGAAGGCGTTCAGGGCGTAGTCGCGCGGGTCGACCCCTTGCGCGGTCGTGATCTGCTTGATGGCGCCGGCCATGGCTTCGACCGCGATGGCGAGGAAGCCTTCAGCCGCCGCCTCCACGCCGTCCGCGCCCATCTCGTTGGCGAGCTCCGCGAGGGCCTCGCGCGAGGCTTCGGCGTCCAGCGGCGCGTCGCTGTTCGGGCCGAACACACGGGGGAACCAGTCGGGCTGGATGCGGCCCAGAACCACGTTCGCGTCGGTGACGGCGGCGGGTCCGCCGCGGCCATAGCAGGCCGGGCCGGGATCCGCCCCGGCGCTCTCAGGCCCCACCCGCGCCCGTTCGCCGTCAAAGCGCAGGATCGAGCCACCGCCCGCCGCCACGGTGTGGACCGCCAGCATGGGCGCGCGCAGGATGCGGCCGTCCAGGCTGGCCTGGCTGGTGCGCTCGTAATGATCGCCGTCAAAGCGCGAGACGTCGGTGGACGTGCCGCCCATGTCGAATCCGATGGCCCGGGAGAAGCCCGCCGTCCGCGCGGTCATCGCCATGCCGACCACCCCGCCGGCGGGGCCGGAGAGCACCGCGTCGCGGGCGTGGAAATGGCGCGCGTCCGCCAGCCCGCCCGAGGACTGCATGAAATAGAGCGGCGCGCCGTCCAGTCCGGCGTCCACCCGGTCCACGTAACGGCGCAGGACGGGGGTGAGATAGGCGTCGATCACCGCGGTGGAGGCGCGCGGCACGATCTTGATCAGGGGGCTGGCGTCGGACGAGCATGTGACGTGGGCGAAACCGGCCTCGCGGGCGAGTTCTTCAAGACGCTTTTCATGCGCATTGTTCGCATATGAATGAAGAAGGGCGATGGCGACGGATTCGCAGCCCCCCCGCTTGGCCTCGTCCAGCGCCGCGCGGGCCGCGTCCTCGTCCAGCGGGGCGATCTCGGCGCCGTCGGCGTCCAGCCGGCCGGTCACCGCGGCGATGCGATGGGGCAGGGGGGCGGGGCGCCTGATGTCGAGGGCGAAAATGTCGGGCCGGGTCTGGTCGCCGATGAGCAGAATGTCCTCCAGCCCTTCGCCGACGAGGAACAGCGTCTTCGCGCCTCGGGTCTCCAGAAGGGCGTTGGTGGCCACCGTGGTGCCCATCTTCACGGCGGAAAGCGCGCCATCAGGGATTGCGGCGCCGGGGGGGAGCGACAATATGCGCCTGACGCCTTCGCTCGCGGCGTCTTCATAAGAGGGGCTTTCCGAGAGTAGTTTGAGCGCGCTCACCGAGCCGTCCGGCGCGCGGCCCAGCACGTCCGTGAAGGTGCCGCCCCGGTCGATCCACACTTCCCAGCGTCCGCTCATGGGCGCGCCTCCCGTCCTCGGCTATAACGCCGGAATTCAGTTTCAGACCCGGTCACATAACCGCCCATGAGCTTCTGGCGCAAACTTGCCGACTTCATCAGCCTCTCGCCCGATCCGTTCGAGTGCGAAACAGGCGATTGCGGGCCGGGCCACCGGGTCGACGACGCGCAGTTCGCCATGGCCCTGATCGGGCTGGGCGCGAAGATGGCCAAGGCGGACGGGCACGTGACCGCCAGCGAGGCGAACGCCTTCGCCCAGGTCTTCCGCGCCCCGCCCAACTTCCAGCAGCCCATCGCCCGGGCCTTCAACCTGGCCAAGCAGACCACGCTGGGCTTCGAGGGCTATGCCCGCCAGATCGCCCGGCGTTTCCGCGCCAACCCGGCCGTGCTGGAAGACGTGCTGGACGGTCTGTTCCACATCGCGCGGGCGGATGGCCGGCTGACGCGCGACGAGCTGGCCTACCTGGCGCGGGTGGCCGACATCTTCGGGTTCTCGGACCGCGAGTTCGAGCGTATCCGGCTGGGTCACATGGGCGGAGAGAGCTCCGACCCTTACGTGGTGCTGGGCATCGACGCGGACATCGCGGACGCCGACCTCAAGCGCGCCTATCGCCGGATCGCCTCCCAGAACCATCCCGACCGCCTGATCGCGCGCGGCGCGCCGCCCGAACTGCAGAAGCTCGCCGACGAGAAGATGGCCGCGATCAACGCCGCCTATGCGAAGATTCTGACCGAGCGGCGGATGGCCGCAGGAACCGCCTGACCCTCCAGGCATTGACCCTGAGTGTTCGATGCCCAAATCTGAGCGGAAAGGCTGAGGGCCATGAAAGGACAGCTTGTCATGACCAGCACTCACCACGCCCTGTTCACCGGGCAGGCTTCGGGCGCGCTGCGCGCGGTTCTCGCCGCGCTGATCGCAGCCGCCTTCATCGGCCTCGTGGTGGTTCTCGCGGCGGTGCTCACGGCGGCGGCCTTCGTGCTGGCGGCGGTCGGCGCGCTGGGCGCGGCCGGCTACTGGGTCTATCGCAAGGTGCGTGGCCGCAGAAACCGCAAGGATGACGGCGTGCTGGTCGCCCGCCGCGGCCCGCGCGGCTGGACCGTCGACGAGGCCTGAGGCTTCACGTTCCGCTGAGATGACCGAAGGCGCGCCCCGTGGCGCGCCTTTTCACGTTGAAGCGGGGGCGGTCCGGGGTTAAGGCCGGTCCATGAACCCGCGCCACTTCCTCCTCCTGCTCGCCATCTGTTTCGTCTGGGGCATCAATTTCGTGGTGGCGAAATGGTCGGTGTCGGGCACGCCCGAGCTGGTGCCCGGCTTCGAGGGCGCCCCGCCGCTCTTCTTCGCCTTCCTGCGCTTCGCCCTGCTGTACGCCTTCTTGGCGCCGTGGCTGCTGCCGTTGCCCAAGAAGATGGGGCCGGTGATCGGCGCGGCGTTGACCATGGGCGCGATTCAGTTCGCGCTGATGTTCATCGGTCTGGTCTATGCGACCCCGTCCACGGTGGCCATCGTGGTCCAGCTCGCCATCCCCTTCACCACCATCCTGTCGATCATCTTCCTGTCCGAGCGCGTGCGCTGGATCCGGGGCGGGGGCATGGCGCTGGCCTTCGCCGGGGTGGCGCTGGTCTTCTTCAAGCCCGAGGAGCTGTCCTTCACCATCGGCCTTCTGGCCGCGGCGGGGGGCGCGCTGGCGGCGGCGGCGGGCACGATCTTCGTCAAGCGCGTGGACATCAAGCCGATCCCGCTTCAGGCCTGGATCGGGCTGATCTCCTTCCCGCCCCTGCTGATCGCCAGCCTGATCTTCGAGCGCGACCAGATGCAGGCCATCGTGACCGGGGACTGGCTGTTCCTGGCCTCCCTGCTGTTCACCGTGCTGATCGTGAACGTGTTTGGACACGGCACCTTCTACTGGCTGCTCAGGCGCTATGACGCGTCCTTCCTGGCGCCCATGATGCTGATGGGGCCGCTGTTCGGGGTGATCGCAGGCGTGGTCCTGCTGGGTGATCCGGTGACCTGGCAGCTCGTGGCGGGCGGTCTGATCGCGCTGGTGGGCGTGGGGATCGTGGCGGCGCGCAAGTCGGGCACCCTGCCGCAGTCCGAAGTGGTCCAGAAACCCAAATGATCGAGCGCCCCAGCACCAATCACGACGCCCGGACCGCGCCGGTCTCGATTCTGGTGCTGCACTACACGGGGATGCAGAGCGCGGAGGCGGCGCTGGAGCGGCTGGCGGACCGGGACGCGAAGGTCAGTTGCCACTACGTCGTGCTCGAGGACGGGAGCATGGTGAGCATGGTCCCCGAAAATCGGCGCGCCTGGCACGCGGGCGTCTCGCGCTGGCGCGGGGCGACGGACATCAACGCCCGCTCTGTCGGTATCGAGATCGTCAATGGCGGGCATGATTTCGGACTGCCGCCGTTTCCGGACGAACAGATCGCGGCGGTCATCGCCCTGAGCCTTCAGATCATCGCCCGGCATTCCATCGCGCCGGGAAACGTCGTGGGCCATTCCGACATCGCGCCCGAGCGCAAGACCGATCCCGGCGAGCGGTTTCCGTGGCGGCGGCTGGCGGAGGCGGGGGTCGGGCTGTTTCCCGGAGCGCCGGCCGATGGCGCGCCGCAGAGCGAGCGCGAGGCGGGGCGGCTGCTGGAAGAGATCGGCTATGGGATTTCGTGGGACGGGGCCGGGCCGGCGGATCTGCCCACCGTGCTGGCCGCCTTCCAGCGCCGGTACCGGCCTTCGAAGGTGGACGGCGTGCTGGATGCCGAGACCGCGGGGCTGATCGCGGCGGTTCATGGCCTGCTCGCTTGACGGGGGCCGCGCGAAAGCCGACTTAAAGCGCAGGTCAGGCGGCCGGACGGCCGCTTCCGCCCAATGCCGAAAGGCGGGCGGGAGAGGAAAGTCCGGGCTCCACGGAGGCAGGGCGCCGGGGAAATCCCGGCGGGCCGGGGGTCAAGCCCCGGTTCAGGGACAGCGCCGCAGAAATCAGACCGCCGGGGTCCGCCCCGGCAAGGGTGAAACGGTGGGGTAAGAGCCCACCGCCCCGACCGCGAGGAAGGGGGCACGGCAAGCCCCGCCCGGAGCAAGACCGAATAGGGACGGACGTCCCGGAGCGATCCGGGACAGGCGCGCCTCCGCGTTCCGTCCGGGTAGGTCGCCAGAGGCGCCGCGCAAGCGGCGTCCCAGAGGAATGGTCGTCGGCTTTTTCCATTTTGGAAAAGGCGTCACAGAACCCGGCTTACAGGCCGCCTGACCCTTGTTTTCCTAGGCCAAAAGTTAACGCCGCGGGCCGCGTTAATAAATTGTTCTCTTTAGGTTCTCTTGTGTCGCAGTGAAACACGCTGCGCTTTTACTTGCGCGCGCCTGTCAAAACGCCTTCGGACACATGTTTCGGCGTTGTTTCCCATGAAATCCCATGGTATCCCATCGTTAACCACATCTGCGTCGCTGGGGACGTGTGGAGACGCCAAGGGGACAGGCCGGAGATGTTTTTCTCCACGACCACCAATGGAATCGACGCGAAGGGACGGGTCTCCGTCCCCGCCGATTTCCGTGCGTCGGTCGCGGGCGACACCATCAATGGAATCTATGTCTGGCGTTCGTTCAACGGTCCGTTCCTGGAAGGCGGCGGCCAGCGCCTGATGGAAGAGCTGTCCGCGGCCATCGACGCGATGGACCCCTATGACGACAGCCGCACCGCCTTCGAGCGGGTGATCTTCGGCGGCGCGCGTCCCCTGACGTTCGACTCCACGGGCCGGGTCTCGCTGCCCAAGGAATTCGCCGAGTTCGCCTCGCTATCGTCCAAAGCAACCTTCGTGGGCATGGGTAAGCGCTTCGAGATCTGGGATCCCGAGGCCCATGCCGAACGTCACGCCCGCGATCTGGAATTCGCGCGGGAGAACAAGTCCGCCCTGCGCCGTCCGCCGGCGAACGGCTTCAGGCCGGGGGAGGGCGCGTGATGGCCCATGTCCCGGTCCTGCTCGATGAAGTGCTGGCCGCGATCCGCCCCCGCGAGGGCGGGCTTTACGTGGACGGCACGTTCGGCGCGGGCGGCTACACCCGCGCGGTGCTGGGCGTGGAGGGCGCGCGGGTGCTGGGCATCGACCGCGACCCCACCGCCCGTCCCGCCGCGGACGCCATGAAGCGCGCCTGGCCCAAACAGTTCGCCTTCGCCGAAGGGCCGTTCTCCCTGATGGAGGACGTGATCGAGCGGGCCGGGAGCTCGGGCGTGGACGGGATCATGCTCGATCTGGGCGTGTCCTCCATGCAGATCGACGAGGCCGAGCGCGGCTTCTCCTTCCAGAAGGAAGGCCCGCTGGACATGCGCATGTCGCGCACCGGCCCCAGCGCGGCGGACGCGGTCAATCACCTGTCGATCGAAGAGCTGACCGCCGTCTTCCGCGTCTATGGCGAGGAGAAGCGCGCCCGGCGCGCCGCCCAGTTCATCGCCAGCGCCCGCGAGGACGAGCCGATCACCACCACCCTGCGGCTGGCCGACATCGTCAGCCGGGCCGTGGGCGGCAAGCCGGGCCGGGTGCATCCGGCCACCCGCGTGTTCCAGGCGCTGCGCATCCTGGTCAATGACGAGCTGGGCGAGCTGATCCGCGGCTTGGGCGCGGCCGAGCGGGTGCTCAAGCCCGCGGGCGTGCTGGCGGTGGTCACCTTCCACTCGCTCGAAGATCGGATCGTGAAGACCTTCCTGCGCGCCCGTGCCGGACTGGAGGGCCGCGGCTCGCGCCACGCGCCCGACATCCAGCCCGGCCCCGCGCCCAGCTTCTCGCTGCTGTCGAAAAAGGCCGTCGAGGCCTCCGAAGCGGAAGTCGACGCCAATCCCCGCGCCCGCTCCGCCCGTCTGCGGGCCGCGGCGCGCACCACCAATCCCGCCTGGCCCGCCGAGGACTCCGGCCTGCCCGGCGTGCCCGCCTACAGCCGCCTTCTGGAGCTGACGTCATGATCAAGGCGATCAACATTCTCGGCGTGATCGTGGCCGCGCTGCTGCTGATGGCGCTCTACATCGCCAAGACCGACGCGAACGCGGCGCAGGACCGGCTGGCGCGGCTGCAGACCGAGCTGGCTCAGGAGCGCGGGCGGATCAACACGCTGACCGCCAACATCGCCCATCTGGAAGACCCCGAGAACCTGCGCGCGCTGGCCCGCGCCCATCTGGGCTTCGAGCCCGTGCGCCCCGCCCAGGAGGTCACCCTCGCCGATCTGGCCGCCGCCCGCGCCGCCCGCGAGCGCGAGGAGGAGGCCGGTCAGCCCCAGGCCGCCACCGCCGGGTTCGCCCGCACCGCCACGGGAGGCGCGCCGCGCCCATGAGACGGCTTCTCGCGCGCCTGTTCGGCAAGGTCGAGGTCCGCGAGGAGGCCCGCGGGCCAGCGCCGCTGCCGGTCCGCGAGGCCGCGCCCGCGGACGTCACCCGCCTGCTCAGGCTGGAGGACGAGACCAGCGCGGTGATGAGCACCTCGCGCCGCCGCTTCCGCGTCATGGGCCTCGTCATCGGCGGGGCCTTCGTGCTGATGCTGGGCCGGGCGGTGGAGCTGGCCGTGGTGGGCGAGTTCACCGAGGCCGCCCCGCCCATGATCGCGCAGGGCCCCGTGCGCCGGGGCGACATCCTGGACCGCAACGGGGTCATCCTCGCCACCAATCTCGACTTCCATTCGCTCTATGGCGATCCGCGCTATGTGTGGGACGCCGCCGACACCGCCGCGCAGCTCGCCACCGTGCTGCCCGGTCTGGACGTGGAGCGGGTGACCCGCGACCTGTCGGGCAATGGCCGCTTCATCTGGATCGCGCGCGGACTGACCCCGCGCCAGCGCCAGGCCATCCACCTGCTGGGCCTGCCGGGCATCGGGTTCCGCATCGAGCCGGGCCGCCTCTATCCCAAGAGCCGCACCGCCGCGCACATCGTGGGCTACACCGACCGCGATCTCAGCGGCATCGCGGGCGCGGAGCTGGCTTTCAACGCCGAGCTGACCGAGGGCAGCGGGCGCCCGGTCTCGCTGTCCATCGACCTGACCGCCCAGCACGCGGTCGAGGACGTGCTGCGCGAGCGCATCGAGCGCTATTCCGCCGCCGCGGGCATGGCCGTGCTGATGCGGGTGGGCACGGGCGAGGTGGTCGCGCTGGCCTCCATGCCCGACTACGACCCCAACCGCGCCGCCGAAGCCAGCGACGACGCGCGCTACAACCGCCCGCTGGCGGGGGTGTACGAGCTGGGCTCGGTGTTCAAGCCGCTGGCGCTGGCCGCGGGCATCGAGAGCGGGCGCATCCGGCTGGACGATCCGCTGGACGCGCGCCACCCCATCGTCATCGGCGGCCACCGCATCCGCGACTTCCGGCCCCAGGCCAGGGTGATGACCGCGCGCGAGATGGTCGTTCACTCGTCCAACATCGCCGCGGCCCGCATGGCCGAGCGCATGGGCACGGAGACCCTCGTGGGCTTTTACGAGGACCTGAACCTGTTCCAGCGCGCGCCCATCGAACTCAACGAGAGCGCCCGGCCCATCCTGCCGCGCCGCTGGGGGCCGGTGGAGACCATGACCGCCGCCTACGGCCATGGCTTCAACGTCAGCCCGCTTTCGCTGGCCGCCGCCTTCGGCGCGCTGGCCAACGAGGGCGTGTACGTGCCGCCCACCCTGCGCCCCGTCGGCCCCGGCGACATCGTCACCGAGCATCCGGTGATGAGCGCGGGCACCGCCGCTCAGGTGCTGGGCGCCATGCGCGCGGCGGTCTCGGGCGGACAGGCCGACCGCGAGGGGCTGGCCATCGCGGGCAAGACCGGCACCGCCCAGCGGATCGTGAACGGCCGGTACGAGGTGGGCAACGTGATGACCAGCTTCGTGGGCATCTTCCCCTTCGACGATCCGCAATACGTGCTCATCGTCACTCTCGACCAGCCGCGGCCCATCCGCGAGACCCACGGCTTCAACACCGCGGGCTGGAACGCCGCGCCCACGGGCGGGGAGATCATCGAGCGGGTCGCGCCGATCCTGGGCGTGGGTCAGCGCCGCCCCGACCCGGCCGCGCGCGCCTCGGTGGTCGCCCAGATGTTCTCGCCCCGGCTTCAAGCCCGGCCCGGCCCTGAAGAACCGCTCGAGGACGTCCGCGCCGCCGCGGGCGGACCGGGCGCGGGCGAGGGGGCGCGCCAATGACCGAGCCGCGCAGCCTTCTGTCCCTTCTTCCCGGCTGGGTGGTCGCCCCGCCCGGCGCGGGCGAGATCATGATCTCCGGCCTGGCTCTGGATTCGCGCAAGGTGCGCCCCGGCGACCTGTTCGCCGCGCTGCCCGGCGCGAAGGCGGACGGGCGTCAGTTCATCGCCTCGGCGGAATCGGCCGGCGCGGCGGCGATCCTGGCCGTGCCCGGCACGCTGGCGAGCCTGCCTGTTGTCGCCGCCGCCGATCCGCGCGAGGCGCTGGCCGCCATCGCGGCGGCCTTCCACCCGCGCCAGCCGGACATGATCGCCGCGGTGACCGGCACGAACGGGAAGAGCTCCACGGTCGAGTTCCTGCGCCAGATCTGGGGGCACGCGGGCCATGAGGCCGCCGCGCTGGGCACGCTGGGCGTGACCCGGTCCTCGGGCCGCACCGAGGTGGGCTACACCACGCCGGACGCCATCGCGCTGCACGCCGCGCTGGACGCGCTGGCGGGCGAGGGCGTGACCCATGTGGCGATGGAGGCGTCCAGCCACGGGCTCAAGCAGCGCCGCATGGACGAGGCGCGGGTCAGCGTGGGCGGGTTCACCAACCTGACCCAGGACCATCTCGACTACCACCCGGACTTCGAGGACTATTTCGAGGCCAAAATGCGCCTGTTCGAGGTGCTGCTCGAGCCCGGCGCCAAAGCCGTCATCAACGTGGACTCCGACTGGGGCGAGCAGGTCGCCCGGCGCGCGCAGGTCCGCGGTCTGAAGGTCTCCACCGTCGGCTGGCGGGGCGAGGACATCCAGATCAAGGAGATCACCCCGCGCGCGGCGAGCCAGCTCGTGCGTTTCGTCTTCGAGGGCGAGGAGCGCCAGACCGAACTGCCCCTGATGGGCGAGTTCCAGGCGTCCAACGCGTTTCAGGCCGCGGGCATGGCGATCGCCTCAGGTGTGGGCGCGGAAACCGCCTTCGCCGCGCTTGAGACTCTGGACGGGGTGCCCGGACGGCTGGAGCTGGCCGGGACCACGCAAGCGGGCAGCCCGGTGCTGATCGATTACGCCCACACGCCCGACGGGCTGGACAAGCTGCTGCGCGCCGCGCGTCCGCACACGCGGGGCAGGATCGCGGTGGTGTTCGGCGCGGGCGGGGACCGCGATCCTTCCAAGCGCGAAAAGATGGGCGCGGTGGCCGCGAAGCTGGCCGACCGCATCTACGTCACCGACGACAATCCGCGCTCGGAAAAGCCCGAGGCGATCCGGGCGGAAATCCTCAAGGGATGTCCGCAGGCGACCGAGATCGGGGACCGGGCCGAGGCGATCCGGACCGCGGTGGCCGCGCTGGAGCCGGGCGACACGCTGCTGATCGCAGGCAAGGGCCATGAGACGGGCCAGATCGTGGGCGACACCGTCATTCCGTTCGACGACCGCGAACAGGCGAAACAAGCGCTGGAGCGCGAGGGGGCGCGCCGATGATGCCGATGGGTGCAGGACCGCTGTGGACCGCAGAAGAGGCCGCCGCCGCGACCGGCGGGCGGCTGGAAGGCGGAGAGGGCTGGACCGCCACGGGCGTGTCCATCGACACCCGCACGCTCGAGCGCGGCGAGCTGTTCGTCGCTCTGAGCGACCAGCGCGACGGCCATGATTTCGCGCAAGCCGCCATCGACCGCGGCGCGTCCGCCGCGCTGGTCTCGAAGGCGGACGCCTGCGCCGGCCCGCGTCTGGTGGTCGGCAACGTGCAGGACGCGCTGGAAAAGCTGGGGCTGGCCGCGCGCCGCCGCTCGGACGCGATCCGGGTGGGCGTGACCGGCTCGGTGGGCAAGACCTCGGTCAAGGACGCCATCGCTTCCGCCTTCGCCGCGGCGGGACCGGCGCATTTCAGCGTGAAGTCCTACAACAATCACTGGGGCGTGCCCCTGACGCTGGCGCGCATGCCCGCCAACACCCGCCATGCGGTGTTCGAGATGGGCATGAACCATGCGGGCGAGATCCGCGAGCTGAGCGCGCAGGTCAAACCCCACGTGGCGCTGATCACCCGCATCGCGCCCGCCCATCTGGAGATGCTGGGCTCGGTGGAGGCCATCGCGGACGCCAAGGCGGAGATCTTCGAGGGTCTGGCCCAGGACGGCGTGGCCGTCATTCCCGGCGACGATCCTCTGGCGGGCCGCCTGAACGCGGCGGCGGAGACGTCCAGAGCCGCCTTCATCCTCGAATTCGGTACCCAGCCCGGCGCCGCGGTGCGGGTGCTCGACTACACCGACGGGCCCGATGGCGGCGTCGGCCGGTTCGAGGTGCTGGGCAAGGCGATCAGCGTGCGCATCGGCGCGCCGGGCGCTCATCAGGCCATGAACGGCGCGGCGGTGATGGCCGCCTGCGTGGCCGCGGGGCTGGAGCCCGGGCAGGTCGCGGACACGCTGGCGGAACTGTCCCTGCAGCCGGGCCGGGGCGCGCGCTTCGAGGCGGCGCTGCCCGATGGCGGACGGGTGACGGTGATCGATGACAGCTACAACGCCAACCCGGTCTCGATGGCCTCGGCCATCGCGGGGCTGAAGGCGCGCGCGGGCGGCCGGAAGGTGGCCGTGCTGGGCGAGATGCTGGAGCTGGGGCCGGACGCGCCGACGCTGCATGCGGGGCTCGCGGCGTCGCTCAAAGAGGCGGGCGTGGCCGAGGTGATCGGGGTGGGCGCGCTGGCGCGCCACCTGACCGACGCGCTGCCCGGATCGGTGGCCGGACACCATGCGAAGGACGCTGAAACCGCGCTGGACTTGCTGGCCGAACGGCTGCGCGATGGCGACGTGGTGCTGATCAAGGGATCGAACGCATCGGGCGTCCACAAAGTGGCCGCATCGCTGCGTGAGGGTGCGCGCCGCGTTCCCGCTGAGGGGTGAGGGCCCGTCCATGCTTTACCTGTTATTCTCGCCGCTGGCCTCCGAGCTGCAGATCTTCAACATCGTCAACTACCTGACCTTCCGGACGGGCGCGGGGCTGATCACGGCCTTCATCGTCGCCATCTGGATCGGCCAGCCCTTCATCCGCTGGCTGCGCTCGAAGGGCTCCGAACAGCCGATCCGCACCGACGGCCCTGAAAGCCACATCGTGTCCAAGGCCGGAACCCCCACCATGGGCGGGTTCATCATCCTGCTGGGCATGCTGATCGGCACGCTGCTGTGGGGCGATCTGCGCAATCCGTATCTGTGGGTGGTCATCTTCGTGACCGCCGGCTTCGGGGCCATCGGCTTCCTGGACGACTGGCGCAAGGTCTCCAAGCGCTCCAGCGCGGGCATCTCGGGCAAGATGAAGCTGGGGCTTCAGTCGGTCATCGCGCTGATCGCGGTGTTCTGGATGACCCATCTGCTGTCGGGCGCGCCCAACACGCCGGACGATTTCGCGACCTCGGTGGCCGTGCCCTTCTTCAAGGACCTGCTGATCCCGCTGGGCTACGGCTTCTTCATCTTCGGCCTGCTGGTGATCGTGGGCGCGTCCAACGCGGTGAACATCACCGACGGTCTGGACGGGCTGGCCATCGTGCCGGTGATGATCGCTGCGGGCAGTTTCGGCTTCATCGCCTATTTCGTCGGCTCGGCGGTCTATGCGGATTACCTGTTCCTGAACTTCACGCCGGGCACGGCGGAGCTGGCGGTGATCTGCGGGGCGATCCTCGGCGCCGGGCTGGGCTTCCTGTGGTACAACGCGCCGCCCGCCATGGTCTTCATGGGCGACACCGGCTCGCTGTCTCTGGGCGGGGCGATCGGCACCATCGCGGTGGCGGTCAAGCACGAGATCGTGCTGGCCATCATCGGCGGCCTGTTCGTCATGGAGGCCCTGTCGGTGATGGTGCAGGTCACCAGCTACAAGCTCACCGGCAAGCGGGTCTTCAAGATGGCCCCCATCCACCACCATTTCGAGAAAATGGGCTGGGCCGAGCCCACCATCGTGATCCGCTTCTGGATCATCGCGGTCGTGCTCGCCCTGATCGGACTGTCCACGCTGAAGCTGAGGTGACCGCCTGATGATTCCCGTCCGCGCGTATGAAGGCCGGCGTGTCGCCGTCTTCGGCCTCGCCAGGACGGGGATCGCGGCTGCGCGCGCGCTGCAGGCGGGCGGGGCGGTCGTGTCTGCATGGGACGACAGCGAGGAGACGCGCGCCGCCGCGGCGGCCCAGGGCGTGCCCATCGACGATCTGAACCGCCGAGACTGGGGCGACGTGGCCGCGCTGGTGCTGTCGCCGGGCGTGCCCCTGACCCATCCCGAGCCCCATCGCGTGGTCAAGCTGGCCCAGGCCGTCGGCGCGCCGGTGATCGGGGACACCGAGCTGTTCGCTCAGGCGCTGGCCGAGACGTCCGGCGCGCGGGTGGTCGGGGTGACCGGCACCAACGGCAAGTCCACCACCACCGCCCTGATCGGCCACGTGCTGCGCCATGCCGGGCTGGACGTCCGGGTGGGCGGCAATATCGGCGAGGCGGTGCTCAATCTCGATCCGCCCCGGCCCGGCGCGGTTTATGTGATCGAGCTCTCCAGCTATCAGCTCGATCTGACGAAGACCCTGCGCTGCGACGCGGCGGTGTGGCTGAACATCACGCCCGATCACATCGACCGGCACGGCGACGTGGCCGGATACGTGAAGGCCAAGCGGCGCATTTTCGCGAACCAGCGCCCCGGCGACGCGGCGATCATCGGCGCGGACGACCGCGCCTCGGCCAAGGTGCTGACCGAACTCCGCGGGCAGGGCGGGCGCAAGGTCGTTCCCGTCTCCGCGGCCAAGGCCGTGCCGGGCGGGGTCTATGCGCTGGGCGGGGTGCTGCACGACACCACGGACGGCCAGCACCGCGAGGCGCTGACCCTGGCGGACGCGCCCGGTCTGCCCGGACGCCACAACGCCCAGAACGCGGCGGCCGCCTGGGCCGCGGCGCGCCATCTGGGCGTCCAGCCCGCCGTCATCGCCGAGGCCATGCGCGCCTTCCCCGGCCTCGCCCACCGTCAGGAACGGGTAGGCCAGTGGGGCAAGGTCGCCTTCGTCAACGATTCCAAGGCCACCAACGCGGACGCCGCCGCCCAGGCGCTGGGCTGCTATGATGCGGTCCACTGGATCGCGGGCGGCCAGATGAAGTCGGGCGGCGTCAAGTCGCTCAAGGACCACTTTCCCCGCATCCGCCGCGCCTACCTGATCGGGCAGGACGCCGCCAAGATCGGCCGCCAGCTCCGCGGCAAGGTGGAGACGGTCATGTCCGGCACGCTGGAGGAGGCGGCCGCCCGCGCCGCGCGCGACGCGCTGGACGGCGATGACGCCGCGCCGGTCGTGCTGCTCTCGCCCGCCTGCGCCTCCTTCGACCAGTTCAGAAGCTTCGAGCATCGCGGGGACGTGTTCCGACAGCTCGTCGACGACCTCATCCCCGCGAGCGCCAAGGGAGACCGCCCATGACCGCCGCCGTCCGCAAGGCCGGATCGCGCCAGCTCTGGCGCGGGCTCGACCGCACCACGGTGTTCACCGTGTTCGCCCTGATCGCCATCGGCCTGACCCTGTCGCTGGCGGCCAGTCCCGCCGCGGCGGAGCGGCTGCGCATCGCCGACCCGTTCTACTTCCTGTACCGGCACTGCTTCTTCGTGGGCGTGTCGGTGATCGTCCTGATGGGGACCGCGGCGCTGTCGGTGCGCGGCGTGCGCCGGATCGCGGGGCTCGCCCTGATCGGCAGCTTCATCGGCCTGATGCTGGTGCCGCTGATCGGGCACGAGGTGAACGGCGCCCAGCGCTGGCTGCGCTTCGCGGGCATGTCGCTCCAGCCGTCCGAATTCCTCAAACCCGCCTTCATCATCATCACCGCCTGGCTGTTCGCCGAGGAGAGCCGGGGCGCGCCCGTGCCCGGGCGGCTGATCGCGTTCGGGATTTTCGGCGCGGCCTGCGCCTTCCTCATCACCCAGCCCGATTTCGGCCAGACCGTGCTGCTGACCCTGATCTTCGGCGCCATGCTGTGGGCCGGGGGCCTGCGCTGGATCTACACCGTGCCGCTGGCGGGCATCGCCGTGGGCGGGGGCGTGGCCGCGTACGTCATGCTCGGACACGTCCGGGCGCGCCTGATGGCCTTCCTCAATCCCCCCACCGTGGAAGGGCGGACCCAAACCGAAACCGCGCTGGAGGCGATCAGCCGCGGCGGGGTGACGGGCGTGGGGCCCGGCGAGGGCGAGGTCAAACGCCTGCTGCCCGAGGCGCACACCGATTTCGTGTTCTCCGTGGCGGTGGAGGAATTCGGCCTGATCGCCTCGGTGGCGATCATCGGCCTGTTCCTGATCCTGTTCGCCCGGGCCTGGATGAACGCCATGAAGCTGACCGACCATTTCTCCCAGATGGCGACCTGCGGGCTGGCCCTGCTGTTCGGTCTTCAGGCGATGATCAACATCGCGGTCAATCTCAACCTCGTCCCGGCCAAGGGCATGACCCTGCCCTTCGTGTCCTCGGGCGGCAGCTCGATGATCGCGCTGGCCTTCTCCGCGGGGCTGCTGCTGGCGCTGACCCGGCGCAGGCCGGGGGCGTATGAGCGCCAGTCGGTCCAGCACGTCACGGCCCCGGTCTGATGGCGGACGCGCCGCGCATCCTGATGGCGGCCGGGGGCACCGGCGGACACATCTTCCCCGCCCGCGCCGCCGCCGAGGCCCTGATCGAGCAGGGTTGGCAGGTGCGGCTGGTCACCGACGCGCGCGGCGCGGTCCACGCCAAGGACTTCCCCGGCGAGGGCGTGGACGAGATCGCGGCGGCCTCGCCCTTCGTCACCCACCCCGTCCGCCTCGCCCGCGCCCTGCGCGACATCTCAAAGGGCATGGGCCAGACGCGGAAGATATTCGCCCGCTTCCACCCCGACGTGGTGGCCGGGTTCGGCGGCTATCCGGCCTTTCCCGCCATGGCGAGCGCGCGGCTGTCAGGCATCCCCTTCGTGATCCACGAGCAGAACGCGGTGCTGGGCCGGGTCAACCGGCTGTTCGCGGGCCGCGCCTTCGCGGTGGCGTCGGGTTTCGACCGGCTCGACCGGCTGAACCCGAAAGCCAATCACGCGGTCACCGGAAATCCGGTGCGCGCCGCGGTGCTGCGCAAGGCCCGGGCCTATGCGGCGCCTGAGGAGGGCGGCCCGATCCGGCTGCTGGTCATCGGCGGTTCGCTGGGCGCGCGCATCCTGTCCGAGGAGGTTCCGCGCGCGGTGGCGATGCTGCCCGAATCCCTGCGGTCGCGGATCGAGGTGGTCCAGCAGACCCGCGCCGAGAGCCTGGATCTGGCCCGCGGCGTTTATGACGAAGCGGGCGTGCGCGCGGTGTGCGAGCCCTTTTTCGACGACATGGGCGCGCTTTACGCCGACGCGCATCTGGTGATCGCGCGGGCGGGCGCCTCCACGGTGTCCGAGGTCGCGGCGATGGGCCGGCCCGCCGTGTTCATCCCGCTCGCCATCGCCATGGACGATCATCAGCGCGCGAACGCCGAAGGTCTGGTCAGGGCCGGGGCCGCGGAGATGATGCTGGAGACTGAATTCGGCGCCGAGGCGCTGTCGCGGCGGCTTGAAACCCTGCTCGCCGATGGGGCAGGTCTGGCCGCCCGCGCCGAGGCGGCTGAGAAGGCTGGAAAGCCTGACGCCCACGCCCGCCTCGCCGCTCTCATCCAATCCGCCCGGCAGGAGCCCTGAATGACCACGCTCGACCTCGCCTCCTCCGTCAGCCCCGTCCACTTCGTCGGCATCGGCGGCATCGGGATGAGCGGGATCGCCGAGGTGATGCTCAATCTGGGCTATGCGGTCACCGGCTCGGACATCAAGGACAGCACCAATGTCGAGCGCCTGCGCGGCAAGGGCGCGGTCGTGCATATCGGCCATCGGGCGGAGAACGTGGAAGGGGCGGGCGCGCTGGTGGTCTCCAGCGCGGTGAAGCGCGACAATCCCGAACTGGTCGCCGCCCGCCGCGCGCGCATCCCCGTGGTGCGGCGCGCGGAGATGCTGGCCGAGCTGATGCGGCTGAAATACGCGGTCGCGGTGGGCGGCACCCACGGCAAGACCACCACCACCTCGCTGGTCGCCGCCCTGATGGACGCGGCGGGCTTCGACCCGACCGTCATCAATGGCGGCATCATCTCCGCCTACGGCTCGAACGCGAAGATGGGCGAGGGCGACTGGATGGTGGTCGAGGCCGACGAGAGCGACGGCAGCTTCCTCAAACTGCGCGGCTCGGTGGCGATCATCACGAACATCGATCCCGAACACATGGAGCATTACGGCAGCTTCGACGCCCTGCGCGCCGCGTTCGAGCAGTTCGTGGAGAACCTGCCCTTCTACGGCTTCGCCGCGCTGTGCACCGACCACCCCGAGGTTCAGGCGCTGGCCGCCCGGATCGAGGACCGCCGGGTGATCACCTATGGCTTCAACCCGCAGGCGGACGTGCGGGTGACCAAGCTGGTCACCAATACGCGCGGGGCGCATTTCGACCTGGTGTTCCAGCCGCCCGGCGGCGAGCGGACCACTTGGGAAGACCTCTACCTGCCCATGATGGGCGAGCACAACGTGGCCAACGCGGCCGGTGCGCTGGCGGTGGCGACCGCGCTGGGCTGCACCGAGGATGCCGCGCGCCGGGCGCTCAAGGAGTTCGGCGGGGTCAAGCGCCGCTTCACCATCACCGGCGAGGCCAAGGGCGTCGTGGTGGTGGACGATTACGGGCACCATCCCGTGGAGATCGCCGCGGTGCTGAAGGCCGCGCGCCAGCGGGCGGGCGAGGGCCGGGTGGTCGCGGTCGTCCAGCCCCACCGCTACACCCGCCTGCACGACCTGTTCGAGGATTTCTGCACCTGCTTCAACGACGCCGACGCGGTGCTGGTGACCGAGGTCTACACCGCGGGCGAAGCGCCCATCGAGGGCGCGGATCAGGCGGGTCTGGTCTCCGGCCTGGCCCGTCACGGCCACCGCGACGCCGCCCCGACCAGCCGGGAGACCCTGCCCGAAGATCTCAGATCCCGGGTGACGGCGGGCGATCTGGTGGTGTGTCTGGGCGCGGGCGACATCACCGCCTGGGCGGCGGACCTTCCCGAACGGCTGGAGGCGGCGCTGTGAGCCTGATCGGCCGCCTTCCGCCCGTCCGGGGCAGATACACCGAGAACGCCGCGCTGGCCGACATCACCTGGCTGCGCGTGGGCGGACCCGCCGAAGTGCTGTTCCTGCCCGCCGACGAGGCGGATCTGGCGCGCTTTCTGGCCGAGACGCCCCAGGACATTCCCGTGCACGTGCTGGGCGCGGGGTCGAACACGCTGGCGCGCGATGGCGGGGTCAAGGGCGTGGTCGTGCGCCTGACGCCTTCCTTCGCGAAGGCCGAGCCGCTGGACAGCCACCGCATCCGCATCGGCGCGGCGCTGCTGGACAAGATGGCGGCCAAGGCCGCGGCCAAGGCGGGCATCGCGGGGCTGGAATTCTTCGTGGGCGTGCCGGGCACCATCGGCGGCGCGCTGCGCATGAATGCGGGCTGCTACGGGACCGAGACCAAAGACGTGCTGGTCGAGGCGGTCGCGCTGGACCGGCGCGGGCGGCGGATCATCGCGGGGCCGGACGAGCTGAGCCACGCCTATCGCCACTGCGCGGCGCCCGAGGACTGGATCTTCACCGAGGCGGTCTTCCAGGGCCGCCCCGACGCGCCCGAGGCGATCACCGCGCGCATGGACGAGATCACCGCCAAACGCGAGCAGACCCAGCCGATCCGGGAGAAGACGTCCGGCTCGACCTTCAAGAACCCCGACAAGGAGACCAGCGGCGGGCTGTCGGCCTGGCAGCTTGTCGACAAGGTCGGCGGGCGCGGGCGCATGGTGGGCGGGGCGAGCTTTTCGGACATGCACGCCAACTTCCTGATCAATGACGGCACGGCGACGGCTGAAGACCTCGAGACCCTGGTCGAACAGGTGCGTCAGGACGTGCTCGACCAGTGCGGCGTGGCGCTGCACTGGGAAGTGCGGCGGCTGGGGGAGCGGTCATGACGGGCAGACGCGTCGCGGTCCTGATGGGCGGCATGGCGCCCGAACGCCCGGTCTCGCTGGTCTCGGGCGCCAAGTGCGCCGAGGCGCTGCGGTCCAAAGGCTATGAGGTGGTCGAGATCGACCCCGGCCGGGACGTCTATCAAAAGCTGGTCGAGGCCGATCCCGACATCGTCTTCAACGCGCTTCACGGCGAGTGGGGCGAGGACGGCAAGGTGCAGGGCGTGCTGGAGCATTTCGGGCGGCCCTACACCCATTCGGGCGTGCTCGCCTCCGCGCTGGCGATGGACAAGCAGAAGACCAAGGCGGTGCTGCGGCTGGCGGGGCTGAACTGCCCCGAGGGCGTGATCGCCGACCGGTTCGAGGCCGCGCGCGAGCACCTGATCAAACCGCCTTATGTCGCCAAGCCGAACGCGCAGGGTTCGTCCATCGGCGTGCTGATCGTGCCGAAGGGCGCGAACCGCCCGCCCGCCGAGCTGGCCTCGGACACCTGGCCTTATGGCGACGAGGTGCTGATCGAGACCTATGTGCCGGGCCGCGAGCTGACCGTGGCGGTGATGGGGGACCGGGCGCTGGGCGTGACCGAGATCGTGCCCAAGACGGCGTTTTATGATTACGAGGCGAAATACGCCGATGGCGGCTCGGTCCACGTGCTGCCCGCCGACATTCCCGAAGCGGTCGCCGAGGAAGCCAGGCGCGCTGCGGTGCTGGCGCACAAGGAGCTGGGCTGCCGGGGGCTGACGCGGTCTGATTTCCGCTGGGATGCGGACGGCGACGGGCGTCTATGGTTACTCGAAATTAACACGCAGCCCGGCATGACTCCCACATCGCTCGCGCCTGAACAGGCGGCGGCGTGCGGGATCGGGTTCTCCGATCTGGTGCAGTGGATCGCGGAGGATTCGTCGTGTCCCAGGTAGGACGCGCCAGCCGGGGCCGCGGCGCGAAGAAGGATCCGCGGGCCCGTTCGAAATACCGCGACTCCGTCTCCGTTCCCGTCCCCCGAAAGAAGGTGTCGAACTGGGCCAGCGCCCAGCTTCGCGGCGCGCGCTATCGCGCGGGGCACGCCCTGCGGCTGGGCGCCATCGCGGTGCTGGCGATCGGCGGGCTCGTCATCGGCGGGCTGGCCGCGTTCGGCCAGCTCGACGGGGTGGGCGACATGGCCGAGAGCGCCCTGTCCGAGCGGCTGGCGAACGCAGGCTTCACCGTGCGCGCGGTCGAGGTCTCCGGCGGCGGACAGGTCAGCCCCCAGCGCATCGCGGACATCATCGGCGCGCGGCCCGGCATGGGCCTGCTCGATCTCGACCCTGCCGAAGCGCGCGAGCGCGTCGAGGCCCTGCCCTGGGTCAGCGAGGCGTCCGTGGTGCGGCTGTGGCCCGACCGGATCGCGGTGCTGCTGACCGAGCGCGAGCCCTACGCCCTGTGGCAGACCGGCGGCTATCACCGGGTCATCGACCGCGAGGGCGTCGTCATCGCCGGGGCCAACCCGGTCGATTACGCCGACCTTCCGCGGGTGGTGGGCGCGGGCGCGAATGAAGACGCGACCGAAATCCTCGAACTGCTCGAGCGCCAGCCCAATCTGCGGCGCATCACCACCCATGTCGTGCGCGTGGGCGAGCGGCGCTGGAACCTGCGGCTGGCGACGGGCGGCGACGTGATGCTGCCCGAGGGCGACCCCGCCGCGGCGCTGGCGACCATCGCGACGCTTCACGCCAATCATGGCGTGCTCGATCTGGACGCCCAGTCCTTCGACATCCGCGGGGAGGGCGAGCTGGCCATCCGCGCCTGGCCAGAGCGGGCCGATCCCGTCCCGGAAAGAGGAGCCTGACCGCCCCATGGGGTTCATGTCTTTCTCAGGTCAGGGGGCCAAAGCCGCCCAGCCCGCACAGCGCAAGCCCGCCGTCCTCGCCGCCCTGGAAGTGGGCGCGTCCAAGACCGTGTGCTTCATCGTGAAGATGGAGAACACCCTGACCGGCCCGCGCCCGCGGGTGGTGGGGGTAGGCCATCAGTCCTCGCGCGGCGTGCGTGGCGGGGCCATCGTGGACATGGACGCGGCCGAAGATTCCATCCGCACCGCGGTCGAGAACGCCGAGCGCATGGCCGGTGTGGCCGTCAGCGAGGTGACCGTGGTCGCCTCGGCGGGCTCGCCCGCTTCCACCCGTCTTTCCGTGGAAGCCCCGCTGGCCAGCCGCGAGGTCTCCGACCGCGATCTGCGCCGGGCGCTGGCCGCGGGAATCGGCGAGTTCTACCAGCCGGGCCGCGTCATCCTGCACGCCCTGCCGCTGGGCTGGCGGGTGGACGATCACCGCGGGGTCAAGGACCCGCGCGGCATGTCGGGCCGCACGCTGGGGGTGGACCTGCACATGGTCACCGCCGCCTCCGACCCGCTGCGCAATCTGCTAACCTGCATCGAGCGCTGCCATCTGGACATCGCCGAAGTGGTGGCCACACCCTACGCCTCGGGCCTGTCCGTGCTGGCGCCCGACGAGATGCTGCTGGGCGCGATGGTGGTGGACATGGGCGCGAACACGACCTCGGTCGCGGTGTTCGCCGAAGGCTCGCTGGTCCATGTCGACTGCGTGCCGGTGGGCGGCGCCCACGTGACCAGCGACATCGCGCGCGGCCTGTCCACGCCTCTCAATTCGGCCGAGCGGATCAAGGCGCTCTATGGCTGCGCCCTCGACAGCCCGGACGACGACCGGCAGATGATCGAAACGCCGCCCGTTTTCTCCGATTCCGAGACCGCCATGGTCCAGCAGCCCCGCGCGCTGCTGAACTCCATCATCCGGCCCCGGCTGGAAGAGGTGTTCGAACTGCTGCGCGACCGGCTGGACGCGGCGGGCGCGCACAAGGCCGCCGGACGTCGGCTGATCCTGACCGGCGGCGCGGCGCAGCTTCCCGGAACCGCGGAGATGGCGGGCCGGGTGCTGGGCAAACAGGTGCGGCTGGGCCGTCCCCAGAACGTGGCCGGGCTGGGCGACGCGGTCTCCGGGCCGGCCTTCTCAGCCTGCGCGGGCGTGGTCGCGCGCTTCGGTCAGGGGCCGGCGGAGGCCATCGCCGGGCCGCCCCGCTTTTCGCTCGACGCGCCCCGCCGGATCGCGGGCGGCGGACAGGGCGAGCGCGGCCCCAGAGCCATCCTGCGCTGGTTCGCGGAGAGCTTCTGAACGCGTTCAGGAAGTTCAGATGCGTCCGGGACTGCGGTTAAACGATTTGTTCATTATATGTTCTTGGCGGAATCTTACAGCCAAGGTCTTGGTTTAACATTCGATTAAGCAACGCGGCGCAGTCTGGACGGGTACGGATTAACCTTACCCGCCAGTCCATGGAGCCCGCCCCCAATGGCCCTCAATCTCTCAGCACCAGAAACCACCGAGCTGAAGCCCCGCATCCTCGTTTTCGGGGTCGGCGGCGCCGGCGGCAACGCGGTCAACAACATGATCGACGCCAATCTCGAAGGCGTCGATTTCGTGGTCGCGAACACCGACGCGCAGGCGCTTCAGCGCTCACGCACTGAAAAGCGCGTGCAGATGGGCGCCCAGATCACCGAAGGCCTCGGGGCGGGGGCCCGGCCTGAAGTGGGGCAGCAGTCCGCCGAGGACTCCATCGCCGAGATCATGGAGTACCTGCAGGGCGCGCACATGGTGTTCATCACCGCAGGCATGGGCGGCGGAACGGGGACCGGCGGGGCCCCTGTGATCGCCCGCGCCGCGCGCGAGCAGGGCATTCTGACGGTCGGGGTCGTCACCAAGCCCTTCCACTTCGAAGGCACGCGCCGCATGCGCATCGCCGAATCAGGGATCGATCAGCTCCAGCAGCATGTCGACACCCTGATCGTCATCCCGAACCAGAACCTGTTCCGCATCGCCACCGAGAAGACGACCTTCGCGGACGCCTTCTCCATGGCCGACCAGGTCCTGCACTCGGGCGTGCGCGGCATCACCGACCTGATGGTCATGCCCGGCCTGATCAATCTCGACTTCGCCGACGTGCGCACCGTGATGAACGAGATGGGCAAGGCGATGATGGGCACCGGCGAGGCGTCCGGCGACAAGCGCGCGGTGGAAGCCGCCCACGCCGCCATCGCCAACCCCCTGCTGGACGATGTCTCGATGAAGGGCGCCAAGGGCGTGCTCATCAACATCACCGGCGGCATGGACATGACCCTGTACGAGGTCGACGAGGCCGCCAACGAGATCCGCAACGAGGTCGACCCCGACGCGAACATCATCGTGGGCTCGACCTTCGACGAGAAGCTGGACGGCACGATCCGCGTGTCGGTCGTGGCCACCGGCATCGACGCCGAGCCGCAGGTCGCCGCCGATCCGCGCCGTGCCGAAACCGCCCGGCCCGCGCCGGTGGTCGGCGCCTGGCAGTCGCGTGAGACCAAGCCCGCGCCGGTCAAGAGCGAGCCGATGGTCCGCCGCCTGATGGATGCCGAGCCCGAAGCCGCTCCCGCTCCGCGCGAGCGTGGCCCGGCCGATGGCGGCATCCACGCCAAGGCCGCCGCCTTCCGCGCCGAGCAGGCGCGCAGGGCCGCCGGGGAGCAGGGCGAGGCTCATGAACCGGCCAGCGCCATCGATCACGAGCTGTCCCGGCCTGACGCCTTCACCGCCGCCGAGCCTGAAGACGTCACGCCCGAGGTGGTCCGCCATCAGGAGCGGCTGGCTCAGGAAGCCGAGACCTTCCGCCGCCCCGCCCCTCAGCCCGAACCGGCCGAGGAGCCTCAGGAAGAGGGCGTGCTGAAGCGCGGCCTGTCCCTGTTCGGCCGCCGCTCCAAGCCTTCCGCCCCGCCGCCCCAGCGCAGCCAGGCTCCCGCTGCGCCCAGCCGCCCGGCCGCCCAGGCCGCGCCCGCGCCG
>VJOU01000138.1 GCA_007050995.1 Glycocaulis profundi | reverse complement strand
GAATTATACAACCACAACATCAACGAGAGACTCTTTCTAACATTCTTCAATTTCATCCAATGCGTAGTTGTTGGTTGAAACATTTGCGTAATTCACTTTGTTAAACCGCACAACCACTGGTTAGCGAGTCTTTGGGTCCTGATCTACAGTCACAACTGATCCCACTCCTTTGAACCAATATGACTCCTTCCTGAGGATTCGCACCTTGGCTCCTCTCTTGGGTCCAATTGGTGGTGGCTTAGGCTTCTCTTCCTTGACTGGTTCAGCAACGGCAGCAGGTGGTTCACCACCCTCTTCACTGGCCTTAACAATCAATCTTGATGAACCTCTGGTGTTTTGGAAAGGTAGCATACTAAYCATATTGCACTTGGCTGTGGCTGTGTTAGAGGTGACATTTGGTGTCACCAAGAAGCTTGAAGCAGCAGAYGCCATACTTGCCATTTCTAAACTGTTAAAAGAAGATTAGATGTGGTTTTTTTTCCACCTTAGAGTACAAACGGAACACGAGAATTTTTACCCTAAGAGTAACCTAGATTGATCAAACAGTCCTACTATCTAACCTCTGTAGGACTATCAGGTGTCCAGCATTAGAGGTAACAACTAGGGGGCACAAGTTAGCCTTCTCTTTACATGGG
>VJOU01000137.1 GCA_007050995.1 Glycocaulis profundi | reverse complement strand
GAAAGAGTAGCCTCTCTCGGTCAGGACCTTCATAAGGTAGTCAGTCAGATCACGACCAGCTAAATCAAGACGCAGAATGGCATGAGGAAGTGCGTAGCCCTCATAGATGGGCACAGTGTGAGTGACGCCGTCACCAGAGTCTAAGACGATGCCCGTAGTACGACCAGAGGCGTACAACGAAAGGACCGCCTGGATAGCTACATACATAGCCGGACAGTTGAACGTYTCAAACATGATCTGRGTCATCTTCTCACGATTAGCYTTAGGGTTGAGTGGAGCCTCGGTAAGGAGAACGGGATGCKCCTCAGGTGCCACACGAAGCTCATTGTAGAACGTGTGGTGCCAGATCTTCTCCATATCATCCCAGTTCGTCACGATGCCATGCTCAATGGGGTACTTCAACGTAAGAATACCCCTCTTCGACTGAGCCTCGTCACCCACGTAGCTGTCCTTTTGTCCCATACCAACCATCACCCCCTGATGCCTCGGACGACCGACAATGGAGGGGAATACGGCGCGTGGAGCGTCATCCCCAGCAAAGCCAGCCTTGCACATGCCCGACCCATTGTCAACGACGAGAGCAGCAATCTCCTCACCCTCACTCATCACGAAGCCAAAACGACAGAGGCCAAAAC
>VJOU01000136.1 GCA_007050995.1 Glycocaulis profundi | reverse complement strand
AAAAGTTTATTATGGAATTAAAAGGAAAAATGGAAATGAAGTAAAATATACATAGATATAATCCTCAGGCCGATACTTTTAAATCATCAAGGCACTCTATTTCCAGTTCCCAAATCAGCTGCTCCCAATAATATCTTTGTATGTGCATTTAATCTTCTCTATCAAAGCTTCCCTATCAGGCTTGAAAACCAGGTTCTTGTATGCAAACCACCCTGTGTAACCAATTCCAACAAGCTCGAGAACACCCGGAACTAGGGGAAGCCTGTCTATTGCCGAGATCAGCCCAGTGGAACCCCAAAGTAAAACAGCGCCTGATACTACAAGACTACTCACTGCATACTTATCTTCCACTTTGTCCCACGCCTCTTGAATYGGCTTAATGAGCTCTTGAACATCAGGGGCAGCGACCTCAGCGGCCTCAGTAGGTGCCTCTGCTCCACTAGCCATGGCAGCAACATTCCGCACTAACTTTCGACAATATCCAGTGGCCTTCCAAGCGCGGTTTTGCTGCTGAAGCTGTGGTGGSGGGAGAGACGGARGAGTGACACATTGTGAGGMAGCGGCGGCAGCTGATTGCCSCGGAACAGCCTTGCTGTCGATGAAGCATTGCCCCGGAACAGCCTTGCTGTCGATGAAGC
>VJOU01000135.1 GCA_007050995.1 Glycocaulis profundi | reverse complement strand
AGACAACGAGAATGCGCTCACCCATGGCATTAGTTCTTCTGTCCATCTTGAGCTGTTACGTGGTGCTTGGTTTTGGAGCAGCTGTCTATCCCAATGGTGTGGGTGGATATAGAGGTGGAATGGGATACAGCGGCCATCCATATGCTCCACACGCGTACCGAGGTGGAATGGTGCCCGGTGGGATGCCCTATGCAGKTTACATGTCGCCTCCTCCACGTGGAATGCCCATGCAAGGTGGCTTTGACAGACCCCCGTTTAACGGCCCAATTGGCGGTCTGCCATATGGCAGCCTGGGCTATCCCGGTGTAGGTGGCGGACAGCCCTTCCATCTTTGCAATGGTGGCAACTGTGGCTATTGGGGTGGATGCCATGGTGGCCACTGTGGAGAATTCTATGACTTCCGACCCTGCAGCACACCGGAATGCTTTGACGGCTCATTCCACGRATTGGAGTKCATAGGCGGCTACTGTGAACGTGTTTGTCATGGAGGCACATGCCATGACTTCGGCAAACAGTCCTGTKCCAGCAAGMGCCCTTCCGAGTCTGAGGAGAAGGAGGCAACCAAAAAGGAGAATTAGAGTGGGCTCGGAGAAGGTTGATTTTCATTTGCCTACGCTTCTGTCTCGTTATTGAATAAACG
>VJOU01000134.1 GCA_007050995.1 Glycocaulis profundi | reverse complement strand
TGGATGCTCATTCGACGACTACGCGTTGTTTCAGTATCGCGGATGTTGGATGTCTTAAAGTAGGCTATTCTGTCTTCTTGCTGCTCTACTGTTTGCAGCGATTCAGTGCCGATTGGGCCTTAGAAACGAGGCAGGCTAATTCTTCATGAGAAAATAAACCATTATCAATCCAACTTTGGGTAGTTTGTAGGAAGGATGCATTTTGTTGCTGGCATCCCGGTGCTAAAGCAGCATTACTCCTTTCCAGAGCTCTCTTGTATGAATCAAGGTACTGATAACTTTCCGAAATTGAATCCAGCAGAGTCTGCTTCTTATCCTTAAAGTTAGGGCAAGGTGAAGCCTCCTTCCCACACGAGTTCAAGCCCTTCAATCGCTTAATTAAATCCTCTTCGCACACCTCATAGTTTCTAATGGGTTTGCGCKGAAACACCGATGAGTTTAGGCAGCCGTCTTTAAAAGCGCTCGCTGCACGGTAGTTTGCGAAGAGTTCTTCATTAGCCTTCTCATTATCCTCAATCTCCTTCTCCTTCTTTTGAAGCTCAGGACYGAGCACATCACGAATCAGCATCTTGATTCTCAATTCAGCTTTCTGTCTTGCCTTTTCATCCACGTTGCCGGAAAGATCAGGGTCTGCAACGGGC
>VJOU01000024.1 GCA_007050995.1 Glycocaulis profundi | reverse complement strand
GATCCCGCTGCGCCGGCCGCCCGCGCGCCGAGGGCGGCGGCCCCAGCTCCGGCGATGGCGACGCCTGCGGCGGTGCCGACCGCGGCGCCAGCCCCCAGCTGGGGGGCACCGGAGACCAGACCGGATGCGATGCCGGGACCGAAGACGCCGAGCCCGAGAAGCGCGAGCGCGCCGAGGACGAGGGTCATCGCGTCGGCCACGTCTGGATCCTCGCCGAGCGCGGCGTTCATGGTGTCGAACAGGCCCATGCCGATGCCGACGATCACGGCGAGCACCATGACCTTGATGCCTGACGCGACGACATTGCCTAGGACGCGTTCGGCGAGGAAGCTGGTCTTGTTGAACAGTGCGAACGGCACCAGCACGAAGCCGGCGAGCGTGGTCAGCTTGAACTCGATGATGGTGATGAAGAGCTGGATGGCGAGGATGAAGAACGCCAGCACCACCAGACACCAGGCGATCAGCAGGACCGAGACGACCATGAAGTTGCCGAAAATGCCGGGAAATCCGCTCAGCTCGCCGACGCGCTCGATCAGCGGATGGGCCGCCTCGAATCCGACACCGGCGAGATAACCGGGCCGGAGAAGTTGATCGGGGGTCAGATCGCCGCCGCCGGCCGTGATGCCGAGACCGGAGAAGCTGGCGAAGACGATGTTCGCCAGCAGCGGGAAATTGTTCAGGATCAGCGCGAAGATGCCGATGTAGAGGATCTTCTTGATGAACCGCGCGATCACCTCGCGCTCGCCGTCCATCGCCCACCAAAGTCCGGCCAGGGTGATGTCGATGCCGATCAGGACCGTGGTGAGAAAGGCCACGTCGCCGCCGAGCAGCCCGAATCCGCTGTCGATGTAGGCGATGAACGCCTCCATGAAGCGGTCGATGATGTTGAGGTCGGTCGGCGGCGGCACGGGTCTGGTCTCCTATCGCGGGGTGTAGGCGCGCGGCGAGCCGAGGAAGCGGCGGGTGTTGATGCGCGCCGCCTCCAACTCCTGCGCCTGCCGGGCCTGCTCGATCGCCTCGGCGCGGAACTGGGCGGCCATGAGCGACTGAAGCTGGAGCTGCTGGCGGGCCGCTAGGGCGGCGAGCTGATTGGCCGCCTGCTGGGCCTGAAGGTTGCCGGTCGCTCCGTCGCTCCGCGCGACCAGCTCGGCGAGGAGCGCGCTGTCGGACTGGACGTTCTCGGCCACCTGCGCCTGCACCCGGAGCGTATGGCGATAGCCCTGCACCGCGGCGGTCCAGTTCTCTCGCGCGCGCCGGGCGAGGTCGTCGGGCGTCGCGCCCGGTCCCAGCTCGGCCGGGAATTGATCGCGCAGGGCGCGTTCGGTCTCGGCGATGCTGATGCGGATGCCCTCGGCCTGCCGCATCAGCGTGTCGATGCGGGCCATCGACTGATTGAGCTGGGCGAGCGCGGAGTAATCGAGCCGGGCGAGATCGGTCGCCTGGTTCTGGATCATCGTCGCCTGCCGCTGGAGCTGCTGGATCTGATTGTTGATCTGCTCCAGCGCGCGCGTGGCGCTGAGAAGGTTCTGCGCGTAGTTGGTCGGATCGAACACCGTCCATTGCGCCAAGGCCGGCCCGGCGGGGATGGCGACGGCCGCGCCGAACAGGGCGGCGGCCGCGATGGCGGCAAGTCTGTCACGGATCATGACGGGTCTCCTTCTTCGTTGGGGGGCTGGAAATCGGCGAGGAGGTCGGCCGCCCAGCCGAGATCGCGCGCGCGGAGCCAGGCGTCCGCGAAACGGTCGCGGCCATGCTCGGCGAGCAGGCGGTCGATGAGGCTCTGGCTGGCGGGATCGGATGCAGCCGCGAAGGCAAGCGCGACCGGGCCGAGCGCGAGATCGAACAGGCGGTTTCCCCGGCGCGAGGCCAGGTAGTAGTCCCGCTTCGGCGTGGCGCGGGAGATCAGCTCGATCTGCCGGGCGTTGAGCCCGAACCGCTCATAGGCGGCGCGGCCCTGCGGCTCGGTCGCCCGCTCATTGGCGAGGAATATGCGCTGCGGGCAGCTCTCGATGATGGCCGGCGCGACCGCGCTTTCGGTGATGTCGGCGAGGCTTTGGGTGGCGAACACCACCGCCACGTTCCGCTTGCGCAGCACCTTGAGCCATTCACGGATGCGCTCGGCGAACAGCGTGTTGTCGAGAAACACCCAGGCTTCATCGAGGACCAACAGGGTCGGCCGGCCATCGAAGCGCTGGCCGAGACGGTGAAACAGATATGTGAGGACCGGATGGACGGCGCTCGCCTGCTCCATCAGCGCCTCGGTCTCGAAACACTGGACGTCCGATGTCGAGAGCCGGTCGTCGGCGGCGTCCAGCAACCGGCCATAAGCGCCGTCCAGCGTATAAGGAGCGAGGGCGGTCTTCAGCGCGTTGGACTGAAGCAGCAGCGACAGGCCGGTCAGGCTGCGCTCGTCGGCCGGGGCGGTCGCCAGGCTCTGGACCGCCGACCAGACAGAATCCTTCACCTCGGGCGTGATCGCCACGCCTTCGTGGTGGATGAGACCGGCCACCCATTCGGCTGCCCAGGCCCGCTCCTCCCACTGGTCGATATTGCGCAGCGGCTGGAAGGCGATGGCGCCGTCCTCGCCCAGCGCATAGTGATCCCCGCCCATGGCGAGCGTGGCGGCGCGGGCGGACAGGCCCTTGTCGAAGACATAGACCTGCGCGCCCCGATAGCGCCGGAACTGCATCGCCATGGTCGCAAGCAGCACCGATTTGCCCGCGCCGGTCGGGCCGACAATGAACATGTGGCCGACATCGCCGACATGGGTGGAGAGCCGGAACGGGGTGGAGCCCGAGGTTACGGCGTGAAGCAGCGGCGGGCCGTCCAGATGGGGATTGCGCGCCGGCCCCGCCCACACGCTCGACAGCGGCATCAGGTGGGCGAGATTGAGCGTGCCGACGAGCGGCTGGCGGATATTCGCATAAACGTGTCCGGGCAGACCGCCCAGCCAGGCTTCCACAGCGTTGACGCTCTCCCGGATGGTAGTGAAGCCGAGCCCGTTCACGATGCGCTCGACCGCCCGGATTTGCCGGTCGGCCTCGGCGCGATCGGGATCGGACACGGTGATGGTGACGGTCAGATAGCCGAAGGCGACGTGATCGCCGCCGAGCGCCTGCAAGGCGAGGTCCGCATCCGCCAGCTTGTTGTCCGCATCGGTGTCGGTCAGCGCGACCGGCTCGTTGGTCATCACCTCGCGCAAGAGCTGGACGACGGATTTGCGCTTGTTGAACCACAGCCGCCGGATCCTGGTCAGCGCCTTGTTGGCGGCCGTCTTGTCCAGGCAGATGAAGCGCGTCGTCCAGCGATAGGCGAACGGTTCGTGGTTGAACGCGTCGAGGAGGCCTGGCCGGGTCGCGTTGGGGAATCCCAGGACGGTGACGGTGCGAAGATGCCGGTCGCCGAGCATCGGTTCGATGCCGCCCGACAGCGGGACATCGACCAGCAGGCCGTCCAGATACATGGGGATGTCCGGCACGGCGACGGGATGGCGCTTGGTCGAGATGCAGCCGTGCAGGAAGGTCAGCGTCTCGGCGTCGTCCAGCGCGCGGATTTCCGGCAGGAAGCCCGAGAGCAGGTCCAGCAGCCTATCCGTCTGGGCGAGGAAGCCGGTCAGCTCCTGCCGCCAGTCCCGACCCTTGCTCGGCTCCTCTCGCTCCATCAGCGCGCGTTCGGCGCGCTCGGTCTGATCGGCGGGCGGCAGATGATAGACGGTCAGGTGGCAGCGGGTCTCGAACAGCCGGCTGCGCATGCCGTCGAACCCGCCCCTGCGCTCTTCGTCCACCAGCCAGGATGCCGCATCGGGAAACGCGCTGTCGGGATAGCCGAGCGCTTCGACGCGCTCGGCGTCGAAGAACATGGCCCAGCCGGAACCCAGACGGCGGAGGGCGTTGTTCGCCCGCGCGCACACCGCGACCAGCTCGGCGTCGGTGGCGGATTCAAGGTCCGGACCGCGGAACCGGAATGTCCGCTGGAACCCGCCATCCTTGTTCAGCACGACGCCGGGCGCGACCAGCGCCGCCCAGGGCAGATGATCGGCGAGCCGGTCCGCGGTCTGCCGGTATTCCTTCAGGTTCAGCATGACCACCACCCCTTCTGCCGGAGGTGACGGATCATGACGGGGGCGAAGTCCGGATCGCGCCGGGCGGCGAACACCGCGAGGCTGTGGCCGGCGATCCAGATCAGGACGCCCGCGATCCATTGCTGAAGTCCGAGCCCGACCGCGGCGGCCAGCGTGCCGTTGACGATCGCGACCGCGCGGGGCGCGCCGCCGAGCAAGATCGGCTCGGTCAGCGCACGATGAAGCGGAGCCTCGAAGCCCTCGATGCTCATGCGACCAGCGCCCCGCCGCCGAAGCTGAAGAAGGACAGGAAGAAGCTCGACGCCGCGAACGCGATCGACAGACCGAACACGATCTGGATGAGCTTGCGGAAGCCGCCGGCCGTCTCCCCGAACGCCAGCGTCAGCCCGGTTATGATGATGATGATCACCGCGACGATGCGGGCGACCGGCCCCTGGATGGACTCCAGAACCTGTTGCAGGGGTTCTTCCCAAGGCATCCCGGAGCCGGCCGCGATGGCGGCGGCGGGAACCAGCAGCGCGCCCGCCAACGCGATCAACGTGGCGGAACCGAGCGCGCTGGAGCTGGGCAGGCGCGAGCGCAGGGAAAGCGTCATGGGACTTCTCCTTCGAACAGGGGTTTCAGAGCGGGGGGATTGAGGTCGGCGAGCCGGTAGGCGCCGTCGGACGCGAGACCAGAAAGCTTGGCGACGGCCTCGACGCGCCGCGAAGTCCCACGCCCGCGGATGAACACCACCATGTCGATGGCGTCGGCGATCAGCCGGCGCGGGACGGTGACGACGCCCTCCTGCACGAGCTGCTCGAGCCGGTAGAGGGCGGCTTGGGCGGAGTTGGCGTGAACGGTCGCGATCCCGCCGGGATGGCCGGTATTCCACGCCTTGAGCATGTCCAGGGCCTCGGCCCCGCGCACCTCCCCGACGATGATCCGGTCCGGCCTGAGACGCAGGGTGGAGCGGACCAGATCGGCCATGGAGACGACGTCGGGCCGGGTGCGCAGGGCGACCGTATCGGGCGCGGCGCACTGCAGCTCGCGGGTGTCTTCGATCAGGATGACGCGCTCGCCCAGGTCGGCCATCTCGGCGAGGAGCGCGTTCGCCAGCGTGGTCTTGCCCGAGCTGGTGCCGCCCGCGACCAGGATGTTGCGGCGCTCGGCGACGGCGGTCTTGAGCATGTCGGCCTGCACCGGCGCCATGATCCGGTCGGTCACGTAATCGGCGAGGCCATAGAGCCGGGCGGCAGGTTTGCGGATGGAGAAGCACGGTCCGAGGGCGACCGGAGGAAGCACGCCCTCGAACCGTTCCCCTGTCCGGCCGTCCTCGCGCGACGGCAGCTCGGCGCTCACGATCGGGGCGCCGGCATGGGCCTCGGCGCGGACATGGCTCGCGACCAGGCGGATGATGCGTTCGACCTCGGACGGCTCCAGCCGCCGGCCCGTGTCGGTGCGGCCTTCGCCGAGCCGGTCCAGCCGAAGCGCGCCGTCCGGGTTCACCATGATCTCGATGACGAGCGGATCGGCGAGCGCGGCCGCGATCTCCGGCCCCATCGCCGTGCGGAGCATGGTCCGCTGGCGATCGAGCGCTTCGGGATGGACGGCAGCGCTCACGTCGCGTCCTCCGTCTCGATGGAGGGCGCGCCCAAGGCAAGCTGCCGGCCGACCTGATCGACAAAACGGGCGAAACGCTCGCGCCCGACCGCCTGGGCGGATTTGTCCGCTTCGGGGATCGGCGCGGTGACGGTCAGCTCATGCAGGATGAAGAGCGAGAGCGTTTCGAGCAGGACCTGCCCGTTGCGCTCGATGCGCGCGAGCTGGTTGCTGATCCGATCCAGCCGGGCGCGAAGCGCGTCCTCCAGCTCCCCGGTCTCGTGCCGCCGGAAATATTGCGTCAGCGCCGCCTCCGCGATGGCCGACTTCGACGTGCCGGGACGGGCCCCCAACGCCTCCAGCCGGGCCGTCGTCGGGCCGCTGAGATAGAGGTGATGGCGGGGCTTCATCGCGACCGCCCTCAGAATTTCGGGAGCAGGTCGTCGCCTGCTCCCTCGTTGATGACACGGGCGCGCGCAATCGTGCTGAGGCCGCGCAGGCGGGCCATGGCGCGGCGCTCGGCGGCCGCATCGCCCTCGTCCTCGCGCGCGGCGTCCTGCTCGGGCTCGTCATGGGCGCGTTCGACGGGGTTCTGTTCCGGCAGGCCCGGATGGCGCTGCTGCTGGAGCCCACCGGCCTCCTCGTCCGCTGCGACGTCGTCTTCGGCGTCGGCGGCGAGCTGGACGTGCGGTCCGCGCACCTGGCCGCTCCAGTCGTCCGCGCGCGGCGCGGGACGGTCGCGATAGTCGCCTTCGGCCAATTCCGGCGGCGCGGCCACGCGGCGCGTGAAGTTGCGATCCTCGTAGTAGCGCAGTTTCTTCGCCCGGATCGGGGCGAGGCCCGACACCATCACCAGTTCCTCGGCCGGCGGAAGCTGCATCACCTCGCCCGGCGTCAGGAGCGGGCGGGCCGTCTCCTGTCGTGACACCATGACGTGCGACAGCCAAGGCGCGAGGCGATGGCCAGCGTAATTCCGTTGGGCGCGAAGCTCCGTGGCCGTCCCAAGGGAATCCGAGATGCGCTTCGCCGTCCGCTCATCATTCGTGCTGAACGCGATGCGGACATGGCAGTTGTCGAGGATGGCGTTGTTCTCGCCATAAGCCTTGGAGATCTGATTGAGGCTCTGGGCGATCAGGTAGGCGCGGATGCCGTAGCCGGCCATGAAGGCGAGCGCGGTCTCGAAGAAATCCAACCTCCCGAGCGCGGGAAACTCGTCCAGCATCATGAGGAGCTGATGCTTGCGGCTCTTCTTCGGATCGCCCTCCAGCCGCTCGGTGAGGCGTCGCCCGATTTGATTGAGGACCAGACGGACCAGCGGCTTGGTCCGGCTGATGTCGGCGGGCGGGATGACGAGGTAGAGCGTGACCGGCGAGCGCCCGTCCACGAGATCGGCGATGCGCCAGTCGCAGGCCGACGTCGTGCGCGCCACGATCGGGTCGCGGTAAAGGCCGAGAAACGACATGGCGGTGGACAGGACGCCGCTGCGCTCGTTCTCGGATTTGTTCAGAACCTCGCGCGCGGCGCTGGCGACAACCGGATGGACTTCGGGGGTCTCAGCCGTTCCGAGATGGTTTGTCGCCATCATCCGCCGGAGCGTGTGGGCGAAACTCCGCTGGGGATCAGAGAGGAAGGACGCCACGCGCGCGAGCGTCTTTTCCTCTTCCGCGTACAGAACATGGAGGATCGCGCCGACGAGCAGGCTGTGGGAGGTTTTCTCCCAGTGCGACCGTCGTTCCAGCGCGCCCTCGGGATCGACCAGAATGTCCGCGATATTTTGCACATCGCGGACCTCGTCGGGGCCCTTGCGGACTTCGAGGAGCGGATTGTAGCGGGCCGAACGCGGATCGGTGGGATTGAACAGGAGGCAATGAGAGAAGCGCGAGCGCCAGCCCGCGGTCAGCGACCAATTTTCTCCCTTGATGTCGTGAACCACCGCGCTTCCGGTCCACGACAACAGGCTCGGGACGACCAGACCGACGCCCTTGCCCGAACGGGTCGGGGCGAAGGCCATGACATGCTCGGGGCCGTCATGACGCAGGTATTCGCCGCGATAGCGGCCGAGAAACACGCCCGCCGACCGGAACAGGCCTGCCTTCGCGATCTCCGTGCGGGTCGCCCACCGGGACGAGCCGTATGTAGTGACGCGCCGGTTCTGACGCGCGCGCAGGAGTGAGCCGCCGATCGCCGCCCCGCAGGCGAGAAAACCGCTGGCCGCGGCCATCATTCCGGCGCGGTCGAAAACCCCCGGCGCGTAGGCGGAGTAATGATACCACCAGCCGAAAAGCTGCCAGGGCTGGTAGATCGGCGTGTCGAAAAGGGTGAACCACGGCGCCCCGAACTGGGGCTGATGGCCCAGGGTCGCCGCGGTCCACTGCGTCGCCCCCCACACGCCGAAAAGGACGACGCAAAGGCAGATGAGAATCTGGCCGACAAGGAGCTTGGTGGGGGTCACGGAGGCTGTCCCGACAGCCGGGCCGCGACATGCGGCGCCGGGTCGGGACAGATTCAGGCCAGACGGCCGAAAGCGTTACGGCGGAAATGGTCTCCCGAGATCACTGGCGACACGGTTTCGAGCGCCGTCAGGACCGCGCATACTTGGCGATGATGCGTTCCCGGCGCTCATGTGCGCTCGCCTTGCGGCTTTCGTCCTCGCGGAACTCCTTCACCGCCGCGTCGGAGAGGCGAACCCCTTCGACCGCGCTGATGCGCGCGAAGCTGTTCAGGCCCAGCGTCATCGTATGCTCTTTTCCAGCAATCCGTTTCCGGGCCATTCGCCGCCCCCTCGATCAGCCCATGCAATATAGCGATTCAGGGCGTCGATTGCACCCTCGCTCAGCCCGGAGGCGAGCAGCCCATCGCCCGCATCGCAACGGCCGATAGCGTTGGATCGCGTGGCCGGCATCAACCTGCGCGCACGACAGGTCTCGCGCGCCGGCCCGGCATTGAAGGATCGCGCGGCCATATCGGTCGGTATCGAGCTGACGGCACCGGACGCCGCCGGCGGCGACCAGCCCGCGAAGATGATCCCGGCTCGCGATCGGATCGCCCGGCGCGCACCGCCGCCCAGGCCGGCAAGCGCCCGGCAGCTCAGGGGCGTCGATGCCGTAGAGGCGTCCCGGTCCCATGCCCGAACAACGGATATTGTCGCCATCATGAATGTAGGGCGAGCGGCAGGCGAAGACGTCCGGCTGGTCCGCCAGCCCGACGCCCGGCCCCGCGCCCGCGATCCAGGCCGCGCCACCGAGCAGGGCGGTCATGATGACGAGCAGAGGCCACATGGACCCGCCCGAACGTCGCCGCCGCTTCGCCATCGCGTCCCGCCTCCTTGCCTTTCGCCTCCAATGCGCCTGACCTCCGAAGCCGACCATCTTTCGGTCCGGGATGGAGGATCACGATAGGCTCGGCCCGCCGCGTCCCCGACCAATCGTCCAGTCCGTCCCGTCGCCGCGCATCACGCCTGCGATATGCTTTCCGATCTGCCGGTCCATCGACGGCTTCCATGGAACAAGGCTGAATTCCCGGCTCCGTTCGATAAGCGCGTGACGACCGCTCGCCATCTCCACATTCCGGCGATAGACGCCTTCGACCGTCGCGCCGGGCCTGGCCTCGGCATAGCTCAGCCCGGTCTCGTCAGCGAGCTGGGCGGCGACCCGATTGAGTTCGCGCCGGTGCAAGGCCGCAAGCATGTTCGCGCGATAGACCGTCCGGTGGGGCCGATCATCCGCGAGGCCCTGCGCGACGAGCCATTGGCGACGGGCAGCCTGCGCGCCGCGGACCTCCGCGCCAAAGCCCGCGTCGCGCAAGGGCTCGGGCGCGCCGGACACAAGCTCCCGGTCGAGCCAAGTCGCGCCATCGGCCCCCACCTGCCGGTCCAGCGGCAGCGCGGAGAGCGTTTCGATCGTGACCGGCGCGGCACGCGCGGCCTTCGCTTCATAAGCCGCCGCTCGCTCGACATGATCGGGCGCGACCCTCCAGGTTCCGTCCCGCTCGCGCTCCACGCCTGCCTTCGCCCGGCGCATGGCCTCCAGCCGGCGCACATGGGCGCGGGCGAACGCGTCCGTGGCGGAACGGTCATGGGCGAGGTGGATGTCGATCGAATAGCGCCCGCCATGGGCCGCCGCGATCTCCGCCACCGTCCGGTCCGCGGCGCGGGCGGCGATCGGCTTTTGCGCGACCCGGACGATCGCGCCTTCGGGGATCGGCGCGGTCGCCTCGCCCTTGCCGATATCGACATAGTGGGTCCGGCCATCCACGCCGTCGATGATGATGTAATGCCGATCCCTCTGCTCGTCGGCCAATCCGCGCCGGACCAGCCGGCCGGTGATCGGACGCGAGCCGGGCTCGTGAATGGCGTAGTCGCCGGCCGAACGCTGCGCGCCCTGCGCCTTCAACTCCCGCTGCATTGTGCGGATGATGTCGCCGCGCTCGCCCATCCGCCGCAACGTATCCTCCAGCCCGTCGGCGAGCCGCCAGCGCCCCGCGCCGATCGGCTCGGCCAGCTCCATCCGGCCGAGCTGCTGCAGCCGGCCGGTCTGGAGCGCGCGATGAAACGGATCGCGCGCGAGCGGCGCGACCGCGCGGGCTTCGTCCATCCGTCGCAGCAGGGCACGGTCGAGCGCGGTCAACCGCTCCTGCGTCACCTGCTTCCTCAGTCCTTCCTCGATCTCGAAGTCCGTTCGCGGGCCGAGGTCGAGCGAAACCAGCTCGACCGCGCGTTCGCGCAGCCCGTGGCTGACATAGTCGCGGGCGATCACCAGATCGTCGCCGCGCTCGGTCTTTCCCCGGATCAGAACATGCGTGTGGGGATGGCCCGTGTTGTGATGATCGACCGCCACCCAATCGAGCCTGGTTCCGACATCCTCCTCCATCCGCGCCATCAGCCGGCGGATGAAGGGTTTGAGGTCGTCATAGGCCGCGCCATCCTCGGGCGAAATGATCGCCCGGAACTGATGCCGGTCGCCCTCGCAGCGATCCATGAAGGCGCCGCCGTCCGCGCGGTCGGTCTGCGCGCCATAGACCTGGCCGCGCCCGCCGTCGGGCGTGGTGCCGTCGCGCTCGAGATATTTGAGGTGCGCGCGGGCTCCCGCGACGGCGCGCGCCGCTCCCATTGGCTTGGGCGAAATCTTCACCACAACCCGGCGGTGCCGCCAGGCCGCGTGACGGTCGCGACCGGCGAGGGCGGCCCCGGCCGCTCCGCCGCGCCCGATCCGCGCGCCGGTGAAGGCCGAGCGGCGGCCTGCGACCAGGTTGGTTCCGCCGGCCAGATTGGCGGCTTTCAGGACCCGGCTGAAATAGGTCCGCGAGCGGCCCGCAGGCCTGGCCCGCATCCGCCCGATCCTCGGCTTGAAATCCTCGTCCTGCGCCATGACCGCTCCTTTCGGGGGCGATCATGGCGAAGGTCCGCGCGGCGCGAAATTGGCGCCATGGAAAACCATTGCGCGCCAACGCCTTGCGCCTTCGATGGCGCCATCGCGGAACGGATGGCGCCATGTCCGCGGCAACGAAAACGACGTGCAGACAATGACTTATGGCGACGTTCCGGCAGGAAGGGCGCCATATCTTCTATCTTGCCTTCCCGCCCCCGTCCCCATCGCTGCCCTCCCCTGCCCAGCCCTGTCGGACATCCCGGACGGAGACGCCGCGCCGACGCCGCCGTCCGGGATGTCTGCCGGAACCGTCATTCGAGCGTCGCGAACCACGCCGCGAACGCCGCTTCGAGCTGATCGCGTTCGGCTGTCGCCTCGCGCAGTTCACGCTCGATCTGGGCGATTTCCGCCATGTCGTCGGACCTCGAAAGCTCGGCCCGCAATTCCTCGATATGCTGTTCGATCGTCATCATCGTCGCCTCCTGATCGTGAAAGTCAGGAGGCCTCGGCCCGGCGTGGATCGGGCCGGGTCAAGGACCGCGCAGCGGCCGCGCGAGCGGCGATGCCGGGCGCGAATTTTTCCGGCGAGGTGGTGTCATGCCATGAGAGGCGAGGGGCTGATCGCCGGAAAAATTCGCGTCCGACGTCGTCCTTGAGGCGGGCCGATCCATGCCGGATCATAGGCGGGACTTGAGCGGAATACCCTGTCTTCAGGCCAAGACCGAGGCCCAGGAAAGCCATTGCAGGCCACTCGAAGAGGTCGATCATCTCGACAGAACCGGCGCCAAGCGCGACCCTGGCCGCGGCCAGGGCTTCATGGCCGCGCGACCTGATATCGGCATGGGTGAACGCGCTCGGCCGCGGCCTCCGCCGGGGGGTTGCGCCGTCTCCTTGACGGCGAACACGCGCCCGCGCCCAGGCTTGAACGCCCTGTCGCTGGCGGCCGCCGCCGCGACAAAGCCCCCCGCGCGAGGGCGCGGGGGGCGCGGATTCCGGCGCTCAGTCCGCCGGATTCCAGATCAGCGCGTAGCAGTCGTCGTCGTCCTGTCCGGCCGCCCGGCCGAGATTGACGAAGATCCGCTTCGATCCGAACTCCGGGGCCGCGAGGCCGAGCGAGACATAGTCCCGGCCCGACTGCTCGCCGCGCTTGATCCAGCCTCCGCCGAGCTCGACGGGACCGCTGTAGACGCGGTAGTCGGGCTGGCTGTCGTGGGCCTTCGCGCGGTTGGGGACGATCTCGATGTCGGCGCGGAGGGAGAGGGTGCGAAACGTGCCCCGATAGGTGTCGGTGTCGCGGTCGCGGGTGACGTATCCGATGGCGGCCATGGCCGTTGCTCCTTCATGTCGGGTCGCCGGAGCCTGTCCCCGGCGATGGGACGACCGCGATGGGCGGGACCCGGACAGGAGCGCCCGCAGAGCCGGAGCGGCAGCGCAGGGCCGGGGCGACGGGTTTTTTTGAGCCCGCGAAGCGGCCCGCGAGGAGCCGCGCGGGAGCGCGGCGGGGAAAAAAGCCCGGCCGCCCCGGTCGCGACCAGCCGGAACCGCCCATAGGTCTGGTCGCATGAGCCGGAGGACAGGACTCCGCGAGCCGCCCAGGGGGCACGCCCCGTCGATGTTCCGCCGCCCGCATGCGCCGTCGGCGCCGCGATCGCCGGTTCAGTCGCGCCCTTCCCCGCTGCCCCGGATCGGCGCGAACAGACTGCGCGGGAGCTCGTCCGCCCGGTTCGGGTTCGGATGCGGGCTGCGATCGGGTTCGGTCCGGAGCGGGAAGAACAGGCTGCGGCCCGTCCCCGGATCGGGCGGCATTGTGACGCCCGGCGGGGTCGCGGAGAGGATGGCCAGATAGGCGCGCGTCTCGGCCGGGAGCGGCTGGCCCGTTCGCAGATGCCGCGCGTAGCGGGCCGGTCCGGCATTGTAGGCCGCGAACAGACCCGGATAGCCGAAGCGGTCGTGCATCTCCCTCAGATAGGCCGCGCCCGCCAGGATGTTGTCGCGCGGGTCATGGGGATCGGAACCGAAGCCGTGGCGCGCGCGCAGCTCGGCCCAGGTCGCGGGCATGATCTGCATCAGCCCCATGGCACCCGCGCGGCTGGTGATCGGACGGCCATGGAGCCGCGTGCGCCCCCCGCTTTCGGCCTGCATGACCCGGCCGATCCAGTCCTCGGGCACGCCGAAGCAGCGCGACGCCTCGGCGATGTGCGGCCGCCAGCGTTCGACCAAGGGCGGGAAAGCCGGGCTCTCCGTGGCGTGAAGCGCGGCCGGAGCCGCCAGCGCGGCGAGCACGGCGGCGAGGCTCAGTCGGTCCATAGCGGCCTCGCGGGACCAATGACCGCGGACATCTCGACCGGTCCGAAATAACGCCCGTCGAACGAGTCGGCCGCGTCCATCAGGAGGAGGATTTCGTCCGGGGCGAGCGTCCGGCAGCCGCTCCAGCGCGGCAGAAGCCGCCCGCGCGCGTCGGCGGCGCGGCGGCGCGCGACGATCCGTCCATTGACGGACAGCGCCTCTCCGACGCCGCAGACCCGGTCGCCCTCGACAGCCGCGACGCGCTTGAGCAGCGGAACGTTGCCCGGCAGATAGCCGCGTTCGGCGGCGAGCTGGCGATAGGGTTCGGGCGGCCAGGCCAGCGCCATGTCGCCCACCACTACGGACTGGCCGGGCGCGACGCGCCACAGTCCGACCGGCGCGCTCGCGGACGGATTCCAGACGAGACGCGGCGCGGGGTTCATGAGACAGGGCGCGGCCAGCGCGGCGCAGGCGAGCGCGGCCGCGAGGCCGGTTCTCGCGCGCCGGTCAGGCATCGCGAGGGCGCGGCGCGGAGCGCGCCGACCAGGTTTCGAGATCGTCGATATGATAGAGGATGCGGCCGCCATGCTTGCGGAAAGGCGGCCCTTCGCCGCGCCAGCGCATGTTCGCGAGGGTCCGTCCCGTGAGGCCGATATAATGGGCGGCCTGATCGGTGTTGAGGAAGGGACTGCCCGCCTTCGCGCGCTCGGCGCGCCTGATGTCGTCCTCGCCGGTCATGGCGGGAGTCTTGCGCCGTTCGCGGGGATTCAGGGATGCCCGGAATCGTCCCCGTCCGGAAACGGGCGCCCCGGCGCACGGTCGGCGCGGCGGGATTGATGGCGGCGCGGACGGGCGGCGGGCGGTCCGCCGCCCGTCCGGGCGCGCCTCACGCGGCGAGCCGGTCCTCGTCGCGCCCGCGCGCGAGATCGGCGCGGGCCGCCTCGACCAGAGCGGACGCCCGGACCGAATTGACGCCGCCGCGCTCGGTGTAATGCGCGGCGGGAAAGGCCATCCATCTGGGCACCCACCGCGCCACCTCGGGCCGTCCGTTCCCGCCCTCCAGATGGTCGCGGATGATCCGCTTGAGCGTCTTGCCCTTCTCCGTGGCGTTGCCGCGCGCGACCGCCTCGCCCGCGACCTCCGACAGCAGGGCGAGAAGGATTTCGCGGTCGCGGATCAGCTCGAAGAAGGCGTCGTCCGCCTCCCACCAGTCGGCCATGTCCACGCCGATGGCGGCGCCCGCGGCGTCCACGGCGGGGTCGCCCGCTTTCAGCGTCTCGCCCATGACGACGGGGATGATCGCCATGACCGCCGTGTCGGGCATGTCGAGCAGGCGCAGGAACAGCCCCGCAACCCCGCGAGGGTCGGCGTCGCCGCCCGTCACGGTCGGCTCCTCGGGCGAGAAGCCGAGCCGGTCGAGCACGGCGCGCCGGGCGGCGTCGAAGGCGGTTTCGCCCTTGCAGGTCTCGACGCTCTCGCGCACCTCGGGCTTGCGAGTCGTCTGCGCTTCGACCCGCACGGTCCACAAGGCGGACCCGGCGATGGCGTGGGCGACCATCAGGCGAAGCGCGATCTCGGGCTGGCCGACCAGCGCCGCGCGGACGGCGGCGTGGCGGTGCAGGTCGATATAGTCGCCCATCGGCCCGCTGGCTTCGGGCCGGACGGGCTTGGACCCGCTGGCGGCGGGCTCGCCCTTGTCGGCGCGGCGGGCCTCCTTGGCGGTCACATAGCCCTCGTGGAAGGTCACCTCGCCGGTCCCGCGCACGTCGACATAGACGCGCCCGCCTTTGCGCTTGGGCGCCTTCACATGCTCCCACGCATGGAAATATTCGCCGGGCGGGATGATCCGCACGTCCGGCCATCCGGCGTCGAGATAGTCCGCCTTGCGCGCCGCGATGGCCGCTTCCTGCGCGGTCCAGAAGGCGTCGGCGTCCGCGAAATACCCCTCGCCGCCGAACAGGTCGGAGACGATGACGCCCGCATAGCCGTCAAGGTCGAACAGGGCCGCGTCCGTCCGGATCGCCGCGCCGCCGAACAGCCACGCTTTCACTTGCGCGCCGCGCGGGGCGTATTGCTCCGGATCGTCGTAGAGGGCCAGCCACTCGCGCTGCCGGGCCTTGCTGGCGAGGGTGAGCGGGCGCACGGTGCCCGCGTCGATCGCGCCTTCGCCGTACAGGGCGCGGATGCGGGGCAAGAGATTGCCGAGGGCGAGTATCTGGCGCACCTGACGCTCGGTGATCGCGAAGGTCGCGGACAGGTCCGCGACGATCCGGCCCTCTTTCACCAGCCGGGTGAAGGTGGCCCATTGGGTCACTTCGTCGGGATCGAGCCGGGCGGTGTTCTCGATCAGCGAGGCTTCCAGCGCCGCCGCGTCGTCGCCCGGCTCCATGATCGCGCAGGGCAGCGGCTCGGCCTCGCCGTCCTTGGCCGCGATCAGGGCCGCGTGATAGCGGCGGCGGCCCGCGACGATGCCGAACAGGCCCGGCTTGCCTTCCGCCTCGCCGGGCCTGACGAGCAGCGGCATGATGACGCCGCGCGCCGCCACGGTGGGCAGGATGTCGGACACGTCGGGCGGCGTTCTGCCGTGGCGCATGTTGGACGCGCTGACGAACAGCTTGCCGAGGTCGATATGAGCGAGTTGCATGGGTGTTCACTCCTTCTTGGGGTGGCGTCCCCGCTCGCGGCTGAGTTGGACAGGCCAGCGGGCGGGGATGGCTCGCGCCGGGATTGGCGCGGGGCTAGCCGCCGCCATCGGCGGACGGGGTTCGGGGATCGGGCGCAGGCGGGAGGGCGTGAAGGCGCGCGACGGCCTGCATGATCGAGCCCGCGCGGCGCGCGGCGTCGGCGTAGGCCGACAGGGGCAAGCGGCCCTCGAAGAACAGATCGCGCTCGATGCCGAGGCCGAACGGCAGGCGGACGCTGGCCAATTCGGACAGGCTGAACGCGCCCAGTTCGGGACAGCCGAAGCCGAGATCGGCCAGCCCGAACAGGGTGTCGCCGTCCGCGTCCAGCTCGCTCGCCAGCCATGTCGCCGCGCCCAGCGGATTGAAGAACTTGACCACGGGGACCGGGTCGGGCTCGGGCTGTCCGGCGCGCCGCGCGGCGCGCGCTTGGGCGGCGTTGCGCGAGAGGCGCGCGCGGAGATCGGGGGTGAGCAGGATCATGCCGCGATCCTTTCGGGCCGGGTATCGGCGGGAGCCTCGGCGGCGGGCGCGCCGGGGCCGTCGGGCGGGTCCGTGAAGGCCAGCAGGAAGTCGGCGGCGCGGCTGGCCTGCCCGGCGGCGCCGAAGATCGCGCGGTTGTCCTCGCGCAGCACGTCGAGCCACGCGGCGAGATAATCGGCGTGGCGCACGGTCGGAACGATGCCCAGCGCCGCGCACAGGAAGGCCGCGCCCATCTCTGCGATATATCCTGACAGTCCAGCCCAAAATGGCGGTTGGAAGGTGAAAACCATCGGTTGCCTCCAGCACTGCCCAAAAGCCCCATGGCCTCCCCCGAGGCGGGGGTGGGCGGCGAGAGCGACCGGAGAGGCCTGCTGAAGCGGCGGGCTGCACCCGCAGGGGCGAAATGAAATGGAGCAGCCCGGCGAAGCCGAGGCTTGCAGCGCGCCGCGGCGGGCCTAGCAGGGAGCGCCGACCACTCCCGCATCGAGGGAGAGGCCAAAAAATCGGAGCCGCCGCGCAAGCGGCGTCCGCTTAATGGCGGGCGACAGCCCGCATCGACATGCATCGCGAAGCGGCCGATCGCGCGAGGGATCGGCCGCCATGGCAGTGGCGCTCGTGCGTTAAGTCAGCATGTAGCCGACGTCGGAGGCGCCGGTCGGATAGGCGAACATGGTGGAGCGAAGATCGGCCGCGGTGAGGCCGTGGCGGATTGCCAGACCGAAAACGTTGATTACCTCGTCGGCGTTCGGCCCCACGAGATGCGCGCCGAGGATGAGGTCCGTGTCCTCGTCGATCAGCAGCTTATGGCCGTAGACCGGCTCGGCGAGGCGGCGGGCGGTGAACCAGTCTGGCGTCGAGGCTGCGTTGACCCGGAGCGCGACGCCGCCGCGGCGCGCCGCCTCCTCTGACAGTCCGACGGCGGCGATCGGCGGCAGAGTGAAGGCCACGCTCGGCACGCCGCGATAGTCCGGCTGGTGCGTCGGGCCATCCAGGAGGTTGGCGGCAACTACCTTGGCATCGTGGCTGGACACCGGCGTCAGCCGCGGCCCGACTCCGGCAGCGTCGCCGGCGGCATAGACCCGCGGGTTGGAAATGCTCCGCAGATGCGCGTCGAGCTGCAGGCGCCCGTCCTGCACGGCCACCTCGCCGGCGGACAGGTCGAGCGCCTTGAGGTCAGGACCGCGCCCGGCGGCATGAACGACGAGATCGGCGGCGACGCTGAGATCAGGCTCGCCCTGGCGCTCGGCGTGGACCAGCAGACCGCTCCCGCTGCGCTCGACCCGGGTAACGGTGGCACCGGTCTCGACGCGGATGCCGAGCGCCTCGAACCGGGGCGTCAGCCAGCCCACCAGGTCGGGATCGAAGTGCGGCAGGAGCCGCTCGGCCCGCTGTAGGATGGTGACCTCTGCGCCCGCTCGGGCCGCCAGATGCGAGAACTCCGCAGCGACATAGCCGCCGCCGATCAGCACGATCCGGCGCGGCAGGGCCTGAAGCTCCAGGAACGCATCGCTTGTGCTCACCAGATCTTCGCCCGGAATGCCGAGCGGGACTGGACGCGCGCCGCTGGCGATCAGGATATGGCGGGCCCGCAATGTCCGGCCTTCCACCACGATCGTGTCTGGGCCGGCAAAGCGAGCAACACCGTGTAATGCGTCGACACCGAGCTCGGCGTAGCGGTGCGCCTGCTTGGCGGGGATCGGATCGGTGAAGGTCCGCTTGAACGCCATCAGGTCGGGCCAGTCGATCGCCAGCGTGCCGTCGACGCCATGTCTGGCCATGCGCCTTGCCGCGTCGATCGCTTCCTCGCCGCTGACCAGCATCCTCTTGGGATCGCAGCCACGCAGCGCACAGGTGCCGCCGAACGGACGGTGATCGATGACGGCGACGGACCATCCAGCGGCACGGACCCGGCCGACCGCGACCTGCGCTGCCGTGCCACTGCCGATGACGATCAGGTCGTAGGAAGCCATGGTCGCATCTCCATCCGCATCGGCGCAAAAATCGCGCGCCCAACCTCGAGCGCTTCGGCCAGGCACAGACGAATGCCGTCATCGGCTCCGACCGGACCGCTCGCGCACCAGGCCGCCAGATGATCGTCATCGCAGAAGAAGGCCTGCAAGGTGCAGAGCGACGATGCCGCGCAGCCACTGGCATAGCGACGGCCGGACCAGACGACGATCGCGCCCGGCTCAACCTCTTCCAGCTCGCGGCCGCGGCTGGGGGTATGGATGGCGAGCGTGCGCCGGCACTGGCGGCAGGCCGAGCGGATCATGCAGTCCCGCTCCAGCATGGCGCCGATCCCCAACGCGTCGATGGCGCACATGGCGCTCATGGTCACTCCGCTGACTTCGACTTGATGTTCGCTGGGGCCGTCGGTGAACGGATAGGCGCCGGTCACCCGGCCCGCGCCGTCGAGGACCACGAGATCGCGCCCGGCGAGCCGCTGCAGGGCCGAGCCGACCTCGCCGGAGGGGAGTCCCGATGCGGCGGCGATCTGTGCCGGCACCGGCGAGCGACCATCGGCAGCATAGGCTTGAAGCACGGCGCGCCGGACCCGCTCCTCGACGCCGTCCATCCCGCGCCACTTCGAACCGATGAACGCCGCGAACAGTGCCGTCAGGGCTGCGCGGGCGCTGGGTGTTGTGACTGCGCTCCAGTCCGGGACAACGGCACCGCCGGGAAATGTAACCGTCGATCCAAAGGCGGCTTCAGCGGATGATGCGCGCGCCATCGCCCGCCCTCCTCAGCCGCAGCACGCCTTGCCGCCGCTCTCCTGGATCGGCGGACAGGGCACGTCGCCGTAGGAGCAATAGACGCAGCAATCGCCCGGCTTGGGCTTGAGGACCGCGCCGCAACCCCGGCAGTCGTAGAAATACTGGCAGGCATTGGTCGGCATGGTCTCCGTCGCCCGATGACCGCAGTGGGGACAGGTCAGCGTCGAGCGCAGCTCGGGGGTGGCATCAGACATAGCGATAGCCTGCCCAGAGCAGGGCCGCACCGAGCAGCAATCCGATGAGCGTGAGAACACGCATCCAGCGCGGCGTGCATATGCCGCCCGGCCCACAGCGCGCCGCCGTAACTTGCTGGCGCAACAGCAGCGCCGCGCCGGCAAGCAGGCACAATGCGCCAATGAGGAGAAGCGGCGTGCGATACGGCGCGGCGACAATGGCCACGCCGCCGAGCCAAGCTGCGCCGATCCCGGCGGATGCGAAGAGGATCGGCAGCGCACAGCAGGCGGCGACGCCGAACGCCGCAGCGATCCCCGCCAGCGTGAGCGTGGCGGTGCCGATCCCCTTAGGCGGGCTTGGCGTCTGGGTCACGGGCGACTCCTTGTGGCGGGCATTGAGCTGTCCTAACATCTGTAGCGACTACAGACTCAAGAGGTATTTTGGGGATGGCCGCAACCGGCGCGATCCAGATCGGCGAACTCTCACGCCGCACCGGATGCAACATCGAGACGATCCGCTATTACGAGCGGATCGGGCTGCTGCCCGCTCCGCCGCGGCGGGGCCGCTACCGCAGCTATGGCCGGGAGGACGTGGCTCGCCTGGGCTTCGTGCGCCGCGCGAGGGAGCTGGGCTTTACCCTGGACGAGGTACGCGCCTTGCTCGGACTCGCGGTTGGCGGTCAGGCCTCCTGCGCCGAGGTGCGCGAGCTCGCGGCGTCGCACCTGAAGGACGTACGCGCGCGGATCGCGGACCTCAAGCGGATGGAACGGGTTCTGGCCGACTCGGTGCGCGCCTGCGATGCCGGTCGGGATCCGGGCTGTCCGCTGCTCGACACACTTGGCGCCGAAGTGCGGGTCGCGTGAGCATTACGGCTGTCGGGCGTGCATCCAGTCGGCTGCCGCCTGCGCCTTGCTCGCCGCGGTGAAGATCGCCCGAGGCTCGTCCTTGAGCAGTTGCAGCCAGGAGGCGATGTAGGCCGCATGATCGGGTCGCGGTTCGTGCGCGATCCCGAGATCGGCAAGCAGGAACGATGCGGTCAGCTCGGCGGTTGCTTCCTCCATCGCGAGCGCGTGCCTGGTCCACTTGGCGCTGAAATCCCGGTCGAGCCGATGGACTGCGCCACTGGCATGAGCCGCTTCGTGAATGTGGGTGGCATAGAAGCCGTGGGCGTCGTGGAAGGCGCTGAAATCCGGCAAGTGGATGCGGTCTTCGGCGATGTGATAATAGGCACTGGCCGAGCCGTAGACGGTATCGATGCCGAGCGCGGCGATGAAGGCTTCGGCGGCGGCGAGGCGTTCGCTCTCGGGCAGGACCGGCCCCGGTTCGGGCGCATAGCCATCGACCTGATCGGCGTTGAACAGGCTGAATGCCTTGGCGAAAAGCCGTCGGTGGTCGTCATCGTCGCCGGCGTCATCGCCCTTCGCGCGAAACTCCTTCCAGAGGACGCCGAGGCTGGCGTGCTCGCCCTTGCGGACCTGCGCGCCGAGCGCCTGCCACTGGCGATAGGTGCCCCAGACCCCGCTCGCATAGCCGCTGCCATAGGCGGCCGCCCAGAGCGAGACCGTATTTATGCCGCGATAGGGCTTGCCGCTGGCGACGTTGGTCGGGCGGGTGACGTCGGCGCCAGAATGATGCCACGGCATGCGCCAGGTGCCGGTGCCGGCTTCGATCGCGGCGACGATCGCGTCGGTGACGCGCGCATAGACGTCTGAGCGTGGTGAGGCTGACATGATCTGTTCTCCGTTCTCGCGCCGGGGACCATCCCCGGCGGCGGAGGCCCGTTCGCGCCGGGCACAGGGGGCTCGCGCACCCGTCAGGGCCGCAGCGAAGCGGAGGACGGCGAAGCCGTTGCGCGGGTGCGCCGACCGGCGCAGGACTCCGCCAACAGCCGGGGTGGTCTACGGCGCGGGAGGGTCGATCCCGGCAATCACCGCGGTCAGGCGGTCAAGCTCGCCCTCAAGCGCGCGGCGCTGGAGATCGGACATGCGCCGTTCGCGTAAATGCGCCCTGGCATCATCGGCCGCGCGCTCCCACGCCGGCCTGTGGCGGGCGGTGATACAGGCGTTGGGGCAGCGGGTCGGCTCGCACAGAGCGGTGAGCGGCTGCCTGGGATCGGGGGTCGTCACGCGCTTGAGGCAGAGCGCGGTCGCGGGATCGAAGAAGCAATCCGCGAGCAGACCGACGTGGAAGGTGCGCGCGACGCTGGCGAGCATGACGCGCAGGCGGGCCCGATCGGCGATCATGGCGGGCAGTGGCCCGAGCTTAACGGCGGCATCGTCGAGGGTCCGCGCGATGCGTGGTCCCGCCGGTCCGCCGAGTGATGCGCCGCCCTGCCGCCGGTCGAAATAGTCCAGCAGATCGTCAATCTGACCGAGCCGGCGCTGCGCCTCGACCTCTGCGCGAAACCCCGATCCACTGGTCCCGGCATAGCCCTCGAAAGCGGCGACCGAGGCATGCTTGTACTGGATCATGCCGGCGATGGTGCCGAACGGACGGTTGGCGATGTGCCACGCGATGGTGCGCCGGAACTGCCGCGTCGTGATGCGCCACGGCTTGCCATCGGGGCCGGGTGGGATGACCGGCGCATCGGGGCTGCCGAAGACGGTGTTGAGGTGGTCGCGGAAGGCGTTGAGCTGGCGGACCACCTCGCTCGACAGATGCGTCTTGGTGACAGCGCGGGGACGAAGCACCGGCCAGAGCGTGTCGCTTCCAGTCTTCCGTGCCGCGTGTTCCGACAGCCGTTCGAGCACCGTGATCGCCTCGGCCACCGGTTCGATCGTCACCCAGCTCGCCGACTCACCGGCGCTCGATCGGCGCTTGTAGAGGGTCGATCGGACGCGTTGCCGCTCGATCAGGCCGTCTTCGCTGCGCGCGATCGAGAGGCAGCCGCGCCGCATCGCCTGGACCTCGCAGTCGCGCATGCCGGTCAGATAGGCGCATACGATATAGGCGGCGGCCTGCAGCATCCGCTCCTCGATCGCTAGGGTCTTCACGTCGAAGCGGGCACGCCATGGCCGACCGCTCTCGGGAGCGATCGAGATCGGCGTGTCCATGCCGCCGACCTCGGTACCAAGCGATGCAACCGCTTCGCGAATGACATCCGGTGCGCCGGTAGTGAGCATGAGATGCATGGCCGGCTCGGCGACGGCATCGATGCCGGCATGCAAATGGAGGAGATGGGCGTTGATCGGCGGGGTTGCATCCCCGGTGAGGGGATCGATGCGCGTGGCGCCGTTGTGTGCCGTCGTCCAGATGGGCACGCCGCGTCCTTGCCGGGCTCGGCGCGCGAGATAGCGCTCGAGGCGCGCGCGCTGCCGCAGGCGGCGCTCTGCATCAGGCAGTCCGCGTTCGGCGGCGAGCAGCCGAGCGCGGACTGCCTCGAGCCGATCGAGCGCGACCCGAGCCGCCAGAATATCGGTCGCGAAGGTCGTGACATAGCGCAGCGACCAGGCGAGCAGCGGCGTGACAATCTCCTCCGGCATGCGTGGGGTGCGGTTCTCGCGCACATGCCGATATCCGGCGACGCGCGCAGCCGCTTGCCCGGCCCACGGCTCGAACCCGAGACCGCCTCCAGGCAGGTGATCCCGGAGATGGTAGAGATCGGTGACCACCTGCAAGAGCTGGCCGACGATGACGGGGCGCCGCGCTGAATCATCCCGCAGGTGGCGCGCATAAGCGTCGATCAGCGCCTGATCGATGCGGCCCAGGTCGAGCCGCCCAAGCCGCTCGCGCGCGAAGGCGAAGAACCGGCGAGCCCGGTTGAATGCCTGTCGGATGCTGGCGGGCGGCAGCTTCGGGTGGTAGCCGGGAAGACCGACGTTGAGGCGGGCGTAGAGATAGGCGCGCATTGCCGCCTGCACATCGGCATGTTCGAGCACGTCGAAATGCACGGTGACGTGGCAGCGCCGAGCGTTCTCGCGGAAGACGGCGGGACCGAGATCCCAGGTCGGGTCGCCGACGTGCGACAGCTCCTCGCGGGCATGGCCCGCCTTGAGCGGCGCGCTCGCCAGCACAGGGCGATCGTCGAACGCGGGCACGAGGGCATGGACGGGCGTGGTCATGCGCGTGCCTCCGGCGGCAGATAGAGCCGTTCGCTCCCCATCTGCCGGCGCGCTTCGGCGATAACGGCATCGGAGAAGACCGGCAGGACCTGGACCGTGATCCGGGTGTGGACGCGGCCGAACTTGGCGGCCCAGTCGCTCGCCGGCAGGCTGCATCGCTGCTCTTCGACGAACGCGAGAAAGGCGAGGATCGCGGGGAGCTTGCGCGCGGTGATGACGGCGTTGGGACAATCGAGGCAGCCCCAGAAGGGCTGCGCGCAGGGCGAACCGGGCTCGGCGAAAGGACTGCTATGGAAGCCCGCGCAGGCGGCGAGCCAGACATCCTGTTCGCCGTCGAGCACCGGACCCACCGTATCAGCCGACATCAGCGACGCGACCTGTTCGGGCGCTTCGCGCAGCGCCTGCTCGGCGGTGGGTGGAAGCACGGTCGGCATCGCCGCAGCGACCGCTGCGCGGAAGGCATCGGCGACGGCCGCCTCGTGCAACGGCCGGAGCGACGGCAGATCGGCATAGTGGCGCGCCGCGACCTCGCGGGTGTGACCGACCGCGAAGCGGGCCATATGCCCCTCGGTCTTGGTGTACCATAGCGCCTTGTGGGTCTTGCGCAGCCGGGAAAGCAGCAGATGGAGCGGCTTCCCATCATCGCCGGCGATACCATGGCGACGAGCCCAGGCGGCGAGTTGGAACTTGGGATCGACGATGCCGGCGCGAAGGCCGCCAACGTTGTGATAGAGCCAGAGGCAATCGTCGGTCAGATGCTCGCGTGCGACGGCGGTGACGTCGATCAGGCGACGCATGAGGCCGCCGGGTGTGCCGCTACCACCATCGCGGACCCGCATGCTCTTGTGCTCGGCACCGCGGGCGCGGCGCTTCAGATAGCGTAGCTCCACCGTGCCGGCATGCGGGTTGGTGAGACAATCCACGGTCAGCGTCTTCAGGCACTCCGGCTCGAGGCCGGTATCGAGCGTGAGCAGCACGAGCAGCGCCGGCAGATCGCGCGCGAGCAGATGATGGCGGCCATGCAGGTCGTCGATGAGCGTGCTGATCGGCAATCCGCGCCGCATGCGCATGAAATAGAGGCGCTTCAGCGCGGGCTGGTCTGCGACGATAAAGCCCTGCCGCGCGATGATCGCTTCGACATCGGCGCGCGCCCTGGCGACGACAGGGTCGCCCTCATCAGTGCGGTCGTCGGCGCCGAGGCGGCGAAGCATCGCTTCGATATCGGCCCTCGCGGCGTCGCGCAGCGCGCGGGCGACGAAGGGGCTATAGGCATCGCGCGGGGTCGAGCGGCCCGCCGAAGTGGCCAGCGTGTAGCGCAGCCGCTCATGCAGGTCGGGCGCGATCCGATCGGGCCGGTCTGCCTCGATCGCGCGCAGCGTGTTGATGACCTTGCCGACCGTTATGTGCCGGTGGATCGCGCCCATCCCACGCCGTTCGAGCGCGGACGCAAAGCCATCGATATGGACTGCGCGCAGGTCGTTGACGCCGGTCACCTCCGGCGCATCATCGCCAAGCCAGGCGAAGAAGTGGCGATAGACCTGAACATACTGCTTGATGACGCTGGCCGCACCGATGGGGCCGCCGAGCGCCGCCGATCGACGCAGCGCACCGGCGAAAGCGATGGCGAGTGGGCGAGGATCGAGCCCGGTCATATCGACTAGGACCGTTCCGCCATGCCGCGCCTCGATGGTGAACTTGAGGCCGAGCACAGGATCGGGCTGCGATCGCTCCGGCGTGATCGGCGCAAAGGCGACAGGCCGGCCCTTGCGGGGACGCCCGCTCATACGCCTTGCGGCCCCGGCAGTAACGCCAGCAGCCCCTCGACGGCCGCGTCCACCGTATCGGCGCGGGTCGCGATATGGTCGAGGTAGATATAGGTGGTGGTGAGGCTGGCGTGGCCAAGCAGGCGTTGCACCTGTTGCAGCGGGTCGCCCAGGATCAGCCGATAGCTCTCCACCGGCCCCACCGGCAATGCCGCTTCGCGCAGCCGCTGCTGGATCAGCAAGGCGAGCATATGGACTGCGAAGGCGTGGCGAAGCTGGTGCGGGCTGATCGACAGCGGGAAGCCGTTCTGTGCGCACCGCTTGCAGGCGCGGGTGAAGATCACCTCCCACGAGTTGGGGCGGACAGGCTGGCCGACCTCGGTCAGCCATAGCGCCGCCGGCTCGCGGGGCGTTCCATCCTCGTCGCACAGGATCAGGCGGCATCGTTCCTCCGGGGTGCAGATATCGCGCATGCGGTCGAGACCGGCGCGGGTGACAGGGATCGGTCGGTCGAAGCTGGCCGCACCGTCGCGCGCGGCGAACTTGGCCACGCCCGCGGCGCGCTCGACCGCGACATAGGCGGCGATCTGACGAAGCAGCCGGCGTGGGACCAGAACGCTGCGTCCGCGGTCGCCCTTGGTGAGCGGCGGCGGAAGGGGCAACCAAAGTTGTTGGACGTCACCGTCCTCGCGGTCGATCGCCGCGAGCTCGGCAGTGAGCAGGCCCGACGCCTCTTCGAGGCGCAGGCCGGTGGTGACGAGAAGATCGGCGAATAGCGCGTTGCGCAGCCCGTTGCGATCGCGAGCGCCGGGGCGCTCCGTGCCGTCAGGGGTGAGCCCGCGCAGGCCGAGCTCGCGGAAAATGCGGTAATCGTCCATCGTGACGAACCGGACGTCCGACCGCCTGGCGACGCGCTCATAGGCGTCGTTGCGCGCCGCGATCATGCCGCGACGGCCACCCTGCGCCGGTCGCCAAACGGCGCGGCGGCTGAACGGCGCGTCGGCGATCAGCCCTTGCTGCTCGCCCCAGCGGTAGAGGCGATCGAGGCTGGCGACGGCCCGGTTCCAGCTTGCCGCCGTGATCCGGTGATCGGCCTCGTCGCGGCGTCGCTCACGATGATAGGCGCCGACATCGTCGCGGGTCGCAGCCCACACGGTCTTGCCGCAGGCATCGAGAAAGCGAAGCCAGACCGCGACATCATAGGCGTAGGCGCGAAGCGAGTGCCGCGAACGGACCCCCGACAGCGGCAGGTCGAGAAAGAAGCGATCCAGATCGGGATGATAGAGCGCATCGCCACGCAGGATCAGCGGCACATGCGCATCGAGGCCCCTGGCCTCGCGCCGCTCGCAAACAGCAATGATCGACACCGGCGCGAAACCCTCCCCCCGGACCCCCCACCCGGAAACTGACCTCGCACCGTTGCGCCCTATGGCCCGGCAGCTATCAGGCTGGCCTCCGCCAGCTCTTGGGTCAGCGCTACGGCCAGCCTGATAACTGCCTACCGTGGGCGTCCATCGCCGACCTTACTGCAATGTTGCGGACGGCGCAGACTGTCCAGATAAGGCCACCAGCTCCTCGCGGGCATAGCCCTTGGAGCCGAAGCCGTGAGAGAGGTCGCGGGCCAGCCGCGAGGGATGGCCGGTCCAGTGGCCCTTATGCCGATATCGGCATAAGGGGCATTATGCCGGAAGTGGGATTATGCCGACTTCGCAAGCGCTCTGCTGTAATTGCAGGCCATAGTCCTCTTTGCGCTCGGCATAAACCGACGCCCAAACGAAACTCAAGGGAGCTGAGGAATTCGGTTAGGGGTTAGCGTGCCCACGATCCGATTGTCCGGGTGGGGCTTTGACGAAATGCGGCGTTGTCCCCTTATCAATCTCGTCATGGGCCCTTTGGCTCTCACTTGGATCGCGAGAGCGGATCACCGTTATGCAATGTTGGCCACCCCAAGAACCAGACCAGCCGCTGCGCACCCGGCGAGAACCGTCACTGGGCCGAGCTTGAAGCGGAAAACCGCGACAAGCGCGGCAAGGACCAACGCCGCAGCAGACAGGTTCATTGTGGACCAGACGGGCACATCGAGATCGAGGCCGAAAGACGTGATCGTCTGCACCTCATCGAAAACAACATGCAGACCGAACCAGACCGCAAGATTCATGATCACCCCCACGACGGCGGCCGTGATCGCCGTCAGGGCTGCTGTCAGCACTTTGTTGTCGCGCAAGCGCTCGATGAACGGGGCACCTAGGAATATCCAGAGGAAGCAGGGTGTGAACGTAACCCATGTCGTCAGCAGCCCGCCCAGCGTTCCCGCCATCAACGGCGACAGTCCGCCCGCATCGCGGAAGGCTCCCATGAAGCCCACGAACTGCGTCACCATGATTAGGGGCCCGGGCGTAGTCTCGGCCATGCCGAGCCCGTCCAGCATCTCGCCGGGGGCGAGCCAGCCGTAGTTCTGAACTGCCTCCTGCGCGACATAGGCAAGGACCGCATAAGCGCCACCGAAGGTCACCACGGCCATGACGCTGAAAAAGCCTGCGATCTGGGCAAAAACGTTGGCCGGACCGAAGACGGCGAACAGCAGGGCGACCGGGACCAACCAGAGCACGAGGAACGCTGCCGAGACGCGAAACGCCCACCCTCGGTTGACCTGCGTGTGAGCCGGCGATTCTTCGCCGAGGAGGGTGTCGGCGTCATCGACCTGGACCTTGCCCACCTTGCCGTGTCCGCCGCCACCATGAAATGCAGGCAGACCCGCACGGGCGCCGAAGAACCCGATCAAGCCAGCAATCAGGATGATGAGCGGGAAAGGGATGGCGAAGCCAAAGATCGCTACGAAGGCGGCGGCGGCGATGGTGACCATCGCCCCGTTCTTCAGTGCACGCGAGCCGATCCGGATGACCGCCTGCACCACGATGGCCAGCACCGCGGCCTTGAGCCCGAAGAACAAAGCTTCGACTGGCCCGACATTGCCGTAAAGCGCATAGACCCAGCTGAGTGCCATGATCGCCACGACGCCCGGCAGCACGAAGAGGACGCCCGCGATGATGCCGCCGAGGGTGCGATGCATCAGCCAGCCGATATAGACGGCGAGTTGCATGGCTTCCGGCCCCGGCAGCAGCATGCAGTAGTTGAGCGCATGAAGGAACCGCTTCTCACCCAGCCAGCGCTGTTCTTCGACGAGGATGCGATGCATGAGCGCGATCTGTCCTGCGGGGCCGCCAAAGCTCAGCAGGCCAATGCGGGCCCAGATGCGGGTGGCCGCACCAAGGGTTGGATATGCGCGGTCCTGCATCATTCTGCCTTCGGCTTGTTAGTGGGCCAGTTATGGGTCTCGTCGGTCGCGTCCCGTGCCCATCGATAAAAGGCGTCATAGAGGAGCATCCCGGCCTCTAGTTGTTCCAGATCGTCGGAATACATCCGCGACAGGCCGAGCGAAGCGGCAAGCAGACCGGCGGCTTCGGGTGCGAGGTCCATCCGAGCGGTATCGGCTCCGCGAACGATGGCGGCCAGGCGGTCGAGGGCGGGAATGCCTAGGCCGAACTCGGCCAGCATCACATCGAAGGTGCAGAGCTCGCCCCGATGGCTCCAGAACACGCCCTCGATGTCGAAGGGCGCGGCATTGTAGCGCTCGGCGACGCCCACCACTTCGGCGGGGGCAACGAACAGGATGATCGCACGGGGATCGAGAAAGCGCCGGATCAACCAAGGACAGGCGATGCGGTCGATTTTGGGGCGGGAGCGGGTGACCCAAATGGTACGGCCCTGCGCATCGCGCGCCGGCAACTTGCCTGGATCGATCAACGGGAGTCCGGCCGCTCGCCAAGCATCGAACCCGCCCTCGAGATATTCCGAGGAGCAGCCTTCGGCGCGAAGCCAGGCAGCCGTGCCCTGGCTGCGCCGGTGGCCGGCCTGACAGACGGCAATGGACGGCTGCCCACCGAGTTGTGACGCGAGCGCGGCGAGCGCCTGGTCATCGATCCGGGCGGCGCCAGGGAGCAACCGTGGATCGGTCGCGAAATCCTCCTCGGACCGCACGTCGAGCAAGAGCGGCGCTCGAGGGGTTCCGATGATGCGGGTGAGTTTATCGAACGAAATGGCATTGGGCGCAGGCATGTGCGTTCCTCCGTGGCCGGGGTTGAACAGGAACGCGATCTTCGGCTGGCGCCTCGTGGGGAGCTCGCAATCCCCATAATTTTAGATACGAAAGTCCGGGCAGCCACGTCAAGAACTCTATATGCGGGTCAGCGTTGAAGAGGTGACGTCGAAATATTGTCTTGGCCGCACGTGCCCTCAGATGAAGATCGACTGGTCACAAAGCGGGGATTTGGCGCGAAGTTCATTGCTCCACCAACATGGAGCACAGAAATGGAAAAATCCGATCATACATGCCTTGATCAGTATCTCGCATCATTCGAAGAAAGCCTTGCGTCCAGAAACTACAAACCGGATACGCTGAAAAATTATCGTTATTTGCTTCGACGCTTCGGTCGCTTGCTCGATGACGAGGCCATTGCACCGTCGGCGTTGACGCCAGATCTTGCTGTTGAATTGGGATGTCGATTGCCAGCGACACCGCAGAGCCAGATCAAGGTTCCCAATCTTGCCAGGCTGTTCGTCGCGCATCTGATTGAAATCGGCGTGGCGACACGACCGCCGCTGACACCTGCGCAGGCCGAGCGCGCAGAGCTGCTGAGCAACTTCGAAACCTATCTTCTGCGGCAACGCGGTCTCAGCCCGCGTACGATCTATCACGTGCTCCGGTTCGCGGATCGCTTTCTCGACCATCGCTTCGGCGACAATGTGCTCGACCTGCCGGCGCTGAACGTGCGGGATGTCGTGGCGTTCATGGAGCACCTTCTCTCACGCAAGCGCCCGTTCCGCGACAAGACGCCGGCCACGCATCTGCGCAGCTTCTTCCAGTATCTGTTCGCCCAGGGCCTCACGACGACCAACCTCTCGCTCTGCGTCCCCAGAGTCCACAAACCTTGGGGCGCGAGGCTCCCTCGTTATCTGTCGCCTGATGAGGTGGAGGCCGTCGTCGCGTCGGTGCGCACCAATCCGCGGCGTGGTGCCCGCGACTACGCCATGCTGTTGCTGATGGCTCGTCTCGGCCTGCGTGCGCCGGAGATTATCGCGATCCAGTTGGATGACATCGACTGGCGCGCCGGCGAACTGATGGTTCGTGGAAAAGGGCAGCAACATGACCGGTTGCCAATCCCGCCGGACGTCGGCGAAGCCATCATTCGGTATTTACAGGAGGAGCGAACTTCAGCGACCACGCGCATGTTGTTCGTGACGCATCGAGCGCCCAACCGTCCGTTCAAGGACAGCCAGGTCATCAACACGATATTGAAGGAGGCGTTCGCGGCGACGGGCGTGAAGCCCCCGACACCCTATGTGGGATCGCATGTTCTGCGCCACAGCCTGGCGACGAACATGGTTCGCGCCGGTGCGTCATTGGAAGAGATCGGCGATCTGCTGCGGCATCGATCGCGGGCGACGACGATGATCTACGCCAAGCTCGATACGGACGGGCTGCGCTCCATTGCCCAGCCTTGGCCTGTTGCGGAGGTGGCACGATGAGCTTCCTTGCCGAAATGGACTGCTATCTGACCGTCAGACGACAGCTCGGCACTGCAATGACCACGGATGGACGGATATTACGCCGCTTCGTCACCTTCGCCGACAGCGACGGCGCGCTGCACGTCAGCGCCAACCTGATCATGCGCTGGCTCGAAAGCCTTCCCTCTGCAAGTCCCGGAACACGGGCAACACGCTTCAGGGTGGCCCGCCAGTTCGCCGRGTGGCTGCATGGACAGGAYCCCAGGCACGAGGCCCCGCCCCGGGGATTGGTGCCCGGTCGCGTTCAACGTGTGCATCCATATATTTATAGTGACGCCGAAATCGTTGCGATCATCGAGCATGCGCGATCGCTGCCATCGACCTACGGGATGCGCGGCCTGACGTGCTCGACGCTGTTCGGTCTGATCGCCGTGACGGGGCTCCGCATCAGCGAAGCTCTCGGTCTCGATCCTGCCGATCTCGATGTCGAATCCGGTGTGCTTCATGTCCGGCAGGGCAAGCTCGGCAAGGAGCGGTTGCTGCCGCTGGACCCGAGCGTCGTGGAACGGCTGGAAAGCTATAGTCGCGAGCGGGACCGGCTGCTCGGGCGCAGGCCGGAAGCGTTCTTCGTGACCTGTGAGGGGCGTCGTCTTGGCGACTGCGGTGCGCGCTACAACTTCGCACATGTATGCCAGAAGATCGGGCTGCGAGAGCGGCAGCTTTATCTTCGGCACGGCCGTGGCCCGCGCATCCATGATCTTCGTCACACCTTCGCGGTGCAGACCATGCTGAGTTGGTATCGGTCGGGCAAAGACGTCGGTCGCGAGATGATCAAGCTTACGACATGGCTCGGTCATGCAAACACCGCCCACACATACTGGTATCTGGAAGCGGTCCCGGAACTGCTGGAACTGGCCTCCGCTCGAATAACAGGCGCGGCGGCGGAGGAAGGTCGATGAAGGCGACCAACTTCCCCACGCTGATCCAGCGCTTCTTCACTGACCGGCTCTGCACGCAAATGGAAGCGAGCCGCCACACCGTCGCTGGCTACCGGGACACATTCCGGCTGCTGGTCCGATATGCAAGTTCACGATGTGGAAAGCCGCCCACAAAGCTCACGATCGAAGATCTCGATGCCGATCTCGTCGCCGACTTCCTGACCCATATGGAAACGGCGCGCGGCAACACGGCCCGCACCCGCAATACGCGTCTTGCAGCCATCCGGTCATTCTTCCGATACGTCGCATTGACCGACCCGGGTTGGTTGCTTCATTGCCAGCGCATTCTCTCCATGCCGAACAAGCGATATGTGAAGCGCAGCGTCACATTCCTCGACGCTGATGAGATAGCGGCGCTGCTGGCCGCGCCGGATCGAACGACCTGGGTCGGGCGGCGAGATCACGTCCTGCTGGTGCTTGCACTCCAGACCGGGCTAAGGGCGTCCGAACTGGTCAACCTGCGCTGCAAAGACGTGGTTCTCGGCACCGGCGCTCACATCCGCTGCATCGGCAAGGGGCGAAAAGAACGAAGCACACCCCTTCGTCGCGATACGGCGAAACTGATCCAGGTCTGGGTAGGCGAACGCCGCGACAGCGACGGGCCATTGTTCCCGTCAATCCGAGGCGAGCAACTCAGCCGGGATGCTTTGGAGCATCTGGTGCGGAAGCATTGCCTGACGGCATCACGAGCTTGCCCGAGCCTCGCCGGCAAGCGAGTCACGCCACACACGCTGCGCCACAGCACTGCGATGGAACTGCTGCACCATGGCGTCGACCAGTCTGTAATCGCCCTCTGGCTCGGGCATGAATCCGTGGAGACCACTCAAATCTATATCCACGCCGACATGCGGCTGAAGGAAAAAGCGCTCGCTCAGGTCGCCAACCCGGAAACGCATCCGGGGCGGTATCGTCCTAACGACGAGTTGCTCGCCTTCCTGGAATCGCTCTGAATATGCCGAACCGCTGCATGGCCGAACCTCGGCAAACCAGCCACCGCACTCGGCCATGCGGCATAATCCCACTTCCGGCATAATGGGTCAGCTCGTGCAGGCAGGTCCGGTAGTAATTGATCTGGTCGAAAAAGGCGGGCTGGGGCGGGACGTGGATGACGTCGCGCGAGGGGACGTAGAAGGCGCGCTCGCCGCCGATGCGGACGTCCGCGCCGCTGGCCTCTATCAGAGCCTCGGCGGCGGGGACGATCTCGCGCTCGGGCAGGCGCGCGGGGTCGGGCGCGAGCCGGTCCAGCCCCTCGCATTGGGCGAGGTTGAAGACGGTGAAGCGCTTGAGGAAGGGCACGACACGCGGGTCCTCGCCGGTTTCGCGCGCCCGCTCCGTCTCGCCTTCGGGGGTGAAGCGGTGGGCGAAGACCACGGTGGTCCCGCGCTCGCCCTTGCGGACGTGTCCGCCCGCCTCCAGCGCCTGCCGGAAGGTCAGCCAGCTTTGGGAGGGGAAATCGTGCTGGAACAGCGCGCCCCACAGGATGAGGATGTTGACGCCGGAATAGCGCCGTCCGGTGAGGGCGTTCCGCGGAAGGCCGATCCCCGCCCCGTCCACACGGCCCCATGGCTGCGCCCATGGGAAGCGGCCCGCCTCCAGCTCGGCGACGATGCGGTTCGTCACCGCGTCATAGAGGTTCGGACGCGGGGATGCGGGGGCGGCTTTGCCGGGACGGTCCCCGGCCTCTCCGCGCGCGCGGCGGGTGGCGTTGCGGGCCATGACGGCGCCTCCTTCTCCGCCCGAAACCCGCACGGGCCTCCCCCGGAAGCGGGGGTGGGCGGCGAAACGCGTCCCTCGAGGCGCGCCCGGAGAGGCGGGCCGCACCCGAAGGGCCGGAACGCGAGTGGAGGAGCCGGCCGGGGGCCGGTTTGCGGACTGCCAGGGTGCGTCTAAAAGGGCGCGCCGCCCACCCGCGCGCACCGGGGAGGCCCAACAAGAAAAGCCATCGCGCGCGAGCGCGATGACCGAACAAGGGGGGCGTTGCGGGGGCGAAGCCCCCGCTCGAAGGGGTAGCGGGAGACCGCGCGCGGGCTCCCGCTCAGGGGAAGGCTTTCCCCTCCCCGGACATTTCGCTGTTCATATGACGCGCGGAACGGGTCCGATCCGCGCCGTCCGGGCCGACCGTCTGACGACCGTCCGACCGGCGTAACGCCCGCCCCGCCCGAGCCTTCGGGCGGAACCTGGCGTTGGATCATCGGAAGTCCGGTTTAACATTCAGGGAAGGTTTGGGGCGCATCCTCCATACGCAATCTCACCGTGCAGGGAGCCACGCCATGGACGTGACCGCAACGCCTTCACAACCCCAAGCGGGCAAGGCGGTGCGCCTGCCCTCTGAAACATTTTCACCAGAAGCCGGGGAACGTATGCGCCATCTCGCCGGCATCGTTCTCGATGAGAGCGTCAACTACGGTCTGGATGAGCAGGTGCGCGCCTTCCAGTCACTTTGGAGTATGGCTGCGAACGCGGAGCTGCGCGGCATGGGCAGCGAGGACGCGGATCTCTACAACAAAGCACGCAGCCATAGCGCCATCGCTGTGCGCGGTCAGCAGCTGGGGCAACAATACGGGGCGGTGATATCAAACGCATCCGCGCGTGGCGAACATAGCGGCGACTATGTAGGAGAGGCCGGCCGCGCCTTCTTTGACCGGCTCTCTGACGACGATCAGCTGCTCTTCTTCATGGTTCAGAACACGCCCACCAGCAATGGCGCGACCCGCTTCAACTCCTTCCAGGAGTTTGACGACACCCTAGCGGCCCAAGCCCGGTACGACAGCTATGTACGCGACGCGAAAGCAAACGGCGTGACCGCGCAAAACGATCCTACTTTTGCCGCCGCCATGAAGCTGACCACTGATGCGCCAGCCGACTGGGACAGACAGGTGCTCTTGCTGCTCGGCGATCCGCGGGCGGGCGCAAACCGTGTGGCCTCAGACCGGGTGGACCTTTCACCCCAGGCACAGGCGCTGCTCGACCGGCAGGCCGCAACGACGAGCGAAGCCGCTGCCGCGATCACATCAGCACTAAAACGACGCCATGAATCCGCCTGACTATGACTCGTCCGCTCCGGACAGAAAGCGTTCGCGGCTCAACCGCATGCGAAGTTTGGCGAGGCTCAGCAGTCGGCTCACCCGTTTCCTGAGAGAGTTCATCCGCAAGTCCCCGAGCGCCAGCCCCCGGACCATGTTCTCCCCGAAAACCAATCGGGCGATTTCAGCCCTCGTCGCGCCCGCCTCGCGCGCATCCCAAGCATGCAGCGCCATCACGAGGCGCGGCACCACTCTCTCCGGTCTGTGCAAACGCCGAGACAGGCGATTCATTGTCCAAAGCCCTGAAAGCCTTCTGAGGGCGAGGATGCGCTGAGACAAGTCGTCGAGCCCGGCAACGCTGACGTCAAGCGTCACGGGACCATCGGCCACGCTGTCCCCGCGCAGTTCCAGCCTCAGTCGGCGCGGCCCTTCGGCGACAACCACATGTTCAATCATACCAGAATCCTCACGCTCGCGCACAATCGTGACGGTCTGGCTCAAGCGCCTGAAGTCGAGGCCGCCGAGTCGGCCGGAATTCACGCGGCGGCTGCGAGCGACAAGCACGCGCGGATCGGCCGCGCCGCGCCAGACAGCGATGGGAGGTCGATCACCTTCGATCTTGATGAAATCGCAAGTTCCAATCGGGCGGAATCGCAAAAGGAGCGCCCGGCTCCACAACCAGGAAAGCAGAGCTGGCTCCATCCAAGCGCTCCCACTGGGACGCCAAAACCGCTTGGCAGGCGGCCGGGTGGCGGAGCGCGAAGGAGCAGTCCACGTCCATGGCTTCCATACTCCGCAAGTGATCGTAGACGCTGCTGGACGTCCAGTCTGCAAGATCCAGGACCGTCACGCGCCTGACGCACGGACTGCCGATATCCATCCGGCTGTCGAGCACCCTGCGAAAAGCAAGCGGTCACGCATCACCATATGACGACGTCCCCTGGTCGAAGCCCCCCCACCACTTCAACTCCGACAGGGCCGGCCTGCCCGATCTCAATGTCCCGGCGCTCGGCAGAGCCGCCCGAACCGTCCCTGACCATGACCCAGGCGGCGCCGCTGCCGCCCTGGACAGCTTCCGGCGGGATCACCAGAGCGGCGTCGCTGTGATATGTGACGACCTCTATGTTCGCGGTCATGCCGATCCGCACGCGCTCGGCGGTGTCCGGCCCGAGCGGATCGAGGCGGATGTTCGCGGCAAAGCTCGCCATGGCGTCCCGCCCGCTTCTGTCGGCCTGCCCCGACACACCTGAAATGCGACCGCTGAGCTCTGTGCCGTCGAAGCCAGGCCCGGTGACGGTCACCGGCTGGCCCGGGCTGACGATGCCCAGATCGCCTTCATCGAGATGGAACCTCACACCCAGCCCGTCCGGGCTGGCGATGGCTCCCAGCACCTGACCGCGGGATACCCGAAGGCTCACATCCCCCGTTTCATCGGACTCGCGCCCGCTGCTGGGACGCACGATCACGCCATCGGATGGCGCACGGATCTCCATCACCGCGCCGGCTTCGACGCTCTGCATCTGCGTTCGCGCCAGTTCCCGCTCCAGATAGGCGATGCGCCGTTCGGTCCCCTCCCCGCGACGCTGCGTCTCAGCGAGCTCCTCCAGCGCTTGTACGAAAGCCCGGCGGCGCGACCGCTCCTGCTGCACCAGTCCATCGTGTTCGTTGCGGGAGACCAGACCGCGTTCGAACAGGGCGGCGGTTTCCTCCAGGCGCCGTTCCACATCGCGCAGATCGGTTTCAGCGCTTTCCAGCGCGCGCCGGGCGCGCCGCATCTCCGTGCCGTCGTTCCAGTCTTCTATGCGCGCCATAGCGTCTTCGGCCCGCAGCCATGCGGCTTCCGCCTCGGCGCGGACCCGGGCGACATCGGCCGGATCGAAGGTGATCAGCAGATCATCCTGGGCCACCTGATCGCCGAAGGAGAAATGCACCTCCCTCACCGCCCCGTCGAAGGGCGCCGCGACATCGACCTGATCGCCGGGAACGATCTGTCCGGTGAAGTGCGCGGACAACGTGAAGGGCTCGGACCGGACCTCCACGCTGCGCGGATTGGACCCCCGGTCATCACCGCCTGCCATGCCTCCGAAGGACGCGATCCAGACCAGCGCTGCCACCGCCAGCATGGCGCCAGCCGCTCCAGCGGCCATCGCGCGGGGGCCAGGCCGGCCTCTCAATCGTTCAGCGAGACGCGCCATGTCTCGAGCGTGCTCCCGATCTGTTGGTCCAGAGTCGTCAATGCGTTCAGATAGTCGATCTTGGCGGTCAGCTCCTGAGTGTCCGCCGCCCGAAGGTCCGCCTGAAGCGACAGCGTCTCGAAATTCGAGGCCCGTCCGAACCGCAGCCTTTCGAGCTGTATTTCCAAAGCGCGCTCGGCCAGCGCCCGGCGGCGCTGGGCCGCCTCGACCTGCCGCCAGCTCGCCTCGACATTTTGGATCGCATCGCGCACTTGGGTATGAACCCCCTGCACCAGATCTTCCTGGCGCAGTTCGGCCGTGCGCAGGTTCGTCTCCGCCCGCAACTCGTTCTGTTGGCGGTTGATATCGCCGATGGGGATTTCGACCCGCAGTCCGGCCGCGTAATCAGTGCGGCCTGCAAATGGCGCTGGAAAACGGTCTCCGCCTCCAAAGCGCGTGACGGACCCGGTCAGCGACACGTCGAGAAGCCGATCGTTGCGCGCCACGGTGAGCGAATGGCGCATCTGCTCCAGCGCCTGACGCTGGGCCAGCACGTCCACCCGGGCGGACAGGGCGTAGTCCAGGGCGCGCTCGAAATCGATGGGCACCCGCTCGGCCTCGACGGTGTCGATCGCGATCACGTTTACGCTCGGGTCGATGGCGAGGCGCTGAAGCAGGGCGAGCTGGGCGGATGTCTGCTGCTGGCGGGCCTGAAGCACGGCGAGCTCCTGCCCGGCCACGGCGGATTCGGTCTGCACGATATCGGCGGCGGCCATGCGGCCGGCCTCGATGAGCGCTTCGTTGGTCGCCAGGATCGCTTCGCTGCGTTCGAGCGAGAGCTCGGCCAGCCTTGCCTGCTCCTGCGCCTGGACCAGGGAGCGATAGGCCAGAATGACTCCGGCGATTTCATTCGAGACCGTCGCTTGGAGCTGCAGCTGATTGATCCGCTCCTGCAGGCGCGCGATGCGCAGCGAGGCCATGTTCACGTCCGTGCCCGCGCCGCGCCGCAGAGGCTGGCTCACGCTCAGCGTGGCCGCGCCCCAATCCGCGTCCGGCCCTCCGTCGAGCGATCTGCGCTGGTCCCAAGCAAAGCTTACGGTGGTTCCCACGGGCGTTCGCCACGACACCCCCGTGGAGACGATCGCATCCGTCACCGCCTCGCCCTCGGCCACGCGGCGCGTGACGATTTCCGCCCCGATCCCGGCCTGGGGAATGAAGGTCCGCTCCGCGGCGCGCAGGTCGAAGCGCTCGACCACGCGCTGGAGATAGGCGGAGCGGATTGTCCGGTTGTGGCGAAGCATCAGCGCGACCGTCTCGTCGAGACTCAGAGGCAGCGGCTCGCCCTGAGGGATCGAGACCCCTTCCGGCGACGGGACATCCGCGATCGGGCTGGCTGAGAAATCCGGCTGGGCGATGACCGCGCCTGGCCCGCCGCACAGAGCCGGGATAGCGGCGGCGATGACCGCGTGATGCAGGACGCTATTCCGCACGCAGGGCCTCGATGGGATCGAGGCGCGACGCGGCCATCGCCGGATACAGGCCGAACGCCACTCCCACCAGGCCCGCGACCCCCGGCCCTAAAGGCAGCGTCCACCAGGCCACAGCGAAGTCCCAGCCTGATACCGATGCGATCACGGCGGTCACGGCCACGCCGACCGCGGCGCCGAGGGCGCCGCCGCATACCGCGAGCATGGCGCTTTCAAGCAGAAACATCAGCCTGATGTCGCGCCGTCGCGCGCCCACCGCCATCCGCACCCCGATCTCCCGCCGACGCTCCATCACCGACATCAGCATCACGTTCATGACGCCGATGCCGCCCACCAGCAGGGAGATGCTCCCGATCCCGGCCAACAGGCGCGAATGCACCGCCTTCTGCTCGTTCATGGCCTGTGACGTGACCCCCTGAAATTCCTCCACCGGAATGTAGAGTCCTTCCAACCGAGAAGGACGAGCAATGAGACGGTCACGGTTTTCCGAGGAGCAGATCATCGCGATCCTGCGCGAGCAGGAGGCGGGGGAGACGACGGCGGAGGTCTG
>VJOU01000133.1 GCA_007050995.1 Glycocaulis profundi | reverse complement strand
GGCAAATGTAGCAGAGCTCTGAAATGACTMAAAATATTACACAACRGMATAAATATGGATGCATCAACAAAACACGTAAGAATCTTGAACTTAAGACATCGGACAACTGAAGTGAAACATTACTCTTTGCCATCAGCCGCCCTGAGAGATCCTAGTTGAACTGGTGCTTGGGTCCCAACAACTTTAGACGATCCGTAAACTGAAAGATCAAAACCTGAACCCCTTTCTTTCTCAATTTGCTCCTTGATCCAGAAATATGTGATTCTTAATCCATCCTTTAATCTCATGGTAGGGGCCCATCCTAGCTTCTCTTTGATCAAAGTGTTGTCTGAATTTCTACCACGTACACCTTCGGGGCCTGGAATGTGGTGAATCGGGAGCTTCTTGTTCTCAAAGCTAAGAACAATTTCAGCCATTTCATTCATACTTACCATCTCATCACTTCCAATATTCACCGGTTCACGGAAATCGGATTTTGTCAATCTTAAGACACCCTCGACACATTCATCAATGAAGGTGAATGATCGAGTTTGTAGCCCATCTCCCCACATTTCAAACTTATCGGTGGCTGTAAGGGCTTTTCTGCAGAAAGCAGCAGGTGCTTTCTCCCTTCCACCTTTCCATGTGCCAAACGGTCCATAGATGTTATGAAAACG
>VJOU01000132.1 GCA_007050995.1 Glycocaulis profundi | reverse complement strand
CCAGCGTTGACTTTTTCGGGGTAAACACCATCTTTAGGATGCAAATACTGAACTTCACCATTAGGAAACACCCTATAAAACTGATACTTGATCTTGTACTTAGACCTCAATCTTGTCCCTAAAGCCAAACATTGCTYTTTCCTGGCTAACTTCAACAAGTTTGGTCCTTCCCTCRTGATGGCAGCACCACCAGTTGGCATCKSRAAGATTTGTTCTTTKGGAGATTSCCATKTGATGACATAGAATTCTTCAACTTGTGCKTTACGAAGAAGCCCACCYGTGCTTCCTGMAAAGATGGGTGAAGGGGTGTTTGGGTCTAGTTCTGGTGGGGTGAAACCAGCTGGTGCTTCTTTAGCTGGAGCTGGAGCTGGTGCGGCTGGGGTGCCTTCAGCAGCTGCTGCAGCTTTGATGGTGAAGGTCCTGGTGGTCAGGTTGAGATGTTTGACACCTGTGAAGGTGGCTTGTTTCCATAAGGAAGTTTGGTTTGAAAGTGTTGGAGTGAAGTTTAGCTGGAGCTGGAGCTGGTGCGGCTGGGGTGCCTTCAGCAGCTGCTGCAGCTTTGATGGTGAAGGTCCTGGTGGTCAGGTTGAGATGTTTGACACCTGTGAAGGTGGCTTGTTTCCATAAGGAAGTTTGGTTTGAAAGTGTTGGAGTGAAG
>VJOU01000131.1 GCA_007050995.1 Glycocaulis profundi | reverse complement strand
CTGAGCACAAATCATAAATCAAGAAAACACATACATCGAACTATAACATACACTCTTATTACTCCAACTGAGCATACCAGACACCTTGAATTTTCACATCTTTGGGAACCTTGGCCCCCAAATCAGTATCAGAAGGCTGAATGCTCTCAAACACACCAATCAGTTCACCGGTCTCGGGCTTGCTTGAGGTGACACTCAAGGTGATTTTCCCGGTTGATGCTGCAACATTTTTTACATTCTCTTTYGAAAGYTCCTCTTCATCTCCTCTGCCTCCTGCTGGTAGAGCAACGGCGTTGTCATAACCGGTGGAACCACCTCTACCCTTTGGGTCAAGGAAAGAAGAACCTCTGTAAGATGGCACTAGAAATTCCCCACCAAAGCTCTCGGGTTTACCCGATGCTACAAGTTGTTTGATGGTAAACAAGAATGGCACACGTTCGCCTCCTGGAAGTTGAACTGTCACTGCAGCGTAATCGATACCATCTTTTTCTTCGAACTTGATGGTGCCATCAGATGAAACTTCCAAAGGGCCCTCAATTTCATCGAGAGTGTAGGTCAAACGGGTCATGAGTTTGGTCTTTTGGAAGTCTGGTGCAGAGTTCTTGCTCACACCCTCAGCTTTGACTGTGAATGATGTGGGTTCTAAGCAGAACTTCTT
>VJOU01000023.1 GCA_007050995.1 Glycocaulis profundi | reverse complement strand
GGCGGCTCGCCGAAACCGGGCCGGGCCATCACCGCCGCCGCTCGGCCTATCCCGAGCGCCGTCCGGCGCAGGCGCGGCGGCTGGGCCTGCCCGCCTTCCCCACCACCACCATCGGCTCCTTCCCCCAGACCGCCGAGGTCAGGCAGGCCCGCGCGGCCAACCGGCGCGGGGAGATGGACGACGCGGCCTATGACGCCTTCCTTAAGGACGAGACCCGGCGCACCATCGCGCTGCAGGAACGCCTCGGCCTGGACATGCTGGTGCACGGCGAATACGAGCGCACCGACATGGTCGAGCATTTCGGCCAGCTTCTCGAAGGTTTCGCCTTCACCCGGCATGGGTGGGTGCAGTCATATGGCTCGCGCTGCGTGAAGCCGCCGCTGATCTATGGCGACATCTCCCGGCCCGAACCCATGACGGTGGCGTGGGCGCGCTTCGCGCAAGGCTGCTCGGACAGGCCCGTGAAGGGGATGCTGACCGGGCCGGTGACGATCCTGCAATGGTCCTTCGTGCGCGACGACCAGCCGCGCGAGGAGACCTGCCGCCAGATAGCGCTGGCCATCCGCGACGAGGTGGCCGATCTGGAGGCCGCCGGGATCGCCGCCATCCAGATCGACGAGCCCGCCCTCCGCGAGGGCCTGCCCCTGCGCCGGGACGGTCACAAGGCGTATCTGGACCAGGCGGTGGCGTGCTTCCGACTGTCCGCCGCGGTGGTCGCGGACGAGACCCAGATCCACACCCACATGTGCTATTCGGAGTTCAACGAGATCATCGAGGCCATCGCGGCGCTGGATGCGGACGTGATCTCGGTGGAGGCCTCCCGCTCGCGCATGGAGCTGCTGGACGCCTTCGTGGACTTCGACTTCCCCAACGAGATCGGGCCGGGCGTGTGGGACATCCACTCCCCGCGCGTGCCCTCCGCCGAGGAGATGGCCGAGCTGCTGGCCAAGGCGGCCGAACGGCTCGACCCCGCCCGGCTGTGGGTCAATCCCGACTGCGGGCTGAAGACCCGCGGCTGGCCGGAGGTGGAAGCGGCCATCGCCAACATGGTCGCCGCCGCCAAGGCCCTGCGCCGCGCCCGTAAGGCGGCCTGACGCGGAAAGGGGCGCTCCTCGCGGAGCGCCCCTTTTTCGTTCGCGGCCGCCGGATCAGTCCGGATCGGCCTCCAGCGCCCGCCGCCGGGCTTCGGCCTCGGCGCGCTCGGCCTCCATGCCGAGATTGGCGTAGATGGCTTCAAGAAGCCGGTAGTCGGCGGCGCCGGGGTTTGCGGACTGGGACAGGTAGCGCTCCTGATACGGTCGGGCGTCGGCCCAGCGCTCCTCGGCGGCGTAGGCCTGCGCCATCAGGCGGGCGAGGTGAGCCGGGGCGGCCTCAGGCCCCTCGATGAGCGTTTCCAGTTCAGCGAGCCCTCCGGCGGTGTCGCCGGTCGCGATCATGAGCTGACCGATATTGAACCGGATGTTCTCGGCCTCGTTCTCCTCAATGCCCCCAGAGTCGAGGGCCGCACGGAAGGCTGCGTTGGCGGCATCGAGATCGTCCAGCTCGAAATAAGTCGCGCCGCGGACCCGGTGGACCATGCTTTCCTCGTAAGGCGTCAGCTCCGTTTCCAGCAGCCCGTCCAGCTCGGCCAGCGCCGCGTCGTGGTCTTCAGCATCGTTGAGCGCCAGCGCGCGCTGAAAGCGCTCGCCCGCCTCGGCGGAGAACGTCCGCTCGCTTCCCTCTTCCTGCGCCGCCACGGCGGTCAGGGCGGCGGCGAGCGAGACCTGCGCCATGGCCAGCGGGGCGGCGAGGACGGCGAAGGCGGCCGCGCCCGCGGCGAGGGCCGTGCGGGTGCGGACCGGGCCGGGGCGGAGGATGGACTGGATGCGCATTTCGAAAATCCTTCTGTGGCTGGGCAGGAAGGCGGCGCCCGCCAGGGCGGGCATGGGCCGGGCGCCCGAGGCGATCAGGGCGCGGCCATAGGGCCTGCGCGCACCCGCAGGCAGGCGGTCGAGGGCTTCGGCGTCGCAGGCGAATTCGCGCGCCAGGGCGAGACGGCTTTCGATCAGGGCGAGCACGGGGTTGAACCACAGGACGGCTCCGAGAAGCTCGCCCGCGATCCGGTCGCGCTCGTCGCCGCGGCGGACGTGAGCCAGCTCGTGGGCGAGCGCGAAGCCCGCCCGTTCGGCGAAATCCGGCTTGGCCATCGAGGCGGGCAGCGCGATCACCGGACGCAGGCCGGTCACGAAGGGCGAGACCTCCGCGTCGATCACCCGAAGCCGGACGCGGCCTGCTGGCACGCCCGCCTCCGCGGCGATGATCTCGAAGCGGGCGCGCAGCTCGGGCGACGGCTCGGCCCCCGCGCGCAGCAGGCGGACCATGGTCAGGCGCCGCCCGGCCATCCGGGCCGCGCACAGGGCGAGCCCGGCCAGCCAGACCCCGGCGATGATCCAGACCCAGGGCAGGTCCGGCGCGGCCGACCCCGCCGCGCTCATCACGGGCTGAAGCTCGATCTCGAACAGGATGGGCAGGACGGGGGCGGCGGGCGCGGCGTCGGCAGTGCTGGAGGCCGCGGGGCCGGGCATGGGGATCCGTGCGGCCAGCGGGGCCAGCAGAACGGCGGCGGGCGGGACCAGCGCCATCCAGCGCGCGAGACGCCAGAACCGGTCGTGCAGGCGGCGGGCGGGGAAGAGACGCGCCAGAGAGGCGGCGGCGAGCCAGCCCAGCGCGGCGGCGGGGATGGTGGCGGCGAAGGCCGCGATCAGGACGGGCGCGTTCATGACCGCCCCTCCCCGTTTTCATCCGCCGGGGCGTCCTCGTCCAGCATGAGCTGGAGCGCGGCGAGATCGTCCGCGTCCAGAAGGCGGCTGCCCGAGAAGGCCGAGGCGGGCAGCTCGCCGTCGATCTCCAGCACCCGGCGGGCGAAGCCGCGCACCAGCCGCCCGATCATGTCCACCTTGGGCGCGGCGGCGGCGAACAGGGTCAGGCCGTGGCTGTCGCGCCGGACGGCCAGGCCCTTGTCCACCATGCGCGCCAGCACGGTGCGGGTGGTGGAGTAGGACCAGCCCCGCCGCTCGCCCGCGGCCTCGTGAATCTCGCGGGCGCTGGCCTCTTTGACCTTCCACAGGGCCTTGAGGACATCCAGCTCGCTGGCGTTCGGTTCAGGCGACGGCTCGGTCATGATGCGCTCTCCGATTGCTGTTACAAGTGTCGCACACCTGTTTCTCGAGTCAACAAGAAAGCAGGCGACGCCCCGCCGCTGGAGAGAACGGCGCGGTCAGTCTGTTGAAAAATCTGAAAAATCAGACGAAGCGACCGCCGCCGTCCAGCGGGGCGTGACGGATGAGGCGGCTGTCTTCGACCGCGGCCTGTCGATGGGGAACGGCCTGCTCGGCGTAGACGGGGTCGGAGATCATCTCCAGAAAGGCGCGGGCGGAGGGGTAGCGGGCGATGAAGGCGATGTGCCAGCTCTCCGAGGCCGGGCCGATGAGGGTCAGCTCGGGCCGTCCGCGCCAGATGATCTCGCCGCCCACGCGCTGGAAGACGGGCCCTGAGGCCGCGCCATAGGCCTTGTAGGCGTCCAGCCCGCTCATTTCGCGCCCGTCGGGATAGGCCGCCCGTTCGCGGAGCCGGATCAGGTTGAGCATTTCCAGCGGATGGTCGCGGTCGAGATCCTTGAACCGGTCGAAGGCGTCGCGGGCGGGGTCGATATGGCTCATGGCGGGTTCTTCCGAAAGCTGCGTCAAGGACAGGCGCGGGGCTGACAGGCCCGGCGCGCCGGGCGAGAATGGCCGTCCATCCCCGCCATGGCCAAGGATTTTCATGCGCGACGAAATCACCTGTTTCGCCGTCTCCGACGGTCGCCGGGGCATCGAGAACCAGGCGCTGGGGCTGGCCGAGGCGCTGGGCGGGCTGACGCCGGTGCGCGTCATGCCGGTGCAGGTGCCGCGCACTGGCGAGATCCCCGACCCCGGCCCCATCGCGCCGGAGGTCTGGATCGGCTGCGGCCGGGCGGCGGTGCGCGCCAGCGCCAGCCACAGGCGCGCCTTCCCCGACGCCCTGTTCGTCTATGTCCAGGACCCGCGCGCCGCGCATCACCGCTTCGACCTGATCATCCCGCCCCTGCACGACCGGCTGACGGGGGAAAACGTCTTCCCGATACTGGGCTCGCCCAACCGGGTGACGCCGGGGCGGCTGGCCGAGGCCGAGCGCAGCTTCTCAGGCCGGATCGCCGCCCTGCCCGCCCCCCGCGCGGCGGTGCTGATCGGCGGGGATTCGAAACATCACCGCTTCACGCCCGAGGTCGGGGCCTATCTGATGCACCGGCTGGAATTCCTGCGCGCGAAGGGGCTGGGCCTGATGATCACCACCTCGCGCCGCACGCCGGAGGATTTCACCGCCCGGCTGGCCGAGCGCTTCGCGGACGATGATGGCGTATGGCTGCATGACGGGACCGGACCGAACCCCTATTTCGCCTTTCTGGGCGGGGCGGACTGGATCTTCGTCACCGAGGACTCCACCAACATGCTGACCGAGGCGGCGGCCACCGGCACGCCGGTCTATCGCCTGCCGCTGGAGGGCGACGCGGGCAAGTTCGCGCGGCTGTACGCCCAGCTTGAAGGCCATGGCGCGGTGCGGCCCTTCCTGGGACGGCTGGACCGCTGGACCTACGCGCCGCTGGACGAAACCGCGCGGGCGGCGCGCAAGGTCCTTGAAATGCTGGGCCGGGGTGAAGACCTTAGGCAACCTGGATTCCTCGAGGAGGCCTGACCCATGGCCCGACTGACCCTCTCGCTGCTCGCCGCCCTGCTGGCCTTCGCCGGCATGGCCTCCGCCGACCCCCTGCCCGGCCCGGACGTCACGCTGGCGCCCCAGCCCGCACAGGACGACATCGCGCGCTGGTCGGACGACGGCGCGGTGCGGCTGGTCAACCTGCTCACGCCTGAGGAGACCGCGGCGCTGGGCTATGACATCGAAGCGGAGGCCGCCGCCCGCGGCATGGCCTATTCGGCCGTGCCCGTGGGGCCGGAGACCGGTGGCGCGGCGGCCGACGCGCTGGCCGTGATCCTGGCCGCCGAGGACGGGCCGGTGGTGATCGCCTGCGCGTCCGCGCGCCGGGCCTCCCATCTGTACGCCGCCAGCCTGATCCGCTCGGGCGCGATTGAACCGGACGAGCTCGACCGGATCGACCCGGACCGGGACTGGAGCCCGGCCCTGCTCGAAAGGCTGAGCGCCGATTCCGGCCCGGGCGAATCCGCCCAGACTGACACCAACGGACACTAGAACCTCGCAGGACATTTCTGACATGAGCCAGACCCGCCACTCCAAAGTCGCCATCATCGGATCGGGCGCGGCCGGCTACACCGCCGCCATCTACGCCGCCCGCGCGATGCTGAAACCGATGCTGATCGCGGGGCTGCAGCCCGGCGGGCAGCTGACCATCACCACCGACGTGGAGAATTATCCCGGCTTCGCCGACGTCATCCAGGGCCCCTGGCTGATGGAGCAGATGCGCGCCCAGGCCGAGCATGTGGGCACCGAGATGGTGTCCGACGTGATCGTGGAGGCGGACCTGTCCAGACGCCCCTTCACCCTGAAGGGCGACAGCGGGGACGTGTACACCGCCGACAGCGTGATCATCGCCACCGGCGCCAGCGCGAAATGGCTGGGACTGGAGAGCGAGCAGAAGATGCAGGGCTTCGGCGTGTCCGCCTGCGCGACCTGCGACGGCTTCTTCTATCGCGGCAAGGAAGTGTTCGTGATCGGCGGGGGCAACACCGCCGTGGAGGAGGCGCTGTTCCTGACCAATTTCGCCTCCAAGGTGACGCTGGTCCATCGCCGCGACGAGCTGCGCGCAGAGAAGATGATGCAGGAGCGCCTGTTCAGAAATCCCAAGGTCGAGGTGATCTGGGATTCGGCGGTCGAGGAGATCACCGGCGGCGAAGGCGGGCCGGGCGTGACCGGCATTAAGCTGAAGAACCTCAAGACCGGCGCGGTCACCGAGCACGGCACGGACGGCGTGTTCATCGCCATCGGCCACGCCCCGGCCACCGAGCTGTTCACCGGCCAGCTTGAAACCAAGGAGGGCGGCTATCTGGTCACCACGCCGGGGTCGACGGCGACCTCCATCCCCGGCGTGTTCGCCGCGGGCGACGTGACCGACGACAAGTTCCGCCAGGCCGTGACCGCCGCGGGCATGGGCTGCATGGCCGCGCTGGAGGCCGAACGCTTCCTCGCCGCCCAGGACGAAGGCGGTCAGGCCGCGGAAGACGCGGCGTAACACCTGTGTCATCGCGTCCCGTGCCTGTTTGCGAGGGCTCCCGGCTCTGGTTATCAAGGACGGATGAAACAGGATAACGCCCCGGGCGCCGCCGCTCCGGCCATCGCCATCGATCAGGTCCGCTTCGCCTATCGGCGCGGCGGGCCTGACGTCATCGCCATCGACGGTTTCCGGCTGGAGGCGGGCGAGCGGGTCTTCCTCAAGGGCGCCAGCGGGTCGGGCAAGTCCACCCTGCTGGCCCTGATCGCGGGCATCCTGACCCCGCGCGAGGGCAGCGTGAGCGTGCTGGGCAAGCCCATGAGTTCGATGCCGAGCGCCAAACGCGACGCGCACCGGGCCGCGCGGATGGGCGTGATCTTCCAGATGTTCAACCTGCTGCCCTACATGCCCGCGGGCGACAACGTGCTGCTGCCCTGCCGGTTCTCGTCCGAACGGCGCAAGGCGGCGGGCGACGCGCCGAAGGAAGCGCGGCGTCTGCTGGAGCGGCTGCAGCTCGATCCCGAGACCTACTGGAACGCCAAGCCCACCGAGCTTTCGGTGGGCCAGCAGCAGCGGGTGGCCGCCGCGCGCGCCCTGATCGGGCGGCCGGGTCTGGTGCTGGCCGACGAGCCGACCAGCGCGCTGGACGCGGACGTGCGCGACGCCTTCCTGTCCCTGCTGCTGGAGGAATGCGAGGCGAGCGGGGCGGCGCTGCTGTTCGTCAGCCATGACGGCGCGCTCGCCAGCCGGTTCGACCGGGCCGTGGACCTCAGTTCGATCAACGCCGCCGCCAAGACCGGAGAAGCCGCATGACCCGCTTCCCCATCCTCGCCCTCGCCCTGCGCTCCATCGCCAACCGGCGCGCGACCGCGATCCTGACGGTGCTGACCGTGGCCATCACTATGACGCTGTTCCTGGGCGTGGAGAAGGTGCGCCACGGGGCGCGGGCGAGTTTCGAGAACACCATCACCGGCACCGACCTGATCGTGGGCGCCCGGTCGAGCCCGGTGAACCTGCTGCTCTACTCGATCTTCCATATCGGCGACGCGACCAACAACATCACCTGGGAGACCTATGAGGCCGTCGCCGGCGCGCCGAACGTGGCGTGGACCGTGCCGATCTCGCTGGGCGATTCCCATGCCGGATACCGGGTGGTGGGCACCGACAACCGCTTTTTCGAGCATTACCGGCACGGCGACCGGCGCAATCTGGCCTTCACCGAAGGCGGGGCGCTGGGCGATCTGTTCGACACCGTGCTGGGCGCGGCGGTCGCGCGCGATCTGGGCTATGAGCTGGGCGAGGAGATCATCGTCGCCCACGGCACGGGGCGGGTGAGCTTCGTCGAGCACGACAACAATCCGTTCGAGATCGTCGGCATCCTGGCGCCCACCGGCACGCCGGTGGACCGGTCGGTCTTCGTCAGCCTCGAAGCCATCGAGGCGATCCACCTCGAAGGCCCCACGGGCGCGGGCACGAATCTGTCCGCGACCGAGCTGAGGCAGATGGACCTGCAGCCCGACCAGATCACGGCGTTTCTGGTGGGCCTGACTTCGCCCACTGCCGCGCTGCGGCTGCAGCGGCAGGTGAACACCTATCCGGAAGAGGCGCTGCAGGGGATCATCCCCGGCGTGGCGCTGGCCCAGTTGTGGCAGGTGGTCGGGGCGGCGGAACGCACGCTGGCGGCGGTGGCGGCCTTCGTGGTGCTGACGGGGCTGATCTGCATCCTGACCGCGATCCTGACCAGCCTGAACGAGCGGCGGCGGGAGATGGCGATCCTGCGCGCGCTGGGCGCGCGGCCTCACCACATCTTCGCCCTGCTGGTCAGCGAGGCGGCGCTGCTGGCCTTCTTCGGGGCGGTGCTGGGCACGGCGCTGACCTATGGGGCGCTGCTGGCGGGCGCGCCGATCCTGGAGCAGCGTTTCGGCATCTTCCTGATCGGCATGACGCCGGGCCTGTATGATCTGGCGCTGATCGGCGCTGTGACGCTGGCCGCCGCGGTGCTGGGCCTGTTCCCTGCCTGGCGCGCCTTCCGCAACTCGCTGGCGGACGGGATGACGATACGGGTGTGAATGAGGTCCCGGACAGCGCTTCGCGCTTCCGGGATGACCCCGAAGATGTATTGAGCCCCAGACGCGAAGCGTCACCAGCGCGAACGCGCGCCCGCAGCGAAACGAGGACACCGACCAAGCGGAGCGCGGGAGGACAGAGAGAAACGGGCCGAAGGCCCGCCAGGCCGACCGGCCGCCCGCGCCCGTGCGCGGAACCGACCAAACGGAGTGCGGGAGGGCACTGAAAAATGGACTGGGACAAGCTCAAGACCTTCCACGCCGCCGCCGAGGCGAAGTCTCTGACGGGCGCGGCGGAGGCGCTGGGGCTGTCCCAGTCTGCGGTCAGCCGTCAGATCTCCGCGCTTGAGGCTGATCTGGGGGTGAAGCTGTTTCACCGCCACGCGCGCGGCCTGCTGCTGACCGAGCCGGGGCGGCTGCTGTCGGGGGCGGCGGGCGAGGTCGCGACGCGCATCGCCTGGGCCGAGGCGAAGGTCCATGACAGCCGCGACAAGCCCACGGGCCTGCTGCGGGTGACCGCGCCCACGGCGATGGGGGCGATCTGGCTGGTTCCCCGCCTGCCCGCCTTCCGCACGGCCTATCCCTCGATCAAGCTGCGCATGCTGCTGGTCGACCACGAGCTGGACATCTCCAATCTCGAGGCCGACATCGCCATCCGGCCCTGGAGCGCGACCCAGAACGACGTGGTCCAGCGCAAGCTGATGGAGGTGGGCCAGCACCTGTACGCCTCGGACGCCTATCTCGAGCGCAAGGGCGCGCCGGGATCGGTGGAGGATCTCGACGGCCACGAGTTCGTCGCCTACGGGCCCAAGCGGCTGGCGCCGATCCCGAATCTGAACTGGCAGCTCACGCTGGGCCGGGGCGAGCGGGCCCCGCGCGAATCGGTGATCGAGGTCAGCACGATCAACGGCATGATGAAGTCCACCGAGGCGGGGCTGGGCATATGCGGCCTGCCCGATTACGTGGCGCGGGAGAACCCCAAACTCGTCCGCGTCCTGCCCGAGATCGACGGGCCGCCCTTCGAGGTGTTCTTCGTCTATCCCCAGGAGCTCAAGGGCTCTCGCCGCATTGCAGCATTCCGCGAATTCCTCATCGAGCAGGTCAAGCTCTGGGAAGAGAGCGGAGGCTCCTGATCGCCAATCAAGGCAGGGAGATGGCGCGGGGCCGCAATTGTGTCAGCTTTGCGTCAGACACCCGATGATTTGGTGTGGCCTCGGCGTTTCTGCATAGCTGAGATGCTGAAGCGTCCGTTGTGATGAGCGCCTGCAGCAGACATATTCGCTCGTGTTGATGGCCACGCCATCTTCCCCGATGCGCATACCATCCTCCTCCCCGATGAGGTATGCAAGACTTGGAGCCGGACACCGCCGAGGCGGGTCCGGCTCTTTTTTTTCAGCTCACCATCTGCGCCGTGATCGTCCCCGTCCGGTCCAACGTGCGCGCGCGGTCGGGCAGCGGGTATTTCAGGCCCGAGCCGCAGTTGAACAGCACCACCCGCGCGTCGCGCTCGATCAGTCCGCCCGACACCGCCATGCGGGCGGCGGCCAGCGTGGCCGCGCCTTCGGGGCACAGGTGCAGCCCGTCCTCGCGCCCGCACATGAGCCGCGCCTGCTCGATCTCGGCTTCTGGCACGGCGATGGCCGTCCCGCCTGAGGCGCGCACCGCCCTCAGGATCAGGAAGTCGCCGATGGCCTTGGGCACGCGGATGCCCGCCGCGGCGGTGCTCGCGTCCAGCCATTCGGGCGCATGCTCCTCGCCCGCCTCGAAGGCCTTGACGATGGGCGCGCAGCCTTGCGCCTGCACGGCGAACATTTTCGGGCGCTCAGACCCGATCCAGCCCAGCCTCTCCATCTCGTCGAAGGCCTTCCACATGCCGATCAGGCCTGTCCCGCCGCCGGTGGGGTAGAAGATGGCGTCCGGCAGGGTCCAGCCCAACTGGAAGGCCAGCTCGATCCCCATCGTCTTCTTGCCCTCGATCCGGTAGGGCTCCTTCAGGGTGGAGGTGTCGAACCAGCCCATCTCCTCTTTGAGCGCGCCCACGATGGCGCCGCACTGATGGATCAGGCCGTTGACCCGGAAGACATGCCCGCCCTGCGCGGCGATCTCGCGCACATTCATCTCCGGGGTGTCGTCGGGGCAGAAGCTCCAGGTCTCCATCCCCGCGCGGGCGCCATAGGCCGACAGCGCCGCGCCCGCGTTGCCGTTGGTGGGCATGGCCATGCGCCTGATGCCGTAGGACTTGGCCATAGACACCGCCAGCGCCAGCCCGCGCGCCTTGAAACTGCCCGTGGGCAGCCGCCCCTCGTCCTTGACCAGAAGCGGCCCGTCCAGCCCGATTTTGCTCGCCGTGACGGGCGTCTCGATCAGGGGCGTGTCCACCTCGCCCAGGGAAACCACGTCTTCGTTCCGCGCCACGGGCAGGAGCTCGCGCCATTTCCAGAAACCGGGAAAGGCCACCGGGTCACGCGCGGCCACCGCGTCGCGGTCCACCCGCGCGGTCATGGCGTCCAGATCATAGCGCGCCAGCAGCGGCCAGCCTTCGGGCGACAGGTTGTGCGCCCTTCCTGCGTCCACGCGCGCGCCGGTCTTGGAACAGTCGAGATGGGTGAGGAAGCTGGGGGGCGTCATGGATTTCCGTGAAGCTTGCGCGGAAGGGGCATGCGGGGCAGGCTGCAACCTGAGAGCAGGAGGCCCCGCCATGAAAACAGCGACCGCGCCACGCTATGACGTCCGTTTCGGGCTTGTCGAGTTCCTCATTGTGCTGGGAGCCGCGCCGCTGACCTTCGCCATGGCGCTGGGTGTCAGCTTCGGGCTCGCCCATCTGGGCTTTTCCGGCGATGCGGCGCTGGTGTGGATTCCCGCCATCCTCGCTGTGGCCAACGCGGCATGGCTGATCGTCAGCGGTTTCGCCATGATCCGCATCAAGCGGCAGGGCGGCTCGGTTCTGGGTTAGCCCATCGCCCGGCGGGCCGCTTCGGTCAGGGCCTTCATCGCGTCGATATAGGGGAAGGGACCGTGGCTGACCCGCGCCACGCCCAGCTCGGCCAGACGCGACAGCGGCGGGCTGGCGGGCGTGGCCATCACGTTCACCGGCAGGGGCGACAGCTCCGCGATCCGCCCGATCAGGGTTTCATCCATCAGGCCCGGCACGAACAGCCCGTCCGCCCCCGCCTCGGCGTAAAGCCGCGCCCGCTCCAGAGCGGCCTGAGCCATGTCCGCGTCATGGCGGTCGGCGGGCTTCTGGAAGAACACGTCCGTGCGCGCGTTGATGAAGGCGGGCACGCCCGCCCGCTCGCAGGCCGCCCGCGCGGCCTTCAGCCGCTCGGCCTGTCCGCCTGCCTCGCGCAGGCCCCCCTCGGGCGGCACGCCGTCCTCGATGTTGAACCCCACCGCCCCCGCGGCCAGCGCCCGGGCGACCGTCTCGCCCACCGCAGCGGCATCCGCGCCGTATCCGGCCTCCAGATCGACCGTCACGGGCAGATCGGTGGCCGCGGTGATGCGCGCCAGATTGGCCAGCACGAGATCCAGCGGCAGGGCCTCGCCGTCTGACCGCCCATGGGCGGCGGCCACCGACCAGCTGCCCGTGGCGATGGCCTTGGCGCCCGCCTCGGCGACGGCTTTCGCGCTGCCCGCGTCCCACGCGTTGAACAGCACCAGCGGGGCGCCCTTCACATGAAGATCGCGGAACAGGCGGGCTCTGGCGGTCTGGTCGGTCATGAGTCTCTCTCCGGTGTCGGGCCGCCTTGTGCCATCAACGCGCGACAGAAACCGTCAGGAGCGAGGCGCCCGCTCCCTCAGCCAGCCGCCTTCCTGATCTGGTCGATCCCGGCGCGGGCCAGCGCGTCCGCGCGCTCGTTCTCGGGATGGCCGGCATGGCCCTTGATCCATTCCCAGCTCACGTCGTGGCGGCGGGCGGCCTCGTCGAGGCGCTGCCACAGATCGGCGTTCTTGACCGGCTTCTTCGCGGCGGTCTTCCAGCCATTGCGCTTCCAGCCGTGGATCCATTTGCTGACGCCGTCGCGCACATAGATGCTGTCGGTGACCAGCCGCACTTTAGAAGGGCGTTTGAGCGCCTCGAGCGCCTGGATCGCGGCCATCAGCTCCATGCGGTTGTTGGTCGTGTCCGGGTCGCCGCCGAAAAGCTCCTTCTCATGGCCCTTCCATTCGAGCACCGCGCCCCAGCCGCCGGGGCCGGGATTGCCCGAGCAGGCCCCGTCGGTGTGGATGGTGATGAGGGTGCTCACGCCACTTCGCGGGGCAGCTTGAACACCACGTCCTCGCTGGCGACGCGGACTTCCTCGATGTTCAGGGTGAAGCGCTCGGTCAGCCGGGTCAGCAGCTCCTCGACCAGTTCCTCGGGCGCGCTGGCGCCCGCGCTGACGCCCAGCGCCGAAACCCCGTCCAGCCAGGCGAAGTCCAGCTCGGCGGCGTTCTGCACCAGCCTGGCGTCCTTCGCGCCCGCCCGCCGGGCGACCTCGACCAGCCGCACCGAGTTGGACGAGTTGGGCGCGCCCACCACCAGCACCAGATCGGCCTTCGGCCCGATGGCCTTGACCGCTTCCTGCCGGTTGGTGGTGGCGTAGCAGATGTCTTCCTTGTGAGGCGCGGCGATCTGGGGGAAGCGGCGCTGCAGGGCGGCGACGATCTGGGCGGTGTCGTCCAGCGACAGGGTGGTCTGGGTGACGAAGGCCAGATTGGCGGGGTCTTCGGGCTCGAATACTTCCGCGTCGGCCACGGTCTCGATCAGGGTGATCGCGCCCTCGGGGAGCTGGCCCATCGTGCCGATCACCTCGGGATGCCCGGCATGGCCGATCAGCACGATCTGATTGCCGTTGCGGTGATGGCGCTGGGCCTCGACATGGACTTTGGAGACCAGCGGACAGGTGGCGTCCACATAGAGCATGTCGCGCTTCGCCGCCGCCTCGGGCACCCGCTTGGGCACGCCGTGGGCGGAGAACACCACCGGGCGGTCGTCCGGGCACTCGTCGAGCTCCTTGACGAACACCGCGCCCATGGCCTTCAGGCGATTGACCACGTGCTTGTTGTGCACGATCTCGTGGCGCACATAGACCGGCGCGCCATAGCGCGACAGGGCCTTCTCCACGATCTGGATCGCCCGGTCCACGCCCGCGCAGAAGCCGCGCGGCGCGGCCATCAGCACGGCCAGATCAGGTTTGCGGGCGCTCTGAGCGGTCATGGACTTTCCTCAGCGCCGGCGCGTTGCGGCGTTGCCCTGCGGACGTGCAGGCCTTAGACACGATGTAACAGAGCCGGGCGGCCCCGCAAGGGTGCCCGGCTGCATTCCGCCGGTCTCCGTCCAAGGACTGTCCATGCGCCGCATCGCCTTCGCCTCCGCCATCCTCGCCGCCGCCGTCGCGCTGACCGGCTGCCAGGGCTTCCGAGACAATTTCGGCAGCCCCCGGCCCAATCCCGGCGCCTGCCCGACCGCGCTGTCGCTCTATGAGGCGCACCGGCTGGTCGATTTCGAGGGACGCGAAGCGAGCTACGCCAATATCGGCTTCACCGGCGAAATCCTCGGCGTGAGCGCCCTGTGCCGGTACACCGACGAGGACTCCACCCCGATCAACACCGTGCTGGAGATGCGCATGGCGTTCGGCCGCGGCCCCGCCGCGAGCTCGGAGAGCCGGACCTATCAGTATTTCGTCGCCGTCACCCGGCGCGACAGCGCGGTGATCTCCAAGGAGACCTTCTCCATCCCGGTCACCTTCCGGCCGGGCGAGACGCGGGTGGAGGTCGTTCAAACCTTCGACGGCCTGATGATCCCGCGCGCGACCCCGACCACTTCGGGCGGGAACTTCGAGATCCTGGTGGGCTTCGAGCTGACCGACGACCAGCTTGAATACAACCGCTCGGGCCAGCGCTTCCGCGTCGGAGCCGGCCAGTCCGAATAGGCCGGAAGACCTGCGATGACCCAGACGATCCCCGCGCTTCTGACCGAGGCCGCCGGCCGCGCCTTTTCCGATGCCGGCCTGCCCGCAGAGCTGGGCCGCGTGAACGAGAGCGACCGGCCCGACCTCGCCCCGTATCAGTGCAACGGCGCGCTGGCCGCGGCCAAGGCCGCGAAAAAGCCGCCGCGCGCCATCGCCGAGGACATCGCCGCGCGCCTGAAGGACGCGCTGCCCGGCCTCGAGATCGAGATCGCCGGTCCCGGCTTCCTCAACCTCACCCCGCCCGCGTCGTTCTATGCCGACCGCGCCAACGCCATCGCCGCGGACGACCGCGCCGGAGCGGGCCAGGTGGCCGCGCCGCGCCGGGTGATGATCGATTTCGGCGGGCCGAACGTGGCCAAGCCCATGCATGTGGGCCATCTGCGCAGCTCGGTGCTGGGCGACAGCCTGCAGCGCCTGTTCCGCTTCCGCGGCGACGACGTGATCTCCGACATCCATCTGGGCGACTGGGGCCTGCAGATGGGCCAGCTCATCACCGAGCTGGAGGACGAGCAGCCCGACCTGCCCTATTTCGACGCCGGTTTCACCGGCCCCTACCCGGACGCGCCGCCCGTCACCATCGACGACCTGTCGCGCCTGTATCCGCAGGCCTCCGCCAAGGGCAAGGCCGATCCCGCCCGTCAGGAGCGCTCTCGCAGGGCCACCGCCGAGCTGCAGGCGGGCCGCCCCGGCTACCGCGCCCTGCTGGCGCATTTCATCGCGGTGTCGATCAAAGCCCTGCGCGCGGATTTCGACGCGCTGGGGGTGCATTTCGACCTGTGGAAGGGCGAGAGCGACGTCAACGGGCTCATTCCCGAGCTGGTCGAGGACTTCAAGGCCCGCGGCGTCGCCGAGCTGAGCGACGGGGCGTGGATCGTCCGGGTCGCGCGCGAGGACGACAAGAAAGAGCTCGCCCCGCTGATCCTGGTCAGCTCGCAGGGCTCCGCCCTTTACGCCACCACCGATCTGGCCACCATCCTCGACCGCCGCCGCGAGCACGACCCCGAGCTGATCCTGTACGTGGTCGATCTGGGCCAGTCGGACCATTTCGAGCAGGTCTTCCGCGCCGCGTTCAAGGCCGGTCTGGCCAGCGAAGGCGGGCTGGAGCACGTCAAGTTCGGCACCGTGAACGGGCCTGACGGCAAGCGCCTGCGGACCCGCGCGGGCGGCACCTTCAAACTGGCCGACCTGATCGGCGAGGCCCGCGAGCGCGCCCGCGCGCGGCTGCACGAGGCGGGGCTGGGCGAGACGCTGGCGGAAGCCGAGTTCGAGGACGTCGCGCGCATGGTCGGCAACGCCGCCATCAAGTTCGCCGACCTGCAGAACTACCGCACCACCAATTACGTCTTCGACATGGACCGCTTCGTGTCCTTCGAGGGCAAGACCGGCCCCTACCTGCTCTATCAGGCCGTCCGGGTGAAATCGCTGATGCGCAAGGCGGGCGAACAGGGGCTGCAGCCCGGCGAGATCCTTGTCGCCGCGCCTGAGGAGGCCGCGCTGGTGCGGCGGCTGGACGGCTTCGACGCCGCGCTGGAGCGGGCCTATGAGGACCGCGCGCCGAACCATCTGTGCGAGCACGCCTACTCGCTGGCCCAGGCCTTCTCCAGTTTCTACGCGGCCTGCCCGATCCTGCCCGAGACCGACGACGCGGTCCGCCGCTCCCGCCTCGCGCTGGCCGCGGCCACCCTCAAACAGCTCGAACTGGCGCTGGACCTGATCGGTCTGGAAATCCCCGAGCGCATGTAGACGGGCGCCCCGGCGCCCGCCCTTCCCGCCCCTAGAGCGGGATGTTGTCGTGCTTCTTCCAGGGATTGGTCAGCTTCTTGTCGCGCAGGGTGCGCAGGGCCTTGATGAGGCGGATGCGGGTGTTGCGGGGCTGGATGACGTCGTCGAGATAGCCGCGGGACGCCGCCACGAAGGGGTTGGCGAAGCGGGTCTCGTATTCCTTGACGTGCTCGGCCATCTTCGCCTCGTCGCCCAGGTCCTTCCTGAAGATGATCTCGGCGGCGCCCTTGGGGCCCATCACGGCGATCTCGGCGGTGGGCCAGGCGTAGTTCACGTCCCCGCGCAGATGCTTTGACGCCATCACGTCGTAGGCGCCGCCATAGGCCTTGCGGGTGATCACGGTCAGCTTGGGCACGGTGGCCTCGGCATAGGCGAAGAGCAGCTTGGCGCCATGCTTGATCAGCCCGCCATACTCCTGCTTGGTGCCGGGCAGGAAGCCGGGCACGTCCACGAAGGTAACGATGGGAATCTCGAAGGCGTCGCAGAAGCGCACGAAGCGGGCGGCCTTCTTGGAGGCGTCGATGTCCAGCACCCCGGCCAGGCTCAGCGGCTGGTTGGCCACGAAGCCCACCGTGCGCCCCTCCAGACGGCCCAGTCCGATGACGATGTTCTTGGCGCAGTCGGGGGCGATCTCGAAGAAGTCGCCCTCGTCGGCGACCTTCTCGATCAACTCGCGGATGTCATAGGGCTTGTTGGGGTTGGGCGGGACGAGGGTGTCCAGGCTGGGCTCGGACCGGTCGGGGGTGTCGAAGCTCTCGCGCAGCGGCGCCTCGGCGCGGTTGCTCAGGGGCAGGAAGTCGATCAGACGGCGCATCTGGACCAGCGCCTCGATGTCGTTCTCGAACGCGCCGTCCGCCACGCCGGACTTCTTGGCGTGGATCGAGGCGCCGCCCAGCTCCTCGTGGCTGACCTGCTCGTTGGTGACCGTTTTGACCACGTCCGGGCCGGTCACGTACATGTAGCTGGTGTCCTTCACCATGAAGATGAAGTCGGTCATGGCGGGCGAATACACGTCCCCGCCCGCGCACGGACCCATGATGACGGAAATCTGCGGAATCACGCCCGAGGCCAGCACGTTGCGCTGGAATATCTCCGCATAGCCGCCCAGCGCGTCCACGCCCTCCTGAATGCGCGCGCCGCCCGCGTCGAACAGGCCGATGATCGGCGCGCCGTTCTTCAGCGCGGCGTCCTGCAGCGCGGTGATCTTGCGCGCGTGGGCCAGAGAGAGCGAGCCGCCGAACACGGTGAAGTCCTTGGCGAAGACATAGACCAGACGGCCGTTGACGGTGCCCGAGCCGGTGATCACGCCGTCGCCGGGAATCTTGTTCTCCGCCATGCCGAAATCGGCGCACTGGTGCTCGACGAACATGCCGACTTCTTCGAAGGAGCCTGGATCGAGCAGCACGTCCAGACGCTCGCGCGCGGTCAGCTTGCCCTTGGCGTGCTGGGACGCGATGCGCGTCTCGCCGCCGCCCAGACGGGCCGCGGCGCGCTTTTCTTCAAGCTGCTCGAGAACGGGCTTCATGGATGGCGGCCTCCCCCGCGGCTGATCGTCTGCGCTGAGGTAGCACCGGGGCGCGGAGGGGGCAAATGGGCGGCGCCGGACTCACCTCTCGGCGGCGTCGAGCATGCGGAACATGGCTTCGATGGCGAGCAGGTCGCGCCTGCGGTTGGCGGCGGCCTGGGCGGCGTCGGCGTCCTCGCCCCAGCGCGCGATCTGGTGGTCTTCCTCCAGCCGGGAGGCGGCCAGCAGGTCCTCGCCGGTCCCCTCGCCTTCGAGCAGCGCGAAGCCCAGCACCGCCGAACCCAGAATGGACACCGCGCTGACCAGCCCGGTCAGCCGCCAGTCGTCCAGCGCCGCGGCCCGGCGCTCCAGCGCGTCCAGCGAGCTCTGCGGCTGCTCCAGCGCCAGGATGGTCCCGGCGCGCTTGAGAGGCGCGTCCAGCGCGGTCTCCGCCCAGTCCAGCCACCCGTCCCACAGCTCGGCCTGACGGGCGGCCAGCGCCCCGTCCTCGGCGCGGTGGCACAGAAGGTCGGTGGTGGCGTATTTGGCCACTTCCGTCGCGGCGGCCTCGCGGGTCTCGCCCATGCGGTCGATGGCCACGTGAGCCAGCCGGGTCAGGGGCATGGTGAAGGGGTCGACGACCGCCTTCTGGGCCGCCCATTCATCGGCCATCGCCCGGGCGAGGTTTTCGACAGGCGCGCTGAGAGGGTTTTTCGCCGGGGTCTTCAGCGCGCGGCCGTCGAGATAGACGCCCCATCCGCCATTGACCGGCGCGACGGCGACCTCGGTGTAGAAGCGTTTGGGCAGGGGGCGGTTTTCCGCCTTCGCCTTGGACATGCTCATGAAGACCCCCCGCGATGATTCAGTAAGCGGAGCATACCATCGCCCGCCATCGGCCGCATCCGCTGCAGTGCAGCAAAGCCTAGGCCGCGCGCGCCTCCAGCGCGTCGCCGAAGGCGTCCAGCGCCAGGTCGAGCGCGGGGTAATCGTGCACGATGCTCTGGGCGCCGCCCGCCTGGATCTCGTCGACCGTGTGGAAGCCCCAGCTCACCCCCAGCGCGGAGGCGTTCGCGGCGCGGGCCATCTGCATGTCGAAGCTGGTGTCCCCGATCACGATGGTCTCTTCAGGCGCCGCGCCGGTCTCGGCCATGGCGTCCAGCACCATGCGCGGGTGGGGCTTGCCCACGCCGTGATCGACGGTCTGCAGCGTCTGGAAATGGCGATGCAGGCCATGATGGCCGAACACGATGTCCAGCCCCCGCCGAGCCTTGCCGGTGGCCACGCCCAGCAGCCAGCCCGCGTCCGCCAGCCGCTCGACGGTCTCGCGCGCGCCCTCGTAAAGCGGCTCGGAGAAGCCGTCCTCGGCGCGCATCTCGACGAAGGCCTGCTTGTAGAAGGTCGCCAGCTCGGGGACGCGCTCGGCGGGGTAGTCGACGGGGGCGAGCCGCAGCACCGCCTCGGTCAGCTCCAGCCCCACGATGGTGCGCACCCGGTCGTACTCGATCCCGCCCAGCCCGGCGCGCGCGAAGGCGCGATCCATGGCGTCGTGGATGATCTTGCGGGAGTCCACCAGCGTACCGTCGACGTCGAACACGGCGAGCTTGAGGGCCTTGCTCACGTCAGCGCCTCCTCGACCAGCATCAGATTGTCGTTCTCGTTGAAGCCCAGCGCCTTGAAGCTGGCGTCCATGTGCCGGGGCAGCGGCGCCTCGATGATCAGCGGCTTCTTGCCGGGCCGGGGGATTTCCAGCTTGCGGGCGTGAAGGTGCAGCTTGCGCGACAGGCCCTCGGGCGTGGGGATGTCGCACACATACTTGCCATCGCCCAGAATGGCGTGACCGGCGGCGGCCATGTGCACGCGAAGCTGGTGGGTGCGGCCCGTCTCGGGGCGCAGCACCACCCAGCAGGCGCGCCGGCCCGCCTCGTCGGCCACCGCATAGCGGGTCAGGGCGTATTGCGCGCCCTCCTCGCCATGACGGGCGGCGGCCATCAGCTCGCGGTCGCCATGCTCGCCGGAGGTCTTCTTCATATAGCCCTTGATCTCGCCCGCCTTGGGCACGATCGCGCCCAGCGCGATGGCCCAGTAGGTCTTCTTCAGATCCCGGCCCTTGAACAGTTTCGACAGGCGCGCGGCGGACTGGACGGTCTTGGCCACCACCAGGACGCCGGACGTGTCCTTGTCCAGCCGGTGCACCAGACGCGGGCGCTGGTCGCCCTTGCCGAAGGCGTCCAGCAGGCGGTCGACATGGCTGGTGATCTTCGAGCCGCCCTGCACGGCGAGGCCGGGGGGCTTGTTCAGCGCGATCAGCTCGTCATCCTGATACAGCACCAGCGAACGGGCATAGGCCGCGTCCTCGGCGGTGATCGAGGCGGTCTCCTTGAGCGCGCCGGGATCGGGCAGCGGAGGCACGCGGACCGTCTGGCCCGGCTCCAGCCGCTGATTGCCCTTCACCCGGCCGCCATCGACCCGGATCTGGCCCTTGCGCAGCAGCTTTTCGATCATGCCGTGCGGGACATGGGGAAAACGCCGCCTGAACCACCGGTCCAGACGCACGTCCGCCTCGTCCTTGGTGACTTCTATGTTCTGAACACCGCTCATGGGGCGAGGGATAGGGCCCCTCGCCCCGCCGGGCAAGGCAAAGACGCCGCGCTCAGCCTTTCGCGCGGAAGGCCTGCCACAGCATCAATAGGACGGACACGATCAGCATCAGCCCGCTGATCCCCAGCACCGGCCCCAGAACCGCCTCGTCCCCGCGCCCGCCGTAAAGCAGGAACAGGCCGGCGACCATGATCAGCGCGCCCACATGCTGGAGCCCGGTCTGCACCCAGGCGAGCAGCTTCTGAGGGATGGAGAACAGCCGATAGATCAGCGCCCACAGGATGGGCAGCACCCCGGCCGCCAGCATCATGTGCGCATGGGTGGGCATCTGCCCGTGATCGCCCGTCCGGCCCATGTGCTCGCCCAGCAGCATGCCGAGCAGCAGCCAGACCAGGCCGATGAGTAGATGAACGCGCTCCGGTTTCATGACACGCCCCTGCCTTGAACAATTCCCCCACGGTGATTGGGGTGTTTCAAGACCGCGCCCGCAAGCGGATTCATTCATGGGGGGATTTTTTCCGGCGAGGATCAGAGCGCCGCCATCAGTGCCTTCGCCGACAGTCCGGCCCCCACCGCCCAAGACAGGCTCAGAAGCGTGCCGATGATCACGTATTCGCTCTGGCTGCGCTCTTTCGCATACTGGAACCTCAGAACCGACTTGGCGGCCAGCAGGAAACCTATTGCGGCAAATTCGCCGACCAGAATGAACACGAACACAAGCGCACGTTCGGTCAGCCCGATCCACGTCCCGCCCTGCGGAAGCCCGGCATCCAGACGCTCGGCGGCTACCGCCTCGGGCGCGCCCGCTGCACGCTTCTGCTCCGGCGCAGGCGCGGGGATCAGCGGAAAGCGCTCCATGAACATCGCCATGAAGAACCCACCCGCGCGCGTGGCCATGACGAAGCCTGCGATGCAGACGGCCATAGCCAGACCGGCCTCCGCCGTCACCGGAATGCGCAGATCAAGCCAGTCCGGAGGCGAGGCCCACACCCCGCCCGCGAAACTCCCCGGCCACAGGGCTGCGACTGCGGCGAGCACGGCCAGGTGGGCGGCCTGATCTGTCACGAAGGCCTGATCGCGCTTCATCCATTCCGGCTGAGCCCATAGCTTCAGGGCGTCAAAGAAGGCATGAGTAACGGCGATGACCAACAGCGCCTGCCACGGTCCTCCGCCCAACGCCAGCGCCGCCAGTACTGTCACGATCAGAACATGCAGGACGAACATCCCAGGATCTCGCTTGCGCCTGATGATCCATGAAAACTGAAAAACAAAGTCCGCCAGCACGTGAGCGAACAGCAGGGCGATGAAGGTCTCGGCCATAAAATCAATCGATTTCGGTTGAAATTAGAAAAACAATCGAAATTGGTTGTTTTCTCCGCTTGCCCGAACGTATTGTGGTCAGAAAATCCATTCAAACGCCTCCGCTGCATGGATAAGCGGGGCTCCTCCAGATTTGGCGAAATGCGCCTGTATGGCTTGGGGTGTCACCTCAAGCGTTTCTGACACGTGAGGAACCGTCGGCGGATCAGGGGCAGCCAACAAAGTGAAAATTTCAGCCTGCCTGGATGTCCAACTGGCCGAAAGAGCATCGCAAACGCCGAAGAGCGCAGAACAGAGCCGCAATTCCGGCTCAGGGATGTCGGCATAAAAGCCCATACGCCGCCGCGCTTTGAGCCGTTCCAGTTCACGCCCCGAGCGCTCAAAGGCCGGGCCTTCTGAGGAGGACAGCGTCGAGGCAAGATATGCTTGTCCAATGCCAACGGAAATTCGAGTGTCCGCAGCGCGGTCGACCTGCTTGACCGCTGCGCGCATCGTCAAGCTGGCCCGCAGCGCCCATCGGGGCGCGGGCAGGACGAACTGCCAGCCATCCCCTCTGGAGCGTTCCAGCTCCGGGACTTTCACCCCGTCCCAACGGCGGATGATCTCGGCCTGCTCAGCCAGGGAGGCCATGATGGCTTGCACCTGGGATGAAGACATCTCCGTCGATTTGACGATATCGCCGGTGAGGACGGCACAGCGATCAGCCAAAGACGCTCCTCCTGATCATATCCGTTACCCGAGTCTTAAGGGGGGGGCTCTCGGTCAGCAAGCGACGCCCGCAAAACTTTCTAAGCTTTGCGGGTGAGTGCGGGCCGGCCCAGAAAGGCCATAGCAATCATTACCCGCCCCGCCGCGTCGTCCTGATTTTCCCCCACGCCTCCAGACGCTCCTTGATCGCGGCTTCGCGGCCCACGGGCTTGGGGTCGTAGAAGCGGGGGCGGTCTTTCATCTCTTCGGGGAAATAGTCCTGGCCCGACACGCCGCCTTCCGCGTCGTGGTCGTATTCATAGCCCTTCCCGTAGCCTTCGGATTTCATCAGCTTGGTGGGGGCGTTCAGGATGTGCTTGGGGGGCATCAGCGAGCCGGTCTCGCGGGCTGAGCGCATAGCCGCCTTCCACGCGACATAGACGGCGTTGGACTTGGGCGCGGCGGCGAGATGGACCACCGCCTGGGCCAGCGCCAGCTCGCCCTCAGGCGACCCGAGAAAATCGTACACGTCCTTGGCCGCCAGCGCGGCGTGGACGGCGGTCGGGTCGGCCAGTCCGATGTCCTCGTTGGCCATGCGCACGATCCGGCGGGCCAGATAGAGCGGGTCTTCCCCGCCCGCCAGCATGCGCGCCAGCCAGTAGAGCGCCGCATCCGGGTCCGACCCGCGCACCGATTTATGCAGCGCGCTGATCAGGTTGTAGTGCTCCTCGCGGTCCTTGTCGTAGACCGGCGCGCGCTTCTGGAGCATGCGGGCGAGATCGGCGGGTGTGAGCGGGGCGGGCGGGTCGAGCGCCAGCGCCTCCTCGGCCAGGTTCAGAATATAGCGCCCGTCCCCGTCCGCCATGGCGATCAGGCCTTCGCGCGCCTCGGGCGTCAGCGGCAGCTCCCGGCCCTCCTCGGCCTCTGCGCGGGCCAGCAGCAGCTCCATCGCGGCATGGTCGAGACGCTTGAGCACCATGACCTGACAGCGCGAGAGCAGCGCGGCGTTCAGCTCGAAGCTGGGGTTCTCGGTGGTCGCGCCGACCAGGGTGATGATCCCCTCCTCGGCCACGGGCAGGAAGCCGTCCTGCTGGGCGCGGTTGAAGCGGTGGATCTCGTCCACGAACAAAAGCGTGCCGCGCCCCGCCGCGCGGCGGGCGCGGGCCCGGTCGAAGGCCTTCTTGAGGTCCGCGACACCTGAGAACACCGCCGAGATGGGGTCGAACTCCAGCCCCGCTCCGTCCGCCAGCAGCCGGGCGATGGTCGTCTTGCCCACGCCGGGCGGCCCCCACAGGATGATCGAGCTGAGCCGCTTCTGGGCGATCATCCGGCCCAGCGGGCCTTCAGGACCGAGCAGATGGTCCTGCCCCACAACCTCGTCGAGGGTTTTCGGGCGCAGCCGGTCGGCCAGCGGGCGCGGCGCGCCCTGCTCGAGCCCGGCGGATTGGAACAGGTCGCTCATCGCGGGGGACTATGGCGCAGGCGCGCGGCGGGCGGCAATGGCCGGGCGCGGCGGCGTGCCTTTGCCGATCATGGTTACCGATTTATTCACTGAATGCGTTTCTCATGCCTGACGTCGGAATGGGGCGGCGCATGGGATTTCTGTTCTCGCCATTCGGTCGCGTGTCGCTGGGCCAGTTCTGGTTCTGGTACCTGCTGCCCGTGTTCATCGCGAACGTGTTCGCCGCCGTCATCGACATCGTGGCGTTCGCAACCGCGCCGGAGGAGACGGGGCCGGTCACCGCCCTGCTCGGTTTCGCGCTGGCCTGGCCGTCCATCGCGGTGTCGGTCAAGCGTTATCACGATCATGGCATGACGGGCTGGTGGGTGCTGATCGGCGCAATCGCGCTCGGGATCGCGACGGCGTCGGGCCTGGCCACGGCTGCGCTGTGGGCCGATCCATACGCCGCGCCGCCGCTTCTCATGGTGATGACGTTCGCGATCAGCGCCGCGCTGGCGCTGTGGGTTCTGGCCCGGTGCTATCTGCTGCCGGGCGAGCCGCGATCAAACGAGCACGGACCCCCGCCGGGAGGCGAGCGCAGCCCGTCTTACGCGCTCACGCCCGATCTCGACCGTCTGGCCGCTCAGGACATGCTTTATGACGACGGTCCGGAGCCGGGCGAGGGACGGCGGCGGAACCCTCCCATGCAGGCGAGCGGCCGCGCCGCATTCGGACGGCGCGGCGCGCGGGCCTGACGGCTGGATCGGCGGCCAGCCTCAAGCGGAGCATCGCCTCACCCGCGCTTGCGGCGGGGCGAGGCGAAAGGCGTCAGCCCTCATCCCTGCTGGTGTGTTGGGCATAACCCTGAAGAAGAGTGCGGTGGTCTTGATCGGCCCGGTTGGCCAGAAAGCGCCACTCTTCAGGCGTGCGGCAGACCCGGGTGTTGCGCACGCGGGTCCCGGTGATGCCCGACATGCGGCAGATGCGACCGTCATTGGCCTCCTCGCCGATTTCGCCTTCAGACAGGGCGGTGTATTCGGCGACGAGAGTCTCCTGCTCGGCGATCTGACGCGCCAACCTCTCCTCGGAATCGGTGGTCGCGCACCCAGCCAGAACAATCGCGGCGAAGCCCGCGCCCAGAACGTTCAATTTCAACATGAAAATCCGCCGGATCTCCGGCGTCCCCTTGCAGTGATCGGTATATGACTCCAGAGAAGCGGCAAAACCTTAACCTGTCAAAGTCGTCGGCACACCCCCCGACACGATTTCTTTCACTTTTGCGCGGACCAAGCCATATCCCGGAAGACCTGCAGCGTCATCTAGATCCTGAGCGTCCGCGAATGGCGCTCGCCCCGCCGGTCTATCTCGACGGGCCATTCTCGAGCATTGTCGTTGTCGGTCAGCACCTCGAGCAGATCGGGAATGCTGGCCACGTCGCGGCCTGCCACCGACAGGATGCGGTCTCCGGGCTGGAAGCCGTAATACGCCGCCGCCGAGCGCCGTCCCATGGTGCGGATCAGCACGCCGCTCATCAGCGGGTCGATGCCGTTGCGCTCGTTGAAGGCGGGGGAGAGTTCGACGACCTCCGCGCCCTGTAACGGGTTGGCGCCGCTGACCTGGGCGGTCACGCCTTCGGGATCGCCCGGGGGCGCCTCGGCGCGCACGGTCACGGTGCGTTCGCTGCCGTCGCGCAGAACGGTCAGTTCGGCGCGTTCCCCCAGATTGCGCGTGGCGAGGCGGAAACGCACGGCGGCCTCGTTGACCACCTCGGTTCCGTCGACCGCGGTGATCACATCGCCCTGACGCAGGCCGCCGCTCTCGGCGGGGCCGTCGCTGTAGATGTCGGCCACGAGCGCGCCGCGGGGCCGTTCCAGCCCCATCGAGCGGGCGATGTCGCTGGTCACGGGCTGGAGCCGGGCGCCCAGCCAGGGCCGGACGATCTCCTCGCCCGCGCGGGCGGCTTCGACCACCTGGCGCACCATCTCGGCGGGAATGGCGAAGCCGATGCCCTGGCTGCCGCCCGAGCGCGAGAAGATGGCCGTGTTGATGCCCAGAAGCTCGCCATCCATGTTCACGAGCGCGCCGCCCGAATTGCCCGGATTGATGGCCGCGTCGGTCTGGATGAAGAAGGCGTAGTCGGTGATGCCCACGTCCGTGCGCGCCAGCGCCGAGACGATGCCGGAGGTCACCGTCTGGCCCACCCCGAACGGGTTGCCGATGGCCAGCACCAGATCGCCCACCTCCGCCCGGCCCGACAGGTCGTAGTCCAGCGTGGGCAGGCGGCCTCCCGCGTCGATGCGCAGCACGGCCAGATCGGTGCGCTCGTCGGCCAGCGCCAGCTCGGCGTCGAACTCGCGCCCGTCATTGAGGATGACGCGCAGCTCCTGGGCCTCGGCGACCACGTGGTTGTTGGTCACGATCAGGCCCGAGCCGTCCAGAATCACCCCCGAACCCAGCGAGTTGACCTCGCGCGAGCGGGGCATGCCCCCACCCCCGCCGCCGAAGAAGCGCTCGAAGAACGGGTCGCCGGAGAAGGGTGAGCGGGTCTGCACCACGCGGCGCGAATACACGTTGACCACCGCGGGGGCGGCCTCGCGCACCACGGGCGCGAAGGAGAGCTGGACCTCGGACTGGGCGCGCGGCACGGCGCGGTCCTGCGCGTTCGCGAACGCCAGGGCGGACACGCCCAGGATCAGGGCGGCCAGGACGGGGCTTGCGGCCTTGAGCATCATCGATCATCGCCTCTAGTTCGATGTGGAAGGTCGAGTGGGATCGGATTTAGGCGAACACATCGTGGCTGAACAGAGGCTGACCGGATGAAACTTCCGTCAGTTGGACAACGAAAAAGCCGCGCCCGGGGGCGCGGCTTTTCAGTGTCTCGCGGGCGGGCGGGAGGATCAATCCTCCGCGCCGGCCTCCTCGGCCAGACGGGCGCGGTCGACGGCGCCCTTGGCTTCGGGATCGCGGTCGACCAGCTCGATGACCGCCATCGGCGCGTTGTCGCCGTAACGGAAGCCGGCCTTGAGCACGCGGGTGTAGCCGCCGCTGCGCTCTTCATAGCGCGGGCCGAGCGTGGCGAAGAGCTTGGCGACCTGATCCTTGTTGCGGATCTTCGACACCGCCAGGCGGCGCGAATGCAGGTCGCCCTTTTTCGCCAGGGTCACGAGCTTGTCCATGAAGGGCTTGAGCTCCTTCGCCTTGGGCAGGGTCGTGACGATCTGCTCGTGCTCGATCAGCGAGGCCGCCATGTTGGCAAGCATCGCCTTGCGGTGCGAAGCGGTGCGGTTCAGCTTGCGGTGGGCGTTGCCGTGACGCATGGGATGTCTCCTCTAGACCAGGTTTCGGGGCGCCTCGCGGCGAGCCGACCTAGATCTGATCCTCGTATTTCTTGGCCAGTTCCTCGATGTTCTCCGGCGGCCAGTTCGGGGCCTCCATGCCCAGATGCAGACCCATCTGAGCGAGAACTTCCTTGATTTCGTTCAGCGACTTGCGGCCGAAGTTCGGGGTGCGGAGCATTTCCGACTCGGACTTCTGAATCAGGTCGCCGATATAGACGATGTTGTCGTTCTTCAGGCAGTTCGCCGAACGGACCGACAGCTCCAGCTCGTCCACCTTTTTCAGGAGGGCCGGGTTGAAGTCCAGGTCCGGGGTGTCGTCTTCGGGGCCGCGCGCCTCGGAAGGCTCGTCGAAGTTCACGAAGATCTGGAACTGGTCCTGCAGGATGCGCGCGGCGTAGGCCACGGAATCCTCAGGGGTCACCGCGCCGTTGGTCTCGATGTCCAGCGTCAGCTTGTCATAGTCCAGCACCTGGCCTTCGCGGGTGTTCTCCACGCGGTAGGCCACGCGCTTGACCGGGCTGTAGAGCGCGTCAACGGCGATGTAGCCGATGGGCGCGTCCTCAGGACGGTTGCGCTCGGCGGGGACGTAGCCCTTGCCGGTGTTGACGGTCAGCACGAAGCGGACCGACGCGCCCTCGTCCAGGGTGCAGATGACGTGATCCTTGTTGATCACCTCGATGTCGGCGGTCTCTTCGATGTCGCCGGCGGTGACCACGCCCGGACCGGTCTTTTTCAGGACCAGACGCTTGGGGCCTTCGGCGTGCATGCGCAGGGCGATCTGCTTGATGTTCAGGACGATGTCGGTCACGTCCTCGCGGACGCCCGGGATCGAAGAGAACTCGTGCACGACGCCGTCGATCTGCACGGCGGTCACGGCCGCGCCCTGAAGCGAGGACAGCAGAACCCGGCGCAGCGCGTTGCCAAGCGTCATGCCGAAGCCGCGCTCGAGCGGCTCGGCGACGATCTTGGCCTGACGCGAGGCGTCGTGGCCCGCCTGAATCTCAGGCTTCATCGGACGGATAAGCTCCTGCCAGTTTTTCTCGATCACGGAACTTCCCTTCAAGCATGTGGCGCGCCGGGCTGGGTGAGAGCCGGCGCGCGCAGGAAATCAATCGGCTGTACGCCGCTGCCTACACGCGGCGGCGCTTGGGCGGACGGCAGCCATTGTGCGGGATCGCGGTCACGTCCTGGATGGTCGTGATGGTGAACCCGACCGATTGCAGGGCGCGCAGCGCGGACTCGCGGCCCGAACCGGGGCCCGACACCTTGACCTCGAGGGTCTTCATGCCGTGCTCCTGCGCCTTGCGGCCCGCGTCTTCGGCGGCCATCTGCGCGGCGTAGGGGGTCGACTTGCGCGAACCCTTGAAGCCCATCGCGCCAGCGGACGACCAGGAGATGGCGTTCCCCTGCGCGTCGGCGATGGTGATCATGGTGTTGTTGAAGCTGGCGTTCACATGGGCGACGCCGGAGGTGATGTTCTTCCGCTCGCGGCGACGGACGCGGGTCTGTTCCTTGGCCATGGTCCCTGGTCCTTACTTCTTCTTGCCGGCGATCGGCTTCGCCGGGCCCTTGCGGGTCCGGGCGTTGGTGTGGGTGCGCTGGCCGCGCACGGGCAGGCCGCGGCGGTGACGCAGGCCGCGATAGCAGCCCAGGTCCATCAGGCGCTTCACGTTCACCGCGGTCTCGCGGCGCAGATCGCCTTCGACCGAGTAACCCGCGTCGATGGTCTCGCGGATCTGCAGGACCTCGGCGTCGGTGAGCTGGTTCACGCGCTTCTCAGAGGCGATCCCCACCTTCTCGCAGATCTCGCGAGCCATGGCCGGGCCGATGCCGTGAATATAGCGCAGCGCGATTTCCACGCGCTTGTTCGTCGGAATGTTGACGCCTGCGATGCGGGCCACAACCCTACTCCTTATCCTACGTGCCGCTTGCCCGGTGCTCCGAAACCGCGAGGCGCGCCTGGAATTCAGGCACGCCGAAGGCTGTTCCGGCCCCTTTGAGCGAAGGGCGCTTCTTATAGTCTGAGCGCCCCGTCCGTCAACCGGTCAGTGCGCCCAATGGCTTGTTCCACTGCGAAAGGGCGCGTCAGACGCCCCCTCGCCCGTCTTCAGTCGTCCAGAGCCTCGGCGATGCGGGCGGACACGTCGTCCATCCCGCCCATGCCGTCCACGTCCGCGATCTTGCCTTGGGCGGCGTAGAACGGGATGAGCGGAGCGGTCTGGTCGTTGTAGTTCTTCAGGCGGACCTTGAAGGCGTCCACCGTGTCGTCGGCCCGGCCCTCTTCGGCGGCGCGCTTCTCCATGCGGGCGACCAGCTCGTCCTGGTCGACCACCAGACGCACCACCGTGTCGATCTTCTGGCCGCGGCCTTCGAGCAGCGAATCGAGCGCCTCGGCCTGGGCCACGGTGCGCGGGAAGCCGTCGAAGATGGCTCCGCCCGCGGCCTCGGCCTCGGGCAGACGCTCGGCGATCAGTGCGATCACGATCTCGTCGGAGACCAGATCGCCCCGGTCCATGATGTCCGCCACGCGCCGGCCGAGCTCGGTGCCCGCCTTGCGCGCGTCGCGCAGCATGTCGCCGGTGGACAGCTGGACCCAGCCGCGGCCGGAGACCAGGCGCTTGGCCTGGGTGCCCTTGCCCGCGCCGGGAGGGCCGAACAGGACGATGTTCATCGCTTCCGGCCCCTCAGCTTGGTCTTCTTGATCAGGCCCTCATACTGGTGCGCCAGCAGGTGGGACTGGATCTGGGAGACGGTGTCGAGCGTGACCGACACCACGATGAGCAGCGCCGTGCCCCCGATGTAGAACGGGATCATCGGATACTGGGCGCGAAGCACCTCGGGCAGCACGCAGACCGCTGCCAGATACGCCGCCCCGATCACCGTCAGGCGCGAGAGCACGTAGTCGATGTATTCCGCGGTCCGCTTGCCCGGACGGATGCCCGGCAGGAAGCCGCCATACTTCTTCAGATTGTCCGCGGTGTCCTCGGGATTGAAGACGATGGACACGTAGAAGAAGGTGAAGAACACGATCATGCCGCCGTAGAACAGGATGAAGAGCGGCTGGCCGTGACCGAGCATCGCGGTCAGCGCCATCAGCCATTCCGGCCCGTCCTGGGAGAAGCCCGCCAGCGTGGCCGGCAGCAGCAGGAGCGAGGAGGCGAAGATCGCCGGGATCACACCCGCGGTGTTCAGCTTGAGCGGCAGGAAGCTCGATTCCCCGCCCATCATGCGGTTGCCCACCTGACGTTTGGGATACTGCACCAGCAGACGCCGCTGGGAGCGCTCCATGAACACCACGAAGACCAGCACGACCAGAATCAGGGCGATCATCACCAGGATCACGCCGCCGGGCAGCGCGCCGGTCGCGCCCTGCTCGAGCGCCTGGAACAGCGCCCGGGGCATTTCCGCGATGATGCCCGCGAAGATGATCAGCGACACGCCGTTGCCCACGCCGCGCGCGGTGATCTGCTCGCCCAGCCACAGCAGCATCATGGTGCCGCCCACCAGGGTGACCACGGTGGTGATGCGGAAGAACCAGCCCGGATCGATGGCCATGGTGGCCCCGGTCGTCGGATCCGGACTCTCCATGCCCACCGCGATGGCGAACGCCTGCAGCGCGGCCAGGACCACGGTGAGATAGCGCGAATACTGGTTGATCTGCTTGCGGCCCTGCTCGCCGCCTTCCTTCTTCAGGCGCTCCAGGCTGGGCACGGTGGCCGCCATGAGCTGCATGATGATGGACGCGGAGATGTAGGGCATCACGTTCAGGGCGAAGATCGCCATGCGTTCCACGGCGCCGCCGGAGAACACGTTGAACATGCCCAGAATGCCGCCCTGCTGCTGCTGGAACACCGCCGCGAACTGGGCGGGATCCACGCCCGGCATGGGGATGTAGGTGCCCACCCGGTAGATGATCAGGACGAAAAGCGTGAACAGGATGCGCTTCTGGAGCTCTTTGGCTCGCGCGAAGGCTCCGAAATTCAGATTGGAGGCGAACTGTTCGGCGGCTGACGCCATATCCGTACCTTGCTCCGTGCAGCAGCCTTAAAAGGCGGAAAAGGACGGCCCCTCATATAAGGGGCCGTCCCGGGAATGTCCGCTTTAGTCTTTTTTCTTGGCCTTCTTGCCCTTGGGCTCGGCCTCGGTCTTCTCAGGAAGGGTGACGGACCCGCCCGCCTTCTCGACCGCCTCGACCGCGCCTTTGGAGGCGCCGGCCGCGGTGATGGACAGCTTGGCCTTCAGCTCGCCGCCGCCGATCACCCGCACGCCGTCCTTGGCGCGGCGGATGACGCCGGCCGCGATCAGGGCCTGGGCGTCGACGGGCTGGCTGGCGTCCAGCTTGCCCGCGTCGACCGCGGTCTGCAGACGGCCCAGGGAGACCTCGGCGTAGCTGCGGCGGTTCGGCTTGGTGAAGCCGCGCTTGGGCAGGCGCTGGTGGAGCGGCATCTGGCCGCCCTCGAAGCCCTTGATGGACACGCCGGAGCGGGACTTCTGGCCTTTGACGCCACGTCCGCCCGTCTTGCCCTTGCCCGAGCCGATGCCACGGCCCACGCGGGTGCGTTCCTTGACGGCCCCGGGATTGTCCCGCAGTTCGTTCAGACGCATGGGAATACTCCTTTCAGGGGACGGCCTCAGCCGCGCTCCCCGACGATTTCAACGAGGTGGGACACCTTGGCGATCATGCCACGGACGGACGGAGTGTCCTCCAGCTCACGCTCCCTGCCGATGCGGCCCAGGCCCAGACCGGTGAGGGTCTGAAGCTGGTCCTTGGGACGGCGGATGTGGCTGCCGGTCTGGCGCACGGTGACGGTCTTCTTGGCCATGGGTCGCGCTCCTTACGACTCGATCGCTTCGGGCGCGGACGCGCCGTCATTGCGACGCTCGACCAGGTCGCCCACCTTCAGGCCGCGCTTGGCGGCCACGGTGCGGGGGCTTTCCTGGGCTTTCAGCGCTTCGAAGGTCGCCCGGATCATGTTGTAGGGGTTCGAGGAGCCGGTGGATTTCGCCACCACGTCCTGAACGCCCAGGCTTTCCAGAACCGCGCGCATCGGACCGCCGGCGATGATGCCGGTGCCCGGAGGAGCGGCCCGCAGGACGACCTTGCCCGCGCCCCAACGCCCTTTGGCGTCGTGATGCAGGGTGCGGCCCTCGCGCAGGGGAATGCGAACCAGGGTCTTCTTGGCTTCCTCGGTGGCCTTGCGGATGGCTTCAGGCACTTCGCGCGCCTTGCCCTGTCCGAAGCCCACGCGGCCCTTCTGGTCGCCGACGATGGACAGCGCGGCGAACTGGAAGTTCCGGCCGCCCTTCACCGTCTTGGCGACGCGGTTGATGTGGACCAGCTTGTCGACGAATTCGTTGTCCACGTCCTCGTCGCGGTTGCGCCGGCGGTCGCGACCGCGCGATTCGCGTTCGTTGTCTCGAGCCATCAGACGCCTCCTAGAAGCTCAGCCCGCCCTCGCGGGCGGCATCGGCGAGCGCTTTGACCCGCCCGTGGAAAATGTAGCCGCCACGGTCGAAGACCACGTCGGTCAGGCCTTTGGCCTTGGCGCGCTCGGCGACGAGCTTGCCCACGGCGCCGGCCGCATCGACCGTCGCGCCGGACTTGCCGCCGGAAATCTCTTTCTCGGCGGTGGACGCGGCAGCCAGGGTCACGCCGTTCGCATCGTCGATGATCTGGGCGTAGATGTGCTTGGAAGAGCGGTAGACCGACAGACGCGGCTTACCACCCGAGAACTTTGCAAGCCGCGTGCGCGTGCGCTGCGCGCGGCGTTGCTGTTTTTCGCGTGAGGTTTTCATCGCCGGACCTACTTCTTCTTGCCTTCCTTGCGACGGACGTATTCGCCCGCGCGACGGATGCCCTTGCCCTTGTAAGGCTCGGGCGGACGGAACTGACGGATCTCCGCGGCGGTCTGACCGACCACCTGCCTGTCCGCGCCCTCGATCTTGATCTCGGTGGGCTTGGGGGTGGAGATGGTGATGCCCTGGCGCGGTTCATAAACCACGTCATGGCTCAGGCCCAGAGCGAGCTTGAGGTCCTTGCCCTGCATCTGGGCGCGGTAACCGACGCCCACCAGTTCAAGATTGGCCTCGAAGCCGTCCTTGACGCCTTTGACCATGTTGGCGATCTGCGCGCGCGCAGTGCCCCACATGGCCCGGGCGCGGGCGCTTTCGTCAGCCGGACGGACGACGACGGAGCCGTCTTCCTCGGTCAGGTTCACCAGAGCGGGGTACGCGAAGGCGAGTTCGCCCTTGGGCCCCTTCACCGTCAGCTCGCCCGAAGCGATGTTGGCCGAAACGCCGGAGGGAATTTCGACAGGCAGTTTGCCTAGACGCGACATGTGACCTCTCCCTCTAGCTGATGTGGCAAAGAATTTCGCCGCCGACATTGTTCGAGCGGGCGGTCGCATCGCTCATCACGCCTTTCGGCGTGGAGACGATGGCGATGCCCAGCCCGTTCTGCACGAGCGGGAGATCCTTCACCTTGCGGTATTCGCGGCGGCCGGGCTTGGAGACGCGGGTGATCTCGGAGATCACCGGGGAGCCTTCATAGTATTTCAGTTCGATCTCGAACTGCTTGAAGCCCTGCGCGTCTTCAGATTCGGTGTAGCCGCGGATGTAGCCTTCCTCCAGCAGCACGTCCAGCACGCGCTGGCGCAGCCGGGAGGCGGGGGTGACGACATTGCTCCGGTTGCGCATCAGCGCGTTCCGGATGCGGGTCAGCATATCGCCGAGCGGGTCGTTCATCGACATGGGTCAGCCCTCCCCTTACCAGCTGGACTTGACCATGCCCGGGACGAGCCCGTGGCTGGCCAGGTCGCGCAGAGCGATGCGCGACATCTTGAGCTTGCGGTAGTAGCCGCGGGGCCGTCCGGAGACCACGCAGCGATTGCGGATCCGGGTCGGCGCGGAATTGCGCGGCAGGGCCGCCAGCTTGAGCTGGGCGGCGAACCGCTCTTCCACGGGCTTGTCAGTGTCGCGTGCGACCGCCTTGAGGGCTTCACGCTTGGCCGCATAACGCTTGGCCAGACGCTTCACGCGCTCATTGCGCTCGACTGAGCTTTTCTTCGCCATTCAACTTCTCTCCTCGCGTGCGGGCCCGGCGTGGGCCTGCTCTCCTGCCGCGTCAGTTCGAGAACGGAAAATCGAACTCGGCCAGCAGGGCCTTCGCTTCTTCATTGGTCTTGGCGGTCGTGCACACCACGATGTCCATGCCGCGGACCTTCTCCACCTTGTCGTAGTCGATCTCGGGGAACACGATGTGCTCCTTGAGACCCATGGCGTAGTTGCCACGGCCATCGAAGCTCTTGCCGTTGAGCCCGCGGAAGTCCCGCAGGCGCGGCAGCGCGATGGTGACCAGACGGTCGAGAAACTCATACATGCGATCCTGGCGAAGGGTGACCTTCGCGCCGATCAGCTGGCCCTCGCGCAGCTTGAAGCCCGCGATGGACTTCTTCGCAGCGGTCGCGACCGGCTTCTGACCGGAGATCGCCTGCAGATCGGCCAGCGCGCCCTGGATCTTCTTGGAATCCTGGGCCGCCTCGCCGACGCCCATGTTGATCACGACCTTTTCCAGGCGCGGGATCTGCATGTCGTTGGCGTAGCCGAACTTCTCTTTCAGGCGCGCGCGGATTTCCTCGCGGTAGCGAGTGCGCAGGCGCGGTTCGTATTCAGCGATCTCAGACATCGATCACCTCACCGGATTTCTTGGCGACGCGGACGGTTTTGCCGTCGCGGGTCTCGAAGCCAACGCGGGTGGGCTCGCCGGTCTTGGGATCGGCGATCGCCACGTTGGACACGTGGATCGGGGCTTCCTTCTCCTCGATCCCGCCGGGGGTCGACTGGGTCGGGCGGTTATGGCGCTTGACCATGTTCAGGCCCGAAACCAGCACCTTGTCCTCGCGGGGCATGGAGCGGATCACTTCGCCGGTCTTGCCCTTGTCCCGACCGGTCAGGATGACGACCTTGTCGCCCTTCTTGATCTTCGCGGCCATGACTACAGCACCTCCGGCGCCAGGGAGACGATCTTCATCTGGTTCTTGGCGCGCAGTTCACGGGGAACCGGGCCGAAGATCCGGGTGCCGAGCGGCTCCAGATTGTTGTTCAGAAGAACGGCGGCGTTGGAATCGAAGCGGATGACGGAACCGTCGCGCCGCTTGATGTCCTTGGCGGTGCGCACGACCACGGCCTTGCGCACTTCACCCTTCTTCACGCGCCCTTTGGGCGTGGCTTCCTTGACCGAGACGACAATGATGTCGCCCACGCCGGCATACCGGCGCTTGGCCCCGCCAAGCACCTTGATGCACTGCACGCGGCGGGCCCCGGAATTATCGGCCACGTCCAGATTTGTCTGCATCTGGATCATCGTGATCCTCCGTTAGAAAACGGGCTGTCGGACCTCAGGCTCACGCCTGGTCGGCCACGACCTCCCACCGCTTGAGTTTCGACTTCGGCGCGCATTCCTGGATCAGGACCTTGTCGCCGACCTTCTTGGCCTGCGCCTCGTCATGCGCGTGATACTTCTTGGAGCGCCGCACGGTCTTGCGCAGCAGGGGGTGCAGGAAGGTCCGCTCGACCTTCACCACGACCGTCTTGGCCTGCTTGTCGCTGACCACGACGCCTTGCAGGATTCGCTTAGGCATCGCTTAGCTCCCTTGGGTCTCGATGGCGCGGCGGCGCTGATCCGTCTTGATCCGCGCGATGTCGCGGCGGAGCTTCTGGAAGCGCGCCGTATTCTCCAGCTGGCCGGTGGCCTGCTGGAAGCGCAGATTGAACTGTTCTTTCTTCAGCTTCAGGAGCTCGTCCTGGAGCTGATCGTCGCTGAGGGCGCGGACGTCTTGGGCTTTCATCGGTCCTACTCCACGTGCTCGCCAGGACGGGTCACGACCTTGGTCTTGATCGGCAGCTTGGCCGCGCCCAGGCGCAGAGCCTCGCGGGCGACGTCGTCGGTCACCCCGTCGATCTCGAACATGATCCGGCCGGGCTTGACCTTGGCCACCCAGTATTCGGGCGAGCCCTTGCCTTTACCCATGCGGACTTCGGTCGGCTTCTTCGAGACGGGCAGGTCCGGGAAGATCCGGATCCACACGCGCCCGGCCCGCTTCATGTGGCGGGTGATGGCGCGGCGGGTCGCCTCGATCTGGCGGGCGGTGACGCGCTCGGGCTCGACGGCCTTCAGGCCGTAGGAGCCGAAGTTCAGCGTGTAGCCGCCCTTCGCGTTTCCGTGGATGCGGCCTTTGTGGGCCTTACGGAACTTGGTGCGCTTCGGTTGAAGCATGTCAGTCTACTCCTTCGGACCTGTGTCAAGCAGCCTGGCGACCCGAGCGGGTGCGCTGCTCGCCGGTTTCCTGAAGACGGCGCTCAGAGGCCATCGGATCGTGCTCGAGGATCTCGCCTTTGTAGATCCAGACCTTGATGCCGATGATGCCCATGGCGGTCTTCGCTTCAGCGAAGCCATAATCGATGTCCGCACGCAGGGTGTGCAGCGGCACCGAGCCTTCGTTGTACTGTTCGGACCGCGCGATCTCCGCGCCGCCCAGACGGCCCGCGCAGATGATCTTGCAGCCCAGGGCGCCCATGCGCATCGCCGACTGCATCGAGCGCTTCATGGCGCGGCGGAAGGCCACGCGGCGCTCGAGCTGCTGGGCGATGGACTCGGCCACCAGGTTCGCATCGACTTCCGGCTTGCGGACCTCGACCAGGTTCAGGAAGACCTCCGCATCGGTCATCTTCGCGATTTCCTTGCGAAGCTTCTCGATGTCGGCGCCCTTCTTGCCGATCACCACGCCCGGACGGGCGGTGTGGATGGTGATGCGGCACTTCTTGTGCGGGCGCTCGATGATGATCTTCGAGATCGAAGCCGATTTCAGGCGGTCCTTCAGGAAGGCCCGGATCTTCAGGTCTTCGTGCAGCAGGCTCGCATATTCCTCGCCGCGGGCGTACCAGCGGGAGTCCCAGGTGCGGTTGATGCCGACGCGAAGGCCGATCGGATTGATTTTCTGACCCATTACGCGGCCTCCTCGACTTCGCGCACGACGATGGTGAGCTCGGCGAACGGCTTGAGGATGCGCGCGCCGCGGCCGCGGGCGCGGGCCCGGAAGCGCTTCATCACCAGGTTCTTGCCCACATAGGCCTCGGACACGACCAGGGAGTCGATGTCCAGACCATGGTTGTTTTCGGCGTTCGCGATCGCGGACTCGAGCGCCTTCTTGACGTCGACCGCGGCGCGCTTGCGCGAGAAGGCGAGCTCGTTGAGCGCCTTTTCGACCGGCTTGCCGCGGATCATCGAGGCGACCAGGTTCAGCTTCTGCGGGCTGATGCGCAGCATGCGGACCTTGGAGCGCGCCTCGTTGTCGGCGACCCGGCGGGGATTGGTGGCCTTGCCCATCGCGTTACTTCCTCTTGGCTTTCTTGTCCGCCGCGTGGCCGTAATAGGTCCGCGTGGGCGAGAACTCGCCGAGCTTGTGACCGACCATGTCCTCGCTGACGAGGACGGGGACGAACTTGTTGCCGTTGTGAACCTGGAAAGTCAGGCCCACGAACTGCGGCATGATGGTGGAGCGGCGCGACCAGGTCTTGACGGCCTGCTTGCGTCCGCCGTCATGCGCGGCTTCGGCTTTCTTCAGGAGGTATCCGTCGACGAACGGACCTTTCCAGACAGAACGGGGCATGAGGCTGGCGCTCCCTAGCGTTTCTTGCGCTCGTGGCGCGAGCGGATGATGAACTTGTCGGTGCCCTTGTTCTTGCGGGTCTTGCGGCCCTTGGTGGGCTTGCCCCAGGGGGTCACCGGATGGCGGCCGCCGGACGTGCGGCCTTCGCCGCCGCCGTGCGGGTGATCGACCGGGTTCATGGCCACGCCGCGCACCGCAGGGCGCTTGCCCATGTGACGCTTGCGGCCGGCCTTGCCCAGATTGATGTTCAGATGGTCGGCGTTGGACACCGCGCCCACCGTGGCCATGCAGTCTTCATGGACCATGCGCAGCTCGCCGCTCATCAGGCGCACCTGGGCGTAGCCGGCGTCGCGGCCGACCAGCTGGGCGTAGGCGCCCGCCGAACGCGCGATCTGGCCGCCCTTCTCCGGCTTCATCTCCACATTGTGGATGATGGTGCCGACCGGGATGGCCTTCAGCGGCATGGCGTTGCCCGGCTTCACGTCGCCCTTGGCCGACGCGAGGACGGTGTCGCCCGCGGCCAGGCGCTGCGGCGCCAGGATGTAGGCCAGCTCGCCGTCCTCATACTTGATGAGGGCGATGAACGCGGTCCGGTTGGGGTCGTACTCCAGACGCTCGACCGTCGCGGGCACGTCGAACTTGCGCCGCTTGAAGTCGATGATCCGGTACAGCTTCTTGGCTCCGCCCCCACGGCGGCGCGCGGTGATCCGGCCGGTGTTGTTCCGGCCGCCCTTGCGGCGCAGGCCTTCGACCAGGGTCTTCTCGGGGCGGCCCGCATGCAGATCGCTGCGGTCCACGAGAACGAGCGCCCGGCGGCCCGGCGAGGTCGGCTTGAATGTCTTCAGCGCCATCTCTCAATACTCCTCGGTGCCGGACCTAAAGACCGGTGGTGACGTCGATGGAGTGGCCCTCTTCGAGGGTCACCACAGCTTTCTTCACGTCGTCGCGGCGTCCCATGATGCCGCGGAAACGTTTGACCTTGCCCTTCTGGCGCAGGGTGTTCACGGCTTTGACCTTGACCTTGAACAGCTCTTCGACAGCTTCGGCGATGTCTTTTTTCGTCGCGTTCAGCGGCACCTTGAAGACGACCTTGTTCTCTTCCGAAAGCAGGGTCGATTTCTCGGTGATCACCGGCGACAAGATGGTGTCGTAGTGGCGGGCGGCAGGCATCACGCAGTCTCCCGCGGCGCGAGCCGCTCGTTGATCGCCTCGACCGCGGCTTTCGTCAGGACCAGCTTGTCCCGGCGCAGCACGTCATAGACGTTGAGCCCTTGCGCGGGCAGCACGTCCACGTTCGGGATGTTGCGCGCGGCACGGGCGAAGTTCTCGTCCACGCTCTCACCGTCGATGATGAGGGCGCTTTTCAGCTCCAGCTTGGCGAAAGCGTCGACCAGGGTCTTGGTCTTGGCTTCGTCCAGGGCGGCGCTGTCCAGAACGATGACGTCCGAGGACTTCATCTTCGAGGACAGGGCGTGCTTCAGGCCGAGCGCGCGGACCTTCTTGGGCAGGTCGGTGGCGTGCGAACGGACCTTGGGGCCGTGCGCCTTGCCGCCGCCCACGAAGATCGGGGCGCGCCGCGAGCCGTGACGGGCGCCGCCGGTGCCCTTCTGGCGGTACATCTTCTTGCCGGTGCGGGCGATCTCGGCGCGCTCCTTGGCCCGGTGGGTCCCGGCCTGACGGCGCGAGAGCTGCCACTTGACCACGCGCTGCAGCAGGTCGGCGCGGATCTCCTCGATGCCGAACACGGCGTCGTCGAGGTCGACCGAGCCCGCCTTGCCGGCGTCCAGCTTGATCACATCGATCTTCATTGTTTCGCGTCCTCTTCGCCAGCGGCGTTGGCTTCTTCAGCCGTCGGCGCGCCTTCGGAGACCATCTTCGCCTCTTCCGAACCTGGCTTGGGGGTGTCGGAGGCCGGCGCGTTGCGCTCGTCCAGCGTGCGGAACTTGCCCGGGAAGGGCAGCTCGTCGGCTTTCACGCCTTTGATGGCGTCGCGGATCTCGACCCAGCCGTCCTTGGCGCCGGGGATCGCGCCCCGGACCCAGACCAGACCGCGGTCGGCGTCCACGCGCACCACTTCCAGGTTCTGGGTGGTGACGCGCTCACGGCCCAGCTGGCCGGCCATCTTCTTGCCTTTGAACACCTTGCCGGGGTCCTGGCACTGACCGGTCGAACCGTGGGCGCGGTGCGAGATCGACACGCCGTGCGACGCGCGCATGCCGCCGAAATTCCACCGCTTCATGGCGCCGGCGAAGCCCTTGCCGATCGAGATGCCCGCGACGTCGACCTTCTGGCCGGGCACGAAGTGCTCGGCGGTCAGCTCGGAGCCGGCGTCGATCAGATTGTCCTCGCTCACGCGGAACTCGACCAGCTTGCGCCGGGGCTCGACGGAGGCTTTCGCGAAGTGCCCGCGCATCGCCTTGGACGTGCGCTTGGCCTTGCGGGCGCCGCCGCCCAGCTGAAGGGCGGTGTAGCCGTCGCGCTCGGCGGTGCGCTGGGCGACCACGTGCACGCCGTCCATGTGCAGGACGGTGACCGGAATATGCGCGCCGTCCTCGCCGAACACCCGGGTCATCCCGAGTTTCTTGGCGATCACGCCGGTGCGGAGATTTTGAGCCTGGCTCATGACCTTAAGCTCCCAGCTTGATCTCGACGTCCACGCCCGCGGACAGGTCGAGCTTCATCAGCGCGTCCACGGTCTGCGGGGTCGGATCGACGATGTCCAGGACACGCTTGTGCGTGCGGATCTCGAACTGCTCGCGCGACTTCTTGTCGATGTGCGGCGAACGCAGCACGGTGAATTTCTCGATGCGCGTCGGCAGCGGGATAGGCCCGCGCACGTTCGCGCCGGTGCGCTTCGCGGTCGACACGATCTCACGGGTGGACGTGTCCAGCACGCGGTGATCGAACGCCTTGAGGCGGATTCGGATGTTTTGTTGCGCCATCGATCCGGTCCCGTTCTAACTTTCCTTCAAACGCATCCCGGGCGGCGCGGAAATTGGGCCCGCGCCGCCCGTTGCGTGTCTTCTTGAGTGGCGTCTACTCGATGATTTTCGAGACGACGCCGGCGCCGACGGTGCGGCCGCCTTCACGGATGGCGAAGCGCAGCTTCTCTTCCATCGCGATCGGCG
>VJOU01000130.1 GCA_007050995.1 Glycocaulis profundi | reverse complement strand
TGACTTCTTCCTCTTCGTCGTCCGAGACCTCCTTCGTCCTCTCTTTTTCAACAAACAGCTTGATGGGGTAGCTGATGAATTGCGAATGCTTTTTGATCACCTCCTTGATGCGACGTTCTTCCAAGTACTCAGACTGGTGTTCCTTGATGTGGAGAACCACCTTGGTGCCACGACCAAGAGGGTCCTCACTACATGGGCGGATCGTGAACGACCCACCGGCTGAGGACTCCCATAGGTACTGCTCGTCATCGTTATTCTTGGAAATGACCTGGACCTTATCCGCAACAAGGTAAGCAGAGTAGAAACCCACACCAAACTGCCCAATCATGGAGATATCGGCGCCGGCATTCAGAGCTTCCATAAATGCCTTGGTGCCTGAACGAGCAATGGTGCCCAGATTATTCACCAGATCAGCTTTAGTCATGCCAATGCCTGTGTCAATAATGGTTAATGTGCTGTCGGCCTTATTTGGAATGATCTTGATGCAAAGTTCAGACTCAGTGTCGAGGACGGATGGCTCCGTGAGGCTCTTGTATCGGATTTTGTCCAAGGCATCCGACCCATTGGAGATAAGCTCTCTCAGGAAGATCTCCTTGTTCGAGTAAAAAGTGTTAATAATAAGACTCATGAGCTGAGCGATCTCTGCCTGGAAGGCAAAGGTCT
>VJOU01000129.1 GCA_007050995.1 Glycocaulis profundi | reverse complement strand
CAGCGTAACTCTTCTCTGCATCAGCCGMGCTTTTTATCTTTGCCGCATGATCCAAATCAGCCATGTTCTGGAATAGCTTTCCAGTGAGGTCTTTGAGTTCCTTCTTTGCCTCYTTTGGCTTGGCGGAAATGATCGTSTTGAGGTCATAACGAAGGTACTCAGACTTCAAACGAAGATCGTTCTGGWCATAAGGCYAYGCCTTTTTGTCGATGWACTCTTKGACGTTTACTATTKCTTKKGMAGATTCTTTGGCACGAGCTGCAGCYTCTGTTGGTGACAATGGCTGGATGAAGAACCTATCCTTCAATGGCTTATCGAAGTCCCGTGCCTCGTCAGAGTTCTCAGTACCAGGAAGTCCACCGGACGGCGGGGGAGGTGGRCCGATCTTGATCGGTTTAGCGTCAGCAAGCACAGCTTGAACAAATGAACCCGAGGCTAGACCGGTGGCAATGAGCCCRAGCATGGCTCTACGGCTAGTCTCGCTTTCACCYTGTTGGGCTCTAACAACCAGCCCAGKCGTCCGGGCCACKCCAACACGACCATTCCCAACTGGGGTCAAGCGAGTCGAGCCATTGAGTTGGAGACTTCCTTCCAAAACAGCTAGAGAGGAACCACTTAGCCCAGCCATTGCTTTGTTTTGTTTAGTTGTTAAGTGGCAACGAGAAGGAGG
>VJOU01000128.1 GCA_007050995.1 Glycocaulis profundi | reverse complement strand
GGGAGGGGATGGAATTGAAAGAGAATGGTAAGTGGGAAGAGTGGGGAGAGGAGAGAAGAAAAGTAAGTGGCAGGGGCGAGAATTAAGGCTTAAGCTGTTGCAGCAGCTTTGTGAAATAGGCATGAATGTCGCCAGCAGGCGACACCTAGGAGAAACAGACCTCTCCAACTTGAACACCAAAAGCCGAGACGCTAGGTGTAAATTTGATATCACGGAGCGGCAATCGGGATGGTTTGCCTTGAATCTGAACCACAGTTGATCCCTCGGAGATCTGTCCACAGAGGTTCTCTTTCAACTCAAATCGTCGCTTAGGATGCATCATTGTCAGTACCGTGTCATCATCAGCCAGGAGTTCAGGCATAATTCTGCTCTCAGAAAAACCTTGACAAGAAAGTTGAAGAGTCTGAGTTGCACGAGAACTGAAAACCTTCAAGAAGGCCAGCTGATCTGCATCAATGGCGTAGTCGAACTCGCCAAACTGGTTGTAGGTTTGGAACCATACCGAACTGTTGGTAGAAGGTAAGCCCCACTTCCTAGTCTGAGTTGCACGAGAACTGAAAACCTTCAAGAAGGCCAGCTGATCTGCATCAATGGCGTAGTCGAACTCGCCAAACTGGTTGTAGGTTTGGAACCATACCGAACTGTTGGTAGAAGGTAAGCCCCACTTCCTA
>VJOU01000022.1 GCA_007050995.1 Glycocaulis profundi | reverse complement strand
GGCCTCGGCGGCGGCCTGGTGGCTGACGGGCCCGACCGGCCGCCCCCGCTCAAGCGCCGCGCGCGATCTGGCCCGCTGGCTGCAGGGCGAGGCCGCCCGCCAGGCCGACGCCGCCGACGAGCTCTAGCTCCGCCGCAGCGCCAGCGCGGCGACAACCGCCATTCCGAACAGAGCCAGGGTGAAGCCCGCCACGCCGGCCCAGCCCAGCCCGTCCCAGAACCACCCGCCCGCCGAGCCCGCCAGCGACGAGCCCAGATAGTAAGCGAGCAGGTAGAGCGCGCTAGCATGGCCCTTGGCGCCCTTCGCCGCGCGGCCCACCCAGCCCGAGGCCGCCGAGTGGGCGGCGAAGAAGCCGAAAGTCAGGATCGCGATGCCCGCGATCACCGGCGCCAGTCCGTCCGCCAGCGTGACCGCCACCCCCGCCATCGCCACCAGCAGCGCGCCGGGCAGGACCAGAGACAGCCCCCAGCGATCGGCCATCGCGCCCGCCGCCGCCGATCCGGCCATCCCTAGCAGATAGGCGGTGAAGATCAGGCCCAGCGCGGACTGGCTGAGCCCGTAGGGCGGCGCGGTCAGGCGGAAGCCCGCGTAGTTGTAGAGCGCCACGAACGCGCCCATCGCCAGAAACCCGATGGCGAACAGCAGCGGAAGGGCGGGCGTCTTCAGATGCCCGCCCCAGGCGCGCAGATGATCGGCGAGCCTGAGCCCCCGCCGGACCGCGAAATTGCGCGAGGGCGGCAGCAGGGCGAGGAAGGCCGCCGCGCTGGCCAGCCCCGTCAGTCCCACGATGACGAGCGCGCCTCGCCAGCCCAGCGCGTCGGCGAGAAACCCCGTCGCCACCCGCCCGGCCATGCCTCCGAAGGCCGTGCCCGCGATGTAGAGCCCCATCGCCCGGCCCAGCCCTTTCGGATCGAATTCCTCGGCCAGATAGGCCATCGCCACCGCGGGCACGCCGCCCAGCGCCACGCCCTCCAGAGCCCGCAGGGCCAGCAGAGCGCCCCAGCCCGGCGCGAGGGCGGCGAGGATGTTGAACACCGCGGCCGCCGCGATGGACGCCGCCATCAGCCTGCGCCGCCCCCGCCCCTCCGCCAGCATCGCCGCGCCCAGAATCGCGAAGGCCAGCAGTCCGGTGGACAATGACAAGGCCAGCGAGCTCTGCGCCGCGCTGACGCCGAACGCGCCCGCGAATTCAGGCAGAAGCGGCTGCACGCAATAGAGCAACGAGAAGGTCGCGAACCCGCCCAGGAACAGGGCCAGCGAGGCCCGCCGGTATTCCGGCGTGCCGCGGACGATCAGGGCGGCGGGGGATGCGGGCGCGGGCGACATCGCCCCCTTCTAGACCGATGCGGTCCATGGGGCGAGCGGCGGAGCGCTGCGCGTGAAAAGGGAAGAATGCAATCTTCGCGGAACCGACACAGGGGTATTTTCTTTCTGAAACAGAGCGCTGCTATGCGCTTCCCCGTCAGACACGAACGCTTCTTGTTGCAATTGCGACTTGGTCGCATATATGTCCCGGCAGGCTGCCGGGGCGCGCCTCGCACAAGGAAAGGCTCTGCACATGCCTGCCGCCATGCTCGATTCCTCCGATCACCGCTCCCGCCCCGCCCGGGGCGCGGACCGCCGCCTCTTCCTGCCCGATCTGGGTCTGGCGGGCGGACTGGCCGTATGGGCCCTGCGCAGCGCCCGGCGCGGGCCGGACGCGGACCGGGCCCTGAACCGGGCTTTCGACACCATGCTGGGCAGGGACGCGGCGCCCGCGCTGGACGCTCTGCGCTCTCTGGGCCGGTCGCTGGCCGCGCGCGACGCCGCCCGGCTGGCCGAGCCCGGCGCGCTGTGGACCACCACCGACGAGGCCGCGATGATCCGCGCCCTTCGCGCCGCCGAGTACGGGGATGAGCGCGGCAGCGGCGTGGCCATGGCCGAAGCCTTCGACGGCCGCCCCTCCTCCCCCGCCCTGTTCCAGCTCGAAACCGCCGCCCGCGCCTTCCGCGAGCACGGCCTGTCGGTGATGGACGACGGAGCGCCGGACCATCCCGGCCTGCCCGGAGGCCGTCAGGCGGCCTGATCTGAACCCTTCGCGCCGCGGGGACGTTCGATTCACGACACCCCTGCCACGCGAAGGATCGCCCGATGTTCAGACAGACCGCCCTCGGCGGGCTCGCCGCCGCCCTGCTCGCCTCCACCGCCTTGGCCGATCCGGTCGCGATCACCGGCGTCCGCCTGATCGACGGCACCGGCGCGGATCCGGTGGAGAACGCCGTCATCGTGATCGAGGACGGCGTCATCACGGCGGCGGGCGCGGACGTGGACGTGCCGGAGGGCGCGGACATCCGCGACCATGACGGCGCGACCGTCATCCCCGGCCTGATCTCCGCGCACAACCATGTCGGCATGGTCGACGGCATGGACGCGGGCGGCCACAACTACACCCGCGAGATCATCGAGGGCGAGCTGGCCCAGTATCGCCGCTACGGCGTGACCACCACGACCTCGCTGGGCAACAATCCGACGCTGTTTCTTGAAATCCGAGAAGACGCGCAGGCGGGCCGCCTCGACGGCGCGGACCTGTACGGCACATATCAGGGCATCGGCGCGCCCGACGGCGCCCCGCCCATCGACGTCACCGACGATCAGATCCACCGCCCTCGCACCGCCGACGAAGCCCGCGCCGCGGTGGACGGCATGGCCGAGGCGGGCGGCGATCTGGTGAAGATCTGGATGGACGACCTGCACGGCGACGCCGAGCGCCTGACCCCGGAGGTCTACACCGCCGTGATCGAGACCGCCCACGGCCACGGCCTCAGGGTCGCCGCCCACGTCCATGATCTCGAGGAAGCCGAGGCCATGATCGCGGCGGGCGCGGACATCCTCGCCCACGGCATCCGCGACGCCGAAGTCTCCGCCAGCTTCGCCGCGGAGCTGGCCGAGCGCGGCACGTGGTACATCCCCACCCTGCAGCTCGACGAGGCGACCTTCGTCTGGGCCGATGCGCCGGACTGGACCGAAGAACCCTTCGTGCGCGCCGGGATGCACCCCGACCTGATCGCCACCGTCGAGCAGGCGGACTGGCGCGAGGCCACGCTGGGCGAAGACGGCACGGACCGCGCTCGGCAGGCGCTGGCCATGAACCAGCGCAATCTCGCCATCCTGCATCAGGCGGGCGTGCCCATCGGGTTCGGCACCGACAGCGGCGCCACGCCCCTGCGCGTGATCGGGGTGGCCGAGCACCGCGAGCTGGAGCTGATGGTCGAGGCGGGCCTGAGCCCCATGGACGCGCTGGTCATCGCCACGGCGGACTCCGCCCGCCTGCTGGACCTGGACGACCGCGGCACGCTGGAACCGGGCAGACGCGCCGACCTCGTCATCCTGTCCGGCAACCCGCTCGACGACATCGCCAACACCCGGACGATAGTCGAGGTCTGGCAGCGAGGCGAAGCCGTCTCCAGCGAAATCGCGGCGCAGGAGGAGTGAGGCATCGGGCGTTAGCCCGGCTCCTCGGCGCCGATCCCGACACGACACCAGACGGTTCTCCGCGCCGCAGACGAACGTGCGCGTCCCGTCCGAGGTCAGATTGCCGCGTGTGCATCGTGGGTGATGGTGGCTCGCGATCATCCCCGCACCCAGGCCGCTCGCAACATAGATGAAATCGGTGTGTGCGCCCCGCCTGCCCTCCATCCAGTCGGGCTTGTTCCAGTGCCTGCGCCACAACGCGCTCACAACGATGTCGTCCAGCCCCGATCCGGGCTTGGGAATGCGGGTCAGCTGGACAGGGTTGTCGCGGTTGTCATAGGCGAGCCGCTCCTCGTTGCCCTCGAGACAAACATAGGCGGTCAAGCGGCCGCGACCGTCGTGCTCGACCTAAGCAAAGCCTCTGACATTATCTTTCTTCGTACGCGCAGAGCCCAACGAGACGCCCTTGGAAAAATAGACGGTATTTTTTGCCTGAAAACAGTGGCGACATCATCTAGCACTAACGATGTCTCCCACCGATAGCATTTTCTATCTTCACTAATATAAAGCCCTTGGATATAATCCAATTAACCTTCCATCTCTGAATGACATTATATATTCAGAATCTCTTTCAAGACCAACAACTAGGGAGCAATTTCTCCCGCCCACATAACTTTCTCCGTCTATCATGTAAAATGCGTAGCCACGCGCTAACATATATAAGTAAGTTTTGTCGATTTGCTCAATAGGTTCATTGCGCTCTTGTAGCTGATCCTGAAGCTCATCAAGCCTTTCATCAACATCATCCAATTGCTCTCGCATAAGCACTATAAATAAATTCTGATGGGTAATGTCCCCATGAAGTATTTCGTGGACTTTTACATTAACACCTTGAGCCCACCCGCCAAATAAATCATACAAAACGTCGTCATCGTCCCAGCTTGCTGTCAAAATTAAATCTGGATTCATAGAGTGATGTTCATATGAAGAGGGAAAACCATAAAAATGACAATGAGATATTACCGATACATCGCTCCTGTCTGGAAAAGAAGATGAAGCAAAAATTAATATCGCCATAATAATTGTATACATCATTGGAAATCTCTCATGCTGCATCTACCCACACCGCTAGGTGTGATGCGTATCGGGGGCTGTCCTCCACAAATCCGTCGCTGAATCTGGTACTCATAGCCTATGTGGTCAGTCTGCAGGAACCGGCCCAGATAAGGATCATAGACCCGCGCCTTGTAATGATACAGCGCCGCCTCGGGCAGAGCGATCTGGCCCGCGCACCGGAACCGCGAGCCCGACCAGCTCTCAGGCTCCCCGTACGGCCAGTGACGGTAGAGCGTCGCGACTCTCGCGCCGGTCACCGACCCCAGATGGCCCGCCGTCAGCCAGCGGGGCCCCGCCCGCCTTGCCAGCCTGCGCGCAGGCTGGCTATCTGCCCCTGAAGACCGCCCCGCGGGCGGCAGGGGAGAGGGTTCATGCTCAGCTTCATCGGGCTCGCCGCCGGGCTCGCGCTTCTGATCGCGCTGACCATGCGCGGCACGCACATCCTGATCGCGGCCACGATCAGCGCGCTGCTGGTCGCCGTCACCAGCGGCCTGCCCCTGCTGCCGCCTTTCGCCGAGACCGAGGGCGCGGACTATGTCAGCGCCTATATGCGCGGCTTCACCGGCTTCCTGTTCGACTGGCTGTTCATGTTCCTGCTGGGCGCCATCTTCGGGGAGGTGATGGCCGCCTCGGGCGCGGCGGACAGCGCGGCGCGCTGGGTGATCGACCGGCTGGGGGTGAAATACGCCGTGCTGGCCGTGGTCGCGGCCTGCGCGGTGCTGACCTATGGCGGGGTCAGCGTCTTCATCGTGGCCTTCTCGGTCTATCCCATGGCGGTGGGCCTGTTCCGCGAGGCGAACCTGCCCCACCGCTTCATCCCCGCAGCCCTCGCCTTCGGGTCGGTGACCTTCACCATGACCTCGGCGGGCTCGCCGGAGATCCAGAACCTCATCCCCATGGCCTATCTGGACACCACCGCCCTGGCGGGGTGGCAGGTCTCCCTGCCCGTGGCCGTGGTGCTGGCGCTGACCGGCTATGTCTGGCTGCAGCGCATGGTGGGCCGGGCGACCGCGCGGGGCGAGGCGTTCGACGGCGCGCGGGGCCAGCATGTCGAGCGCGACCTGACCGACCTGCCCCACCCGGCTCTGGCCCTGATCCCGCTGGTCGCGGTGGTGCTGATCTTCAACCTGACCGATGGATTTCTGGAGAAATACGCCCTGATCGCCGCGCTGGCGGCGGGCACGCTGATCGCGCTGGCCATCGGCTGGCGGCACAGGATGCGGATGCCTCAGGCCTTCACCCTCGGGGCGGCGGGCGCTGTCGTGGCCATCACCAACACCTGCGCGGTGGTGGGCTTCGGCACCGTGGCCCAGCTCACCCCGGCCTTCCAAGAGACGCTGGAGCTGGTGCGCGCCATCCCGGGCGACCCGCTGATCGGGGCGGCCATCGCGATCACGGTGATCTGCGGGCTGACCGGCTCGGCCAGCGGCGGGCAGACCATCGCCCTGCCCCTGATCGCGCCGGGCTATGTGGCCGAGGGGGTGAACCAGGCCGAGCTGCACCGGGTCGCCGCGCTGGCCTCGGGCGCGATGGATTCCCTGCCTCACAACGGCTACGTGGTCACCACCATCCGCGCGATCTGCGGGGAGACCCACGCGCGGGCCTACGGCCCCGTGGGCGCGCTGACCGTGATCCTGCCCGCGGCGGGGCTGGTGATGGCGCTCGCCCTGTTCATCGTCTTCTGAGCTAGCCGGACATCGCCATGCGCGCCTCGGCGGCGGGCACGATCAGGCTCTCCACCAGCCGGTGCAGGTCGTTGCGATAGCCCGACCGGCCCGAGGGCTCCTCGGGCGAGGAGGTGATCGCCACCGTCAGCTCCAGGCTGGGCACGACATAGATCATCTGCCCGCCATAGCCCCAGCCGTAATGGACCATGTGCCCGCCCATCTCGCGGGTGAACCAGCCATAGCCATACGAATCCCCGGTGAAGCGCGAGGCGGTGCGCCGGGTCCAGCTCTGCTCGATCCAGTCTTCCGTCAGGATGCGCTCGCCGTCCTCGGTGACCCCGCCACGGCGATACAGCTCGCCCAGCGCCAGCAGCGAGGCGGGCGTCATCGCCGTCTCGTTGCCGCCCAGCGGAATCCCTTGCGGGTCCCGGGTCCAGCTCGACACCCGCACGCCCGCCGGGGCCAGCCACTCATTGGCCAGCGCCTGAGTGTTCGTGCCGGTCTCGCGCATCAGGATGGCCGAGAGCAGGTGGGTGGAGCCGGTCGAGTAGAGCATCTGCCCGCCCGGATCGTCGGCGAAGTCCATCGCCAGCGCCGCGCGCACCCAGTTCGAGCTCGCCACCCAGCGCCCGTAATTGCCGCCCGAGGTGCGGCCCAGCCCCGCCTGCATGGACAGCAGGTGACCGATGGTGATCTGCTCGATCCGCGGGTCGGGATCGTCGGGAAGCTGGTCGCGCAGCAGCGGGGCGATGGGCTGGTCCACGCCCTCCAGCACCCCGCGCTCGATGGCGATGCCCACCAGCGCGGAGACCAGCGACTTGGACGCCGACTTGATGTTGGCCGCCGAGGTAAGCGAGGCGTTGTTGTAGGCCTCCGCCTCGACCACCTCGCCGCGCTGGGCGATGTGCAGGGTGCGGATGGTCTCGAACGTCGCCGCGCGCTCCAGCGCCAGATCGAAATCGGGCGCGGCGGCCGGACGCGCGGGCGCCACGGCGGCGGGCGGTTCCGGCTGCGGAGCGCCGGCCTGCTGCTGAGGCTCCGGCTCCGGACGGGGCGGCGGCGCGCCATCCTCCTGTCCGCAGGCGGCGGCGGGAAGCGCCATCAGGACGGCGAACGCGGCGAGGCTGAGAGGTCGGGGCATGGCGGGCCTTCATCTGGCGGGTCGGTCCATGCCCGCACCCAATCCAACTAGGCGCGCGGAAGATGGTTTCAAAGTCGCCGCGCATCACGAGCCCGCGAGAGCGTGCTTGGCGAATCGAACGAACGTTCGCAAACTGCCGCCCATGAGCAAATCCGCCGACACCCGCGCCCGCATCCTCGACGCCGCCCTGAGCGAGGCCCCCGAGACGGGCCTCGCGGGCCTGTCCATCGCCCGGCTGGCCAAGGCCGCGGGCATGTCCAAGAGCGGGCTGTTCGCCCGGTTCGGCGATCAGGAGGCGCTTCAGACCGCCATCGTGCAGGAGGCCTCCGCCCGCTTCCGCAAGGCCGTGGTCGATCCTGCGCAGTCAGAGGCGGGCGCTGCGGCGCGCCTGAAGGCGCTGGCGAAGAACTGGACAGGCTGGCAGATCGGCCTGAACGGCGCCCCCTGCCCGGTCCTTCAGGCCGCGTTCGAGGCCCCCGCCCTGACCCCGAAGGCCGCCGAAGCCGCCCGTCAGGCCCGGCGCGACTGGACCGCGTACATCCAGCAGCTCGCCCGCCGCGCCGCGCTCGAAGGCGGCCTGCCCGAAGGGACCGATCCGGCCGCCTTCGCCTTCGCCTTCGAAGGCGCGGGACTGGCGGTCCAGTCCTACGCGGCGATCCAGAAGCGCGACGACGCCGGGGCGCTGGCCGAGGCGGGCTTCGCGCGGCTGTTCGCCTGACGGGCCGAAGCTAGAACAGGCTGCCCTGCCCCGCCGCGGGCGGTTTGGCTTTCGGGGCGGGCTTGGGCCTCGGTGGCGTCGGCGCGCCGCACTCCCCGATCACCGCGGCGCGGTCGCCGTCGGCGAAGGCGATGGTGACGGCCTGGCCGTCCTTGGCCGCCGCGGCGGAGCGGACCAGATGGCCCGCCTCGTCCTTGACCAGCGCATAGCCGCGCGCCAGCACCGATTTGTGCGACAGCGCCTCCAGCCGGGCGGACAGGCTGCCCAAGTCACGCCGGGGCGCGATCAGGGCGCGTTTCGAACAGTCCGACAGCCGCGCGCCCAGATCTTCCAGCCGGCGCCGGCGCTCGGCCACGTCCCGCCTGAGGCCTTGGGGCCGTATCTGGACGGCCAGCGCCTCCAGCTTCGAGCGCCTGCGCTCCAGCCCGATCTTCAGCCCCGCGTCCAGACCGCGCCCGGCGAAGTCCAGCCGCTGCTCGCGATCGCCGATCAGCGCTTCGGGGCGCGGCAGGGCGCGGGCGGCGGATTTCAGCTCGTTGCCCTTGCGGTCCAGCGTGCGCAGCAGCGCGCCCGACAGGCGCCCCCCGGCGGCCTCGACCCGCTCCATCAGCTCGCGGCGCACCGGCACGGCCATCTCCGCGGCGCCCGTCGGCGTGGGCGCGCGGCGGTCGGCGGCGAAGTCGATCAGGGTGGTGTCGGTCTCGTGGCCCACCGCGCTGATCAGCGGGATGTCGGACGCCGCCGCCGCGCGCACCACCGCCTCGTCGTTGAAGCACCACAGATCCTCCACCGAGCCGCCGCCGCGCGCCACGATCAGGGTGTCGGGGCGCGGCACGGGGCCGCCGGGCTCAAGCCGGTTGAAGCCCTCGATGGCCGCGGCGATCTGGGCGGCGGCCTGCTCGCCCTGCACCAAGACCGGCCACAGCAGGACATGCACGCCGAAACGGTCCTCCAGCCGGTGCAGGATGTCACGGATCACCGCGCCGGTGGGCGAGGTCACCACCCCGATCACCCGCGGCAGATACGGGATGGCCCGTTTGCGTTCGGTCTCGAACAGGCCCTCGGCGGCCAGCTTGCGCTTGCGCTCTTCGAGCAGCGCCATCAGCGCGCCCGCGCCGGCGGGCTCCATGCGCTCGATGATGATCTGGTATTTCGACCGGCCCGGATAGGTGGACAGGCGGCCCTCGGCGACCACCTCAAGCCCCTCCTCGGGCCGGAAGCCCAGCGCGGCGGCCACGCCCTTCCACATCACCCCGTCGATGACCGCGTCCGCGTCCTTCATGTCCAGATAGACGTGACCGGAGCGCGCGATCACCACCCGGCCCAGCTCGCCGCGGACCCGGACGTGGGAATAGCTGTCCTCCACGGTGCGCTTGAGCGCCCGGGCGAGCTCGGAGACGGAGTATTCGGGAGTGTTGTCCAGATTGGCCATGTTCCAAGCGATAGCGCCGCCCGCCCGCCTTCGCAAACCCCTGCCGTGAACCCCGCGCCTCGACAGGGCGGGCCGGGCCCGGCTATCAGAAGCCCGACCTCATCGACCGGCGGAGCCAGCACACCATGAACATCCTCGTCATCGGCTCGGGCGGGCGCGAGCACGCGCTGGCCTGGAAGATCGCGCAAAGCCCGTTCGTGGACACCGTGTGGTCCGCGCCGGGCAGCGTGGCGATGGACCAGATCGGCCCGTGCTTCGACGTGAAGCCCGACGACATCGACGGCATGGAGAGGCTGGCGCTCCAGCTCGAGCCCGATCTGATCGTGATCGGCCCCGAGGCGCCGCTGGCGCTGGGGCTCGCCGACCTGCTGCGCGCCCGCGGCTTCGACGTGTTCGGTCCGTCCGCGGAGGCCGCCAAGCTGGAAGCCTCCAAGGGCTATTCGAAAGACCGCATGGCGAAATACGGCGTGCCCACAGCGCGTTATGGCCGCTTCACCGGGGCGGGCGAGGCGAAAGCCTTCCTCGACACGCTGGACGCGCCTTACGTGCTGAAGGCCGACGGGCTGGCGGGGGGCAAGGGCGTGGTCATCGCCGCCACCCGCGAGGAGGCCGACGCGGAGGTCGCCGAGATGCTGTCGGGCAAGTTCGGCGACGCCTCCGCCGAGCTGGTGATCGAAGAGTTCATGGAGGGCGAGGAGGCGTCCGTCTTCGTCATCACCGACGGAACCAACATCCTCACCCTGCCCGCCGCCCAGGACCACAAGCGGATCGGGGACGGCGACACCGGCCCGAACACCGGCGGGATGGGCGCCTACGCCCCCGCCCCGGTGATGACGCCCGAGCTGATGGCCGAGGTGGAGGAGCGCGTCACCCGGCCCATGCTCGACGGCATGGCCGAGGACGGCGCGCCCTATCGCGGCGTGCTTTACATCGGCCTGATGATCACGCCCGAAGGGCCGAAGGTGGTCGAGTTCAACTGCCGCTTCGGCGATCCTGAATGCCAGGTGCTGATGATGCAGATGTCCGCCGACATCGTGCCCGCCCTGCTGGCGGCGTCCACTGGGGGCATGAGCCAGTCGGAATTCTCCCGCCTGCTGCCCGTCGAGACCCCGCGCCCGTGCGTGACGGTGGTGATGGCCTCGCCGGGCTATCCGGCCAAGGCCGAGACCGGCTCGGTCATCCGGAACGTGAAGGCGGCGTCCGAGCACGAGGGCGTGATGATCTTCCACGCCGGGACCGGCGTGAACGCTGACGGCGAGCTGATCGCGACCGGCGGCCGGGTGCTGAACGTCACCGCGGTCGGGGACACGCTCAAGGACGCCGTGGAGCGGGCCTACGGAGCGGTGGACGCCATCGACTGGCCCGAAGGCGTGTGCCGCCGGGACATCGCCTGGCGGGCGCTGTGAGGGGTCACCCCTCCTCGGCCTCGTCCTTCGGCTCGACCAGCTTCACCGCCACGATCGAGATGCCGTAGAGGCCGAACAGGGCGCCGCCCAGGAAGAGCTGGCTGATCGGGTCGGGCGGGGTCAGGAAGGCGGCGGCCACCGCGATGCCCACCAGCGCGAATTTCCAGAACTTGATCAGGTCGCGCGAGGTGATGATGCCCACCTTGCCCAGCAGGGACAGCATCACCGGAAGCTGGAACGCGATCCCCGCGGCCAGGATCAGGGTGGTGACGAGGTTGAGATACTCCGACACCCGGGTCAGCAGCTGGATCTGCGCCCGCCCCTCGGGGCCGAGCTGCTCCTGGCCCAGCGCGAAGCCCATCACGAAGGGCAGCACGATGTAATAGACGAACGCGATCCCGGCGGCGAACAGCACCGGCGAGGCGATCAGGAAGGGCGCGAAGGCCAAGCGCTCGTTCTTGTACAGGCCGGGCCGGACGAACGCCCAGACCTGATAGGCGATCACCGGGAAGGCCACGATGAACGCGCCGAACAGGGCGAGCTTGAGCTTGACGAAGAAGAATTCCAGCGGCGCGGTGAAGATGAGCTGGAGCTGGAGGTCGCCGCCCCTCACCTGACGGGCGGCCTGCTCGAACGGGACCAGCAGCACGTTGTAGATCCACTCGGCGAACCAGAAGCAGCCGATGAAGGCCACCGCCATGGATGCGGTGACCACGATCAGCCGCCCGCGCAGCTCGATCAGGTGATCCATCAGCGGCGCGCGGGAGGATTCCACCTCGTCGTCGTCGGGGGTCTTGGTCTCGGCGGCCATCAGGCGCGGTCCTTCGCCTTGGCTTCGGTCCGGTCTTCCAGCGGCGCTGTTTCCGCGGCCGGATCAGGCTGGGGCGCGGCTTCGGCGCTCGGCGGCGCGGGGTCGGGCATGGGCACGGGTTTTTTCGGCGCGACGCGGGGGTGCGGCCGGTCGGCGGCGGCGTCGCGGAACTCCGCTTCGGCGCCTTTCAGCTCGCGCTCGACCTCGCCCAGCGGGCTGGATTTCTTCAGCGCGTCGATTTCCTTTTTCAGCTCCGCCATCTCGGCCTCGCGGCCCAGCTCGTCGAAGCTGCGCTGGAAATCGCGCGCCATGCCGCGGGCCTGGCCCAGAAAGCGGCCGACCTTGCGCATCATCAGAGGCAGCTCTTTCGGGCCGACCACGATGAGCGCCAGGATGAGCAGGATCAGAAGCTCCGGCGCGCCGATGCCCGGGTTCATGGCGGTCAGCTCCCCGCGCGCTCGTCCTTGCGGGGGGCGGGATCGGCGGCCACGCGCTCATCGGTCACGGGGCGCGCGGGATCCTCGGGCTTGGCCTCGTCCTCGTCCTTCAGGCCCTTGCGGAACGAGGTGATGCCCTTGGCGAAATCGCCCATGATCGAGGAAATCTTGCCCCGCCCGCCGAAAAGCAGGAGCAGGAGGATCGCGACGACGATCAGGCCGGTCCAGTGAGGCGCCATGGAAAGTCTCCTGATACTGGCGCGCCCGCGCGGGCGCTCGCCCCTGTCCTAAAGGATCAGGGGCTTGGGGTCCAACAATCCGCTCACTCGCGGGGCTCGTCCTCGGACAGGAAATCGAGGTGGAAATCGGATGCGTCCTCGCCGTCCTCCAGCGGGTCCTCGCCCGGCAGCAGGCGGCCCGGCTGGGGCACGTCGAAATCAGGCGGCAGGCGCGAGGACAGCAGCCCCGCGGCCTTCAGATCGCCCAGCCCGGGCAGGTCGGACAGCGCCGCCAGCCCGAAATAGTCCAGAAACGCGTCCGTGGTGCCGTAGGTGACGGGCCGTCCGGGACTGCGCCGGCGGCCGCGCAGGCGGATCCAGCCCAGCTCGAACAGAAGGTCCACGGTGCCCTTGGACACCGCCACGCCCCGGATCTCCTCGATCTCGGCGCGGGTGACCGGCTGGTGATAGGCGATGATGGACAGGGTCTCCAGACCGGCCTGGGAAAGCTTTTTGGGCTCCTCGCGGATGTCGGCCAGCAGGTGCGCGAGATCGGGCGCGGTCTGGAAGCGCCAGCGCCCGCCGACCTCTACGAGATTCACTCCCGCCCCGGCATATCTGTCCTGCAGCGCCCCCAGCAGCGCGCGCACGTCCGCGCCCGCGGGCAGCCGCGCGGCCAGGGTCTCGACGTCCAGCGCCTCTGAGGCGGCGAACAGAAGCGCCTCGGCCATGCGCTGGGCGCGTGCGCCCTCGTCGCTGGCCAGCCGCACCCCCGGCTCGCCGTGATCGCCCGCCTGCCCGGTCTGGCGCGCGCGAAGGGCGGCGATGGCCGCGCTGACGGGATCGCGTTCGTCGCTCATTCTGGCCCCTCCTCTGCGCCACGCATCCAGATCGGCGCGTAGGTTTCGTCCTGGCGCATGCGCGCCTCCCCGTCCTTGGTGATCTCCAGCGCCGCCAGCAGCGAAGACGCCACCACCGAGCTGCGCGGGGGCGCGTCCTCGCCCAGCTCGCTGCCCTCGGGCAGCAGGCTGTCGAGCGTCTGCCACGTGCCCAGCCGGGCCGCGATGATCGACAGCCGCCGCCGCGCCAGCTCCAGCGAATACACTTTGGGCGTCTCGGGCCGGTAGGTGGAGAAGGCCTCGGTCTCGCGCCGGTGGGCATAGGCCTTGAGAAGGTCGAACAGCTCCGCCTCGTATTTCGGTGCCCGGATCGAGCGCACGCCCTCGGGCGCCCCGCGCGTGAACACCTCCCGGCCTTCCAGCGGCCGCGCGAACAGCGCGTCCGCCGCCGCCCGCATGGCCTCGAGCCGGGCGAGGCGGAAGGCCAGCGCGGCGGCCATCTCCTCGGGTTCTGGCATGTCGTCCACGGGCCGGGGCTTGGGCAGCAGCAGGCGCGATTTGAGATAGGCGAGCCAACTCGCCATCACGAGATATTCCGCCGCGATGTCCAGACGGCGCTCGCGGGCCTGCTCGATGAACTCCAGATACTGGTCGGCGAGCTGCAGGATGGAGATCTTCGCCAGATCGACCTTGTTCCTGCGCGCCAGTAGCAGCAGCAGGTGGAGCGGGCCTTCCCAGCCGTCGAGGGAGACGACGAGCGAGTCGGCGGTCTCGTCCGCCTCCGCGCTGGCCTGGAACGCCACGTCCTCCTCGAACAGGTCCTTCATGGGGTGAAGGCCGCCTTCGAGACCGGCTCCAGCCCCCCTTCGCGGAACAGGGCGTCGAGCTGGGCCACCGCCGTGTCCATCTCCAGATCGGCCCGCGGCCCCCTCGCCGCGGCGGCCTTGCCCGCGCGTTCGCCCGCCGGACCGTCGAGCCGGGGCGCGGCGTGGGCGACCTCGACCATCTCGGCCCTCTCGCCATTGCAGTGAAGCAGCATGTCGCAGCCGGCCTTGAACGCCTTGAAGCCGCGGTCGCGCAGACGCCCCGTCAGCGCCTTCATGGACAGATCATCGCTCATCAGCAGGCCGTCAAACCCGATATGGCCGCGGATCACGCGGGCGATGACCTCGCTGGACAGGGTGGCGCAGCTTTCCGGATCGATGGCCGGATAGACCACGTGGGCGGTCATCGCCATCGGGGCCTTCAGACCTTTGAAGGCGGCGAAATCGGTCTCGGTCAGCACCTCCTCGTCGTCGGGGACGACGGGGAGAGCCAGATGGCTGTCCGCGTCCGCCCGGCCATGGCCGGGGATGTGCTTGATCACGCCTGCCACGCCCTGCGCGGCCATGCCGTCCAGCGCGGCCTGCGCCATGGCGCGGATGGGATCGGGTTCGGTGTGGAAGGCCCGGTCGCCGATCACCGCGTCCGCGCCGTCCACGGCCAGATCGCAGCAGGGCGCGCAGTCCACGTCCACGCCCAGCTCGGCCAGCTCATAAGCCATCATGCGATGATTGAGCGTCACGGCCTCCAGCGCCAGTTCCGGCTCGCGGTCCCACAGCTCGCCGAAGCGGGCGGCGGCGGGGGCGGCGCGCCAGACCGGGGGCTTGAGGCGCTGGACCCGGCCGCCTTCCTGATCGATCAGGATCGGCGCGTCCCGGCCAACGCAGTCGCGCAGCTCGTCGGTCAGGCCCCTCACCTGTTTCGGCCGGTCGATATTGCGGGCGAACAGGATGAAGCCCCACGGATCGGCGTCGCGGAAGAAGGCCCTCTCGTCGGCGGTCAGCCGCTCCCCGCTCAGGCCGTAGATCGCCGCGCTCGCCATCAGCGGCCCGCCACCAGGCAGTCCTGCCCCCGGCCCGACAGGGTCGAGCAGTAACTGGTCGCCTCGTCCCGGCTGGAGAAGCCCGCGATGCGCAGGCGGTGATATACGCCCCGGTCGCCCAGATCGGCCTCGATGATCGAGGGCGAACGCCCCGACGCCAGATCCGGGAAGCGCGACTGGAAGCTGCGCCACGCCTCGTCGGCCTCCGCGCGGGAGCGGAAGGCCGCGATCTGGACCACGAAATCGCCCGACGCGGACGGCGCGGGCGCAGGGCGCTCCTCACGGGCAGGCTCAGCTTCGCGCTCGGCGGGGCCTTCGGCCAGCCGGGTCGGCGCGCCGCGGTCCTGCTCGGTCTGGCGCAGCAGATCGCCCAGCGGGTCTTCAGACTGCGCGGGCTGGGCGGGTTCAGGCTCGGGACGCGTCTCCTCGGGCGCGGGGCGCGAGGCGGGCTCCTCGATGGTCTCGATCTCGAAGGGCAGGTCCGTGTCCGCCTCGTCCTCGGTCCCGACCTCGTCCGCGTCGGCGGTCTCGATCGTCACGGCGGGCAGACCCACCGGCGGGGCCAGCGGCTCCTCGGGTCCGGGCCGCACGGCGCGCTCCCCCTCCTCGCCCTCGGTCTCGCCCGCCCGCGCGCCCTCGCGCAGCGAATAGGCCTCGATGTCCTGGCCGGGGGTCTCGAACCCGCCCGGATCGATGGGCGCGCGGCGATAGGGCTCGGAATCGGCGGTCAGGATCGGCGCGCTGTCGCGGTCGCGGACGCCCTGATTATAGGCGCTCCACACCACCACCACGAACAGGGCGAACACGGCGGCCGCCGCGGCGAGCAGGATCGGCCCGCGCCGGTCCCCGCCGCCCTGGCGGGCGTCGAACGTGTCGTAATCTTCGGGCGGCGGGGCGTAGGCGCCGCGCCTGCGGTCCTCATCGGACATGCGAACGCTTCCTCAACGCGTCGCGGGCGGGCCGCGAATCACGTCCCGCGCGCAGATATGAACTTCAGACTAGCAGGCCCCGCGGGAGGAAATCTCCCCTCAGCGCCAGCCTTCCACATGAAACAGCCGCCGGTGCTCGTCGATGGCGTAGCGGTCGGTCATGCCCGCGATGTAGTCGCACACCGCGCGCGCCGTCACCGTGCCGCCCGCGCCCTCGCACCGGGCGGCGAATTCGTCGGGCAGCAGGCCCGGATCGTCCAGGAAGGCGGAAAACAGATCGCGCACGATCCGCTTGCCCTTCTCCTTCATGCGCTTGACCTTGTACTGCAGGTACATGCGCGCATAGAGAAAGCGCCGCACCTCGGCCAGGCTCTCGGTCATGTCCGCGGAGAAGCTGACCACCGGATGGTCCAGCGCGCGCACCGCCTCGGGGCTGTCCGCGCCCGACGCCGCCAGCCGGCGCTTCGTCTCCTCCAGCACGTCGCCCACCATCAGCCCGATCATCTCGCGCACGGCCTCGTGGATGAGGATGGACCGCGAGATCGTCGGATGGCGCTCCCGGCAGCGCCGGAACACGTCCCCCACCAGCGGCAGCTCCAGCACTTCGTCGAGCTGCAGGATGCCCGCCCTCAGCCCGTCGTCGATGTCGTGATTGTTGTAGGCGATGTCGTCGCTGAGCGCGGCGATCTGAGCCTCGACGCCTGAATGGGTGTGCAGCTCCAGCGCCCGCCAGTCGGGATAATCGGTGAAACCCCAGGGCAGGCGCGCCGGATCGTCGCCCGCGTCCATCAGCGGTCCGTTGTGCTTGACCACGCCCTCCAGCGTCTCCCACGCCAGATTCAGCCCGTCGAACTCGGGATAGCGGCGCTCCAGCGCGGTGATCACGCGCAGGGTCTGGGCGTTGTGGTCGAACCCGCCGAAGGGCTCCATGACCTCGGCCAGCCCGTCCTCGCCCGAATGGCCGAAAGGCGGATGGCCCAGATCGTGGGCCAGCGCCGTGGCCTCGGCCAGATCCTCGTCCACATGGAGCGCCCGGGCCAGCGTGCGCGCGATCTGGGCGACCTCCAGCGAGTGGGTCAGGCGGGTGCGGTAATGGTCGCCCTCATGGGCGACGAAGACCTGGGTCTTCTCCTTCAGGCGCCGGAAGGCGGTGGAGTGGATGATCCGGTCGCGGTCGCGCTGGAAGGCGGTCCGCATCGCGCTTTCGGGCTGGGGATGGAACCGCCCGCGGGTCTTCGCGGGATCGCAGGCGTAAGGGGCGCGCTGGCCGGTCATGGCGGCTCCGGAGGTTCGGGCGGCAGGCGCGGGGCTTCCGCCGCAGGGATGGAAGGTCCATATATCGGACGCGAGCCCAGACAGGAACCGGCCCGGACGCCATGACCGACACCGCCATCTCAGACGCCAACATCGCCCTGACCGCCGCTGCGGCGGGCCAGATCAACCAGATCATCGCCAGCCAGGGCGCGAAATACCTGCGCGTGTCGGTGATCGGCGGCGGCTGCTCGGGCTTCTCCTACAAGTTCGATCTCGAAAGCGATGCGGCCGAGGACGATCTCAAGCTGAACCGCGACGGCGCGACGGTCCTGATCGATCCCGTCAGCATTGATTTCCTCAAGGATTCGGAAATCGACTATGTCGACGACCTGATCGGCGCCAGCTTCCAGATCAGAAACCCCAACGCCACCGCCGCCTGCGGCTGCGGGACGAGCTTCAGCATCTGAGCGGTCCGCCGGTTCCGGGCCCGTGCACGGATGCGGGGATCGGGTCTCTAACCAGCCTCAAGGCTCCAGCAGCCGCGCCCCCGGCCCCTGCCCGCCCAGCGTGTCGCCGGGATTGCGCAGGGGGCAGTCGGTCAGGGACAGGCAGCCGCAGCCGATGCAGCCGTCGAGCTGGTCGCGCAGCGCGGTCAGGCGCGCGATCCGCTCATCCAGCGCCGCCCGCCAGCGCGCGGCCAGCGCGGCCCAGTCCTTCACGGTCGGCGTGCGTCCTGCGGGCAGGGCATCCAGCGCGGCCTTGATCTCGGCCAGCGGCACGCCCGCGCGCTGGGCCGCCTTGATGACCGCGACCCGCCGCAGCATGTCCCGGCCATAGCGGCGCTGATTGCCCGCGCTGCGCGCGCTCGCGATCAGGCCCTTGGTTTCATAGAAATGCAGCGCCGAGACGGCGACGCCCGAGCGCTCGGCCACCTCGCCGACGCTCATGGAATGGCGGTTCGCGGCCATGTGCGATTTCCCGTTTGACCTCAACTTAGGCTGAGGTTTTATCACTGCGTCCTCGATCATGAAACCGCAAGAGGACAGACCCATGCGCCGCATCTTCCCCGATCTGCTCCAGACCCGCACCGAGCATCCCATCAAGGGGGCGCCCCAGGTCGCGACCCACGCCTATCTGCTGGAGATGGAGGAGCGGAACGTCCTCATCTACTCCACCGGCCACGCCGACGAGCACGCGGCCATCGAGGCCCATGGCGGGATCAGCCACCAGCTTCTGAGCCATCGTGACGAGGTCGGTCCCGCGCTGATCCTGATCCGCGAGCTGCTGGGGCCGAAACTGGTCTGCCATGAGCGGGAGGTCGACGCCGTGCGCGGGGTCGCGCCGGTGGACGTCACCCTGCGCGGATCGGAGGACTGGGTGGCGGGCCTGCAGGCGATCTTCACGCCCGGCCATACCGGCGGCAGCGTCTGCTATCTGTACGACTCCCCGTTCGGGCGACGCTATCTGTTCACCGGCGACACCGTGTTCTGGGACACGAGCGGCTGGGGCGCGATGGCTTTCCCCTCCGAAGGCGGAAGCGCCGCGGCGCTGCAGGCCAGCCTGATGACGCTCAAGCCGCTCGAGCCCGACGTGGTCGTCTCCTCGGCCAGCGTGGGCGGCCATCCATTCAAGCTGATGGGGCCGGGCGAATGGCGCGCCGCGCTGGACCAGGCCGCCGCCAGCCTTGAAAAAGCGGCCTGAGCGGGGTTCCCAGTCATGCTTCAGTCCTTATATGAGCGATCCCTCTCATCGCGGCTCCCTGACGGGCCGCGCGCCGGAAGCGCCAGCATGTTCCGTTTCTTCGAAAGCCGGGTGGACCCCTTCCCCTCGGTCGATCCGACAACGCCGCCCAAAGACCTGACCGGCTTCCTGCTTTACTTCACGAAGCCGGTGCTGCCCTGGCTGGTGGTGCTGTCGCTGCTGACCGCGGCGATCTCGGTGGTCGAGGTGGTGTTCCTGGGCTTTCTGGGCACGCTGGTGGACTGGCTGGCCGCCGCCGACCGGGAGACCCTGTTCGCCGATCACGGCATGAGCCTGCTGGCGATGGGCGCTCTGGTCCTGATCGGCTTCCCCATCCTCGTGCTGCTCAGCTCGCTGGTCACCCACCAGACGATCTTCGGCAACTACCCCATGCTCGCCCGCTGGCTGGCCCACCGCTACGTGCTGGGCCAGTCCATGAGCTTCTTCCAGGACGAGTTCGCCGGACGGGTCAGCCAGAAGGTGATGCAGACCGCGCTCGCCATCCGCGAGACGGTGATGAAGGTGCTCGACGTCTTCGTCTACGTGCTGGTCTATTTCATCGGCGCGCTGGTGCTGCTGGGCGGGGCCGAACTGTTCCTGATCGCGCCGCTGATCCTGTGGCTCGCGGGCTATGTCGGCCTTCTGGTCCACTTCATCCCCAAGCTCCAGAAAATCTCCATGCTGCAGGCGGACGCCCGCGCCCAGATGACGGGCCGGGTGGTGGACAGCTACACCAACATCCAGACCATCAAGCTGTTCGCCCACGCCAGGCGCGAGGAGGGCTATGCCCGCGACGCCATGAGCGGGTTCATGGACACCGTCCACCGCCAGATGCGGCTGGTGACCAAGCTCTACGTCACGCTCCAGACCCTGAACGCGGTCCTGCTGGCGGGCGTGGCGGGCCTGTCCATCTTCGCCTGGCAGCAGGGGCTGATCGGGCTGGGCGCCATCGCGGTGGCCATCGCCATCGTCATGCGCATCCGCGCGATGTCGGACTGGATCCTGTGGGAGGTCGCCGGACTGTTCGAGAACATCGGCACCGTGCAGGACGGCATCAACACCCTCGCCCAGCCCCGCCTGATCGAGGACCGCCCGGACGCGAAAGACCTCGACGTGGCCGAAGGCGGCATCCGGTTCGACGACATCCGCTTCGGCTATGGCCGGGAAAAGGGCGTGATCGACGGGCTGACGCTGGACATCGCGCCGGGCGAGAAGGTCGGTCTGGTGGGCCGGTCGGGCGTGGGCAAGTCCACGCTGGTCAACCTGCTGCTTCGCTTTTACGACCTCGAAGGCGGCCGCATCCTCATCGACGGTCAGGACATCTCGCGCGCCACCCAGGACTCCCTGCGCCGCCAGATCGGCATGGTCACCCAGGACACCTCCCTGCTGCACCGCTCGATCCGCGAGAACATCGCCTATGGCGCGGACCATGACGACGAAGCGCGCATCATGGAGGCCGCGCGCCGGGCGCAGGCGGACGGCTTCATCCCCGACCTGTCCGACATCGACGGCCGGACCGGCTTCGAGGCCCATGTGGGCGAGCGCGGGGTGAAGCTGTCGGGCGGCCAGCGCCAGCGCATCGCCATCGCGCGCATCCTGCTCAAAGACGCCCCGATCCTGGTGCTGGACGAGGCCACCAGCGCGCTGGATTCCGAGGTCGAGGCCGCCATCCAGGACCAGCTCTACCAGCTCATGGAAGGCAAGACCGTCATCGCCATCGCCCACCGCCTGTCCACCATCGCCATGCTCGACCGTCTGGTGGTCATGGACGAGGGCCGGATCATCGAACAGGGCAGCCATGACGAGCTTCTGGCCAAAGACGGCGCCTACGCCCGCCTGTGGAAGCGCCAGTCGGGCGGCTTCCTGAACGTGGACGCCGACTGGGCCGTGGCGGCGAAGTAGGGTTCTGGTTCTCTCTGTCCTCCCGCGCTCCGCTTGGTCGGTCCTCGCTGCGCTGCGGGCGCGCGTTCGCGCTGGTGCCATCCCGGCCAAGCGCAGCGCAGAGCCGGGACCTCCCGCCCCGCGCCCCTCCGCCTTGCCTCTCCCGCCCCGCCCCTCCAATCTGCCCCGGCAGATGAAGCGGGAGCGGCGGCGTGGCGACATTCGTTTTCGGAATGAACCTGTCTCTGGACGGCTATGTCGATCATGAGGCCTTCGCGCCCGACGAGACGCTGTTCCGTCACTGGATCGACCATGAGCGCGAGATCGCGGGCAGCGTGTACGGGCGGCGCATCTACGAGGTCATGCGCTACTGGGACGAGGACCACGATGAATGGGGCGCGGCGGAACGCGAATTCGCCGACGCCTGGCGGGCGCAGCCCAAATGGGTCGTCTCACGCACGCTGACCTCCGTCGGTCCCAACGCCACCCTGATCGCGGGCGACGCCGAAGCGGCGGCCCGGACACTCAAATCGGAACTGCAGGGCGAGGTCTCGGTCTGCGGGCCCGAGCTGGCCCACGCTCTGGCCGGTCTGATCGACGAATACCGGCTCTATTTTCACCCGGTCGTGCTGGGCGGCGGCAGACCGTTCTTCGCCGGACCCCGCCCCCGGCTGAGGCTCACGGGCACTGACACCATCGGCGCGGAAGTGATCCGGCTGACCTACGTGCCCGCCTGAGCCACGAAAAAGCCCCGGCCGATGGCCGGGGCTCGTTCATTCAGCGAAGGCGGAGAGCCTTAGCCCACCAGCTCCAGGCCGGCGAAGAAGTAGGCGATTTCCACTTCGGCGGTCTCGGGCGCGTCAGAGCCGTGCACCGAGTTGGCTTCGATGGATTCGGCGAACACCTTGCGGATCGTGCCGTCTTCGGCGTCCTTGGGGTTGGTCGCGCCCATGACCTTGCGGTAGGTCGCGATGGCGTCATCGCCTTCGAGCACCTGCACCACGACGGGGCCGGAAACCATGAAGTCGACCAGCTCGCCGAAGAAGGGACGCTCGCGGTGCACGCCGTAGAAGGTCTCGGCCTGGGCGCGAGTCATGTGGATCCGCTTCTGGGCGATGATGCGCAGGCCTGCGTCCTCGATCAGGGCGTTGATCTTGCCGGTGAGGTTCCGCTTGGTGGCGTCGGGCTTGATGATCGAGAAGGTGCGTTGCAGCGCCATCTGTGAAGTCCTTGCTTGATGGGGAGTGTGTCAGGGTTGGCGCGGCTTATAGCGACGCTTTGAGGCCCCCACAAGGCGTGCTAGGCGAGCGCCGTCATGCTCCACGTCAACGATCTCACCTGCCGCATCCAGGGCCGGGTCCTGCTCGACCAGGCCACCTTCCATCTGCCGGCGAAAGCCAAGATGGGGCTCGTCGGCCGCAACGGCACGGGCAAGTCCACCCTGCTGCGCGTCATCCGCGGCGAACTGGCCGCCGACGACGGCGAGGCGCGGGTGCGCCCCGGCGCGCGGGTGGGCAGCGTGGCGCAGGAGGCGCCGGGCGGGCCGGTCTCGATCCTCGACTTCGTGCTGAGCGCGGACACCGAGCGCACCGCCCTGATGGAAGAGGCGGAGACCGCCACCGATCCGGGGCGCATCGCGGAGATCCAGACCCGGCTGGCGGACATCTCGGCGCACTCGGCCGAGGCGCGGGCGGGCGCGATCCTGCATGGTCTGGGCTTCTCCACCGCCGACCAGCTCCGCCCCTGCTCGGACTTCTCAGGCGGCTGGCGGATGCGCGCGGCGCTGGCCGCGACCCTGTTCGCCGAGCCCGACCTGCTGCTGCTGGACGAGCCGACCAACTATCTCGACCTGGAAGGCGCGATGTGGCTGGAGACCCATCTGCGCAGGTTTCCCGGCGCGGTGCTGCTGATCTCCCACGACCGGGAGCTGCTCAACAGCGCGGTCGATTTCATCGCCCATCTGAAGAACGGCAAGATCACGGTGTGGGAGGGCGGCTACGACCAGTTCGAGCGCCAGCTCGCCGAGCGCCAGCGCCTTCAGATGAAGCTCGCCGAGAAGCAGGAGGCCGAGCGCCGCCACCTGCAGGCCTTCGTGGACCGGTTCAAGGCCAAGGCGTCCAAGGCCAAGCAGGCCCAGAGCCGGGTCAAGCGGCTGGAGAAGATGCAGCCCGTCGCCACCTCGGTGGACGACCCCGTGGCCCCCTTCGACCTGCCCATGGCCCAGCGGCGCATGGCCAATCCGCTGGTGCGACTGGAGGACGCCGCGACGGGTTATGCCGAGGACAGGCCGATCCTGAAGGGCATGGATCTCAGGATCGACATCGACGACCGCATCGGCCTGCTGGGCCGGAACGGGGCGGGCAAGTCCACCCTCGCCAAGCTGCTGACCGGTCAGATCCCCGTGCAGGCCGGGGCGATGCGGATGCACAAGAAGCTCCAGATCGCCCATTTCGCCCAGCACCAGATCGACGCCCTCTCGCCGGAGAGCTCCGCCTACGACCACGTGCTGGAGCTGATGGAGGACGCCACCGAGGCGCAGCGGCGCGCCCGGCTGGCCCACTTCGGCCTGCCCGGCGACCGCCAGGAGACCCCCGCCAAGTCCCTGTCCGGGGGCGAGAAGGCCCGCCTTTTGATGAACCTCATCAGCTTTGACGGCGCCCACCTGCTGATCCTGGACGAGCCCACCAACCACCTGGACATGGACAGCCGCGCCGCCCTCATGACCGCCATCAACGCCTATGAAGGCGCGGTCATCATCATCAGCCACGACAGATATTTGATCGAGAACTGTGTGGACCGGCTCTGGCTGGCCGCGGACGGCACGGTCGCGCCCTATGAGGGCGACATCGACGAATACCGCCGCCAGCTCCTGCGTCCTGAGGACGAGGCGGGTGGGCGCGCCAGGGCGAAGCCCGACCAGAAGGCCGAACGCCGCCGGGACGCCGCGGGCGCCCGCGCGAAGCTCAAACCCCTGAAGGCCGAGGCGGAGAAGTGGGAGCGCGAGGCCGCGCGCCTGAAAGACGTGCTGGAGACCATCGACAAAGGCCTCGCCACCCCCGGCCTGTGGGAGAAGGATCCCGGCCTCGCCGCCGAGCTCAACAAGAAGCGCGCCCGCGCCGAAGAGCTGATCGAAGCCACCGAAATGAAATGGCTGGAGGCGGACGACGCCTACGAGACCGCGCGGACCGAAGCGGGCGTCTGACACGGAAAAGCCCCGGACCGCGAGGTCCGGGGCTTCTTTCCGGTCGATGTCCGAGAGGCTTAGCCGCAGGACACTTCCACGATGTTGCCGTCAGCATCGGTGACGATGTTCAGGCGGTCGGGGCGGTGGTCCATCGTGACCGCGTCGCCTTCCACGTAAACCCGGTTGGGTTCAGGCAGGTCGGCTTCGTCGATGTCGGCGACGTTGGTGCCGATCCAGGCCTGGTACTCGGTGGCGCCGCAGGCGTCCGCGTCCATGTCCATGGCCGGGTCGCCGGCCATCGGATCGTCCATGGGGTCGGCCGGGGGCTGGGCCGCGGGATCGGCGGGCTGGGCTGCCGGATCGGTCGCGGTGTCGCCCGCAGGGGCCTGCTGGGGCGGGGTGTCGGCGGGCTCGGGCGCGGGTTCGCACGCGGCCAGAAGGATCGCGCCAGAGGCGGCGAGAAGGGCTGCACGTAACATGACTGTCTCCACAAGTGACTGCGCGCGTTCAACAAGAACGTCAGTCACCGAAACGTTCACGATACTGCGAGGTTCCGAACCGGTTCAGCCGCAGCGCACGGACTGCACCCGCTCATCCGGCCCGATCACGATGTTCAGCCGCTCGGGCCGGTGGTCCATCGTGACCATGTCCGAATGGCCGTAGACCCTGTGAGGGCGCGGCAGGGTGGCGGTGTCGATCTCCCCGCCCGGCTGGCCCACCAGCATCGCGAAGTGATCGGCCTGGCAGTCGCCAGCGATCTCCGCGCGGGCGGGCGGCGCTTCATCGGAGGGCGTTTCGGCCTCGGTGGCGGCGCAGGCGGCGAGCGTCAGAGCGCCCATCACGGCGGCGGCTTTGCGGATCATGCCTTCTTCTCCCACTTCCCCTCGGCGGACTGCCGCCAGTAGGAAACGGGGACAGACGCCTTTTTCGCATTGGCCCACAGAGACCGGGCCTGCTGGACGCTTCTTTGGTCGGCGTCCTCGAACATGACCACAACGCGCTCCCATGGCGGGGGTTCCTCCCCGCCCAGCTCGCCCGGGTCGGCCCCGTCGAGGCAGAACAGCATGCTCGCGCCGTTCACGTTGCGGGTCTCGTGGGAGAGCAGGACCGGCTGGCGTGGCGCGTCCGGCTCGGTGTCCAGCCCGTGGGGCAGGAAGCTGTCGTCGCGGAAGGTCCAAAGCCGCGCGTCGAGAGACGTCAGCCGCTCAGGTTCAGGCGAGACGACCAGCGCCCGCCCGCCCCGGTCCAGCAACCGGGCCAGCAGCTCGGGCAGCGCGTCCTCGATGGACGCGCGCTCGAGATGATAGAACCATAGCTCGGCCATGACGCCTCCGCGCGCGGGGCCTCAGCCCTCGTAATAATCCCGCACCAGACGGTCGAGCAGGCGCACGCCATAGCCGGTGGCGAAGGCGGGGTGGCGGGGGTCTTTCGAATTGCCCTTCATCGCCGCGCCGGCCACGTCCAGGTGCGCCCACGGCTTGCCGTTGACGAAGCGCTGCAGGAAGCACGCCGCGGTGATCGATCCGGCCAGGCGGCCCTCCCCGATATTCTTCATGTCCGCTATCTCGGAATCGATCTGGCGGTCGTACTCGGGCCCCACGGGCAGTCGCCACACCTTCTCGTCGGATGCCCGGCCCGCGCGGTGCAGCCGCTCGGCCAGTTCGTCGTCGTTGGAGAAGGCGCCCGCATGGTCATGGCCCAGCGCGACCAGGATCGCGCCGGTCAGGGTGGCCAGGTCGATGATGAATTTCGGGTCGAACTTCTCCTGGGTGTGCCACAGCGCGTCGCACAGGATCAGGCGGCCTTCCGCGTCGGTGTTGAGCACTTCGATTGTCTGGCCGGACATGGAGGTGACCACGTCGCCGGGCCGCTGGGCGCGGCCGTCGGGCATGTTCTCGACCAGCGCGACCACGCCCACCGCGTTGACCTTCGCGCCCCGGCCCGCCAGCGCGCGCATCAAGCCGACCACCGCGGCCGAGCCGCCCATGTCGCCCTTCATGTCCTCCATGCCCTGCGCGGGCTTGAGGGAGATGCCCCCGGTGTCGAAGGTGATGCCCTTGCCCACGAAGGCGATGGGCTTGTCACCCTTCCGGCCGCCATTCCATTTCATGATGGCGAGCTTGGATTCCTGCTCGGATCCCCGTCCGACGGCCAGCAGGGCGCCCATGCCCAGCTTCTCCATCTCCGCCTCGCCCAGAATCTCGACCTCGAGGCCTTCCTTCTCGAGCTTCTTCACGCGCTTGGCGTATTCGGGCGGGCTCAGGACGTTGGGCGGCTCCATGACCAGATCGCGAGCCAGCGCCACGCCGTCGGCGACCCCCTCCCAGCCTTTCCACGCCTTCTTGGCCGCCTTCTCGTCCTGCACGACGATCTCGACGACGCTCAGAGAGGGCTTCTTGTCCGCCTTCAGCTTGGTGCGGTAGCGGTCGAAGCGATAGGCGGCCAGCGTCGCACCGAGCCCGGCGCGGGCGGAGGCCTCGGTGTCGGCCACGCCGTCCAGGCGCAGCGAGAGCGTCTTGGCCCCCGAGACCAGCAGGTGCTTGACCACGGCAGCAGCAGCCTTCTCCACCACGCCGCCATCGGCGTCCTTGCGCTCGCCCAGCCCGAACAGGATCAGCCGGTCCGCCTCGACGCCCGAAGGCGCGGCGATTTCCAGCACCTGACCCGCGCCACCATTGAAGCGAGAGGCTTCCAGCGCGCGGGTGACCGCGCCGCCCGAGGCCTCGTCCAGCGCCTTGGCGGCGTCCGACAGGGCGGCCTTGGCATAGGCGGGGGCGGCGATGGCGTCGCCCGTGGCTTGGGCGGCGAACTTGATCTTCATGGCATTCCTCGCATGGCTGCCCAATTCAGGGCGCTTTCGGCTGGCAGGACGGTCAGGCGCGGCGAGCGCGCCGTGTCCGGAAAAACTCCGCTTGGCGAGTGGTATCCGATACCGAGGCGGGTTAGAAGTCGCGAGCGTTCATTCAGGGCAAGGCGCGCCGGCCGCCTGCGGCGAGGATCATGAATCTCTTCCAGCGCTATGCCTTCCGCCAGGCGTTCTGGCCCTTCCTCGCGGCCTTGGCCGCGCTGACGGGGCTGGCCGTGCTCACCCAGTCGCTGTCCAATCTCGATCTCATCGCTGACCGCGGCGAGACCGCGCTGGTCTTCCTGTGGGTGACCATCCTGGCCCTGCCCCAGGTCATGGCGCTGCTTCTGCCCATCGCGGTGTTCATCGCCTGCGCCATCGCGGCGAACCGGCTGACCAGCGATTCGGAACTGACGGTGGTGGCCGCGGCGGGGATGAGCCGCCGCCAGAGGCTCGGCCCCTTCATGCGGCTGGGCGTGTATGCGCTGCTGGCCAATCTGGCGATCAACCTGTTCGTCCAGCCCGCGGCCTATCGCGAGATGCGCCGCGCGGTCTTCGAAATCCGCACCGACGTCGCCGCCAGCTTCATGCGCCCCGGCGAGTTCGTGCCGCTGGGCGCGGGCACGACCTTCTACGCCCGGACCATCTCCGACACCGGCCTGATGAGCGACGTGTTCATCGAGGACGGCCGGGGCGAGACCGCCATCGCCTATTCCGCGCGGCGGGGCATGATCACCGCCACCGAGCGCGGTCCCGTGATGCTGCTGGAAAACGGCATCGCCTCTCAGATCGGCGAAGGCGGGGCGATGGCGAGCCTGGCGTTCGAACGCTACGAGTTCGACCTCGGGGCTTTCATCGACCTGACCGCCGCCTTCTCCTTCAAAGAGAGCGACAAGTACCTGCCGGAACTGCTCGACCCGTCCCCGGCCGACATCGTCCGGGCGCGCGGCGAAGGCAATCTTTACGCCGAGGGCCATTACCGGCTGTCCGCCCCGCTCTACAATCTCGCCTTCGCGCTGATCGCGGTCAGCGCCTATCTGGGGGCGGCGCACCGCCGGACGGGGTATGGCCGTCAGCTCGTGATCGCAGGGGCCTGCGCAATGCTGCTCAGGCTGGGCGGTTTCGCCGCCCAGGCGGCCGCCACCAACAGCCCCGAGCTGAACACCCTGCAGTACGCCCTGCCGATTCTCGGGATCGCGGGCGCCTGGATCGTGATCCACAAGCCCGGCCGATTCGCCGTGCGCGGCCCGAAAACCTCTCGGCGTTCGGCTCCTGCCGGGGCGCAGCCGGCATGAGAACGCTGACCCGATATCTGCTGTGGCAGACTCTGACGGGCATCCTCGGCGCCGCAATGGTGGTCGTGGCGGTCATCCTGCTGATCGACTTCGTGGAAACCTCGCGGGACGTCGGCACGCGGGTCGAGGCCAGCGCCATCGACATTCTGGGTCTGTCTGCCCTGAAGACCCCGCTGCTGGTGCAGGACACCCTGCCCTTCATCGTCCTGTTCGGTGTGCTGTGGACCTTCTTCCGGCTGAACCGGCGCAGCGAGCTGATCGTGATGCGCGCTTCGGGGCTGTCAGCTTGGCGTATCATGACCCCGCCCGTGAGCCTCGCCCTGCTCGTGGGGGCTCTCAGCGCGACGGTGCTGAACCCGCTGAGCGCGGCGTCCAACGCGCGGTTCGAATCGGCCCGCGCCTCGCTTCTGGCCGAAGGCGGCGCGCCGGCCTCAGGCGGGGACGCGGTCTGGCTTCGCGAAGCGACGCCGGACGGCTGGGTCATCATCACCGCGGATTCGATCGAAGCGGATGCGGGCGCGCTGTCCGCCCCGGTTTTCCGTTTCTACGTGGCCAGCGGCCAGGGCGCGCCTGAGCTGGACCGCCAGCTCATGGCGCAGCGGGCGGCGCTGACCAGCGGATTCTGGCGGCTCGAAAACGCCCGCGAGCTGCGCGCGGGGGACGCCACCACGGCGCTGGGCGAGGTCGGGGTGCCCACCGCCATCGGGCGTCAGGCCCTGTTCGAACGCGTGCGGTCGCCGTCAGGCGTGTCCTTCTGGCGGCTGCCGGACGTGATCGTCTCCGCAGGTCAGGCGGGCCTGTCCACACGGACCTACGAGCTGCGCTGGCAGGGTCTTCTCGCCCAGCCGCTGATGATGGCCGCCGCCGCGCTGCTGGGTGTTGTCGCCACACTCAGGCTCGTGCGCCTGGGCGGGGCGGCGGCCTTCGCGTTCGCGGGCGGACTGGGCGGTTTCATCCTTTACTTCCTGCAGGAGCTGCTGACCGGGCTGGGCTCGGCGGGCACGCTGGATCCCGTCACGGCGGTCTGGACAGCCCCGGCGGTTTTCGTGCTCGGCGGACTTCTGTACATAGCCACAACCGAGGACGGCTGAAGGAACGGACGGCGCCGGGCGATTGCCTCGGCGCGCATGATCGGTATCTTCGCCCTGAACCCGAGCGGGAATACGTGCCAATGGCGTTTGCAAACGCGTTTCGATCCATTCTGGTCCTGGCTGCGCTGGGGCTGGCCGCGCCTGTGGTCCAGGCCCAGCAGGTCGAGGGCGTGGCCGCCGTCGTCAACGACGAGCCGATCACGACCGTGGACGTGCGCGACCGCATGCGCCTGATCATCTTCTCGGCGGGCGTGCAGCCCTCCGAGGAAGTGCTGATCCAGGTTCAGGAGCAGGCCCTGCGCGGCCTGATCGAGGAATCCCTCCAGATCCAGACCGCCGCCGAGTTCGACCTCGTCGTCGACACCGAGGAAGTCGATGAAGCGCTGGCGGACATGGCCGCGCGCAACGGCGCGACCGTGGCCCAGATCCAGCAGGAGCTGGACGGCGCCGGCATCGGCATCGAGACCCTGCGCCGCCAGATCCGCGCCGAGATCACCTGGCAGTATCTCGTCAGCGGCCGCTACAACTCGCGCATCCGCGTGTCTGACGCCCAGATCGCCACCACCCTGGCCCGCATCACCGAAAGCGCCGCGGAGGCGCAGTACCGCGTGGCCGAAATCTATGTCGCCCTGCCGGCCACCGGGTCGGAAGAGGCCGCCGAGCAGCGCATTGAAACCATCTACACCCAGCTCAGCCAGGGCGCGCCCTTCCCTGCGGTCGCCCAGCAGTTCTCCGACGCCCCCACCTCCGCTTCGGGCGGCGACGCGGGCTGGCTGACCGCCGAACAGCTGCGGCCTCAGGTCGCCCAGAACGTGCGCCAGATGCAGCCCGGTCAGATTTCGAACCCGATCCGCGTGTCGGGCGGCTACATGATCGTCGCCCTCATTGACGCCCGCGACGGTCAGGTCTCCGAGCAGTTCACCCTGCAGCAGATCACCGTGCCCGCCTCGCGGGTCACCGACGCCACACGCGGCCAGCTTGAACAGGCCCGAGGCCGCATCCAGGGCTGCCAGAACCTGTCGTCGGCCACCGAAGGCGTCGAGGGCGCCGTGACCACCGATCTGGGCAGCATCGCGGCTGGCGGACTGATCGCCCAGATCCGCGAAGCCCTGGCCGGGGTCGAAGCCGGTCAGGCGACTGAAGTGGTCGAGACCGCCGCAGGCCTTCAGATCTTCGTGGTCTGCGACCGCCAGATGGCCGGCGCCGGCATTCCCACCACCCAGCAGATCGAGAGCGAGCTGAGGAACCAGCAGCTCAGCCTCGCCGCCCGCCGCTGGCTGCGGGACCTGCGCAACAGCGCGACCGTCGAGGTCCGGTGAGCGGATCGGCCTCAGCCGCCCCGCTCGCCCTGACCATGGGCGATCCGGGCGGGATCGGCCCGGAAATCGCGCTTAAGGCCTGGGCCGCCCTGAAAGACACCGGCCCCGCCTTCGCCATCCACGCCGCCCCTGCCGTGATGGCCGCCTGCGCAGCGATGCTCGGCCTGCCCGCGCCCCAAGCGATCTCCAGTAACGACGAGGCCGCCGCCGTCTTCGCGCGCGCCCTGCCCCTGATTCCCGTCGAGGCTGCCGACCCCGCCCGCGCGACCATCGCCGCCATCGAAAACGCCGTGGCGGCGGCGCTGTCGGGGGAAGCCTCTGGCGTGGTCACCTGCCCCATCTCCAAGGCCGTGCTCTACAAGGCGGGCTTCGCCCATCCGGGCCATACCGAATTCATAGCCGCGCTCACCAAATCTGCGCCCTTCGAGGGCGCGCGCGGGCCGGTGATGATGCTCGCCTGTCCCGAACTGAAGGTGACGCTGGCGACCATCCACCAGCCCCTGAAGGACGCCATCGCGTCGCTGAGCCCGGACAGGGTCGGCCATGTCGCGCGGGTGACTCACGAGGCGCTGAAGCGCGACTTCGCCATTGCCCGCCCCCGGCTGGCGCTGGCGGGGCTGAACCCCCATGCGGGCGAAGGCGGAACGATGGGCCGTGAGGAGATCGACATTCTCGCCCCCGCCCTGGAGACCCTGCGGGCCGAGGGCGTCGACATCTCCGGCCCTCTGCCGCCCGACACGATGTTCCATGCCGAGGCGCGGGCGGGCTATGACGCGGCGGTGTGCCTGTACCACGATCAGGGACTGATCCCGGTCAAGACGCTGGACTTCCATGGCGGAGTGAACGTCACGCTGGGCCTGCCGGTGGTGCGCACCTCGCCCGATCACGGCACCGCCTTCGACATCGCGGGCCGCGGCGTCGCCCGGCCCGACAGCCTGATCGCCGCCATCCGCTTGGCCGCGGACATGGCCGTCGCGAGGCAGGCGGCATGAGCGACGCCCTGCCCCCGCTGCGCGAGGTCATCGCCGAGCACGCGCTGGGCGCTGACAAGCGGTTTGGCCAGAACTACCTGCTGGACCTGAACCTGACCGCCAAGATCGCCCGTCTGTGCGGAGACATGGCCGAGGCGACCGTGTTCGAGGTCGGCCCCGGTCCCGGCGGGCTGACCCGCGCCCTGCTTTCTGAAGGCGCGGGCGCGGTGGTCGCCATCGAGAAGGACCGCCGCTTCATCCCCGCCCTCGACCAGATCGCGGCGGCCTATCCGGGGCGCCTGCATGCTGTCGAAGCCGACGCGCTGACCGTGGACGAGCCCGCCCTGAGGCCCGACGGCCTGCGCATGGTGGCGTCCAACCTGCCCTACAATGTGGGCACGGCGCTTCTGATCAAGTGGCTGGAGGCCGAGCCTGTATGGTGGTCGCGGCTGGTGCTGATGTTCCAGAAGGAAGTCGCCGAGCGGATCGTGGCGCGGCCCGGGCAGGACGCCTATGGCCGCCTGGGCATCCTCGTCGCCGCCCGCGCGAAGGCCCGCTACGCCTTCACCGTGCCCGCCCGCGCCTTCACTCCGCCGCCGAAAGTGGACAGCGCGGTGGTGGTGCTCGAACCCCTGCCCGAGACCGAGCGCTTCGACGATCTGTCTGCGCTCAAGACCGTGACCGAAAGCGCCTTCGGCCAGCGCCGCAAGACCCTGCGCCGCTCCATGGCCGCCGCCGCGGGGCAGACGAAGGCCAGCGCCGAAGAGCTTCTGACAGGCTGCGGCATCGATCCCGGCGCGCGGGCTGAGACTGTGGGTCCGGCGGGATTCATGGCGCTGGCGCGGGCCTGGCGCGCGGCGCGCTAGGCCTCGAACGCCTCGCGGCGGGCCGTCCGGAGCGCCTCGATGTCCGCCTCCAGCGTCATCGCGGCCTTGGAGCGCTCGAACGCTTCGTCGGCCATCGCCCGGCAGGCGTCCGCGAACACGTCCGGCTTCTCCCGCGCCAGCAGGCCGAGCCCCTTCTGGAGCCGGATGGCCACTTCCAGCAGACCCGCCCCGTCCCGCCCGATCACGCGGAACGCGTCGATGACGAAGTCTTCGGCGTTGAAGTCCGCGATGAGCAGGCCCGCGCATCGCGCCTCCTCGGACGGCTGGCCCACCGGGCACTGGGCCAGCGCGCGCACGCTGGTCCCGATGATGTCGATGGCGGTGCCCGGGTCGTTGACCGCGGGCGACAGCGCGCGCTGGGCGATCTCGGCGAGCACGATCAGACCGAAGCGGGGGTCGAGCTCGAACGTCCTGTCACCGCCCACGATGAAGCAGGCCCGCACGCAGTCCGCCTCCGCCTCGCTGAGCGGGCGGCTGGACGACGCCAGCGGCGTGGCCGTGCCCGCATAGGCGCCGGGCAGGGCCAGAATGCAGATCTCCACGCCCCACTTTTCCGCATGCCCGCCCAGCGTCTCGCCATCGACGTGCTGGACATAGCCGATGGCCTGGGCCGGAACGTCCGCGAAGCTCTCGGGCGGGCCGTCCACCGCGCGGCCGAGCGACAGCAGGCGGCGATAGGCCAGAAAGCCGTCGCGAGTCGCTTCCTCCAGCCGGTCGGCCGCCTCGCCCACTCCGCCCAGCGAGGACAGGCGCATGATCCACGAGATCAGGGTGGCCACCACGATGATGATGAGGATGACCGAGAAGACCAGCAGGATGAAGCGGCCCGCGTCGGAGTAGTACTGGCCCGCCAGCCCGATGATCCCGACCATGGAGAACAGGAAGGCGCCGATGAAGGTGGCGATGGCGTTCTGGGCCACCGGGTCGCGCGTGACCAGCGCTCGGGCGCGCGGCGTGGCCTGGCCGGTCGCCATCTGGAAGGCGGCGACCATGGTGGACAGCGAGAAGATCGCCACCGCCAGCATCGTGCCCGCCAGAATGTCGAGGATGTCCTTGACCGCGCCGTCGCCGATCAGATCGGCCCAGTCATCGGGGATGAGCGGTTCGAGCACCGGCGTCAGCGCCAGAATGGCCGCCGCCGCGAAGGCGTAGAGCGCGGGCCTGAACCAGATCGAGCGCAGCACGCGCAGGGCCTTGAAGCCCAGCTTGGAGATCATGATTCCGGCCTTTCGCTGTGAAGTCCTATTCGCCCCGCAGGTGGGTGTTCAGGAACTCCACATAAGCGTCTGAGGCGGTGATCCGGTTCTCCCGGCGCAGGAATCCATGTCCTTCATCCGGGAAGATCACGTATTCGACCTCCGCGCCCGCCTCGCGGGCGGCCTCGACCAGTTCGTCGCTCTCCACCTGAAGAACGCGCGGATCGTTCGCCCCCTGGATGACCAGCATGGGCCGCACGATGTTGCCCGCGTGGAAGAGCGGGGAGATGGCCCGCAGGCGCTCCTCGTCCTCGAACGGGTCGCCCATCTCATCATAGAGCGAATCGCGGAACGAACCCCACCAGGGCGGGATGGACTGGAGCGTGCGCACCCAGTTGGTCACGCCGAAGATGTTGATGCCCGCCTCGAAGGCTTCGGGGTGGAAGGCCAGCGCCGCCGCGGTCATGAACCCGCCATAGGAGCCGCCCATCACCGCCACCCGCTCGCCGTCCACCCAGTCGAGGGACCGCATCCAGTCGCCCGCGGCCACGATGTCGCGCAGGTCCTCCTCGCCGTGTCGGCGATCGTCCATGTGATAGAAGGTCTTGCCGTAGCCCGAGCTGCCCCGGTTGTTCGCCGCGTAGACGGCATACCCGTGATTGGCCAGGTGCTGGATCATGGCGTTGTAGCCGTCCCGGCTCTGTCCGCCCGGCCCGCCATGCACCCAGATCACCGCGGGAACGGGATTGTCCGCGCTGGCCTCGTGAGGGCGGTAAAGGATGCCGGGGATCTCCACCCCGTCGAAGCTGTTGAACCTCGCCACTTCGGCCACCACGAGATCGTTCTCATCGATGGCGGGATTGAGCGCGTCGGTGAGCTGGGCGTGATTGCCCGTCGCCAGCTCGACCACATGGATGTTGGACGGCGAGGTGGACGCGTTGATCAGGAAGGCGATCCGGTCCTCGCTCCGGTCGAAGCGCACGCTGAGCAGGTCGCCGCGCGGCAGCTCGGGCAGGGCCACCGGCTCGCCGCTGGAGGTGTCGGTGATCGTCGCCTCGGTCCGGCCGTCCGCATTGATCGCGCTGACCCGGTAGCGGCCCGAAGGCGAGAAGGTGACGTAGGACACGTCCCAGTCCGCCTCGATCAGGGGCGCGCGCTCTCCGGTCTCCAGATCGTAGGTCCAGGCCTGGTTGAACTCGCCATGCTCGTTGGTGGCATAGACCAGCGCCGTGCTGTCGGCGGTGAAGGTGTAGGGCGAATACGCGATGTCGCCCTCATGCTCGGTGATCAGCACCGGCTCGGGGCTGTCCGCGCTCAGATCGACCAGATAGATGTCGCTGTCCGCCGAGCTGACGTTCCGCACCAGCGACAGCCAGCGCCCGTCGGGGCTGACCGGTCCGGGCTGGAAGGCCTCGGTGTTCTCGAACACCAGCTCCCGCTCATAGCCGTCGGTGGCGTAGGCGTAGAGGTCGAAGGCCTGACCGTCGCGCTCGTTGGTGGAGACCCAGAAGGCGTCGCCGCTCTCGGTCCAGCTCACGAACTGCGCCTTGACCGCCTCGCCCGGAGTCAGATCAGTCAGCGTGCCGTCCAGCTCGCGCACATAGACGTGGTTCAGCTCGTTCCCGCCCTCGTCGGCGGTGACCAGCACGCGTCCGTCGGCGGGAAACCAGCTCACCGCGAACACCGCGTCGGTGTCCGAAGTCGTCAGCGCTTCCATCTCGCCTGTGGCGGGGTCCATCCTGTAAGCGTTGAACACCCCGGTCTCGTCGGAGCTGACCAGCAGATCGCCCGTCTCCGCCTCGAAAGCGTGGGCGGACGAGCCCGGCAGGCCATAGCTGGTGGTCAGGAAAAACGCTTCCGCGTCATGGCGGGTAACCTCGCGCGGCTCCTGCGCGGCGAAGGCCGCCGATCCGGCCAGAACGAGACCCGCTGCGATCAATCCGGTGTGCATGCCCGCGCCTCCCTGTCTTGTGGAAAGGCGAGGCTAATCGCGCGGCGGCGGGCTGTCCAACGGCTTGAAGTCGGGGATCACCCCTCCTTCATCAGCTCCTCGACGAAGCCTTCCAGCCACGGGTGACGGACCCGGCGCAGGCGTTCGGCGTGAAGGATCAGAGACAGGCGCTCGAGGGCCTCGGAGAAGTCGTCGTTGAGGATAACGTAGTCATACTCGTTCCAGTGCTCGATCTCGTTCTTGGCGCGCGCCATGCGCCCGTCGATCACGTCCTCGGAATCCTGCGCCCGCTTGGTCAGCCGGTCGCGCAGCAGGGTGAGCGAGGGCGGCAGGATGAACACCTTCACCGTGTCCTTCTCCGCCCCGGCCGCCAGCGCGCGCCCGCCCTGCCAATCCACGTCGAAGACCACGTCCCGGCCGTCCTCCAGCGCTTCCTCCACCGGACCTTTCGGCGTGCCGTAATAATGGCCGAACACGCGGGCGTATTCGTAGAACTCGTCGTTCTCGGCCTTGGCGAGGAAGTCCGCCTCGCTCATGAAATAATAGTCCTGCCCGTCCACCTCGCCGGGGCGCGGCGGGCGGGTGGTCGCCGAGATCGACAGCACCACGTCGGGGTTCATCGAAATCAGGCGGCGCGACAGCGTGGTCTTGCCCGCGCCCGAGGGGCTGGACAGCACCAGCATCAGGCCTCGGCGGCGGCCGCGGAAGACCGGCCCGGACAGATGGCTCATGGGCATGGCGTTTCCCCCTATTCGACGTTCTGGACCTGCTCGCGGAGCTGGTCCACGGCGTGTTTGAGGGCCAGCCCGATCTCGGTCAGCGCCCGGTCGGCGGCCTTCGAGCACAGCGTGTTGGCCTCGCGGTTGAACTCCTGGGCCAGGAAATCGAGCTTGCGTCCCGCCGGGCTGCCGGCTTTCAGCAGCGCGCGGGCGGCCTCGACATGGGCGTCCAGCCGGTCGAGCTCCTCGCGCACGTCCGCCCGGACCGCCAGCGCGGCGGCTTCCTGGGCCAGCCGGTCGGGGTCGAGCCCCTGGGGCAGCAACTCGTCGAACTTCGCCTTCACCCGGTCGCGGATCGCCTGAGGCTGGCTGGCGGCGTGGCTGGCGGCCTTTTTCGTCAGGGCCTCGATCTCGCCCACCTGAGCGGCGAGCACCTTGCCCATGGCCGCGCCTTCCTCGGCCCGGGCGTCCTTCAGCCCGTCCAGCGCCGCGTCCAGCGCGTCCAGCGCGGCAGCGTCGATGGCCGCGTCGATCTCGTCGCTCTGCTCGCCGTCGTCTGAGCGCACCACGCCGCGCACGGAGAGCAGGCCGTCCACGCGCGCGGGCGCGGCCAGCCCCTCCTCGACCAGATCCCGGCCCGCCTCGGCCAGGCGGCGCATCAGGTCGCGGTCGATCTGCAGGCCCATGGCGCTGTCGGCGCGCTCGAAGTTCAGGTTCACGGCCACCGAGCCGCGGGTGAAGGCCGCCTTGATGCGGTTGCGGAACTCCGTCTCAAGCCGGTCCAGTCCCTGGGGCAGGCGCACGCGGGCGTCCAGCCCCTTGCCGTTCACCGACCGGGCTTCGACGCTGACGGTTCCGAACTCGCCCGAGCGCTCGGCGCGGGCGAAACCGGTCATGCCTGACAGGACGGCCATCAGTTCTGCTCCTGACGCGCGGCGGCGCGTTCGCGTTCGATCCGCCGCCAGTTGGCGACATTGCGGTTGTGCTCGGCCAGCGTCCGGGCGAAGGCGTGCCCGCCCGTGCCGTCGGCCACGAAGTACAGATAGTCCGTTTCTGGCGGATCCAGCACCGCCTCGATCGAGGCGCGCCCCGGATTGGCGATGGGGCCGGGCGTCAGGCCGGTGATGAAATAGGTGTTGTAGGGGTTGGTCTCGTCATCCAGCTCGGACCGGCGGATGCCCCGGCCCAGCGGCTCGCCCCCGGTGACGCCATAGATGATGGTGGGGTCGGACTGCAGCCGCATCCCGCGCCGCAGGCGGTTGACGAACACCGAAGCGACCAGCGGGCGCTCGTCGCCCACCCCGGTCTCCTTCTCCACGATGGAGGCGAGGATGATCGCCTCCTCCACCGTCTCGAAGGGCAGGCCCTCCTGACGCTCCGCCCACAGCCTTTCGAGCAGCCGCCGCTGGCCCTCGCGCAGCCGGTCCAGCACTTCCTGACGCGAGGTGCCGCGGTCGACCAGATAGGTCTCGGGCAGGATCTCGCCCTCGCCGGGAATGTCGGTGAGCTCGCCGTCCAGCATGGGATGGGCCTCGAGGATTCGCACCACCATCGCGGTGGTCAGGCCCTCGGGCACGCGCACGGGGTGCTGGATGGTCTCGCCATAGCGCAGGATGTCATAGATCTGCGCCATCGAGGCTTCGGCGGGCACGGCGTACTCGCCCGCGCGCACCGGCGCGGCGCTGTCGTCCAGACGGATGCGGAGCCGGAACACCCGCTCGTCGCGGATCAGGCCCTCGGTCTCGAGCTGGCGGGCGATGGCTCCCAGACCGGAGCCGCGGGGGATGAGCACGGTGGTGTCGTCCGCGACCGGGCCGGGCCGGGTGAACTGCCAGCCCACCCAGGCATAGCCGCCGATGGCGGCGCCCGCCGCGGCGATGGCGAGCCCGAACACGAGCATGAGGGTGATGACCAGGATGCGGACGAGGCCGAGCCGGGGCTTGCCGGTCCCGCCCGTCTCGGCGCGCTCGTCGCTCATGGGGAAGCCCCTAGCTGGCGGCCCGGAAGATCACCGAGGCGTTGGTGCCGCCGAAGCCGAAGGAGTTCGACAGCACGGCCTCGATGTCCTTCTTCACCGCCTTGTGGGGGGCGAGATTGATGGCCGTCTCCACCGAGGGATTGTCCAGGTTGAGCGTGGGCGGGCAGACGCCGTCGCGCATGGCGAGGATGGAGAAGATCGCCTCCACCGCGCCCGCAGCCCCCAGAAGGTGGCCCACGGAGGACTTGGTCGAGCTCATCACCAGATCGCTGGCGCCGTCGCCAAAGAGGCGTTCGACGGCCTTGAGCTCCAGCTCGTCGCCCTTGGGCGTGGAGGTGCCGTGCGCGTTCACGTAGTCGATGTCCGCGCCGGTCATGCCCGCGGACTTCAGCGCGGCCTGCATGGCGCGGTAGCCGCCATCGCCGTCCTCGGCCGGAGCGGTGATGTGATAGGCGTCGCCCGACAGGCCGTAGCCGACCACTTCGGCGTAGATGGTCGCGCCGCGGGCCTTGGCCCGCTCGTATTCTTCAAGCACCACGACACCGGCGCCCTCGCCCATCACGAAGCCGTCCCGGTCCTTGTCATAGGGGCGGGAGGCGGCGACGGGGTTGTCGTTGAAGCCGGTGGACAGGGCGCGCGCGGCCGCGAAGCCGGCATAGCCCAGCCGCGTGATCGCGCTTTCCGCCCCGCCGGTCACCATCGCGTCCGCGTCGCCATAGGCGATCAGCCGGGCCGCGTCGCCGATGGCGTGCGCGCCGGTGGAGCAGGCGGTGACGACCGAATGGTTCGGCCCCTTCAGACCGTGCCGGATCGAGACCTGGCCCGAGGCGAGGTTGATCAGCATGGCCGGGATCACGAAGGGGGAGAGCTTGCGCGGCCCCCGCTCGTGCAGGGTGATCGACGCGTCGTAGATGGTCTGCAGCCCGCCGATGCCCGATCCGATCAGCACGCCGGAGCGCACCTTGTCTTCTTCGGTTTCCAGCGGGAGGCCGGAATGGGCGATCGCCTCGTCGGCGGCCGCCATCCCGTACAGGATGAAGTCGTCGATGCGCTTGGCTTCACGGGCGGGCAGGACCGCGTCGGGATCGAGCGATCCCTCCACGTCCGGTCCGCCGCCGTTGCGGCCGTCGACACGCGGAACGATCCCGCCGATGCGGCAGGCCAGATCCTCGGTCTCGAAATGCTCGATGCGGGCGAGTCCCGACTGGCCCTGGACCAGCCGCGACCACACGGTTTCAACCCCGCACCCGAGCGGCGTGACGAGCCCGAGCCCGGTGACGACGACGCGACGCTTCGACATGAGGAGCCCGCTTACGCGGTTTTCTCGGAGATGAACTTCACCGCGTCGCCGACGGTCTGAATGTGCTCGGCGGCGTCATCGGGGATCTCGATGTCGAACTCTTCTTCAAAGGCCATGACCAGCTCGACATTGTCGAGGGAGTCGGCGCCCAGATCGTCGATGAAGGAGGCCTTTTCGACGACCTTGTCTTCTTCGACGTCGAGGTGCTCGACGACAATCTTTTTCACGCGGTCAAAAACGTCGGACATATCGGACCCTTTTGTCTCAATTAAATCGCGGCCCCAGCAAAGTCGCCGCTTCCAGGGATGCGGGGGCGGGCGAGGCCGTTGAGGCCCGTCTCCCCCGAGGGGTTGCGGCTGATAACACGCCTTTTTCAGGAGCGCCAGCAGCCGGGGTGCGCACGGGAAGAGCCTGCGGCGAGCCTCAGGCCGAATCCCGTCCGGGTCAGATCATGGCCATGCCGCCGTTCACGTGCAACGTCTGGCCTGTCACATATCCCGCTTCCTCGCTGGCCAGATAGACCACCGCCGCGGCGATGTCCCTGCCCGAGCCCAGATCGCCTGCGGGAATCTTGTTCAGGATGGCCGCGCGCTGCTCGTCGTTGAGCGCGTCGGTCATGGGCGAGGCGATGAAGCCCGGCGCCACGCAGTTGGCCGTCACGCCGCGGCTGGCGACTTCCTGGGCGAGCGCCTTGGTGAAGCCGATCATGCCCGCCTTGGAGGCGGCGTAGTTGGTCTGGCCCGGATTGCCGGTCACGCCCACGATGGAGGTGATCCCCACGATCCGGCCCCAGCGCGCCTTCATCATGCCGCGCATCGCCGCCTTGCACAGGCGGTAATGGGCTTCGAGATTGACCTTGATGACGGTTTCCCAGTCCTCGTCCTTCATGCGCATGAGCAGCTGGTCGCGTGTCACGCCCGCGTTCGAGACCAGAATGTCCAGCCCGCCCATCGCCTCGGAGGCGTCCTTGGGCAGCACGTCGACCGAAGCGGCGTCCGACAGGTCGCACGGCGTGACCGAGACCCGCTCGCCCAGCTCGGCGGCGAGGCCTTCGAGCTTTTCCCGGCGTGTGCCGGAGATGGCGACATGGGCGCCCTGGGCATGCAGAGCCCGGGCGATCTCGCCGCCCAGCCCGCCGGTCGCGCCGGTGACGAGGGCCTTTTTTCCAGTGAGGTCGAACATCAGGCCTCTCCCTTGAGTTCAGCGGCGAAGGCCTCGAGGTCCTTCGGGGTGTTGAGCGCGACGCCGGTGGCGTCCTCGGTAGTGCGCTTGAGCATGCCGGTCAGGGCCTTGCCCGACCCGGCCTCGGCGAAGCGGGTGATCCCCTGCTGCGCCATCCACAGCACGCTTTCGCGCCAGCGGACCCGGCCGGTGACCTGCTCGACGAGCTGGGCGCGGATGGTTTCGGGGTCGGTCTGGGCGTTCGCGGTGACGTTGGTGACCACAGGCACGGCCGGAGCCTCGATGCGCGCGCCTTTGAGCGCCTCGGCCATCGCCTCGGCGGCGGGCTTCATGAGCGAGCAGTGGAAGGGCGCGGAGACCGGCAGCAGCATGGCGCGCTTGAGGCCCTCGGCCTTGGCGGCCTCGACCGCGGCTTCCACCGCCGCCTTCTGGCCCGAGATCACGATCTGTCCCGGCGCGTTGTCGTTGGCGAATTCCACCACCCCGGCTTTCGAGCCCGCCTCGACGGCCTTCATGGCCAGCGTGTCGTCCGCGCCCAGCAGCGCGGCCATGGCGCCCTCGCCCACCGGCACGGCCTTCTGCATGGCCTGCCCGCGCAGGCGCAGCAGGCGCGCGGCGTCATCGAGCGAGATCGCGCCCGCCGCGGCCAGCGCCGAATACTCGCCCAGCGAATGACCCGCGACGAACTTCGCCGCCGTCACGTCGATCCCGAATTCGGATTTGAGCGCGGCCATCACCGCCAGCGAGTGCGCCATAAGCGCAGGCTGGGCGTTGTGGGTCAGGGTCAGGGTCTCGATCGGCCCCTCCCACATCACGTCCGACAGCTGTTCGCCCAGCGCGGCGTCGACCGCCTCGAACACGGCCCGGCTGGAGGCGAAGGTCTCGGCCAGCTCGCGGCCCATGCCGACCGCCTGGCTGCCCTGTCCGGGAAAGGTGAATGCAAGCGCCATGCTCCGGCGTCCTCCCTTGCGTGATGTCCTTTGCCCAAGGTCGATAGACCGGGCAGCGGGGGCAAGGCAAGGCTCGCCCCCTCCAGCGGCCCTCTCCGCTTGCCCGCGCAGGGCATGTGCTGTATGTCCCGCGCTTTCCACGGGCTGCGGTCCGGCGGACGGTCAAAGACGGCGGATGCCGTCTCGTCCTCTGGAGCCATCGCGGGAGGTCCGGCCCTTCGGCCTTCCCGCGCCGCCGCCAAAGCAGAAGGGACCAGAAATGGCCAATTACGAACACGTGTTCGTCGCGCGTCCGGACGTGTCTCCGGCGCAAGTCGAATCCCTCCTCGAAGAGCTCAAGGGCCTGGTCGAGGAAAAGGGCGGCACGGTCGGCAAGACCGAGTATTGGGGTCTGCGCACCCTCGCCTACCGCATCAAGAAAAACCGGAAAGGCCATTACGGCCTGATCGACATGAGCGCCGGCCCGGAGGTCCTCGAGGCCATCGACCAGCGCCAGCGCTACTCCGACGACGTGATCCGTTACATGACGGTCCGCATCGAGGAGCTCAGCGAGGAGCCCAGCGCCGTGCTGCGCAAGGGCGACGACCGCAAGCGCCGCGAGCGCCGGTAGAGATCAGGAGACACCGACATGGCTGACACCATTTCCTCCCAGCCGGCCCGCCGGCCTTTCGTCCGCCGCCGCAAGGTGTGCCCGTTCTCGGGCGCCGACGCTCCGGCGATCGACTACAAGGACATCAAGCTCCTGCAGCGCTACCTGTCCGAGCGCGGCAAGATCGTGCCGTCCCGCATCACGGCGGTCTCCGCCAAGAAGCAGCGCGAGCTGGCCGCGGCCATCAAGCGCGCCCGCTACATGGGCCTGCTGCCCTACGCGGTCGAGTAGCAAGGAGCCCCATCATGAAAGTCGTTCTTCTCGAACGCGTGGAGAAGCTGGGCTCGATCGGCGACGTCGTCACCGTGAAGCCGGGCTTCGCCCGCAACTACCTGCTGCCGCAGGAGAAGGCGCTGCGCGCCACCGAGGCCAATCTCGCCCGCTTCGAACGCGAGCGTGAAATCCTCGAAAAGCGCAACGCCGAACGCGCCGCCGCCGCCCGCAAGGAAGGCGAGCACCTGGACGGGGCGAGCTTCACGCTCATCCGTCAGGCGTCCGAGTCCGGCCAGCTTTACGGCTCGGTCAGCACCCGCGACATCGCCGAGGCGGCCTCTGACGAGAACTTCACCGTCACCCGCGGCATGGTCGACCTGCACGTCGCCATCAAGACCCTGGGCCTGCATGAGGTGCGTCTGGTGCTCCACCCCGAAGTGGACGTGACCGTGACCATCAATATCGCGCGCACGCCCGAAGAGGCCGAGCGTCAGGCCAAAGGCGAGGACGTCATCGCCTCGGCCGCCGAAGAAGACCGCGCCCTGGCCGAAGCCCAGGCCGCCCAGCTCTTCGAGAACTCCGCAGACGGCGAAGCCGCTCTCGCTGAAGAGCGCGGCGACGTCGCGGACGCCGCTGACGAAGCGGAATCGGACGAGGACGAAGCCAAGGCGTAAGCTGGCCAATCCCTATCGCGTTTGAAAACGGCCCCCTCGGGGGCCGTTTTTTTGTGCATATCTCAATGCGACCATCGTCGCATGTGCAGCTGGCCGAAAAGTCGCCCCGCCTGCGAATTCGGTTTCAGGTCCAAGAACTTGTGCCAAAATGAGTCATTCCGGGCTCTTCGCAGCCGCAGCATGACGACCCGTAATCTTCATTCTCCCTTAACGCGCCGCGTCTTCAGGATGGATCGCATAAGCGCTTCACCTGGGGGTTTTCAATGCGCCTGTCCAACCTGCCCGTCATGGGCAAACTGTTCATTGTGGTCGCCGCGATGGCTACGGTCATGGCGTGCCTCGGAGCTTTCGCGGTTTATGAGATCGGTCAGGTGCGCGATGCGGCGCACCGCATACACGACGCCTCCACGGACATGCAGCGGGCTTCGCAGATGCGCGATGCCTTCGGCGACATGCGTCGCAGCTGGTACATCCTCGCGATCAACCCCCAGAATGCCGGGGCCATACGGGAGGACGTGGTTGAGGCCCGCGAACGCTTTTCTGAAGCCTATGACCGCCTCCACGCCGAAGCGGATGCCGAAACTCTGGGATACCTGCGCCAGATCGGCCCAGCCTATGAGCAGTATCAGACCGCGTTCGATCAGGCCTTCTCGGACGCTCGCGCCCGCGCAGGGGGCGATCGCGGCGAGCTTCGCGATCATCTGCTTGCGAGCGCCAACGCGATCCGCCCGGCTGGAGACGCCCTCACAGCCGGGATAGATGGCTTCGCCTCTCATGAAATCGAAGCCGAACTGCATGCTGCGGCGGACGCGGACCGCACTGCCGACACCGCACGCACGCTTCTGATCGCAGGCACTCTGCTGGGCATCCTGGCAGGCAGCGCGATCAGTGTCCTGATCGGACGTTACGGCATCGGCCAGCCGCTCAAGCGGGCCATAGGCCGTCTCGACCGGCTTGGCCGGGGCGAGCTGGACATAGCCATCGAGGAGGCCGACCGCGGCGACGAGATCGGCACGCTCAACGGCGCGCTGGAGACGTTCAAGGCGGAGTCCATCAAGGCGCGGGATCTGGCCGCCGCCCAGACCGCGGAATCGGAGCGCAAGCTGGCCGAGGCCGAGCGCGTGGCCGCCCTGACCGCCAGCTTCGAGACCGAGATCGACGAGGCCGTCGCCGCCCTCGCCGGGGCCGCCGAGGAGCTTCAGGCCACCGCCCAGTCCATGGCGTCCACCGCCGAGGAAAGCTCGGCGGAGACCCAGACCGTCTCGGCCAGCACCACCCAGACCGCGGCCAACGTGCAGACCGTGGCCAGCGCGGCCGAAGAGCTGTCGAGCTCGATCCGCGAGGTCGCCACCCAGATCGGCCGCAGCTCGGGCGTGGCGGCGGACGCGACCACCAAGGTGGACGAGGCGCTGGCCCGCATCGATGGACTGGTGAAGGCCGCCAAAGCCATCGACGAGGTGGCCAGCCTGATCGGCGCGGTCACCGAGCAGACCAAACTGCTGGCGCTCAACGCCACCATCGAGGCGGCGCGCGCGGGCGAGGCGGGCAAGGGCTTCGCGGTGGTCGCCGCGGAGGTCAAACAGCTCGCCGAGCAGACCGAGAAGGCCACCTCCACGGTGATCGAGCAGATCCGCGCCATCCAGGATGGCACCCAGACCGCGGTGGCCGCCGTGCGCGGGATCGAGCAGGTCGTCGATCAGGTCAGCGAGATTTCCGCCGCGGTCGCGTCCTCGGCCGAGGAGCAGGTGGCCGTGACCGGCGAGATCAGCCGCAACGTCACCGAAGCCGCCCAAGGCGCGGAAGCCGTCTCCCGCTCGCTGGGCGGGCTGGAGCAGGCCGCGGGCACAACGTCCGCCGCGGCCAGCCAGGTGGCCGCGACCGCAGGCGAGGTCGCCGAGCGCTCCGCGCGCATCAAGGCGGACATCGAACGTTATCTGAAAGCCGTGCAGGCGGCCTGACCCTCCTCGGAACACCTGCACGGCCTGCCGGTCTCTTCCCCATGGAGACCGGTCCCCGCCCCGCCGGAGCCGGACCCCATGCCAAGGGCTCCGGCGGGGCATTCTGTCCCTACCAGCTCGTCCGGATTCCGGCCCAGACCAGTCCCTCGGGGCGGCTGCCGCGGATATGGCCCGGCTCATGGGTGAAGCGGGCGGCCAGGCTGGCCGCGGTGGTCTCGTTCACGCTCCAGCGATAGGCGGTCTCGATCGACATCTCCCGGCCCGACGGGCTCAGGGATGCCGTCCGCCGCTCGAAGATCGTCTCGTCGTCCTCGTCCACCAGCACCGGCACCAGCGCGGACACCGTCCCGCGCTCGACCCGCAGCGGCTGGGACAGCGTGAAGCCC
>VJOU01000127.1 GCA_007050995.1 Glycocaulis profundi | reverse complement strand
TCACGCTTCTCTTGATGCCGTCTTCGGAGGAAACTGGAACAAGTACTTTGCCCAAATCGGATTCTCTCAGCAGCACATGGACAAATATGTTCAGATGGCTCTTGAGAAACTCGAAAGCCTCGAGAAGGAGTCGACCACTGTTGTTCGCGGACGCCGTATTCAAACTGGAATCAAGCTTCTTAAGGAACTTGCCCAGAAAATGAACATCCGTGCTCGCCCAGCTACCTACACCGAGAAGGATGCCTTCGCCATGGTCTACCTTCGTTACAAGGACATGGACTACGCCTTCCTTCCAATTGACAGACAACTTGTTGAGAAKCTYATYGAGAAGTWCAYCAGCAACGGAAARGTTCAGTTCAGCGAAATCCGCCGTCTTCTTAACCAAGAGCACGAGTTCGAGACTCATCATGCCGCTTACTTCTATGAGGCTATCCGCAAATTCCCAACMACTCTTGGRCTTCCACTCAYCRTCTCTGGAAAGATCCCAACSGTCWTYTCGGCTGAAGGACAATTCTCTCTTGAACTCGAGGGAACGGAACTTCGTTTGACCGTTGAGGCTCGCCCATCTGTTGCTGCCACCCACGTCTACGAGATGAGAATGTTCACCCCACTCTTCGAGCAAGGAGTCAAGAGCGTTCAATCCGTCCGCGCCTACACCCCAATCAAGATTCAAGCCGTCGCTGG
>VJOU01000021.1 GCA_007050995.1 Glycocaulis profundi | reverse complement strand
GAGCGCCCGGCGGCCCAGGGCACGCGCACGGGCCGCATCCTGCACTTCGCCGACCTGCCGCCCGCCGGCCCCGGCGACGCCCCGGCCGCGCAGGTCGGCGGCACGTCGGTCTATGTCTCGGAAGTCCGGCGCGAAGCCGTCTCGCGCGGGCTGATCGAGGACGGCGACGCGCTGGACGTCTCCGATCCAATGTTCACGGAGGTTCTGGACGAGCTGATCGAGCAGCGCCTGCTGGCGCTTGAGGCCCGCCGCCGGGGGCTGCACGAGGACGTGGAAGCCCGCCGCAGGCTCGCCGCCGCCGAGGAGCGTATCCTGGGCAACATCCTTGTGGAGACAGCCGTGTCGCGCGCGGTCACCGAGGAGGCCGTCGAGCGCGTCTATTCGCGCCAGCGCGAGCTGGTCCCGGCGCTCGAGGAGGCCCGCGCGCGCCACATCCTGACCGCCACCCAGAACGAGATCGACGAGGTCGCCCGCCTGCTGGCCGAGGGTCAGGACTTCGCCGCGCTGGCCCGGCGCGTGAGCCGCGACCCGGCCTCGCGGGCCGATGGCGGGGATCTGGGCTGGATGAGCCGCGACGCGGTGCTGCCCGAGCTGTCCCGGGCGGTGTTCTCCACCCCGCCCGGCGAGGTGTCCTCGCCCTTCCGCAGCGAATACGGCTGGCACGTGGTCAAGGTCGAGCAGCGCCGCACCCTGCCCCGCCCGGGGCTGGACGAGCTGCGTCCCGGCATCGTGCGCTTCCTGACCATGGAGGGTATCGAGCGGCTGCTGACGGACATCCGCCGGACCTATCCGGTCCTGCGCACCGCCAACGCCATCCCGCCTTTGCTCCGCCGCCCCGCCGAGGAGGCGGCTGAGCCCGAGGACCGCGACGCGGCGCCGGACACCGAAAACGACGAGGGCGCCTCCGAGGCTTCCTCGGGCGGTTGACGCCGCGTAAACCACGTCCGCTCACCTGACTTTAACGCCGAGGCTGTAAATCATGACCATTGAGAACGGGAAGATGCTGCTGGTCGCGGCCTGCGCGCTTCTCGACGAGGATGGACGCGTGCTGATCGCGCGCCGGCCCGATCACAAGACCGACGGGGGGCTGTGGGAGTTCCCCGGCGGCAAGATCGAACCCGGCGAACGGCCCGAGGCGGCCGTCACGCGCGAACTGCGCGAGGAACTGGGGGTGGAACCATGCGAACGCTGTCTGCAGCCCTTCGCCTTCGCCTCCCATCCGATGCCGGATGGGCGTCATCTGCTCATGCCGCTTTACGTCTGCCGCAAATGGGACGGCTTCCCCGACCCGAAGGAAGGCCAGCAGATCGCCTGGGTCCGACCGAAGGATCTGGCGAACTATGCCATGCCCGCGCCGGACGTGCCGCTGGCCGCGGAACTGCGCGACCGGCTTCAGGGCGGGCGCGTGCCGGTCTGATCTCTGACGCGCACGGCGCGACGGCCATCGAATACGCCCTGATCGCGGGCATGATCTCCATCGTCATCGTCGGCTCGCTCATGGCCATCGGCGACCAGCTCGTGGCCTGGGCCGACGCCGTGCTCGACGGCCTTCAGGGCGGCGGCGGAGCCGGCGGCGGGGACGCAGACGGCGGCGGCTAGGCTGGCCGCGGCGAGCGGGCCGCGCTAGGGGTGGGGCCGAAACCCCGCCCGCGCAGGACCGCCCATGACGCCTTCAGCCTCTCCCTTGCGCATCCGCGTGCACGACCGCGCGACCGACGCCATCATTCCCGCCATTTCACAAGCCCTGCCCCACGCGCACGTCACCGCCGGACCGCTGGGCGATCCCGGCCCGGCGGACGTTCTGGTCACCTTCCATCCGCCCGAGGACGAAGACGCGGCCGCCTATGGGTGGATTCATTCCACCGGCGCGGGCCTGGACGCGATCCTGCCGAGGCTTGACGGCGCGGAACGCCCGCCGGTCGTCACCCGCACGCTGGGAAAGATGGGCGAGCAGATGGGCGAGTACTGCCTCGCCTACGCGCTGGCCGACCTGCAGAAGATGGATCTGCGCCGCGCGCTTCAGGCCGAAGCGACATGGGATCACAAAGCCGCCCTGCCCCGTCACCTGTTCGACCGGACCGTCGCCGTGATCGGCACGGGCGGGATCGGCTCGGGCGTGGCCCGCGCCTTCGCCGCGCTGGGCGTGCGGGCGCTGGGCTTTTCACGCCGGGGACGGCCCCACGCCGATTTTGACGCGGTGTTCGCTCTGGAGGATTTCGAGGCCCACGGCGCGGAGGCGGACATCGTGGTCACGGCCCTGCCCGCCGTGCCCGGCGCGGGGCCGGTGGCGGGCGAGGCGGTGTTCGCCGCGCTGAAGGGCGCGCTGTTCATGAATGTGGGCCGGGGCGCGACCGTGGACATGAACGCGCTCAGGGCCGCGCTGGACGCAGGCAGCGTGCGCGGCGCCGTGCTGGACGTGTTCGAGACCGAGCCCCTGCCCGCCGCCCACTGGGCCTGGCGGCATCCGGGCGTGACGGTCACGCCCCACGTCTCGGCGGTCACCCGGCCCGAGGATTCGGTGGAGGCGTTCCTCGAACGGGCGCCCGACTTCATCGCCGGGCGCCCGCTGGAAGGGACTGTGGACCTCGAACGCGGCTACTGAGCGATGCCCGCCCCCGCGCCGGGACGGCGGGTGTCGGGCGCGCCGTAGAGCGCGTCCTCGCCGATCTCGATGGTCTGGATGCTGCCCATCGTCAGGGTCTGGCGCACCTCATGGCCCATCGATTCCAGGACGGCGATGGTGTCCGGGGAGATGCCGGGCTCGACGTCCAGCGTGTCGCCATAACCCTGGAAGACCCGCGGGCGGGCGGTGGCCTCGGCGGGGTTCAGGCCGTGGTCGATCATGTTGACCAGAAACTGCGCCATGGCCGGGATGATCTGCAGCCCGCCCGGCGTGCCCGACACGATCCAGGGCCGGTCGTCGCGGAACACGATGACCGGCGTGATCGTGGAGATCACCCGCTTGCCCGGCTCGGGCGCGTTGGGCGAGCCGGGCGGCTCGTTCCAGCGGAAATTGCCCATCCCGTCATTGAGGAAGAAGCCCGTGCCCGGCGCCATGACGTGCGCCCCGTAGGACGAGCCCAGCGTGTAGGTGTTCGACACCGCGTTGCCCTCGGCGTCCACGACCGAATAGTGGGTGGTGTCCGGGCTGTGCTCGAGCGCCGCTGCACCGGGTTGGACGTCCTCGGGCGGCAGGGGCGCGTCCGCGGAGATCAGCGCGGCGCGCTGAGCGGCGTAGTCCGCGCTCAGCAGCGCCTCGACGGGCACGTCATGCTGGGGATAACCGCCCATGGCCCGCGACCGGTCGGCATAGACCAGCCGCGTGGCTTCGGCGAACAGGTGCAGCGAGGCCGCCGACTGCGGCCCCAGAGCGGCCATGTCGAAGCGTTCGAGAATGTTCAGCATCTGCGCCAGCAGAACGCCCGAGGCGGGCGGCGGCATCTGGGCGATGGCGTGGCCGCGATACTCGGTCCACAGCGGGTCGGTGACGCGCACCTGATACTCGGCCAGATCCTCGAAGCTGATGATCCCGCCATTGGCCTGCATCGCCACGACCAGCCTTGCGGCCACCTCGCCCTCATAGAAGGCCGACGCGCCGTGATCGCGATACTGGGCCAGCGACCAGGCCAGATCGGGCTGGACCAGCAGCTCGCCGGGCGCGTAAGGCTCGCCGCCGTCCTTGTAGAGCGCCTCGGCGGAGGCCGGATCCATGGTGATCCAGTCGCGCTGCAGGGTCAGCGCGTAGGCCATGTCCTCGGTGACCGTGATGCCCTCCTCGGCGATCCGCACGGCGGGCTCGACCACGTCCGCCCAGTCCAGCCGTCCGAAGCGCTGATGCGCCTCGAAAAGCCCCAGCGGCGTGCCGGGCACCGCCGCGCCCAGGAAGGAATAGCGCTTCGCACGGTCCACCCGGCCGTCCGCGTCCAGCAGCAGGCCCGGCGCCACCGCCTTGGGCGCCTCGCCGTAATACTCGATGGCGATGGTCTGATCGGCTTCGGCGAGGTGAACCAGCATGAAGCCGCCCCCGCCCAGATTGCCTGCCCGCGGCAGGGTCACGGCCAGCGCCAGCCCGGTGGCGACCGCGGCGTCCACCGCGTTGCCGCCATCGCGCAGCACCTGCGCGCCGATTTCGGAGGCCAGTTCGTTCTGGCTGACCACCATCCCGCCGCGCGAGACGACGGGATGGTGGATCGAGCCATACTCGATGATGTAGCTGCCCGGCGGCGGACCGCCCTGCGCCGCGGCGGCGGGGGTCAGCGCGGCCAGGAGGGCGGTCGCCCCCCCGGCCGCCGCGGCGATCAGACGGTCCATGCCGGGCATCCTCAGCAGCATCAGAACGACTTGCGGACCGAGGCGTACCAGTACCGGCCCTGGGCCGAGTGCAGGGAGCCGTCATAGCCGAAGGCGTTCGACGCCAGAGGCGGGTCCTCGTTGGTCAGGTTGCGCACCCCGACGAGGAAGCGCGTGCCGTCCAGAACCCCGGTCTCGAAGGTCCGGCTGACATTGGCGTTCGCCGTCAGCCAGTTGTCGAGCTTCCACTGGGTCCCGTCCGCCAGGCTGGCGCCGGTGTCGAAGACCGAGCTGACATATTGCAGCGACAGGCCCGCGCCCCACGGCCCCTGAGTCCAGCTCAGGGTGGAGGTGAAGCGCCATTCGGGCCGTCCGCCCTGACGGACCAGATCGTTCGCGCCCTGCACGGTGAAGGCCTGGCTGATCTCGCCCGCGTCTTGGGCGTCGATGATCATCTGGGCCTCGGGGGAAGCTTCCTGACGGAAGGTCAGCAGCTTGGCCGCGTTGAAGCTCAAGCGGAAATCGCCCCACTCGGTGCCACGCAGATTATAGAGCGCGCCGATGTCGAAGCCCTCGATGGTCCGCGGCAGCAGGTTCAGATAGCCGTCATTGACGGTCACGATCCGACCGACCGGGTCCAGCCCGGTGCCCGCGAAGTCGTCGATGTCCTCCTGGGTGGGCGCCTCGCGGATGACCGCGGGGTTGGACGAGCCCTGGCTGCGCAGCAGATAGTCGAGAGCGACGTGGTTGAAGTCGCCGAAGATGCCGACCACGCCCTCCTGCTTGATCTGCCACCAGTCCGCGGTGAGGGTCAGATTGCCCCACTCAGGCGGCAGGAAGTTCGCTTCGAGCACCGAGCCGATGGAGATGTTCTCCGACGTCTCCGGCTCCAGATCGCGATTGCCGTCCCGGCTGGAGATCACGCTCTGCGAGCGCGCGCAGGCGGAGAAGTCGGGGATACGGCCCGCGCGCACGTCCGCCTCGCACTTGATGAAGTCCTGACGGTTGTTGGACCGTTCCACCCCCATCTCGAAGACCTGCGGCAGGTTCGGCGCGCGGAAGCCCTCCGACCACGCGGCGCGCAGCGAGAAGCCGTCCACGAGCGCCCAGCTCGCCGCCACGCGCGGGGCGAAGGCGTCGCCCACGTCTGAATACTGCTCGTAGCGGCCCGCGAACTGGACCTGCACCGAGTGGGCCAGCGGGATGTTCATCTCCGGCGAGATGAGCGGAACCTCGAGCTCGGCGAACAGCGAACCGACATTGCGGCTGCCCGAGCTGTCGAGCGTCGGGCTGGTGCCCATCACGTCGCTGTCCGACACGATCCCGGTGACGCTATCTGTGTAGGTGATGGTGCCGTCCAGACGCGGATCGCGGTCGTCGGCGAAGCCTTCCCAGCGCCATTCCGCGCCCAGGCCGATCCCGACGTCCCCGCCGGGCAGGGAGAACAGGTCGGGCCGCGACACGCGGAAATCGACCAGGCCCAGATCGGTCTCGCTGACCCGGCTGACCGGCACCATGAAGCTGGCGATGGTGGCCGGATCGCTGGGGGTGGCGTCGCCGCGCGCGTAATCGGACAGATCGCCGCCGTTGAACGGGTTGTAGGCGGCGGGCGTGGACAGGGCGAGCGCCTGCTGGAACAGGGTCGAGCTCACCCGCATCGTGGTGTCCTCGGTGCGGGCCTGCGAATACAGCCCCGCACTCTCCCAGTCCCAGCCCCCGGCCATGCCGCGGAAACCGCCCAGCACGCGGTAGTTCTCGTTGATGACGTTGACGTTGCGCATCCCCGCATCCACCAGCCGGTAGCTGAACAGGGTCACGTCCGCGCCCTCGTCAGGCACGTTCAGCCCCGGCAGGCGGTTGGGGTTGGGCGAGCCGTCGGGCAGGGTCGTGGCGCCGAACGGGTTCCAGTAATTGGTGCGCGGGATGGTGATGCGCGCCGCGGCCAGCGGCGAGGACGGCTCGCGCACGGAATCGAAGTCCGCGCGGTAGCCGCCCAGCTCGCCGAAGAACTCCACCCCGTTCTCGAATTCATGATTGAGGAAGGCGAAGACGTTCAGCCGCTCGACCCCGCCGGTGATGGTGCGGCCGTCATTGATGTCATAGGCCAGATCGGCCGGACGGGTGGTGGTGGAGCCGAAGCAGACACCGTCGCCCAGCGAGGCGGTGCAGCCGCCCAGCGCCTCGGGCCGGACATGCACGCCGCCGCCGGAGTTGGAGATCGGCGCGCCGTCCTGGGTGACCGTGCCCACGCCGATCACGTTGAACGCGCCCCAGGGCGAGACCACGGACGTATTGTTGAAGGCGGTCACACCCTCGAAGTCGGTGCCTTCGACCAGCGGGCGGTTGTCCGAGCCGCGCGCGTAAGGCCGGTCGGACGCGAACATCGGGGTCTGGTCGCGGTAGGAGGCGAAGATCGACAGGCTGGTCCGGCCTTGGTTGAAGCGGAAGCCCGCCTCGCCGGTGAGGGTGACATCGCGCTGGTTGGAGGCTTCCGCCCCGCCATAGCGCGCGTCGATGGTGTAGCCCTCGAAGTCCTGGCGCAGGATGGTGTTGACCACCCCGGCGACCGCGTCCGCGCCGTACAGCGCGCTGGCGCCGTCGCGCAGCACTTCGACGCGGCTCACGCCGGTGACGGGGATGGCGTTGGTGTTCACCGACACCACCGGCACCAGGTCTTCGGCCTGGGTGCCCGGGTGCAGCACCATGCGCCGGCCGTTCAGCAGCACCAGCGTATTGCCCGTGCCCACGCCCCGCAGGTTGATCGAGGCCACGTCGCCGCGCGCGTCGTTGATGCCGCCGATGGTGCGGGTCTGGTTGAAGGCGACGTCGCCGGCCTGGGGGATGGAGCGGAACAGCTCGTCACCGGTGGTCACGCCGGTGGCCAGGATGTCCTGCTCGTCGAACACCGACACGGGCAGGATCTCGGCGATGCGCGAACCTCGGATCTGGGTGCCCACCACGGTGATCCGCTCGGGCGGCTGGCTCTCGTCAGCGATGGTGCGCGAGGCGGGACGGGCCTGGGACGACGCCTGCTGAGGCTGCGCGGCGGCCGTCAGCGCGGCCGCTGGGGCTCGCCCCCCGGCAGCCGATGCCTCCTGCACACGCGCCGCCGGAGCGCGGCTTCCGCCCGCGGCGGGGAAGACGATGGCGCCGGATTCGGTCACCTCGTAGGCGAGCCCGCTGCCGTCGAGCATCTGGTCGAGCGCGTCCAGCGGCTCATAGGCGCCGTTCACCGGGTTGGCCGGACGCCCCGCCAGCGCCTCGGCGGAGAACATCAGCTCGCGGTCGGACTGCATGGCGAACTGCTGCAGCGCCGCGGCGAGGTCGGTGGTCTGGATGTCGAATTCGACGGCGCTGTTGGCCTGGGCCGGCGCCATTCCGGCCAGCAGGGCGGCGGCCGCCCCCGACAGAGCGAGGGTTCTCAGTGAACGGGTCTTCATGTGTTGTCTCCCCTGAGCCGGCATGTCCGGCTTTTCCGATGCGTTCGGAAAGGCAGGACGCAGCCCCGGAGAAAAGTGACAGTATTTTTTCACAGCGTCGGCAAGACCGCCTGCGCAGGCGCGCCTCAGTCGGCGCGGGCCAGCACGATGCGGTCGGCCTCGGTGCGCGCCACGCGCAGGCCGTGAACGCCCTCCAGAGCTTCAATGAAGACCTCGCTGCGCCCGGCGGTGAACACGCCGCTGACCCGCAGCCCGGCCAGTTCGGGATCATCCAGCACGATGGCCCGGCGCGCATAGCGGTTCATCTCCGCCACCGCCTCGGCCAGCGGGTCGTTCTCGAACACCAGCCGCCCCTGCCGCCAGCTCGTCACGCGCGAGGCGTCCACCGAGCGGCGCTCGGCGGCGGCGGCTGGCCGGGCGATGAGCTGCTCGCCCGCGCCCAGCTCGACCGACGGCTCCTCGCCTTCGACCGGTTCGTCCTCGGCCGCGCGGGATTTCTCCACCCGCGTCAGGCCTTCGACCATCGTGACCTGCACGCTGGGCTCGGCCTCGCCCACGCGCACGTCGAACACGGTGCCCAGCGCGGTGATCCGCCGGTCTCCCGCCTCGACCACGAAGGGCCGCACCGGATCGTGGGCGACGTCGAACAGGGCCTGACCCTCGGTCAGGCGCACCCGGCGCTCGGCGCCTTCCATGGCGACCGTGATGCGGCTGGCGGTGTTCAGCTCGACCCGCGAGCCGTCGTCCAGCACCACGGTGGAGCGCTGGCCCACGGCGGTGACGTATTCGCCCGGCGCGGTCTGCGCGATGTGGACCGTTTCGGTGTCGGTGACAGGCGCGAGCAGGCGCCAGCCCACCGCGGCGGAGGCCGCCAGCGCGGCGGCCAGGCACAGGCCTGCGGCCAGCGCGGCCACGCGCGGGGCGCGGGGCCGGGGATCGAGCGCGCGGCGGCGATGGGCGAGAACCTTCGGCTGGGCGGCGGCCTGGGCCGCGCCGTCCCACGCCAAAGTCACGCGCCGCCAGGCGCTGGTGTTGTCCGCGCTGGATTCCAGCCACGCCTCGAAGCGGGCCTCGATGCCGGGATCGCCGCAGGCTTCGTCGAGCAGCTCATGCCACCAGGCCGCCGCGTCCACGGCGTCCTCGGGCACGGGGCCGTATTCGGCCAGGAGGCGTTTCGCCTCGCTCATTCGACATCCCCCAGACGGCGCGCGAGATGGGCCTTGGCGCGGATCATGTGAAAGCGCACCCCGCTCACGGTGATGTTCAACTGAGCCGCGATTTCGGAGTTTTTCAACCTCTCATAGCGGCGCAGCATGAATATTCTCCTCGTTTTCTCGGGCAGCTCGTCCAGCGCCGCGGCGAGCCGCGCCAGAGCCTCCCTGCCCATGAGGACGCGCTCGGGAGAAAAAGGATCACCGTCAACTTCAGTCTCGTCGAAAACGTGATGCTGGTCCTGCAGCCGGACCGAGCGGCGCCGGGCCCGGTCCTTGATGACGTTGGCCGCGGTACGGAAGACATAGCGGTCGATGGCCTCGACGTCGGACAGCTCGGCGCGCCGGGCCAGCCGCAGGAAGACCTCCTGGACGAGGTCCTCCACGTCGTAGCGCTCACGGATGCGTTTCTCGAAATAGGCGGTCAGCGGCGCCCGGAACCGCCGATCCAGCGTTTCCAGCTCCTCACCGGCCTGATGGCCGCCCGCCTCGTCCCGTCTCGCGAACATCGCCGCTCCCTCCGGCGCAGACCTTAGCCGGGAGGACGTGCCGGGCGCAATTGAGGCCGGTGTGCAGCGACACTTGGATTGATTCTACTAGACCTGTGAAATCAGCCGTTTGGCATTACTTTCCGTCAAATAGAATGATTCATGTTTCTCGAAGTTTGATCCCAATCCACTGTCCCAATCAGAATTGAGAAATATCGCATAAGGGGATGCGCCTCGCCGGATCGGTCACTCGTTGCTGAACACGATCTCGACGCGGCGGTTGCGCGCGCGTCCTTCGGGGTCGTCCTCGCCATCGGGGCGCGTGTCCTCGGCCACGGGATCGTGGAAGCTCCGCCCCTCCTGCTCGATCTCGCGCTCAGCGCCCAGGACCTCGCTCAGAACCGCGGCGACCGATTCCGCGCGCCGTTCGGACAGATCCTGGTTGTAAGCCTCCTCACCGATGGAATCGGTGTGCCCGATCACCTGCACCGGCCCCGCCGTGCCCGCGAGGCGCTCCTCGGCCACGCTGCGGACCACCTGTTCGGCACGGGGCGTCAGCGCGTCCTCGTCGAAACCGAACAGGACGTCGGCGCTCAGGCTGATCGTGGTCTGCTCGTCCTCCTCCACCTCCTGACGAAGGCTGCGCGGATCGATGATCTCGATGCGCTCGGGCGGGGGAATGTCGATGCGACCGGTCTGCACTGAAATACGCGCGATCGTGGCCGCGATCTCGGCGCTGCCGGGCGCCTCTGTCTCTGAAAGCAGGTCAACATCCTCGGCATGGGCCGACGCGGACAAAAGCGCGCCCAGACAGGCGAGCCCGAGCAGTCTGGCCGTGGGACACCGCATCATTCGACCCGGTAGGGGATATCGACCAGAGGCGGCAGACCGACCTGCGCCGCATCGAGATAAAGATCGAAGGTCTCCATCTCCTCGACGGGAAGTCCGAAATAGAAATAGACCGTCCGCGGCGTCCCGGCGGACATAGGCACCCTCTGCCCCCCGGTTCCCCCCGCGGCCTGCTGGTATTCAAGCAGGTTCACCGGATCGATGAGCCGGGCGGTCACGCGATTGGCGAGGTTCGCGCCCAAGGTCTGAGCCAGATCCGCATCGCGTCCGCCAAAGGGCTCGGTTTCCCATTCCGGAGTGAAGGTCACGCCGATGCGCAGCAACTCTCCCACCTCTTCCATCGAAGTGATCTCGATCGCCACGGTGGCGTCGCGCTCGCCCGGAATATCGATGACCAGCGGCTCACCCGCTGCAGCGGCTTCGGCGCGGTCGCCGCGGGGGGCGCCCGGTTCGTCAGCGTGAGAGGTCAGAGGCAGGACAGCCAGCAGGGCCGCGGCCCCGGCGAGACTTTTCAGGCGCATCAGGCGACTCCTTGGCGGCGATCAGGTCGGGAGGCGGCAACCCGCCCCTGTTCACCAAAGCCCGCCGAGGCGTCAGGGTTCCCAGATCCTGGAAATCAGATCCCCTTCACAAGAACGCCTACCGTTACATAGCAGGGGTTTGCGATCTAGAGGTCTGGCAGCCGGACAAAGCCGACAGGGTAACTACCCGCGGTCTCCTCGGGCATACCAAATGAATTGGTTAGAGAGCGCAGCCGGGTCCGAAGGCCAAGCGGAGCTCTGTGACCCGCACGCCTAGCGGCAAGAGCGAGACCGGACGGAAGCACAAGCTTTGGCGTAGCGTCTGTGCTATTCCACCCTAGTACAGTGGCCAAGGAGGCGACCATGGCAGTGACAGGCATCGGCGGCCTATTTTTCAGAGCGAAAGACCCCAAGTCATTAGCTGACTGGTACCTGACCCATCTAGGCGTGGGAGCGCCGGAGGGCGTGTTTGCCTGGGCTCAACAGGCCGGCCCCACCGTATTCCAGCCTTTCGCTGAGGACAGTGACTACTTCCCTGCCGACAAGCGCTGGATGCTGAACCTTAGGGTCGATGACTTGGACACTATGCTCGCCGCCCTGACCGCTGCGGCGATTCCCATCATACAGAACCCGGACTGGGACTCTCCTCACGTCGGTCGTTTTGCCCGCCTGCATGATCCGGAAGGCAATCCTATTGAGTTGTGGGAGCCACCGGCGGAAAGCTGAACTCAGCTCCAAGCCGGTTCTGGCTATCCCTCCACTGTAATAGTTCCCGAAGAAAGAACACTAGCGCGCTGTGCACCGGACCGCCACAGCCCGGGATCAACTGAACGATACTGTGCCCAAGCGCTGGAGGGTTTCCCACACATCCACCGCCATCTGCGGATCCCGGGAGTTGTCCGGAACGCTCGCCAACCCCGGCAATCCCCGCATGCCCATGACGCCTTTTGGCCCGTAGTATCCGCCTCCCGCCGCCTGCGGCGACGCCGCGGCGTAGAGTGCCGGCAGCGCGCCTTGAGCCGAACCTTGGAACATGAAGGGCATGTTCCTGAACCTCCAGCCCTCCGGGCTGTCGAGTCCTGGCCCGTCTGGAATGAGGTTTGTTCTCGCCACCCCCGGATGCGCCGCGATGCTGGCGACGCCCCATCCCAGCGCCCGGCTGCGCCGGTCACATTCAAGGGCCGCGATCAGATGCGCTTGCTTGGAGTCGTTGTAAGCGCTGGCATAGTCGTAGGATTGTTCTCGCTGCAGATCGTCAAGGTCGAGATCACCGAAAGCACCACGCCCGCTGCACATCCAGACTATCCTGGGGACATTGCCGTTGCGCAGAAGCGGCAGCAATCCAGCGGTCAGAGCGAACGGGCCGAGGGCGTTCGTTGCGAAAACTCTTTCAAATCCGTCCACACTCACCTGACGCTCGACGGTCCCCATCGTGCCCGCATTGTTGACCAGAAGGTCCAGACCGCCGGAGGAGGCGTGCATGCTCGCAACGAAGTTTCTGACGGAATTGAGATCGGCGAGATCAAGCGGCTCAAACCGGACCACTGCGTCGGGGCTGTCGGCCATCATCCAGCGTATCGCTTCCTCGCCGCGTTCCTGACTGCGAGACGCGATGATCACGTGGGCGCCCGCGCGCGCCAGACCGAGAGCGATGTGAAAACCTAGTCCGCTGCGGTCTCCCTCTGGAAAGCCATTGGCGCCGGTCACGATCACCCGCCGGCCCTGCTGGGGCGGGATGTTCTCATACGTCCAGTCCGGAATTTCCGATGATCCAGACCAAAGGCGGTTCCCGCCGACGCCAACCGCGACCACCGCGGTTCCAGCAGCAGCCATCCCAAGCAGAGACCGCCGCGAAAGCCCGCTGCGAGGCGGTTCAGAGTCTGGCTGTTGTCGCCGATTGTCCTGCGATGATCTCATGGGAAACGCCTCCTTTTGCGTTACGAAGACTAGAAAGGCGGACCATTCATGCCATGCCGAAACCTTGAATTTATTTGCCTGTTCCTATGAGAGATCCGCCAGTTTTCTTTCCGCAAGATGACCGGAGATTTCGCCGCGAAGCCGATCCGCGCGACCGACGGAGGCTAGCGACGGCGCGCCCCTCTCCCGGAACGCCCCCCGGGGCGGAGCAGGGTGCGGCCGGGCAGCAGAGCAAGGGACGGCGCGCTCCGCCATCTGGCTACGCCACTGGGTCTATCCGAGATTCAGCCCATTCCTCCGCTCGCCCTCTTTCGAGAGCGAGCCGCAGGCGCTGAACTGGGAGCTGCGCGGCGACCCGCCGCCCGCCCACATTGATGAGGCACCGGCCTGTCAGCTCATGCTGACAGGCCGGTGCCTGATGCCGATCTTGATCAACTGGGAATCGGCGATTGCGAGTGACCCAAGCCGTTGTTGAACCGACCAACGCTGTCTTGCCTGGGCCCCTGCAGTCGACGGCCCCGGACATCAATCGGACGGGCCGACGGTGAGGATCACATGTCCGCCGCGGTGGGGCGCACGATGATCTCGTTCACATCCACGCCGTCGGGCTGTTCCAGCGCGAACCGGATCGCGCGGGCGATCGCGTCGGGCTGGAGCGATTTCTTGCGCCACTGTTCCAGCCCCTGGGCAATCTCCGGCACCGTGATGTCGTGACCCAGTTCGGTATCGGTGACGCCCGGGCATATGATCGTGCACCGGACCTCGTCATGTTCCTGGCGCAGGCCTTCAGAGATCGCCCAGACCGCATACTTGGTGCCACAATAGACCGCGGCGCTCGGAAGGACGATATGCGCGCCCACCGAGGCCACGTTCACGACATGGCCGGATTTCTGGGACACGAACCGCGGCAGCACAGACGCGATCCCGTTCAGGACGCCGTGGACATTGACGTCGATCATCCGCTTCCAGTCTTCGCGTTTGAGCGCCTGGAGCGGCGAAAGCGGCATGACGCCGGCATTGTTGACGATGGCATCGATGCGGCCGAACTGCGCCTCGGCGGCGTCCGCGAACGCGTCGAAATCGTCTGCGTCGGTCACGTCGAGCCTGCGCCAGGCGACATTGTCGCCGAGCTCACGGGCGAGCGCCGCGAGCCGGTCGTCCCGCCGCGCGCCGATGAAGAGATTGGCGCCGGTCCCGGCGAGCTCGCGCACGGTGGCTTCGCCAATGCCGCTCGACGCGCCTGTGATCAGGACGGTTTTTCCAGCAAGAGCTGTCATGGTGTTTCCTTTCGCTGTGGGACGGGCGGACAATGCGGCCGCAGCGACAGGAGGCGATAGACAGATCGCCCGGAAAGCTTGCCTGATTCTCCGCCGCCGGCTCAGATGCGCTTGCGCGGGCCTCCGCTCGCGTGAAACAAGACTGCATGACCCATCGCACCGAACTCGCGCGCCAGATGCTCCGCTTCACGCCGGAGAGCGGCGTTCACAGGACCCCGATCGGTCGGCTGACCCTGATCCGGTCCGATCAGCCGACCGATGACCTGCCGACGGTCTACGAAGCGTCGGTTTGCCTCATCGCCCAGGGCGCCAAGACCGTGTCCTTGGGCGGCAGGAGCCTCGTTTATGATGCGGCGAGCTATCTGATCGTGTCCGTGGACCTGCCCCTGGTCGGGCGCGTCCTGCAGGCGAGCGCGCAAGCCCCTTATCTGTGCTGCAAGATCGATATCGATCCGGCCGTACTGACGGAGCTGGTCATGCAGGACAGCGGCGAGACGGCCGGCAGCGTGCCGCCCCCTCTCGCCGTGCATCCTGCCGACACGCGTCTGATCGACGCGGCGTGCCGACTTGTCGAGCTGCTCGGCCAGCCCGCGCAGGCCGGCGTGCTGGCGCCGCTGATCGAGAAGGAGATCCTGTACCGCCTGCTCATCGGGCCTCACGGCCCGGCGCTTCGCCGGATCGCCCAGGGCGACAGTCATGTCGGCCGCGTCGGCCGTGCCACCGCCTTCATCCGGGAGAATTATCGCAAGCCGTTCCGGATCGATGACGTCGCCACCGCCGCCGGCATGAGCCCCTCCTCCCTGCACGAACACTTCAAGGCGATCACGACTCTGACCCCGCTCGAGTTCCAGAAACGGCTGCGGCTAGAGGCGGCACGCGCGCTCATGATCTCGACGGACGCGAACGCCGCGGACGCCGCCTTCGCGGTGGGCTATCAGAGCCCGTCCCAGTTCAGCCGCGAGTATCGTCGCGTGTTCAGCGCATCGCCCCGCATGGACGCGCAGCGATTGAAAGCATCCGGTTATGTAGGCGCGTGAACCCGGGTGGTTCGGGGGTAAAGAGGCGCTGGCGGCCGACCTCTCAGGCGATGGCGCCTTCAAACTCGGCCGCCCCGCTCGTGTCAGCGGCTGTGGGTGCATCACGGGCATAGCGTGCGGGCGACAGGCCGGTCTCCCGCTGGAACGCCACGCTGAAGGCGCTCGCGGACCCGTAGCCGACCTGCCGGGCGATCTCGCTTACGCTGGTGTCGCGCTGCCTCAGGAGGCGCTTGGCCAGGGCCACCCGCCAGGCGGTGAGATACGCCATCGGCCCCATGCCTACGGCGCTCTGAAACCGCGCATGGAACCCCGACCGGGACAGGGCGGCCTCCCGCGCCAGTCCGGCCACCGACCAGTTGCGTCCCGGCGCGGCATGCATGGCGCGGATCGCCCTGGCCAGCCGATCGTCCGATAGCCCGCGCAGCAGGCCCGGCGCCTTGCCCGGCTCTGCGGTCGAGCGCAGGGCTTCGATCAGCAGCACCTCCAGAAGATGCTGCAGCACCACCTCGCGGGCGGGCTTGCTGCCGATGGCTTCTTCGCCGAGCAACTGCATGATCAGGGCCAGACGATGCTCGCCCCGCACCACCACCACGTCCGGCAGCAGGGATGACAACAGCGTGGCGTCGGCGGACTGGAAGACGCAGTAGCCGACCAGGGCGCGCATATCGACGGGACCGTCCACCCTGCCCACCCTGTACCCGCCGCCGGGCAGGATGACGGGATTGATCACCATGTCCGCCTCGCGGCTGGGCGCTTCGCTCCACATCATGAAATCCTGGGCGAAGGGGATCAGGATGAAATCGCCCGCATCGACGATAATCTCGCCGCTGCGGTCATCACGGTATCGCAGGCTGCCCTTGAGCACGGCGACATAATAGGGATTGGGCGACTGCGTGCGTCTCACGCGCCAGGGTCCGGACCCGGTGACGCATTTGGAAAACGGTGCACCCGGCCGCAGCAGGCCGACGATCTGGGCGAGAGGGTCCGCCATTTCTGGACTCATTCGAAGTTTCTCTGGACGTTCGAACATAGAACGTCCAGAGCCGGATGACCATCTCCTGTCCGGGCAATCAGGAACAGGACCCTCCCATGACCACGACACCCCGCATCGCACTCGTCACCGGCGCCAACCAGGGCATCGGGCTTCAGATCGCCTCCGATCTCGCCAAGGCCGGGCTCACCGTGCTGCTGGCCTCGCGCAATCCTGACCGCGGCGAGGCGGCGGCCCAGACCCTGGAGGGCGATGTGCATCCCATCCAGCTCGATGTGACCGATGGCGCGTCCATCCGCGCGGCGGTCGAAGAGGTCGAAAGCCGCTTCGGCCGTCTCGACATCCTCATCAACAACGCCGCGATCTCCCGGGCCAATGGCCAGGAAAGCGAGACCATGGAGTCCTATATCCAACGCTCGCGCGCGACGCTGATCCCGGTCGAGGAGGTGCGCGCCGTCTGGGAGACCAATGTCTTCGGGGTGCTGGCCGTCACCCAGGCCTTCGTGCCGCTGCTGCGCAAGTCGGACGACGCCCGCATCGTCAACGTCTCCAGCGGCCTCGGCTCGCTCACCGTCAACGCTGCGCCCCATCCGTATCGGGCGACTTTCAATCCCGGCTATGGCGCATCGAAGACGGCGCTCAACGCCATCACGCTGGCCTTCGCCATCGATCTCGAGGACGAGGGCATCAAGGTCAATGCGGTGACACCGGGCTTCACCAAGACCGCGCTCAACAATTACGAGGGCACCGACACCGTCGAGCAGGGCGCGGCCGAGGCCGTCCGCGTGGCGCTCCTTGGCAGGGACGGGCCGACGGGAACCTTCACCGGCTGGCAGAACGAGACCGTGCCCTGGTGACAGGGCGGGGCACGCGCCGGTTCCGCCACACCGTGGCGGAACCGGACGCGCGGCCGCGTCAGACCCAGGTCGGCATCAGGTCGCCGATATAGCGGGCGCCGAACGCGCCCTCGGGCAGGATCCGCCGGATCTGATCCAGATCATCAGCCGTCAGTCGGATGTCCGCTGCGCCGGCATTCTCCTCCAGCCGTTCAATGCGCCGCGTTCCCGGGATCGGCACGATGTCCTCGCCCTGGGCGAGCAGCCAGGCCAGAGCCAGCTGCGCCACGGTGACCCCCCTGGCTTTGGCCATCTCCGTGAGCTGCCGGACAGCGTCGAGGTTCTTTTCGAAATTGCCCGGCTGCCAGCGCGGATCGAAACGCCGCATGTCCGTCTCCTCATACTCGGCGGCAGGCTTGACCGCGCCGGTCAGGAACCCGCGGCCGAGCGGGCTGTAAGGGACAAAGCCGATGCCCAGTTCCCGCGTGACCGGGAGCACCGCTTCGACGTCACGTTCGAACACTGAATATTCGGTCTGCAGCACGGTGATAGGCTGGACGGCATGGGCCTTGCGGATGGTTTGCGGTCCCGCCTCGCTCAGGCCGAAATACTTCACTTTGCCCTCCACGATCAGGTCGCGGACGGTGCCGGCCACATCTTCGATGGGCACGTTCGGATCGACGCGGTGCTGGTAAAGGATGTCGACCTGCTCGACGCCGAGATGGCGCAGGCTGTTTTCGGTGACCTGGCGGATATGGGCGGGCTGGCTGTTGAGGCCGTAGTTTCCGTTCTCATAGGTGAAGCCGAACTTGGTCGCGATGACGATGTCATCCCGGAATCCCTTGACGGCTTCGCCGATGAATTTCTCGTTCTCACCCCAGCCATACAGCTCCGCGGTGTCGAAGAAGGTGATGCCGAGATCGTAGGCGCGCCGGATCAGGTCCAGGCCGGCCTTGGCGTCGGCGGCGCCATAAAAGTCATGAAAGCCCATCGCGCCATAGCCGATCGCCGAGATTTCGGGGCCATTTTTGCCGAGTTTGCGCTTATGCATTGGGGAGATCCTCTTGTGACTGGGTGAGCGGAATGTAGGGGCGCCACACCAACGGCCGCATGCCCGATCATCTCGAACTCTTGCCTGATCCTGTCGCACGATTGATATTTTGCGGCATTCGCTGTGTGATGGCGCGATGACCGATCTCGACGCCATCAAAGCCATCGCCCTGAAGCATGCGGGACAGCGCCATCCGTCGATGCCGCGCCTGCATGTCTACCGCATAGACAGCCCGACCGAGGCGGCCGGCCTGATCTACGAGCCCGTCGCCTGCCTGGTGCTTCAAGGCGAGAAGCGGACCTTCATCGGCGATGGCGCGCTGACCTACGGTCCGGGCGACTGCATGATGGTCGCCGCAGAGGTCGCGGCCATGGGGCAGGTCTGCGCGGCGTCCACCGATGAACCCTATCTGTCCTTGATCCTGATCCTGGATCCGGCCGTCATCTCCGCGCTCCTGCTGGAAATGGAAAGCCTGCCTGAAGCTCCGATCCGGGCCGGTTATGGCGTCTCGAGGGCCAGCCCCGCCCTGCTCGAGGCCTGGCGGCGGCTCGCCAGCCTGCTCGATCATCCCGAAGACGTGCGCGTCATGGCCCCGCATCTGGAGCATGAGCTGATGTTCCGGCTCCTGATGGGAAAACATGGCGGCCTGCTGCGCCAGATCGCAGGCGCGGATTCGCGGCTGTCGCATATCCGGCGCGCCATGGCGTGGATTCGCGAGCGCTATGCCCAACCGCTGAGCGTCGACGCCATGGCGGCCGTGGCGGGGATGAGCGTTTCGGTGTTTCACCGGCGCTTCAAGGCCGTGACGGGCGTGAGCCCGCTGCAATACCAGAAGCAGCTCAGACTGCATGAAGCCCGGCGCAGGCTCGTGTCCGAGCAGGCCGAGGCCGCGTCTGTGGCCTATTCGGTCGGCTATGAAAGCGCGTCCCAGTTCTCCCGCGAATACAAACGCCTGTTCGGCGCGCCGCCGCGCCGGGATGCGCAGGCGCTGCACACGCTCGTTTCACCCGGTCCATGACGGGCGGGGCCGCCCTCTTCCGGGGCGGCGCTGACGCCCGCGGCAGGTCGATATCAGACTGCGACGCGCTCGCCAGCTGGCCGCGTCACGTCTGGCCTCGCCCGCTAGCGAGGACGATGTCGAACAGTCGCGCCGGATGATGGCCTTGCTGGTCGACGGTCTTCGCCACCGCGCCGGCAGGGGAAGATGCGAGGCCTGAGACCCCCCGTCCCAAAACCCTGGCCACCCGCGTGTTCCGCCCTTCCCTGCACGCAGGGCTCGGCGACGTGACCCCGGCCTTCACCCAGCCGTTACCGGAGCCCCCGGTGTCCGCGTGCAGACTATCGCCCTGCCGAACCCGTGGCGGCGGCAGACCTCAGCCGTCGCCGCCCGCCGTCTCTTGGGGGTCTCCGACCGGGGTCCGCTGCGGCAGACGGGCGAGAAGGCTCCGCTCGCCGCCCCGGCTGGCCGGAGCCTCGTCACCGGAGATGGCGCTATGCCGGGCCGCCCACAAGCCCGCTGATGGCCCGCGGGCCCCACGCGCCCCGGGTGAACAGGAAGGTGGCGAGGATGATGAAGGCGGAGGCTGCGACCATGACAATCGCGGCAGTGGAGCTGATCACCGTTCCGGGCCCGGTCCGGCGCGCGCGGATGAACATCTCCGCGACGATCAGGTTCGGCACGTAGAAGAAGAACATCATGATGGCGTCGAACCAGCCGCTGAATCCGGCGCCCATACCGATCCCGCCGGTGGTCACCGACCAGGCGGCGTACTCCATTCGGTAGAGCCATGAGCCCACGGTCAGGGCGAAGAGCCGGATGGCCCAGGCCCGGTGCTGGTCATACCGGCCGCCGCGGGCGTTCGTGTACGCCAGGATCGCGCACAGGATCATCAGCGCGCCATACAGGCCGAATCCCACATCCATGAGGGTTCCGCCGACCGTTCCGGAGCCGGCGATGAAGGCCAGGCCGCCGACGCCCGCCAGACCCGCCGAGACCACATAGACCCGTCCCAGCCAGCGATGCAGGGCCGGCACGCGGCGGCGGACCGCGCCGAACAGCTGGATCGGCCCCAGAAGCAGGAGGACGCCGCCAGCGAAGAAGTGCGCGCCGATGGCGGCGGTGGCGAGGGGCGCGGCGGCATCGTGCAGACCGGGAAGGGACTCGTTCCACCGCTCGGCCATCCCCCGGATGGCGGAGCCGCCGAAGAAGGCCAGGATGTAGACGGCGAAGATCGCCCCGCTCACCCAGGTGGTCGCCACCAGCAGCCGACCGCTCCAGCGTAGCGCGGCGGCGGAGAGCGCGCGTTCGCCATGGCCGCTTGGGCCAGGCTCCGGAGTTGCAGCGTAGTCCGTCATGGAGTTCGTGTCCTTCTGTTGGTGGCGGCAAGACCGGGTCTGAACGCCCGACCCGGGCCTGAACCACCAAAGAGGCCCGGCACACGCCGGTCCATTCCCGAAGGTCCACAAAACCTGCCTGATCCTGCATCGCGCGTTTCGGTTCGAGTTCCCCTCGGGCGCTGAATCCCCGCTGCGCTGATGTCTGACGATGAAAAGCGCCCATGAGGGCTCCGGCGGCAGCACAGGGCCGGTCGATGGCGGCCCGGTCACGCCTGTCCGGGCGGGCTTCCGGCTCGCAGGGCTCTGAAGACCGCCACCTGCGCGCGCGCCAGTTCGGTGCGGGCCGCGGCGAGCTGGTTGGCGGCATCCAGCCTCACACGGTCCGCATCGAGAACATTGAGGAAATCCGTGGCGCCGGTCTCATATCGCAGCCGCGCCAGGTCGGCCGCCGACACGGCGGCGGCGTCGGCATCCCGAAGCGACGCGATGCGGCGTTGAAGCTGGGCCTGCCGGGCGAGCGCGGTTTCCGTTTCCGCGAGCGCCATGAGCACCGCCTGCTCGTATTCGGCGAATGCCATGACCGCAGACGCCCGCGCCGCAGCCACGCGCTGCCGGGTCCCGGCAAGTCCCAACACCGACCAGGACAGCTGCGGGCCAAGCGCGAAGTTCAGGGCATTGGTGCCGAACAGGTCTCCGCCCCCCGCGGAACTGAACCCGACATCGCCCAAAAGGCTCAGGCGCGGGAAGGCGTCGGCGAGATTGACGCCGATTTCCGCCGTCGCGGCCGCCAGGATCCGTTCGCGCTCGCGGATATCCGGCCGGCGTCGCAGCAGGGCGGCCGGATCGCCGGCGGCGATGACGCCCTCGATGAGCGGCAGAGCGGCGCCGGCCTCGATCAGCGGCTCCAGGTGCGCAGGCGTGACGCCCACGAGCACGGCCAGCTGGCTCGTTCTTTCCGCGATCGCGGCTTGCAGGATCGGGCGGACGGCGTCCGCATTGGCGAGCTGAACGCGCGTCTGCTGAACGTCCAGCTCCGTCGCGCGGCCTGCGGCCTGCAGATCGCGCACCAGTGCGAGTGTCTCCTGCTGGTTCTCGACATTCTCGTTCGCGACGCGAAGCTGGGCGTAGAGCCCGCGCAGGCTCACATAGGCGTCGGCAATGTCCGCGATGATGACGAGCTGCAGGTCCGCAAGGGCGGCTTCAGACGCCTCCGCGCGCGCGGCAGCGCTTTCGATCATGCGATCTATGCGTCCGAACAGATCGAGTTCCCAGAGCGCGGAGACGCCCAGCTGGCCATAGCGCAGGGTTTCAGCCGGCGCCGCAGGCCCTGAACCGGGGCCTGCCTCGCTGGACGACGCGCTGGCCCGCCGGGCTTCGAGATAGCTCGCGCTGACGGTGTCCTCGGGCACCCGTTCAAGGCGTGCGAGCCCGAGTTCAGCCCGCGCCCGCTGCAGGTTCGCGGCGGCGCGCGTCAGCGTGCGGTTCTCGGCGAGACCGCGTTCGATGAGGCGATCGAGTTCGGCGTCATCGAACGCTGTCCACCAGCGCGCCAGGGGCATCTGCGACCCATATGGATCGCCGAACACGAACGCTTCGCTCGCATACGGACCTGTGTCCGGCGGGGCGTGATCGGGGCCCAGGGTGGCGCAGGCCGAAAGCAGCCCTGCGACCGTCGCAGCGGCCGTGAGGCGGGCGGCTGCCATGAGGCGCGTCAGGCGAACGGGCACAGTCGGGGACATCGCACAACCTACTCTGCTGGGGCTTCAGGGGAGAGAAGCGGAGAGGCCTTGCGCTCGGCATCGAGCCGCCGCGCAATCGTGCCGGGCGACTGCGTGCCCCGGGCGAGCAGGGCGTAGGCCGTCGGCACGGTGATCAGGGCGACGAAGGTCGAGACCAGAACGCCTCCGAAGATCACGACCCCCATCACGAAGCGGGTTTCCTGCCCCGCGCCACTGGAGAGGATGAGCGGAATGGATCCGGCGATGGTCGTCACGCCCGTCATCACGATGGGGCGGAAGCGTGCGAGCGAGGCCTCGTACAGCGGCTCGCGGAAAGCCTGCCCCCGATCGCGAAGCTGGTTGGCGAACTCCACGATCAGGATGCCGTTCTTCGCCGCCAGCCCGATCAGCATGATGAGGCCGATCTGGCTGTAGAGATTGAGCGACAAGCCGGTCAGGCGCAGGGCCAGCAGCCCGCCGACGATGGCGACCGGCACCGACAGCATGATCACGAGGGGATGCCGCACGCTTTCAAACTGCGCGGCCAGCACCAGGAAGACGATCCCCGCGCCGAACGCGAAGATGAACGCCATCGACTCCCCCGCCTGACGGATGTCGCGAGACTCGCCTTTGAAGTCGATCACCACTTCGGGCGGGAGCACCTCGCGGGCGAGCGCTTCCAACTCGTCGAGCGCGTCGCCCAGGGCGCGCCCGGGTGGAAGGCCGGCTTCGATCGTGATGGCGCGCACGCGGTTGAATCGGTTGAGGCTGGACGAGCCCCCCGCTTCGCGGAGCGTGACCAGCGTGCTCAAGGGGATGAGCGCGCCGGTGCGGTCTGAGCGGACATGGATATTGGTCAGCGCCGCGGGCGAGCGTTGGAGGTCGCGCTCGCCTTCGAGCATCACGTCATATTCCTCGCCCGCCATCATGAAGGTCGTCACCCGGCGCGAGCCGAACATGGTTTCCAGGGTCCGGCCGATATTGGCGAGGCTCACGCCGAGCGTCGCGGCCTGGTCATAGTCGATATCGACCCGCAACTGCGGCGCGGTTTCCCTGTAATCCCAGTCGATCCGGCCAAGCGCCAGCTCCCGCTCGGCGATCGCCTCGAGCAGGGTGTCCCGCCATTCGGCCAGTTGCTCCCAGCTGCCGCCGCCGATGGTCATCTGCACGGGCATCTGCGGCCCGCCGCCAAACCCCTGGGGCATGACGGGGAAGGCCCGGACACCCGGCAGGTCCGCCAGGCGCGCATTGAGCTCGGCCATGATCTCGAACCCGCCGCGCCGCGCGTCCCAATCGCTGAGCACGGAGATGACGATGCCGCTGTTGAAGGTCTCGAAATTGCCGAAACTGTTGGGCGACCGGACGAGCAGACGCTGGACCTCGCCGGCCTCGACATAGGGCGTCATGCGCCGTTCGATCTCGTCCATGTAGCGCGCCATGTAGTCATGGGTGGCGCCTTCGGGGCCGGTCACGATGACGAAGAAGACGCCGCGATCTTCGCGCGGGGCGTATTCGGACGGCAGGCTCATCGTCAGAGCGACGGACCCGGCCACGCCTGCGGCGATGAGACCGAGCCCGATGACCGGGACCTTCAGAAGGATGCGGAGCAGCCACGCATAGCCCGCGCGCAGCCTGGCGAACCCGGCGTCGATGATCCGGGTGATGAAGAGTTTGTTGGTCCGCGGCTTGAGCACTTTCGATGCTAGCGCCGGACAGAGGGTCAGGGCCACGAAGCTTGAGATCGCCACCGCCGCGGCCATGGTGAGCGCGAATTCGGAGAAGAGCCGCCCCACATCGCCCTGGAGAAAGGCGATGGGCGTGAACACCGCGATCAGCACGACGGTGGTCGCGACAACCGCGAACCCGACCTGGCGCGCGCCTTCATAGGCCGCGACCAGGGGCGTCTCCCCGCCCTCGTCCATCCGGCGGAAAATGTTCTCCAGGACCACGATGGCGTCGTCCACGACAAGACCGATCGCCAGCACCAGCGCGAGCAGGGTGAGCAGGTTTATGGAGAAGCCCAGAAGCTGCATGGCGAAGAAGGCGCCGATGAGCGAGACGGGAACGGTCACGGCCGGAATGAGCGTGGCGCGGAGACTGCCCAGGAACAGGAAGATCACGAAAACGACCAGCAGGACCGCGATCGCGAGCGTGACATACACCTCGGTGATGGCGCTTTCGATGAAGACCGAGGTGTCATAGGCGGGTTCCAGCGACATGCCGTCGGGCAGCGTTTCACCGATCTGCGCCGCCTCGGCGCGGGTCGCCCTGGCCACCGCCACGGTGTTCGCGGTCGACTGCCGGATGATGCCCAGCCCGATATTGGGGACCAGATTGCCGCGGAAGAAGGTGCGCGATTCCACGGTTCCCAGTTCGACGCGCGCGATGTCGCCGAGCCGCACCAGATAGCCGTCCCGCCCTTCGGCAATCACCAGCCGGGCGAAGTCGTCCGGAGTGGAGAACATCCGGTCGACCCGCACGGTGAGCTGCCGGTCGACGGATTCGATGCTGCCGGCGGGCAGTTCGAGATTCTCCGCCCGCAGCCGCGCTTCCACGTCCGCCACGACGATGTCACGGGCCGCCATTTCCTGGCGATCGAGCCAGATTCGCATGGCGTAGGACTGCCGGCCGCCGATCTGGACCCGCGCGACGCCCTCGATCCGCGCGAACCGGTCGACGAGATAGCGCTCGGCATAGTCGGTCAGCTCCGCCATAGACATCTGGTCCCCAGTCAGGTTCACCCAGATGACGACGTCCTGGTTGGCATCAACCTTCGTGACCTCTGGCGGGTCGGCCTCCTCGGGCAGGTCGCTCAGCACCCCGGCGACGCGGTCACGCACGTCATTGGCCGCGGCGTCGGGATCGCGCGTGGTGACGAAGGTGAGCGTGATCGTCGACTGACCGTCCTCGCTGACGGATTCGATCGTCTCGATCCCTTCGATCCCGGAAACCCGCTCTTCGATGAGTTCGGTGACGCGCGTCTCGACCACGTTCGCGGCGGCGCCGGGATACATCGTTTCAATGGAGACGATGGGCGGATCGATATCGGGATACTGACGCAGGGGCAGGAGCTGGAAGGACACGACCCCGCACGCCACGAGGATCAGGGACATCACGGCGGCCACCACCGGGCGCCGCACCGACATATCGGAGAGGATCATCTGGACGCCTCCGTGGCGGGTTGCGCGACTGGCGCCGGAGCGCTGTCCTGTATCGAGCTCACGGGACGCACGAGCGCCCCGGGACGCAGCCTGAGCGCGCCTTCGGCGATCACGGTCTCGGCGCTCTCCAGCCCCTCGAGGATCTCCACATGGCCCGCGCGCCGGGCGCCGACACGCACCTCCCGGCGGATCGCCGCCAAGGCCCCTGTCTCGCCGGGTTCGGCGACATAGACGAAAGTGCGCGCCCCTTCCGGGATGAGGGCGCCTTCCGGCACCGCTATCGCCGTGCGCGCATTGCTCAACAGGTCCACGCGCACGAGCTGCCCGGGCCGGAGACGGTCGTCTTCATTCGGGACATGGGCCCGCACCAGCACGGACCGGGTGACCGGATCGATCACGCTGTCGATGGAGGCGACACTCCCCTGGACGGGCCTGTCCCCGCCCCCCCGCAGGCGCGCCTCGATCTGCGCGCCCGGCTCCAGGGCCCCGAGCACGCTCGCGGGGACGGAGAAATCGAGTTTCAGGGTCTGGGTATCGACGAGCCGCGCGATCACGTCCCCGGGCGAGACCGTCGCCCCGGCGCTGATCTGGCGAAGCCCTATTATGCCGTCGAAGGGCGCGCGCAGGATTCGATCGGACACCCGCGCTTCCATCTCCGCGACCCGCGCTTCGGCGACCGCGCGTTCGCGCCGGCGCAGGGCGAATTCGCTCTGGGACACGGCGCCGCGTCCCTCCAGCGTTTCAGCCCGCCGGAACTCGTCCTCGGCTTCATCCCGCACGGCCCGGGTCTGCGCGAGCAGGGCCTCCTCTTGGCCGCGGGAGAACTCCACGAGGATCTGCCCTCTCGCAACGGCGTCGCCGTCGTCGAAATGGATGGCGGTCACCCGTTCGGTGATGAGCGCCGTGATGTCGATCAGCTCATTCGCCTGCAGCGTGCCGAGCGCTTCGATCCGATCGACGAAGTCTCGCTCCGTCGCCGGGGCCGTGATCACGGTCATCGGCCCGTTCTGCTGCGCGAGCGCCGCAGGGGCGAGGGCGTAGAGCCCGAGCACGGTCAGGGCGAGCCAGGCGGATCGAAGCCGTGAAACGGCGCCGCGGCGAGGCCGCCAGGGCGGCGCTCGCCTGAGAACGCTGGGGGGTCGCTCAACGGACTCGATGACCGTTCGGGCCGTTCGCGGGATTCGGAGCGGCGCGGGCAGGCGGGCCAGGGTCCGGGTGACGGCGGGGTCTGTCTGATTCATGGGTCGTGTGTCCTGACGGCGCGTTGCTCGCCTTCAGGACCTACAGGCCTGGACCCGGGCTTGCCTGCCCGCTCGTCCAAATTACCTGCCCGATCCTCCGATCACGCCTTGGATTGTGCAGACACGAACTGGCCGGATGTGTACGGTCGGGGTCTGGACATGGAGCAAGACGATGGACCCTGCGCTGATCTCGCGCCTCATAGAGTTCGCCGACGCCAAAGGGCTGCCCGAAGCGCCCCGCGAGATCGGACCGCATGGCCTGTGCATGATCCGCAGCCGGACACCGACGCCGCTGCAGAACGCGCTCTACGCGCCGCTGTTCTGTTTCGTCCTGCAAGGCCGCAAGGAGGCGCATCTGGGTGATCGCGTGGTCAGCTATGGACGCGGCGACACGATGATCGTCAGCGTCGACCTGCCGACCACCAACCGGGTCCGTGAGGCGTCGCCTCACCGGCCCTATGTCGGCCTCGCCCTGCGGATCGACTTTGCCGTTCTGCGCAGCCTTCAGGCCGAGATCGACCTCTCGGAGCCTGACCTGCGCACGGATCACGCCATCGCCTCGGGCGCGAGCGGGACGGCCCCCCAGCACGCCATGGGACGGCTCTTCGACCTGCTGTCGCGACCCGCCATGGAGCAGCAGATCCTCACCCCGCTTCTGATCCGGGAAGTTCATTTCCACATGCTGATGCAGGAGCATGGCGGCATGCTCCGGCGTCTGTTGCAGCCCGACAGCCATGCGAGCCGCGTCAACCGGGCGATCGTCAAGCTCAGACGCGACTACGCCAGCCCCGTATCGGTGAACGAACTCGCAAACCTCGCGGGCATGAGCCTGTCCAGCTTCCATGAGCATTTCAAAGCCGTCACGGCCACCACACCGCTCCAGTTCCAGAAGGATATTCGCCTGCTGGTCGCGCGTCAGAAGCTCGCCGATGAAGGCCTGTCCGTGACGACGGCCGCGTTCGCGGTGGGATATGAAAGCCCCACGCAGTTCAGCCGCGAATTCGCGCGGAAATTCGGCTACCCCCCGAGCCGGGAAGCCCGCCGGGGCGATGAAAGCCAGGCCGCCTGACCCGGACCCGCGCGGCGCCGAGACCAGCAGGGGTGTTTTCCTGCCCCACCGAGCCCGGCGCCCACAGGGTTCGCAGACGTGACGGCGCCGGTCTGGTCTGGACGTTTGAGCCGCGCGGCGCGCTCACTCGAAACGCGCGCCCGTCAGCCTTTCCGACACCTCCCACAGCCTTGCCGCCGCCTCGGTGTCCAGGGCGTTCGTGGGGATGAGGGACGGTGAGGGGTAACCGCGTGTCTCCCCGGGACCGTTCGGTCCGTAATATCCCCCGGGAGCCGCCTCGGGCGCCGTCGCCGCGTACAGGGTCGGCAGCGCGCCCTGAGGCACGGACTGAAACATGAACCACAGAAGGGTGCGCAGATAGATCCGCGGGTCCCAGGGACGCGCCATCTTGTAGAGCAGGTCCGTCCTGGAGAGTCCCGGATGAGCCGCGATGCTGGTCACTCCCCAGCCCCCGGCCTCGCTTCGGCGCTGAAGCTCGAAGGCGAACATCAGGCAGGCCAGCTTGGACTGGGCGTAGGCGGACATCGCCCGATAGGCGCGCTCGCTGTTCAGATCATCGAAGTGGATCGCGCCCGCCCGGGCCGCCACGCTGGAGACGGCCACGACGCGCGCCTTCGGGGTCTGCTTCAGCAAAGGCAGGAGCCAGGCGGTCAGGGCGAAATGCCCCAGATGGTTGGTGCCGAGCTGGAGTTCGAACCCGTCCTCGGTGACGCGCCGGTCCGGCGGGGTCATGATCCCGGCATTGTTGATGAGCAGGTCGAGCCGGCCGGTCTCGCCGCGCAGCCGGTCGGCGAAGGCATGCACCGAGTCCAGGCTGGCCAGATCGAGCCGCTCGAACCGGACGGCAGCGCCGGGCGCGGCGGCCCTGATGGCGTCGGCGGCGGCCGGCCCCTTGTTGACGTCCCGCCCCGCGAGAACCAGGTCGGCGCCGGCGCGGGCCAGCGCGAGCGCATCTTCATAGCCGAGTCCGGCCGTGCCGGTCACGACGGCCACACGGCCTGTCTGGTCGGGGATGTCTGCGGTGGTCCATTTGGTCATGGCGTCTCTCCTGGGCTTCCGGATCAGCATCCGGATCCCGGGAGAGATGCGCCATGCCTGAAGGCTCAGAAAACGTGCCTGATCCTGCAGCGGAAGCCCTTCGCCCCCGCCCTGCCCCGCCAGGTCAGGCCGTGAGCGCCTTCAGGGTCATGACATCGCGCTTGGGCGGCGTGCCGAAGGCGCGGGCATATTCGCGGCTGAACTGGGAGGCGCTTTCATAGCCGACCTGATAGGCCGCGTCGCTGACGGTCGCCGCATCGGCCACCATGAGACGGCGGGCTTCCAGCAGCCTCAGCTGCTTCTGATACTGGAGCGGCGTCATCGACGTCATCGCCTTGAAATGCTGATGGAAGGACGAGGCGCTCATGCCCGCCATATCGGCCAGCTCTTCGATGCGGACAGGCTGATCGAGCCGCTCGCGCAGATAGTAGAGCACCCGCGCGATCCGTTCGGAGTGCGATTCCGGCAGCGCAAGCCTGCGCAGCTCGCCGCCATGCGGGCCGCCGAGAAGCCAGTAGCAGATCTCCCGCATGACGAGCGGGTGCAGGAAGCTGATCGAGGCGGGCGTGTCGGCCATCTTCACCAGCCGCGCGATGCAATCGGCAAGGCTGTCGTCGACATCGGCGACGAACAGGCAAGATTCCGAACCGGTGTCGGGTGGCGGCGGCGTCTCGAGCTGACTGATGACCTCGCGCAGCAGGGCGACATCAAAATCAATGGTGACGCCGACAAAAGGCTCGGTTGGGCTGGCCTGCGCAATCCGGCCCACCCCTGGCATGTCGATGCTCACCACCAGGCATTGCATGGCGCCGTAGTGAAGCTCGCCCTCTCCGAACTGGACCTGCTTTGCGCCCTGCAGGGTCACGCACAGGGACGGGCGGTAGATTTTGTGGGGCGGCATGAACTCCTGAAAGGAGCGGATGATATTGACGCCCGGCACCGGCAGGGGGAACCGCCCCTGCCCGCCGCCCTGGGCGTCGATGTAGGCCTCGACCGTGTCCAGCAGCGGCGAACGCACGGGACGCTGCGCGATCCGCGTTTCGCCGTCGTTTGCAGGAATAGGCACGTTTCTCGGGATATCGGGCATTCTGTTCATGGGTCACTCCTCTAGTTTTGGGGGCGCTAACCGACTGAGGAGTTCCCCCATCATGACCGAAACAGGCCCTGCGTCAACACGATTGCCGATGGTGATGACGGGGGCGGCATTGTTTCCAAGAGACGAGATTGTTTCCGGCTGGCGCCAATGGGCTGTTCTCGCTGCGCTTTTTCTTGTCAGCCTGATTTCACAGATCGACCGGATACTTCCATTTATTCTGGCCGAGGCGATCCGGTCCGATCTTGACTTGTCCGACACCCAGATCGGCCTGATCACTGGCGTGGCGTTCGCGATCTGCTATTCGCTGCTCTCCCTGCCGCTCGCCCGGGCGGCCGATCGCGGATCGCCCAGGCTGGTCCTTGTCGCCTGTGTGCTGGGCTGGAGCGTCATGACGGCCTTGGGCGGTCTGGCGGCGGGTTTCCTGTTTCTCGCCTTCACGCGTCTCGGCGTGGCGTTCGGCGAGGCGGGAGCAGTGCCGTCAGGCCATGCGATCATCGCGCGCAAGATCGCCCCGGATCGCCGGGGGCTGGCCATCGGGATATTCTCCGTGGGCATCCCTCTGGGCACGATGGTGGGGTTCGCGGCCGGCGGCGCGCTGGCGGACGCCCTGGGATGGCGGCCCGTCCTGATCGGCGCTGGCGCGCTCGGCGTGCTGATCGGTCTGTTCGCGCTCCTGGCGCTGGGGCCCACGCCGACGATCCGTCACAGCGGCGACGCCAGGCCATTTCTAGAAGAAAGCCTCACCCTGCTCTCCTCACGCGCCTTCCGCTGGCTGTTCATCGGCGCGGTCGGTCTGGGCTTCGCCGCAGCGCCCTTCTACGCCTTCTCCGCGCCCTTCCTGATCCGGACGCACGGCTTCACCGCCGGTGAAGTCGGCCTGTCCTTCGGCCTGCTGCAGGGCGCTCTGGGCATTGTCGGGGCGGTGGCGGGCGGGCGCGGGTTCGACCGCGCGGTCCGCGCCGGAACCGGCCGCCTGCTCGGCGTGCCCGCGGCCGCCCTGCTGGTGGCGAGCGTATGCACCGTCGCCGCGCTGTTCGCGCCCGCCGGCTGGATGGCGATCGCCCTGTGCGTGCCGGCGATGTTCGCCTTCGCCTTTCTGATGCCGTGGTGTTTCGGCGCCGCCCATCTCGTCGCCGGGCAGGGTCGCCAGGCGATGGCCTCCAGCCTCCTCATGATCGGCTCCGGCCTGTTCGGCCCGTCGCTCGGACCTCTGCTTGTCGGACTGATCAGCGACACCGCGACGGCCTGTGAGATTCCGAACGGTCTGGGACTGGGGCTTCTCATCGTTCCCCTCGCCAGCGTGATCACCGCCGCCGTGCTCCTGATCGCCAACCAGCGCGTGCGCGAGGCGCTGTCCCGGTGACGGCAGAGCCACCTCCGTCGGTCCTTCGGGGCCGGCGACCGATAGCCAGCCATGGAGACCGTCTGATGTCAGAGACCGACAATTCCCGCCGCACCTTTCTCGCCCTCGCCGCCGGAGCGCCGGCCGCGCTGGCCCTGGGCGGGGCAGCCTCCGCCCAATCCGCACAGTCGGGAGATCGCGCTCTGCCCGGGGCGGGACGAGCGGCCCTGGTGACCGGCTCCTCGAGGGGGATCGGGGCCGCCACGGCCCGGCGTCTGGCCCGTGACGGTTATGCGGTGACCGTGAACTGCCTCGTCAATCGCGACCTCGCCGCCAACGTTGTGCGCGACATCGAGGCGGAGGGCGGACGCGCGATCTGGCGGCAGGCCGATGTCGCCGATCCGGCCATGGTCCGTGCGATGTTCGATGCCCATGACGAGGCGTTCGGCGGCCTGGACGTGGTCGTCAGCAACGCCGCGATCATGAATACCGCGCCCTTCGCGGACTTCACCGACGAGGCTTTCGACCGGATGATCGCGACCAACATCAAAGGCAGCTTCAACGTCCTGCGCGAAGGAGCCCGGCGCATGCGCGATGGCGGCCGCATCATCACGCTCGCTTCGACCTCGATCAAGGCCATGCGCGCCACGCATGGCGGGTACGCCGCCACCAAGGCGGCCCAAGAAATCTATGCCGGCTGCCTGTCCAAGGAACTCGCGGGCCGCCGGATCTCGGTCAACGCCCTCGCGCCGGGACCGACCAACACCAGCCTGCTGGACGTGCCGCCCCCGCTGCGCGCTCAGGCGGCCGAGATGACCCCTTACGGACGCATCGGCGAACCCGAAGACATCGCCAACGCCATCGCCGCGCTCTGCTCGGGCGATGGCGAGTGGATCAACGGTCAGGTCGTGTTCGCCAATGGCGGCTTTCTCTGAGCGATCAGGCACGCTCGCTGAGGTTCAGATCCGGCCGACTCCCCCTCCCGCGGCCTGATCTGACAGAGCCGGCTTCACGCCGGCTCACCAGTCCGCCGAAGGCAGACTCCCCCTCTGCCTTCGGCGGGATGGGAGATTCGAGTTTTCACCCGCCCCCTATCTCTGGACCAGTCGGCCCGCGACCGAGCACGCATGCCTGATCTCACCGAGACAACGGTCCCTCGCCTTCAAGCAGACCATGCGGATGCACAACGCCTTCCGTTAACCGGCATCTTCTTTCGGAGAAACCCCGAAGGCGCGACGGAACGCCTGGCTGAAGGCGCTCTGCGACTGGTAGCCGACAGAATTCGCGATTTCGGCCACCGTCGCGGCGTCCTGCTTGAGAGCCGTCCGCGCCTTGGTCAGGCGCCAGGCCCGCAGGTAGGACAAGGGCGGTTGACCGACCCGGCGGGTGAACTCGGCGGAAAAAGCCGCGCGCGACATGCCGGCGACGGCGGCTAGTTCGGCCACGGTCCAAGGGTGCGCGACATTCCGGTGGAGAGCGCTCAGGGCGCGGCCGAGGCGGGTGTCGAGAAGTGCACCGAGCCAGCCCATGTCTCCGGGCCCGACATGTGCGGCATGGGCACGGATCGCTTCCACCAGAAGGACATCGGCAAGCCGGGCGCTCACGATCCCACGTCCCGGCATGTCCCGCTCAACCTCGTTCGATATGAGGGTGAGGAGTGTAGTGATCGCCCCCGAGGCCGATAAGCTCTGCGGCACGAAGATGATGTCCGGCAGCATGTCGAGAAGAAAATCGGCATTTGCCCCGGCAAAGGTCACGCTCCCGCCAATCGCGATCGTCTCGTCCCCGTTGATGCGCGCGACATCTTTCTCCGGCCCGTCATAGAAGCTGCGACCATCCGTCGGCGTTAGCGAGAGGTTGCTGGCCACGACGTAGTTCATACGCCCGATCAGACAGACGTCCCCCGCCTCCAGAAGCTGCGGTGGCCCATCCGGAACCAGTATCCAGGACTGCCCCCGGAGAAGCGCGACAAACTTGAGGCGATCTACGCCCGGAAATGACAACGCCCAATCTCCCGCTGCTTCGATCCGGGTGCGGCGAGTAACGGTCGCGCCAAGCACGTCGAGCACATCTGAGAGAGGATCTAGCGTCGAACTGGACGCTCGAGACAAATTCATGGAGCTGACAGCATCGTTCATCTTAGCTTTCTGTCATAGATACCTCCCAACAGGAAGCAACCTGATGGAAGGGAAATCCCATGAGCGTTAAAGGCAAAATCGTTGCCATCACGGGTGCAAGCAGCGGAATTGGCCGCGCGACGGCGAAACTGCTTGCTGAGCACGGTGCCTGCGTCGTTCTGGGCGCTCGCCGGGAAAGCAAGCTTCAAGCGCTCGAAAAGGAGATCACCGCAGCCGGTGGCGTGGCCGCCTACCGGACCATCGACGTGCGCCAACGTGACGATCTAGAGGCGCTCGTCGCGACGGCGATCGAACGTTTCGGGCGGATCGACGCCATCATCAACAATGCCGGGATCGGCCCCATCTCGCGCTTCGACGCCCTCCGGGTCGACGAATGGGACGCGATGATAGACGTGAACCTGCGCGGCACGCTCTACGGAATTGCGGCCGCATTGCCGGCCTTTCAGCGCCAGAACGCGGGTCACGTGGTCAACGTCGTCTCGACAGCAGGCATCGTGATGACACCGAGTATGGGCGTCTATGCCGCCACGAAAAACGCGGTGCGAACGGCGACTGAGGTGCTGAGGCAGGAAGCAGGACCGAACCTGCGGGTGACCGAAGTCTCGCCTGGTATGATCTCGACCGATTTCATCGAGGGCATCGCCGACGACACGACGAAGCAGATGATCGCGGGGCTCGTGCACGAGATCGCGATCCCGCCCGATGCCATCGCGCGCGGGATCCTTTTTGCGCTGGAACAGCCCTCTGATGTTGACGTCGGCAGTATCGTAATCCGCCCCACCGCTCAGGAGTGAACGCGTAGGTCGCCCTGTTCAAGGCGACCCGGCCGGGAGAAGCCAGGCGTGACACCCTTGGCATAGCATCGGCCAGTCGCAGAAGAATCCGCAGATCAAGCAGTTGCAGGGCTCAGATGGCGTCGCGAGCGGTCCCGCCGAAATCAGCGAGCGCCTCATCAAATTGCGGCTTAGCGACGAATTGAATCAAACCATATGGCAAATGAATCAATCCGAGTGTCGCTGCACAACAGCAGCATCTCCCCGTGGTGGGCCCGGAGGGACTCGAACCCCCAACCAAGCGGTTATGAGCCGCCGGCTCTGACCAATTGAGCTACAGGCCCCTCACGGGGGAGTGCGTCTTAGCGCAGCCCGGCGGGCGGGGGAAGCGGTCTCGGACCGCGGGCATCATTGCCGATTTTCAATCTGCGCGCCGGGTCCGCGCCGCCGGTTCGCCTTGATTGGGACACCGGACGGGGGCGTTATGCGTTCACTGAGGGATATTCTTTCATCGACTGGAGAGTTTTCATGTTCCGCACCGCCCTTCTCGCCTGCGCCCTGGCCCTTCCCGCCGCCGCGCTGGCGCCCGCTCCGCTGCACGCCCAGACCGCGTCCGAGACCACCGAGGGCACGCTGAGCCTGTCCGCCCGCGGCGAAGCCCGTCTGGCGCCGGACATGGCGACCGTCACCTCCGGCGTGGTCACGCGCGGCGACACCGCCGCGGACGCCCTGCGCGCCAACGCCCAGGCCATGAGCGGTGTGTTCCGCGAGCTCGAAAGCGCCGGCATCGCCCGGCGCGACATCCAGACCGCCCAGCTGTCGATCAATCCGGTCTATGCCCCGGTCAATCGCGACCAGCCCTCCGAGCAGCGCATCACCGGTTACGAGGCGCGAAACACGGTCTCGGCCATCGTGCGCGATCTCGACGATCTGGGCGCGACCATCGACGCGCTGGTCGAGGCGGGCGCCAATCAGCTGGACGGGGTGAATTTCGCCCATTCCGATCCGCGCGAGGCGCGCGACGAGGCCCGCCGCAACGCCATCGCGGAGCTGAACCGGCTGCGCGACCTGTACGGCGAGGCCGCGGGCGTCGAGGTCGGGCCGCTGAAATCGCTGTCCGAACAGAATGTCCAGCAGCCCCAGCCCATGGGCTATGCCCGCATGGAAGCGATGGCGGCGGATGCGTCCACCGAGGTCGCGCCGGGCGAGCTGGTCATCGCGGTCACGGTGACGGGAAGCTGGGCGCTGCCGCGCTGATCACCAGACAAGGGCGGGGGCGACGTGGCGCGCGGCCGTGCCCTCGCCCGCCAGGAAGGCGTCCACCTGCGACCGGTCGGAGGGATCGGCGATGTCCTCGCCATGGATGCCGCCGGTGATGAACAGGGCGTCCAGCCCCTCCTGCTGGGCGCCGAGCAGATCGGTGGCCGGGCCGTCGCCGACGGCGAGCACGCGCGAGCGGTCCACGGGGCCGCCGGTCAGGGCCTCGAGGCGTGACATCGCCAGATCATAGATCGGCGGATGAGGCTTGCCCGCATAGAGCGCCTCGCCGCCGAGTTCCTCATACAGCTTCGCCAGCGCGCCCGCGCACCACAGCAGCTTTCCGCCCGGCCCCTGCACCACGATGTCGGGATTGGCGCAGACCAGCGGCAGACGCCGCAGCTTCGCCTCGGTCAGCAGGTCCCGGTAATCGTCGGGCGTCTCGTTGAAATAGTCTTCCAGCCCCGTGCAGGAGATCGCCACCGCCTCGCTGAGCGGTCCGAACGTCACGTCCAGCCCGTCATAGAGCCCGGCGTCGAAATCCGCGCCCAGCTTGTAGAGGGGGCCGGGGGCGTAGCCTTGCAGGATGGCGCGGGTGGCGTCGCCGGACGTCACCGCCCCGTCCCACGCGCCCTCCGGCGCGCCCATCTCCCTGAGCAGGCCGACCAGCGTGTCGAAGCGGCGGGGAGAGTTGGACAGCAGCAGCACCCGTCCGCCGCCTTGCCGGAAGCGGACGAGGGCGTCCAGCGCCTCGGGCACGACCCGTTCGCCGTCGCGGATCACGCCCCAGACGTCGCAAACAATGGCGTCATAGTCGGGCGCGAGCCGGGACAGGCGGGCGGTCTCCGCCGTCACGGTCGCGGGCGCGGCGGTCACCTAGCCTTCGCCGCCCAGCGGTTCGCCGGTCTGCATCCGCTCGCGCAGCACGTCGGTGGCCGCGGAGACGCGGCCGCCCGCATTGCCGATCAGCGAGGTAATCTGCTCGCGCTGGTTCTGGGCCAGCCACACGCCGAGCACTTCCACGTCCACGACCTGGAAGCCTGCATCGCCGTCCAGCACGCGCCAGTTGACCTGATAGGTGTCGCCGCCATTGGTTCCGGTGACGGTGGTGCGCACGATGATGTCGTCCTCGCGCCGGGCGACCGAGCCGTCCACGGTCAGGTCCTGACCCGCGTAATTGCCCAGTTCGCGCTCATAGACCGAGATCGCGTAGTTCTGGAACACGTCCTTGAATTCGGCGATCTCGCCCTCGTCCGCGCCGCGGCGATAGCGGCCCAGCACGAATTCGGAAATGCGGTCGGTGTCGGCGATTTCCTCGACCTTGGCGCGGAGCTCGGCGCGCACGGCGCTTTCGTCCGCTTCGCCGTTGCCAAAGGCCTGCAGGAGGGTGATGACCTCCTGGGCGTTGGTCTCGATGAAGGCTTCGGCCTCGGAGGCGCGCTGGGCGACGGCGGCGGGCGCGGACAGGGCGAAAGCCGCCGCGGCGATGAAGGCATGCTTGAACATGAGGGAGGTCCTTGTGATCTGGGTCGGGCGTCAGTCGAAGTCGGGCAGGTTCTCGAAGTCCTCGTCTTCGCCGTTGTTCAGTTCCATGCGGCGCAGTCCGGCCCGGCGCGCCTGTCGATAGGCCGAGCGCACCTGCACGTAAGGATCGATGGCGCTGCGCTCGAAGCTTTCGAACGCGTCGCCGTGACGGTCGCGGAATTCAACCGCGTTCAGCCCGCGAAGACTCCACGCCTCAACGCTGCTGGAGAAATCGGAGTTCCAGTTCATCGGGTAGGGATAGCGGTCCGCGATCCGACCGATCCCGTCACGCGGATTGGACGGGCCCAGGAAGGGCAGCATGATGTACGGCCCCTCGCCCACGCCCCAGCGCGCCATGGTCAGGCCGAAATCGGTCTCGTGCCGGGGCACCTCTTCCATGGTGGCCACGTCGAACACCCCCCCGAGCCCGAAGACCGTATTCACGGAGAACCGCCCGACCGTCTCCAGCGATTCCTCGAACCGGCCCTGCAGCACCAGATTGGCGAACACCACCGGCTGGTTGAGGTTGGTGAAGAAGTTGCGCACGCCGTCGCGCACGGGCTGGTTGGTCACCGCGCGATAGCCTTGGGAGGCAGGTTTGAGCACCGCCCGATCCGCCGCGATGTTGAAATCGTAGATCTCGCGGTTGAGAGGCTCGAACGGGTCGTTGGCTTCGCGTGCTTCAGGGCTGGTCGCGCAGGCGGAGACCGCCAGAGCCGCGAGACACGAAGCGATCAGGGCGCGCGCGCGAAGCGGGCTGAGAAACGGAGAGGTCATGGGGAGTCAGCCTCGGAGGAGGACGGCCCGGAACCGTCCGTGGGGAGAATGCGCATCCCTCTAATACGTGGCTTGCGCGCGGCGGGTTCAATGCGCACGGAAACGAGGCGCACCTGCCGCCCGTCCGCCGCCTGACGGCCTCATTTGGGGACCGGGAGCCGCGGGCGCAAGTCGGAGGATCGGCGAAATCAGGGCGTTGATGATTGTGCGATAATCGCATAAAGATATCTTTATATAATTTTTCGCAGAGAGGCTGATGGAAGACGTCCTGAAAAAACTGCGCGCGCTGGCCGAGCCGACCCGCCTTCGGGTGGTGATCCTCCTGTGGCGTGGCGAGCTGACGGTCAGCGAGCTGATGCGGATCCTGGGCCAGAGCCAGCCGCGGGTGAGCCGTCACCTGCGCCTGCTGGTGGACGCGGGCATCGCCGAGCGCCTGCCTGAAGGCGCGTGGGTGTTTTACCGCCTGTCCAAATCAGCGGTGGGCCGCAAGCTGGCGGACCTGATCGAGGAGATGGCTGACAGCGATGATCCCGACATCGGCCGCGATCTGGCCCGCCTGGAGCAGGTCAAGGCCGAGCGCGCCAAGGCGGCCGCCGCCTATTTCGAGACCGCGGCGAAGGACTGGGAGCGCATCCGCGCGCTGCACTTCCCCGAGACCGACGTGGAGGCGGCGATGCTGCGCGCGGCGGGCCCCGGCCCGTTCCGGCGGCATCTGGACATCGGCACGGGCACGGGCCGGATGCTGGAGCTGTTCGCCGACCGGGCCCAGAACGGCATCGGCATCGATCTGAGCCACCAGATGCTGACCGTGGCTCGGTCGAACATCGCCCGCGCGGGTCTGGAGGACCGCTTCGTGCGTCAGGCGGATGCGGGCGCCCTGCCCATCGAGAGCGCCAGCGCGGACCTGATCACCGTCCATCAGGTGCTGCACTACATGGAGGATCCCGCCCGGGCGCTGGCCGAATGCGCGCGGGTGCTGGCGCCGGGCGGACGGCTGGTGATCGCGGACTTCGCGCCCCATTCGCTGGAATTCCTGCGCGAGGAGCACCACCACCGGCGGCTGGGCATCGCCCCCGACCTCATGGCCCGCTGGCTGTCGGCCGCCGGTCTCGACCCCGCGGGGATAGACGAGCTCGCCCCCGACCAGCCCGGCAAACGGCTGACCGTGCTGGTCTGGACCGCGACCAAGACAGGCGGGGCGGACGCCTCGCCGCAGCAGACTGAACAGGAACTCGCCAAATGAGCCTGAGCGCGAATACGACCGGGGCCCTGCCCTCGATCTCCTTTGAATTCTTCCCGCCCAAGAACGAGGCGATGGAGGAAAGACTGTGGGATTCCATCAGCCGGCTGGAGCCGATGGACCCGGGCTATGTCTCGGTGACCTATGGCGCGGGCGGGTCCACCCGCGACCGCACCCACCGCACCGTGCGCCGCATCTTGCAGGAGACGGGCCTGTCGCCCGCCGCCCACCTGACCTGCGTGAACGCCACCCGGGCGGAGATCGACGAGGTCATCGCCGACTACAAGACCGCCGGCATCCGCCACATCGTCGCCCTGCGCGGCGATCCGCCCGAGGGCATAGGCGAACGCTACGAACCCCATCCGGGCGGATACGCCAACGCCGCCGAGCTGGCCGAGGGCATCAGCCGGATCGGCGGGTTCGAGATTTCGGTGGGCTGCTATCCTGAAAAGCACCCCGAGAGCGCCAGCTACGATCACGACATCGACCTGCTCAAGCGCAAGATCGACAACGGCGCGACCCGGGCGATCACCCAGTTCTTCTTCGAGCCGGACGTGTATTTCCGCTATCTCGACCGGGTGCGCGCGGCGGGGATCGACATTCCCATCGTCCCCGGCGTGATGCTGCAGGCCAACTTCAAGGGCCTGAAGCGGATGGCGGGCATGTGCGGATCGGTCATCCCTGAATGGATGGACGAGCTTTACGAGGGTCTGGACGACGATCCGCGCACCCGCGAGCTGATCACCGCCAACGTCGCCGCCGAGCTGTGCCAGAAACTCAGCGAGGGCGGAGCGGACCATTTCCACTTCTACACCCTGAACCGGGCGGAGCTGGCGCTGTCCACCTGCCGCCTGCTGGGCGTGAAGCCTCAGGAGGCCGCGGCATGAACCGGACCGACCGTCTCAAGGCGCTCGAAGAGCGCGGGCGCGAGCACGTCCTGATCCTCGACGGGGCCATGGGCACCATGATCCAGCGGCACAAGCTGGACGAGGCGGGCTATCGCGGCGAACGCTTCTCAGAGTGGTCCTGCCCCGTGCAGGGCAATAACGACCTGCTCAATCTCAGTCAGCCCGACATCATCCGCGACATCCACAAGGCGTATTTCGACGCGGGCGCTGACATCGCCGAGAGCAACACTTTCTCGGCCACCGCCATCGCCCAGGCCGATTACGCGATGGAGGACCTCGCCGACGAGATCGCGTCCGAAGGCGCGCGGCTGGCGCGCGAGGCGGCGGACATGGCCGAGGCCGAGACCGGCCTGCCCAAGGCGGTCGCGGGCGCCATCGGGCCGACCAACAAGACCCTGTCGATCTCGCCGGACGTGAACGATCCGGGCCATCGCGACGTGACCTTCGATCAGGTCCGCGACACCTATGCCGCCCAGGCCAGGGCCATGGCCGAGCATGTCGACTTCTTCCTGATCGAGACCATTTTCGACACGCTGAACGCCAAGGCCGCGATCAAGGCGATCCTGGACCTGCGCGCGAGCGGCGAGGTGGACGCGGCCATCCCGGTCCTGATCTCGGGCACCATCACCGACGCGTCGGGCCGGACCCTGTCGGGCCAGACCACCGAGGCGTTCTGGAACTCGGTCCGCCACGCCCGGCCCTGGGCGGTGGGGCTGAACTGCGCGCTGGGGGCCAAGGAGCTGCGCCCCTACGTCAAGGAGATGAGCCGCATCGCGGAGACCCGCGTGCTGGCCTACCCCAATGCAGGCCTGCCCAACGCCTTCGGCGAATACGACGAGACCCCCGGCGAGACCGCGGCCTTCATCCGCGACTGGGCGGGCGAAGGCATGCTGAACATCGTGGGCGGGTGCTGCGGCACCACGCCCGAACACATCGCCGCGATCGCGAAAGCGGCCTCTGAGGGCCGCGTCCGAGACATTCCCCAGCGCCCGCGGGCCATGCGCCTGTCGGGCCTCGAACCGTTTGAACTGGCTTGATTTATGAGTGAGAAGACCCCGTCCCGCGCCATTTTCGTCAATGTCGGCGAGCGGACGAACGTCACCGGCTCGGCGAAATTCAGGAAGCTGATAAAGGAGGGCGATTACGCCGCCGCGCTCGCCGTCGCGCTCCAGCAGGTGGAGAACGGCGCGCAGGTCATCGACGTGAACATGGACGAGGGCCTGCTCGATTCAAAGCAGGCCATGACCACCTTCCTGAACCTGATCGCCGGCGAGCCGGACATCGCGCGCGTGCCGGTCATGATCGACAGCTCCAAATGGGAGGTGATCGAGGCGGGCCTGAAATGCGTGCAGGGCAAGGCCATCGTCAACTCGATCTCCCTGAAAGAGGGCGAAGCCCAGTTCCGCGAGCAGGCGGCCGCATGCCTGGCCTACGGCGCGGCGGTCGTGGTGATGGCCTTCGACGAGGACGGCCAGGCTGAAACGGTCGAGCGCAAGTTCGAGATCTGCAAGCGCGCCTACACCATCCTGACCGAGGAGATCGGGTTTCCGCCCGAGGACATCATCTTCGATCCCAACATCTTCGCGGTGGCGACCGGGATCGAGGAGCACAACGATTACGGCTTGGCCTTCATCGAGGCGACACGGAAGATCCGCGAGAACCTGCCCGGCTGCCACGTCTCGGGCGGGGTCTCGAACGTGTCCTTCTCCTTCCGCGGCAACGAGCCGGTGCGCCGGGCGATGCACTCGGTCTTCCTGTACCACGCCATCAAGGCGGGCATGGACATGGGGATCGTCAACGCCGGCCAGCTCGACATCTATGACGACATCGACGCCGAGCTGCGCGAGCTGGTCGAGGACGTCATCCTCAACCGCCGCGACGACGCCACCGAGCGCCTGCTCGAGGCCGCCGAAAAATACCGCGACACGGGCGAGCAGGAGGAGAAGGCCGCCGCCGAATGGCGCGGCCAGCCGGTCGAGGAGCGGCTCAAACACGCGCTGGTCAAGGGCATCACCGAGTTCATCGTCGAGGACACCGAGGAGGCGCGGCTCAAATCCGAGCGCCCGCTCCACGTCATCGAAGGCCCGCTGATGGACGGGATGAACATCGTCGGCGACCTGTTCGGCGAGGGGAAGATGTTCCTGCCCCAGGTGGTCAAATCCGCCCGGGTGATGAAGCAGGCCGTCGCCCACCTCTTCCCCTTCATGGAGGAGGAGCGCGAGCGGATGGGCCTGGCCCAGCAGTCGAACGGCAAGATCGTCATGGCGACCGTGAAGGGTGACGTGCACGACATAGGCAAGAACATCGTCGGCGTGGTCCTGCAGTGCAACGGCTACGACGTGGTCGATCTCGGCGTGATGGTGCCGTGCGAGAAGATCATCGAGACCGCCAAAGCCGAGAAGGCCGACGCCATCGGCCTGTCGGGGCTGATCACGCCCTCGCTGGACGAGATGGTGTTCGTGGCCGCCGAGATGCAGCGCGAGGGGCTGGAGCTGCCTCTTCTGATCGGCGGCGCCACCACCAGCCCGGCCCACACCGCGGTCAAGATCGAACCGGCCTTCGGCAAGGCGCCCGTGGTCCACGTCCACGACGCCAGCCGCGCGGTGGGCGTGGTGTCCAAGCTGCTGTCGGACACCCAGCGCCAGCCCTTCTGGGACGAGACCCGCGCCCGCTACGAGAAGATCCGCGAGACCCGCGCCCGCACCCAGAGCACCCGCCGCCGGGTGAGCCTGGAGGACGCCCGCAAGAAGAGCTTCGACGCGGACACCGAAGGCTACACGCCGCCCAAGCCGAAACGCACCGGGCTGGTCACCGTCGACGACGTGCGCCTGGCCGATCTGCGCGACTATATCGACTGGACGCCCTTCTTCATGTCCTGGGAGATGAAGGGCACCTACCCCGCCATCCTCAGCGACCCCAACCGGGGCGAGGCGGCCAAGGCGCTGTTCTCCGACGCCCAGCTCATGCTCGACCAGATGGTCGAGAACGACTGGCTCAAGCCGAAGGGCGTGGTCGGAATCTGGCCGGCCCGGCGCGTGGGCGACGACGTGGCGGTGTTCTCCGATGAAGACCGCTCAGACGAGATCGGCCGCTTCTTCGGCATCCGCCAGCAATCGGAAAAGGACGGGGAGAAGCCCTATTACGCCATCTCCGACTTCGTCTCGGCCACCCGCGACGACTGGATCGGCGGCTTCGCGGTGACCGCGGGGCAGGCGGAGGAAGAAATCGCCGAGCGCTTCCAAAAAGCCAATGACGACTATTCGGCCATCCTGTTCCAGTCCCTCGCCGACCGCTTCGCGGAGGCCTTCGCCGAATACCTGCACGAGCGGGTCCGCAAGGACATCTGGGGCTACGCCGCCGACGAGGCGCTGGGCAACGCCGACCTCATCAAGGAGGCCTATGCGGGCATCCGTCCCGCGCCGGGCTACCCCGCCCAGCCCGACCACACCGAGAAGGGCACGCTGTTCGACCTGCTCGAGGCGCCCGAACGCACCGGCATCACCCTGACCGAAAGCTGGGCGATGTGGCCCGCGGCCGCCGTGTCAGGGCTCTATCTCGCCCATCCCGACAGTGCCTATTTCGCCGTGGGCCGGATCGCGCCCGACCAGGTCGCCGACTACGCCGAACGCAAGGGCTGGACGCTGGCGCGGGCGGAGAAGGAACTGGCCCCCATCCTGGGCTACGAGCCCGATCCCGACCGGGTCGCCGCCGCGGAAGCGGCGGAGTGAAAGTCAGTCTTCCCCTTTGCCCTCCCGCGCTCCGCTTGGTCGGTTCCGCGCACGAGCGCGGGCGGCCGGTCGGCCTTGCGGCGGCTGCGCCGCCGGACCCACGCTCTTCTCCTCCCCCTGCAAGGGGGAGGCCGGGAGGGGGTCTGGCGCCGCACGGGAGACGCCTTGAGGATGGCGAGGTCCGCGGCCCCCCTCCTCACCTCCCCCTTGCAGGGGGAGGAAACGGCAAAGGCCGTGCAATCCTCGCACAGCGGCCTCCAACAACGCCCGCGGTCACTGCCCGATATGCACGTCGGGTCCCTTGGGCACCACGCCGGTCGGATTGATCATGTCGTGGCTCTCGTAATAGTGCCGCTTGGCGTGTTCGAGATTGAACAGCGCGCCGACATCCTCATGAGCGTGCAGGCGGCGGCCCAGCGCGGCGATCTGGGGGTAGTCCAGCAGACGCTTCCGATTGCACTTGAAGTGGCCGACATAGACCGGATCGAAGCGCACCAGCGTCGTGTAGAGCCGCCAGTCCGCCTCGGTCAGCGTGTCGCCCGTCAGCCAGCGCCGCCCGTCCGAAAGCCGGTCCTCCAGCCAGTCGAGGGCTGAGAACAGCTCGTCCACGGCCTCCTCGTAAGCGTCCTGGCTGGTGGCGAACCCCGCCTTGTAGACGCCGTTGTTCACATTGTCATAGACCCGCGCGTTGACCGCATCGATCTCCTCGCGGAGCGCTTCGGGATAGTAGTCGCCCGCCTTCGCGCCCACGCCGTCGAAGGCGGAGTTGAACATGCGGATGATGTCCGCGCTCTCGTTGGACACGATGGTGCCGCGCTTCTTGTCCCACAGCACCGGCACGGTCACGCGGCCGGAATATTTCGGCTCGGCGGCGGTGTAGACCTGATGCATGAAGTCCGCGTCGTTGATCGGGTCGGGGATCACGCCGGCGCCGTCCTTGAAGGTCCAGCCGTTCTCTTTCATCAGCCAGTGGACCACCGACAGCGAGATCATGTCCTCAAGCCCCTTCAGGCGGCGGAAGATCAGCGTGCGGTGCGCCCAGGGGCAGGCCAGCGAGACGTAGAGGTGATAGCGGCCCGGCTCGGCCTCGAACCCGCCCTCCCCGTCAGGCCCGGGCTCGCCGTCGGCGGTGACCCAGTTGCGGAACACGCTGTCCCAGCGCTTGAACTTTCCGCCCGTGGACGAGGTGTCATACCACTCGTCCTTCCACTCGCCATCGACCAGCCGTCCCATTGCATTCTCCTCGTGTCAGTCCTTCAGCGAACGCGCAGGCGCGTGCGCAAGTTCGCTCCCCGTCAGGGTTTTCTCACTCCGGACATGGGCCGGATGCCGCCCGGGGTCGAGCCCGGACGGGGCGCAATGGTTTTTCCTTCGAGGAAACATGACCGCCGCCCCGGCGTTTCAGCCGATAGACGCCGCGCGTCCGGCCCGCTAAGGCAGGCGCGCGGGCGCCCTGCCCGCCGCCTCGCGATCAGCTGCCGGAGCCGACGATCACATGACCGACCCCTTCGCGCTGGGCTGGGAGGAATGGGCCGCCTTCCCCGGCCTTGGCCTGCCCGCGATCAAGGCCAAGGTGGACACCGGCGCGCGCACCAGCGCGCTGCACGCGGTGTCGGTGGAGCCCTTCGGGCCGGAGAAGCGCCTGCAGGTGCGCTTCGTCATGCACCCCATCCCCGACCAGCCCGAGGTGGAGGTGATCTGCGCCGCCCCCGTGGTGGACCGGCGCGAGGTCACCAGCTCGAACGGCGAGACCGAGCTGCGCTGGGTGATCGAGACCCCCGTGCGCATCGGCGAGCGCGAATGGCCCATCGAGGTCACGCTCACCAATCGCGAGAGCATGAATTACCGCATGCTGCTGGGCCGCACCGCGATCCAGCCGGACATGGTCGTCCAGCCCACGGTGTCGTGCGCGCAGAACTCGCTGAGCTTCGATCTGTATAAGGGCTTCCCCCGCCGCACCCCGGTCAAGCGGCCCCTGCGCATCGCGATCCTGACCCGGGAGCCGAAGAACTATTCCTCCCAGCGCCTGAAAGCCGCCGCCGAGGCGCGCGGGCACGTGGCGGAGATGATCAACACCGCGCGCTGCACCATGGCGATCAACACCCTGTCGCCGGCCATCTATTACGACGGGCGCAAGCTGGCCCGGTATGACGCCGTGATCCCGCGCATCGGCGCGTCGATGACCAATTACGGCATGGCCGTGCTGCGCCAGTTCCAGATGACCGGCGCCTTCATCCTGAACGCCCCCGCCGCCATCGGCGCCAGCCGTGACAAGCTTTACGCCCATCAGGTGCTGGCGCGGGCGGGCATCGGCATGCCGACCACCGCCTTCGCCCACTCGCCCAAGGACACCAAGAACCTGATCGACCATGTCGGCGGCGCGCCGCTGGTGGTCAAGCTGCTCGAAAGCACCCAGGGGCGCGGCGTGGTGCTCGCCGAGACCCGCAAGGCGGCCGAAAGCGTGATCGACGCCTTCCGCGGTCTGGACGCGAACTTCATCGTGCAGGAATTCGTCAAGGAGGCCGGCGGGGCGGACATCCGCTGCTTCGTGGTGGGCGGCAGGGTTGTCGCGGCCATGAAGCGCCAGGCCCAGCCGGACGAATTCCGCTCCAACCTGCATCGCGGCGGCGAGGCTGTGAAGGTGCGGATCTCCAAGGAAGAGCGCGCCGCGGCCATCCGCGGGGCCAAGGCGCTGGGGCTGGCGGTGGCGGGCGTGGACCTGCTGCGCGCGGATTCAGGCCCCAAGGTGCTGGAGGTCAATTCCTCCCCGGGGCTGGAAGGCATCGAGAACACGTCCGGCAAGGACGTTGCGGGCCTGATCCTCGAACATATCGAGACCCACGTGCAGGCCGTGGTCGCGCCAAGAGCCGCGCGCAAAAAGCTCGCCAAAGCGGCGGAATGAAAAAGCCCGCGGGCGGCATCACCGCCCGCGGGCCGAGGCAACCGGGGTCGGGGTCCGGTTATTCGGGCATGATCACCGCGTCGATGGCGTGGATGACGCCGTTGGAGGCGGCGATGTCGGCGGCGATCACGGTCGCGCCGTCAACGGTCACCGTGCCGTCCTCGCCCACGACGAGATCGACGGTCGAGCCCTGCAGGGTCTCCAGCTCGTACTCGCCCGCAGGCGTCTCGGCGGCCAGATATTCGCCCGGCACCACGTGATAGGTCAGCACCGCTTCGAGCTGATCGGCGTTCTCGGGCAGAAGAAGCTCGTCCACCGTGCCCGCGGGCAGGGCGGCGAAGGCGGCGTCATTGGGCGCGAACACGGTCAGCGGGCCGTCGCCGCGCAGGGCGTCGACCAGGCCGGCGGCCTCGACCGCGGCGACCAGCGTGGTGAAGTCGCCCGCGGCGATGGCGGTGTCGACGATGTCCGCCTCGTCCTGATAATCGGCGAAGGCGGCGGCGGAGATGGCGACGGCGGAAACCGCGGCGGCGGTGAAAGCGGCGATGCGCATGGGATCACTCCAGTGAAGCTTCTGTGGAAGACCCGCGTCCGGGGGAGGCCACGGGGCTCCGCTTTGCGCGGAACACAGGCTCTTACGCCGCCTGCGCGAGACCAGTTCACTGGAAAGGGGAAGATGGAGCGGTGAAGGTGACGTGACCCCCTGAAATTCCTCCACCGGAATGTAGAGTCCTTCCAACCGAGAAGGACGAGCAATGAGACGGTCACGGTTTTCCGAGGAGCAGATCATCGCGATCCTGCGCGAGCAGGAGGCGGGGGAGACGACGGCGGAGGTCTG
>VJOU01000003.1 GCA_007050995.1 Glycocaulis profundi | reverse complement strand
AGCCGGCCCTCGCCGAAGGCCGCTTCGGCCAGCCCGCGCCGGACCAGCGCGACGCCCGCCCCGCCCGCCGTCGCCTCGATCACCGCGCCGCTGTCGCCCAGCGTCAGCCCGCCGCGCCAGTCCACCCCGTAAGCCCCGCGCGAGGCGAGCCAGCCTCGCCAGTCCACGCCCGAGGCGCGCGCCCAGTCCGAGCCGTCATGGATCAGCGGCGCGCCCGCCAGATCGCCGGGGCGGGAAAAGCGCGCGGCCAGATCGGGCGCGGCGGCGGGAGTGAGGCTTTCGCCCAGCACGCGCTCGGCCTGCAGGCCCGCGGGCGGCTCGGCCCCGTAAACCAGCGCCAGATCCGCGCCGGAGGCGAACAGGGCGGCGGCCTGCCGTCCGCGCAGGGGCAGCAGGGTGAGGGCGATGTCGGGATGAGCTTCGGTGAAGCGGGCCAGCCGGGGGGCGAGGAAGGCGCACAGAAGATCACGCGGCGCGGCCAGCGTCAGGGCGCGGGCCTCGCCGCCTTCGCGCATGGCCGCGCTGGCCTCGCCCATCAGGTCGAGCGCCCGGCTCAGCCGCTCCAGCCCCGCCGCCCCGCGCTCGGTCAGGACCAGCGTCCGGCCCTGCCGCTCGAACAGCTTCGCGCCCAGAATGTCCTCGAGCTGGCGCACCTGCTGGCCCACGGCGGCGGGGGTGACGGCCAACTCCTCCGCGGCGGCCTTCAGACCGCCCCGTCGGGCGGCGGCCTCGAAGGCGCGCAGGGCGTTGAGCGGGGGCAGGGACTGCATGGATCAACCGAAAAGAATTTCTATCTTCAAAACGCAAAATAGATGATTTGAGCGAAGCTGTCATTTCTGTTTGCTTGGGCGGTTGAAGGAGACCGCACATGCAGCAATTCCAGCCCGCCATCCCCCTGTCCGGCACGACCGTCGTGGTCGTGGGTTCCGGCGAGGAGGCCGAGAACAAGGTCCGCCTGTTCCGGACCTCGCCCGCGCGCGTGGTCTGGCGGACGCTGGACCGGCAGGAGCCCGTCACGCCCGACCTCGCCCATGCCGAGATCGTGTCCGGCGGTCGCGTGCCTCTGGGCGCGTTCAGGGGCGCGCGGCTGGTCTTCATCGGGGTGGAGGACGAGACGCTGGCGCGGCGGCTGGCCGCCCGCGCGCGGCGTTCGGGCGCGCTGGTCAACGTGGTCGACAACATTGCGCTGTGCGACTTCCACACCCCGGCCATCATCGACCGGGGCGCGGTCACCGTCGCGCTGGCGACCGGCGGCACGGCGCCGATTCTGGCGCGGGACATCCGCGCGGCGGTCGAGGGCGTGATCCCGCCGGGCGCGGGCCTGCTGGCCGAGGCCGCCGATTCCCTGCGCGCGACCGTCAAGCAGGTGCTGCCCGCCGTGCAGCGCCGCCGCCGCTTCTGGGAGCAGGCCCTGCGCGGTCCCGCCGCGCGGCTGGCCGACAGAGGCGACGCGCCCGCCACCCGCCGCGCGCTGCTGCAGGCGCTCGACCGCTTCCAGGATCAGGCGAGCCCCGAAGGCGTGGTGCATCTGGTCGGGGCCGGGCCGGGCGACCCCGAACTGCTGACCGTGAAGGCCCAGCGCCTGATCCGGGACGCGGACGTGATCGTGCATGACCGGCTGGTCTCGCCCGAGATCATCGACCGCGCCCGGCGCGACGCGCTCAGGATCGACGTGGGCAAGACCAAGGGACGCCATCCGGTCCCGCAGGAGCGGATCACCGACATCCTGATCGAGCAGGCCAGGCTGGGCCGCCGGGTGGTGCGCCTGAAAGGCGGGGACAGCTTCATCTTCGGCCGGGGCGGGGAGGAGGTCGAGGCCGTCCGCGCCGCCGGGATCGAGGTCGACGTCACGCCGGGCATCTCCGCGGCGCTGGCCTGCGCGGCCTCCGCCCAGGTGCCCCTGACCCATCGCGACCACGCCCAGGCCGTCACCTTCGTGACCGGCCAGCCCAAGCCCGGCGGGGAGGGCGCGCACTTCCGCGCCCTGTCCGCGCCCAACCACACCGTGGCGATCTACATGGGCGTGGCGACCGCCGAACCGACCATGCGCGCGCTGATCGAGGGCGGGCGCGACGCGGCCACCCCGGTGGCGGTCATCGAGAACGGCACGCGGCCCGACGAGCGGGTGCTGACCGGGCGGCTGGACGATCTGGCCGGGCTGGTGGCCCGCGAGGCCGTGACCGGCCCCGCCGTCATCATCGTGGGCGAGGTCGCCCGCGCCGCCGAAGCCCGCGCGCTGGTGCGCGCCGCCATCGAGGAGCAGGCCGCATGAAAGCCGTCACCGCCAACCGCCTCACCGACGGCCGCGTGGTCTATCTGACCGCCGACCGCCGCTGGACCGCCGACATCGCCGGGGCCGCCGCGCTGGAGGGCGAAGCCGCCGACGCGGCGCTGGAAGCGGGCCTGCGCGACGTGCTGACCGTTGTGGGGCCGTACCTGATCGACATCGAGGGCGGCGCGCCCGCGGGCGCCAAGCGCGTGCGCGAGGCCATCCGCCTGACCGGGCCGACCACCGGCTCGACCAAAGTGAAAACGAAAGAGTCCGCCTGATGTACCGTTATGACGAGATCGACGAGGCGCTGGTGCGCGAGCGGGTCGCGGAGTTCCGCGAGCAGGTCACCGCGCGCCTGTCCGGCGAGCTGACCGAGGACCAGTTCAAACCCCTGCGGCTTCAGAACGGGGTCTATCTCCAGCTTCACGCCTACATGCTGCGCGTGGCCATCCCCTACGGGGTGCTGTCCTCGGACCAGCTGCGCCTGCTGGCCCACATCGCGCGCCATTACGACCGCGGCTACGGGCATTTCACGACCCGCCAGAACATCCAGTACAACTGGCCCGCCCTGACCGACATCCCCGAAATCCTCGACCAGCTCGCGGACGTGGAGATGCACGCCATCCAGACCTCGGGCAACTGCATCCGCAACACCACCACCGACCCTTACGCGGGCGCCCATGCCGACGAGATCGCCGATCCGCGGCCCTGGTGCGAGCTGATCCGGCAGTGGTCCACCTTCCACCCCGAGTTCAGCTTCCTGCCGCGCAAGTTCAAGATCGCGGTCACCGGCTCGCCCGAGGACCGCGCCGCCATCGGCGTGCACGACATCGGCATCCGGCTGGTCCGCTCCGAGGCGGGCGAGATCGGCTTCGAGGTCCATGCCGGGGGCGGGCAGGGGCGCACGCCGCGGGTGGCGGCCAAGCTGGCCGACTTCGTCTCCCAGCGGGACCTGCTGGCCTATCTGACGGCCATCCTGCGGGTCTACAATCTCGCGGGTCGCCGGGACAATCTGTACAAGGCGCGCATCAAGATCCTCGTCGAGGCGATGGGCGCGGAGGCCTTCATCGCCGCGGTTGACGAGGAGTTCGCGCGCCTGAAACGCGACGGCGCGCTGGCCGTGCCCAGCGAGGAAGCGCAGCGCATCGCCGCGCACTTCCCCGCGCCCGCCGCGCTCGAGGGCACTCCGCCCGCGCGCCGCGACCTGCCGTATCGCCGGTGGCTGGCGCGCAACGTGAAGCCCCACAAGGTCGCCGGGCGCAGGATCGTGGTGATCTCGCTCAAGCCTTATGGCGGCACGCCGGGGGACGCCACCGCCGAGCAGATGGAACTGGTCGCCGATCTGGCCGAGCGCCATGGCCTGAGCGAAATCCGCGTCACCAAGGAGCAGAACCTGGTCCTGCCCCATGCCGACGCGGGCGCGCTGGGCGACATATTCGACGCTCTTGAGGCGGCGGGTCTGGCGACGGCGAACGCCGGGCTGGCCAGCGACATCGTCGCCTGCCCGGGGCTGGACTACTGCAATCTGGCCAACGCCCGCTCCATCCCGGTCGCCCAGGCGATCTCGACCGCCATCCAGCGGGCGGGGCTGGAGGAGGAGGCCGGGGAGCTGACCATCAAGATCTCCGGCTGCATCAATGCCTGCGGGCATCACCATGTCGCCAATATCGGCCTGCTGGGCGTGGATAAGCGTGGCGAGGAGACCTACCAGATCACGCTGGGCGGCATCGCCGACGGCGCGGCGGCGGTGGGCAAGATCCTCGGGCCGTCCCTGCCCGCCGATCAGGCCGTGGCCGCGGTGGTGGACGTGGTCGCCGCCTATCTCGACCAGCGCCGGTCCGGCGAAAGCTTTATCGACACCCTGACCCGGGCCGGTCTGGAACCGTTCAAGGAGGCCGTCTATGCGCAGTGACACCCATATCGCGGCCGCCCTGGTCATCGAGCGCGGCGGGGCTGACGAGGCGCCCGCCAACGACACCGGCACGCTGGAGATCCCCGGCGAGACGCCCGCCGAGGAGGCGCTGGCCCTGAGCCGGGGAGCGCGGGCGGTCGACATCCGCTTCGCGAAATTCTCCGACGGGCGGGGCTTCTCGCTGGCCGCCATCCTGCGCGAGCGCGGCTACACAGGCTCGATCCGCGCGGTGGGGCAGATCATCCCCGATCAGGCGGGCCTGCTGGCCCGGGCCGGGTTCGACAGCGTGAAGCCCGACGCCGAGGGGCCGCAGGGGCGCTGGGCGCTGGCCCATCCGGGGTCCGAAACCGCCTATCAGCCCGGCCCCGGCGCCAGCGCGCCCAGCGCCTTCCTGCGCCGCGCTGCAATCGCCCGGAAGCGGCAGGTCGAGCGGCTGAACGCCGAGTTCGCGGACGCCAGTCCCGACCAGATCCTCGCCGCCGCGGACCTGTTCGAAGGCCGGATCGCCATGCTGTCCTCCTTCGGCGCCGAGGCCGCGGTGGGGCTGGCCCTGCTGGCGCGCAGCGCGCCGGACGTGCCGGTGCTGTTTCTCGACACGAAGCGCCATTTCGCCCAGACCCTGAGCTATCGCGACCGGCTGGCCGCGCATCTGGGCCTGAAGGATCTGCGGGTGATCGAACCCGACCCGGCCGAGGAGGCCGAGCAGGACGGCGACGAGCGGCTGTGGCGGCGCGACGCGAACGCCTGCTGCGATCTGCGGAAGGTCCGTCCGCTGGCGCGCGCGCTCAACGGCTTCGAGGTGCTGATCACCGGGCGCAAGCGCTATCACGGGGGCGAGCGCGAGACGCTCCAGCCCTTCGAGTTCGACGGCGAACGCATCAAGGTGAACCCGTTCGCGGCCATGGGGGCCGAGGAGGTCGCCGCGCTCTATCGGGAGCTGGACCTGCCGCCCCATCCGCTGGTCGCCGAGGGCTATCCGTCCATCGGCTGCTGGCCCTGCACCGCGCCCGCGCAGGGCGGCGACCTGCGTGCGGGCCGCTGGGCCGGACAGGATCGCGACGAATGCGGAATCCACCGCCCGCTGGGCGAAGGGCGTGCTAGATACCGCCTGATATGACCCAGACCCGCGTCCCGGCCGTTCTCGGCCTGATCGGAAACACGCCGCTCATCCGGCTCGAAGGCCCTTCGAGGCTGACCGGCTGCGAGATTCTGGGCAAGGCGGAGTTCCTCAATCCGGGCGGCTCGGTGAAGGACCGCACCGCGCTGGGCATCGTGCGCGACGCCGAGGCGAAGGGGCTGCTGCGCCCCGGCGCGGCGCTGGTGGAGGGCACGGCGGGCAATACCGGCATCGGGCTGGCGCTGGTGGGCCGGGCGCTGGGCTATCGCGTGGTCATCGTCATGCCCCGCACCCAGAGCGCGGCCAAGAAGGAGGCGCTGGTCGCGCTGGGCGCGCAGATCGTCGAGGTCGATCCCGCGCCCTTCAGCTCCGAGCATCATTTCGTCCACGTCTCGCGGCGCATCGCCGAACAGATGAACGCCGAGCCGGGCGCGGCCCTGTGGGCGAACCAGTTCGACAACCCCGCCAACAAGGCCTGGCACGCCGAGACCACGGGCCGGGAGATCTGGCGGCAGACCGAAGGCGATATTGACGGCTTCATCTGCGCGGTCGGCACGGGCGGCAGCTTGGCGGGCATCGCCCAGACCCTGCGCGCGCGCAAGCCGGACGTCGCCATCGGCGTGGCCGACCCCGCGGGCGGCGCGCTGCACGGCTATTTCACCACCGGCGAGCTGAAAGGCGAGGGCAGCTCGATCACCGAAGGCATCGGGGTGGGCCGCATCACCGGCCAGCTTCAGGGGCTCGAGGTCGATCACGCCTTCCGCATCGAGGATTCCGAATTCCTGCCCATCCTGTTCGATCTGGTTCAGGACGAGGGCCTGTCGCTGGGCGGCTCGTCGGGGGTGAACGTGGCCGGGGCGATCCGGCTGGCCCGCGAACTGGGGCCGGGTCGGCGGATCGTCACCCTGCTGTGCGATGCCGGGGCGCGGTATGCGGGCCGGCTGTTCAATCCCGACTACCTCTCCCAGCGCGGCCTGCCCGTGCCGCCCTGGACCGAAGAGGCGCGCCCCGCCGCGCTGACACGCTGACATCTGACGGAGACGACCATGACCCAGGCCGCGGCCGCCCAGGCCATCCCCCCGCGCGTGATCGAAACCGGCGCGTTCTTCTCCTGCGAAGTGGACGTGGTGATCCATTACACCGACCAGCTCTTCGCCTTCCGCGTGGCCCGGCCCGCGAGCTTCCGCTTCCGGGCGGGCGAGTTCGTGATGATCGGGCTGGAGCGCGAGGGCAAGCCGCTGCTGCGGGCCTATTCCATCGCCAGCCCGACTTGGGACGAAGGGCTCGACTTCTATTCGATCAAGGTCGCGGACGGCGCGCTGACCTCCCGGCTCCAGCACATTCAGCCCGGCGACCGGGTTCTGGTGGGCCGCAAGCCTGTGGGCACGCTGGTCACCGACGCCCTCAAGCCGGGCCGCAGGCTCTACATGCTGTCCACGGGCACGGGCATCGCGCCATTCGCCAGCCTGATCCGCGAGCCGGACGTGTATGAGCGCTTCGACGAGGTGGTCCTGACCCACACCTGCCGCACCCAGGCCGAGCTCGCCTATGGCCGAGAGCTGGTCGCGGCGGTGAAAGACGATCCGCTGATCGGGGAGATGGCGCGTGAGAAACTCATGCACTTCACCTCGGTCACCCGCGAGGACGGCCCCGTGACGGGCCGGATCACCGACCTGATCGAGAGCGGCGCGCTGTCCGCCCATATCGGCCGCGAGCCGCTGGACCCGTCCGTGGACCGGGTGATGGTCTGCGGCTCGGCGGCGATGCTGGCGGATCTGAAGGCCCTGTGCGAGGCCCGCGGCTTCATCGAAGGCTCGAACGCCGCGCCCGGCGATTTCGTGGTGGAGAAGGCCTTCGCGGGGGAGGGGGTCTAGCTGTTCCGGTTTTCCTGACAGCACATGCGGCCCGCGGTATAACGCGGTCGAAGTCATCGCAGACGGGATTCGACGGGGCTGATGGAGCTTGATCGCTGGAAGTCGCAGATGCGCAAGGGCGCGGCGGAGCTCGCCGTGCTCTCGGTGCTGGATGGCGACGAGCTTTACGGGATCGAGATCCTCGAACGCCTGTCGGGCGCGGACGGCCTGGGGCTGTCGGACGGCACCATCTATCCGCTGCTCAAGCGCATGCAGACCGAGGGCCGGATCGCCGCGCGCTGGGAGCCGAGCGTCACAGGACCGCCGCGGAAATATTACAGACTGACGCAGTCAGGGCGCGACGCACTTGCGCCCATGGCGGATTTCTGGGCTCAATTCCAGCAGCAGATGAACACCATCGTGGAGCGGCGCTGACCATGTCGAACCAAGCGATCACGGCCTATCTCGAAGACCTCGCGCGCAGCCTGGCGGACATGGACCGCTACGAGGCGCGAGACATCCTCACCGAAACCGAATCCCACCTGCACGCCCGCGCCGGGCAGGGGCGCCTGGACGAGACCCTCTCGGACATGGGAACGCCCCAGGCCTACGCCGCGCGGTTCCGCGGCGAGCCGGGCGCGGCCTCGCCCGCGCGGCTGCCGGTCCTGGCCGCGAGCGGCGTTCTGGTTCTGCTCGCCTTTTTCATGGCGGGCGTCGCCGTCATCGACTTCCTGGTGCCGTCCTTCGGTCTGTGGACCAACAGCCAGACCGGATCGGTCGTGCTGGGCCTCGCCTCGCCTTCGCCCACCAGCGCGGCGCGCGAGGTCTGGAGCGACTGGCTGGCCATGGCCTCGCTGGGCGTCTGCCTGGTTTTCGCAGGCCTCGGCGGCGTGCTGGCGAGAAACGCGTTCGCGTCCGGAGACGCGGGCAGCCCGGCCTGAGCGCTAACGGCCCTCGGTCCTGAACCGCCCGGCGAAGTCCTTGATGCGGGCGTGCAGCTTGCTCACCGAGCGATCACCCACCGACAAGCTGTAGCCCTCGTCACGCGCCTCGGTCGGGGTGACGCCGAAGCGGGCGCGGAAATTGCGCTGGAGCTGGTCCACGCTGGAAAAGCCCCAGTCACGCGCCAGCGCGGCCACCGTCGCGGCCTGTTTTTCCGGCCGGGTGAGAGCCCTGTAGAAGGCGTCCAGACGGCGCTCGCGGATCAGGGTCATCACGCCGCCGTCATTCTCGAACATGCGGTAGAGATGCGCCCGGGAGACGTTGAACCGGGCCATCAGTGCGGCGGGGCCGAGGTCGCGATCTTTCAGATTGTCCTGAATGTGCCGGATGATGGCCTCGCGCAGGGCCCGCGATCCTCCGGCGGTCTCGGCCCAGACCGCCGTCTCGCCGGACACGCCGCGAGCAGCCAGTGACAGGATCGCGTCGACCGCACCCTCCGCCTCGTCCGGGTTGAGCTGGTCGGCGACGGCATCCACGCTGGTCATGACCTGCCCGATCAGACGCCCCATGGGGGTGGCGCCGCGGATGACGGCTCCGTGGGCCGGACGGCCCGCGAGCGCGGTTTCAAGCGGCGCGCGGGGCAGCACCATGGACAGGGTCCTGCCCGCTTCGACGTCGATGGCGAAGGGCCGGGCGTAATCGAACAGTGTGACGTCGCCCGTGCCGATACGCACCGGCTCGTCACCGAACACGCCCTCGCTCCCGCCTTGCACTGAAAGCTGGATCACGCAGTGTTCGTAATCGCCCGCCACGATGGTCCGGCGCGAGCGGGTGTGCCGCTGGGCGCTGTAACCGGTGGGGCCGAGCAGGACCGAGCCCAGCGGACGGATGCCGACCTCGCCGTGCATGGGGCGCGCTTCCTGGTCCAAAGCGGGAACGGCGTCGAAGAAGGGCCGGGTGAAATCCCGCCACGCCTCCGAACGCACGGTGGCGTCGACCATCTCGGTCGACAGGCGTGCGCCATCATCCATGTCCGATCATGCTCCCCAGCCACCGACGCAGCCAATCCATTACAAGTTGATTCCTGCATTCCGCCATCTTGATTTGCAGTCTGCGGTATGTCTGCCGACGGAAAAAGCGTTGACGGAGCGTTTGAAGACGAGATATTTAACCTATCAGTTAAGTTCCGCTGCGAGTTCCCATGCCATCCACGCTCGACCATGTCTTCGCCGCGCTCGCCGACCCCACCCGCCGGGCGATCCTCGCACGGCTGGCCGAGGGCGAGGCGAGCGTGACCGAGCTGGCCGAACCGTTCGAAATGAGCCTGCCTGCGGTTTCCAAGCACATCAAGGTTCTCGAAAGGGCCGGGCTGATCAGCCGCGGCCGCGACGCGCAGTTCCGCCCCTGCCGTCTGGAGCCTGAAGCGCTGAAGGAGGCGGCCGGCTGGCTGGCCTTTTACCGCCGGTTCTGGGGCGGGAGCCTGGACCGGCTCGCGGCCTATCTCGAAGACGAAGAGGAGGCGGGCCCATGACCGCGACCGCCGCCGCTGAGGAGCGGTTCAGCCTCACCCTGCAGCGCCGCCTGAAAGCCGCGCCTGAACGGGTATGGCGGGCCTGGACGGACGCGTCCTGCTTTCCGCGCTGGTTCGGGCCGGAGGGCGCCGAGGTGTCCCACGCCGAGGCCGACGTGCGCGAGGGCGGTCGGTTCAACGTGGTCTTCTCCATTCCGCCCGACCCGGAAGTCCATGACGTGAGCGGGACGTATCTGGCCGTGGAGCCGGTCTCGCGACTGGTCTTCACCTGGCGCTGGATCACGCTGCCCGACCGACAGTCCCAGGTCACCATCCTGATCCGGCCCGACGGGGCGGGCAGTCTGCTCATCCTCAGCCACGAACAGCTCTTCGACGAGGCCGCCCGCGACGGTCACAGGCAGGGCTGGACGGGCTGCCTGGACCGGCTGGAAGCCTTCGTGCACGGCGGACGGGAGACGGCATGATGAAGATCTACTGGTGCGACGTTCTGATGCCGCGGAAGGTGTGCGCGCTCGCGCGGCACCTGGACCTGCCGGTTACGTATGAGCGGATCGAGCTGGTCGAGGGCGCGCACAGGGCGCGCGGCCATCTGGCCCGCGATCCGAACGGCAAGGTCCCCGTGCTGGAGGAGCCCGGCGGGAGGATCCTCTGGGAATCGAACGCCATTCTCGTCAGGCTCGCCCAGATCGCGGGTTCGGAGATGTGGCCCGAACACCCCGCCGAGCAGGCGGATGTCATCCGCTGGTTCTGCTGGGACATGGACCGGTTCACCAGTCAGGCTGGCGCGCTGTATTTCGAATACATCATCAAGCCCCGCTTCGATCTCGGCCCCGCCGAGCCCGAGGCGGTGGAAGCGGCCCGGGCGGGGTTCCGCGAGGCCGCTTCGGTTCTGGATATTCATCTGGGCGGGCGGGACTGGCTGCTGGGTGATACGATGAGCGTGGCCGATTTCGCCGTGGCGGTGACGCTGCCCTATGCGGACGCGGCGCGCATTCCTGTGGACGAGTTCCCCGCCATCCGCCGCTGGCACGACAGGCTCGAGGCGCTCGAGGCCTGGCGCGATCCTTTCCCGCCCGTGGCGCGGGCGGCCTGATTTTTCAACCAAGGGAGATTTCGATCATGAGTTACGTGGATGGTTTCGTTCTTCCGGTGCCCGAGGCGAACATGGACGCCTATCGCAAGATGGCCGAGCTGGGCTGCGAAGTCTGGATGGACCACGGCGCGCTCGCCTACATGGAGGCGGTCGCCGACGACGTGCCTGAAGGCGAGACGACCGACTTCTTCCGGGCGGTCAAGCGCGAGCCGGGCGAGACGGTGGTGTTCGCCTATGCGGTCTATCGCTCCCGCGAGCACCGCGACGAGGTGATGGCCAAGGTCATGGCCGACCCGCGCATGAAGGACATGGGCCCGCAGTCCATGCCCTTCGACGGCAAGCGCATGTTCTGGGGCGGGTTCCGCCCCATCGTCGAAAAGACGGCGTGAGGAGGCGGCGATGACCCTTCAGGCCCATCCCTATCTGATCTTCGGCGGAAACTGCGAGGAGGCGATGCGCGCCTACCAGTCCGTGATCGGCGGCGAACTGGAGATCATGCGTTTCTCCCAGATGCCCGGCGATGAGCCGGTCCCAGACGCCGTCCGCGAGCAGGTCATGCATGCCTGCCTGAGCGCAGGCGATGTCCGGCTGATGGCGTCCGACAATGGCGGCCAGCCCTTCGACCCGCCCGGCGGCACGCATATATCCCTGCACGTGGACGACCCCGAGGAGGCCGAGCGCGTCTTCGCCGGTCTCAGCGAGGGCGGCAGCGTGACCATGCCCATCGGCCAGACCTTCTGGGCGCGCCGCTTCGGCATGGCGAAGGACCGCTTCGGCGTGGCGTGGATGGTCAACTGCGAGTGACGCGGGATATTCCTCTCCGAGCCTGCATCTGATTGCGGGTCCGCGCGCATCTGTCTGTCAGAAGCGCGCGGACACGCGCCCGGCAAGGAGACGCATCGATGGTCGAAATTCTGGTTCCCCTCAGCTTTTTCGCGATGATTTTCGGCATCGTGGCCGTGGTCTTCATGGCCCGGTCGTCCGGAAAGAAGCACCTGCATGAAACCATCCGCGAGGCGGTGCGCGCGGGAAGCCCGCTGACGCCCGAGACGGTCATCGCGCTGGGTGGACGCCGCGGTGACGACGGCAATTCCAACCTCAAATCGGGCGCCGTGCTGATCGCGATCGCCCTGGCCTTCATGGTGCTGGGCTGGATGATCGACATCACCGCGGGCGCGGTGGGCGCGCCGGCCAGCACCTTCCCCATCATGGCGGGCGTGGCCGCTTTCCCCGGCTTCGTGGGCGTCGCGCTGCTCTTCTTCGGCTGGCTTGACGCCCGCCGGGAGCGGCGCGAGCCTTGAGGCCGGAAAGGACGGCGGGCGCGTGATCGCCACCGACGAGGAGCTGGCCGCCCTGGCGGCGGCGCGGGACGACCGGGCTTTCGCGGAGCTCGTGCGGCGCCACCAGTGCGCCGTGCGCGGCCTGCTGGTCCGGCTGACCCGCGATCCGGCGCGGGCCGACGACATCGCCCAGGACGCCTTCGTGAAGGCGCACCGCAAGATCGCCAGCTACTCGGGGCGGGGCAGCTTCAAGAGCTGGATCTGCCGCGTCGCGTACACCGAGTTTCTGATGGCCGCCCGCAAGGGGCGGTCAGAGGCGCGTATGAAGGAGCGCTACGGCGCGGAAGCGGACACCGAGGAGCGTCCTTCGGACATGGCCGGCATGGGACTGGATCTCGACCGCGCGCTGGCGACCCTGAAGGAGGACGAGCGGACCTGCGTGGTGCTCGCCTATTCGGCGGGGATGAGCCATCCTGAGGTGGCCGAGGCCACCGGGCTTCCCCTCGGGACGGTCAAATCCCATGTCAACAGAGGCCGGGACAGGCTGAAAGCCTGGTTCGAGGCCAGGGAGAACGCGGCATGAGCCATCAAGACGATTTCGACGCCCGGCTCGGCGCGATGTTCGCCGAGGCCGCGCCCAGGCGGCCCGAGCCTGATTTCACCGCCGCCGTGATGGACCGGATCGAGCGGCCCCGCCGCTGGCGGGCGCTGGTGCTGACCGGCGCGGGGCTGGCCGGTGCGGCGGTCGCGGCGGTGTCGCTGTTTCAGATGCCTGAACTGGCCCTGCTGCCCGACGAGGCGGCCAGCCTGCCCGTGATCGTGGCGGGTCTGGTGCTTGCGGGCGTGGCGATGGTGTTCGGCGACCGGGTGGCCGGGGCGCGGCGATAGGGGACCGGATCGGGTATTGTGCAGGCGCGAAAGGCCGCTAGGCTGCGCCGCGTTCACAAGCTGGAGGCCCGCCCATGTCCGCCCAGAGCCCGAGCCCGGTCAAGCGGGTCACCCCGCCCGACATCCGCGCGCGCAAGGGCGGCGAGCCCATCGTGTGCCTGACCGCCTATGACGCGCCCACCGCGGCGCTGCTCGATCCGCACTGCGACCTGCTGCTGGTGGGGGATTCGGTGGGCATGGTCGTGCACGGCCTGCCCAACACCATTCCGGTCACGCTGGAGATGATGATCCTGCACGGGCAGGCGGTCATGCGCGGGGCGTCGCGCGCCATGGTCGTGGTGGACATGCCCTTCTCCAGCTATGAGCGCGATCCCGGGCAGGCCTTCGACAACGCCGCCCGGGTGCTGCGCGAGACCGGGGCGCAGGCGGTCAAGCTCGAGAGCGGAGTCTACATCGCCGAGACCATCCGCTATCTGGCCGAGCGCGCCGTGCCCGTGATCGCCCATGTGGGCCTGAGGCCCCAGGCCGCGCTCGCCGAGGGCGGGTTCAAGGCCAAGGGCCGCGACGAGGAGAGCCGCCGGCGAGTGCTCGACGAGGCCCGCGCCGCCGACGAGGCGGGCGCCTTCGCCATCGTGGTCGAGGGCGTGGCCGAGGATCTGGCCGAAGAGATCACCAAGGCGGTCAAGGCCCCCACCATCGGCATCGGGGCGTCGGCCACCTGCGACGGGCAGATTCTGGTCACCAACGACATGCTGGGCCAGTTCGACTGGACGCCCCGTTTCGTCAAACGCTACGCGGACCTCAAGTCGCTGATCTCCGAAGCGGCGGAGTCCTACGCCAAAGACGTCCGGTCGCGCGCCTTTCCCGGTCCCGATCAGGTCTATCGCGCGAAACGCTGACAGCGGCGCCCGCGTATTGCCGCGCCGCCCCCGCCCCGCTAGGGTCCGCGCGATATTTTCCTATGACGCGAGGCATCCGTCTTGGTCGACGTTTTCGACGAAGTTGAAGAAGAGCTGCGCCAGGAGCGCTACAAGTCCCTCTTGAAGAAGTGGGGCCCGATCGTGGGCGCGGTGGCGCTGGCGATCGTGCTGGGCGTGGCGGGCAACGAAGCCTGGAAGGCGTGGTCCGAGGGCCAGGCCGAGGAGGCGTCCGAGCGCTTCTACGCCGCGCGGGACGCGCTGGAGGGCGGCGACCGTGAGGGCGCCGAGGCGGGTTTCGCGGCGATGTCGGAAGACGGACCGCGCGGCTATGCCACGCTGGCGCTGATGCAGCGCGCCGCGATGGCCGAGGAGGACGGCGATTTCGAGCGCGCGATGCAGCTCTATGACGAAGCCGTCCAGCGCTCGCCCGCCGCCCTGATCCGCGATCTCGCCCGCTATCGCAGCGCGCTGGCCGGATTCGACGTGCTGTCGGCCGACGACATCCGTCTGCGGCTGGAGCCGCTTCTGACCGCCGATCCCGCGCAGGCCCTGCTGGCGCGCGAGCTGATCGGCGCTGCCGCCCTGCGCGACGAGCGCTGGGACGAGGCGCGCCGCCAGTACCAGTTCATCCAGTCCGCGCTGGACGCGCCCCAGGGGCTGCGCCGCCGGGCCGCCGAGGCGCTGGCGCTGATCAACGTGCGCGCGCCGCTGCCCGCCGCCGACGCCCTGCCCGCCGTGATGGGCGAGGACGCGGCCGATCCGTCCGGCCTGCTGCCCGAGGCGGCGCCGGTCGAATCCGACCCGCTCGGCGGAGAGATGCCCGCCGAGGCCGCCGCCGGCGTGCAGACCGCGCCCGAGCCTGACGCCGCGCCCCCCGCGGACCCCGCAATTGAAGAGGAGGACGGAGCGTGACCGTCTTGACCCGCACCGCCCTTCTCGCCGCCATCGCGGCGGGCGCCGTCGTTCTGTCGGGCTGCCAGACGCTCGACCGGATCAACCCGTTCGGCCGCGACCGCGTCGACCCGAACGCGCCTCCCATGGAGGACCGGGTCTCCGTTCTCACGATGGAGCAGCGCCTGAGCGCGCCCGAAGGCGGACCGCGCGCGGTCACGCTGCCCCCGGCCTACGTGAACGACCGCTGGCCCCAGCCGGACGGCTTTCCCACCAACGCCATGCAGCACACCCAGGCGCGCGGCGCGCTGGAGCCGGTCTGGCGGGTGAATGTCGGCGCGGGGTCGAACCGCGAGCGCCGGATCAACGCGCGCCCGGTCGTTCAGGACGGCGTGATCTTCACCGTGGACGCGGCGGGGCGGGTCTCCGCCCGCGACGCCCAGGACGGCCGTGAGCGCTGGTCCACCCGGCTTCGCGCCAATACGCAGGCCAGCGGCGAACGCGAAGACCGCGGCCTGAGCGCGCGCATCCCCTTCCTTGGTGATGGCCGAGCGCCGGGCGGCGACGAGACGATGAGCTTTGGCGGCGGCGTCGCGGTGGAAGGCAACCGCGTCTTCGCGCACTCAGGCGGGCGCTTCCTGGTCGCGCTGGATGCGGCCAATGGCAGCGAAGTGTGGCGGGCCGAGGCGTTCAGCCCCTTCCAGAGCGCGCCCAAGGTGGCCGACGGCCGGGTCTTCGCCATCACGCAGGAAAACGAGCTGATGGCCATGAACGCGGCCACAGGCTCGGTGCAGTGGACCCACGCCGCCATCGCCGAGACCGCGCGCCTGATCACGGCCCCGTCCGTGGCGGTCTCCGGCGAAGTGGTGGTCGCCCCGTTCAGCTCCGGCGAGATCGTCGCGCTGCGCGTTCAGAACGGCGCCGTGCTGTGGTCGGACTCCCTGACCCGCGCGGGCGGTCTGACGCCGCTTTCCTCGATCAACGACATCGCCGGCAGCCCGGTGGTGACCGAGAACACCGTCTACGCCATGAGCCATTCGGGCATCATGACCGCGCTGGACCTGCGTTCGGGCGAGCGGATCTGGGACGCCCCGGCGGGCGGCCTGACCGCGCCGTGGGTCGCGGGCGAGTTCCTGTTCATCGTGACCACCGAGGCCGCGGTCGTGGCCATGAACCGCCGCACCGGCGAGGTGCAGTGGATCACCGAGCTGCAGCAGTTCGCCAATGAGCGCCGCCGCCGCAACCGCATCGCCTGGGCCGGACCGATCATGGCGGGCAACCGCCTGCTGGTCGCGGGCTCGAACGGCGAACTGGCGATACTCGATCCGGTCACCGGCGAGCGTCAGGAAAGCCGCAATCTGCGGGGCGACGCTTTCATCGCGCCTGTGATCGCGAATGAGACGGTCTACGTCCTGACCGACGACGGCCGCCTGTCGGCGTACCGCTAGAGGTCCTGACGGGGCCGGGAAAGGCATCGGGCGATGACGCCGAGACTGGCCATCGTGGGCCGCCCCAACGTGGGCAAATCGACCCTGTTCAACCGGTTGGCGGGCAAACCGCTCGCCATGGTGGACGACCGTCCGGGCGTCACGCGCGACCGCAAGGAGGCGATGGGCCGTCTGGGCGACATCGACCTGCGCCTGATCGACACCGCGGGCTATGAAGACGCGCCCGGCGGCATCGAAGAGCGGATGCGCATTCAGACCGAACGCGCCCTTCAGGACGCCGACATCTGCGTGTTCCTGATCGACGGGCGCGAGGGCGTGACGGGGCTGGACGAGCGCTTCGCGGAAATCCTGCGCCGCACCTCCAAGCCCGTCATTCTGGCGGTCAACAAGCGCGAGGGACGGCAGGGCGCGGACGGCTCTATGGAGGCCTACGCGCTGGGTCTGGGCGAGCCGGTGGACATCTCCGCGGCCCATGGCGAGGGCATGGGCGACCTGTACGCCGCCCTGCGCGCCGCCATGGAGACGATGGGCACGTACGAGGCCGAGCCTGAATTCGATCCCGACGCCGAGGACGACGAAGACGGCGACACCCCGCCGCTGCGCATCGCGGTCGTGGGCCGCCCGAACGTGGGCAAGTCCACGCTGGTCAATGCCCTGATCGGCGAAGACCGCCTGATCACAGGACCCGAGGCGGGGCTCACGCGCGACGCCATCGCGGTGGAATGGGAGTGGGAGGGCCGCCGCGTCCGCCTGCACGACACCGCGGGCCTGAGAAAACGCGGCAAGGTGGACGACCGGCTGGAGCGGATGAGCGCGGCGGACACCCTGCGCGCCATCAAGTTCGCGGAGATCGTCCTGCTGCTGGTGGACGCTGAGCGCCCGTTCGAGAAACAGGACCTGATCATCGCCGACCGCGTGGCCGAGGAGGGCCGGGGTCTGGTCGTGCTGATCTCCAAGTGGGACACGGTCACCGACAAGCCCGCGGCCCTCAAGGAGCTCCAACTGGAGTTCGACCGGCTGCTGCCTCAGGTCAAGGGCGCGCCCATGGTGCCGGTTTCCGCCGGCACGGGCCGGGGGCTGGACCGCATCATGCCCGCGGTGGCGGGCCTTCACCGCAACTGGGCGGCCAAGGTCAAGACGCGCGATCTCAATGACTGGCTGCGCGAGATGACCGAGCGCCACCCGCCCCCCGCCGTGGACGGTCGCCGGGTGCGCCTGAAATACATGGCGCAGACCAAGGGCCGCCCGCCGACCTTCGTGCTGATGGCTTCGCGCGCCGCGCACCTGCCTGAAAGCTACAAGCGCTATCTGATCAACGGCCTGCGCCAGGCCTTCGACATGCCCGGGGTCCCGATCCGCCTCATCGTGAAGGCGGGCCGGAACCCCTACGTGGACAAGGACTAGGTTTCCCGCGCCTGCGGGATCACTCCGGGGCGTAGGCGTAGGGACCCATGGTGGCGCCGACGAAGCCGCCCGCGACATGGGTGGACAGGATCGTGCCGTCCGCGCCTTCTTCCAGCATGGTCCAGTCTTCACCGTCCGCGCTGTAGAGGAAGTCGTATTCGTCCGCGCGGGCCACGGCCCGGAAGTGGACGGTCTGGCCGGCCTCGACCGGCAGGGGGGCGGAGGCGATCAGGTCGCCGTCGCGATCCTCGTCCGGCCCGGCGCGGCGTTCGAGCGCGATGATGTCCTCACCGTCCAGCCGCGCCACGGTCAGCGCGTACCAGTATTCATCGCTCTGCACCCAGGCGAGCCCGGCGCGCTGGCCTTCGGCCTCGGGCGCAAAGCTGACGGCCACGGACGCCTCGGCGTGGATGTGCTGCTGGCGGCGGCCGACATAGGAGGGACTGGCGTTGTGGCCCAGCCCCTCGGCGCGCGCGGTCAGGACCAGAACGCCCGGCTCGCTCAGATCGGCCCAGTCCTGATGGCCGCGCCGGAAGCTCATCCAGTGGGGGCCGAGCTCGGGGCCGGAGAAGTCCTCCTCGACCTCGAACGGGCCGGTGGTGGGCAGGGGCGGCGCCTCGGCCTCGGGCAGGTCGGGGCGGGCGTGGACGTAGGGAATCTCCTCGCCCTTTTCGGTCATCACCGGCCAGCCGTCCTCCCATCGCACGGGCATCAGGAAGGTCTCCCGCCCGGTGTTGTAGCTGTCGCCTTCATAAGGCCTGACGGCCAGGAAGGTGGACCACCATTCGCCCGAGGGCGTGGTCACGAAGCTGGCGTGGCCCGCCGAGGTGATGGGGTGGGGGCGGTCGGGATCGAGATCGCGCTGGGTCAGGATCGGATTGCCCTCCCACGGCTCGTAGGGGCCGTCGGGGCGGTCGCTCTTGAGCACGACCTGGGAATGGTTGACCGCCGTGCCGCCCTCCGCGGCGATGAGGAAGTATTCGCCATCCACCTTGTAGATGTGCGGCCCCTCGATCCAGATCGGCTGCTCGGAGAAGTCCACCCCGCCGTCGATCAGAACCGTGCGCGGGCCGAAGGTCTGCAGCGTGTCGAGATCGAACTCCTGGATCCAGACCGCGCGGTGGCCGTCATATTCGGGCTCGCGGTCGGGCGGGCCGTTGTTGAGCAGGAAGGCGCGGCCGTCCTCGTCGATGAAAAGGGAGGGATCGATGCCGCCCGCCAGATCGGGCAGCCAGACCGGCTCCGACCACGGCCCGGCGGGATCGTCCGCGGTGATCAGGAAATTGTCCCCGCAGTCCACGCAGGTGTTGAGCATGTAGAACAGGCCGTCATGGTGGGCCATGGCGGGCGCGAAGATGCCGCGCGACAGGCCCAGATCGCCGAAATCGACCATGTCCTCGCGGTCCAGCGCGTTGCCGATCTGGGTCCAGCTGACCAGGTCGGTGGAATGGAAGATCGGCAGGCCGGGGAAATAGGCGAAGGTGGAGGTGGTGATGTAGTAGTCGCCGCCCACCTGAAGAATGTTCGGATCGGGATAGAAGCCCGCCAGCACCGGGTTGAGATATTCGCCGGGGCCGGCGGAGACCTCCGCGTGGACCGGGTCGGCGCCGGCATAGCGGAACTGCTCGAACCGGGCCTGCTGGCCGAAGGCCGGAGCGGCCAGCGCGACGAGCGCGCAGCCCGCCATCAACGTGCGGATGGGTCTCATTCCTCGTCCTCCCTGGGATCTCTGACGGATCGTGTTAGCGCTATCATTTCAAGCGGGGAGGGGGAGGGCAAGGGAAATCGAAGTCAGGCGGGGGGAGGTTTGATCCCGAGCGTGTTGTCGCGGGGATTGAGCTTGGCGATCAGGTATTCCTCCAGAGATGGAGCTTCCCAAGGCTCTGCGACCTTCACTACCAGAGCATAACGCGGCGGGGCGCTCCAGCGGTGGTGGGGGTGCGGCGCGAAAGGGTTGCTTTGGAAGTAGCTGTCGATGCGGCGGCCCAGATTGTTCTTGAGCGAGGCTTTCCCGACATAGAGAAGGTCGCCATCCTCAGAATAGAAAAGATAGCAGCCTGCTGTGTCGTGGAACGGTATGTAATTTGCGGCCCAGTTTTCCGGGGTGAGATCGTAGAGTTCCAAATCGATTTCGATGCCATATCTGGACCGATACGTCTCGATGTGGGTTTCCGCATCAGCGCGGTGGCTTGCGTCCATGAGAAACTCCTACGCCGCGCAGTTCTGGCCGATGAAATTGGTGTGGGTGGGCATGTAGTCGGCGGAGTTGGAGATGGTCTCGCGGATGTGGGCGAGGCGCTTTTCCGTCTCGTCGAGGCTGATCACGTCCGCCATCGGGTCGTAGGCGGCCGGTTTCATCCCCTGGCCGATCATCACCGCGAACCAGCTGGTGTCGTTGAACAGCTCCTCGTTCTCGCGGAACACCCGGCCGGTGTGGGCGAAGATGTCGTATTTCTCCTGCAGGCTGTCGGGCACGTCCATGGTGCGCACATGGTCCCAGAAGGCCGTATCGTCGCGTTCGGTGACGTTGTAGTGCAGGACGATGAAGTCGCGGACCTGCTCGAACTCGCGCTTCACCACGCGGTTGTAGCGCGCGATGGTCGCCGGATCGAAACTGCGGTCGGGGAACATGGCCATCAGCCGGGCGATGCCCGACTGGATGAGGTGGATCGACGTGGACTCCAGAGGCTCCAGGAAGCCCGAGGCCAGCCCCAGCGCCACGCAGTTCTTCACCCAGGCCGATCTGCGTCGCCCGGTCACGAAGCGCAGCGGGCGCGGATCGGCCAGCGCCTCGCCGTCGAGATTGGCCAGCAGGGTGGCCGCGGCCTCGTCGTCGGAGATGTGCTGGCTGGAATAGACGTATCCGTTGCCGACCCGGTGCTGGAGCGGGATGCGCCACTGCCAGCCCGCCTCGCGGGCGGTCGAGCGGGTGTAGGGGGTGAACTCGCCCGTGCCGTGCTCGCAGGGCACCGCCATCGCCCGGTCGCAGGGCAGCCAGTGGGTCCAGTCCTCGTAGCCCGCCTTCAGGGTCTGCTCAATCAGCAGGCCGCGGAAGCCCGAGCAGTCGATGAACAGCTCGCCCTCGATCCGCTCGCCGCTTTCCAGCTCGACGGCCTCGATGAAGCCGTCCTCGCCGCGCTGATGGACCTGGACCACCTTGCCCTCGCGGCGGGTCACGCCCCGGACTTCGGAGAATTCGCGCAGGAATTTCGCATACAGCGCGGCGTCGAAATGGAAGGCGTAGGCGATGTTGGACAGCGGCGACTGGCCCGCCTTGATCGGGCGCATGAAGCGGCCCCGCTCGGCGGCGACCGACTGCAGGGAGAAATCCGTGATCGGATCGGCCCGGCCCGCATGCATCATCCTCAGCCAGTAGGCGTGGAAGCTGACGCCCAGCATGTCCACGCCGAACGGACCGAAGGGATGGAAATAGGTGTGGCCCCTGCGCCCCCAGTCGATGAACTGGATGCCCAGCTTGAACGAGCCCTGGGTGCGCCGCATGAAATCGTCTTCGTCCAGCCCCAGCAGCTCGTTGAAAATCCTGATCTGGGGGATGGTCGCCTCGCCCACGCCCACGATTCCGATGGCGTCCGATTCCACCAGCGTGATGTCGGCATAGTCCTCGCCCAGCAGGCGCGAGAGGCAGGCGGCGGTCATCCAGCCGGCGGTCCCTCCGCCCACGATGACGATCTTGCGGATGCGCGCGTCTGACATGAACCCTCCCCCTAGGCGGCGTGCGCGCGGCAGTGCCGGGCGATGAAGTCTGAATGAAGCGGCATGGACGCCGTTCCGGCAAGCACGGCGTTGCGGACCTGCTCCAGCGCGGCGGCGATGTCGTCCGCCGGGGCGGCGTCGGCGATGGGATCCCAGCCTTCGGGAACCACCTCCTGTCCCAGATAGACCGCGAGCCAGCTGGGCTCGGCGAACAGCTCGTCCTCGTCCCGGCTGATCCGGCCCTTCAGGCGGAACAGGTCGAGCCTGCGCTGCAGGCTGTCGGGGACCGCCATCGTCCGGCAGGCGTCCCACAGGGGCTCTCCGGCGCGCTGGTTGGCGTGGTAGTGCAGGATGATGAAATCGCGGATCTGCGCGGCGTGACGGGCGGTCAGGCGGTTGTATTCGGCGATCCCCCGCGCATCGAACCCGCGATCGGGGAACAGGTGCAGCAGCCGGGTGATGCCGGTCTGGATCATGTGGATGGAGGTGGACTCCAGCGGCTCCAGGAAGCCCGAGGCCAGTCCCAGCGCCACGCAGTTCTTCACCCAGGCCGATTTGCGCTGGCCGGTGGTGAAGCGCAGGGGGCGCGGATCGGCCTGCGCCTCGCCTTCGAGGCTGGCGAGCAGGGTCGCGGTGGCTTCGTCGTCTGAGATGTGCGCGCTGGAATAGACGTATCCGTTGCCGACCCGGTGCTGGAGCGGGATGCGCCACTGCCAGCCGGCCTCGCGGGCGGTGGATCGGGTGTAGGGCGTCAGCCCCTCCGCGCCATGGGCGCAGGGCACCGCCATCGCCCGGTCGCAGGGCAGCCATCCGGTCCAGTCCTCGTAGCCCGCCTTCAGGGTCTGCTCGATCAGCAGGCCGCGGAAGCCCGAGCAGTCGATGAACAGCTCGCCCTCCACCCGCTCGCCGCTCTCCAGTTCGACGGCCTCGATGAAACCGTCCTCGGCCCGCTGATGGACCCGCGTGATCCGGCCCTCGCGGCGGACGACGCCGTGGGCTTCGGAGAAGGCGCGCAGATACTTCGCATACAAAGAAGCGTCGAAATGATAGGCCCAGTGAAGCTGGGCGAGGGGGGAGCGGGCCTGGGGGGCGACGGGCCCGAACCGGCCCTGGCGCGACGCGACCGCGCACAGATTATAGTCCTCGATGTCCGCCGCCCGGCCCACGGCCCGCATGCGCAGCCAGTGCTGGTGGAACTTCACCGCGCCGATGTCCGCGCCATAGGGGCCGAACGGGTGGATGTAGCGGTGGCCGGGCCGCGTCCAGCCGCGGAACTCGATGCCCAGCTTGAAGGCACCTTGCGTGGCGCGGATGAAGTCGCGCTCGTCGATGCCGATGATCTCGTTGAAATGGCGGATGGGCGGGATGGTCGCCTCGCCCACGCCGACGATGCCGATGGCGTCGGACTCCACCAGCGTGACCTCCATCAGCCCGCTGCCCGACATGCGCGACAGGGCCGCGGCGGCCATCCAGCCCGCCGTGCCGCCGCCCACGATGACGACCTTGGTGATGGCGTCAGGGTCTCTCATCGCGGTCCGTCCTGGGCGTTCACGCGGGCGAGGAAGTCGCCGTGGCGCGGCATGGAAGCGGCGGCCCGGGCGGCGAGCTCGCGGATGCGGGCCGAGCGGGCCTTGAGCATCCCGGCGTCCAGCCCGTCGGCCAGCGGGTCGTGATGGCGGGGTCTGGCGCCCAGCGCGATGAAGGCCCGCGCCCACAGCGCGTCGTCATACAGCCCGTGCTCGGTGCGGATGATGCGCCCGCGCGCGGCGAACAGGGCGAGACGCCGGTCCATCGGCTCGGGCGCGGACGCCTCGCGGGCGGCTGCCCACACCTTCTCGGGGCGGCGATTCAGCAGGTGGCGCAGCAGGGCGAAGTCGCGCGCCGACTCCGTCTCGTGCCGCCACAGCCGGTTGAACTCCTCCGCCTCCGCCCGCCAGCCGCCCGGCCAGGGCACGAGGCGGGCCAGGCGCAGGGCCGCGGCATGGACCAGCGCCAGCTCCGCCGAGGCCAGCGGGTCGGGGATGGCTGCGGCCGCGCCGACGGCCACGCAGTTGCCGGTCCAGGGGGAAAGCCGCCGTCCGGACGTGACAGCCGCGGGCTCGGCGCCGCCCATCATCTGCGACGCCCGCTCGTCCTTCATGTGGCGCGAGGCGAACATGACGATCTCGCCGCGCGCGCCGTTCAGCGGCATCGTCCGCCGCCAGCCCCACGGATGGGCGGCGTCGCGGGTGAAGGGGGCGGGCTCGGCGGTGTCGGGCCGGATGACCGCGGCGGCGCGGTCGAAGGGCGACAGGGCGGCCCAGTCCTCCCACGCCGCCTCGTCCTCCCACGCCGCCTCCAGCGCGCCGATCAGGCGGGCGTCCGGGCCGGTGGCGTCGATGAACAGGTCGGCGGTCTCGCGCCGCCCGTCATCAAGGCGCAGCGCCGCGATCAGGCCGTCCGTGCACAGCTCGACCTCCCCGATGCCGCCCTCAATGCGCGTCACGCCCATGGCCAGCGCGACGGGGCGCAGCAGAGCGCCGGTCAGAGCCTCCGCGTCAAGATGCAGGCCGTGATCGAGGGTGGCGCGGATGTCGGCCGCATCGTGGGGCGGAATGGCGAACCGGCCCGCGGCGGCGGCGAGCGAGGACAGGGCGTGATCGGCGAGCGAGGCGGTCTCGCCCAGGGCCTGCAGCCGCGCGACCTGCTGGTGGAAGCGCACCCCGCCGATGTCCGCGCCGACCTCGCCGAAGGGCAGGAAGGCGGCGGCCTCCCGTCCGTCCCAGCCCCGCCAGAATTCCCCCAGCCGGTAGGCGCCGCGGCCCGCTCGGACCACGCGGTGCTCGGGCAGGCCCAGCGCCCAGTGCGCGTCCTGCGCCGAGGGCAGGGTGGCGATGGCCGGGGCGAGGGGGCCGAGCGAGACGTCGGGACCGGGCGTGTCGATGACGGCGATCCGGGCGCCGGTTCCGCGAAAGGGCCGGGCGAGGGCGAGGGCGGTGGTCCAGCCCGCCATGCCGCCCCCCGCGATCAGGATGGCCGGCGCGCTCATGCCGCCGACCCCGCGGTGGCGCGGGGCGCGCCCACCCTGTCCCGGTGCAGCGGCAGGCGCATGGCCAGCGCGGCGATCTCGTCTTTCAGCGCGCGCGCACGCTCGCGCGCGTGGGCTTCAGGCACGGCCAGCGCGGCGAGATCGTGCCGGGCGGGAATGATCCGCTGGCCCAGATAGACCGCGACCCAGCTGGGTTCGAGGAAGACGCCGTGCTCATAGCCCGCCACCGAGCCGCGCTCGCGGAACAGGGCCATCTTCGAGGCCAGCGAGTCTGGGATCTCCATCGTGCGGACGTGGTTCCAGAACGGCGTGTCGTCCCGCTCGGTCGCGTGATAGTGCAGGATCAGGAAGTCGCGCACCCGCTCGTATTCCATCGCCATGGTCCGGTTGAACTCGTCCCGGGCGGCCTCGTCCCCGTCGCCGGTTGGGAACAGGTCCAGCAGGTAACCCGCCGCCGCCTGGATCAGGTGGATGGAGGTGGATTCCAGCGGCTCGAGGAAACCGCTCGCCAGCCCGATGGCCACGCAGTTGCGGTTCCATTGCAGCTTTCTCTTGCCTGCCAGGAAGCGCAGCCGGTTGGGCGGGGCCAGCGCCTCGCCCTCCAGCGCGGTCATCAGCAGGCCCTCGGCGCGGGCGTCGTCCATAAAGGCGCTGGCATAGACATGCCCGTTGCCGACCCGGTGCTGGAGCGGGATGCGCCAGACCCAGCCCGCCTCGGTCGCGCTCGCTCGGGTGTAGGGGGGCAGCGCGTCGGTGGAGGCGCTGGGGATGGCGATGGCCCGGTCGCAGGGCAGCCAGCGCGACCAGTCCTCATAGCCGGTCTTCATGGCCTGTTCGATGATCAGCCCGCGGAAGCCCGAGCAGTCCACGAACAGGTCCGCCTCGATCCGACGGCCGCTCTCCAACGTGACCGAGCTGGCGTCGCCGGTCTCGGGATCCAGCGCCACGTCGAGGATGCGTCCCTCCGTGCGCGCCACACCCCGCGCCTCGGCGAACTCGCGCAGATAGCGGGCGTAGAGCGCGGCGTCGAACTGGTAGGCGTATGAATAGGTGGACGCCAGCGCGCCGGGTTCGTCAGAGGGCGGGGCGAAGCGCTCGGCCTTGGCCATGGCGATGGGCAGGGACCACTGGTCGATGGGCCCCATCGTCTCCGGCCCGCCCAGGCGCAGCCATTGGTGATGGAAGTCCGGCCCGCCATCGGGCTCGCCATAGGCCCCGAACGGATGGATGTAGGCGTCGCCCTCGCGTGCCCAGTTCCGGAACTCGATGCCCAGCTTGATCGTCGCGCGGGTGCGGGCGATGAAGCCCGCCTCGTCGATCCCCAGCGTCTGGTTGAAATAGCGGATATGGGGCACGGTGGACTCGCCCACGCCGACGGTTCCGATGGCTTCTGATTCGACAAGTTCGATCCTGACGCCGGTTCCGCGCAGGCCGTGCGACAGGGCCGCGGCGGTCATCCACCCCGCCGTGCCGCCCCCCACGATGAGCACGCGTCTCACCTTGCTGTCTGAATTGTCTGACATAGCCCGGCGTCCTCCCCGACGCGCTCGGTCCCGATGCTATCGGCGGGAAAGGCGGGCGGTCAATCATCCTGGCTACCCGCCAACCCCTGCGTGGCTGAAGGCGGGGGGTGCCGGGTCTGCGGAGCTTCCGGCGCCTGGCGCGTCCGATTTTTTGGGAAAAGGGCCCATGTAACGCTTGCGTGAGAATTCGTCTTGGGCTACGCCTGTCATTAATCAGACATTTGCGCTAACGCAAAAAATCAAATGTTAGCGCTAACAAAAAAGAATGTCACAGGGGAGGAATTCTGATGTCGGACGAAACCACGGGACAATTGCGCCGAAAATCCGCCGTGCACTGGATGGGCGGGGCCTCGGCAATCGCGCTCGCGGCCATGCTTTCCGGCGCGGCGGCCGCGCAGCAGGCGGTCACGACCCAGCAGGCGGTTCAGGAGGATGAAGAGGCCGCTGATCCGCAGGCCGGGATCGAGGTCATCCAGGTTCAGGGGATCCGGTCCAGCCTGCGGTCCTCCCAGACGATCCGGCGCGACTCCGAAGTCGTCGTGGACGCGATCACCGCCGAGGACATCGGCGCGCTGCCCGACCGCTCGGTGACCGAAGCGCTCCAGCGCGTGCCGGGCGTGTCCATCGACCGCTTCCGCGCAGGCGTGGATCCCGACCACTTCTCCATCGAGGGCTCTGGCGTGGTCGTGCGCGGCCTGACCTGGGTGCGTTCCGAGCTCAACGGGCGCGACACCTTCAGCGCCAACAACGGCCGGGTGCTCAGCTTCTCGGACGTGCCTTCGGAGCTGATGGGCGGCGTGGACGTCTATAAAAGCCCGTCCGCGGACCTGATCGAGGGCGGCATCTCCGGCACGATCAACCTGCGCACCCGCGTGCCCTTCGACGCGTCGGGTCGGGTGATCGCGGGCTCCATCGAAGGCAGTTACGGCGACTTCGCGGAACGCTGGGCGCCGACGGCCTCGGTGCTGTTCTCCGACCGGTTCGAGACGAACAACGCGGGCGAGTTCGGCTTCCTGATCAACGCGGTGCATTCAGAGCTCGTCGCGCGCTCCGACGGCCAGCAGATATCCAACTTCGGACCGCGCGCCCTGTATTCGAACAATGACGTGGTCCCCGGCGACGGCGACACCGAGGTGGGGTCGGTCTGGTTCCCCCGCGGGGCGGCCTTCCGCAGCCAGATCTTCGAGCGCGAGCGCACCGGCATCGGCGCCTCGGGCCAATGGCGCAGCCCCGACCGCACCATGGTCGCGACCGCCCAGTTCCTGCGCTCGGATTCGCGCCAGGCCTGGACCGAGCGCGCCATCGAGATCGCCACCGACAACGTGGCGGACAACGGCGACTCCCGCGCCATCCCGGGCACGACGCTTGAGTTCGGTCCCGACGGCGTGTTCACCCGCGGCGCCATCACAAGCGACAACACCGGCTGGCGCGACGGCCAGTTCGATCCCGGTCCCGGCGCGCGCACGCCCGCATGGGGCCTGCAGAGCAACAATATCCGCCGCGACGTGGTCCAGGATTACGTGACCACCGATTACGGCCTGAACTTCCGCTGGACGCCGGACGACCGCTGGTCGTTCAACTTCGATTACCAGCACGTGGACTCCACCGTCGACGTCCGGGACATCGGCCTGTGGAACTCGACCTATCAGGACGTGGAAATCCAGCTTCGCGGCGACGACATTCCGATCGTGAACTTCCTGCCCCTGCCGCGCCGCGCCGAAGACGGAACGCTGTGCACCGCTCCCAACCCCGAGACCGGGGCCCAGTGCCCTGAGTACCGGCAGGCGGGCAATGAAAGCTATTCCGACCCCTACAACTCCTTCTCCCGTGCGGCGATGGACCATTTCGAAAACAGCGAGGGCACGCTGGACGCCTTCCGCTTCGATGCGGACTACTCGTTCGACGAAGGCAGCTGGCTGGACTCGGTCCGGGTCGGCGCCCGGCGGTCGATCCGCAATCAGACCACCCGCTTCTCCCAGTACAACTGGGGCGTCATCTCCGAACAGTGGGGCGGCGGGGGGCCGGTCTGGCTGGACGGCGCCCGCCCGGGCGTGGGCCAGCTGGCGAAATACCATGAAGCCTTCGATTTCGACAACTTCATGCGCGGGGAGGTTCCTGTGCCCACGGGTGCCGACTCCCGGCTGTTCTGGGGGCAGAACACCATCGACCGCTACAACCAGCTGATCGACTACGCCACGGGCATCGCCTGGCGCGATGGCGAGATCGATGAATTCGGCTGCTCGGTCGACTGGGTGCCGCTGGGCCAGCGCTGCGGCGTGACCGAGGGTGTTTACCGGCCCCAGGAAATCAACCCGATGCGCGAAGAGACCGACGCGGCCTACGCCATGCTCCGCTTCGGCGGCGACCTGGGCGCGGGCATGCGGCTGAGCGGCAATATCGGCGTGCGATACGTTTCGGTGGAACGTGAATCCCCCGGCGTTATCGCCTTCCAGAACCAGAGCTTCCAGACCGAGGCAGGCTGCGCGAATCAGGCCGCCGATCCTGATCAGGAGCTGACCGCCTTCTGCGCCCTCGATCCTCAGGTCCGGGCCGACGCCAGGGCCTTCCAGGACGGGGCGCTGGTCAATAATGACGCCACGTATTCGCAGGATCACTGGCTGCCCAGCTTCAACAGCCTGCTGCGGCTGGACAACGGTCTGCAGTTCCGTCTCGGCCTGTCGCGGGCGATCACGCCGCCTGACATCGGCCTGACGCGCAATTTCTACAACATCACGCTTGAAACCGGCGCGGATGACATCGTCGACGGACGGCCGCGGGGCCGGTTCGGGGTGGGCAATCCCTATCTGCGGCCCATCAAGGCGGACAATGTCGACCTGGCCGCGGAATGGTATTTCGCCGAGGTCGGTTCGGTGACCCTGTCGCTGTTCTACAAGCGTCTGACCGACGTGCACACGAACGCGACGACGCTGGAGACCTTCACCAACAACGGAGCCTCCTTCGACGCGGTCGTGTCGATGCCGATGAACGCCGAAGGCACGGGCACCGTGCGGGGCTTCGAACTCGCCTACCAGCAGACCTACGACTTCCTTCCCGAACCGTTCGACGGGCTGGGGATCAGCGCCAATTACACCTACGTGGACTCCGACGGGGTGGAGCAGAGCACGCTGAACGCCACCGACCCGGACGTGTCCGCCGGCCTGGTCGCCAACGTGGACACCAGCCTGCTGCCGCTGCAGGGCCTGTCCGAGCACACGGCCAACTTCGCCGGCTTCTACGAGAAGGGACCGTGGTCGCTGAGGGCGGCCTATGCCTGGCGATCGGACTTCGTGGTGACGGTGCGCGACGTGATCGTGCCCTTCGCGCCGATCATCCAGGAGAGCAGCGGCCAGCTGGATGGTTCGATCTTCTATTCCGTGAACGAAAATGTCCGCATCGGGGTGCAGGGCGTGAACCTGACCAATGAGGTCACCCGCACCAGCCAGGTCCTGAACAACGATCTGCTGACCGCGCCCCGCTCGTGGTTCATGAACGACCGCCGCTTCACCTTCATCGTGCGCGGCACCTTCTGATCGGCTCCCTCCCCGGGGCGCGCGTCCGGCTGACGGACACGCGCCCCGACTTTTTTCCAAGCAAGAGGGCCGGCCGCCCAGGGCCGGTTTTGACGTGACATGACCATGCTGACCCGACGCCAGTCCCTGATGCTCGCCGCGGGCGGGCTCGCCGCCATGGCCGCCCCGCGCGGCTTCGCCGAGGACTTTTTCGAAGGCCCCTCCCTGCACGAGCTGGCGCAGGAGAAGGGGATGCGGTTCGGCAGCGCGGTGGGCGTGGGCGACCCGGACTCTCTGGCCTCGTCCTTCCATGACGCGCGTTACCGCGAGCTTCTGATCCGCGAGTGCGGCGTGCTGGTCCATGAGAACGAGCTCAAATGGTATGTCGCGCGGCCCGACGCGGAGACCTTCGATTTCCGGCCCGCGGACATGGTGATGGACTTCGCCGCCGAGAACGGCATGGAGATGCGTGGTCACACCCTGCTGTGGCACCATACCGACTGGTTCCCCGACTGGTTCGCCAATCATGATTTCGGCTCCCGCCCCGGGACCGAGGCCGAGCGGATGCTGACCGAGCACGTCCGCACGCTGGTCGAGCGCTATCGGGGCCGGATCTATTCGTGGGACGTGGTCAACGAGACCATCGACGAGGCGGGCCGCCTGCGCCAGACCCCGCTCTCCCAGCATCTGGGCGAAGAGGTGATCGACATCGCCTTCCATGTCGCCAAGGAAGCCGACCCCGACGCGGAGCTGCTCTACAACGACTACATGAGCTGGGAGGCGGGATACGAACGCCAGCAGGAGGGCGTTCTGCGCCTGCTCGAGCGGCTGAAGGAGCGCGGCGCGCCGGTCGACGGGCTGGGCGTGCAGAGCCATATCGGCTCAGGCAATTACGATTACTCGACCGGATTCGACACCGCCCGCGCGGATGGCTGGCGGCAGTTCCTGGACGCGGTGACCGGGCTGGATCTGAGCCTGTCGATCACCGAGTTCGACGTGCACGACAAGAACCTGCCCGCCGACATCGAGACCCGCGACCGTGAGGTGGCCGAGCTGGCCCGGCGCTATCTGGACCTGATGTTCTCCTACCCCCAGACCAAGGACATCCTCGTCTGGGGCATGGCCGATCATCTGTCCTGGTATCAGGGCATGTGGCTGCGCGAGGACGGCCTGCCCAAGCGGCCCACGCCCTATGACGAGGACTACCGGCCCAAACCGTTGCGTCAGGCCATCGCGGACGCCATCCGGGCCGCCGAGCCGCGTCCGGCATGACCTCAGGCGCGGTCAGGGTCTGGCGCGAGGCCGATGCGGAGACCTTCCGCGAAGAGATCGCGCCGGGCTACGCGCCCGCGGTCCTGAAAGACGCCGCCGCGCACTGGCCGCTGGTGCAGGCCGCCCTGCGCGGCCCCGCCGAGGCGGGGCGTGCCCTGTCCGCGCTGGACGCGGGCGCGGTGGCGGAGGTGTTCGTGGGACCGCCCGCCATCGAAGGCCGGTTCTTCTACGACCCGTCCATGACGGGTTTCAATTTCGAGCGGCGGCAGAGCGGACTGGCGGGCTTCGTGGCCGACCTCGCCGCCGCCGCGCAAATGGCCGAGCCGCCCGCGCTCTACATGGGTTCGGTTCCCGCGCCGCAGATCGCACCGGGCTTTCAGGCCGGCCACGGGCTCGGCCTCGTGCCGTCCGGCGTCGAGCCGCGCCTGTGGCTGGGCAACGCGATCACGGTCTCCACCCATTACGACCTGTCCGACAACATCGCGGTGGTGGCCGCCGGGCGGCGGCGCTTCACCCTGTTCCCGCCCGAGCAGGCGAAAAACCTCTATGTCGGGCCGCTGGACCGCACCATCGCGGGCCAGCCGGTGTCCATGGCCGATCCCGACGATCCCGACTTCGACCGCCATCCGCGCTTCGAGACGGCGCTGGGCCACGCCCTGACCGCCGATCTGGAGCCGGGCGACGCGATCTATATTCCCGCGCTGTGGTGGCACCACGTGCGCTCGCTTGATCCGTTCAACGCGCTGGTCAATTACTGGTGGGACCCCTCGCCCATGGGCACGGGAACCGCCTTCGAGGCGATGGTCCACGCCATGCTGGGCGTGCGCGACCTGCCTGCGCCGCGGCGGGAGGCGTTCCGCGCCCTGTTTGAACATTTCGTCTTCGACGGACCCGACGCCGCCGCCGCGCACCTGCCCGCGCAGGGGCAGGGGATACAGGGGCCGATGACGGACGAGAACCAGCACCGCGTCCGCGCTTATCTGGCCAATTCGCTGGTCCGCCAGCTCCAGGGACATTGAGGAGAGACCCGCCATGAGCCGCATCGCCATCCTGACCGTCTCCGCCAGCGCTCTGGCGCTGGGCCTGACCGCCTGCGACCCCGCCGACGTGCCCCGGGAGGCCCCGCCGCCCGCCGAGGAGGCCGCGCCCGCGGAGACGTCCGCGCCCGGCGACGCCCCTGGCGGCGCGGAGATCGCGCGGCTGGAGACACCCGCCGAAGCGCGCGCCAACCCGGACGTCTGGCCCACGGCGGCCACGCCCGACGCGATCACGGACGCCGAGACCGAGGCCTTCATCGACGAGCTGCTCGCCTCGATGACGCTGGAGGAGAAGGTGGGTCAGACCATCCAGGCCGACATCTCCGCCTTCACGCCCGAGGACATGGCGCGCTATCCGCTGGGCTCGATCCTGGCGGGGGGCAATTCCGCGCCGGGCGGGCGCAACTGGGCGAGCGGAGAGGACTGGGTCGCGCTGGCGCGGGCCTTCCGCGAGGCGGCCGCGGCGCGCGAGGGCGCGGCCATCCCGCTCATCTTCGGCATCGACGCGGTCCACGGGCACAACAACGTCATCGGCGCCACCATCTTCCCGCACAATATCGGGCTGGGCGCGGCGCGGAATCCCGAGCTGATCGAAGCCATCGCCCAGGTCACCGCCCGCGAGGTGGCCGCCACCGGCGCGGACTGGACGTTCGGCCCCACGGTGGCCGTGCCCCGCGACGACCGCTGGGGCCGCACCTATGAGGGCTATGGCGAGCATCCCGAGATCGTCGCGATGTATTCGGGCGCGGTGACCCGCGGGCTGCAGGGCGATCTGGTCTCCGGCCAGCCGCTGGGCGAGGGCCGCATTTCCGGCTCGGCCAAGCACTATCTGGCCGATGGCGGCACCACGGACGGCATCGACCAGGGCGACGCGCCGATCAGCGAGGCCGAGCTGATCGAGATCCACAACGCCGGCTACCCGCCCGCCATCGACGCGGGCGTTCTCACGGTGATGGCCTCCTTCTCGAGCTGGAACGGTTTCAAGATCACCGGCAACGAGACCCTGTTGACCGACGTGCTGCGCGGCCCGCTGGGGTTCGAGGGCTTCGTGGTGTCGGACTGGAACGCCCACGGCCAGATCGAGGGCTGCACCAATGAAAGCTGCCCTGAGGCCTTCAACGCGGGCATCGACATGTTCATGGCCCCCGACAGCTGGCGGCCCCTGTACGAGAACACGCTGGCGCAGGCGCGGTCCGGCGCGATCCCCATGGAGCGGCTGGACGAGGCGGTGCGGCGCATCCTGCGGGTGAAGGTCAAGGCGGGCCTGTTTGAAGACAGCCGCCCGCTGGAAGGTCGTCTGGAGCTTCTGGGCGCGGACGAGCACCGGGAGGTGGCCCGCGACGCGGTGCGCCAGTCGCTGGTGCTGCTGAAGAACAATGACGGCGCGCTGCCCATTGCCGGGAACGCGCGGGTGCTGGTCGCGGGCGAGGCCGCCGATTCCATCGGCCAGGCCTCGGGCGGCTGGACCCTGAGCTGGCAGGGCACGGGCACCACCAATGACGACTTCCCCAACGGCCAGTCCATCTGGGCGGGCATCGAACAGGCCGTGACCGAGGCGGGCGGCAGTGCCGCCTGGAGCCCGGACGGCAGCTTCGACGAGGCGCCGGACGTCGCTGTCGTGGTGTTCGGCGAGACGCCCTATGCCGAGTTCCAAGGCGATCTGGAGCATCTGGACTTCACCGACGACCGCCCGCTGGAGATGCTGCGCGCCTTCCGCGAGGCGGGCATCCCCACCGTCTCGGTCTTCATCTCGGGGCGGCCCATGTTCACCAGCCCGGAGATGAACGCCTCGGACGCTTTCGTGGCGGCCTGGCTGCCCGGTTCGGAAGGCGGCGGGATCGCGGACGTGCTGATCGGCGACGCCGAGGGCGCGCCGCGCCACGACTTCACCGGAACCCTGTCCTTCTCCTGGCCGCGCACGGCGGTTCAGGGCCCGCTCAATCACGGCATGGAGGGGTATGATCCGCTCTTCGCCTATGGCTACGGGCTCAGCTATGCCGAGCCTGGGGCCGTGGACGTGCTGGACGAGGAGTCCGGTGTGGACGGCGAGGCGGCCAATCCCGACCGCTACTTCACCGAAGGCCGTTTCGTGCCGCCCTGGTCGCTGATGCTGCGCGACGCGGGCGGCGAGGTGCGCGTGGGCGAGCCCTCCGGCGAGAGCCCCCGCGGCGCGGTGGCAATCCGTCCCGCGGACGGCGCGGCGCAGGAATCCGCCCGCACGCTTGTGTTCACGGGCGAGGCCCGTGCAGCGGTCTCGGGCCAGCCGGTCGATCTCACCCGTCAGTCGAACGGCGAGATGGCGCTGGCCCTGCGCTACCGCCTCGAGGCCGCGCCCGAAGGCCAGGTCATGCTGGGCGCGGGCGAGGGCCGGGTGGACCTGACGCCCTTCCTGCTGGAAGCCGGCGAGGGCCAGTGGGGCGAGATCAAGGTGCGCCTGTCCTGCTTCCGCGACCGGGGCACGGAGATTTCCGCGGTGTCCGAGCCCTTCGTGATCGAAGCCGACGCCCCCGTGGCGCTGAGTTTTGAATCCGTGCGGCTGGCCTCCAACGAGGGCGACGCGATCTGTCCTGAGTGACCGGGCTCTCCCGACACCGTCATCCCCCGGCTTGACCGGGGGACCCAGCCGGTAACCGTTCGATGCGCCCCGAACCGTTCACCGGATGGGTGGCCCGGTCGAGCCGGGCCATGACGGTGGGGTGAAGGTCACCCCCCATCCAGCCAGGCCGCGACCCAGAAGAAGGGCGCGTTCCAGTTCACCGCCACCTCGTTCATGGCGTAGGAATCGATGTGGTCGGCCCAGCAGGCCTGCAGCGCGCACGAGCCCTCCATCTCCATCGCGACGGGATCGCTCATGTTCGCATTGTTCGGCCCGCCCGAAATCACGCCCGCCGGGGGCCGGGGGTAGGCCGGGTCGGAGGCATGGGCCCAGTGGCGGTGATGGGGGTTGAGCATCGGCCGCGCGCCGTATCCGGTGACGTAGGACTGGTCCAGCGCGTTGCGGCCCATGACATAGTCCATCGCGTCGATCACGCCGGTGCGGTAGCGCGCCTGCCCCGTCAGGTCGCTGGCGAGCGCCAGCACCATGGCCCGGTTCATCAGATCCCCGTTCGAGCCCCAGACATAGCCGCCCGGATCGAGCGGGAAGGCGTAGCCCTCCGCCTCGCGGACGTCCATGTAGCCGTCCGCGGCCGCGAGGAGCGCGGCGCGGGCCTGCTCGCGCTCGGCTTCGGGTAATCGGGTCTCGGCGGTCGCCAGCGTGATCGTGCCCAGCGCGCCCACGCTGGGCCAGGCGATGGAGCCGGTGTCGGGCTCCGCGCCCGGCGCGCCGAGGAAGTGAGGCGAGGCGCGCATGGCCGCGTCGTAGCGATCCTCGCCTGTGGCCGCGAAAAGCTCGGTTGCGGCCCAATAGGCCTCGTCGCTCAGATCGCTGTCGCCATACCCCCCGCCGCCATTGAAATCGCCGATGGCGTAGATGTCGGGGTGGCGTTCTGCGGCGTCCCAGGCGCGCTCGGCGGCGCTCAGGCAGCGGTCGGCGAAGTCAGGATCGATCCCGGCCCAAACCCGCGCGCACATGGCCGCGGAGGCGGCCAGATTGAGGGTGGCCGCGGTCGAGGGCGGGTAGAGGAAGCGCGGCACGTCGTCCTCGTGCGGGGCCAGCGGCAGGGGCGTCCACACCTCGTTGTGGGTCTTGTGGTGGGCCAGACCGCCCGCGTCGATCTCGGTGAAGTCCGGGGCGTCCGGCGTCTGGTCCGCGCCCACGGGCACGGCCATGCGCGCGCCGTCGGGAATCTGCATGGCGAGCATGAACTCCATGCCCCAGCGGATTTCATCGAGCAGGTCGCCGACCCCGTTCCCCGCTTCGGGGATGGGCAGCGTGCCGTCGCCATAGGCCGCGCCGAACCGTGTCCAGGCGTCCATCAGCGTCCAGACCGTGATGCCGCCATTGACCACGTATTTGCCGTGATCGCCCGCGTCATACCAGCCGCCGGTCACGTCCAGCTCGTGATCGCAGCCCGGCCAGTCATTGCCGCGCTGGTCGGTCCCCGAAAAGCAGGTCAGCAGCTCATCGAGATGGGCGGCGGGGCGGGCGAGGTCGGCGCGCTCCACATGGCGCTCTTCGATGGCGATGCCGGCGCGGTTCTGATGAAACAGGCTGAGGGAATCGCGCGCGATCTCCGACCAGGGCGCGTCCGAGACGGTGAAACTCCGGCTCTCGCCGCCCTCGAACGTCAGGCGGTATTCGCCCGGCTGGGACAGGTCTGAGAAATCGGCCCGGTGGACGCTCTCGCCCGAGGCCTCGTCCGCGCCGAACACGACGGTTTCGCCCTCCAGTACGATGGCTCCGTTTCCGTCGAGGATGCGGAAGGGCAGGGGGGTGGAGGCCTCAGTGGGGATGATCGCGAGCTTGGGGCCGCCGGTCTCGAAGCCGATCTGGCTCATGCGGACGGGCGAGGGCGCGTCCTCCTCCGCCTTGACGGGCGATGATAGCGCTAACATCATCACCGGCAGGCTGGCCGCAAACATCCGTTTCATACGTCTCTCCCCTTTGCGTCGCCACCTGAAGACGGCGTATCAATTGTCCGGCAATTGTAGGGGCGGGACGCACGGGCGCAAGCGCGGGCCGGGAAAATACAAGCATGGCGCCCTCGACCGGCGCGGGAGGAAACGGGACCATGAAGATCACAGGCGCGCGCGTCATCATCACCTGTCCAGGCCGCAATTTCGTGACCCTGAAGATCGAGACCGATCAGGGGACATACGGCATCGGCGACGCGACGCTGAACGGGCGCGAGCTGGCCGTGGCGGCCTATCTCGAGCACCACGTCATCCCCAACCTGATCGGGCGGGACGCGCACCGGATCGAGGACATCTGGCAGTTCCTCTACAGGGGCGCCTACTGGCGGCGCGGCCCGGTGACCATGACCGCCATCGCCGCGGTGGACACCGCCCTGTGGGACCTCAAGGCCAAGGCGGCGGGCCTGCCGCTCTACCAGCTTCTGGGCGGGGCGAGCCGGGAAGGCGTGATGGTCTACGGCCACGCCAACGGCGCCGACATCGACAGCGCGGTGGCCGAGGTCGGGCGCTATGTGGAGATGGGCTACAAGGCGATCCGGGTGCAGGCCGCCATCCCCGGCGTGAAGGGCTCATACGGGGTGGGGCGCGGCAAGGACGGCTACGAGCCGGCCGAAAGCGCGCTGCCCTATGAGACGGTCTGGTCCACGCCCGCCTATCTCGATTTCGCGCCGAAGCTGTTTGACGCCGTGCGGGAGGCCCACGGGCCGGACATCGAGCTGCTGCACGACGTCCACCACCGCCTGACGCCCATCGAGGCGGCGCGGCTGGGCAGGGCGCTGGAGCCCCATCGCCTGTTCTGGATGGAGGACTGCACCCCGGCGGAGAACCAGGAGGCCTTCCGGCTGGTGCGCCAGCACACGACCACGCCGCTGGCGGTGGGGGAGATCTTCAACTCCATCCATGACTGCCGGACGCTGATTCAGGAGCAACTGATCGACTACATCCGCGCCACGGTGGTCCATGCGGGCGGCATCACCCATCTGCGCCAGATCGCGGCGCTGGCCGCGCTCTATCAGGTCCGCACCGGCAGCCACGGCGCCACCGACCTGTCGCCGGTCTGCATGGGCGCGGCGCTCCACTTCGATCTGTGGGTGCCCAATTTCGGCATCCAGGAATACATGCGCCACACCGAAGCCACCGACGCGGTCTTCCCCCACGCCTACACCTTCAAGGACGGCTACATGCATCCCGGCGAGACGCCCGGCCACGGCGTGGACATCGACGAAGATCTGGCCGCGCGCCACCCCTACGACCCCAAGCAGCTCCCCGTGGCGCGTCTGGCCGACGGGACGATGTGGAACTGGTGAGGCGTCAGATCTGGGCGGCGATCCTGTCGGCCAACGCGGTCAGTTCGCCCATATCCGCCATGCCGCCGGACGAGTGACGACCCATCGGGCGGTCCTCCCAGCGCGGGATGATGTGGAAATGGACGTGGAAGATGGTCTGGCCCGCCGCCGATCCGTTGAACTGGGTGACGATCACCCCGTCAGGCTCCAGCGCGGCGGCCACCGCGCGGGCGATGGCCTGAATCCGCGTGACGGCGCGGGCGGCCGCGTCGGGCTCCATCTCCAGGAAATTGCGCGCCGGGGTCTTGGGGATCACCAGCACGTGGCCCTCCGCCTGAGGAAAGGCGTCCATGATCGCCAGAACCTCGTCGTCCTCGAACACCTTCGCGGACGGAATCTCCCCGCGCATGATCTTGGCGAGGATGTTCTGGTCGTCATAGGCGCCGGTCAGGCTCATGGGATGTCTCTCCGGTCTGGGGCTCGTCGCTCCGTTCGTAACCGATGCGAGGGGGCCGATCCAGACCGGCCTCACCCCTGCTTCCGAAACGGCGACTCCGCCTCCATCGCCGCGATCTCCCCCGTCACCGCCTCCCGCTCGCGATCCAGATAGTCCTTCACCGCCCTTTTGAAGTTTCCGCTGGAGAGGTGGTGGGCGGACCAGACGGGGCGGGGGCGGTAGCCGCGGGCGAGCTTGTGATGGCCCTGCGCGCCGGCCTCCACGCGCGCCAGACCGCGCTCGATCGCGAACTCGACGGCCTGATGGTAGCACAGCTCGAAATGCAGGCTGTCGCGCTCCTCCAGACAGCCCCAGTAGCGGCCATAGAGCGCGTCCGACCCGATGAAGTTCAGCGCCGCGGCGATCCATCGCCCCTCGCGCCGGGCCATGACCATCAGCACGCGGCCGGCCATGCGCTCGCCGATCAGGGTGAAGAAGGCGCGGTTCAGATAGGGGTGGCCCCATTTGCGCGCGCCGGTGTCCTGATAGCACTCGAAGAACACGTCCCAATGCTCTTCGGTGATCTGCGCGCCGGTCAGCCGGACGATCTCCAGCCCGCCGTGCGCCGCCGCGCGCTCCTTCTTCAGGGCCTTGCGCTTGCGCGAGGAAAGGTCGGCGAGGAAGTCCTCATACGCCGCGTAGCCGTTGTTCTCCCACACATACTGCACGTCGCAGCGGGCGAGCAGGCCGGCGGCCTCCATCTCGGCGCGCTGGACGGTTTCGGGGAAGAGGACGTGCCAGCTCGACACGTTCCACTCGTCCGCCACGTGCCGCGCGGCGTCGATCAGGGCGGCGCGGATTTGCGGCTCGCCCGCCAGCACGCGCCGCCCGGTCACGGGGGTGAAGGGGATGGCGGTCACCAGCTTGGGATAATACCGTCCGCCGCCCCGCTCGAAGGCGTCCGCCCAGGCGTGGTCGAACACGTATTCGCCTTGGGAATGGCCTTTGAGATAGAGGGGCAGCGCGCCGGTCACCGCGCCCGCCTCGTCCTCGGCGATCAGGTGGCGCGGGCCCCAGCCGGTCTCCTCCACCGCCGAGCCCGAGCGCTCCAGCGCGTCGAGGAAGTCCCAGCTCAGGAACGGATCGAAGGGCGCGCCGTCGGGATTGGCCACGCGGTCCCACTGTTCGGGCGCGAGTTCGTCCAGACGGGTGATCATGCGGATGCGCTTTATCGCCATGTCTGTCCGGTCGGGGCTGGCGGGAAAGAGCGGATATGGGGCGGGCGGGCTACTGAATGTAGGTCTGGCGCATCTGTTCGGCCAGCGGGCGGGCGCGCGCGGCCAGCGCCTGCAGCTCCTGCTCGGCCTCCGCCCCGCAGCGCACCCGGCGCGGGCTGTAATACTGGAAGCCGCGGTTGAAGCTGGCGATCAGACGCTCGCGATAGGCGCCCGGCTGGGGCGCCTCCAGATCGATCATCTCCTGCACCCGCGAGCGCCAGTACTGCTGGCGCGCCGTGCGGCAGTGATAGTTCAGCGCATGCATCTCTCCCAGCAGCCCCGCCAGAGGCTCGGCCGGATAGCCCGAGCCGGACTGGGCGGCGGCGGGCAGGGGCAGGGCGAGCAGGCTCGCCGCGATCAGAAGGGCGCGGATCATGGGCGGTCTGATCGCTCAACAATCCGGCGCGATCAAGGCCATGCTCTGCTGGATGGCCAGCCGCGTGTCGTCCCAGGCGACGCGTTCGAGCGCCTGCTCGACCGGCACGAACTCGGCGGCCAGCGCGTCGTCGCCCGCCACCGGATCGCCCGAAACCCAGCGCGCGGCATAGTCGATCATGACGAAGTGGCCGTATTCGTTGATGGATTCGAACACGCCGATCAGCCCCATGATCTTCGCCTTCACGCCGGTCTCCTCGGCCAGCTCGCGCGAGGCGGCGTCGTGCAGGGCCTCGCCGCGCTCGATCCGGCCTCCGGGAATGGCCCACCGGCCCTGCCAGGGCTGCTTGCCGCGCTTGATGAGCAGCACGTCCGAACCGCGCCAGACGACCAGACCGACCGAGGGCACGGGATGAAGCGAAGCCATGAAACGTCCTTCAGCGCTTGACGGGAATCGGTCCGGCGGCAGGCTGGACCCATGTGCGGACGATACACGCTCACATATTCGCTGGAAGACCTGTTGGCCCTGTTCGGCGCGCCGGACCGGCCCAATTTCGCGCCGACATGGAACGCCGCGCCCACCGACGCGATGCCCGTGGTCCGCCGGGGCGGGGACGGGAACCCGCGCCTGTCGCTGGTCCGCTGGGGCCTGGTGCCGCACTGGTCGAAGACCGGTCCGGCCAGTTCCAAACCCCTCATCAACGCCCGGTCGGAGACCGCCCATGAGAAGCCCACCTTCCGGCAGGCGCTGGGCCGCAGGCGCGCGCTGATCCCCGCGGACAGCTTCTATGAATGGACGAAGGACGGCGATGCGCGCCAGCCCTGGCTGATCCGGCGGACGGACGGCCATCCCATGGTCTTCGCCGGGCTGTGGGAGCGCTGGGGCGAGGGGGCGGATCGGATCGACAGCTTCGCCATCCTGACGGCTGAGGCCAGCGGCGACATCCGCCACCTGCACCACCGCACGCCGGTCATGGTCACGCCCGACCGGTTCGCGGCATGGCTCGACCCGGCCAACGACCCCGCGCCCTTTCTGGGCGCGCCGCCCGAGGGGACGCTGGAGGCGTTCAGGGTGTCGACGGCGGTCAACTCGATCCGCCGGAACGGGCCGGAGCTGATCGAGCCGCTGGCCTCCTGACCGGTTCTGCTAGCCCTTCTGTGCGCGATGGCGCAGAAGGTGGTCTGCCAGCACGATGGCCATCATCGCCTCGCCCACCGGCACCGCGCGGATGCCTACGCAGGGGTCGTGGCGGCCCTTGGTGGACACGGTGACAGGGTTCAGGTCGCGGTCCAGCGTGTCGCGCTCGATGCGGATCGAGGAGGTGGGCTTGACCGAGAAGCGCACCACAAGATCCTGACCCGTGGAGATGCCGCCCAGCACGCCGCCATTATTGTTGGTGCGGAAGGCGGGCTTCCCGTCCTTCAGTTCCATCTCGTCGGCGGCGTCCTCGCCGCTCATGCCCGCCGCGGCGAGCCCCGCGCCGATCTCCACGCCCTTGACCGCGTTGATCGACATCATGGCGCTGGCCAGGTCCTGATCGAGCTTGCCATAGACCGGCGCGCCCCAGCCCGCGGGCACGCCCGAAGCGACCACCTCGATCATCGCCCCCACGGAGCTGCCCGCCTTGCGGACCAGATCCATGTCCTCATCCCACAGCGCGGCGGTGGCCGCGTCGGGGCAGAAGAAGTCGTTGCGGCCCGTCTCGTCCCAGCTCCAGCGGGCGCGGTCGATGGACCGGGGGCCGACCTGCACCAGCGCGCCTCGGATCGTGACGCCCTCGCCGATTATCTTCCGCGCCACCGCGCCCGCGGCGACCCGCGCGGCGGTCTCGCGCGCGCTGGACCGTCCGCCGCCGCGATAATCGCGCACCCCGTACTTGGCGTCGTAGGTGTAGTCGGCATGACCGGGCCGCCAGCGGTCGCGGATGTCGGAATAATCCTTCGAGCGCTGGTCGGTGTTCTCGATCATCAGGCTGATCGGCGCGCCGGTGGTCACCTGTCCGTCCGTGCGGTCGTCCTCGAACACGCCTGACAGGATGCGCACCCGGTCGTCCTCGCGCCGCTGGGTCACGTGCCGCGACCCGCCCGGCTTGCGCGCGTCCAGAAAGGGCTGGATGTCGGCTTCGGTGAGCGGGAGGCCCGCCGGGCAGCCGTCGATCACGCAGCCCAGCGCGGGCCCGTGGCTCTCGCCCCAGGTGGTGAAGCGGAACAGATGGCCGAAACTGTTGTGGGACATGGCGGAACCGGTCTGGGGAGGGCGGAAGCCGCGATCCTAGAGGCCGTTCGCGCCCGCGTCATCCGGCTTGGTGTCAGGCCGCGCCCTTGCGGAGCCATTTGGTCAGCGCCGCGCCGGGCGGGGATTTGGTGAAGGCGTCGCAGAAAGCCTTCAGCAGCCCGGCGTCCTCTTCAGCCCTGCGGCGGGCCTCCAGCTCGGCGAGCTGGCGGGCCTTTTCCTCGCGTCGGGCGCGCTCCTCGGGACCTTCCTCCTGACCGCCGTCCACGATGGGCTCGCGGACCAACACGCGCAGCCGCCAGCGCGTCTCGCCGACGGGCACGAAGATCATCCCCGATTTCGCGAAGGGGGTGAGGCGGACCATCGCCGCCTTGTCTTCGAGCTGCACGGTGCGCAGGCCGCCCTTGCGGGCTTCCTCGGGGGTCAGGACCAGTTCCAGCTCGCGCGGGGCATACATCTGAAGGACCTCATAGGCCTTCATCATCAGCTGGAGTTTCTTCACCGCCTCGGGGTCGGAGCCGCCAGTGTCTGGATGCACGGCCTTGATCCGCTCGCGGAAAGCAGCTTTGACGGTGTTGAGGTCCTCTCCACCCTCCAGCCCGAACAGGCGGTAGGCGGCGAGGACTGCCTCGGGGAGGTCTGGCGTCTCCGGCTGGCTCATGCGATCACGATTAGGTCAAAGGTGTTGGCGAAAGGTTGACGCCGCTGGTCTCTGTAAAGTCGCAGTAAATCTGTTCCGCAACTCATGCTATCGGAGCCTGATGCTCATGGTCGGCAAGGACGTCATCCCGCCCACACCTTCAGAGGCAGAGTATCTGCGCGATTCCGAGCGTGCGGAGGCGGACATTTTCACGCGTGACGATCCGTTCGCCCTGTTCGGCGAATGGCTGGGCCGGGCGCGTGAGACCGAGCCGAACGATCCCAACGCCATGGCGCTGGCGACGGCGGACGCGGACGGGATGCCGGATTCGCGCATGGTCCTCCTGAAGGATTTCGATGCGGACGGCTTCGTCTTCTACACCAACACCGAAAGCGCCAAGGGCCTCCAGATCTCCACCAACCCCAAGGCGGCGCTGTGCTTTCACTGGAAGTCCCTGCGCCGTCAGGTCCGGGTGCGCGGGATCGTCAGCGAGGTGAGCGCGGCGGAGGCGGACGCCTATTTCCAGTCCCGCGCCCGCGACAGCCGGATCGGGGCGTGGGCGTCCAAACAGTCCCGCCCGCTGGAAAGCCGGTTCGCGCTGGAGAAGGCGGTGGCTGGATACGCGGCGAAGTTCGGTCTGGGCGAGGTGCCGCGGCCGGAGTTCTGGACCGGCTACCGGATTGCTCCGCTCAGGATCGAGTTCTGGCGCGACCGGGCTTTCCGCCTGCACGACCGGATGGTTTTCGAGCGGGAACGATTGGACTCGCCCTTCACCGTCTCGCGCCTGTATCCTTGAGCCCTGCCCGGCGGAGGGCCGGGCGCGGCGAGGGGAGGCGGCCATGCACGGTGCCATGGGCTGGATCGTCAGAGGTCTCGCGCTGCTGGCCGGCGCGCTGGCCGTCATCACCCCGCTTTTCTTCCTCGCCGCCGCCCTGGGCACGAAATACGGCCTGTGGGACTGGCGCATGGGGTTCGGCACGCTGACGCGCCAGATCGGCCCGAACCTGCTGTGGGCTTCGGTTCTTGTCGGTGCGGCGGCGCTTGTCGCGCTGACCCTCACCGCGCTGCTCGCCCGGCGCGACCGGCCCGGCGCGGGCGGCTTCATCGCCGCTATCGCGGCCATCGCCGTCGGCGCGGCCGGGCTGGGCTACGCGCTGCACGTGCGCGAGCAGGCCGCAGGCGTGCCGCCCATCCACGACATCGCCACCAACACGGCCAACCCGCCCGAGTTCAGCCCGGTCATGATCGCCGCGCGCGGGCCGGACGCCAATTCGGTGGACTATTTCTCCAAGACCGATCCGCGCTCGGGGCGCGCGCTGGCCGAGGTGCAGGCCGAAGCTTATCCCGACATCCGCCCCATCCGTCTGTCCGCCGATCCTGAAACGGCCCACGCCGCGGCGGTGGACGTGGCGAGGGAGATGGGCTGGACGCTGAGCCCGGAACCGGCGAACGGCACGGTGTTCGAGGCGACCGCCGAGACTTTCTGGTTCGGCTTTCGCGACGACGTGGTGGTGCGGATCGGCGAGGAAGGCGAAGGCTCGGTCGTGGACGCCCGCTCGGTCAGCCGGGTGGGCATGTCCGATCTGGGCGCGAACGCGGCGCGGCTGCGCGAATTCGAGCGGCGGTTGAGGGAGCGTCTGGGCGAGCCCCGGACCGGTTAGCGCCGCCGCTTGCCGGGATCGTCGCCGACCGCGGGCTCATCGGACGCTTCGGTGCCCATGTTCGCCAGCAGGTCGCGCCAGCGCCAGCCCAGATCCTTGCCCGTCGTGCCGGGCGCTTCGGCCTCGCTTCGGGCGGGGCCGGCCTCGTCCTGGATGCCCAGTTCCAGCGGCGCGTCCTCGGCCTGCTCTGGCTCGGGTGCGCGGGACGGTTTGGATTCCCGGCGCTCGCGGGCGGGGGCGGGCTCGCTCCTGCGACGGGCGCTGAGGGGGTCGGGTATCTCATGAGGCGCGATGTCGACGGGGCGCTTGCCGCCCGCAACCGAACCCATTCTGAGCATGAAATCCGACAGAAGCTCGTAATTGTGCCGGATGCGGGCCTGGAACAGGGAGTCCACCTCCCGCGCGCGTTCAGCGGCTTCGTCAGCGGAGCGGTTCAGGGCGTCCAGCCCCTCGGCCAGCGCCTGTTCGACCGCCTTGGCCGCGCGCCGGGCGGCGGCGGGGGCGTCGTCGAAGCGGGTGCGCAGCGCGTCCAGCTCCTTTTCGAGCGCCTGGGACTGGGCGCGGGATTCCGCCAGAGTCTCTGAAAGCTGGCGGCGCACCGCCTCGCTGGCGGACTGGGCGGCCTGAGCGGCGCGCTCGGTGAGGTCTTCGGCCTCCTGCAGACGAGCCTGGAAGGATTCGTCCGCCCGGCGCGCGGCCTCGAACCCGGTCTCGCTGACGCGCTCCAGCGCGGCCTGGGCGGCGTCGGTCTGGGCGGTCAGGCGCGAGGCGGACTCTTCGGTGGCCTCGCGCGCGGCGCGGGCGGCGGCTTCGAGCCGGGCGACGATGTTCTCCTGCGCCTGGCCCATGCGGCCGCCTTCGGCCGTGATGGTCCGGGTCATGGTCTCGGCGCGTTCGACGGCTTCCTCGATGGCCGAGGCGAAGATGTGCGCGCTGGCTTCCGCCGAGGCGCGCAGCGAGCCCGCGCCCTCGCGCGCGGTCCTCGACATGGTGTCCAGCTCGGCCTTGTGGAAGTCCAGCGCCGAGGCGATCTTCTCCTGCTCGCGGCGCAGCGCCTCGCTGGCTTCGGCCAGCCGGTCGCGGTGCTTCAGATAGGCCGCCTCCAATCCTTCGGACCGCGTCTTCAGGGTGTCGGACATCTCGCGCATCTCGCCCGCGCGCGCGTCCAGGCTCAGCGAGACGCGCTCGCCGGCTTCCTCGGCGGCGTCCGCGGCGCCGGACAGTTTCTCGGCCCCCGCACGCAGCACGCGCTCGCCCTCGGCGGCCTTGGCCTCGGCCAGTTCGGCGGCGGCGGCGACCATGTTGGACTGGTCCTGGATCGCCGCGGCGATCAGGGCGGCCTTGTCGTCCAGCCCTTCGGAGACCTCGCCCAGCTTCTGGCGCTCCTCGCGCAGGGTCTTCATCAGGCCCTCGGCCCTCTCCTTCGCCCCTCCGGTGACTTCATCGAGGCTTTCGGCGTGGTGGCGGATGACCTCCTCCATGGCGGCCAGCCGCGCCAGCGCGCTCTCCATGCCTGAGTTCACGCGGTCGATCTCGAGGCTGATGGAATCGGCCAGGCTGCGGACCCCGGAGCGGGCGTCGTCGGCGGGCGAGCCCAGCCGGACGATCAGCGCGTCCGCGCGACGCGCGCGGGAGGCGGCGCGCACGACTTCGCGGCCCATCGCCCCGACGAGAATGAACAGCAGGGCCGGACCCGCCGCGAAGAAGCCCAGAGCGGCGATCTGGAGCGGGGAGAGGGCGGAGAGGTCGTCGAACACGAAGCCGAACAGATAGGCCAGCGCGCCGCCGGTCCAGATAAGCGCGCCCGCCGCCCCCGCCCAGCCCAGCCAGGCGCCTGACCGGTCGTCCGCGGGCTCGGCGGCCGGTGTCCGTGCCGTGCGCCGGTCCAGCCGGATCGGCGCGGCAGGCTTGGCCGGGGCCTCGCCGGGCGCGGTCGCGGTCGATGCGGATCGGTGATCTGCGGCCATGAGTGTCGCCCCGTTCAACGGCTAGCCAGCCCTGCCGCAAGCCTAGGGCGCCGGACTGGTTGACGCCAGAGCGCGCGCCAGAGGCGACGCGGGTGAATCAGGGCCGGAAGGCGGGGAGTGTCAGATCGCGCGGGGAGAAGGCGCGGCGGGCGGCTCGGGAACGTCCACGCACACCTGCAGGCCGCCGACATTCACGGTCATGGACGCGCCATAGGCCAGAGGGCCGTGAGAGGCCTCGTGGACGTCGCCGGTGGCGCTGAAGGCGGCTTCGATGGCGTGGGGCAGGGGCTTGTCTTCCGCGATCTCGGCCCGGTCATAGCCCAGCCCGACCATCGCGAGAACCGCGGCGGCCGCCATGTGAAGCAACTCGTAAAGGAACGCCATCATGGCGAGTCTCCTACCCTTCCAAAGGCCTTATGCGCCCGCGCGCGTCCGCGCTCAAGCCAGATCCTCCATCTCAGCCATGAAATCTTCGTAATCTCGCCGCCCTGCGGCCTCGCAGGGCCAGTTCGCCCTTGCCCGATGCGGTCGGCGCGATCATCCTCCAGCGGTCATTGTCCTGGGAGGGGATCATGGGTGTTCTGCCGGTCGCGCCGGGCGCGCGTCATCAGAGTCTGGACGTGCTGCGCGGCGTCGCGGTGATGGGCATCCTGATGGTGAACATCCCCGCCTTCTTCATGTACTGGGGCGCCTATCAGTTTCCCCCCGCCCACATGGACGCCGCCGGGGCGAACGCGGACGCCTGGCTGATCACCTTCACCTTCTTCGAGATGAAGTTCATCACCATCTTCTCCGCCCTGTTCGGCGCGGGGATTCTGCTGATGGTGAAGGATGGCGGGCCGGACGATCTGGCGCTGCACCGGCGGCGCATGTTCTGGCTGCTCGCCTTCGGGGTGATCCACGGGGCGGTGTTCTGGTTCGGCGACATCCTGACCATGTACGCCATCTTCGGCCTGATCGCGGTGATGCTGCGGCGTCTGTCCGCGACGTGGCTGACAGTCTGGGGGCTGGCGGCCATCGCGCTGGCCGGGCTGATCATGGTGGGTCAGTTCTATGCAATCGGCCTCGTGCCCGACGCCTCCGCGCCCCAGGAGTGGGGCATGAACCCCGACGCCGCGACGCTGGAGCGGTTCACCACCGCCTATCAGTCCGGCTTCCTCGACAGCCGGCTCTATAACAGCATCGGCTATCTGATCGGGGTGCTCACAGGCCTGCTGATGTTCGGCGGGCGGGTGCTGGGCGTGATGCTGCTGGGCATGGCGCTCTACAAGACCGGCTTCTTCACCCTGGGCTGGAGCGCGCTGCGCTACGCCATCGCGGCCATCCCCGGCCTGCTGGCGCTGCCGGTGCTGTGGACGGTGGGCGCGGGCTGGATCGCGGCGGGCTATCCGATGGAGACGATGTGGGTCCATTCGGGCGTGAACTACGCGCTCAGCCTGCTTGTGGCGCTCTCCTGGGCCAGCCTGGTGATGCTGGTCTGCAAGGCGCCGTGGCTGGCCATTGTGCGCTATCCGTTCGCCTGCGCGGGTCGGATGGCGTTCACCAACTACCTCACCCAGACCCTGTCGATGGTCTTCCTGTCGGTAGGCGGGATCGGGCTGGGCTGGTGGGGCACGCTGGAGCGGTCGGAGCTGACGATGATCGTCGTCACGGTCTGGATCGTCCAGCTCGTGGTCTCGACCGTGTGGATGCAGCTCTTCCGCTACGGCCCGTTCGAATGGCTGTGGCGCACCCTGTCGTATAAATCAGCGCCGCCCATCCTCAGACGCGACCGGCCTGCGCCCGTGGCGGCGTGAGCTAGAGCGGCAGGACCAGCCTGAGCCGGACCGAGCTGGGCAGGGGGCCTTCGCGCTCGCCCGCCCGCATGGCCCCGGCCTGCTGGAAGAAGCCCGCCGCATAAGGCGGGCAGGCGACGTCCATGCGTCTGGCCTGAAGCGCGCGAGCTTGGGACACCGCCCAGCCCAGCAGCGCCGAGCCATGGCCGCGGCGCATGTGGTCCGGGTCGACATGAAGCCGCATCAGTTCCGCCCCGTCGGGGTCGACGGCCACCTGCGCGATGCCGATGGCGCGGCCATCAAGCTCCAGAACCCCGGTGCGGGCCTCCAGAAGGCTGTCGGGCGTGACCACCAGCTCGCGGCGGCTGGCGCGCAGCATTTCGCGGTCGGTCTCGAAGGCCGCCGCCGCGCGCAGGCACAGCCCGCTCAGCGCCCGCAGCTCAGGCATGCGGGCGGGGCGGATCAGCGTGTCGGGGCGAGGCGGGGCGTCGGGCGCGGGGCGCATGGGGCATCCGGGAGCAGGAGAATCGCTCCCGCAAGCCTAGGCGCACCGCGCATCAGGAGGAAGCGTCAGGCCTTGACGGCTTTCTTCGCCCGGGTGGCGGCGGCCTTTTCGGCTTTCGCGGCGGCCTTGGCAGCCTGGGCTTCAGCCGCTTCCTGCTCGAGGCGCATGGCCTTCAGCCGCTCCATCTTGGACCGGCGCGCCGAGGTGTCCGCATCGATGATCGCCCAGGCGGCGGCGTTGGTGGCCGCGTGCTTGTCCTTGGGGGCCACGGGGCCTCCGGGGAGCGGGGTCTTGACAGTCATGAGCAGTCCCTTTCATCGGCGCGTCATCCGCGCCGCAGACAGGGGGCGCTGGAACAGATTTCGCTAAGTATAGCGATGCAAATGGGAATTGCGCGACCTGTTTTCAAGCAGGGGCTGGTTTTCAGCTCAGAAAATCCGCATGCACGTCGATGCTCGAACGTTTTCCGACATGCTTTGAACACCGCTCCAGCCAGGTCTTCGCCGCCTTCCGTCCCGCGTCGCGCAGGGTGATCATGAAGCGCCAGGACGTGTCGTACTTGGTCGAGGCGGGGAAGTCCTTCAGCGCAGCATCGGCCTTGATCGAATGAAGGTTGATGTTCCGCAGGCGGGACTTCTGATCTTCCTTGAGCATGTCCTGCTCGATCAGGCGCTTGGCGAAGGCGACCGCGCGCAGTTCGGACATCAGCGAGGCGTTGAAGGTGATCTCGTTCACCCGGTTCATGATGTCCTCGGCGCTCTTGGGCACGCCCTCGCGCCGGATGGGGTTGATGTGCACGATCACCACGTCGGGCGGGGTGTCGGCGTAGAACAGCGGCCACAGGGCCGGGTTTCCGGTGAAGCCGCCGTCCCAGTAGGCCTCGCCGTCGATCTCCACCGCCTGCCGGATGAAGGGCAGGCAGGCGGACGCCAGCACCGCCTCCTCGGTCACCTCCTCGCCTGCGAACACCCGCGGGCGGCCCGTGGAGACCTGTGTGGCGGTCACGAACAGCCGCGTCTCCTCGCACTCGTGCAGGCGGGAGAAATCGATCTGCGCGCGCAGGATGTCGCGCAGCGGGTCATAGCCGAACGGGTTGAGGTCGTAAGGGCTGGTCAGGCGCGACCAGGCGTCCAGCAGGGGGAACATGCGCGCCATGGAAAAGCCCGGCGCCCGGGGCCGGAAGGCCGCGCCCGCGCGCGAGACCGCCTTCCAGAAATCCTCGAGCGCCTGGCGCGCGCCGTCCACTCCGCCCTCGCGGCGGCCATGCACGAATACCGCCGCGTTCATGGCGCCCGCGCTGGTGGCTGTGATGGCGCGGGGGTCGAGCCGCCCGTCCTCGGCGATGGCGTCCAGGACGCCCCAGGTGAAGGCGCCGTGCGATCCGCCGCCCTGCAGGGCGAGGCTGACCGGTCTGGCCTTCCCCCGCCCGGCCATCTCAGGCCGCCGTCCAGCCGCCCTCGATGGGGAAGGCCGCGCCGTTCGCGGACGCCCCCGCATCGGAGGCGAGATACAGGATGATGCCGTTCAGCTCGTCATACTCGACGAATTTCTTTGTCGGCTGGGCGGACAGCATGACGTCGCGCACCACCTCGTCGCGGGTGATTCCGCGGGCCTTGGCGGTGTCGTCGATCTGGGCGTCCACCAGCGGGGTGCGGACATAGCCCGGGCAGACCGCGTTGCAGGTGATCCCGTGCTCGGCGGTCTCCAGCGCCACGGTCTTGGTCAGGCCCAACACCCCGTGCTTGGCGGCCACGTAGGCGGATTTGTAGGGCGAGGCGACGAGCCCGTGGGCCGATGCGATGTTGATGATCCGCCCGCGCTTCTGCGCCTTCATGACCGGCACGGCGTGCTTGATGGCGTGGAAGACCGCGGTCAGGTTGATGGTCAGGATCGCGTCCCACTTCTCGGCGGGGAAGTCCTCCACCGCGGCGACGTGCTGGATGCCCGCATTGTTGACCAGGATGTCCAGCCGCCCGAACGCGTCATGGGCCGTGGCCACCATGTCCGCGATCTCGTCGGGCTTTCGCATGTCGGCGGGGTGGTAGAGGGCCTTCACGCCGTGATCGGCCTCGATCCTCGCGCGCAGCTTTTCGATTTCGCCCGCATCACCCAGCCCGTTGAGCAGGACGTTCGCGCCGTTGGCCGCGAGGGCTTCGGCCACCGCGGCGCCGATGCCGGAGGTGGAGCCGGTGACGATGGCCGCATGGCCCTTGAGATCCGCAGTCAGCGCGCCCATCGGATCGCTCTCCTGAAACAAGTCTATGCTGCGCTGCAAAAGAAGCCGGGACGCCGGGTTCGTCAAGTGAGCCTAACGCGAACGGGCGCGAAAGGCTCCTATCCCTTTTTCGGCTTCGGCTGGGGGCGGGTGAAGAGCAGAGCGCCGTCGTCCGATCCCGCCTTGTCGAAGCGGTAGCCGCCGGCCTTGAATTTGGTCAGCTCGGCGGGGTCCTCGATCCGGTTTTCAATGATCCAGCGGGCCATCATGCCGCGCGCCTGCTTGGCATAGATCATCAGCATGCGCAGCTTGCCGTCCTTCTCCTCCTTGAAGTCCACGTTGATCACGCGGGCCTCGCGGTCCTTCAGGCGGGCGGCCTTGGCGTATTCGTTCGAGGCGAGATTGACGATGGTCCGGCTCTGGTGGCCCTCCAGCGCGGCGTCCAGCGCGGCGCCCACATCATCGCCCCAGAAATCGTACAGATTGCCGCCCTTCTTCGTCTTCAGGCGGGTGCCCATCTCCAGCCGGTAGGGCTGGATCGCATCCAGCGGGCGCAGCGCGCCGTAAAGCCCCGACAGGATGCGCAGATGGTCCTGCGCCCATTCCAGATCGGCGTCAGAGAGCGAACCGGCGTCCAGCCCGCGATAGACGTCGCCCGCGAAGGCCAGGGCCGCGGGCTTGCCGCCCTCGGCGTCCGGGTCGAAGGCCTGGAAGCGCTCGCGGTTGAGCGCGGCCAGATCGTCGGAGATGTTCATCAGCGATTTCAGCTTGCCTGCGGACAGCGTCGAAGTGGTCTTGGACAGCTCGCGCGTGCGCTCGATCAGGGCGGGGCGCGTGGGGGTCAGGGTTTCGCGCGCGGGCTCGAAATCGAGCTGCTTGGCAGGGGACAGCAGGATCAGCATGGACGTTCCTCTTTTCTTCTTCTTGGGCGGAGAGATACGTCCGCCATGCGCCGGTTCCAACCCTTCGGTGTGCAGGGGTTAACGCTCAGGGCCGAGCAGCACGCGCGGGTTCATGATCGAGTTGGGGTCCAGCGCGGCCTTGATCTGGCGCATCACCGCGACCTCGACCGGCTTGCGGGCCTTCAGCTCGGCCTGCTTGAGGATGCCGATGCCATGCTCGGCGGAGATCGAGCCGTCATAGGCGTCGACCAGATCATAGATCAGCGTGGTGGCGGGCTCGGCGGCCTTCAGGAAGTCGTCGCCCGCGCCGTGCTCGCGGCCCTGCAGGTTGAAGTGGACATTGCCGTCCCCGACATGGCCGAAGGCCAGAACCCGAGCATGCGGGACCAGCGCCTCGGCCTTCTTCGTGGCCTCCACGATGAACTCGCCCATCTTGGAGACCGGCACCGAGACGTCGTGCTTGACCGCCTTGCCGTGGGCCTTCTCGCCCTCGGGGATTGCTTCGCGCAGCGCCCAGAATTCCGCGGCCTGGGTCTCGGTCTGGGCGATGACACCGTCCAGCACTAGCCCCGTCTCGAACGCCGCCTCCAGCGCGGTCTCCATCATCGGCCCCGCGCGGCCCGGCTCGCCGCTGGTCAGCTCGATCAGCACGCACCATTCCGGCCCGCCTTCAAGCGGCGGGCGGGCGCCGGGCACGTGGCCATAGACCAGATCGAGGCCCACCTTGGGCATCAGCTCGAAGCCCGACACCGCGCCCCCGGTCAGCGACTTGACCAGATCGAGCAGGCTGACCGCCTCCAGCGGGCTTTGAACCGACACCACCGCGACCGATGACGAGGCGGGCCGGGGGAAGAGCTTCAGGGTCGCGCCCGTGACCACGCCCAGCGTGCCCTCCGCGCCGATGAAGAGCTGTTTGAGGTCGTAGCCGGTGTTGTTCTTGCGCAGTCCCGACAGCCCTGACAGCACCCGCCCGTCGGGCAGCACCGCCGCCAGCCCCAGCACCAGGTCGCGCATCATGCCGTAGCGCAGCACCTGCACCCCGCCCGCATTGGTGGAGATCAGCCCGCCGATCATGGCCGAGCCCTGCGCCCCCAGCGACAGCGGAAACAGCTTGCCCGCCTCTTTCGCGGCGTTCTGCACGGTCTCGAGGATCACGCCGGCGTCCACGGTGATGGACTCGTTGGCGGTGTCGAGCGCGCGGATCGCGGTCATGCGTTTCAGGCTGATCACCGCCTCGCCCTGCGGGGTGGAGCCGCCCACCAGCCCGGTGTTGCCGCTCTGGGGCAGCACCGCGACGCCCGCCTCATTGCAGGCGGCCAGGATGCGGCTCACCTCCTCGGTGCTGGACGGCTTGAACAGGATCGGGGCCGAGCCCGAATACCGCCCGCGCCAGTCGCGGGCATGGGGGGCGAGCTCGCCCGCGTCCTCGCTCCAGGCTTTCGGGTCGAGGGTCGATTTCAGGGTGTCGAAGGGGTGTGTCGCGGTCATGTCTGCACCATGCCTGCCGCGCCCGCCCGGGCCAAGCCTCAGACCGGGGTGCGCCGCAGAGTCGCGGTCAGCGTCATCTGCGGGGCCACGTCCGCATGGCCGCTGACCGTGACGGCGTCGCCCTCCGCCCGGCCCTTCGCCTTCAGGCGGAAGCGGTCATGGTCGCCCAGCACCGACACGCCGTGATCGCCATGACGGATCACCTGAACGTCCAGCTCCACCTTCTCGCCCGAGCGGCTCACCGTTCCGGTCCAGTACATCAGGCTGTCCCCGCCCGTCAGCCGGTCGCCCTCGACGAAGGCCACGCCTCCGCCGCGGTCGAAGCGCGTCTCGAAGCTCACCGTGAAAAAGCCGTCCTGCATCGTCAGCCCCCCTCAAGGCCTCGGCGCGGCGGCGCGCCGCAGCCGGTCGTTGATCGCCTCGCCCAGCCCGGTTTCGGGAATCGGCGCCACCGCGATCGCACCGGCCATTTCATCGGCTTCGCGCAGCGCGGCAAACAGATTCGCCGCCGCCTCCGTCAAATCCCCGCGAGCGGAGAGCTGGACCACGCCCGCCCCGTCCGGCCCGCGATAGGGTCCGAAGGCCAGATAAGCCTCGTGATCGAGCGGGGCTGCAGCGTCCAGCCGCACGCCAGCGCCGGGCGCGTAATGGCTCGCCAGCATGCCCGGCGCCCGCACCGCGCCGTCCTCGGGCGACAGCAGGCGCGCGCCCGCGGCCTCCTCCAGCGCCTCGCGCGCGATCCCGCCGGGACGCAGCAGGACCAGCCCTTCCGGCCCGTCCGCGACGATGGCGCTCTCCACCCCCACCGCGCAGGGGCCGCCATCGAGAATCAGGCCGATGCGCCCGCCCAGCCCTTCGGCGACATGGGCGGCGGTGGTGGGGCTCACCGCGCCGGACGGGTTCGCGCTCGGCGCGACCAGCGGGCGGTCCAGCCGCGCCACCAGACCGGTCATGGCCGCCGACGCCGGCCAGCGCACCGCCAGCGTGTCCAGCCCCGCCGCGGCCAGATCGGACAAGCCCGCCCCCTCCCGCCTGCGCCCCACCAGCGTCAGCGGGCCGGGCCAGAAGGCCCGCGCCAGCGCCATCGCCCGGTCGGACAGCTCGATCAGGGACAGCGCGCGTGTCAGCGAATCCACATGCGCGATCAGGGGGTTGAAGCGCGGTCGTCCCTTCGCCTCATAGATCGCCGCCACGGCTTGCGCGTCGGTCGCGTCCGCGGCCAGGCCATAGACCGTCTCGGTGGGCACGGCCACGAGCCCGCCCGCCGCGAGGATGCGGGCGGCCTCGTCGAGGCTCGCGGGGTCGTGGGCGGGAAGGGTGCGCGCGGTCATCAGCCTTCTCTAGCCGCGCTTCATCGTGATGGGAACGGGCACCGGGCCATGCGAGAGTTTCACGCCTCTGTCGCAAACCGCTGCTAGCCCGGGGGCCACACCTCTCAAAGAAGGCCGGGGAGACGCCGACCATGACCGACAATCCGCTGGATTATGACTACGAGCCCGAGCGCAACCGCTCGTCCAACGCCCATTTCGCCGAGATCGCGCAGGCGCGCTTCGGGCGCCGGGCGTTCCTCAAGGGCGGTCTGGGCGCGGCGGTCACGGGCATGTTCGCCTCCACTGGCATCGCGCATGCGTTGAAGGCCGAAACCGGCGCCGGGCCGTCGCTGGGCTTTTCTCCCGTGCCGGTCAGCAACTCCGATACTTTCATCGTGCCAGAGGGTTACGAAGCCAAGGCGATCTATCGCTGGGGCGACGCCATCACCGGCTCCATGCCCGAATTCAGCCCGGCCAACACCGGCGCCGAACAGGGCGAGCAGGCGGGCATGCACCATGACGGCATGCACTTCTTCCCCATCGAGGGCGACGACCCGTGGCAGGGCAGCTCCTCCGACGGGCTGCTGGTGGTCAATCACGAATACATCGAAGCGCGCTTCCTGCATGCGGGCGTGCTGGCCGGGCGGGCGGTGTCGGGCTGGGAAGGCCCCGACCATGGCGAGACGCGCGATCCCGATCACTGCCTGAAGGAGCTGAACGCCCACGGCGTCTCGGTCGCGCGCATCCGCGATGACGGGCAGGGCAATTGGTCGGTCGTGGCTGATCCGCGCAACCGCCGGATCACGGGCCTGACCCATATGGAGATCGCCGGACCCGCCCGGGGCAGCGATCTCATGAAGACCCTCTACTCGCCTCAGGGCCACGCCACCCGCGGCACGCTGTCCAACTGCGCGCACGGGGTCACGCCGTGGAACACCTACATGGCGGCGGAGGAGAACTGGTCGGGCTATTTCGTCAACACCGACGAGACCCACCCCCGCGAGCATGAGCGCTATGGCGTGCGCCGCGACAGCTCCCGCCATTCGTGGCATCTGGCCGAAGGCGGCGCGGACGAATACGTGCGCTTCGACGCCTCGACCCGGGCCGATACCGCCCAGGGCGATTACCGCAACGAGCCGAACACCTTCGGCTGGATGTGCGAGATCGACCCCTTCGATCCCGACGCCGCGCCGGTCAAGCGCACCACGCTGGGCCGCTTCGCCCATGAGGGCGTGGTGTTCGCGCCGGTGGCCGACGGCGAGCGCGTGGTCTGCTATTCGGGCGACGACTCCCGGTTCGAGTACATCTACAAATTCGTCTCCGACGGCGCGTTCGAGCGCGGCGTCACCCGCGGCGACATCCTCGATGATGGAAGGCTTTACGTCGCCAGATTCAACGAGGACGGCACGGGCGACTGGCTCGCGCTGGTCCATGGCGAGAACGGGCTGATCGAAGAGAACGGCTTCGCCGACCAGGCCGACGTGCTGGTCAACACCCGGCTGGCCGCCGACCATGTGGGCGCCACCAAGATGGACCGGCCCGAATGGGGCGCGGTCGATCCCGAGACCCGGGCGGTCTATTTCACCCTGACCAACAACACCAACCGCACCGAGGACCAGACCGACGCGGCCAATCCGCGCGAGCAGAACGCCTTCGGCTCGATCATCCGCTGGACCGAGGACGGCGGCGATCAGACCGCCGAGACCTTCGCCTGGGACCTGTTCGTGCTGGCCGGCCCGTCCGATGACAGCCGCGACCTGAACGGCGAGGCGCTGGACGACGACAGCATCTTCTCCAGCCCCGACGGGCTGTGGTTCGACGCCGACCGGCGGCTGTGGATCCAGACCGACATCTCCGAAAGCGTGATGAACACGGGCCTGCACGCGCCCTTCGGCAACAACGCCATGCTGGCGGCCAACCCCGAGACCGGCGAGATCCGCCGCTTCCTGACCGGCCCGATGGGACAGGAGATCACCGGCGTGGTCACCACCCCCGACCAGCGCACCATCTTCGTGAACGTCCAGCACCCCGGCGCCACCACCACGCCCGAGGACTTCGCAGCGGGGAATTATTCCAGCCACTGGCCCGACGGCGGCGACGCCATCCCCCGCTCGGCCACCGTCGCGATCCGCAGGACCGACGGAGGCGTGATCGGCGCCTGACCGGGCGGCTTCCACCAAAGGTTTTCGTCATTCGCGCAGGGCGGGCTACGCTCCGGCCTTCATGGATTCGCCTTTGGGAGAGACGCGCGATGAAGATGATGCTGACCGGGGCGGCTCTGGCCGCCGTCATGGCCCCTGCGGCGCTGGCTCAGGACATCGAGGGATCGGCGGACCATCCGCTGCTCTCGCGCTTCGCCGATTCAGAGATCATCGCGCAGGAGGCCGCCGAGTATGAGGCGGTCGTCCTGCCCGCCGGGCCGGTCGCCGACCATCGCGACGACGATCTCGAACTGCTCTCTCTGGAAGGGCGGGCGAGCTGGACCGCCTATCGCGCTCCCGAAGGTCGTCGCGAGATCGAGATCGCGCGAAATTACGAAGCCGCGCTGGAGGCGGGCGGGTTCGACATCGTGTTCACCTGCACCGGGGCCTCCGAATGCGGGCGGGGCATGTCGCGCCTGATCAGCGGCACCTCCCGCGTCTTCCCCCGCGAAGGCTTCGCCGTGCGGGCCTACACGATCTCCGACGGCGCCCGCGCGGTCCTGGCCTCGCGCCAGGACGAGGAGGGCGCCGTGCACGCCTTCATCTTCACGGGCCAGCGCAACCGCAATGACGAGGCCCGCGTGATCTGGCAGGTCATCGTCGAGGAGGAGGCCATGGCCACGGGTCAGGTCGAGGTCGGCGTGCGCAGCGCGTCCGAGCTCCAGGCGGGGCTGGAGGCGGAGGGCCGGGTCGTGGTCGAGGGCGTGTTCTTCGCCCATGACAGCGACGCCATCGAGGACCGCTCAACGGACGCCATCGCCCAGATGGCCGCGCTTCTGTCCGATCAGCCGGACATCGAGGTCGTCATCGTGGGCCACACCGACAATCAGGGCGCGCTGGACCATAACCGCTCGCTGTCCGCCCGCCGCGCCGCGGCGGTGCGTCAGGCCCTGATCGACGATCACGGGATCGCGGCGGGCCGCATGACCGCCGAAGGCGTCGCCTTCCTCGCCCCCGCCGCCAGCAACGCCACCGAAGACGGCCGCGAACAGAACCGGCGCGTGGAGCTGGTGCTGCGCTAAGGCTGTTCGCCCGCCTGCTCGACCACCCCGTACCAGCCCAGCCCCCGATAGGTCTCGTAGCCGGGGGTGAGGGCGAAGCCCACAAGGCGGCCCTGCTCGTCGGTATGAAACCCGCTCTCGCGGCCCTCGGTGCGCAGGGGGTGGCGCTCGGTCAGCAGGCCCTTGCCGTCGCTGGAGGCGATCACGCGGTGGCCGCTGTCCAGCAGCATGACGCGGGTGCGGGCGCGCTCGGCCTCGTTCAGGCGCAGGGATTTCACGATGGTCTCGGACTGGCTTTCCCAGTCGAAGAAGATGCCCAGCGCGCCCACGGGTCTGCCGTTCTCGCGCCCGCCCTCGCGGATCGCGGCGGCGTAGACGGGGCAGGCTTGGTTGTCCAGAAGCGGCTGCCGGGCGATGTCGGCCACCGCGTAATCGTCGCCCGAGCGGCTGGCCATCGCCTCGCGGAACCAGGCCTCTCCGGCCACCGAAGCCCCCTGGACGCCGCGATACTGGCCGGGGCGGCCGCTGGCGATCACCCGGCCTTCGGCATCAGTCACCCACAGATCGAGATAGACGGTGTAGGCCGACAGGATCACGCCCAGCCGCGCGCTGGCGTGGGCGGCGGTCTCGGGGCCGGGGCGGGCGCAGGCGTCGACCACGGCCTGATCGGTGGCCCACCAGCGCACGTCGCACGAGCGCTCATACAGATTGCGGTCGATCAGCTCGATGGCGTAGCCCGCCAGATCGACCAGACGGCTGCCGCGCACCTGTCCGGCGGTCTCCTGAAGCACGCCCACCTCGGTGTCGAAGACCGCGCGCAGCTCGTCGGAGATCGCGGTGACCTGCCCGGCGATGGCCTTGACCTCGCCTGCCACCACCGAGAATCCCTTGCCCGCCTCGCCTGCGCGGGCTGACTCGATCAGGGCGTTCAGCGCCAGCATGTTCGCCGACCGGGTGATGGCTTGAATCTCGTCCACCTTGCCGGTGGCCAGCGAGGAAATCCGCGTCGCGACCTTCAGAATACGCTCAGGCATGATCCGCTCCCCGTCAGGCGAATCGCCGTGACCTCAGGAAGTTGGAGGCGGATGTGTTGCCGTCAGATGAAGGCGGAGAGGGAAATCACGCGCTCTCCAGCATCCCCGCGCCGGGCTTGAACAGGCGCTCGGCCCCCACGGTGACGTCGCCCAGAAGGCCCGGCACGCTGGACAGCACGGTGTCGGCATAGACCCCGGCCAGCGCGATCCGGGCGCGGGCGTAGTCCAGATCGCCTTCGCCTTCCTTGATGATCCGCCGGGCGGCGACCGCGCCCACGCACAGCAGCCAGCCCCCGGTCACGTCCCCGGCGAGTTTCAGGAAGGCCGTCGCGCCGGTCAGCCGGTCCGCGTCGTCCGCGCGCTGCATCCATTTGACCGCTTCGGTCAGGGTGTCGCAGGCCGGGTCGAGCCGTCTGGCCAGCTCGGGCAGGGCGGGGTCGGAGCTGGTGGACAGGTCTTCGACCGTCTGGCGGATGTCCTCGATCAGGTCCGCGAACGCCTTGCCGCCCTCCATGGCCAGCTTGCGCCCGGCCAGATCGATCGCCTGGATGCCGTTCGTGCCCTCGTAGATGGCCGCGATCTTGGCGTCGCGATAGTGCTGGGCCGCGCCGGTCTCCTCGATATAGCCCATGCCTCCATGGACCTGGATGCCCATCGACGCGACCTCCACGGCCATGTCGGTGGACCACGCCTTGGCGATGGGGATGAGCAGGTCTTCGCGGCGTTTCGCCCACGCCTTCTCGTCGGCCTCGTCATGGTGCTCGGCGAAGTCCGCCTCCACCGCCGCGTGCAGGCAGATCGCCCGCGCCGCCTCGATCTTCGCCTTCATCATCGCCAGCATCCGGCGCACGTCGGGATGGTCGATGATGGCGTGGGGCGGCGCGCCGTCGGCCATGATCGCCCGGCCCTGACGGCGGTCCTTCGCGTAGGCCAGCGCCTGCTGGTAGGCGCGCTCGGCGATGCCCACGCCCTGAACGCCCACGTTCAGCCGGGCGCTGTTCATCATCGTGAACATGCAGATCATGCCCTTGAACTCGGGCCCGACCAGCCAGCCTTTCGCGCCGGCGAAGTCCATCGTGCAGGTGGGCGAGCCGTGGATGCCCATCTTGTGCTCCAGCCCGATGGCCTCGACCGCGTTGCGCTCTCCCGGCTCGCCGTTCTCGTCGAGCAGGAATTTAGGCACCAGGAAGAGCGAGATGCCGCGCGTGCCCTCGGGCGCGTCCGGCGTGCGGGCGAGGACCAGATGCACGATGTTGTCCGCGCAGTCGTGCTCGCCCCAGGTGATGTAGATCTTCTGGCCCGTCAGAGACCACGAGCCGTCGCCATTGGGTTCGGCCTTCGTGCGCAGCGCGCCCACGTCCGACCCCGCCTGCGGCTCTGTGAGTTGCATGGACGCGGACCATTCGCCGGTGATGATCCGGGGCAGCCACACCGATTTCTGCTCGTCCGTGCCGTGGGCGATCAGCGCCTCGATGCCCGCGTATGTCAGCATCGGCCCCAGCCCGAACGCCATGTTCGCGCCCTGCACCATCTCCATCAGCGAACAGCCCAGCGCCTTGGGCAGGCCCATCCCGCCGTGCTCGGCGGGAAACTGCAGCCCCTGCCATCCGCCCTCCACGAAGGCGGCGTAAGCGGCCTTGAACCCGTCGGGCGTCGTCACCGCGCCGTCTTTGAGCGTGCAGCCCTGTAGGTCTCCGGCGCGGTTGATCGGCGCCAGCACGTCATTGCAGAGCTTTCCGGCCTCTTCGAGGATCTGGCCGGTCAGCTCGCCGGTGAGCTCGGGGAAGGCGCCGGTGGGCTTCAGCCCGTCCAGCGCGGCGATCTCCTCGAGCGCGAAGCGGATGTCCTTGACCGGCGCGCGATAGCTCATGCGTCTCTCCCATGCGTGATGCGTCCGCGAAGATAACGGTTCAGGCCGCCGGGGCGAGCCCCCTAAGCGTGTTTTGTCCAGCGGCCGGCAAACCGCAGGGCGCGCGATGGCGTAGACTGAAGGGATGATCCGCCTCGCCCCGATCCTCGCCGCCCTCGCGCTGGCCGCCTGCGTGTCCGCGCCCACCGCCGATCCCGCCCGTCTGCCGGGCGGGGCGTGGGGGCTGGACGCGGACCACGCTTCGGTGACGTGGCGGGTCCGTCACATGGGGCTGAGCTGGTACACCGCCCGCTTCGACCGGGCCGAGGCGAGCCTGGACTTCGATCCCGCCGCGCCTGAGACCGCCGTCCTGACCGCCATCGTGGAGGCCGCCTCGGTGTCCACCGGCGATCCTGAATTCGACGCGACCCTGCGCGGTCCGGGCTGGCTGGACGCGGACGCCCACCCGCAGATCGTCTTCGTTTCGGAGAGGATCGAGATCACCGGCGAAAGCGCGGGCCGGGTGCATGGCACGCTCACCGTGAAGGGCCGCAGCGCGCCCGCGGTTCTGGAAACGGAGTTTTACGGCGGCGTCCTCAATCCCCTCGAAGGCCGCCAGGCCATGGGATTCGGGGCCGATCTGACCGTCAGCCGGTCGGAATTCTCAATCGGACGCTTGCCGCCGGGCTTTCTGGGCGATGAAGTGCGCCTACGTATCGAGGCGGAGTTCCTGAGAAAGGACTGACCCATGGCCGAACCGGCCCCATCGCGCCCGGCCCGCTACACCGCGGTCGCCATCGCCCTGCACTGGATCATCGCGGTCCTGCTGGTCTCGATGATCTTCTATGGCTGGTGGATGGAGGGCCTGCGCGAGCGGGCTCTTTCCGGCGAGATGAGCTTCGCCCAGGTGCAGGGCGCCTACAACTGGCACAAGACGGCGGGCATCGCGGTGCTGATCCTGTCGCTGGTCCGTCTGGGCTGGCGGCTGACCCACCCCGTCCCGCCGCTGCCCGCGCACATGAAGGCCTATGAGCGGATCGGCGCGCGGTTCAGCCATGTGGGCTTTTACATGCTGATGATCGGGATGCCGCTGCTGGGCTGGCTGACCGCCTCCGCCTCGGACTTCCCCTCCCTGATGCTCAACACGTCCGCCCTGCCGCTGCCCCACCTGCCGGTGCCGAACGATCTGTACGAGATGCTGTCAGGCCTGCACGGCGCGGGCGCCTGGGCGATCCTCGCTCTGCTGGCGCTCCATGCGGGCGCGGCGCTCAAGCACCATATCCTCGACCGGGACGACGTTCTCGCCCGCATGATCCCCGCGCTCCGGCGCCCGTGAAGGAAACCGCCATGCTCCGCACGCTTCTGGCGACCGCCGCCATTCTCGCCGCCCCCGCCGCCTTCGCCCAGGACTGGGTACTGGACCGCGAGGCCTCCACGGTGGGCTTCGAGACCACCGTGTTCGGCCAGCCCGCCTCGGGCGAGTTCAGCGAGTTCGACGCCGCGATCACCCTCGACCCTGAAGACCTCGCCAGCGCCCGCATCGAGGCGACGGTGACCGTCTCCAGCGGAACCATGGGCAATCGCGACTACCAGACCGCGCTGAGAAGCCCCGACGGCCTGAACCCGGCCGCCCACCCCGAGGCGCGCTTCGTCTCAGACGATGTCACGGCCACAGACGACGGCTACGAGGCCCGCGGCACGCTGACCATAAGGGGGCAGGAGACCGAGGCCGTCCTGCCCTTCACGCTCCAGATCGACGGCGACCGCGCGGTGGCCGACGGCGAACTGACCGTGGACCGCTCCGCCTTCGGCGTGGGCGGCTCAGGCTGGGGCGATGTGGGCGAGCAGGTCACCATCCGCCTGCATGTCGAGGCGGACGCGGGGTAGGGGCCTGTCTTCCTCCCCCTGCAAGGGGGAGGCGAGGAGGGGGTCGAACAGACCTCGCCCTCCTCGAAACGTCTCACGTCCTGAACCAGACCCCCTCCCGGCCTCCCCCTTCGCAGGGGAGGAGAAGGCGGTGAGGGCTTCCCCCGCGCAGCGCACCAGCGCGAACGCGCGCCCGCAGCGGAGCGAGGAACCGATGCCCCGGAGGGGCGGAGGACAGGAAAAACTCCCTAAAACAGAAACGTCCGCGGATCGGGGTTCGGCTTGCCGTCCATCAGGCGGATCAGGCCGATGATCGCGCGGGCGATGAACCACAGCCAGCCGATGAACCAGACCAGGAAGCCGACCAGGAACCAGAAGGTCAGCAGGCCGACCACGAAGAAGACCAGGCCCCAGACCACGGTGAAGATCTGATAGGTGTAGTGGTTGTCATACAGCGGCGAGGCGCCTTCCTTGCGCACCAGCGCCAGGATCAGGCCGACGATGGACGCGGCCATGCCGGTGAAGATCGCGATGATGTACAGCCCGTACACCACCATCGCCAGCGTGCGGTCGCTGTCCTCCGAGCGTGGCTCGGGCGGCGGGGCGGCGGGCGGCGTGGTCTGGGTTTCGGCCATGGAGTCCCTCCATTTTCAGATCGGCGCGCAGTTTGGACCTGCCCGGGGGGCGGGGTGAAGCGCAAAAACGACAGCGCGCGGGGTTTTCTCGTCTTGCGCAGGCGCCGCACTAGCCCGCGCGCGGCGTTCATAGGATGATCCGCCTCATGACAGGTCCTTTCCGACGCCTTCCTGAAGCCTTGATCGGGCTCGGTTTCGTCACCGGCGCGGCCATCGCCGCGGCCCACGGGGCGGGCGTGCTGGCGCCGGAATGGCCTGCAACCTTGATATGGATGCTGCCCGCGATTTCGTTTGCTGCGGGCGCGGCCATGCTGTACGCGCGAAATGACGCGGCCGCCGGGCCTCCGCCCGCCGGACCCTGACGCGGCCTTTTGGGGAGGGCTACATGACCGGCGCCAGCCATCACGGCAATCCGCACGCGGACTCCGACATTCCGATCACTTCGGGCGACACCCTGCCGGGCCGCGAGATCGCCGAGATCTGCGGCATCGCGCGCGGCTCCATCGTGCGCGCGCGCTTCGTGGGCCGGGACTTCATCGCGGGCCTGCGCAATCTGGTGGGCGGCGAGATCAACGAATACTCCACCCTGATGAGCGAATCGCGCGAGCAGGCGCTGCTGCGGATGATCGCCCACGCGCGCGAGCTCGGGGCGGACGCCATCATCGCCTTCCGCTTTTCCAGCTCCACGGTTATGGAAGGGGCGGCGGAAACCCTCGCCTACGGCACGGCGGTGAAACTCAAATGACCGACACCCCTGAGGAAAAGCCGGGCCTGGCCCGCAAGGTCGCGGGCGAACTGGGTGAGACCATCCGCTTCATCGCGGGCGTGGCGGCGGTCTATCTGGGCCTGGTCACCTTCGCCTTCGCCGCCTTCCACATCCCGTCCGAATCCATGCAGCCCGCCCTGCAGGTGGGCGACCGGGTGCTGGTCTCGAAATTCAACTACGGCTATTCGCGCCATTCTCTGCCGCTGGGTCTGGGCTATCACGTGCCCGACAGCTGGGAGGGCCGGGTGCTCTCCTTCGGCATGCCCAAGCGCGGCGAGATGGTCGTGGTCCGCGATCCGGGCCAGCGCATCAACATCATCAAGCGGGTGATCGGCCATCCGGGCGACACCGTGGAGGTGCGCGCGGGCCGGCTGTATCTGAACGGCGATCTGATCGAGCGCGTCGAGCGCGAGGAGGTCCGCTACCGCAGCCGCGACGGCGGACTGGTCAGCGCCATCGCCTATGACGAGATCATGCCCGACGGCTCCAGCCACGTGATCTACGAGCGTTCCGACAGCGCCCCGCTGGACAATGCCGGCCCGTTCCGCGTGCCGTCCGACCACTACTTCCTGATGGGCGACAACCGCGACGCCAGCGCCGACAGCCGCGTCGCCGCCGGTCTGGGCTATGTCCACCGCGACGAGCTGGTGGGCCGCGCGATCACGGTGCTGTTCACCTTCGCCAGCTGCCGCGACGAACCGGGCCTGGAATGCCCCGGCTGGCGGGTCTGGCTGCCTTTGTAGTTTCCCTGTCCTCCGCCCCTCCGGGGCGTCGGTCCTCGCTGCGCTGCGGGCGAGCGTTCGCGCTGGTGCGCTGACGCGCGGGGGACGGCGCCCCGTCATCCCGGCCGGAGCGCAGCGCAGAGCCGGGACCGCCCGCGCGCAGCCCTCAAACCCCATTACCTCCGCCCCCGCCATGCACTAGGCTGCCCCTGAGCACACACGGGAGGCCGTCATGAGCCTGAAGGGCAGGACCATCTTCATCACCGGCGCCAGCCGCGGGATCGGCGAGGCCATCGCCGTGCGCTGCGCGGCGGACGGGGCGAACGTCGTCATCGCGGCCAAGACCGACACGCCCCACCCCAAGCTGCCCGGCACCATCCACACCGCCGCCGAGGCGGTGGAGAAGGCGGGCGGCAAGGCGCTGCCCATCGTCTGCGACATCCGCGACGAGCAGAGCGTGGAGGACGCGGTGGCAAAGACCGCCGAGACCTTCGGCGGCATCGACATCGTCATCAACAACGCCTCGGCCATCTTCCCGATGAGCACGAAGGACACCCCGCTCAAGCGCTGGGACCTCATGCATCAGGTCAATGCGCGCGGCACCTATCTCGTCACCCAGAAATGCCTGCCCTGGCTGGAGAAATCGGACAACGCGCACATTCTCGCCCTGTCTCCGCCGCTGGACATGAAGACCAAATGGTTCGCGCCCCACGTGGCCTACACCAGCTCGAAATTCGGCATGAGCCTGTGCGTGCTGGGCTGGGCGGGCGAGTTCAAGGGCCGGATCGCGGCGAACGCCATCTGGCCGCGCACCGCCATCGCCACCGCCGCCATCGCCAACGTGCTGGCGGGCGAGGAGGCCTTCCGCAACTGCCGCAAGCCGGAGATTCTGGCCGAAACCGCGTACCGGGTGCTGACCAAGCCCGCCCCGGAGTTCACCGGCCATTTCCTGATCGACGACACCTTCCTGATCTCCGAGGGCGTGACCGATCTCGACCAGTTCGCCGTCGAGCCGGGCCAGGAGCTCCTGCCCGACTTCTTCGTGCCCGACCAGCCGCCCGCGCCCCCCGGCGTGAAGATCATGGACGTGCCGCTGAGTCACTGACCCTGAGAACGGATCAGGCGAGGGTGTAGACCGACTCCACCCCCGGCGCGCCCTCGCAGGCCGCCTCGCCGCGTCCGACCATGCCGATCATGTGCGCCAGCACCGAGATCGCCGCGGCCGGTTTCAGCCGCGGGTCGAGGCCCTGATACATCCTGTCCACCATCTGAGGGATGGCCGCGGGGCCGTCGCGCAGGATGGCCCTGATCTGGTCCTCGCGGGCGTGGCGGTGGGCGATGTAGGCGTCGAGAAACGGTGCGGGATCGTCCACGGACGGGCCGTGGGCGGGCCAGAGGCGGGCGAAGTCCATCGCCCGGACCCGCGCCAGGCTGGCCAGATAATCCGTCATGTCGCCATCGGGCGGGATCACTACCGAGGTGGCCCACCCCATCACATGGTCCCCGCAGATCAGCGCGGTCTCCTCGGCCAGAGCGAAGCAGACGTGGTTGGACGCGTGACCGGGCGTGTGGATCGCCGTCAGGGTCCAGTCCGGCCCCCGCCGGACCATGCCGTCCTCCAGAGCGACGTCGACGCGGAAATCGGGATCGATCCCGGCTTCCATCGTCGGGCCGTCACCCTGCGCGGCCCCGCTGGCGAAGGGGAAGGCGAGGATCGGGCAGCCATGTCTGTGCGCCAGCGGGCGGGACAGGGGGCTGTGATCGGCGTGGGCGTGGGTCAGAAAAACGCCGGCGAGCCGCTTGCCCTCCAGCGCGCGCTCCAGCGCGGCCTCGTGGGCGGGCAAAGCGGGTCCCGGATCGATCAGAGCGACCTCGTCGCCCGCGCCGACGATATAGCTGTTGGTCCCGGCCTGGGTGAACGGCCCGGGATTGTCCGCCACGATCCGCGTCAGCAGCGGGCTGACCCGGTCCGCCCGCCCATAGGCGAAATCGAACGCATGCACGAAGGGGATGCTCATCGCGCGGCCAGCCCCTCGGCCCATGTCCGCATCGGCGCGGCGAGGGTCCGGGCGAGAGCCAGCTTCGCTTTCAGGCTCAGGGCGGCGGGCGGTCCCAGATCGGTGCGGTTGGCGTCCACGACCCAGATCAGCCCGGTGGCGCGCTCGCGCAGCACGTCGATCCCGCCCCATTCCAGACCCATCGCGCCCGCGAAACGCTCGATCATCGCGGCTTCCTCCGCGCTGAAGGCGTCCGGCGTGTCCACGATGCGTATCGCGTGGTTGGCGTTGGAGAAGCGCGACCCGGCGGGCCGCCGCTTGAGCAGCACCGCGCCGATCCGTCCGTCCACCATGCAGCAGCGCCAGTCCTCGACCATCCCGTCGGGCTGGGCGGTGTCGATCAGGCGCTGATAGACCCGGCCCGGCGCGGGCGGGCAGGGGGCGAAACGGATCGCGCCGTCATGGGCGGCGTTGGTCTCGCCCTTCTCCACGAACGGCGCCGCGGCGGTCTCGGGATCGAGCGCCAGCGCCCGGCCCGAGACCTGCTCGAACACCGCCGCCACCCGGCTCTTGGAGATGTCCAGGCAGGCGCCGTTGATGGCGGGCAGAGCCACCGGATCGCACAGCGTAGCGTCCTGGAAATGGAAGGCGAGGTCGGCCTCTTCAGGCCGCCGCGCGAATCTCAGCCCCGCCAGCGCCATCACCGGCCAGACCAGATACCAGGGCCGGGGCCGCTGGGGCGCGAACCACACCGCGGGGCCGTCCGCATCCACCACGCGCCGCTCGGCTTCGACGGCGAGGTGGAAGGCCAGCCAGCGCAGGCAGGAGGCCGCCAGCACCGGCTCGACAGGAACGCGCGCGCCGGTCGCCTTCACGCGCATGGCCCCGCCCGAATACTGAAAATCATTCCACCAGGCGGTCGCGGCCATTCGCTCCTCCCATCCGCGGGGGCGGTCAGTCTATCCCGCTGGGCGTCCGCTTCAATCGCGGCGGCGCCGGGCTTGCACAGACCCCGCCCATGCGTCCCGGCAGCGGTTGGAAGGGGTCGAGACATGAGAATAGCGATGAGCGGGCTGGCGCTGGGCGTCTCGCGCCGGATGCGGCTGGCGGCGCTGACGCTGGCGCTGGTGGTTTTCGTCAAGCTGGGAGGGGCCATGGCCGAGCCCGCGCCGCCCGAGACCGGCGCGCGCATCGCGCTGCCCCTTCCGCCTGCGCAGGAACAAGTGCAATAATATAACGATCCGGCGCCGGACTGCGCCCCCGCCTTGATCGCCCCTGTCCCGCGGGCCAACACTCCCGCCGCTTCCTCAACGTCTCCGAAGGCATACATGACCGGCTTCGTCGCGCGACGCATCCTGGTGGCGATCCCCACCATCCTGATCATCATCACGGTCGCCTTCTTCATGATGCGCATCGCCCCGGGCGGTCCGTTCGATCTCGAACGGCCCATGCCCGCGGAGATCCGCACCAACATCATGGCCGCCTACGGCATGGATCAGCCGCTGTGGAAGCAGTATGTCGACTACATGGCCGGGATCGTGCAGTTCGACCTCGGCCCGTCCCTGCGCTTCCGAGACAAGACTGTCGCCGACATCATCGCCGAGGGCTTCCCCGTCTCGGCCACCATCGGCGCGCTGTCGATCACCCTGGCCCTGATCGTGGGCGGCTTCCTGGGCGCCATCGCGGCGCTGCGCCAGAACACGCCCGCCGATTACGGCGTGGTGGGCCTGTCCACGGTGGGGATCGTGATCCCGCCCTTCGTGATGGGACCGATCCTGGCGCTGGTGGTGGGACTGTATCTGGGCTGGCTGCCCACGGGCGGGCTCGACCCGCGATACGGCATGACGCCCGAGCGCCTGATCCTGCCCGTCATCACGCTGGCGCTGCCCCAGATCGCGATCATCTCGCGGCTGATGCGCGCCTCGATGATCGAGGTGATCCGCTCCAACTACATCCGCACCGCCCGCGCCAAGGGCCTGTCCTCGGGCGCGGTGCTGTTCCGCCACGCCCTGCGCAGCGCCATCCTGCCGCTGGTGAGCTATCTGGGCCCGGCCTCCGCGGCGCTGCTGACCGGCTCCATCGTCATCGAGCAGGTCTTCCAGCTGCCCGGCATCGGCCGCCAGTTCGTCCAGGCGGCGCTGCAGCGCGACTACACCGTCGTGATGGGCGTGGTGATCCTGTACGCCTCGCTGATCATCGTGCTTAACCTGATCGCGGACCTGCTCTACGCGGCGCTCAATCCGAAGGTGAAATACGACTGATGGTGATGACCTCGACACCTTCGGAAAAGGCGGCGCTGATGGAAGACAGCGTCATCAAGGGCCGCTCGCTGTGGGACGACGCGCGCGTGCGCCTGGCCCGCAACAAGGCGGCGGTGGCCGGTCTGACCGTGCTAGCCGTGCTCACCGTGATCGCCTTCATCGGGCCGCTGGTCTGGGTCCACGACCCCAGCTTCATCTTCCGCGACAAGGTCCAGCTCGCCCCCACCTTCGCCGATCTGCACATATTCGGCACCGACGCCCAGGGCCGCGACCTGTTCGCGCGCACCATGGTGGGCCTCAGGATGTCGCTGATGGTCGGCGTGGTCGCCACGGCGGTGTCGCTGGTGATCGGCGTGATCTGGGGCGCGACCGCGGGTTTCATCGGCGGGCGGGTCGACCAGATCATGATGCGCGTCGTGGACGTGCTCTACTCGCTGCCCTTCATCTTCTTCGTGATCATCCTGATGGTGGTGTTCGGGCGGAACATCATCCTGATCTTCGTCGCCATCGGCGCGGTCGAGTGGCTGACCATGGCGCGCATCGTGCGCGGCCAGACCATCGCGCTGAAGAACATGGAGTTCGTCGAGGCCGCCCAGGCCGCGGGCGTGAGCCGCTTCTCGATCATCCGCCGGCATATCATCCCCAACGTGCTGGGCCCTGTGGTGGTCTACGTCACCCTGACCATCCCGGTGGTGATCCTGGCGGAAAGCTTCCTGAGCTTCCTGGGGCTGGGCGTGCAGGAGCCGCTGACCTCGCTGGGCAATCTGATCGCCAACGGCGCGCGGGACATGGAGATCGCGCCCTGGACGCTGATCTTCCCCGCCGCGACGATGATGCTGACGCTGTTCTGCTTCAACTTCATCGGCGACGGCCTGCGCGACGCCATCGACCCCAAGGACCGCTGACGCCGCGCGGGGCGGGCGCTAGCTGTCCCGGCGCGCGCGCATCGCGTAATGGTGATGGCTCAGCCGCAGCATGAACGAGCCCATCGAGGCTCGCTGGATTTCGGCGGTGATGATGTCGCCCTGCCGGGGCAGCGGCATCCGGCGGGTGTCGGTCTGCCGCCAGGTCTGTCCGTTCTCCAGGACCACGATCAGCTTGCCGTCCTGCGCATGATAGGCGTGGGTCACCGGCAGGCCGGTCAGCGCCTGCACCTCGCCGTCCGCGCGCCGGGAGACCTCGACGCCGGGACCGGACTCTTCGGCCAGCTCGGCTGCGGTGGCCGCCGCCGCGCCTGAGCCCAGAACGCTCAGCGAGGGCAGCATGGCGGAGGCGCTGAAGGTCGGCAGGCCGAAGCTGCGCTGTTCGGCCTCCGCGATGGCGGCGGCGTCGACCACCACGAGAGCTCCGTCCTGCAGGGCCTGGTCGAGCGCCGCCGCGCGCTCGTCGAAACAGCGCGCCCGCTCGTTGGCGTCGGCCACCGTCCGGCACGCCATCAGCTCGCTCACGGCCGGGGGCTGGGTCTGGGCCGAGGCGGCGCCGCCCACGGCGGCGAGGACGAAGGCGGCGAAAACGGGGAGCGCAGACTGGGGCATGGCGTTTGGTTTTCCCTTTGAAAGCACGGATTATCGGGTAGAAGAAAGGTCATGTCGATGCGGTCGGGCGGACCGGCATGGGCCCGTGACACCGGACTGGAGAGACACCAGCCCCTTGCGCTGAGCGTCCGGGCGTCGGAAAAACACCTCCAATCAACGGGGAGAACGAGAATGACGAACGCTGTGCGCTTGGCTGGGATTTTCGCATGCGGGGCCAGCGCCCTCGCGCTGACCGCCTGCGGCGCTCCGCGCGACGACGACGCTGTGGTGCTGCACCGCGGCAATCTGGCCGAGCCGCTGTCGCTGGATCCGCACCGCGCGAACGGGGTGTGGGAGAACAACATCATCGGTGACATGTTCATCGGCCTGTTCACCGAGGCGGCCGACGGCGAGACGGTTCCGGGCATGGCGGAAAGCTGGGAGACCAGCGAGGACGGTCTGACCTGGACCTTCACCCTGCGCGAGGCGTACTGGTCGGACGGCGAGCCGGTCACCGCCCATGACTTCGAGTTCGCCTTCCGCCGGATCATGAACCCCGAGACCCTGGCCCAGTACGCCTCGGTGCTCTACCCGATCCGCAACGCCATCGAGGTCAACCGCGGCGAGATGGAGCCCGAGGAGCTGGGCGTGCGGGCCGAGGACGACCGCACCCTGGTGGTCGAGCTGGCCCACCCTGCGCCCTTCCTGCCCACCCTGTTCGCGCACTACACCTCCTTCCCGGTGCCGCGTCACGTGGTGGAGGTCTATGGCGACGCCTGGATCCAGCCGGGCAACATGGTCACCAACGGCGCCTACACGCTGGTCCAGTGGCGCACGAACAATTTCGTCCATGTCGAGCGCAATGAGCGCTTCTGGGACAACGCCAATGTCTGCGTGGACGAGGTGTTCTACTACCCCACCGTGGACGCGAACGCCGCCGAGCGCCGGGTGCGCAACGGCGAGCTTCACCTGAACCCGGAGTTCAACGGCCAGAATCTGGATTTCCTGCGCCGCGAGGTGCCCGATTACGTCCAGGTCGGTCCCTATCTGGGGCTGACCTATTACCCGCTGAACACCACCCAGCCGCCGTTTGACGACGTGCGCGTGCGCCAGGCGCTCGGCATGGCGCTGAACCGCGAGTTCATCACCAGCCAGATTCTGCGCGCGGGCGAAGAGCCCGCCTTCACCTTCGTGCCGCCCGGCGTGACCGATTATCCCGGCACGGCGCGGCTCGAATGGGCCGACGAGTCCATCGAGACCCGACGAGAGCGCGCCCGCGAACTGCTGGAGGAGGCCGGGTACGGGCCATCCAATCCGCTGCGGATCGATTACGTCCACCGGGCCACCGCCGAACATCCCCGCGTCGCGCCGGTCATCCAGCAGGACTGGCAGGAGATCGCGCCATGGGTGCAGGTCTCGGTGTCCCAGCGCGACACCCAGATCCACTACGACAATCTGCGCGCGGGCGACTTCACCGCCGCGGACGGCGGCTGGATCGCCGACTACAACGACGCCTACAACTTCCTCTTCCTGGGCGAGACCCAGTCCATCCCCATGAACTATGCGCGCTGGTCGAATGAAGAATTCGACCGTCTGGTGGCCGAGGCCAATCTGGAAGCGGACGCAGGTGAACGCGGGCGCCTCCTGAGCGAGGCCGAACAGCTTCTGCTCGACGAGATGCCCTACATCCCCGGCTATTATCTGGTGAACCGCTCGCTGGTGAACCCGAACGTGACCGGGTGGGAGCACAACCAGCTCAAGATCAACCGCACGCGCTATCTCTGCCTGGCCGATGTTGAGCGTCCCGCGCCCGAAGACGGCGGGACCGCGGACGCGCCCGAACCTGAAGACGCCTGATGACTGACACGCCCCGGCCCCGCGCCGGGGCGTTTTCAGGGGAGGGGTGATGAGCGACGAACTGGGAGAGGCGGCAGACGCCGCCATCGAGCACGCCGGCGCGGACGCGGCGGCGGGGCTGGCCGGAAAAGGCGCGCCTGCGGGCGAGCGCGGCCACTGCCTGAACTGCGGCGCGGCACTGACGGGCGATTTCTGCCAGTCCTGCGGGCAGAGCGCACGCAGCCTGCGGCGGCCCTTCTGGGCGCTGATCGGGGAAAGTCTGGAGACCCTGTTCGCGCTGGACGGCCGGGTCGCGCGGACCGTGCCCGCCCTGATGCTCCGTCCGGGCCGGGTGTCGCGCGACTATCTCGACGGCAGGCGCGCGCGCTTCATTCCGCCTTTCCGCCTCTACGTTCTGGCGTCTCTTGTCTTCTTCGTGCTGCTGCCGCTGGCGATGGGGCAGGGAGTGGGCTTCCGGGTCTCCGGCGCGCCGAACACCGACAGCGCCCGCGCGCAGGTCGAGCGCGCCTATGAAGCCGGCTCCATGAGCGAGCAGGATTACCGCGAAGCGATGGAGGGGCTTGATCTGGCCGATCAGTCCTTCCGCGAAGCGTTCGGAGGCGCGCGCGAGGAGGGAAGGGCGGAGACCGGATCCGAGGCGGAGGACGACACGCTGGAGCGTGTGCTGCCGCCTCAGGCGATGGAGGCCATCCGCGAGGGGCAGGCCCGCGGGGACGAGGGCGCCGACCGGCTGGCGCGGGTGGTGGACAACCGCGACCGGCTGGCCGCGGAGACACGCCGCTGGATACCCCGGCTCATGTTCGTGATGCTGCCGATCTACGCCCTGCTGCTGGCGATGACCTATCTGTGGCGGCGGCGGTTCTTCTTCTTCGACCACCTGATCGTGTCGCTGCATTTCCACGCGGCGCTGTTCTTCGCCATGTCGCTGGGCGTGCTGGCGGCGATGGTGGTGGGCTGGTGGTGGGTCAGCGTGGGGCTGCTGATCTATTCGAACGCCTATCTGTACCGCATCCACCGGGTGACCTACGGGCGCGGGCGGTTCAGCTCGGTGGTCCGCACCCTGACCCTCGACTTCCTCTATTTCATTATGCTGTCGATCGGGCTGGGCATCGCCTTCGCGCTCGGGGCGATGTCGATCTGAACCATGAAAAAGGCCCGCCGGGTGATCCGGCGGGCCTTTTCAGTTCAGTTCCGGCTCCGTTTACCGGGGCAGGGGGTCGACCGCCTGCAGGCGGACGCCCGGCCGGGAGGCCTCCTGGCGCGCCTCGATGGCGGCGGCGATTTCGGGCAGGTCCATCAGCACGCCCAGACGGGCGGCGGCCTGAGCCCCTTCCGCCGAGATGCCGAACAGGCGCTGGAAGGCTTCCAGCGGGGTGGGCTGACGCGGGAAGGTCCGCAGGCTCACGGCCTGATCGGTTTCGATGCCGGCCAGCTCGCGGGCCGCGTCGATGGCCTCGTGCAGGCCGCCGATCCTGTCCACCAGTCCCAGTTCGAGCGCCTGAGCGCCGGTCCAGACCCGCCCGCGGGCGACCTCCTGAACCTGATCGAGGGGAAGCTGGCGGCCTTCGGCGACCTTGCCGGTGAAGTCCGCATAGATGCCTTCGGCCATCGCGGTGTAAGCCTCGCGCTGGCTCTCGGTCCAGGTCTGCTGGCCCGAATAGGCGGTGACGTACTCGCCGCCCACCGCGAGGGGTTCGATGTTCACGCCCACCCGGTCGAGCGTGCCCGCAATCACCACCTTGCCCGCCAGCACCCCGATGGAGCCCGTGATGGTGGTGGCGTTCGCCACGATCAGGTCGGCGGGCGCGGCGACGTAATAGCCGCCCGAAGCGGCGACCGAGCCCATGGAAACGACGACCGGCTTGCCGGCCTGCCGGGCGCGGACCACCGCGTCCCAGACCTGGTCGGAGGCGATGGCCGAGCCGCCGGGGCTGTCGATCCGCATGACGATGGCGCGCACCGAATCGGAGTCCGCGGCCTCGTCGATGGCGTCGGCCAGAAAGTCGCCGCCGATCATTTCGCCGCCGCCGAAGCCCGCATCGCCCGAACCGGTCACGATGGGCCCCTGTCCGCCGACGATGGCGATGACCGGGTCGTTCGTGCGCCGGGCGGGGCCCTGGGTCTGCTGACGGTGATACTGCTCGATCTCCACCAGTCCGGAGCCGTCGCCTGCGCGCTCCAGCGCGGCCATGCGCGCGGCGGCGGGTTGGCCCAGCATGTCCACCAGGCCCGCCACCAGGGCGGCCTCGGCGTTGTAGGGGCCGGACGTGATCAGGCTCTCCATCTGCGCGGCCTGCATGCCCCGGCTCTCGGCGGAGGCGGCGATGGCGGTGTCGAAGATGGAGGTCAGGTAGGAGAGGGTGGCCTCGCGGTGCGCCTCGGTGAAGTCGCGCTCGGTGTAGGTGTTGGCCGCGTTCTTGTACTCGTAGAACTGCAGGAATTCAGGGACCGCGTCGAACTGCTCGAACAGGCCGCCCAGGAACAGGGTCTCGGTGGCCAGGCCCGTGGCCGAGAAGGTGGCGGTGTCCTGCAGCCAGATCTCGTCGGCGCCGGAGACGGCGAAATAGTTGGTGATTCCCGTGCCCTCGAAGCCCTGGGCGTGGGCGATGACGAACCGGCCCGATTCGGAGAAGCGGGCGAAGGCGGCGCGCATCTCCTCGGCCTGGCCCGGCGCCATGCCGAACTCGTTGGCGCGCACCAGCAGGCCCTTGACCCGGTCGTCGCGCGAGGCGCGCTCCAGGGTGGCCACGATGTCGGTCAGCGAGAGCGGGTCGGCGAAGGCGAAGGGGCTGCGTCCGCGCTGGTCCAGCCGCGGGGCGCGCAGGTCGATCTCCAGCACCAGGTCGCCCGCGGGCATGCGCGAGGCCGCCTCGCTGCGCGCGCCGTCCACCGCCGAGGCGATCAGCGCCCCGATCAGGACCACGAACAGCACGCCCGTCAGGATCGCGCCGATGACCACGCCCAGTATCGAACCGAACAGGGTGATCCAGAACTGTTTCATTAAACTTCGCCTCGCAGGAATTCGCGCATGTCCGCGCGTCGCGGAGACATTAGTGCGCGGCCCATCCGCGGTCGAGGGCGGCGGTGCGGTATGAAGGCGAAGTAACATCGGGGCCGGGACGCCCGAGAATTAAGATGGTCGGAGTAGCAAGATTCGAACTTGCGACCCCCGCCTCCCGAAGACGGTGCTCTACCAGGCTGAGCTATACTCCGAACCGAGCCGCGGCTTATATCGGAGCCCCGCTCGCCGCACAAGCGCTCCGATGGGGCTTTGAGCATGTGCTGAAAAAGCCTGTGCGGCGCGTTGCAGGAGGGCGTTGCATCGGCGGAAAGACCGGGCTATCTACCGCGGCCTCGGCGCGAGACGCCGGGCCCTGCTGGGGCGTCGCCAAGTGGTAAGGCAGCGGTTTTTGGTACCGCCATTCCCAGGTTCGAATCCTGGCGCCCCAGCCATCCTCCCTGATCGAAAGAATATGTCGCCCGGCCCATATGGCCCTGCGTCGCGGCGCGCGATCTCACACAAGCGTCATCGGTGGCCTGCGATGGGGCCTGTCCGTCTGTTCTTCGCCAATGATGAATCTGGCGTAGAAGGCGGTTGCGCCTGATCCGCGCTTGTCTCGAAACCTTCAAACGCGGTCGCTAGACACCTGAGGTCGCTGCATGTTTAGTGCGCATGCCGCTGCATCCGCGGTTGATCGTCGCGTCAGCCCGGTGCTAGCGTTCCGAACAGACGCCGGAAGAGCGCTCTGAAAACCTGAACGACAAGACGGCGATCAACGCCGCGGTGGTGACGGGGAATAACGACCATAACACCCCCTGTCCCGATGTGTGAGGCCGTGCGGTCGCGACGCTTAGGCGTCTGGCCCGCGCGCGAAGTTTATTTGGGGCTGAGGCCATGTCGGCCGACGTCGACTAACATTGAGAGTAACCGAAGCGCGCGGGATGACCTGCGCCGGCTACTGTGAGGCGAGAGATGTCGAAAACCACCAAATGGATCCGCACGTCGCTGGCGGCAGGCGCCATGGCGGCGCTGGCCGCGGGCGCTGCCAGCGCCCAGCTCGACGAGGCGCTGCGGACCGCCCAGCAATCCACGCAAGAGGGCGCGCAGACCCAGCAGCAGATCGACGGCATCGCCGATCGTACCGCGAGCCTGGAGAGCCAGTATCTCGCGCTGCGTCAGCAGACCGAGGACCAGCGGATTTTCATCGAGCAGCAGCAGGTGTTCCTGCGCTCCCAGCAGAACGAGATCGAGGAGCTCACCGCTCAGCTCGACCGCGTTTCGGGCATCGAGCGCGACCTGACCCCCATGCTTCTCGAGATGTATGTCCGTCTTGAGGAGTTCATCGAGAGCGACCTGCCTTTCCAGACGGATCAGCGCCGCGCGCGGCTCGACAATCTCGAGCGCACCCTTGGCGAGGCGAACGTGTCGCCGGCTGAGAAATACCGCGTGATCCTGAACGCTTACGAGATTGAATCCTCGTACGGTCGCGGCCTCGCCACCTACACCGAAGAAGTGGATGTGGACGGCACCCCCGAGCAGGCCGACATCCTTCGCTTCGGCCGCATCGCGATGATCCGCATGATCCGTGATCGGATGGAAATCATGACTGCGGACAATCTCGAGTGGCGCCCGCTGTCCAACCAGTACGCCAACAACGTCCAGCGCGCCCTGCGCATCGCCCAGGAAGTGACCACGCCTGAAGTGTTCGTGGCCCCGCTGCCTGGCCCGGTCGTCCAGTAGCGCTCAGAGACGGAGAAATATAGCGATGAAAAAGTTCATGAAGATTGTCGCGGCCGTCTCGCTCGGCGCGTCACTCACCGCCGGGGCGTGGGCCCAGGAGGACGAGGAGAACGGCGCCGCTGAAGAGCAGGCCCCGGCCCAGCAGACGCAGGCCGCTCCGGCGATCTCGCCTGTCAATTCGATTTCCCAGCTTCTCGATCGCGTGCGTTCCGACGCCCGGGACGCCCAGGCTGACAATCAGCGTCGGCTGCAGGAGTTCCGTGCGAACGAGCAGCAGCAGAACAACCTGGTTTCCCAGGCCCGCGCTCAGCTCAATCAGCTGGAAGCGGCCGCGGCTCAGAACCAAGAGCGGTTCGAACAGAACAACGCCCGCATCCAGCAGCTCGACAACCAGCTCCGCCAGGAGCAGGGCGCGTTCGGCGAAGTGTTCGGCCTCGCCCGTCAGAAAGCTGGCGAATTCGCGTCGCTGATCGAGGCCTCTCTGGTCTCGGCCCAGCGTCCGGGACGTCACGAGCCGCTGCGTCAGCTGGCTGAGAGCCGCACGCTCCCCGAGCGCCAGGGTCTTGACCAGATCTGGCAGGCCATGCTGGACGAGATGCAGGGTCAGCGCGAAGTGGTGACGTTCAACACCCGCGTTCTGGGCCTGAACGAAGGTCAGCCTGTTCCGGTCACCCGGGTCGGTCCGTTCTCCGCCTTCACCACTCATGGCGGCAACCAGTTCGTGTCCTATTCCTCTTCGCCTGAGAACCGTCTGGCGGGCTTCCGTCTGGCCGTTCTCGATCGCCAGCCTCCGGCGCGTCTGACCGATGCCGCCGGCCGTCTGGCCCGTGCGGAGCCGGGCGAAATCGTCGCCGGTCCGATCGATCCCTCGCGCGGCACCCTGCTGGGCATTTATCGCAGCGTTCCGAACCTGTATGAGCGCTTCGAACAGGGCGGCATCGTCGCCAAGATCATCCTCGGCCTGCTGATTTTCGCGGCGCTGTTCGGGATCATCCGCCTGATCATGCTGCTGATGACCAGCGCGGCCATCAACGGCCAGAAGCGCAAGTCGACCGCGTCGAAGTCCAACCCGCTCGGCCGCATCATGCTCACCTACGAGGAAGTGCGCGACCGTCCGGTCGAGACCATCGAGCTCAAGCTCGACGAGGCGATCCTGCGGGAGACTCCGAAACTCGAGTTCGGCCTCAGCTTCCTGAAGCTCTCGGCGGCCATCGCGCCTCTGCTGGGCCTGCTGGGCACCGTGACGGGCATGATCCGGACCTTCACCCAGATCACCCTGTTCGGCACCGGCGACCCGCAGATCATGGCGGGCGGCATCTCCGAGGCCCTGGTGACCACCGTGATGGGCCTGATCGCCGCCATCCCGCTCCTGTTCATCCACTCCTTCGCGGCCAGCTTCGCGCGCGGCGCGCAGCAGACCCTGGAAGAGCAGGCGGCCGGCATCGTGGCGCGTCACGCTGAAGAGCGCGGCGTCTAAGAAAGGAAGCTTCCTATGCTAGGCGACGCATTTCAGAGCCTGCAGGAGTTCCTCGAGAGAGGTGGCCCGATCCTGACCTGGATCATGCTGCTGACCTTCGTGATGTGGGCGTTCATCCTGGAGCGGCTGGCGTACTTCGCTTTCGCTCACAAGGGTGTGGCCAACCGCGCCATCCGGGAATGGGGGGACCGCAAGGACCACCATTCCTGGTACGCCCACGCCGTCCGGGATCAGCTCATCTCCGAGGTGAAGCTGAAGGCCGACCAGAACGTGGAGCTGATCAAGACCCTGGTCGCGCTCGCTCCGCTGATGGGTCTGCTGGGGACGGTGACCGGCATGATCGGGGTGTTCGACGTGATGGCTCTGACCGGATCGTCCGATGCCCGGGCGATGTCGGACGGCGTGTCGCGGGCGACCATTCCCACCATGGCGGGCATGGTCTCCGCGCTCTCGGGGCTGATCTTCTCCAACCAGATCGAGCGCATGGCGAAACAGCGCGTGCACGTTCTGGCCGATGAACTCGAGGTGGATTGATCCATGTCCATGAGAAGGCGCAAAAAGCAGCCGAACGACCAGGGCGAGGTCAACATGACCCCGATGCTGGACATCGTTTTCATCCTGCTGATCTTCTTCATCGTCACCGCGACCTTCCTGCAGGAGCAGGGGATCGACATGCGACCCCCGCCCACGCCGGATGAGCCGCCCGAAACGGACAACGTGGTGATCCTCGTTCAGATCGACGACAACTCGAACGTTTTCGTCAATCAGGAATCCACCACTCCGGACCGGGTCCTGGCGGCCGTTTCGCGCATCCGCGCCGAACAGCCGAACTCCGCGGTTCTGCTGCAGCCGGACGATCAGGCCCGTCACGGGATCATCGTTCAGCTGTGGGACGAGATGAACCAGAACAGCATTCCGGTCTCAATCAATCGATCGGGTTCGGACTAGGCCCGAGGCAAGGAGATTCACATGGCGCGCCGACAAAGCCGCGCGGCCCCGGATGATGAAGATACCGAGCTGAACATGACGCCCATGCTGGACGTCGTGTTCATCCTCCTGATCTTCTTCATCGTGACAGCCGTGTTCGTGAAGGAGCCCGGTGTCGATGTTCAGCGTCCCGACGCTGAACTCGACCAGCGGGAACGGCCGACAATCCTGGTCGCGGTGACCGCGAATGATGAAATCTGGATCGACCGTCAGGTCTACCAGATGAACCAGGTCCGGAACGTGATCGAACAGCTCCGCCAGCAGAATCCGCGTGCGGAGGCGATGATCCAAGGCGATCAGGGCGCTCCGATTGGAACCGTGCTCGACGTTCAGGATTTGCTCATGCAGATGGACATTGACGTGACCATCTCCACCGAGCGCTGATTAGAAGGAGGCTAAGACGATGGCCAGTCTCATCAGGCTACTCATCGGCATCCCGATCGCGGCGGTGATCACGTTCCTGCTGTTCACGCTGATGCAGATTCTGATCTTCGACGACTCCGAACTCAATTTTGACGAGCGCGAAGATCTGCGGATCGTCATCAACGAGCAGGTCGAAGACGTCCAGGCGCGTATCCGCGAAGTGACCGTGGACGAAATCGAACAGGTTGAACCTCCGCCTCCCCCGCCCCAGATCGAGCGGGCCGCGGCGGACCAGCCGACCGAGAGCCTGTCGACGGTCGTGGGCGGACTCCCGGAGTTCGAACGGCCCCAGCTTTCGGGCGCAGACGTCAGCTTCGATGTCTCCGACCGTGACGCTCAGCCGCTGGTGCGGATTCCGCCGCAATATCCGATGCGGGCCGCCGAGCGGGGGCTTGAGGGCGAGTGCGAGTTCACCTTCGACGTGACGCCTGAGGGTAACCCGACCAACATCCGGATCACTCGGTGCTCCAACTCCATCTTCGAGCGCGACACAATCCGTGCGGTCGAACGCTGGCGTTACGAGCCGCGAGTCGAGGATGGCGTGGCTCAATGGCGTCGTGGCGTCGTGAGCTCATTCAACTTCCAGCTCGACAACTAACCTATGAGCAGCCGGGCGGGTCCGCCCGCCCGGCGATCTCAGGAGCATTGACATGATCCGCCCCTTCCAAGTCGGCTTCGGCCCTCTCGCTCGCGGCGCCAGCGCATTCGCCCTGGTGGCCGCGCTCGCCTTCACCGCGCTTCCCGCCGCCGAAGCCCAGCGTTCGGGGCAGAACCGGAATCAAGACAGCGAGGAGCAGCAGGAGAACCGCACCTTCTCCGCCCGGGTCGGCGAGGTCTTCCAGCGTGCGCTGGAGCAGAATGACAACGAACAGTTCCAGCAGGCGATGGAAACCCTCAACCGGGCGCTGGGGATGGATCCCACCCCTTACGAGCGTTCGATGATCCAGCGTGTGCGAGGCTCGATCTTCTTCGAGCTCGACAACATGCCTGAAGCGATCAACGCTTTCCGTGCGGCTCTTGATGCTGGACCCAACGTGATGGAGCGGGAGGAGCGCACGGCGCTCCGGGTCAATATCGGCCAGCTTCTCATCGCGACCGATCGCATCGACGAAGGGCTCCGTGAACTTGAGACGGCGATCAGTGAAGGCGCGGAAATCAACACCAATCTGGCGCGGCTTCTGGCTCAAGGCTATGCCGTGGCCGAGCGCTGGAGCGATGGCTTGCAGTGGGCTGAGCGCTGGTACGAACGCGCGGAAAACAAGGCGGAGAGCGACTACCAGCTGATGCTGGTCTATTACAACGAGCTCGACCGGCCCAGCGACCAGCTTCGTGTCACGCGCGAGCAGGTCAACGCCTTTCCGGGCGGCCGCCCCGGCTGGCAGAACCTTGCAAGCTTGCTGGCGAGGACTGAGCAGGATCAGTTGGCCTTCGAAGCCAACAAGCTCATGTATCTGAACGGCATGTTCCGTGAAGAATCCGAGCTCGTTCGTCTGGTCCAGTACTACAGCTATTTCGAAAATCCTTATCGCGGCGCCACCATTCTCGAGCGTGAAATGAATGCGGGCCGCATCGCGCGGAACATGGAGAATCTGCGGACGCTGTCGAACATGTGGCGGCAGGCCGCCGAGTTCGAGCGGGCCATCCCGGTTCTGCGCCAGATCGCGCAGCAGGCCGGCGATGGCACGACTTCGCTCCAGCTCGCCGAGGCCTACTACCAGCTCAACGACTTCGAGAACGCCGAGCGCGCGTTCGAGCAGGCGCTGAGCCGCGGCGGTCTGAACCAGCCTGGCGAAGCCTGGGTCCTGCTGGGCACGGTGCGGTTCAACGAAGGCAATCTGGACGGCGCGCTGCAGGCGTTCCGCGAGGGCGCACGGATTCCGCAGTCGCGCACTCAGGCCAATGGCTGGATCCAGTTCGTGGAAGGCCAGATCGAAGGCGAGGCCCGCCGGGTCCGTCAGCGCGAGCAGGTGCTGATCGACGAATGCCGCCTGACCGCGGAAGGCGAGCGGCGCATCGCGACCATCGTGGGTGAAGCGGACGATCAGGGCCGGGTGCGGATCTCGATCCCTGAGCGCTGCCGCGGTTACTTCAACCAGTATGGCCAGCAGTATCGCGAGGTCGGCTGGACCGACGAGCAGGCCCAGGCGCGTCTCCAGCAGCTCGCCCGCGGCGAGGCCGAGGAGGCGGGTCTCGATCCCGAGGACGAGCCGGCGGATGCCGACACCTGACACGCCGCTTTGACGGCGCGACTGAAAACCCCGGCCCTGTGCCGGGGTTTTCTCGTCTGGGGCGGGAGCGAGCGGGATTTTCAACGCCGTTGGACGGATCGCCCCATTTTCGCCCTGATCAAAACATTACGCTGTGTTCATGTTCAACCTGAGGCAGCCTTTGCGGCGGGCCGCGGGGGCGGCTTCTTTCCGTGAAGGAAGGTCCGGCCATGAACGATCTCGCGCGCTTTTCAATGTGGAGCCCCGCTGCGGCGGGGCTGACGATTCTGCTCTTCCTGCTGATGACGGTGCTGGCGCGGACGGATGCGCCCGTCCTTCCCGAACCGCGTGAGGTCATCGAGATATTCTTGGCCAAGCCGGTCGAGGACATCGATCCGGTCAGAGGCCCGCGGGACCCGGTGCTGCCTGAGGCGGTGGAGCCTCCGCCAACCGTCAGGCTTGAGATCGACCGTGCCGGTCCGGTGGAGGGGCCGGGCCGGATCGAGACGGGACCGGTGCGGCTGGGCCCCGTGACGCTTCTGGGGGACATGCGTCCATCCATCACGCCTCAGAGCGGCGCCGTCGTGTTCCGCGCCGCCCCGACCTATCCGCCGCGGCAGCTTTCCATGGGCATCGAGGGGCGCTGCACGGTCCGGTACGACGTGCTGGGATCGGGCGCGACCGCGAACATCCAGGCGCTGGCCTGCGACAGCGCGGGCTTCGCGCGGGCGGCCACCGCGGCGGTGGCCCGCTGGCGGCATGAGGCCGACCCCGCGCTCGCCCCGCACAGCGTGGCGGCGTCAGGGGTGACCACGGAGATTGTCTTCACGCTGGACTGACGCCTGAACGCGAACCGGCGGCGCTCGTGTGAGCGCCGCCGGCAGGCCGTTTCACGATGTACGCCGCTTACGGCGCGGGGGTGTCCGCCGGTTCGGAGGCGTCCGCCTCCGCGTCGGCCAGGCCCACCGCCATGAGGGCGAAGGCGTAGTTCTGGGCCAGCTCGCGCAGGGAGTCGAAGCGTCCTGAGGCGCCGCCATGACCCGCGCCCATATTGGTGCGAAGCAGGGTCAGACCGTCGTCCGTGCGATGGTCGCGCAGGCGCGCCACCCATTTGGCCGGCTCCCAGTAGGTCACCCGCGGGTCGGTCAGGCCGCCCGTGGCGAGCAGGTGGGGATAGTCCTGTTCGCTGATCTGGTCGTAGGGGCTGTAGGACAGGATATAGTCGTAGGCCGCCTCGTCGGTCAGCGGGTTGCCCCATTCAGGCCATTCGGGCGGGGTCAGGGGCAGGCTCTCGTCGCTCATGGTGTTGAGCACGTCCACGAAGGGCACGTCCCCGATCACGCCTGCGAACAGAGCCGGGTCCTGGTTCATGGCCGCCCCGACCAGCAGGCCGCCCGCCGAGCCGCCGTGGGACACGATGCGCCCTTCGGATGTGTAGCCCTGATCGACAAGCGCGCGGCCGGCGTCGACGAAGTCGTTGAAGGTGTTGGTCTTCTGGTCGAGCTTGCCGTCCAGATACCACTGATAGCCCTTGTCCATGCCGCCGCGGATATGGGCGATGGCATAGATCATGCCCCGGTCCACCAGCGACAGGCGCGAGGTGGAGAAGCTGGCGGGCATCGAGATGCCGTACGAGCCGTAGCCGTAGAGCAGGAGCGGGGCGGAGCCGTCCACCGGGGTGTCGCGGTGGCGCAGGATGGTCACCGGCACCTGGGCGCCGTCGCGGGCGGCGACGCTGATCCGCTCGACCACATAGTTCTCGGCGTCATGGCCGGAGGGGATTTCCTGTTCCTTCAGGAGCTCCCGCTCGCGGCTGGTCATGTCGTACTGCCAGGTCTGGCTGGGCGTGGAGGGGCTGGAATAGGTGAAGCGCAGGGAGTCGGTGGCGTATTCGTAACCGCCGCTGACGCCCAGTGAGTAGGCCTCCTCCTCGAAGCCGATCTCGTGATCCTCGCCGCTCTCCAGGTTCTGGATCACGATGCGTGGCAGGGCGTTGGTGCTTTCGAGCCGGACCAGCCAGTTCTCGAAGCCCAGCACCCGGTTCATCAGCGTGCCGGGGCGGTGAGGGGCGAACTCCTCCCAGTTCTCCCGGCGCGGGTCGTCCAGCGGGGCGCTCATCAGCTTGAAGTCCACCGCGCCGTCGAGATTGGTGCGGATGAAGATGCGGCCGCCCGCTTCGGTGACGTCGTATTCCACGTCCGTCTCGCGCTCGGCCACCAGAATCGGCTCGGCGGCGGGGTCGTTCGCGTCGAACAGGCGGATCTCGCTGGTGGTGTGGGCCGACGTGCTCAGCACGATCCAGGTGTCGCCGTCAGTCTTGCCCACGCCCATGAAGAAGCCCGGATCGGTCTCCTCATAGACCAGCTCGGCCTCGTCGGAGTCGAAGGCCTGCCGGTAGAGGCGGCGGGGGCGGCTGTTCTCGTCGCGCCAGACCCAGTACAGGGTGGAGGCGTCGTTGGCCCACACGATGGAGCCGTAGCCCTCCTCGGTGATGGTGGCCACGTCCTCGCCGGTGTCGAGATCGCGGACGCGGACCTCGTACATTTCCGAGCCGTTGGTGTCGACGGCATAAGCGAGATAGCGGTGGTCGGGCGAGTGCTCGACCGCGCGCAGATTGTAGTATTCCAAACCCTCGGCCTCGGCGTCGCCGTCTAGAATGATCTGCTCTTCGCCCGAGATCAGGCCATCATCGCCTGTGGGGCGACGGGCGAAGACCGGATACTGGCCGCCCTCGCGATAGCGCATGTAGTAGAAGAACTCGCCGTCGCGGGACGGAACCGAGGAGTCGTCTTCCTTGATGCGGCCGCGCATCTCCGAATAAAGCGTCTCCTGCAGCGCCTCGGTAGGGGCCATCACCGCTTCGTAATAGGCGTTTTCGGCTTCCAGATGGGCGCGGATATCCGCGTCCAGGATGGAGGTGTCGCGCATGACCTCCTGCCAGCGGTCGTCCTTGAGCCACTGGTATTCGTCGGTGCGAGTGCGGCCCACCTGCTCGATGTCGACGGGGCGCTGTTCGGACACCGGGGGCTCGATCTCGAGCGCGCGGGCGATCAGCGTGTTCTCCGCATCGGTCTGGGGCGCGGCGGCGGTGGCGGCGGACTGGTCATCCATGGAGGCGGCGGTCTCTTCATTCCGGGGCTCAGCGGGGGACTCGGCGGCAGGTTCGGCGGCCGGCTCCCCGCAGGCGGCGATCATCAGCGCGGCGAAGCCCGCAGCGCCCAGCAGCGCCGGGCGCAGGCCCCGGCCATTCAGCGTGTTCATGTGCATCCCCTCATCCCGCCGCGCAAGGCGCAAGGCTGCGCTCAGGCGGCGTGCATCAGCCAAGGGACCAGTTTCCCGCCGCACGCCGCCGGGGTCCAGAGCGAAAACCATTCATTACAAGGAATACAGGCGGCTCAGCCCGCGAGCCGGGCCGCGGAAGGGCCGTCCAGAGCCGTGGAGACGGCACGGGCGGCCTCCTGCACGCTGGGCGCGGCGCCGAACAGAAACTCGTCGGTCATCTCAAGGCCTTCATGCCGGGCGAGGCGCTCTTGCAGCGGCACGAGCGCCTCCCGCCATGCCGGGGTGCAGGAGCGGTAGGCCACCGGGGTCTTCATCGTTCTGAACCGCTCGGGCATCGGTCCTGCGGCGATCCCTGCGGCGTGGACTTCGGCCCATACGGTCTGCGCATGGGCGGCGGGATCGGCGAAGACCGGGCCGTCCAGCGGCACGGGAACTTCCGCGCAGACATAGTGCCTGCCATCGGGCGCGTTGGCGGGGTCGATCAGGCTGGGCACGGAGATGCGGAAGGCGAGGTGATCGGGATCGAAGTCCCACACCCAGTTCAGGCCCGTGGCGGCCTGGGCGGGAATGTCGAAATAATACAGCACTATCGGCGCAGGCCGGGCCTCCGCCTCGATGGGCGCGGGGTCGAGGCCCATCAGACCGGCCAGCGCGGGCGCGCCGGAGGTCCAGACCACGATGTCGGGGCTCAGGCTGCGTCCGTCGTCCAGCAGCACCAGATGGCCGCCCCGGGCGCCTGGCGACAGGGCGCGGACCGTGCGGCCCAGCTCCAGCGCCACGCCCAGTTCCTCCAGCCGCTTGGCGCAGGCGCTGGCGAAGCCGCCCATGCCGCCCGAGGCGGGATAGAGATGGCGGGCGGGGGCGGGGTCGGACGAGGGCGAGCCGGTGAGGTTGATCTGCTGGAGCACGCGGTCGAAGGCGGGGACCCGCTTGAGCGCGGCGGTGGTCTCGTCGTCGGCCAGCCGCAGGCGCGTGAAGGGGGCGGGCAGCAGCCCCAGCCCGCTGATCTCCGCCGGATCTGCCTGAAGGATCTTCGCCGCCATCGGCGCCAGCGCGGCGGCGGCCCGGGCGCCGAAACGGTGTTCGAGCTGGGCGGCCATGGTCAGGTGCGGGCAGGGCGGGGCGGCGGCTTCCGGTCCGGCCCGGACGGCATGGTCGAGAACGTCGGCGAGCAGGGCGCCGCGGGCGTCGTCGTCCAGGTGGGTGAAGTCGGGCAGTTCGCTGTCAAGCGTGCGGCAGCCGAAGCTGATCGAGGCGGCGCGGGGCCGGACTTCGCGGAAGGGGGCGCCGGCGAGATCCTGCAGGACGGCGGTGGCGGGCACGCCGCCGGGGAAGATGTGGCGGCCGATGTCTAGGCTGAAGCCCTCCCAGGGGATGGTCGCGTACACGCCGCCCAGCCGGGGGGCGGGGTCGACGAGGATGGTCTGGCAGCCTTCAAGGGCCAGCGCGCGCGCCGCGGCGATGCCCTTCAGTCCCGCTCCGACCACCACGGCCTGCGTCATGCCGTCCTCGCTCCCGCCCATGAGCGGTCAAGGCTGGGCCGGGTCGGTTAATGCGGCATGAAGGCGTTCAGGCGGGCTTGAAGCGCAGGACCGTGCCGTTCGCGCACCAGCGACGGCCCGTGGGCGGCGGCCCGTCGGGGAAGACATGGCCGCCATGGGCGCCGCAATTGGCGCAGTGAAACTCGGTGCGCGGGACCAGAAGGTGGAAATCGGTCTTGGTTTCGAAGGCGTCGTCGGCGACGGGCGCGTAGAAGCTGGGCCAGCCCGACCCGGATTCGTATTTGGTTTCGGACGCGAACAGGGGGGCGTCGCAGACCGCGCAGTGATACACGCCCGCGCGTTTTTCCGCGTTCAGGGGGCTGGAGCCGGGGCGCTCGGTGCCTTCGTGGAAGGCGACGGCCTCCACGTCCTCGGGCAGGTCCCGGCGGAGAGTGGCGATCTGGTCGGCGGACAGGCGAGGCATGACGGGCTCCGGGGCGGCTGGCAGAGAGATATAGGGCGGACCCGGGCGCGGCGCCCACCTTTCCTTAACGCAGGGCACGCCATGGTGGGCCGTGATCTGATCCACACCGACGGGACCGCGCCATGGCCGACGCCGCCGCAAACGACAGCCCGCCCGCCCCGCAGGCGAGAAGCGCGCGCGATCTGCTGACCCGCCGGCTGGCCGACATCGTGTGCCTGCCCGCCAGCCAGGTGGCCCCCGCCGAACGCTGGATCACCGCGGACGTGCTTGAAGAACTGCTACGCACCGCCGAGCCGGGCCTGCGCCGGAAGGTGGCGATGCGGCTGGCCCAGCAGGCGGACGCGCCCGCCGCGCTGCTGCGGCGGCTGGCCTGCGACGAGTACGAGATCGCCAAGCCGATCTTGGAGCGCTCGGACGCCCTGACCGATTTCGACCGGATGGAGGTCGCCCGCAAGGGCACGGTGGCGCACCGGCTGTCGCTGGCGCGTCGCGAGGCGGTCAGCGAGACCGTCACCGCGGCGCTGGTGGCGATGGGCGACGAGCCCGTGCTGATGGCGCTGCTGCGCAATGAAGGCGCGCTGCTGGCGCCCCAGACCATGGACCGGCTGATGCAGGTCGCGGCGGAGAACCCCGAGATCGCGCGGCTGCTGATCCGTCGCTTCGAGCTGCGCCCCGCGCAGGCCTTCGCGCTGTTCTGGGACTGCGGGCACATGGAGCGTAAGCAGATCCTCGACCGGTTCGCGGTGGCGCGGGCGGTGCTGCAGGACGCGGCCGCGGATGTGTTCCCCATGGCCGCGCAGGAGGCCGAGCCCGACGAGATGACCGGCCGGGTGCTGGCCTATATTGACCGGCGCCAGCGCGACCGGGCCGCCAATGACGGTTCGGTCTATGGCGGGCTGGAGGGCGCGGTGGAGACCGCGTCCCGTCGCGGCGTGACCCATGCGCTCGCCGACGAAATCTGCCGCCTGGCGCAGATCCAGCCGGGGCTGCTGGAGCGGATGCTGGACGATTTCGGCGGCGAGCCTCTGGCGGTGATGACCAAGGCGACGGGCATGAGCCGCCAGCATTACCACATGCTGATGGGGCTGCCGGGCCGGGATGCGAGCCCCATCGCCGTCGAGCACGGACAGCTCGTGTTCGACACGCTGTCGGTGGACAAGGCGCAGACCGTGCTGCGCTATTGGGACTGGTCTTTCCGCCTTTCGCTCTGACGCTATCCCCCTTCAGACAGGCCAGCGCTCTCCGGTTGCCGCCTTCCTGGCCTTAACGTTGCGATCCTGAAGTAGGAATATTATCCTCATACGGTGCCCGTGATCCTATTCTAGGGGTCGGAGACGCACGAATGGAGGATTGGATCGTGGGCGGAGAGTGGAACGACAGGACGCAGGCGGACAGGGCGCGGGTGAGGCTGGCCAGCCAGGTGACGGCCTATGCCTTCGGGGTGGAGCTTGAGGAGGTGGTGTCGGCGACGCGGCGCTCGGCTGAGGCTTCGCTGGCGCGGCACGTGTCGATGTATCTGGCGCATGTGGCCTTCGGTCTGCCCATGGCGCGGGTGGCCCAGGCCTTCGGGCGGGACCGTTCGACGGCGGCCCACGCCTGTCACAGGGTCGAGGATCGGCGCGATGACCCGGACTTCGACGCTCGTCTGGACCTTCTGGAGGCCTGTCTGAAGACCGCGCCCGACCCCGTGGAGACCGGAGGGCGGGCATGACGGCGCGCGCGGAGCTGAGCTGGCTCGTCCGGCTGGACAAGCCGGGACGGTTTCTCGCGCCGCTGCCCGCGGGCCGGGCGGGGCACGGGGTCTATGACGGGCCGGACCGGCGGCGCAGGCCCTTCGCCATCGCCAGCCCGCGTCAGGTCGCGGATGCTTTGAGTTCGGGGCTGGTCGAGCCGGGCGCGGCGGGGATCGTCATCACCGAAGCGGGGCGGGCGCGCCTGAGGCGTGAACGCGCGGCGCCGGAGCGGGAGTTTTCCGAGCAGCATGACGAGATCGGCGTGAAGCCGGTCATCGACCCGGACGGGGTGATCCGGGAGCTGGCCGCGAACCTCTCCCAGTCCCCGCTGGCGCGATATGCGAAGCCCGCTGCGGGACGGCCCGCCCTGATCGAGCCGGTCCATGCGGCGGCGGGCGAAAAGCTGCGTGCCGATTACGACGCCTCGGCGCTCAGAAGCCCGGTGACGAGCGACTGGACGCGTCCGCCCATGGGCCGGACGGGGCGGGGCCCGCGCGACCCGGCTGCGGTCCCTGACAGGATGGCGGACGCGCGAACCCGCGTGATGGACGCGCTGGCCGCGGCGGGGCCGGGGCTGGATCGCCTGCTGGTCAATGTCTGCCTGCGCGAGACAGGCATGGGCGCGGCGGAGCGGGAACTGGGCTGGCCCGAGCGCAGCGGCATGCACGCGCTCAGGCTCGCGCTGGAGCGGCTGGCGATCCATTACCGGATGAAGACGCCCGGCAGAGTGGCTGACCCGTTCTAGGCCGCCTGGGCGGCTTCCTCGCGGATGCGGGCGACCATGGAGGACAGGCCGTTGGAGCGTTGGGGTGAAAGGTGTTCGGCCAGACCGATGCGCGAGAGCACGGCGCGGGGGTCGATGGCGGTGATCTCGCCGGGGCTGCGGCCCGAGTAGAGCCGGACGAGCAGGGCGACCAACCCCTTGACGATGTGGGCGTCGCTGTCGCCGCGGATGACGAGCGCCTCGCCCTCGCGGTCCATCACCAGCCAGACCTGGCTGACGCAGCCCTTCACCTTGCTGGCCTCGGTCTTCTCGGCCTCGGGCAGGGGATCCATCTCCTGGCCCAGATCGATGAGATGACGGTAGCGCTGCTCCCAGTCGTCGAGCAGATCGAATTCATCCACGAGGGCGTCGATATCGTTCTGAACGGTCATGGCCGTCAGGTAGCGGCCCGGAGGCCGCGGGGCAAGGCCGGGGTCAGCTCTCGCCGTCTTCGGCGGGCGCCTCAGAGGCGGGCGCGCCGAGCCGGGCATGCAGCCAGTTTTCAGCTTCGACAGCGGCCACGCCGCCCAGCAGGCCCGCCACCGCGCGGGTGTTGTCCAACGTCTCGCAAAGCTCTGGCGCGCCGTCGCAGAACAGGGCCGTTTCGGTCTCCACGCGGGCGGAGGCGGTTTCGGCGGCAGGGGCGATGATCTCGCGCGCGTCGTCGGCGAACAGCGTTCCCAGCCCGGAGAATCCGGGCGGCACGAAGATGGCGACGACGGCCATCCAGAACAGGGCGCGCAGAAGGAACATCATTGTCGCTGCACCATTGCAGGGCCCATACGGCCCCAGCGTTCTGAATACGCCTCACACGGGCAGGTGTTCCAGCGGATTCCCCTGTCATGGTGTATGCGCCGTTAATGATGAATGGCGGGACCGGCGCGGCAAAGGCGCCGGAAATGTGGCCGAAGACGGATCGTATCACGGCGCCGCACGTTCCAATGAACATCTTCAGTAACGAAACCTGCATCCGTGCCTGCGCCGGAACGGGTCTGTGAAATCAAGAAAAGAGGCGTTCATGAAGCGCGCGATCCTTTCATCGGCACTGGTCATGGCGGCCGCGATTCCTGCGCCTCAAGCCGGAGCGCAGGAATTTCTCGGCGGCGAACTTTCAGGCGAACTCAGCCTCGTCAGCCAGTACATGTATCGCGGCATCTCCCAGACCAGCGGCGATCCGGCCCTGCAGGGGGATCTGAGCTGGACGCACGCCAGCGGGGTCTATGTCGGCGTCTGGGGCTCGAACACCGATGCGGGCGGAGACGGCAACTGGCTGGAGACGGGGCCGTATTTCGGTTTTGCAGCGCCGCTGGGCGAGACTGGTTTCGACATCGATCTGGGGCTGGCCTTCTTCCTGTATCCCGGCGCGGAGGCGAGCCTGGATTACTGGGAAGCCTACGCCGCGCTGTCCTACGGCTTCCAGGACGTCACGGTGACCGGGCGGCTGGGCTATTCGGACGATTATTTCGGCGACGACTTCTTCCCCGGCGTGTCCTCGGTGTCGTTCGACGGCACGGCCGAATGGGCGCTTCCGAATGATTTCTCGGTGTCCGGCACGCTGGGCCGCCAGTGGTTCGACGACCAGCCGGGCCTGCCCGGCCAGGACTTCACCTATTACGACATCGGCGTGTCGAAGGCCTGGCAGGCCTTCACGTTCGATCTGCGCTGGCATGACGCGGACGGGGTGCGCCCCGATCTGGCGGCGCCGGGCGATGTCGGCGCGCTGGTCGCCGGCGTTTCAGTCGGATTCTGAGGGAGGGGACCATGAGCCAGACGGACACGAAAGATCAGCGCGACCGGATCAACCCGGTCGTTTTCAGCATCTCCGCCTTCGGCATCGCGGCGTTCGCGATCTGGGCGATGGTGTTCTCGGACGCCGCCGAAGCGGCGATCGGCGCGGCGGTGACGTGGATATCCGACACGTTCGGCTGGTTCTACTTCATCGCGGTGGTGGCCTATCTGGTCTTCGTGATCGTGATCGCGGTCTCGCGATACGGCTCGATCCGGCTGGGGCCGGACCATTCACGGCCTGAATTCGGCACGCTGACATGGGCGGCGATGCTGTTCTCTGCCGGCATCGGCATCGACCTTCTGTTCTTCTGCGTCTCCGAGCCGGTCACTCAGTTCTTCGACGCGCCCGGCGCCAGCGGCGAGGGTGTCGAGGACGCGCGCCGCGCGCTTCAGTACACCTTCCTGCACTGGGGTCTGTCGGGCTGGGGCATCTATACGCTGGTGGGGATGACGCTGGCCTTCTTCAGCTTCCGCCACGGCCTGCCGCTGACGATCCGCTCGGCGCTCTTCCCCATCTTCGGCAAGCGCATATACGGCCCGATCGGCGACGTGGTGGACATCGCCGCGGTGCTTGGCACCGTGTTCGGGATCGCCACCAGCCTCGGGATCGGGATCATCCAGCTCAATTTCGGCCTCGACTACATGTTCGGTGTTCCCGAGACCGTGTGGACGCAGGCCGCGCTGGCCACCGTCATCGTCGTGTTCGCGGCAATCTCGGCGGCCACGGGCGTGGAGCGTGGCATCCGGCGGCTGTCGGAGTTCAACATGCTGCTGGCTCTGGCGGTGGTGCTGTTCGTGCTGTTCGCCGGGCAGACCGCCTTCCTGCTGAACGCGCTGGTCACCAATGCGGGCGACTATCTGTCGGGCTTCGTGCCGCTGTCCTTCGAGACCTACGCCCATGACCGGCCTGACGACTGGCTGAACGCCTGGACCATCTTCTTCTGGGCCTGGTGGATCGCGTGGGGTCCCTTCGTGGGCCTGTTCCTGGCGCGCATCTCGCGGGGCCGGACCATCCGCGAGTTCGTGGCGGGCACGCTGATCCTGCCGCTGGTCTTCATGATGTTCTGGATGTCGGTGATGGGCAATTCGGCCATCGAACTGGTCCGGGACGGCGCGGACGCGTTCGGCACTGCGGCGGTCGAAGACCCCGGGTCGGCGATCTACCTGTTCATGGAGCAGCTGCCCTGGACGGCGATCACGACGGTGGCGATCACGGTGCTGGCCATCGTGTTCTTCATCACCTCGGGGGACTCCGGCTCTCTGGTGCTGTCGAACTTCACCTCCATACTGCGCAATCCCAATTCGGACGCGCCTGCATGGATGCGGATCATGTGGGCCGCGATCATCGGTCTTCTGACCCTGGCCCTGCTGTTCGCAGGGGGGCTGGAGGCGCTGCAGAGCGCGGTCGTTGTGATGGGGCTGCCCTTCTCCATCGTGCTGTTCATGATGATGTTCGGGCTGTTCAAGGCCCTGCAGGTGGAGGGCCGCAAGGCCGACGCCCACCAGGCCGCGCTGTCGGGTTATCTGTCGGGCCGCATGGGCGGCGACCGCCCTGCTCATGACGGCTGGCGGCGGCGTCTGGCGCGGGCGACGACCTTCCCCAGCCGGTCCGAGGCGCTGAAATTCCTCGAAAAGACCGCGCGCCCGGCGATGGAGGACATCTCCGAAGTGCTCAAGGAGCGCGGCTTCCCCGCCGCCATCGAAGAGTCATCGGGCGACGATCCGTGGGTCCGCCTGAACGTCGACATCGAGGGCGGGCAGGACTTCACCTACGAGGTCCAGCCGGTGGCGTACACCATGCCCGCCTTCGTGCGGCGGCCCCAGGCGGCGAGCTCGGCCTATTACCGGCTGGAGGCCCATCTGTTCGAGGGCAGCCAGGGCTATGACCTGACCGGCTACACCAAAGCCCAGCTCATCGAGGACATCCTGGATCACTTCGAACGGCACATGCAGTTCCTGCACGCCCAGGCCGAAGCCGAGGGCGGGCGGATACCCATGCCGGACGAGAACACTGAAGGCGCGTCGAGCAAGGAGCGCGGAGAATGAGCACACAGTCCTGGGATCGCGAGGCGGACTATGTCGTGGTGGGCGCCGGTTCGGCGGGCAGCGTGCTGGCCGACCGGCTGAGCGAGGACGGAAAGAACACGGTTCTGGTCCTCGAATACGGCGGTAAGGACAATTCGATCTTCATCCGCATGCCCACCGCCTTCTCCATTCCCATGGGCAAGGAGAAGTTCGACTGGGGCTTCCATGCCGAGGCCGAGCCGGGGGTGGCGGGGCGCAAGCTCCATCATGCCCGCGGCAAGGTGATCGGGGGCTCGTCCTCGATCAACGGGCTGGTCTATGTGCGCGGCTGCGCGGGCGATTTCGACGAGTGGGCCGAGCATGGCGCTGCCGGATGGGACTACGCCTCGGTGCTCCCCTATTTCAAGCGCGCCGAGGACTGCATCTATGGCGCGGATGATTATCGTGGCGCGGACGGGCCTCTGGGCGTCTGCAACGGGCGGGGGATGAAGAACCCGCTCTACCGGGCCTTCATCGAAGCGGGCCGGCAGGCGGGCTACGGGACCAGCGAGGACTATAACGGCGAGCGTCAGGAAGGCTTCTCGCGCATGGACATGACCGTGCGCGACGGCATCCGCTGCTCGACGGCGGTGGCCTATCTGACCCCGGCGCTCAAGCGGGACAATCTCGACATCGAGATGCACGCCCTGACCACGAAAGTGATTTTCGAGGGCAAGCGCGCCGTGGGCGTTCAGTACGAGAAGGGCGGCGAGACCCGGCGCGTGAAGGCGCGCAGGGAGGTGATCCTGTCGGCCAGCGCGTTCAACTCGCCCAAGCTGCTGATGCTGTCGGGGATCGGCCCGGCCGCGCACCTGAACGAGCACGGCATCGAGGTGATCCACGACCTGCCCGGCGTGGGCCAGAACCTGCAGGACCATCTGGAGGTCTGGGTCCAGCACCGCTGCACGCAGAAGATCACCCTGAATGGCTGGCTGAACCCGATCGGGCAGGCGCTTATCGGCGCGCGCTGGCTGTTCTTCCGCGACTGGCTGGGGGCGACCAACCATTTCGAATCCAACGGCTATATCCGCTCTAAGGCCGGGCTGAAATGGCCCGACATCCAGTATCACTTCCTGGCCGGGGCGATCGCCTATGACGGGTCGAGCGCGGTGGACGGACCGGGCTTCCAGGCCCATGTGGGCCACAACAAGCCCGCCAGCCGGGGCGCGGTGACGCTGAAATCGTCGGACCCGCGCGAGCATCCGCGTCTGGTGTTCAATTATCTGAGCGAAGAGAGCGACCGGCAGGCCTATCGCGACGCGGTGCGGCTGACCCGGGAGATCTTCGCCCAGCCCGCCTTCGACCCCTATCGGGGCGAGGAGGTGATGCCCGGCGAGGACGTGCGCACCGACGACGAGATCGACGCCTTCGTGGCGGAGAAGTCAGAGACGGCCTACCACCCCGCGGGCACGTGCCGGATGGGGACCGACGCCATGGCGGTGGTCGACCCTGAATGCCGGGTGCATGGGGTGGAGGGACTGCGGGTGATCGATTCCTCGATCATGCCGACGCTGACCAACGGCAACATCAACGCGCCCACGATCATGATCGGAGAGAAGGGCGCGGACCATGTGCTGGGCCGCGGGCCGCTGGCGGCATCAAGCGCCCCGGCCTGGAGCGCCCCCGCATGGGAGACGCGCCAGAGAACCGGGGAGCCGGAAAGGCGGAAAGCCTAGTTCGACATGGCGGGCTGGGCCGCGGTCAGGCAACGGGCCACGTCCAGCAGGGCATGCTCGGCGATGCAGTAGGCGTCTTCATACTTGAAGTGGCCCGCCGCGACGCACTGGTTCAGGTCCAGCCGCGCCCAGTTGATGCAGCGCTGCACGGTGGGCTCGTTGAGCAGGGCGTCCATCACGTCCATGTCGCCCGAATGGATCGCGTTCAGGGCCGCGACCGACAGGATGCGGCTGGTGCGCCGCTCGTCGGGCTGCAGCGCGGCCTCGCCCACCGTCAGGGCCAGATCTGGCAGAGGCGCGGAGGACGGCGCGTTGCCCGTGTAGAGCGCCGAGGCGGAGGCCAGCGAGCCGTTGCGCGCGGTGATCGCGCCGGTGGGGCGCTCAGACTGGAACTGGACCGTCACGCGCGAGGAGGCGGTCTCGATTGAGGTCAGCCGCTCGGCCCGGTCGCGGGCGCGGGCCTGAGCCCAGGCTTCGGCCTGAAGGTCGTAGGAGGCCTGGCGATAGCGGTTTCCGACCTCGTGAATCTGGCGCACGTCGGTGGAGATGGCGTTGACCACGCTGGCAGAGGCTTCCTGGGTGCCCATGAAGCCGGTGATGTAAAGCGGATCGTTGATGATGCCGCGGCCCACCGCGTCCGCGCCGTAATAGTCCGCCACCGAGCGCACCGCGTCGATGTATTCGGGATGCTGGGCCGCGATCAGCGCGGCATAGGCGATCTGGGCGTCCACCAGCCGGTCGTCGCTGTAGTAGGCGGCCAGAGCGTCCATGGTGTCGTCGAGATCCACGCCCGACAGCAGGGGGCGGCGGGCGGCGGCGTCCACGTCCTCATGGAAGGCGGCATAGGTGCCCGCGCGGCTGAGAAGGCCCGCCTGACGGGGATCGGCCACGGGAGCCTGAAGGCTCAGCGTGGGTTGGGGCGCGGCCTCGGCAGTGTCCGATCCGTCAGGGGCGCCCTGAGCGCCTGCCGCGAGCGCCGCAGCGATCAACCAGGTGGCTAACGTCATTCCATCTCTCCAGACAGGGCGTTGCGTGCGAGCGATGATGCCTGCAATCGGCGCCAGCTCCAAGGCACCCAAATTGCGTCACACAGCTTCACCTTTGGTTAATGCCGCGGCAACCCTTTCACCTGAGCTGCCGGGACGGCGCGGGACGGGCACCAAGCCGATTCAGAAGTTGTTAACGGCGCGGGAGGACCGTGCGGGTGACGCATGGCGTCCGATTCGGGAACCTCGCATGACGCAGATTTCGTCCGCTCCGGCCTCTGTATTCGCGCCTTTCGGGGCGCGGGCGCTGCATGGCGCGTGGCTGGGACTGGCCGCGGCGGCGGGGCTTGCGTGTCATCTCTTCTTCACGCCTGCCTCGCCCGTCATGGCCGTGGTGTGGGCGGCTGTGCTGCTGCCCGGCGTGCTGGGTCTGGTGCTGGCGGATCGCGCCGAGGCGTCCGCGGGCGCGCGGCTGGCGCTCGCTCTGGCCTGGGCCGCGCCGGGTCTGGCCGCGGCGGGGATGACCGGATCAGTGCTGTCGCTGGCGCTGGCGGTGTTCTTCGCCGGGCCTCTGGCCCTGGCGGCCTGCGGGGCGCTGAAGACGGCGGGGCTGTCGGCCTTCGCCAACCTGATCGCGGCGGTGGTGCTGGTGGTGTTCTCGCTGGCCGGGCCGGGCGTGGCGCCGGGCGGCGCGGCCGAAGCCGGGCTGGCCCTGTCGGCGGCCGCGGCGCTGCACATGGCCGCGTCGGCCTTCGCGCTGGCCATCGCCTTCCGCAGCGCGGCGGAGAGCTCGGCGGCCGAGGCCGCGGCGGCGCGCGATTACGTGGCGGACTATGCCGCGGGCGCATCCGCGCCCCGCGATGACGCGGAGATCGCCCGGCTGGAGCGCGAGCGCGACGAAGCGGTCATGGCCAGCCAGTCCAAATCTGAATTCCTCGCCGCGATGAGCCATGAGCTGCGCACGCCGCTCAACGCCATCATCGGCTTCTCCGACCTGATGAAGCAGCGCCTGTTCGGGCCAATGCCCGCGCGCTACGCCGAATACGCCGATCTGATCCATGAAAGCGGAGTGCACCTGCTCGACCTGATCGGGGACGTGCTGGACATGTCCAAGATCGAGGCCGACCGCTATGAGCTGGCGGTGGAGAGCTTCGACGCGCGCGACGTGGCGGAGACCACGGCCAAGCTGGTCCGCCTGCGCGCCGAGGACCGGGGCCTGACACTGAGCACCGATCTGGGCGACGAGCCGCTGGAGGTCGAGGCCGACCGCAAGGCCCTGCGCCAGATCCTGCTGAACCTGCTGTCGAACGCCATCAAGTTCACCCCCGAGGGCGGCGTGGTGGCGGTTCTGGCGCGGGCGAACGGCGGTGAGCTGGTCATCGCGGTGGGCGACACCGGACAGGGCATCTCCGCGGGCGAGATCGAACGGCTGGGCACGCCCTACCTGCAGACCCGCTCGGGCCAGGAGAGCGACGAACGCGGCACGGGCCTGGGCCTGAGCCTGGTCTCGGCGCTGGCTCGGATGCATGGCGGTTCGATGCAGATTGAAAGCGCGCCGGGCGAGGGCACCACGGTGACCATCCGCATGCCCGTGATCCGCACCGGCGAGGTTCAGCCCCTGACCCCGGCCATGGGCGTGCGCGAGCAGATCCGCATGGCCCAGAGCGCGGGCGAGACGATCTCTCGTCCCGACGCCGAGGCCCAGAAAGCCTCGAACAGCTAGCGCGACGCCGCCGGTTCGCCCGCAGAGGCGAAGTCCAGAGCGGAGCGCAGCAGCCCGGCCTCCATCCAGACAGACCCGATGCGCGTGCCGTCGCGGGCGTGAAGATCGATGCGCGCGGCCTCGCGCGGCTCAAGCTCGGCCAGCGCTTCGAGCGCGGTGGCGGGGAAGGCGAAGGCATAGGCCCGGCCCTCGCCCTCGGGCGCGTAGGCGGATGCCGAGCCCGGATGCGACCCGTTCGCCCACCAGCGGGCCTCGCGCCCCGAGGGCGGACCCCAGGCGGCCAGAGGCTCCCCGCCGGGCGGGGGCAGCAGCCCGCCTGCGGTGGCGTCCACCGGGCGCGGCGCGCGCGCCGTGTCGCGGATGACGAGCGCCGCCGAAGCGGGCGGGGTGTCGGAGCGGCCCGCCAGAAGCGCGGTGGCCTGGTTTCCCGTCATCGCGAGGCCGAAGCGGGCGTCCGTCGTCTCCTGCCGCACGCTCCAGGGCCGGTCCTCGCCTGCGAGGCGGTCCACGGTCCAGCTCCGGCGCGGGCCGGGATAGTCCGCCCCCGGCTGGGCCAGCCAGGCCCGGTAGGCCGTGCGGATGGTCGCGAAGACGGCTTCGGCCTGTTCAGAGCCGCACGGGATCGCGGCGGCGTCGTCGCGCACGCGGGCCTCCCAGCCGATCAGATCGCTGCCGCCCACGCCCCGGCGCAGATGCTCGCGGCGCGACTGGGCCAGTCCCGACTCCAGCGCGGCGCGCTCGCCCGCGCTGAGACCGCCGCAGGCGTCGTCCAGCGCCGCGGCGCCCACGCGCATGGCGAAGGGATCGCCTTGGGCGGAGGCGGCGAGGGTCAGGGCTGCGAAGGCGGCGGCGAGGGACGACATGCCCCCATGCTAGCGCGCGGGCGTTGACCGGCGGTTTACGGCGCCGCCCAGCAGCAGGAGCACGGACAGGGCGAAGAAGATCAGGGCGATCAGGCGGCCATGGTCGCCGAAAGCCTCTCTCAGGTTGAAGCCGGCGGGGGCCTCGCCGCCCGCGGTGAAGGCGACCACCGCCCGCCCGTCCCACATCGCCGCCGAGCCGGTGAGGTCCAGCCACAGGCTGGAATGGGCGAGACGGCGCGCGGCGCGGGCGAAATCGGCGCCTTCTGGCGCGGAGATGAGAGCGATCGCCCGGCCGTCGGCGCCCGGCCAGGCGGCGGCAAGGCCCGCCAGGGCGGGCGCGCCGGGCTCGCTGGCGTGGGCGGCGGTGCTGAACCGGCTGGGACGGCGGGGCAGGCGGGCCTCGGCGGCGCGGACCGCGGCGCGCATTTCGGGCGGGGCGTGACGGGTGAGTGCGGGATCGATGTCCGCCAGCGGGCCGATGGCCAGAGCGTCACGGCCTTCGGGGATGGCGGAGACCTCGGTCCCGAACCACGCCTGGGTCCAGGCGGAGCCCGACGCCAGGGCCGCGCGGGCGAGCACGGACAGGGCCGCGGCGCGATCCTCGGCGGTGTGGGCGGTGACGATGACGGCGGCGTCCGCGCCATGGGCCTCGCCGAAGGGCGCGCCGCCCAGCGCCAGCGCGGCGAGGCGGTCACCCCGGGCCGCGCCGGTCTCGGGCAACAGGGCCAGGGCTGGGCCGTCGAGCAGGGTTTCGAGGCTTTCTTCGGCGGCGTCCGAGGCGAAGCGGCGGGAGGCGAAAGCGCGGGTAAGTCCGGCGAGCGCTGTGGCGTCGGGCGCGGACAGGACCAGCCTGCCGCCCTCTTCGAGCCGCGCCGAGGCGGGAATGTCCGCGACGGAGGCCGCGACGGTGATCTCGGCCAGACCCGGATCGGCGACGATGATCGGCATGGCGCCCATGCGCAGGGCGAGACCCTGAGCGATCATGGCCTCCAGCCCCGGATCGCCCGCGGCCTCGATGAAGACCCGGCGCGGGGCTGCGTATTCGGCGGCGAGCTCGGCCTCGAACGCGGCCAGATCGCCGGGACGGGCGGCAGGGGCGGCGCTGACGCGCAGGCGCGACTGGGCGGGCAGGACGCGCCAGCCCTCCCGGCCCTCGTCCACGAAACGCAGCACCAGCTCGTTCTCTCCGGCGCGGAGCTGGTCGGAGAACAGCGCGAAGCGCGCCTCGAACGGTTCGGCGCGGGGGGCGAGGACCACCGGCTGGGCGCCGTTGACCGCGACCTCGATGAGACCGCCCGAGCGCGGGGCGCGGGGCGTGGCCGAAAGGATCAGCTCGACGCCCTGCGGATCGGCGCCGGGCGCGATGGTGAAGGGTATGCGGATTTCAGGCGAGGATGCGGTGAGGTCGTGGGAGGAGGCGGCCAGCGTGGACAGGCTGCGCTCCTCGGAGCGGGCGGACGGGCCGGAGGCTTCCACCGCGTCCTCTGACGCGGCGGCGGGGGCGAAGGCGAGGGCGGCGATTAAGGCGAGGCCCTTGAGCCCGATCCGTGCCAGCATGGAACGCTCCTGATTTCTTAACGACTTATTAAGCAATGAGCGGGCCGTAAAAGGCAATGGACGCGGAACTGAAAACACGAATCTGGGTGGACGCCCTGCGCTGGCGGGCCGAGGGGGGCGGCGCGGCCTTCTATCTCGTGAAGCGCGGGGACCCTGACGCGGGCTGCGTGCTCGTGCGCGCGTCCGACATGGTGGGCATGGTCCGCCTGTATGCGGGCGCGCGCGATTTCGAAGGCGCGCGGGTCTGGATGGAACCGCTGGGGCCGGGACCGGTTGAGCCTGAGCGCGCAGCGGGCTACGTGGCGCGCCGGCTGGAGGACGATCCCGACCTGTGGGTGGTCGAGATCGAGGACCGCGATGGTCGACACTTCCTTACCGAGCCGATTGAGAAGTCTTAACCGGAGCCGCGTAATGTGGCGCCTGATGGGTCGGAGCAGTCGCAGCCATGCTGTTTCTTTTCAATGATGTCGTGTTCGATCTGGGCGATCCGCGCACCACGGCGCTGGGCGCGCGCGCGGACATCGCGCCTGAGGATCTGCACAGGCTGACCGTCGGCAAGTCGGTCAAGCTGCTGCGTGAGATGATCTTCGAGAACCAGCACGTCGCCCGGACCGATCCGGACAAGGCGCTGTTCCTGGCCGCCCTGATCGGGTGGAAGACCGAGGACGCGAACGCCCTGCTGGCGGTGTCGCCCGAGGGCGCGCGCACGCCGATGGACGTGCAGATCCGGCTCGCCTCGGTTTCGCTGGTCGCCATGCACCAGCTTCGCGAGCTGCAGTCCATGGGCCGGTTGTCCAGCCATGCGGTGAACATGACCGTCTGGTCCCAGGCGCCAGAACGCATGCGGGCCTGACACCCCCTCGCGCTTGCGCGGGCGGCCCCCGTTCGCTAGTCCCGTGGCGAACATCACGGGACCTTTTCATGAGCTCGACCTTCACCGGCCCGGAATGGGCCCGGCGCCGGACCTACGCGATCATCTCCCACCCTGACGCGGGCAAGACCACGCTGACCGAGAACATCCTGCTCTCGGCGGGCGCGATCCGGCTGGCGGGGCAGGTGGCCGCGCGCGGCGAGAACCGCCGCACCCAGTCGGACTGGATGAAGATCGAGCGCGAGCGCGGCATCTCGGTGAGCGCCTCGGTGATGACCTATGAGTATGGCGGGCTGCTGTTCAACCTGCTCGACACGCCCGGCCACGAGGACTTCTCCGAAGACACCTACCGGACCCTGACCGCCGCCGACAGCGCGATCATGGTGCTGGACGCCGCCAAGGGCGTGGAGCCGCGCACGCTGAAGCTGGTCGAGGTCTGCCGCCTGCGGGACATCCCGATCCTGACCTTCATCAACAAGCTCGACCGCGAGGCGATGGAGACGTCCGAACTGCTGGACGACATCCAGGACAAGCTGGCGCTGGACGCCGCCCCCATGCAGTGGCCTGCGGGATCGGGCCAGCGCTTCAAGGGCGTGGCGGACCTGGCCCGGGACGAGTTTGTCGTCTATCGCCGCCCCGCGGACGGCGCGATGCCCGAACGGTCCGAGCGGGTGCCGCTGGGCGGCGACGAGATCGCCAGGCACCTGGACCCGACCGAGCTGGCCGAGCTGCGCGAGGGCGCGGAGCTCGCGCGCGAGGTGTGCCCGACCTTCGATCCCCAGAGCTATCGCGAAGGCCATATGACCCCGGTCTATTTCGGATCGGCGCTGCGCCAGTTCGGCGTCCACCAGCTTCTCGACGCGCTGGTGGAGGTCGCGCCCGGACCCGAGCCCCAGCCCGCCACGGGCGGCCCCGCCGAGACGCTGGACCCGGGCGGGAAAGAGGTCGCGGGCTTCGTGTTCAAGGTGCAGGCGAACATGGACCCCAACCACCGCGACCGGGTGGCGTTCATGCGGCTGTGCTCGGGCCAGTTCAAGCGGGGCATGAAGCTGAAGACCGACTCGGGCAAGCAGCTGACGGTCTCCAGCCCGATCATGTTCTTCGCCCAGGACCGCGAGCTGGCCGACGAGGCGTTCGCGGGCGACGTGATCGGCGTGCCCAATCACGGCGTCCTGCGCGTGGGCGACACGCTCTCGGAAAGCGGAAAATGGCGGGTGGCGGGCATCCCCAACTTCGCCCCTGAAATGCTGCGCAGGGCGCGGCTGAAGGACCCGCTCAAGGCCAAGCATCTGAAGAAGGCGCTCGAAAGCCTCGCCGAGGAGGGGGTGACCCAGCTCTTCCGGCTGCAGGTGGGCGGCGACTTCGTGGTGGGCGCGGTGGGCGCGCTGCAGATCGACGTGATGGCCGAGCGGGTGGCGGCCGAATACGGGCTGGAAGTCACCTTCGAGCCCGCGCCCTATGACACCGCGCGCTGGATCACCGGGGCGGACGACAAGATCGAGGCCTTCATCGACCGCCACAAGACCGCCATCGCCGAGGACATCGACGGCGCGCTGGTCTTCATGGCCAAGAGCGCGTGGGAAGTGAACTACAGTCAGGAGAAATGGCCCGACATCGAGTTCCACAGGGCCAAGGAGCGCCGCGCATGACCACGCCCGCGACACCGGAGAACGGCCTCGAGGAAACGGTCCAGTCGCTGTGGGCGATCACCGTGGAGGTGTGGGAGACCAGCTTTCTGGGCTTCAACGTGGGCGACGCGCTGCTGGCGGTGGTCGTCCTGCTGATCGCCTTCGGCTTCCGGGGCCTGTTCGGCAAGATCATCGTGGGCTTCCTGCGCCGCCAGACCGACAAGACCAAGACGGTGCTGGACGACAAGGTGCTGACCGCCGTCGCCGGGCCGATCAAGCTGATCCCGATCATCGTGGGCGTTTACTTCGCCGTGCGGATCATGGGGCTGGACGAGCCCGCCGGTCAGGGCATGGGCATCCAGATCGTGCGCTCGCTGATCGTGATCGCCATCTTCTGGGCGCTGCACAACGCCGTCACGCCGGTCGCGCACCTGCTCGAGCCGCTCAAGCGGGCGCTGACGCCGGTGCTGATCGACTGGCTGGCGAAGACGCTGCGCATCCTGTTCATCATCGTGGGCGCGGCGGCGCTGCTGCAGGTGTGGGGCATACCGGTGGCGCCCATCGTGGCGGGCCTGGGCCTGTTCGGCGTGGCGGTGGGCCTGGGCGCGCAGGATCTGTTCAAGAACCTGATCGCGGGCCTGCTGGTCCTGACCGAGAAGCGCTTCCTGCCGGGCGAGTGGATCCTGGTGGACGGGGTGGTCGAGGGCACGGTGGAGAAGATCAATTTCCGCTCCACCCTGATCCGCCGCTTCGACCGCAGCCCGGTCTACGTGCCGAACTCGGCGCTGGCGGACAATCCGGTGACCAACTTCACCCGGATGACCCATCGCCGCATCCGCTGGATGATCGGGGTGGAATACAAGACCACCACCAGCCAGCTTCAATACATCCGCGACAAGGTGCTCGAATTCGTCCTGAACCATCCCGGCTTCGCCAAGCCGCCGGAGGTGGCGACCTTCATGCGGGTGGACAGCTTCGGGCCGTCCTCGATCGACTACCTGCTCTACTGCTTCACCTACACGACCAACTGGGGCGAGTGGCTGGAGCTGAAGGAGGAACTGGCCTTCGAGGTCAAGAAGATCGTGGAAGAGGCCGGGACCGGCTTCGCCTTCCCCTCCACCAGCGTGTACATGGACGACGGGGTTGAGGTGTTCGAGCCGCCGGTGGTGCGCCGCCATTCTGGCAAGGCCATCGAGGCCGAGCAGAGCGTGCCCGAGATCGCGGCGCGGGGCGAGAACTCGGACGGCAGCGAGCAGAGCGACTGACGCTCCGCCCGCCGCCGTCTCCGATCAGCCCAGCGTGCGGTCGACCATTTCCTTGAGGTTGGTCGAGATACCGTCCGCCTTGAGGCGTTCGAGCGCGGCCTTCGCCTTGCCCTGACGGCCTTCGTCGAAGCGCTTCCAGCTTTCAAAGGCGCGCACCAGCCGGGCTGCGGTCATGGGGTTGGCCTTGTCCAGCTTTCCGATGGCCTCGGCCACGAGATCGTAGCCCGACCCGTCCGCGGCGTGGAAATGGCGCGGATTGCCCGCGGCGAACGCGCCGTAGAGCGCGCGGGCGCGGTTGGGGTTGGACAGGGTGAAGAGCGGGTGATCGGCCAGCGCCCTCATGCGCGCGGGCGCGCCCTCCAGCGGGCTCATGGCCTGGACCTGGAACCACTTGTCCATCACCAGCGGATTGTCCTGCCAACGCGCGTGGAAGGCCTCCAGCGCCTCGGCGAAGGCCGGGCCGCCGATCTGGGCCAGCGCGCCCAGCGCGGCCATGGTCTCGGTCATCCCGCCCGCCGCGTCGAAGGCGGTCTTGAGCGGGGCGGACTCGCCCGTGGCCGCGACGAGGTCCAGCGCGGCGGCGGACAGGGCGCGGCGGCCCATGGCTTCCGGGCTGGTGTCGGCGGCGTCCGCGCGGGGGCCGTTCAGCACGGCGGCGAGCCGGTCCCGCAGCGCCTCGGCGAGATGGGCGCGGACGGCCTTGCGGGACTGGAACAGGGCTTCGGGGTCGGGCGTGTCCGCCTGCTGGATCAGAAGGCCGAGGCCCGGCGCGCGCAGGGCGCGGGCGGCGAAGCCGGGGTCTTCGGCGGCGCGGTCGAGCTCGGCGGCCAGTGCGGCGGCGATGCGGTCGAGCGCCGGGCCGTCCTGAGACCGGCCCTCGGCGCGGGCGATGATGGCGTCCGACAGCAGAGACTGGCCCGCGTCCCAGCGGGTGAAGGCGTCCGGGTCATGAGCCATCTGGATCAGGCGCTGGTCCGCGTTCAGACCCGGATCGAGCGCCACCGGCGCGTTGAAACCGCGCAGGATGGCGGGGACCGGCTCGGCGCTGAGGCCCTCGAAGACGAAGATCCGCTCTGCGGTGTCGAGGATGACGCGGTGCTCGGTCGCCTCATGGCCGTCCAGCCGGGCGGCGAGCTCGCGGCCGGACGCGTCGATGAAGCCGATCCGCAGCGGCACGGGCAGAGGGCGCTTGTCCGGCTGGCCCGGCGTGGCGGGGTTGGCCTGTGTGACGGTGAGCGTCAGCGTGCCGGCCGCGGCGTCCCAGACGTGGCGCGCGGCGATCTTCGGGGTGCCGGCCTGGGTGTACCAGCCGAAGAAGGGGGCGAGGTCCTTGCCGCTCTCGGCGGCGAAGGCGCCCACGAAATCCTCCAGCGTGGCGGCCTTGCCGTCGCACTCGTCGAAATAGCGCTGCATGCCGGTTTCGAAGGCGTCAGGGCCGACCACCTCGCGCAGGACGCGGACCACCTCGGCGCCCTTGTTGTAGACCGTGGCGGTGTAGAAATTGTCGATGGTCTCGTATTCGGGCGGCCGGGGCGGGTGGGCCAGCGGGCCGCGATCCTCGGGGAACTGGACCGCGCGGAGCGATTCCACGTCCGCGATGCGCTGGAGCGGGCGCGAGCGCTCGTCGGCGGTGAACTCCTGATCGCGGAAGACGGTCAGGCCCTCCTTCAGGCAGAGCTGGAACCAGTCGCGCAGGGTGATCCGGTTGCCCGTCCAGTTGTGGAAGTATTCGTGGGCGACCACGCGCTCGACATTGAGGAAGTCCGCATCGGTGGCCGTGGCGGCGTCCGCCAGCAGGAGCGAGGAGTTGAAGATGTTCAGCCCCTTGTTCTCCATCGCGCCGAAATTGAAGTCGCGCACCGCGACGATGTGGAACTCGCCCAGATCGTATTCGCGACGGAAGGCGGTCTCGTCCCACTTCATAGAGCGCTTGAGGGAGTCCATCGCGAACCAGGCCCGCTCCGCGTCGCCCGGATCGACGTGGACGGCCAGGCGCACGTCCTTTCCGCTCATGGTGGTGAAACGGTCCTCGATGGTGTCGAACCGCCCGGCGACGAGCGCGAACAGGTAGCTGGGCTTGGGGAAGGGGTCGCGGAACACCGCGTAGTGCCGCCCGCCGTCCAGATCGCCTCCCTCGATCCGGTCGCCGTTCGCCAGCAGGGTGGGATAGTCCGCCCTGTCCGCCTCGCCCCGGACCGTATAGCGGCTGAGCGCGTCGGGGCGGTCGAGGAACCAGGTGATCTTTCGGAAGCCCTGGGCCTCGCACTGGGTGCAGAAGCGGCCGCCCGAGAGGTAGAGCCCCATCAGCGCGGTGTTGGCGGACGGGTCGATCTCGACCTCGATCTCCAGCGCGGCGGTGTCGGGGGCGTCCGCGATGACGAGCCGGTCGCCGTCCACCGTGTAGGCGCCGTCGCCCAGCGTCTCGCCGTTCATGGCGATGGAGACCAGCGTCAGGCCCTCGCCGTCCAGCGTCAGCGGGCCGCCGGCCTGACGCTGAGCCGTGAAGCGGCTTTTCACCCGCGTGCGCTGGGGGTGGAGGTCGAAATCGAGCTCGACTTCATCGACGTGGAAGGCGGCGGGGCGGTAGTCGGAGAGCTTGACCATGAAGCGCGTCATTCCTCGCTGAGCGGCGTGAGGTCTGACAGTTAGGCCGGGCGGACGCCGGGCTCAATGGCGCTGGCGGCTATTCGGCGGCGCGCGCGGCGGTGAAGGCGCGCATGCGCTCCAGCGTCTCGTCGCTGAGGTGATGCTCCAGCCCCTCGGCGTCCAGATCGGCCGTCTCCTGACTGACGCCCAGCGCCAGCAGGAAGGCGACCACGGCATGGTGCCGCTCGCGGGACCGGCGGGCCATGGCTTCGCCTTCGCCGGTCAGGAAGATGGAGCGGTAGCGCTTCATCTCGACCAGCCCGTCGCGCTTGAGCCGGGCCAGGGTGTTGGCGACGGTCGCGGCGGTGACGCCGAAGCGGGCGGCCAGATCGGCGCCGCGCGCCTCGCCCTGCTCGGCGATCAGGTCGGCGATCATCTCCACGTAGTCCTCTGCCAGCTCGGTCTGGTGCGCGGCGCGCACCCGGGCGAAGCGGCGGGCGTGGTCTTCAGGATCGGGCAGGGTCATGGGCGTGAGCGACTCTCTTCGTGCCCCTCTAGATAAAGCGGGGCGGACAAAGCCGCAAATTCACGGCGATCAGGCCGCGGCCATCTCCTTGCGCATGCGCCAGAAGCGCAGGGTGCGCTGGGCCGCCTCGGGGTCGATGCCGTCGTAAAGCTGGCCCATCTCGCGGGCCTGGGCCATGCCGTCGGACTTCGCGCCCGAGCGCAGCACCGCGAAGGTGACGAAGATCGCCCGGTCGAAGCCGCTGGCCTTGCAGACCAGAGCGAGCAGGTCGATGTCCTCGTGCTCCACCGCGCGGCGGGCGGCGTGATAGTCCAGCCCCGTCAGCTCGGCGAAGCCCACGCAGAACTTCACCGTCTCGCGCTCGCGCAGCAGGCGGGCCAGAAGGGCGCCGTCGAGCTCCTTGCGGAGCTGGCGCTGCTGGATCCACTTGCGGGCCTCGGCGATGTCCCTGTCTTCGCTCAGGCGCTTCTCCAGCCGGGCGCGGGAGGCGGCGAGCGCGGCCTCGACCGCGCCGTCCTCCATGGCCTCGAACCGGCTCATGATCCGCTCGCGCAGGGAGGTCTCCACCACCATCATCAGGTCGTGCAGGAGGTCGGGCGGGGTGTCGGAGCGCTGGGCGAGGGGCGCCTGCAGGACCGGACTGGTCTCGGCGCGTTTCGCCACCGTCTCGTGGGCGGCGCGCGAGAGCTGGGCGCCCTCGTTGCCGACGAGCCTGGCCACGGTGTGGTCGTCGCCCTTCTCCACGATGATCTCGGAAACCTTCTCGGGCACCACCGCACGGCCGGAGATGGCGCGCATGTGCGCTTCGCCCTTCTCGTGGACGATGCGGAGCAGGTCGTCCTCGTTCAGGCGGGCGGAGCGCTCGAGGATGGGGCGGGCGACCTCGATGGCGTCGCGGGCGAGCTGCATGATCAGGCCGCGCGGCGCCTGGGCGGCGTCCGCGAAGCGGTCGGAAAGCTCGCGCCTGGCGTCCGCGGCGGTTTCCTGCGCGATGGCGCTCAGGATGCCGTCGAACTGGCCCTGCAGAGGGCTGCCCTCGGCGGGCGGGGATTCGAAGAACAGATCAGTGACCTGGCGCATCAGTTCGCGCCGGCGCTCGGAGGACTTCTCCTTGGCCAGCTCGGACAGACGGCTCAACGTATTGGATGTGGACATGAACGACCCCCGCACGCATCGACGCGCGCGAACCATAGGTGGAGTTCGGTAAACAAAGCCTATTCAGGGACGCGTTCGCCGCGCTGCGGAAGAGGCCTCGCGATAAGGTGGTTAACGCGGGGTTGACGGCTGCTCAGTCCGGTCCGCCGTCCAGCCGGTCGGTGCGCAGGGGCAGGGCGCCGCCGCGCCAGACGTCCGGAATGTCGCCGGGCGGGCGGCTGCCGGGGTCGAGGCGTTCCACGCCGCCTGAGATCACGCGGGTCTTCGCGCCGGTCACAGCGCCGGGCCAGGGGGTGGCCGCGGGGGCGCTGCCCAGAAGCTCGCAGCGGGCGGGACCGGCGGCGCGCCAGGTCCAGGAACGGCAGCTTTCGTTCACGCCGCAGGCGGTCTGGCAGGCGCGCCAGCTCTCCCCGGGCGCGCCATCGAGACGGGCGATGACCGGGCCGCGGCGCTCGTGATTCTCCGTGACCGGCCCGGCGGGCTGAGCGGACAGGGCGAGAGCGGCGATCAGGGAAGCGAGGATCATGGCGGTCCGGCGGCGAGGTTGCAGCAGGCGGAGCGTTGCGCGCCGCCGCCGTGATGGCTAACTCTCACGCCGCATCACCCATCTTGCAAGAGACAGAGGGCCCCATGGCCGTTCAGGACGCCCAGGCGGACACGACCGAGAGCGGCTGGCTGACCCGCTTCGTGGAAAGCGCCGCCTTCCGCAATTTCATCACCGGGCTGATCCTGGTGAACGCGGCCATGCTGGGGCTGGAGACCTATGATCTGCCCGCGAACGTGCAGGCGGTTCTCGCCGTCGCCGACCGGGTGGTGATCGGCGTGTTCGTGGTGGAGCTGATCCTCAAGCTGATCGCGTGGCGGGTGCGGTTCTTCCGGTCGGGCTGGAACTGGTTCGATCTGATCGTGGTGACCCTGTCGCTGATGCCCGCGGCGGGGCCGTTCACGGTTCTGCGGGCGCTGAGGGTGCTGCGCCTGTTCCGGCTGTTCTCGGTGGTGCCCGAGATGCGCAAGGTGGTCGAGGCGCTGATGAAGGCCATCCCCGGCATGGGCGCCATCATGATGGTGCTGGGCCTGATCTTCTATGTCTCGGCGGTGATGGCGTCGAAGCTGTTCTCCGGCACGCACCCCGAGTTCTTCGATGATCTGGGGGCGTCGGCCTTCACCCTGTTCCAGATCATGACGCTGGAGAGCTGGTCGATGGGCGTGGCCCGGCCGGTGATCGCCGAGCACCCGATGGCGTGGCTGTTCTTCGTCGGCTTCATCGTGCTGACCAGCTTCGCGGTGCTCAACCTGTTCATCGCCGTGATCGTGGACTCGCTGCAGTCGAAGCACTTCGCCGAGGAGGACGCCCGGGAGAAGGCGGCCCATGACGAGCGGGCCGAGATGCTGGCCGAGGTGAAGGCGATGCGCGAGGAGATGACCGAGCTGAGACGGGCGCTCAGCTCGGACAAGCCGTCCTCCTAGGCCGCTTTGCGGACCGACAGTTTCGCGATCTGGGCGGCCGCCGCGTCCAGCCCCGCCGCGCGGGCCTCGTCGCCCATGGCCAGCCCTTCCGCGCGGATGACGCGGACGTCGGTGATGCCGAAGAAGCCCAGGATGGCCTTCAGATAGGCTTCCTGATGGTCCATGGCGGCTTCGGCCTCGGTGCCGAAATATTTCCCGCCGCGCGAGGAAGCGACATAGACGGTCTTCCCGCCCGCCAGACCCACCGCGCCCGCTTCGGTGTAGCGGAAGGTCCGGCCCGCCTGGGCGAGGCGGTCGAGCCAGGCCTTGAGCTGGGTGGGGATGGCGAAATTATACATGGGCGCGCCGATGACCACGACGTCCGCGGCGAGGAATTCCTCGATCAGGGCGTCGGTGAAGGCACGCTCGCGTTTCTGGGCCTCTGAGAGGTCAGCCACGTCGCCGCCCAGCGCCTGCAGGACGTCGCCGTCCAGATGGCCCGGCGCGTCCGCGGCCAGATCGCGATAGACGGTCTGGCCATCGCCGCGCGTCTCAGTCAGCGCCTGCGCGATGGCGGCGGAGAGCTGGCGGGAGGCGGAGGCGTCGCCCAGCACGGACGAGTCGATGTGAAGCAGATTCATGGCGGACTCCTGAGGCTGTGTCAGGCGTTCGATCTAGTGGTGGAACGGAATTGCCTGTAGAGGCTATTTGCGTCACTGTGTGTTCCATGAGTGGAACAGCGACTTCGCCCGATCTGAACGCGCTCCATCTGTTCGCGCAGGTGGTCGAGCATGGCGGGTTCGCGGCTGCGGGCCGTGCGATCGGGGTGCCCAAGTCGAGGCTGAGCCGGAAGGTGGCCGAGCTGGAGGCTCGGCTGGGCGTGACGCTCATCCATCGGTCCACCCGCAGTTTCGCGGTCACCGAGGCGGGGCGGGTCTTCCACCGTCACTGCATGGCGATGCTCGCTGAAGCCCAGGCCGCCGAGGACGCCATCGCGATGACCCGCGCCGAGCCGCAGGGAACCGTGCGGGTGAGCTGTCCGGTGCTGATCTCGGAACGCGTGCTGGCGCCGATGCTCGCCAGCTTCATGACCGAGCACCCCAAGGTGCGTGTGCGCGTGGAGGCGACAGGCCGTCGGGTGGACGTGATCGAGGAGGGTTTCGATCTGGCGATCCGCGTCCGCCAGCCGCCGCTGGAAGACACCGGCCTGACGCTCAAGCGGCTGGGCCTGCACCGCTCGGCCATCGTGGCCAGCCCGGCGCTCGCCGAGCGGCTGGGACGGCCGGAGACACCGGAGGATCTGGCGCGGTTTCCGACGCTGGACATGGACCGTCGGGCGGGCGGGCACGTCTTCCTGCTGACCGCGCCGGACGGGGTGGTCAGTCAGGCGCGCCACGAGCCGCGGCTGATCACGGACGACATGGAAACCCTGCGTCAGGCGGCCTTGGCCGGAGCGGGCATCACCGAGCTGCCGATGATGGTGGTCCGGGACGACATCGAGGCCGGGCGGCTGGAGACCCTGCTGCCCCGCCACGAACTGCCCTGCGGCCTGGCGCATGCGGTTTTCCCGTCGCGCCGCGGCCTGATCCCGGCGGTGCGGCTGTTCCTGGACGCGCTGCCTGCTGCGTTCGCCGAGCGCTGCTAGTAGTGGGCCGCGCCGGTGCGGGCGTTTTCGAGATCGTTGGACAGGGCGCCGTAGAAGGCGGCCAGGCGTTCCTCGCGGGGGTCGCGGGTGCGGGGGGCGGGAGCGGCGAGCTGTTCTATTTCAAGGCCTTGGTGGGCGGCGGCCATGAAGTCGTGCCAGATGCGGGCGGGCAGGCCGCCCCCCGTGACGTTGCGCATGGGCGAGTCGTCGTCATTGCCGACCCAGACACCTGCGGCGAGGTTGGCGGTGTAGCCGATGAACCAGGCGTCGCGGCTCTGCTGGCTGGTGCCGGTCTTGCCCGCGGCGGGCCGGCCGTCGGGCAGGCGCGCCGCCGTGCCGGTGCCTTCGCGCACCACGGCCTGGAGCATGGTGGACATGGTCCGGGCGTCTTCGGTGTCGATCACGGCCTCGGGTTCGTCCTCGGGGCGCTCCCAGACCAGTTCGCCGGAGGTCGACCGGATTTCGGTGATCAGGTGGGGCGGAATCCGGTTTCCGTCGTTGGCGAAGACCAGATAGGCCGAGGTGATGTCCACCAGCCGGGTTTCCGAGGCGCCCAGCGTTATGGAGGGGACCGGGCGCAGCACGCCGCCCACGCCCAGCCGCCGGGCCATGTCGACCACCTGGGGCAGGCCCACGGCCATGCCGACACGGGCCGCGACGGTGTTGATGGAGCGTTTCAGGGCGTCGTCGATGGTCACGCGGCCGCGATAGCCGCCGCCGAAATTGCCCGGGGTCCAGCCGTCGATGTCGACGGGGGAGTCGTCGAACACGTCCCAGGGCGAATAGCCGGCCTCCAGCGCGGCGGCATAGACCACCGGCTTGAAGGCGGAGCCCGGCTGGCGGCGGGCCTGGGTGGCGCGGTTGAACTGGCTGGCGGCGTAGTCGATCCCGCCCACCACCGCGCGCACCGAGCCGTCGCGGTCGAGCGCGATCAGGGCGGCTTCGGAAGCATTGACCGCCTCGCCCTCGTCGGCGATGCGGGTCTGGACGGCCTCGACGGCGGCGGCCTGCATGTCGCGGTCGATGGTGGTGGCGATGACCAGATCGTTCACGTCCGGGTCGGGGCCGAGCGCGCGGGCGGTCTCGGTGGCCGCGTAGGAGAAGATGTGGCCGTAGCGCATGTGGTCGCCCGAACCGAACACGCCCTCGACGGGCTCGGCCTGGGTGGAGACGGCGACCAGATATTCCAGCTCGTCGATATAGCCGATGTCGCGCATCGTCCTGAGCACGATGGCGGCGCGGGCCTGGGCCTCGGCGAGATTGTCGGTGGGGGCGAGCCGGGAGGGCGCCTTGGGCAGGGCGGCCAGCAGGGCGGCCTCCTGAAGCGACAGCTCGGTGGCGGGCTTGTCGAAATAGCGCCGGGCGGCGGCCTCGATCCCGTAGGCCTGCTCGCCGAAATAGATGCGGTTGAGATAGAGCTCGAGGATCTCCTGCTTGGAGAGCCGGTCCTCAAGCGCCATCGCGATGCGCATCTCCTGCAGCTTGCGCTGGAGGGTGCGTTCCGGGGTCAGGATGAGGTTCTTGACCAGCTGCATGGTGATGGTCGAGCCGCCCTGCAGGGTGCGCCCGGCGCGGACATTGACCACCGAGGAGCGCACCATCGCTGTCCAGTCCACGCCGCCATGCTCGAAGAAGCGCTGGTCCTCGATGGCCAGGAAGGCGCGCGGCACGTGGGGCGGCAGCTCGGTCAGGCGGGCGGGCTGGCCGTAAAGGGGGCCGCGCACGGCCAGCACCGCGCCCTCGCGGTCCAGCAGCGTGACGGTGGGCTCCATGCGCACGCGCCACAGCTCGCGCGAATCCTCGGGGATGGCGGGCATGTCGTGGAAGGCCCAGCGATAGCCCACAGCCCCCGCGATCAGGGCGCCGGACAGGAAGATGACCGCCACGCCCGCAAGGGTGACGAGCGCGGGGCGGCGCGCCCACAGGCTTTTCCTTTTCGGGGTCTCGTCGATGTCGGCGCGGAAGGTCAGGGCGGAACTCCAGGGCGGGCGGTCTGCGTCGCGATCACAGTGAACGCGTTCTCAAGAGACCATCAAGGCGGCTAAAATCAGGCGATGGACGATCTGCGCCCCTTCCACGAACGCAAGTCTCTCGCCGAGATGACGGCAGCGGAATGGGAATCCCTGTGCGACGGGTGCGGCAAGTGCTGCGTGGTGAGCCTGATCGACGAGGACGACCCCGAGGAGCGCGTGGCGCGGACCTGCATCGGATGCCGCCTGCTCGACCTTCAGACCGTGCGGTGCACCGACTACGCGAACCGGCACCGGCGGGTTCCCGACTGCGTGAAGCTGACCCCGCAGAACGTGGCCGGGCTGCACTGGATGCCGTCCACCTGCGCCTACCGCCTGATCGCGGAGGGGCGGCGGCTGCCCCGCTGGCATCCGCTGGTCACCGGCGATCCTGACTCGACCGCCAAGGCGGGCATGGGCGTGCACGGCACGCTGGTCGCCGAGGCGGACGTGGATGAGGCCGATTACGGGGACTACGTGGTGGAGGAGTAGGTTTTCTCTGTCCTTCCTCGCTGCGCTCGGTGGTTTCCGCGCATGGGCGCGGGCGGCCGGTCGGCCTTGCGGGCCTTCGGCCCGGTTTTCTTTCTGTCCTCCCGCGCTCCGCTTGGTCGGTATCCTCGCTTCGCTGCGGGCGCGCGTTCGCGCTTGCGGCGGCTGCGTCGCCGGTTGCTGGTCCGCTGTCGCGGGCGCCCGCGTTCTTACGAGGCGAGATGGGCTGGCGACGGTCTGTGAATTGGCATATATTGCCAACGGTCAGGAGGCGATGATGGTCACGCGCAACGTGGTGCTCACCGATGCCCAGTCCGCGCTGGTGGACCGGATGGTCCGCTCGGGGCGGTTCCAGAACGCCAGCGAGGCGCTGAGGGCCGGGCTTCGCCTGCTCGAACGGGACGAGGCGGAGTTTGAAGCGGCGCGGGCGGGCGTGCTGGAGGGGCTGGACCAGATCCGCCGGGGCGAGTTCGCGGACGGCACGGCCGAAGACGCGATCCGCAGGGCGTTCGACGGTCCCGCGTCCTGATGGCGCGTGAGGTCCGGCTGTCGCGCCGGGCGGCCCGGTCATTGTCTTCCATCGCGGTCTGGACCCGCCAGACATTCGGCGACAGGCAGGCGCATGCGTATCGCGATGAGCTGATCGCGGCGTGCCGGTCGCTGGCCGAAGGCGCAGCCCTGTCGCGGAGCTGCCGCGAGCTGTTCGCGCCGGACATCGCCGAAGATCTGCGGTTCATGCGCTGCGGGATGCATTTCATCGTTTTCGTGCAGACCGCCGATGCCGTCAGCATCGCCGATTTCGTCCATGCGCGCGCCGATCTGCCCGCGCGGCTGGCGGCTCTGGGCGGAAAAGAACGCGATTGAGGGGACAGCCGCCTCCGCTCTCCCCCGGTTTCAGGAAAAAATTCCCATATACTGCCGCAGCTTGCTGAAAAGTCTGTGCTTTCAATCCGGTGGACGGTTGGGCCGGGCTAGGATTGGCACAGTCGGGAAGAAGGGATCGAGACATGGGAAAAGAGAACACGCCCTGGCGGGCGATCTATGCGGCGTGGCGGGCGGGGGCGAGCCTCGAGGGCCTCTCCAAGCGTCATGGGATGGGGGTGAGCTATCTGCGCGAGAGCCTGAACGCGGCCCGGCGGGTGCTGGGCGAGGACATGGTGTTCGCCGGACCGGGGTGTGACGACCCGCGGCTTGAGCCGGCGCTGTCGGCGCTGGCGCGGGGCGAAGCGGGGGAGGCGGAACGGCAGGCCAGGGCGGTGAGCGCGGTGGTGCGCGCCGGAGAGGCGCTGGAGGCGCAGCGGCGGCGCGAACGGCTCGAAGCCATGTCGATGAGCGATGCGGCGCTGGAACAGGTGCTGGAGGAGATCGAAGACTATGTCCAGGCGCGTGTTCGATCCGAAATTGCCGCTCGCGCCGCAGCTCAGTCCGGTTGAGGCGCTGAACGCCCATTCGGCCTGGAGCCTGTACGCCCGGCCCGCCCAGCTGCCCCCTCAGGGCGGCTGGCGGGTCTGGGTGTTTCTGGGCGGGCGCGGCGCGGGCAAGACCCGGGCCGGGGCCGAATGGGTGCGCGCGCAGGTGAAGGCGGGAAAGAGGCGCATCGCCCTGATCGGGGCGGGGCAGGCGGATGTCCGCGAGGTGATGGTGGAGGGGGCGTCGGGCCTGCTGAACGTGGGGATGGCGGCGGAGACGCCGCGCTTCGAGCCCTCGCGGCGGCGGCTGGTCTGGCCGTGCGGGGCGGTGGCGCACTGTTTCTCGGGCGAAGACCCCGAGGGGCTGCGCGGGCCGCAGTTCGACGCGGCCTGGGCGGACGAGTTCGCCGCGTGGCGCCATCCGCAGGCGACGCTGGACACGCTGAGGATGGGACTGCGGCTGGGGGCCGATCCGCGGCTGATGATCACCACCACGCCGCGGCCCATCCCGGCGCTCAAACGCCTGCTGGCCGGGCCGGGCGTGGTGACGACGCGGGCGGCGACGGCGGAGAATGCGGACAATCTGGCGCCGGGCTTCATCGAGGCCATGACGGCCGCCTATGGCGCCTCGCGGCTGGCCCGGCAGGAGCTGGAAGGCGCTCTGATCGAGGACCCCGAAGGCGCGCTGTGGACACGGGAGATGGTCGACGCGGCGCTGGGCCTGCCCGGTTTCGAGCCTGAACGGGTGGTGGTGGCGGTCGACCCGCCCGCCAGCGCGACGGGGGATGAATGCGGGATCATCGTGGCGGGCGCGGAAGGCCGGGGCCGGGCGGCGCGGTTCGCCGTGCTGGCCGACCGCTCGCTGTCCGCCCGGCCCGAGGGCTGGGCGTTGGCGGTGGCGGCGGCGTTCGAAGTCCATGACGCCGACCGGGTGATCGCCGAAGCCAACCAGGGCGGGGAGATGGTGCGCGCGGTGCTGCAGGCGGCGTGTCCCGGCCTGCCGGTGCGGCTGGTCCATGCCAGCCGGGGCAAAAGGGCCAGGGCCGAGCCGGCCGCGGCGCTGTATGCCGCCGGGCGGGTGCGCCACGCGGTGCGGAGTCCAGCGCTGGAAGACCAGATGTGCGGGTTCGGCGCGCCGGACTTCACCGGCAGCCCCGACCGCGTGGACGCGCTGGTCTGGGCGCTGGCCGCGCTGACCGACGCTGGAGCGGAGCCGCGGGTGCGGGTTTTGTGAAAGCGGTCCCTCCCACCGTCATCCCGGACGGCCCGCAGGGCTGATCCGGGACCGCGTGGTTCTCCTGCACGAGGTCCCGGCTCTGCGCTCCGCTTGGCCGGGATGACGGGGGAGGGTTTTTTCTTTTTCTCTGGCCTCAGCCGCTGCGCGGCTTCGGTTCCGCGCCGCTCCCCCTGCAGGGGGAGGAAACGGTTCACGGACTGGCTTTTCGGGGGCCGTCCGCGATCTGACATCTGAAAGAAGGAAACAGCGGGATGCTGAAACGATGGCTCGGCCTTGAGCGCAAGGCCGCGGGACGGGTCGTGGCCATGAACTGGGCGCCCCGGGCGGGGTGGACGGCGCGCGACTATGGCGCGCTGGCCCGCGAGGGGTATGGCCGCAACGCGGTGGCCCATCGCTGTGTGCGCCTGATCGCGGAGGCCGCCGCGGCGGCGCCGCTGGTGGCCGACGGCGAGGGGCGGGCGGGGGAGGCGATGCGGGGGCTGCTGGCCCGGCCCAACCCCGACCAGACGGGCTGTGAGCTGATGGAGATGTTCCACGGGCATCTTCAGGTGGCGGGCAACGCCTATCTGGAACTGGCCGAGGGGATGGAGGGGCCGGCGGCGATCTTCGCGCTGCGCCCCGACCGGGTGCGGGTGCTGCCCGGACCGCGCGGCTGGGCGGATGGCTGGGAATACCGCTCGGGCGAGACGCGGCGGGTGCTGCATCGCGACCGGGCGACCGGGCGCAGCCCCGTGCTGCACATGCGCCTCTTCAACCCGTCCGACGATCATTACGGCCTGCCGCCGCTGGAGGCCGCGGGGCGAGCGGTGGACGTCCACAACGCGGGCGGGGCCTGGGCCAAGGCGCTGCTGGACAACGCGGCGCGGCCTTCGGGCGCGCTGGTGGTCACGGGCCGGGACGGGGGCGAGGCGCGGCTCAGCGAGGATCAGTTCGACCGGCTGAAGGCCGAGCTGGAGACCCTGCATTCAGGCGCGGCGAACGCGGGACGGCCCCTGCTGCTGGAAGGCGGGCTGGACTGGAAGCCGATGAGCCTGACGCCTGCGGAGATGGACTTCATCGAGGCGCGGCGGGAGGCGGCGCGCGAAATCGCGCTGGCCTTCGGCGTGCCGCCCATGCTGCTGGGGCTGCCCGGGGACAACACCTATTCGAACTATCGCGAGGCCAACCACGCCTTCTACCGCCAGACGGTGCTGCCGCTGGCGCGCAATACGGCGGCGGCGCTGGGCGGGTGGCTGTCGGCCTGGCTGCCCGGCGAAGCGGGGCTGCACGTGGACGAGGACGCCGTCAGCGCGCTGGGCGATGAGCGCATGACGCGCTGGAAGCGGGTGGGAGAGGCGGACTTCCTCTCCGACGCGGAGAAACGGCGGCTTCTGGGACTGGAAGCCGCCGCGCCGGGTCAGTGACCTTCGTTGACCACGACTTCGACCGTGGACCCGTAGCTGTCGGTCTGGGTCCAGGACTCGCCCAGAGCCTTGCCGGCGGTGTGGTTCTCCTCGCAGCGGATACGGTCGGCCAGGTCGATGTCTTCCGCGTCGTTGACGAGGCAGAAATACCGCTCATTGGCCATCCAGTGGCCGGTGTGCGGGGAGCCGTCGGGGAAGACCATGGAGGTGGTGCCGTCGGCATGGAACGAGACGGAGACCACCTCGCCGGTCTCATACGTGCCCACCATCGTGTTGCCGATGGCCAGGGCGAAAGGATGCTCGTCCAGAGCCGAAGCGGCCGGGGCGAGCAGGCAGAGCGCGGTCAGTCCTGAGATCAATGCGGCTTTCATCGACGCCTCCTCGGCGCGGGACGCCATCAAGCATGGCGCGCACAGAGTTGGCGGAAACCGGCAAAGAGCAAGTGGAAACTGAGGGAATGGATTCAGCCATGTTGCGAACAGGCGGTGAATGCGAAGCATAACTCGATCTGTTCAAAGGCGGATTCTCCCAGCCCAGGTCACAACGAGGTGAGTATTTTCATCGGAGGGAAGACATGAGCGAGCGGGACACGGGGTGGCGGTTCGAGCGTCAGGTGACGCTGGGCGTGGTGGTGGCCATCGCGCTGCAGACGGCCGGAGCGCTGATCTGGGCGGGGGCGACGGGCGAGCGCATCCGGCATCTGGAGGCGCGGGTGGAGGCGATGGGGCCGGTCAACGAGCGCATGGCGCGGCTGGAGGAGCACGCCGCGCACACGCGCGCCGCGCTCGACCGGATCGAGCGCCGGCTGGGCGACGGGTGAGGCGGGCGGGGAGCGATCCCCGCCCTTTTCTTTTCCAACACAGGGGAGATCGGCCGATGCGGACCGATGACGGCTCGGGCGGGGCGCTCGAGGTGGCCGGGCATGCCAGCGTGTTCGGCGCGGCGGACGGGTCGGGGGACGTGGTCCGGCCCGGCGCCTTCGCCGCCAGCCTGATCCGGCGGGGCTCGAAGGGCGTGAGGATGCTGTTCCAGCACGACGCGGGCGAGCCGGTGGGCGTGTGGGACGAGATCCGCGAGGACGGGCGGGGCCTGTTCGTGCGGGGGCGGATACTGGACGCCGGACCGCGCGGGCGGGCGGCGGCGGGGCTGGTGGGCCAGGGCGCGGTGGACGGGCTGTCCATCGGGTTCAGGACCGTGCGCGCGAAACCCCGGCCCGGCGGCGGGCGGGAGCTGCTCGAACTCGATCTGTGGGAGGTGTCCATCGTGACCTTCCCCATGCTCCAGGCCGCGCGGCTGCGCGTGCTGGAACCGGCCTGACGGGCCGGAAGAACCATCAATCATTTCAACAGGCGGGAAGAGGGACTTTCCATGACGCGTGAAACCAAGACGGCCGCGCCGGACACCGGCGCGCGACAGGCGATGGCCGAGATGCTGTGCGCCTTCGAGAGCTTCAAGGACGCCAATGACCGGCGGCTCGAGGAGATCGAGGCGAAGGGGGCGGCGGACGCCCTGCTGGAGGAGAAGGTCGGGCGCATCGACGCGGCCCTGACCCGGCAGAAGGCGGCGCTGGACCGGATGGTGCTGGAGGCGGGCCGGCCCGCGCTGGGCGGCGACGCGCCGGGCGAGGGCAAGTCCGCCTTCGCCGCCTACATGCGCCGCGGCGAGGCGGGGCTGGAGGCCAAGGCGCTGTCGGGCGGAAGCGGGCCGGACGGCGGCTATGTCGCCCCGCCCGAGACCGAGGCGCTGATCAGCCGGATGCTGGCGGAGGTCTCGCCCATCCGCGCCATCGCCACGGTGCGCCAGACCACCAGCCACACGTTCCGCAAGCCGGTCAGCCTGGGCGGGCTGACCGCGAGCTGGACCGCCGAGACGGGGCCGCGCACCGAGAGCGCCACGCCCCAGCTTGCGCTGGAGGCCTATCCGGTGGGCGAGCTCTACGCCATGCCCGCCGCGACGCCGGCCATTCTGGACGACGCGCTGGTGGACGTGGACCGCTGGCTGGCCGAGGAGGTGCGCGACGTGTTCGCCGAGGCCGAGGGCAAGGCCTTCGTCAGCGGCGACGGCGCGGACAAGCCCAGGGGCTTCCTGAGCTACCCGACCGAGCCGGACGGGACCGAAGGCTGGGGCGAGCTGGGCCATGTGGTGACGGGGGCGGAGGGCGATTTCGCCGCCGACGACCCCGCGGACGCCCTGATCGAGCTGATCTACGCCCCGGCGGCGGCCTATCGCGCCAATGGGCGGTTCGTGATGAACCGCCAGACGGTCAGCCGCATCCGCAGGCTGAAGGACGCGGACGGCAATTATCTGTGGCGGCCGGCGCTGGAGGCGGGCGCGGAGGCTTCGCTGATGGGCTATCCGGTCACCGAAGCCGAGGACATGCCCGATATCGGCGTCGGCCAGACCGCCATCGCGTTCGGCGATTTCCGCCGCGGCTATCTGGTGGTCGACCGGCAGGGGATCGAGGTGCTGCGCGACCCCTACAGCGCCAAGCCCTACGTGCTGTTCTACACCACCAAACGTGTGGGCGGCGGCGTGCAGGACTTCAAGGCGATCAAGCTTCTGAAGTTCGCGGAAGGGTAGGAGCGCTCACTTTTCAGGGCCGCTGGCCCTGATCTGTTCAGCTCTGGCGCGGCGGACGCGCCGCCGGGCGGGGCGGCCTTCCCCTGGCTGGCCTGCGGGCGGAGCCGGACGGAGCCCTTCGACGCGGACGGGGCGGGGCTGGTCGATCACCGGCTGACGCTGCTGATCCGGGCGCGGGCGGAGGACCGGGAGGGCCTGCGCGCGGCGGTCGGGGCGGTGCGCGAGGCGCTGCACGGAGCGGAGATCGCAGGCGGAGGCTGGCGCGCAGTGATGTGCCGGGTCGTCTACTCGGACGCGTTTGAGAGCGGGAACGGACGGACCATGGGCGGCGTGGTGCGGGTGCGGGCGCTGCTGGAGCGGACGGCGTGATTACCCCGGATTGTGGAAAAGTCGGGCGCGGGCGTTGACCCCGCAGACCGGTGGGTCATGCTGCCCGGCCCAGCGACCGGCCTCGCATGACGGGGCGGCTGATGATCGGGAGGGATCATGAAACCGGCCAGGATGATCGCGATGATCGGCGTGGGACTGACTCTGGCCGCGGCCGGACTGATGGGAATGGGGCTGAAGGACAGCGCGCGGGTCGCATCGATGGCGGGGAAGGCCGTCGAGACCTGCGGTGAAGGCAATGTGCGGTCGGTGACCGTCGAGGGCCATCGCTGCCGCTGACGCCCATCGTGAACTGATGACACGTTTCAGCCGCCCGGCTCGCCGGGCGGCTTTTTCTTTGCGCGAAGGAGAGGGCGATGGCGGCTCAGGCCGGCAGGGACATGCTGCTGAAGATCGAGGACGGGGCGGGGCTCGTCACCGTGGCGGGGCTGCGGGCGAAGACGATCTCGCTGAACGCGCGGACGGTGGACGCCACCCACGCGGACAGCCCCGGACGGTGGCGCGAGCTGATCGCGGGCGCGGGTGTGCGCTCGGCGAGCGTGACCGGGGCGGGGATTTTCGTGGACTCGGAGGCGGACGCGCGCATTCGGCAGGTCTTCTTCGACCAGGCCGCGCCGCGCTTCTGCCTGGTGGTGCCCGATTTCGGGCGGATCGAGGGGCCGTTCCTGGTCACGGCGCTGGAATATTCCGGGCGCCATGACGGGGAAGCGGCCTACTCGATCTCGCTGGCCTCGGCCGGACGGCTCGAATTCGAGCCGGTCTGACCTACTGAGGCATTTCCGGGCCGGGCTGCTGGGCGCCCTGGGCTTCGCGCGCGGCGCGTTCGGCCTCGAGCATTTCGTAGCATTCCTGCTGCTGCACCGGGTCTTCCAGACCCTGACAGCGCTCGGCGATGTCGTCCTCGAACATGCCCGCGCAGGCGGCGAGCGGCAGGACGAGGGCGGCGGCGAAAAGATAGCGCATGAGTGTCGGTCCCCTGATTGGCCTCGGCGTGAAGCCTAGACAACGCGCGGAACGGCGCAACGGGCAATCATGAACAACACGGACAGGAGACGCGCGATGGCGAACGCCGAGCGGGGCGAGGTGGCGCTGGAGGCGGGCGGGCGCACGGTGACGCTGTGCCTGACGCTGGGCGCGCTGGCCGAGATCGAGAGCGGGCTGGGCGCGGAGGGCCTCGAGGCGCTGGGCGCCCGGCTGAGGCGGATGAGGGCGGCGGATCTGGCGCTGGTGCTGGGCGCGCTGGCGAAAGGCGGGGGCGAGGCGGTCGATCCGGTCGCGCTGAAGGTGGCGCCGGGCGAGGCGGCGCGGGCGGTGGCGCTGGCCTTCGAGCGGGCGTTCGCGTGAGCCCGCGCTGGGCGGGCTGGCTGAGGCTGGCGGTGCGGCTGGGCCTGAGCCCACGCGCGTTCTGGGAGCTGAGCGTGGCCGAATGGCGGGCGCTGGCGGGCGGGGCCGGGGACGCGCCGCCGGGGCGGGATGAACTGGCGCGGCTGATGACGGCGCATCCGGACGAGCCCTGATCCAGTCATCCCGGACGCGCCGCAGGCGTGATCCGGGACCTCTGGATGCATGCGGCGAGGTCCCGGCTCGGCGCGCTGACGCGCTTGGCCGGGATGACGGGGTTTGGTGAAGGGGAGATTGGAGCGGGCATGACGGGCTGGAGCGAGGACGGGATGGAGGGCGCGACGCAGTCCGCCGAAGAGGCGGCGGACCGGGTGGGCGCGGCGTTCGAGACGGCGGCGCGATCCATCTCCGATTCCATGGAACGGGCGGGCCGGAGCGGGGCGCTGTCCATGGAGCGGATGGTGGAGAGCATGCTGGGCTCGCTGGCGCGGCTGGCCGTCGAGCAGGCGGTGACAAGACCGCTGGAAGGTCTTCTTTCGTCTGCGTTTTCCGGCGCGGGCGCCGTGATCGGCGCGCGGGCCGAAGGCGGGCCGGTTCTGGGCGGTGAGCGCTATCTGGTGGGGGAGCGGGGGCCGGAGATTTTCACGCCGGGCCGGTCGGGCGGGATCACGCCCGCGGGCGGCGCTGCGGTGGTCAACGTGACGATAAACGCGGGCGGCGGCGATGCGGGCGCGGCGGCGCGGCGGTCGCACAATCAGATCGCGGCGGCGGTGGCCCGCGCGGTCAGGCAGGGGAGCGGACAGCTTTGAGCGGATTTCATGACGTGACATTCCCCTTCGCGCCGGGCTTCGGCGCGCGGGGCGGGCCGGAAAGGCTGACCGAGGTGGTCGAGCTGGCCTCGGGCCGGGAGGAGCGCAACAGTCCGTGGGCGGATTCGCGCAGGCGCTGGGACGCGGGGCCGGGGGTGCGGTCAGCGGACGAACTTTCCGATCTAGTCGCGTTTTTCGAAGCAAGGCGCGGTCGTCTCTCTACGCTTTCCGGTTCCGCGACCCGCTCGATCACAGGTCCTGCGCGCCGTCCGTTGAGCCGGGACCGGGCGATCAGCGGGTCGGGACGCGGACGGTCTTTGCCCTGATCAAGCGCTATGGCGCCGGGCCGGACGCCTATGAGCGGGCCATCGCGCTGCCCGTGCCGGGGACGGTGCGGGTGGCGGTGGACGGGGTGGAGGCGGCGGTTTCGCTGGAGAACGGGGCGGCGGTTCTCGATTTCGCGCCGGAGGCTGGCGCGGAGATCACGGCGGGCTATCTGTTCGACACGCCTGCGCGGTTCGACACCGACCGGCTGGAACTGGCGCTGGACGGGTTCGAGGCGGGGCAGGCGGCCAGCGTGCCGCTGATCGAGGTCCGGCTTCAGGCTGGACAGACCTGAGCGGCGCGCGCGAGATTGCAAAGAGTTTTCAGGGAGTCGGGTCATGATCCTCGTCACAGTGCTCAGCGCCGCCGCCCTGGCCCAGGCCGCAGACGCGCGCCCCGGCGCGGGACCGAGAGGGTTCACGCCCCAGGGATACCGCGCGAGCTTCACCATCGAGATCGACGCTTCGCGCGAAGAGGTCTTCGGCGCGGCCACCGGCGACGTGACGGGGTGGTGGGACCATTCCTTCGCCGAGAACCCCGCCGAGCTGGTCATCGAGCCCGCCTTCGGGGGGCAGTTCTATGAGCGCTTCCGCGAGGGCAGCGATGACGGGGCGCTGCACGCGACGGTGATCTATGTCAGCCGGCCCAGCGCGCTGCGCATGCAGGGGCCGCTGGGCCTGTCGGGCTACGCCTTCGACATGGTCACGAGCTGGATGCTGGAGGACCGGGACGGTGCGACCGCCTTCACCGTGGAGCTGGCGATGGCCGGGGAAGTGGATGCCGAGGTCGCGGGCGTGGTCGAGGGCGTGTGGCGGCACTTCATCGAGGCGCGGCTCAAGCCCTATGTGGAGGCGGGATGCCACCGCGCGCCGCGCGAGCCCTGCGGCGCCTTTTCCGAATAAGCCACTTTCATCGCTGAGCTTTTCCGCCCCGGCCATCTGGCCGGGGTTTTTCGTTTCTGCCGACCGAGGAGGCGGGCGTGATCCCCATTCATCCTGAACTTCAAGCGCGCCTGGAGTCGGGCGCGACGACGCTGTGCTGGTGCTGGCGGGTGACGCGCCGGGACGGGCAGGTGTTCGGCTTCACCGACCATGACCGGGCCGTGAGCGCGGACGGGACGGCGTTCGAGCTGTCCAGCGAGCTGTCGCCCGCGCCGCTGAGAAACGAGGCGGGGGCGCCCGCGCGGGGCGCGGCGTTCGGGGCGCTGAGTTCGGACCGGATCACGCCCGAGGACGTGGATGCGGGGCTGTGGGACGGCGCGCGGGTGGAGATCCTGCGGACGGACTGGAGCGAGCCGGACCTGTTCTGGCGGGCCTTCACCGGGGAGATCGCGCAGGTGCGGCGGGGGCCGTCGGGCTTCACCGCGGACCTGGCGGGGCCGGGCGCGAGGCTGGACCGGGTGATCGGGCGGGTGTTCGCGCGGGCCTGCGACGCGGAGCTGGGCGACGGGCGCTGCGGCGTCGACCTGAGCGATGCGGCCTGGCGCGGGGCGGGCACGGTGAGCGAGGCGGAGGGCGGGGCGCTGGCCGTGACGGGGCTGGAGGGCTTCACGCCGGGCTGGTTCGCGCGAGGGCGGATCGTCTGGAGCGGGGGCGAGGCGCGGGTGGCCGTCCATGAGCCGGGGCGGGTGGAGCTGGACGGCGCCGCCCGCCGGGCGCCGCAGCCGGGCGAGAGTTTCGAAATCATCGCAGGGTGCGACGGGCGGGCGGATACCTGTCGGGAGAAGTTCGGCAATTTCATCAACTTCCGCGGATGTCCTCACATGCCGGGCAATGACGTGCTGCTGCGCCATGCGGGCAGCGAGGCGCGGCGGGACGGGGGCCGGCGATGACCTGTCCGAGCCTCCTGCGGGCGCGCGTGATCGCCGAGGCGCGCGACTGGATCGGGACGCCTTACGTCCATCAGGCCAGCGCGAAGGGGGCCGGGACGGACTGCCTGGGGCTGGTGCGCGGGGTGTGGCGGGCGGTGCGCGGCGCAGAGCCCGAGGCGCCGCCGCCCTACACCCCCGACTGGGCCGAGCGGCGGGGGCGGGAGACGCTGCTGGAGGCGGCGAGGCGGCACATGACGCTGATCGCGCCCGAAGCGGCGCGCCCCGGAGACGTGCTGCTGTTCCGGGCGCGGGCGGGGTCTCCGGTCAAGCACTGCGCGATCCTGAGCGCACCTGAACGGATCATCCACGCCTGGCAGGGCCGGGCGGTGTGCGAGACGGCGCTGGGGCCGTGGTGGCGGCGCCGGGCGGCGGCCGCGGCGGTGTTTCCAGACACGGAGGACTGAGCGATGGCGGAGATGACGCTGGCCGCGGGGGCGCGGTTCGCAGGGGGAATGGCGCTGGGACTGGCCCAGGGGCTGATCGGCGGGCTGTTCGCGCGCGACCGGCAGACGGGGCCGCGGCATTCGGAGCTGGAGGTGCAGACCTCCACGCAAGGGGCGGGCATTCCCATCGTCTATGGCCGGATGCGGGTCGCCGGGCAGGTGATCTGGGCGGCGCGGTTCAAGGAGCACGAGCGGCGCGAGCGCACGGGCGGCAAGGGCGGCGGGCCGTCCACGGTGAGCTATTCGTATTCGGTGAGCTTCGCGGTGGGCATCGCCGAGGGGCCGATCTCAGGCATCGGGCGGGTGTGGGCGAACGGGGCGGAGCTGGACCTGTCGAGGGCGAACATGCGGGTTCATCTGGGCACCGAAGACCAGCAGCCCGACCCGCTGATCGAGGCGGTGGAGGGGGCGGGGCGGGTGCCGGGCCATCGGGGGCTGGCCTATGCGGTGTTCGAGGACTTTCCGCTGGACGAATACGGCGCGCGGATTCCGTCGCTGAGCTTCGAGGTGATCGCGCCCGTCGGCGGGTCGGGGCCGCGCATGGAAGAGCTGATCGAAGGGGTGTGCCTGATCCCCGCGTCGGGCGAGTTCGCCTATGCGACAGGGCCGGTGACGCGCGAGGCGGGGCCGGGCCGGGAGATCGCGGAGAACGTGCACACCCTGCGCGCGGACAGCGACGTGATGGCGGCGCTGGACGATCTGGAGGCGCGGCTGCCGAACTGCCGGTCGGTGGCGCTGGTGACGGCGTGGATGGGGACGGACCTGCGGTGCGGGGCGTGCGAGGTCGTGCCCGGGGTGGAGACGCGGACCAAGACCACGCGGCCTCTGGAATGGCGGGCGGCGGGGCTGGACCGGCAGAGCGCGCGTCTGGTCAGCCAGTCCGAGGGCGGACCGGCCTCTGGCGGCACCCCGTCCGACGAGACGGTGATCGGCCTGATCCGGGAGTTCAAGCGGCGTGGGATGAAGGTGGCGCTCTATCCCTTCATCCTGATGAACGTGCCGCCGGGCAACGATCTCGCCGATCCTTATGGCGGGGCGGAGCAGGCGGCGTTCCCCTGGCGGGGGCGGATCACCTGCCACCCGGCGCCGGGCATGGCGGGGAGCCCGGACGGGAGCACGGCGGCGGAAGAACAGGTGGCGGAGTTCTTCGGGCAGGCGCAGGCGTCCGACTTCGAGGTTTCGGATGATGGCGTGGGCTATGGCGGGCCGGAGGACTGGCGGTTCTGCCGCTTCATCCTTCATCACGCCGCGCTGGCGGCCGCGGCGGGGGGCGTGGACGCCTTCCTGATCGGCTCGGAGATGCGTGAGCTGACCCGGGTCATGGGAGCGGAGAACAGTTTTCCCGCCGTGGAAGCCTTGCGGACGCTGGCGGGGCAGTGCCGGGCGCTGCTGGGGCCGGGGACGCGGCTCTCCTACGCGGCGGACTGGTCGGAATATTCCGGCCACGCGCCGGGGAACGGAGACCGGTTCTTCCACCTCGATCCGCTGTGGGCGGACCCTCAGATCGATTTCGTGGGCATCGACTGGTACGCGCCGCTGAGCGACTGGCGCGACGGGGCGGGGCATCTGGACGCGCTGGCCGGGGCGGCCTCGATCTACGAGCGCGAGTATCTGGGCGCCAATGTGGAGGGCGGGGAGGGCCATGACTGGTTCTATGCCAGCGCGGCGGACCGGCAGGCCCAGACCCGCACCCCGATCACGGACGGGGAGCACGGCGAGCCGTGGGTGTGGCGCTACAAGGACCTGCGCGGCTGGTGGCAGAACGCCCATCACGATCGGATCGGCGGCGAACGGATGAGCCAGCCCACCGCGTGGATTCCGCGATCCAAGCCGGTGGCCTTCATCGAGCTGGGCTGCCCGGCGGTGGACAAGGGGGCGAACCAGCCGAACGTTTTCATCGATCCGAAAAGCTCGGAGAGCTTCGCGCCGCATCATTCCAATGGCCGCAGGGACGACCTGATGCAGCGGCGTTATGTGGAGGCGCTGCTCGATCACTGGAGCCCCGAGGGCGGGCGCAATCCGGTCTCGCCGGTCTATGGCGGGCCGATGCTGGACCTGTCGCTGTGCCATGTGTGGACCTGGGACGCGCGGCCCTACCCGGAGTTCCCGGCCCGCGGCGATGTCTGGAAGGACGGCGAGAACTGGCGGCTGGGCCACTGGCTGACGGGCCGGGCGGGGCAGAGCCCGCTGGCCGCCGTGGTGGAGGACGTGTGCGCCCGCGCGGGGCTGGCGCCGGTGCTGACCGAGGGGCTGGAGGGTGTGCTGGCCGGGTTCGTGATCGAGCGGCCCCGGCGCGCGCGCGATGTTCTGGGCGAGCTGTCCGGGCTGTTCGGGTTCGATCTGATCGACCGGGCGGACGGGACGGCGGCGCTGCCGCGACGGACACGCGCGGATGCGGCGGTCGATCTCAATAACGCTATGCGTGAGGGCGGCGGGCCGGTGTGGGAGCTGTCGCGGCGTCCGCTGGCCGAGGCGCCGAAGGCGGCGCGGGTCGGCTTCGTGGAGGACGGCGGGGATTATCGCGGCGGGATGGCCCACGCGCTGGGGCTGGACGGGCAGGTGGAGGGGCGGATCGAGGTGTCCGCGCCGGTGCTGGCCGACGCGTCGCTGGCGCAGGACTGGGCGCGGGGCGTTCTGGCCGGGGCGCTGGCGGACGGGGACGGACTGACGCTGACCCTGCCGCCGTCGCTGTCGTTTCTGGAGGCGGGCGACGTGGTCGTCACGTCGGGCGGAGCGGACGGGGTGTGGCGGATCGGGGCGCTGGACGGGCTGGCGAGCCGGGAGGCGGCGCTGGCGGGGGCGTCGGGACGGAGCGCGTCCGTGGCGGGGCCGGACAGCGGGGTGGCCGACCCCGAAGGCCCGCCCGCGCCTGTGCGGCCCGTGCTGGCGTGTCTGGACCTGCCGAGGGGGCTGGAGGATGGCGAGGCGCGGGGCGGGCTGGTGCTGGCCGCCTGGTCCGATCCCTGGCCGGGGCCGCTGACGGTTCATGCGGGGGCGGAGGCGGACCTGCTGGAAGCGCGCGCGGAGATCGCCCGGCCTTCGGTGATGGGCGAGCTGACCGCGCCGCTGGCTCCAGGGCCGGAGGGACGCTGGGACCGGGCGGGCGCGGTGGCGGTGCGGCTGTATTCAGGCGCGCTGGAGAGCGTGGAGGCGCGCAGCGCGCTGGCGGGGGCGAACCTGTTGGCGGTCGAGGGCGAGGCGGGCTGGGAGGTGATCGGCTTCGCCCGGGCCGAGCTGGAGGCGCCGAGGCTGTGGCGGCTGAGCGAGCTGCTGCGCGGGCTGGGCGGGAGCCCGGCGGAGGGGGCGCCTGCGGGCGCGCGTGTCGTGGTGCTGACGGGGGAGGAGGCGGTGCTGCCGGTGCGGGACGCGGAGGCGGGCGAGGCGTTGAACGTCGTCGCGGTTCCTCGCGGGCGGGACGTGTCGGACATTGCGGCGCGGACGGTGGAGGCGGTCTGGTGGCAGGCGGAGTTGAGGCCGCTGTCTCCGGTGCATCTGAAGGCGGCGCGGCTGGCGGAGGGCTGGCGCCTGTCATGGGTGCGGCGGACCCGGGTCGGCGGCGATGGCTGGGGTTATGGCGAAGTTCCGTTGGGCGAGGCGTCCGAGCGTTACCGGGTGCAGGCGATCGACGGCGAGGGGGCGGAGCTGGGATCGTGGTCCGTTGAAAATTCCTGGCTGGAGATCGCCGATGCAGAGCTGCCCGAAGACCTCGACGGGGCGGTCTGGGCGGTGGCGCAGGTGTCTGAAACCGCGGGCCTCGGACGGGAGGCGCGGGTCGGCCTCGCGTTCTGATGCGCTTGCGCCGGATGCGGCGGATCGCCAGTTGATCGCAGGACTGCTAAAGACCGATCCGAGATGACTGATCCGTATTCGATTCTGGGGGTGGCGAAGTCCGCCTCGGCCGACGAGATCCGCAAGGCCTATCGCAAGCTCGCCAAAAGCCTGCACCCCGACGCGCGCCCGGACGACAAGGCGGCCGAGGAGCGCTTCAAGCAGGTCACGGCGGCGTTCAAGCTGCTGTCCGATCCCGAGAAGCGGGCCAAGTTCGACCGCGGCGAGATCGACGCGGAGGGACGCGAGCGCCCGCAATTCCATTTCCGCTCCCGCCCCGGCCCCGGCGCCGGTCCGGGAGACCGGGCCGCTCATGGCCGGTTCGAGGATCTGGGCGACATCTTCTCCGACCTGTTCGCCGAAGCCGGCCGCGGCCAGCGACGCCGTCCCGCGCCCATGCGGGGCGCGGACATAAGGCAGCGGGTGGAGGTGTCTTTCGCGGAGATGGCCAAGGGCGCCAAGCGCCGGGTCTCGCTGACGGACGGGCGGACGGTGGAAGCGACCATCCCGGCGGGGGTGGAAGACGGTCAGGTGCTGCGCCTGAAAGGCCAAGGCATGCCCGGCCAGCGGGGCGGGCCGGACGGCTCGCTGCTGCTGGAGGTGGGGGTGAAGTCCCACGCCTTTTTCCGCCGCGAGGGCAGGGACATACGACTCGATCTTCCCATAACGTTGAAAGAAGCCCTGTTCGGCGGCAAGGTGCGGGCGCCCACCGTGGACGGCATGGTGGAGGTCAACGTGCCGGCGGGGGCCAATTCGGGCGCCCAGCTGAGGCTGCGGGGCAAGGGGATCGCGGACCGGGACGGCAAGAGGGGCGACCAGATCATCCGGCTGATGATCGACGTGCCGCTGGACGACCCGGCGCTGGAGAAGCTGGTGGAGGACTGGACCCCGCCTGCATCCTATGACCCCCGCAAGCGTTACACCGTCTGAAGACGGACTGCAGGGGTGAACGGGGGATGCAGCAGTCGTTCAGAACGCGTTCAGCACGCAGGGCGCACATTGCACGCATGAAACGAGCCCTTCTCATATGCGCCGCGCTCGCCGCGCTGGCATTCCAGCCGATGGCCGAGGCCGCGGACGCGGGCCAGCGCTTCGACCCGCGCTCGCGCTATTCGGCGGACGAGGCCCGGGACGCGCGCCAGTCGGGCGACGTGATGCCCGCGCGCGACGCGATCAACGCGGTGCGCCGCCAGTATCCCGGCGCGCAGGTGCTCGACACCCAGCTGATGCGCACGGGCTCCCCCCATTACGTGGTGCGGATTCTGGACCGCAACGGCAACAGGATCGACGTGCGCGTGGATGCGCGCACCGGCCGCATCATGTCGGCCAGGTAGAGGAGCGAGGCCATGCGCGCGCTGATCGTTGAAGACGACGCCGACCTGCAGCGCCAGCTCAAGGACGTGCTGGACCATGCCGGGTATGCGGTGGACACCGCCGATGACGGCGAGGATGGCTGGTTCATGGGCGACACCGAGCCCTATGACGCGGTGGTGCTGGACCTGGGCCTGCCCCGGCTGGACGGGGTGAGCGTTCTGGAGCGCTGGCGGCAGGCGGGCCGGGACTTTCCCGTGCTGATCCTGACAGCCCGCGACCGCTGGAGCGAGAAGGTCGCCGGGTTCGACGCGGGCGCGGACGACTATCTGACCAAGCCTTTCCATCCCGAAGAGCTGCTGGCGCGCCTTCGGGCGCTGACCCGGCGGGCGGCGGGCCATGCCAGCTCGACCCTGGAGATGGGCGATCTGTCGCTGGACACGCGCGGGGCGCGGGTGTTCGTGGGCGGCCAGCTGGTCAAGCTGACCAGCCATGAATTCCGCATCCTGAGCTACATGATGCACCACTGCGACCGGGTGATCTCGCGCACCGAACTGGTCGAGCACATCTACGATCAGGACTTCGACCGGGACTCCAACACCATCGAGGTGTTCGTGGGACGGCTGCGCAAGAAGATCGGGCCTGAGCGGATCGAGACGGTCCGCGGGCTGGGCTACCGCCTGACGGATCCGGTCGAGGCCGGAACCGACGCGAAGACAGGGTGAGCGCCGAGCCGCCGTCCCCCCTCCAGCGACGCGGCTCGCTGGTCCGCCGCCTGAGCCTGCTCGCGCTGGCCTGGGCGGCGCTTCTGCTCGTGGTGGGCGCGATCTCGCTGACCGCCCTGTTCCGCCAGACGGTGATGACCGATCTGGACGACCGGCTGGCCGGGGTCGCCGAATTCCTGCTGGCCAGCGCCGAGATCGACAATGGCGAGGGGATCGTGGTCGAGCGCGAGCCGCCTGATCCGCGCTACGAGCAGGTTTTCTCCGGACGTTACTGGCAGATCGTGGACACCGCGGACGGCGAGGTGATGGCCCGTTCGCGCTCGCTGTGGGACGAGCTGATCGAAATCGACGCGGGGCTGGCCGATCAGGCGCTGGGCGCGTCGGGCGATCCGGTCAGCGGGGCGGGCGAGGGGCCGGACGGCGAGCCGCTGCGGCTGCTGGCCCGGGCGGTGCGCCTGCCCGACATGACCGCGCCGGTGATGATCGTGGCCGCCGAGGACAGCCGGCCTGCCGACCGGCGGGTGCTGAACTTCGCGCTCATCGCGGGCGCGCTGCTGGGCGGATTCGCCATCCTGCTGGCGGCGGGGATCGTGGTGCAGGTGCGCGTGGGCCTCGATCCGGTGATCCGCATGGGCCGGGAGGTGGCGCGGGTGCGCGACGGGGACGCCGAGCGCGTCACGGGTGCCTACCCGGCCGAGCTGCTGCCGCTGGCGACGGAGCTGAACGCCCTGCTGGACCACTCAAGGCAGGTGGTCGAGCGGGCGAGGACCCATGTGGGCAATCTCGCCCACGCGCTGAAAACCCCCATCACGGTGCTGTCCAACGAGGCGCGCAACGCCACCGGCCCGCTGGCGGAGATGACCCGCAAGCAGACCGCGGCGATGAACGCGCAGGTGGAGCATCACCTGCGCCGGGCGCGGGCGGCGGCGAACGCGCGAGCCATCGGCGCGCGCACGCCCGTCGAGCCGGTGCTGGACGATCTGGGCCGGACGCTGCGCAAGATACACGCCCGGCGGCGCGTGCAGCTTGACTGGAAATGCGAGCCGGACCTGACCTTCCGTGGCGAGCGGCAGGACCTCGAGGAACTGACCGGCAACCTGATGGACAATGCCTGCAAATGGGCGACCAGCCGGATACAGGTCGCCGCCCGGCTCAATGACGCGGGGCGGCTGGAGATCAGCGTGGACGATGACGGGCCGGGGCTGGACGAGGCGGCGCGCGAGCAGGCGCTGGGCCGCGGGGTGCGGCTGGACGAGCGGGCGCCGGGCGACGGGTTCGGCCTGTCCATCGTGAGCGATCTGGCGCGGGCGTATGACGGGGATCTGATCCTGAGCGAGAGCCGTCTGGGCGGTCTGGGCGCCAGGCTGGTGCTTCCGGCCGGGCGCGCGGCAACCGGTCATTAACCGGCGCGGGCGCGAAATGGTCCCCAGGGGCTTCGGGCCGATGGGAAACGGGATGCTCGCGCCTGACAAGATCGCGCGTCTGAAAGCGCTGCTCGCCGGCCTGCCCGAGGGCATGGCCGGCAGGCTCGCGCAGGCCAGCGGCGATCCGCTCATCAGCGCGCTGCTCGGCGACATAACCGCAGAGGACGACGCGGCCCGCGCGCGCTTCTTCGCGCCCGTCGCGCCCCTGTCCGGCGATCCCGCCCTGACACGCCCCTCCAGAGCCCAGGCGCCGCCCTCGCTGATCGCGGGGCTGTGGGCGTGGCTGAAATCCGATCTCGACCCGGTGGCGGCTGGGATCGCCCGCAAGGGGCCTGACGCCGCGCTGGACGAGGCGCGGGCTGCCGGAGCGGCGGCCATCCTGATCGCGCTCGAGGCGGACGAGGACGATCCCAGAGCCGGGCGGCTGATCCGGCGCAGGCTGGGGGTGAGCGATTTCGGCGCGGTGCGAGACGTCTGCGCCATCCTGCGCGGGGCGGGGCCGCTGTCTGAGGCGCTCAAGGGGATTCCCGACAGGATAGAGACCATTGGACCGTCGATGGCCGAGGAGCTTTCAGGGCGCTATGAGGCGCTGTGCGAGGCCGCGCCGGACGCCGCGCCGTGGTTCTTTCACATGGTCATGGCGCGCATGGAGGCGCCCTGGCGATTGCTGCGCGTGTTCGAGCGGCTGAGCCTGCGCCGGGACGATCTGCTGCTGGCGGGCACGGACCTGAACACCGTGGGGGAGGCGCTGCTGGAGGACGCCTCGTGGTGGCTGGACGGCTTCGCCGATCCGCCCCAGACGGCCGAGGACGCGATGTCGGCGGCGGCCGCGCTGCGCCGGTTCGCCGAAGCCACCGCCGGGATGGCCCGGGAGATCGGCATCCGCAAGGACGGGCCCTGGGGGCGTCAGCTGGTGGCGCTCAGGGCGCGGGCCTCCGCCCAGATGGACGAAATTCACGCCAGCGCCATCCGGGTGCTAGACGTGGTCGCACCCGACCCGCGCAGGCCCGCGCCGCGCTGGCGGCTGATGACGGTGGAGGACGGCGAGGCGCCCGCCGCGCGCCTGCGCGCCTTGTGCCGTTTTCTCATCCTCGCCCGGGACGATGCGGGCCGGGCCGCGGCGGCGGGCGCCCATGCCGACGTGCTGGCCGCGATTCAGCGGCGGATCGACCTGACCGCGGACAGCCTGCTGGAGGGCGTGAGGCGCGGGCAGGCGCCCAAGGACGCCCGCAAGAGGCTGAACGATCTGGCCGGTTTCCTCGTCGAGCTGGACGATGCGGAGGGCGCGGACCTGCTCCTGCGCCGCACCGCCGCAGCCGGAGCCGCGTAAATCCCTTCATTCGGAGCGCTGCGGGCTCTATCTACGGGGCCATGACGAGCAAGGCTCCCATCGCGCTTGAAGACCGCGCCGCGACCGGCGCGCGCCTGTCCTCGCCCAGCGCGGGGCGGAACCGGGACGTGATCGCCGCGGCGCTGGCCGCACGGCTGCCCGAGGGCGCGCGGGTTCTGGAGATTGCCAGCGGCACGGGCGAACACGCGCTGGCCTGCGTGACCGCGCGGCCTGATCTGGACTGGCGGCCCAGCGATCCCGACGCGGCCAGCCGGGCGAGCGTCGACGGCTGGGCGGAAGACGCCGCGGGCCGCATCGCGCCCGCGCTGGACGTCGACACGATCAAGGCGGGCTGGGCGGACGGTCTGGGGCCGGTCGAGGCGGTGTTCTGCGCGAACATGATCCATATCGCGCCGTGGGAAGCCTGCGAGGGGCTGTTCGCGGGCGCGGCGGAAGTGCTGACGCCGGGCGGTGAGCTGATCCTGTACGGGCCATTCCTCGAAGGCGAGGCCACCGCGCCGTCCAATCTGGAGTTCGACGCCAGTCTGAAGCGGCGCGATCCGCGCTGGGGCGTGCGCGCGCTGGCCGATCTGGACGCGAGGCTCGGTCTGGAGCGCGTCGAGCGGGCCGGGATGCCCGCCAACAATCTCATCACCGTCTGGCGGAGGCGCGCATGATCGTGTTCGCCGTGGTCATCGCGCTCATCGGCATGGTGGGCGCGCTCTATATCGCCTCGCCGCTGGCGAAGGGGGCGACGGGGCCGTTCATGCGGCTGGCCGCGTTCGGGATCGCCGCGCTGATCGCGCTGGGCGCGCTGGGCGCGTATCTCGTCGGCGGATCGCCGGGGCTGGAGGGGCGGCCGTACACCGAGGTCGAGCGGCGGCTGGCCGAGGCCGAGCCCGAAACCCTGACCCTGCCCGAGCAGGAGGAGCGGCTGCGCTCCATCGCCCGGCGCAATCCCGACGACGCGCAGGCCCAGGCCATGCTGGGCCGGTTCCTGTCGCGCACAGACCGGCATCTGGAAGGCGTGGCGATGATGGAGCGCTCGCTGCGGATCGAGGCCGATCCGCGGGTGATGAGCGATCTGGGCCAGTCGCTGGTGGCGCTGAACGAGGGGCAGGTCACGCCCGAGGCCGAGCGGGCCTTCCTGGCGGCGGCCTCCGCCGATCCCGATCTGCCCGAACCGGCCTTCTTCCTGGGCGCGGCGGCCTATGACGCCGGCGACCGGGAGACGGCGGCCGAACGCTGGGCGGGGATCGTGGGGCGGCTGGAGCCGGGCGACCCGTTCGGCCAGGCCATCGCCTCGCGCGCGGCGGATCTTCTGTCGCGTCCGCAGGGCGGGCCGGTGAGCGAAGATGACGCAGCCCCCTTCGCGGACGCCGACCCCGATGATACCGACGCCATGGTCGACGGGATGATCGGCGGGCTTGAAGCCCGTCTGCAGGATGATCCCGACGACCTGTCCGGCTGGATGACGCTGGCGCGGGTGCGCGCCATGACCGGCGAGCCGGACGCCGCCCGCTCCGCCCTGACACAAGCCAGGAGCCGTTTCGGCGCCGATGCAGGCGCCGAGGCGATCATCACGGCGCTGGAAACGGCGCTGGGAACGAACGAGGACAGCGAGACATGATCAAGGCGCGCCGCCGCTTGTGGATCATCGCTTCAGGCGCCGTGGTGCTGGCGCTGGCCGCCACGCTGGCGGGCGTTGCCCTGCGCGACACGATGGTCTTCTTCTACTCACCGTCGATGGTGAGCGAGAACCCGCCCCAGCCGGGCCAGCGCGTGCGCGTGGGCGGGCTGGTGGTGCATGGCTCGGTCGACCGTCCTGGCGAGGGCGGGGCGAACTTCACCGTCACCGACGGGCGCGGGGACATCCGCATCGAATACGCCGGATCGCTGCCCGATCTGTTCCGCGAGGGGCAGGGGATCGTGGCCGAGGGCCTGTTCGGGGAGATGGGCGTGTTCACCGCCGACCGCGTGCTGGCCAAGCATGACGAGACCTACATGCCGCCCGAGGTGGCCGAGGCGCTGCGCCAGTCGGGCCTGAGCATGGACGACGAGGGCTATGGCGGCGACCGCATCGAGGCCTCGGGCAATCTGTATCGCGGCCCCGCGGTTCCGCCCGCGGCGGAGGACCCGGTCGGATGATCGCCGAAGCCGGACGCTTCCTGGTCGCGCTGGCCTTCATCGCCTCGCTGGCCCAGATGGTCCTCGCCTGGCGGGGCGCCGATCATGGCGGGCTGGAGGGATGGACGAGGGCGGGCCGGGCCGCGGCCGAAGCCGCCGTGGCGAGCGCAGGGCTGGCCTTTCTCCTGCTGATCATCGCCTTCGTGCAGTCGGACTTCACCATCGCCTATGTCGCGGGCCATTCGCACGTGGACAAGCCGCTGGTCTACAAGATCGCGGGCGCCTGGGGCGGGCATGAAGGCTCGATGCTGCTGTGGTGCCTGCTGCTGGCGGTGTTCGGGCTGGGGCTGGCGCGGGTCGGTCCGCGAGAGCCGGCCATGCGCAGCCGGGCGGTGAGCTTCCAAGGGCTTTTGCAGACGCTGTTCTTCGGCTTTCTGGCTTTCGCATCGAATCCGTTCGACCGGCTCGACCCCGCCCCGGTGCAGGGCAACGACCTGAACCCGATCCTTCAGGACCCCGCGCTGGTGATGCACCCGCCGCTGCTCTACGTGGGCTATGTGGGCCTGTCGGCGGCGTTCGCGATCGCCGCGGCGGGACTGATGCAGCGCTCTGGCGGGCGGGAAGTCGCCGCCGCGCTGCGGCCCTGGGCGCTGGGCGCCTGGACCAGCCTGACCGCTGGCATCGCGCTGGGCGCGTGGTGGGCCTATTACGAGCTCGGCTGGGGCGGCTGGTGGTTCTGGGACCCGGTGGAGAACGCCAGCTTCATGCCGTGGCTGCTGGGCGCGGCCCTGATCCACTCAGCCATCGCCACCGAAAAACGCGGGGCGTTTCCCGGCTGGACGGTGTTTCTGGCGCTGCTGGCCTATGTGCTGTCCATTCTGGGCGCCTTCCTGGTGCGGTCGGGGGTCATCACATCAGTGCACGCCTTCGCGCTCGACCCTGAGCGGGGCGTGTGGATCCTGGGCATGCTGGGCGTGTCGGCGGTGGCGGGGTTCGCCCTGTTCGCCACGCGCGCGGGCTCTCTGGGCGAGGGCGACGGGTTCGCGCCGACCAGCCGGGAGGCCTTCATCGGGGCGAACAACCTGCTTCTGGCCGCCGCGGCGGGGGTGGTGCTGCTGGGCACGCTCTATCCGCTGTTCGTGGAACTGCTGGGCATGCCGATGGTCTCCGTCGGCCCGCCCTATTTCGACGCCACGGCCACGCCGCTGATGATGGCCGCGCTGGCGCTGCTGCCGCTGGCGCCCTTCCTGCCCTGGGCCAATGGCGGGGCGAAGCCTGCGCTCAGACAGATGCGCGCCGCGCTGGCGCTGGTTCCGGTGGCCGCGGCGGGCGCGGCTCTGCTCTGGTTCGGCGCGCCGGTGATGGCGGTGATCGCGGGCGCGCTGGGCGCGTGGGTGCTGGCGGGCGCGGCGATGGACGCGGTCAGCGGCATTCCCGCGGCCAAGGCGCGCGGAGCGAAGCTGGCCGCGGCGGGCCGCGCGCTGGCCCACGCGGGCGTGGGCTTCATCGCGCTGGGCGCGGCGGCGGACGCCTCCCGCCCGCCGGACATCAATGCCGCGATGGCGCCGGGCGAGACCATCGAGATCGCGGGACACCGGGTGACCCTGCGCGAGATCGCGCGGGCGGACGGACCGAACTATCTCGCCGACCGGGCGCGGGTTTCGGTGTCGGGACGGGGCGATCTGTTTCCCGAGCGGCGCTTCTACTGGGGCGCAGACCAGCACACCCGCGAGGTGGGGCTGGGGTCGGGAATCGAGGGCGACGTCTACCTGTCCATCGGCGAGGCGCGCCCGCGCGCGGACGGCAGCACGGCCTACGAGGTCCGCGCCGCCTTCCATCCGCTGATCTGGGCGCTGGGGCTGGGCGCGTCGCTGGTGGTGCTGGGCGGTCTGCTCGCGCTGATCGGGCGGCTGAGGGCGCCCGTGCTGGAACCGCGTCGTAAAGCCGGGGCGGTGGCGCCGGGCAAGGGCGCGGCGCCTGAACCGGCCGAAGCGGGGGCGTGATGCTGAAAAGCCTGATCCTCGTGCTCGCATTCGCCGCCGCCCAGGGGCCGGACCTGCCCGCGGACGAGGAAGCGCGCGCGCAGATGCTGATGCGCGAAGTGCGCTGCATGGTCTGCGCGGGGGAGTCGATTCTGGATTCCGCCGCCCCGATGGCCCGCGACATGCGCGTGTTCGTGCGCGAGCGGGTGGCCACGGGCGAGACCGACGACGAGGTCCGTCAGGCGCTGGTGGACCGCTTCGGCCACGAGGTGCTGCTGCGTCCGCCCTTCAGCGGCGGAACGCTGGCGCTGTGGCTGGCGCCGGTGATCTTCCTGCTGTTCGGCGGGATGCTGCTGGCGGGCGCGATGCGCCGCCGCGCTTGAACCTTACGGAACTGTCATCACTTGGTAATGTAGCTGAGATGCCCGCTCGTTCATCACGGTGAGCGGACGGGCAAGGTCCGTTCATCCGAGCTTCAAAAGGGATTCTCCCGCATGTCCGCTATCCGCCTTCTCCGCACCGTTTCGGTCGCCGCGATGTCCGGCGCGCTTCTCTTCTCCGGGCCGTCCTTCGCCCAGGACGGCGCGTCGGGTCAGGAAATCCCCCGCTATTCCGCGCCGGGCGGCGCGCCCATGTCCTTCGCCGACCTGATCGAGCAGGTCAGCCCCGCGGTGGTGTCCATCGAGGCCCGCGGCGCCAGCGATCCGCGGGGCGTTCCCGACATGGACGACATCCCGCCGCAGTTCCGCGAGTTCTTCGAACGCTTCGGCGGCGTGCCCGGACAGGGCCAGCGTCCTGAACGACGCTCTCAGGGATCGGGCTTCTTCATCTCCGAAGACGGGCTTCTGGTGACCAACAACCACGTCATCGAGGGCTCTGAAGAGATCACCGTCTCGCTGCCGGGCGGCGACGAGTTCTCCGCCGAGGTGGTGGGCACGGACGCCGAGACCGACATCGCCCTTCTGCGCGTGGACGGGGAGGGCCGCGATTTCGCCTACGTCACCCTGGACCGCGAGCCGGGCATCCGGGTGGGCGACTGGGTGGTGGCCGTGGGCAACCCGTTCGGCCTGGGCGGCACCGCCACCGCAGGCATCGTGTCGGCCATCGGCCGGCCGCTGGGCGAGATTCAGCTCTACACCGACTTCCTGCAGATCGACGCCCCCATCAACCGGGGCAATTCAGGCGGTCCGACCTTCGACCTGAACGGCAACGTGGTGGGCGTGAACTCGGCCATCTTCTCGCCCACGGGCGGGAATGTGGGCATCGGCTTCGCCATCCCCTCCGATCTCGCCGCCCGGGTGATCGACCAGCTGATGGACGGGGGCGAGGTTCGCCGCGGCTATCTGGGCATCGCGCCCCAGTCGCTGACCGCCGAGCTCGCCGAAAGCCTGGGACTGAACCGCAGCCAGCGCGGAGTGCTGGTCGCCGAGGTCATCGCGGGCACCCCCGCCGCTGAAGCGGGCCTGCAGACCGGAGACGTGGTGATCCGCATCGACGGCCGGCGGGTCGAGGATCAGCGCGGCCTGTTCCAGCGCATCGGCGAGATGCCGCCTGAAAGCGAAATCACCCTGACCATCCTGCGTGACGGGGATGAGGAGGACGTGACCGTCCAGCTCATCGAACGTCCCGCCGCGGACACGCCGGACGCGCCGTCCGGCCAGGCCGATGAGCGCCTGTTCGGGATGATCCTGTCGCCCGCCGACGAGGACACCCGCGAGCGCTATGGGGTGACCGGCGACCGGGGGCTGGTGGTCAATTCGGTGTCGTCCAATTCCGAGGCCGCCCGTCAGGGCATCCGCACCGGCGACATGATCGTGGAGGCCGGCGGCGGCGACGTGACCAGCGTGGCTGATTTCAACGCCGCGGCGAGCGCCGCGCGCGAGCGGGGGCGCAACGCCCTTCTCGTGCTGGTCGCGCGCCAGCAGGGCGGCGTGCGCTACGTGGCGCTGGGTTTCGACAACGAGGACTAGGTCGTTTCAGACACTGGACGGGAGGCAGGTCCATGCGCGTGCTCATCATGGAAGACGACAAGACGGTGGCCACGTTCATGGCCCGCGGCCTGAAGGAGGCCGGGCATGTCTGCGACCTCGCCCATGACGGCGAGGAGGGGCTGGAGATGGGCCGGGACGGCTCCTACGACGTGCTCGTCGTGGACCGGATGATGCCCCGCAGGGACGGCCTGTCGGTGATCGAGACCCTGCGCTCGGACGGCGACAAGACTCCCATCCTCATCCTCTCCGCGCTGGGCGAGGTGGACGACCGGGTGGACGGGCTGAAGTCCGGCGCCGACGACTATCTGGTCAAGCCCTACGCCTTCGCCGAGCTGCTGGCCCGGGTCGAGGTCCTCGCCCGCCGCCGCGATCCCGGCGCGGTGCAGACCAAGCTGTCGGTGGGCGATCTGGAAATGGACCTTCTGGCCCGCACGGTGAAGCGCGACGGTGAGGAGATCGTGCTCCAGCCGCGCGAGTTCCGCCTGCTGGAATTCCTCATGCGCCACTCGGGCCAGGTCGTGACCCGCACCATGCTGCTCGAGAAGGTCTGGGACTATCACTTCGACCCCCAGACCAACGTGATCGACGTGCACATCTCCCGCCTGAGGGCCAAGATCGACAAGCCGTTCGGCCTGTCCATGCTGCACACCGTGCGCGGCGCGGGCTACCGGCTGCAGGCCTGATCCGCGAGCCGGGGCGGGAGAAGCGATGATGACACCCCGCCGCCGGCTTCCCGCCTTCGCGCGCACGACCGCCTTCCGGCTGACCCTGCTCAGCGCGGGCCTGTTCGCGCTGTCCAGCTTCGTGATCCTGGCGCTGGTCTGGGCGTCGGCGGTGGTTCCGGCCATGCGCCGGGCGGACACCGCCATCGATCAGGAGGTCGCCGTCATCGAGGCGATCTATGCTCGCGAAGGCACGCAGGGCGCGAACCGCTACGTCATCCAGCGCTCGGCGGGGGGCGGGGCGCAGTTCCACTACATGCTGTCCGATCCCGAAGGGCGGTTCATCACCCGCACGCTCACCCATCTGCCCGCCGTCGCGCACGACGAGCAGGGGCGGGTGCGCTTCTCGTATTTCCGCGAAGCCATCGCCGAGGGCGCGCCGGGGCCAGAAAGCCGGGCGGTAAGGGGCCGGATGGTCCAGCTGCCCGGCGGCCACACCCTGTTCGTGGGTCTCGACGTGGAAGACGAGGCGCGGTTCGTGGCGGGGATGATCAACGCGGTGATCCTGGCGTCCGGGCTGGCGCTGGCGCTGGGCGTGGTCAGCGGCGCCGTGGTCAGCCGCCGCTTCGCGCGCAGGCTGGCCGACATCAACGCCGCGGCCCGCAAGGTGATGGCCGGACGGCTGGACGCCCGCGCCCCGCGCAACCATTCCGAAGACGATCTCGACGAGCTGTCAGGCAATTTCAACGCCATGCTCGACCGGGTGGAGCACCTGATGCAGCGGATGCGCTCGGCGGGGGATTCCATCGCCCACGACCTGCGCCTGCCGCTGACCCGGATGCGGGGGCGGCTGGAGGCAGCGCTGGTCGAGGAGGGCGGCATCGAAGCCCGCGAGGCCGCGCTGGCTCAGGCCATCAGCGACTCCGAAGAACTGCTGAAGACCTTCAACGCGGTGCTGTCCCTGACCCGTCTGCAGGCGGGCGAGCGCCGCCGCGCGTTCGAGACGCTCGATCCGGCGGAGATTCTGGCGGATGTAGCGGAGATGTACGAGCCGGTCTGCGAGGAGGCGGGGCTGGAGTTCGGCAGCGAGATCCAGCCGGGCCTCAAGGTCACTGGCGACCGCGAGCTGCTGGCTCAGGCGGTGGCCAACCTGCTCGACAACGCCGTGAAATACACGCCCGAAGGCGGCGCCGTGGTGCTGCGCCTGAGAAAGACGAGGGACGGGGCGACGGAAGTTTCCGTCACCGACACCGGGCCGGGCATTCCCCCCGAGGACCGCGCGCGGGTGCTGGAACGTTTCGTGCGGCTGGAGGAGAGCCGGTCCCTGCCGGGCGTGGGGCTGGGCCTGTCTCTGGTCCAGGCCATCGCGGAGGTTCATGGCGCGCGCCTGACGCTGGACGAGGGACCGGGCTCGGTCTCCGGCGGCGGGGCCGGCCTGCGCATCGCCATCACCCTGCCCAGGCCGAAATAATCGCTTCACGAAAAAGGGATCGCGCGTCGCGAACAGGCTGTTAGCCTCTCTCCTCTGAAGTCGAGGCAGGGGAGAGGGACATGATCATGGTGGACCGGCGCGGCGCGATGCAGTTCGGAGCAGGGGCGGCGGCCGCCATGGCCCTGTCGGGAGCGGGCCGGGCGCGCCAGACCGAAGGCGCCCCCTTCGTCACCGACGACATAGGCGCGCTGCGTCAGGTTCTGGTCCACACCCTGACCGAGGACGAATACCCGGTCGACCGGCTTTCCGGCGCGCTCATCCCCAATCTGAACATCGACCGGGTCGCCTCCGCCCGTCAGCACCGCGCCCTGATCGCGCTGCTGAACGAGGCGGGCGCGGAGACGGTCGAGCTGGTCGAGGCGCTGGATGGCGCCATCGAGGAGGCCAGGAGCCGCGGAAGCTGGCGGGCCTGGCTGTCCGCCGCCCATCCGGCCCTGTCCACCGAGCCGGACCGGGTGACCGCCGCGACCCTGCTGGGCCGCGATCCCGCCCGCCAGTTCCAGCGGCGCGAGGACGGCAGCTACCGCCACCTGTTCAACGACACCACCTCGACCATGTGGACGCGGGACGCCAGCTTCATGACGCCAAGCGGGTTGGTGGTCTGCAACGCGCTTTCAGAGCGGCGGCTGCGCGAAAACATGACCCTGCGCTTCGTGATGGAGCACGCCCCGCAGATGGCCGACATCCCCGTGGCTTTCGACGCGGTGGCCGAGGGCGTCATCCTGGAAGGCGGGGACGCCCAGATGGTCGATGAGAACACCCTGTTCCTGGGGGTGGGCCAGCGTTCCGATCCGCGCGCCCCGGCTATGCTGGCCAGACGGCTCGATCTGGACGTGGTGGCCGTCCACGTGAACGAGGCGGACTTCCTCGCCCGCTCCGACAGCAATATGGGCGGCGGCCAGCTCTCCGCGCTGCGGGTGCTCTTCCTGCATCTGGACACCTTCTTCACCCATGTGGACCGCGAGCATGTGCTCACCGTCCCGTGGCTGCTGGAGATGGAGCACGCGGGAGAAGATCCGCTGACCCGCTATATCGAGGGTGCGCGCGCCGACCTCGCCGTGGACTCAAGTGAAGCCGAGAAGGCGCTGAAATTCCTCAAGGACTTCGGCAAGGTGTCCGTCTGGCGGGCCGGGACGGGACGCAAGGAGGATATCGGCGAGATGAAGCTCGTCGATTACGTGAAGGAGCGCGGCTACCAGGTGACCTATGTGGCCGGGCAGGAGCCCGACGACAGCGCGGAGGGCTTCGCCGCCTTCATGCGCGACACGCTGGGCGAGTTGCGCCGCCAGGCGTCCAACGTGGTCGCGACCGCGCCCGGCGCGGTCATCGCCTATGACGGCTCGCCTCTGACCAGGGCGGCGCTGGAACGGGACGGGGTGTCGGTGGCCACCTTCGAGGCGCGCGATCTGTGGGCCAATCACGGCGGGCCGCACTGCCTGACCATGCCTCTGCGGCGCGGCTAGACTTGGTGGCCCGGCGCGGGCCAATTTGGCGTTCATGTCTGACGCCATCCCCGCCCGCATCGCCACCAGCCTGCCCGTGTGCGACCCCGACCGCGCCGAGCGGGCGCGCGAGCGCATCGATCCTGAAGCGCTGGACGCGTGGGCGGAACGCAGGGATTTCCTCGACGCCGTGCTGGCCGCCTCGCCTTATCTGGGCAGGCTCGCGGCCCGGCGGCCGCAGACACTGGCGCGGCTGGCGTCCGACTCCCCCGAGACCCTGACGGACGAAGCCTGCGCCGCGGCGCTCGAGGCGGGCGGGCTGGACGACGCCGAGGCGGTGATGGCCGCCCTGCGCCAGGCGAAGGCCGACCTTCACCTGACCGCCGCACTGGCCGACCTGTCCGGCGCTTGGACGCTGCGGGACATGACCGCGGCCATCTCCCGCTTCGCGGACGCCGCGGTGCAGGGCGCGCTCGCCGCCGCCGCTCGGCTGTCGGGTTTCGCCGTCTCTGATCCGGAAAACCCCGTTCCAGGCTATTTCGCGCTGGCGCTGGGCAAGCTGGGCGCGGGCACGCTGAACTATTCCTCCGACATCGATCTGGTCGTGATGTTCGAACCCGGCATCGCCCAGCCGCCGGACGGCAAGGAACCGCGCAAGGCCTTCGCCCGGCTGGCCCAGAAGCTCGCCCACCTGCTGCAGGAGGCGACCGCGGACGGATACGTCTTCCGCGTGGACCTGCGCCTGCGGCCCGACCCCTCCTCCACCCCGCCCGCGGTCTCAGCATCCATGGCGCGGGGCTATTTCGAGGCGGTGGGGCAGAACTGGGAGCGGGCGGCCTATGCCAAGGCGCGCTGGTGCGCGGGCGACCGGGCGGCGGCGGAGGGCTTCCTCGCCGATCTCGAACCCTTCATCTGGCGGCGCTCGCTGGATTATGCGGCGGTTGAGGACATCCGCGCGCTGGCGCGGCAGATCCAGACCGTGGGCGACCGCGCGCAGATCAGCTCGGCGGGCCATGACCTGAAGCTGGGCCGGGGCGGCATCCGCGAGATCGAGTTCTACGCCCAGGTCCTCCAGCTGGTCTTCGGCGGGCGCAAGCGCGAGGTGCGCGTGGCGAGGACGTTCGACGCTCTCAAAGTGCTGGGCGATGAAGGTCTGGCGCCGCCTGAAGAAGCCGCCGCGCTGACCGAGGCCTACCGCTTCCTGCGGCGCGCCGAGCACCGGGTGCAGATGCTCGATGACGAGCAGACCCAGTCCCTGCCCAGGGACGACGTCCGGCGCGCGGCGGTGGCGGCCATGATGGGGCAGTCCGATCTGGCCGCTTTCGACGCTGAGGTGGTCTCGGTCCTGAAATCGGTCCACGCGGCGTTCTCCGCCCAGTTCAGCGACGGCGAGAGCCTCGCCACCGGGCTGGGCAGCCTCGTCCTCACTGGCGTGGAGCCGACGCCGGACACCTTTCAAACCCTCGCCTCGCTGGGCTTTTCCGATCCTGCGCGGGTGTGGGAGACCCTGGCGGGATGGGCGGCGGGCCGGGCGCGGGCGGCGCGCACCGAGAGGGCCCGGCGACTGTTCTCCCAGCTCGCTCCCCGGCTGGTGGAGGCGATCTCGGCCACCGGCGACCCGGACGCGGCCTTCAACCGCTTCGCCACCTTCTTCGAGGGCCTGCCCTCGGGCGTGCAGCCGCTCTCCCTGCTGATCAACCATCCCGAGCTTGCCGACGAACTGATCCGCATACTCGGCCTCGCGCCGCGGCTGGCCGACATTCTGGCCAAGCGCCCCGCCCTGATGGACGTGATGCTCGATCCCGGTTTCGTCCGCCCTCTGCGCGAGGAGGACCCCGAGGAGACCGCCGCCGACCTCGCCGCGCGGATGCGTCCGCCCGCGGGGCAGGCGGGGTTTGAAGCGACCCTGAACGCCGCCCGCCGAGTCGCCCGCGAGGAAAGGCTGCGGATCGGCGCTCAGATGCTGCTGGGCCGGGCGACGGCGGGGGAGGCGGGCCGGGCCTATTCGGCGCTGGCCGATGTCGCCGTGCGCGCCATGGCCGAGGCCGCCTGCATGGAGGTCTCGCGCCGCCATGGTCCGCCGCCGGGCCGCTGGGCGGTGCTGGGGCTGGGCAAGATGGGCGGGCGGGAGCTGTCCGCGGACTCCGATCTGGACATGATGGTGGTCTACGACCCCGAGGCCGAGCAATCGGACGGGGACAAGCCGCTGGGCGCGGAGACCTGGTTTGGCCGCTTCACCCAGCGTCTGGTCTCCGCCCTGTCCGCCCCTACCGAGGAGGGCGAGCTCTATCCGGTGGACATGGCGCTGCGGCCCTCGGGCTCGGCGGGGCCGATCGCGGTGCGCCTGTCGCGCTTCTCCGCCTATTACGCCTCGGAAGCCTGGACGTGGGAGCGCATGGCGCTGACCCGCGCGCGGGTGGTGGCCGACGACCGCATGGCCGATGACATGGAGCGGGCGCTGGACAGCGCGGTGGGCCTGGACTTGCCGGACGACGCCATCAAGCGCGACGTGGCGGCCATGCGCGCCCGGCTGCAGCGCGACAAGCCCTCCAGGGGCAAGTGGGACCTCAAACAGCGGCCCGGCGGGCAGATCGACATCGAGTTCATCGCCCAGACCGGCCAGCTGTGCGTGAAGCGGCGTCTGTCGCCCTCCACGGTGGAGGCGCTCGAGGCGCTGGCGGACACGCGCTTCCTGCCGGCCCGGGCCGCCGCGCGGCTGGCCGAGGCGGCGCGCGATTACGCCGCCATCACCCAACTCGTGCGCCTCGCCCACGGCTCGGGCTTCGATCCCGACCATGCCAGCCAGCCTTTCGCAGCCCGGCTCTGCACGGCGCTGGACGTGCCCGACATGCCTGCTCTGACAGGCAGACTGGACGCTCACGCCAAGGCCGTGCGCGCCCATTTCCTGCGTCATGTGGGAAAACCGCGCATGCCCCGCGACGGATGAGGCTCCCCCGGCCCGTTAGAGGGGTCGGGACTGACGGATTTTCCGTCAAAGATATGGAGCATGCGATGAAAACCGCACTCAAGCTGTCTGCCGCCGTCGTGCTGGGCCTGTCGGGCCTGACCGCCGCGTCCGCGGCCGCCTACGCCCAGGACGAAGCCGCGGCCGCCGCCGAGACCGGCGTCGCCGAGGAAGCTCGGTCCGACCGCCGCTGGGGGCCGCGCCGCGGCCATCACCGCGCCGGAGGCCGGATGTTCGAGCGTCTGGCCGACGATGACGGCGTGATCACCCGTGACGCCTTCCTGGAAAGCCATGCCGAGCGCTTCGAGCGCATGGACGCCGACAATGACGGCGTGCTGACCGACGCCGACCGTGAAGCCCTGCGCGAGCAGTGGGCCGAGCGGTCCGAGGAGCGCCGCGCCGAATGGCAGGCCCGTCGGGCCGAGCGGGGCGAGGACGCGTCCGAGCGTTCCGAGCGCCGCCAGCGCTGGGCCGATCGCCGCGGCGAAGTGACCGAAGAGCAGCGCGCCGAGCGCCGCGAACGCATGGGCGAGCGCCGCCAGGCGCATCTGGAGCGCATGGGCGCGGACGCGGACGGCAACATCACCCGAGAGGCTTTCCTGGCCCATGGGGATGCGATGTTTGACCGGATCGCCGGCGAAGGCGAGGATCAGGTCACGCTCGAAGAGCTGCGCGCCAAGGCTGAAGACGCCCGCGGGCGCCGCGGCGAGCGCCGCAATCGTGACCGCGGCTAGCCAGCCGCTCGCCGCCGCCAGGGAGAGCCGCATCAGGCCCGTCTTTCGCGTCATCAGGGGCGGACGCCCCGACCGGGACGGGCCTGAAGCGGCCTCCCGCGGCGATGCGGCCATCGCCCGCGCCATCGCGCGCGGGGACGAGGCTGCTCTGAAGGCCTTCGTGGCCGACACTCTGCCGCGCATCTCCGCCGTCGCGCGGCGGCTGATGAATGACGAGACCGAAGCCGAGGACGTGGCGCAGGAGACCTATCTGAAGGTCTGGAACAACGCGGGACGATGGGAGCCGGGCCGGGCGCGGCTCGAGACCTGGGCGACCCGGATCGCGATCAACCTGTGCTATGACCGGCTGCGCAAGCGGCGCGAGGCGACCTTCGACGAGGCCCCCGAACGCGCCGCGCCCGATCCTGACGCCGAAGGGCTGACGGTGGCGGGCGAGAGCGCGCGCGACGTGCGCGTCGCCGTCGCCGCGCTGCCCGAGCGCCAGAGGCTGGCGCTGGAGCTGTGCCACTTCCAGGAGATGGGCAATATCGAAGCCGCCGAGCTGATGGAGGTCAGCGTGGAGGCCCTGGAATCCCTGCTGGCGAGAGGCCGGCGCAAGCTGAAGGCGGTCCTGGCCGAGACCGCACCGGACCTGATGGACGGGTTCGCGAAAGGCCATGGAGACGAGCGATGATGGACGCCACCCGCTTTTCCGATCTGATCGCGGCTCACGGAGCCGAACCGCGCCGCTGGCCCGAGGCCGATCGCGCCGAGGCCCTGCGCTTCATCGCCGCCCACCCCGAACAGGCCGAGACCCTGCTGGCCGAGGCCCGCGCGCTGGATGCCGCGCTGGAGCCCGCCCGCAGCCCCGCGCCCGACGCCTCCGCCTTCACCGTCCGCCTGATGGCGCGCCCCGCCTTCGCTCCCGCCGTGCCGCGCTGGGCGGGCATGGCGGCCGCCCTGGCCCTCGCCGTCGGGCTGGGCGCGGGCTGGACCGGCGCGGCCCTTCAGGGCGGCGAGACGGCGGATGAATACTACACCCTGGCCTTCGCGGGCCTGGAGGAGGCCGAGGCCGCCTGGTTCGGCGAGGAGGCCCTGTGATGGCGATACGCTCCACCCATGTCCTTGTCGGCGCGCTGGCGGCCTCTCTGCTGGCGAATGGCGTGCTGGCGGGCGCGCTCGCCCAGCGGGCGCTCACCGAACCTGACGCGCCGGCTGCGCGCGAGCGGGTGATGATGCATGGCGGGGACGTGCATCCGCGCGCCTTCATCGCGGCCCTACCTGAAGCCGAACGCGAAGCGGCGGGCGAGGCGATGCGAGCGAACATGCCGCGCATGCGCGAACTGTTCGGCGAGGCGCGCGAGGCGCGCCGCAGCGTCGCCGAAACCATGAGCGCCGAACCCTTCGATCCCCAGGCCGCCGCCATGGCGCTGGAGCGCGTCCGAGCGGCGCGCGGCGACATCGAGGCGGAAGGCGAGGGCGTGCTTCTGGCCATTCTCGCCGGTCTCGATCCCGAGGCGCGGGCCGAAGTGCTGGAGGAGACCTATCTCAGGCAGCCGCGCTGGCGGGAGCGCCGCGAGCGCCGGACGCGGCGCGACGCGGACAACTGATCTCAGGCCGCGTTGAAATACGCGCCGCCGCCTGAGCCGTCGTCGTCGGGGCCATGCTGGCCGGGCTCTTCCAGGATCGCTTCGGCGCGGGCGGGCAGGGTGAAGGACACGGTCGTGCCCTTGCCCAGCGCGGAGTCGATCCTGAGCGTTCCGCCGTGCAGTTCGATCAGCGATTTGGACAGCGCGAGACCCAGCCCCGAGCCCTGATAGCTCTTGGCGTGCTGGCTTTCGATCTGCTCGAAGGGGCGGCCCAGCCGGGGCAGGTCGTCCGCGGCGATGCCGATGCCGGTGTCGGCGACCTGCAGCACGATGCCGTCCTTGGCCTCGAAGCCGCGCACCACCACCTTGCCGCCCTCGGGCGTGAACTTCACCGCATTGGACATCAGGTTCAGCACGACCTGCTTGAGCGCGCGCGGATCGGCCTCGATCTCGGGCAGGTCCTCGCCCTCCATGCGCACCGCGATGCGTTTCTCGTCGGCCCGCGCGCTGATCAGGCGGATGCACTGGCGCACCAGCTCGCCGGGCAGCAGCGGCTCGGGCTGCAGGCTCATCTTGCCCGCCTCGATCTTGGACATGTCGAGAATGTCGTTGATCAGCGACAGCAGGTGCTCGCCCGAATTGTGGATGTCTCCGGCGTATTCGGAATATCGGTCATGGCCGACGGGGCCGAAGATCTCCTTGGTCATCATTTCAGAGAAGCCGATGATGGCGTTGAGCGGCGTCCTGAGCTCGTGGCTCATGTTGGCGAGGAATTCCGATTTCGAGCGGTTGGCCTCCTCGGCGCGGATCTTCTCCTGCTCGTAATTCTGGGCCAGCTCGCGGATGCGCTCCTCGGACAGGCGCAGATCCTCGACCGTCTGCCGCAGGTGGCGCTCATTGTCGATCAGGGCGGCTTCCTGAAGCTTCAGAGCGGTGATGTCCGCGCCCACGCTGACCAGACCGCCGTCCGCGGTGGTGCGTTCCGAATAGTGCAGCCACTGCCCGTCGGAGAGCTCGATCTCGTAGGAGTCCTGCTTGCTCTCGGGCGTGTGGACCTCCTTGACCGCGGCGGCGGCCATCGCCTCGACCGCCTCGTAATTGGTCCCGGCCTTGAGCTGGCCGTCATCGAGGCCGAAGAACTCGCGGAACTTGCGGTTCCACATGATCAGGCGTCCGCGGGAATCCCACAGGGCGAAGCTGCCGGTCATGGATTCCAGCGCCGCGCGCAGGCGACTCTCGGCGGCTGCTACCCGCGCCTGAGCGCCCTTGCGCTCGGTGATGTCGATGGCCACGCCCATGATCCGCTGGCCGCCGGGACGGCCCGGATCGGGCAGGGGGCGGCCGCGCATCTGCAGCCAGACCGGCAGGGACTGGGCGCGGACCTCCACGTCTACCTCCTCGGCCCGTGACGCGCCGCGCAGGGCGGCGCGGATGCGCGAGCGGTCCTCGCCTTCGAGCAGGTTCAGGAAGTCGTGCCCGGTCAGGCGCGCGGCCTCGGGACGGCCCAGCATGTGCGCGAAGCTGTCGGTCATGAAGACCTCGTCGGTCTCCAGATCCCAGTCCCAGACCCCGCAGCGCGCGCCCTCGATGGCCATGCGGAAGCGCTTCTCGGAGTCGGAAAGCTGGGCCTCGGTCGAGCTCAGCTTGCCCACCTGCATCAGCAGCAGGACGTAAAGCGCGATGGCGGTGAACAGGGGCGCCAGGAACAGAAGGCCGTGAAACAGCAGGGTGCGCATCCACGCGCCCTGATCGATGGCCGCGCGGCCCAGCGTCCAGGCCTGCAGCGGCGCGCCCGTGAGCGGCGCCACGCCCAGCGTGCGCTCGGCCTCGCCCAGCCGGGCGCCCGCCACCGCCCCGCCGCCCGAATTCGCGATGGCCTGCACCCGTGCTGAATCCAGCCCGAAGCGCTCGGCGGCGGGCGTGGGCCCGTGGATGGCCGCGGCGGGCTGCACGGCCAGCGCGTTGCCATCCAGATCGGTCAGGACCGCCACCTGCCGGGCGCCGCCGTCCGGCAGCAGCAGTCCCGGATCGACCAGCCCGACCAGCGCGCCCACGCCGCCATCGGGCGTCCGCACGGGTTCGGCGATGGCGAGCAGGGGCGTGCCTTCGCTCAGGGCGGCGATGCCTCCCGGCGCGGACAGGGCGGCGTCTGCCGCGGCGGTGAGGTCGGCGGGCACGTCCCCGGCGATCACCGGCGGCTCGCCGGGCATCAGCAGGGCCGCGCCGGAGATGTAGGGCGACAGGGTCAGGCCTTCGATCCGCTCCCAGGCGAAGCGGCCGCCTCGGCCGTCGGGGCTTTCAAGATCGGCGCTGGCATAGGACAGCGCCCCGCGCGCTTCCGCGATCCGGCCCGAGACCCGCTCGGCCAGAAACGCCGCGCTGCGCGCCTGCGCGCCTTCCGCCTCGCGCTGGGCGGCGGACCATTCCATCTGAAGCTTGACCAGGATCACCGCGCCGAAGACGAGGGTGAAGCATAAAAGCGCGGCGAGGACGGCGCGCGAGAGCGCTTCCCGGCCCTTGACCGGGTCCTCCTGCTCCCCAGGGGAGGTCTCCGCCTTGCGGGACGTGCGGGCGCGCGCGCGACTCATGCCCGCCAGAGTAGGTCGCGCCGCGGCCCCGCGTCCAGCGGGGCGGGCGCGAGGATCAGGCGGTCGCGCGCCTGCCGAAGCCGCCCGAGCCGAAGGGCGGGGCGTCCGCGGTGGCGTCCGGTTCCGCCGCGCCTTCGGGCGGACGGGCCCGGATCACCCGCACGGTGTCGGACGCGCGGCGCGCCAGCGTGACCAGTTCCGAGCCGGAATCAGGGCTTTCCGCGACCAGCCGTGACAGCGCCTCGGCGATGCCCAGCAGGCGCGGCGCGTTGGCGATGATGCGCGCCTGAGCCTCGATGCGCTGGGGATTGCGGTCGTATTCGGCCCCCGGCACGCGCCATCCGCCCCAGTTGGTCTCCTCGGTCACCACGATGGGGAAGGAGCCGGGGAAGGGGTGATGGCTGCATTCCTCGGGCGACTGCCACTTGTTGCGCGCCCGCAGGAGCCGCCACTGGCCGGCGTCCGCGTTGTCGGTCTGCTCGGCGGCCAGCTCATTCTCGGAAAAATCCCGGCCCAGCCCGCAGTCGTAATAGACCTTGATGGGCTCAGCCATATCCTTGACCCACTGGGGTTTGACCTTCTCGATCACCGCCCAGGTGCCCACAGGTTTGACGAAAACCTGCTGGTGCTTGTGAAACACGGCCTTGGCCATGGGAAGGCTCCATATGATCCCCAGCTGCGGGATCATGCCTCAACTTGGATTAGAGCGGTGTTAACGCGTGCCTTTGTCCGTATTTTTCTCGAAGCGAGGGGGAAGGCGTTGAACCGGGCGTCCGCGGCTGCTTTGCTGGCGGCAAAGGAGACGTCTGATGCGAACCGCCCTGATCGCCTGCGCCGCTCTGGCGGCGTCCGCCTTTTCCGCCGCGCCGGCGATGGCGGGCGAGGTCCCGCAGGTTCTGGTCTTCTCCAAGACCACAGGATGGCGACATGATTCCATCGAGCCCGCCGTCGCCGCCCTTCAGGCCATGGGCGAGCGCGAGGGATGGGAGATCGAGGCCAGCGAGGATCCGGCCGTGCTCAGCGCGGGTCTGGAGGGCTATGACGCCCTGATCCTGCTCAGTTCGACCACCAACGGCGCGGACGCGGACAGCGAGTGGATGGACGAGGCGGCGCGGGACGCGCTGCAGGCCCATCTGCGCGGCGGAGGCGCGGTCGTCGGGGTCCATGCGGCGGCGGATTCCCATTACCATTGGCCGTGGTATCGCCAGATGATCGGCGCGGCCTTCGAGATGCATCCGCCGGGCACGCCTGAAGGCGCGCTGACGGTGGTGGACGCGGACCATCCCGCCACCCGCGACCTGCCGACAGAGTTCACCCGCACCGACGAGTGGTACTGGTTTTCGGACTTCGACGCGGACGCGGTGCGCCTGCTGATCACGCTGGACGCAGGCTCCATCGGCGAGGAGGGCGGGGACGTGCCCATGGCGTGGTCGCACGAGTTCGAAGGCGGGCGGGTCTTCTACACCGCCATGGGCCACACCGCGGAGAGCTTTGAAGAGCCGCTCTTCCTCGATCACCTGCGCGGCGGGATTTCCTGGGCGCTGGGCGAGGCGGACTGACCGGAGAAGTCCGGCGCGCGCCCTTCGGTGAACGCCCGCCAGCCTTCCTGAAAGTCGGCGCTGGAGAAGGCGTCGAGGAACATCCGGCGGGTGGTCTCGCTCTCCGGCTCGCCGTTCAGCGCCATCGCGATCATCGCCTTGGCCGTGCGCGCCGAGGCCGCGCTGGCGCGCACGGCCTGATCGGTGAAGGCCTTCACCTCGCCCTCCAGCGCCTCGGGCTCCACCAGCCTGTCGATCAGCCCGCAGGCCAAGGCTTCGTCCGCCTCGATCAGACGCCCGGTGAACAGCAGGTCGCGCGCCATGCCCGGTCCCACGGCCTGAAGCAGGCGCCGGACGTCGTTATAGGGGTAGGCCAGCCCCAGCTTCGCGGGCGTGACGCCGAAGCGCGCGCCGCGGGCGGCGAAGCGCAGGTCGCAGGCCAGCGCCAGAGCGCACCCGCCCCCCACGCAGGCGCCCTCGATCATCGCGACGACGGGCCTGGGGAACGCCGCCAGCGAGTCCAGCGCGGCGGAGATGGCGTCCGAATAGGCCTCGGCCCGCTCAGGCGTGGCGTAGACCGCCTCGAACTCGGAGATGTCCGCCCCCGCGCTGAAGCTGCCGCCCGCCCCGCGCACGACCAGCACGCGCGCGGCATCGTCCGCCTGCGCCTCGGCCAGCAGGATGGGGAGGGCCCGCCACATGGCCTCGGAGAGGGCATTGCGCCGCTCGGGACGGTTCAGGACCAGCTCGGCGACGGCGCCCTGGCGGGTCAGAAAGATCGGATCGTCGGACATGGGGCCTCCCGCGATGGACCGGCCCGGGCTATAGCCGACGGACGCGCCTTGCAAGCGCCGAGCGGAGACCCCGCCATGGAGACACGACGATGAACCTCGCCGCGCTTCTGGGCGGGATCGGCCTGTTCCTTCTGGGTATGGCCATGATGACCGACGGGCTCAAGCTCGCCGCCGGTCCGGCGCTGAAGTCGATTCTGGGCTCGTGGACGAAGTCCGCCCCGCGCGGTCTGGCCGCGGGCGCGCTGGTCACCGCGGTGGTGCAGTCCTCGTCCGCGACCACCGTGGCGGTGATCGGCTTCGTGAACGCCGGCCTGCTCACGCTGGGTCAGGCGGTGTGGGTGATCTTCGGCTCGAACGTGGGCACCACCATGACCGGCTGGCTGGTCGCCCAGATCGGGGTGAAGCTGGACATGACCGCGCTGGCCCTGCCGCTGCTGGGCGTCGGCATGCTGGTCCATGTCTTCGCCCGCAATCGTGCGCGCCTGGGCGGGCTGGGCCAGGCCGCGGCGGGCTTCGGCGCGTTCTTTCTCGGCATCGGCATCCTGCAGGGCGCGTTCGCGGACGTGGCCCCGATGCTGGCCGGGCTGCGGCTGGAGGAGGCGGGTCTGCTGACGCTTCTGGCCTTCGTGGGTCTGGGCGCGGTGCTGACCGTGCTGACCCAGTCCTCCAGCGCGGCGGTGGCGATCATCCTGACGGCCACGGCGGGCGGCGCGGCGCCGCTGACGCTGGCCGCGGCGGCGGTGATCGGCACGAATATCGGCACCACCTCGACCGCCCTGTTCGCCGCGCTGGGCGCCACGCCCGCGGCGCGGCGGGTGGCGATGGCCCATGTGGCGTTCAACCTGCTGACCGGCGCGGTGGCGCTGATCCTGCTGCCGGTGATCCTGGAGCTTGCGGAGTTCCTGATCGACGCGGCGGGCGCGACCGACGACACGGTCAGCCGCCTGGCCGCCTTCCACACCCTGTTCAACGTGCTGGGCGTGATCCTGATCTGGCCGCTGGCGGGGCGGCTGACGCGCTGGCTGTCGGGCCTGTTCGTGACCGCCGAGGAGCAGATCGCCCGGCCCCGCCATCTCGACGCGGGGGCCGCGGAAATCCCCGAACTGGCCGCCTCCAGCCTGTATCTGGAGGTGCGCGACGCGCTGGAGGCCGCCTTCGCGCTGGGCCGGGACAGGCTGGCGGGCGGGACGGTGCGCGACGAGGCGGCGCGGCAGGCGGGGATCGGCGGGCTGACCCACGAGATCCGCGGCTTCATCGACCGGATGAACGCCCGGCCCCTGCCGCCTCAGGTCAGCCGCTCGGTGCCCGAGCTGCTGCGCGCGGTCCAGCACGCCGAAGACCTGACTGAAACCCGGCCCGGCCCCGCCGTGCCGGGGGCGGAGGCGGCCGCCCTGATCGCGGCGGCGCGGGCCTGCCTCGATCTGCCACCCGAAGACGCGCCGGACACCGCCGAGGGGCTGGACGCCGCCTTCGTCCGGGCGGACGCGGCCTATCAGGCGTTCAAGTCCGAGCTGCTGGCCTCGCTGGCCGAGGGACGGCGCACCGTGGATGCCGTGGACGGGGCGCTGGGGCGCGGCCGGGCGGTGCGCGCGATGGCCTATGCCGCCGCGCGGGCGCGGCGTCGCCTGCTGGCCGCGCGGCCCTCCGCCCCGCCCCCGGGCGCCGAAGCGGTCATCCCGCCGGAGCCGGACGGCGTTTCAGCAGGGTCCTGACCAGCCCGAAGCCGCTGATCGCGAACCAGACCACCTGGATGATCGCCGAGGGCAGATTCCACGCATAGGCCAGCGAATACAGGATCAGCGCGCAGCCGATCATGTTGATGACCTGGTAGCGGATGGAGCGCGCCTCCATCCGGCCCGCCTGCACTAGGTAATAGCATCCCAGAACGCAGGAAATGCCGGCGATGCCGACGATGTCGGGCAGGCTCACGCGAAGGCCTGATGGCCGGTGATGGCGCGGCCCAGGATCAGGGCGTGGATGTCGTGGGTGCCTTCATAGGTGTTCACGGTCTCCAGATTCACCGCGTGGCGGAGCACGTGATACTCCTCGGCGATCCCGTTGCCGCCGTGGATGTCGCGGGCCTCGCGGGCGATGGCCAGCGCCTTGCCGCAGTTGTTGCGCTTCATCAGGGAGATGGCCTCGGGCGCCCAGGCGCCCTGATCGAGCAGGCGGCCCAGCTGGAGCGCGCCCTGGAAGCCCAGCGCGATCTCGGTCTGCATGTCGGCGAGCTTCTTCTGGACCAGCTGGGTGGCGGCGATGGGCTTGCCGAAGACCACGCGCTCCATGGCGTATTCGCGCGCGGCGTGGAAGCAGAACTCCGCCGCGCCCATCGCGCCCCAGGCGATGCCGTAACGCGCCTTGTTCAGGCACGAGAACGGACCGCGCAGGCCCTTCACCTCGGGCAGCAGGGCGTCCTCGCCCACCTTCGCGTCATTCAGCGAGATCGATCCGGTGATGGACGCCCGCAGGCTCATCTTGCCCTCGATCTTGGGCGTCTCGAAGCCTTCGGTCCCGCGCTCGACCACGAAACCGCGGATCTCGCCGTCCAGCTTGGCCCAGACCACGGCGAGGTCCGCGATGGGCGAGTTGGTGATCCACATCTTCTCGCCGTTCAGCACGTAGCCGCCATCGATCTTCTTCGCGGTCGTGCGCATCGCGCCGGGATCGGAGCCGCCGTCCGGCTCGGTCAGACCGAAACAGCCCACCCATTCGCCGCTGGCCAGCTTGGGCAGGTATTTCTTCTTCTGGGCTTCCGTGCCGAAGGCGAAGATCGGATGCATCACCAGCGAGGACTGCACGCTCATGGCCGAGCGGTAGCCCGAATCCACGCCCTCGACGGCGCGCGCGATCAGGCCGTAGGCGACGTGGCTGAGGTCCGAGCCGCCATACTGCTCGGGCAGGGTCGCGCCCAGAAGGCCCAGCTCGCCCATCTCGGTCATGATGGCCCGGTCGAAGCTCTCCTCGCGCGCCGCCTGCACCACCCGCGGCAGCAGCTTGTCGCGGGCGTAGCCCCGGGCGGTCTCCCAGACCATGCGCTCGTCTTCGGTCAGCAGCGTCTCGAAATGCAGCGCGTCGTCCCAGCGGAAGGAAAGACTGCCGGCGGCGTCCTTGGCCATGATGTCCTCGTCGTAAGCGGGTGAGGGCGCGCCCTGAGCGCGCGGTCTGGCGTGAACCTACCCCCGCGCCGCGCCGGGGCAAATCCCCTGAACGCAATCGCGTGAACTCCAGCGCCGCGCGCAGACAGCGGGCGCGGGCGCTGCTAGCGTTCTGAAAAACCACGACGCATCCGGGGAGACTGACATGCGCGCAACCACCGCCCTCGCGGGCGCTTTCCTGTTCACATTCGCCATCGGGGCGGCTTCGGCGGAAGACAATCAGGTCTTCACCGTCATGACGTCGGGCACCGAGATCGGCGCGCTGGACGTGTCGCGGACCGAGACCGGCTACGCGATCTTCTACGAATTCCGCAACAACGGCCGCGGTCCCACCTACAACGAGACCGTGACGCTGGGCGAGGACGGTCTGCCGGTGGCCTGGACCATCGAGGGCGCGACCACCTTCGGCAACGAGGTGGACGAGATGTTCGAGCTGTCCGGCGGCGAGGCCCGCTGGCGCGACAGCACGGGGGAGGGCTCCGCTTCCGTGGACGGCCCGGTCTTCTACGCGCCCCAGAACTCCAGCCCCTACACCATGGCGATCATGGCCCGCGCGCTGATGGCCGCTGAGGACATGACGATGCCCGCCCTGCCGGGCGGCGATCTGCGCCTGACCGAGATGGAGACCCTGACGGTCTCGAACGGCGAGGAGACCCGCGAGGTCACGGCCTGGGCCATGTCGGGCACCAGCCTGAACCCGTCCTATTTCCTGATGGACGGGGAGGCGTTCTTCGGTTCGATCTCGCCGGGCTTCTCGATCCTGGCACAGGGCTTCGAGGGCGAGGACGAGCGGCTGCGCGAGCGGGCGGGCGATTACGGTTCGTCGCGGTTCGAGGATATCCAGGAGCGCGTCGCCAATCCCCATGACGGCCCGATCCGGGTGCGGAACGTGCGGGTGTTCGATCCGCTGACCCAGTCGCTGGGCGATCCCGTGTCGGTCGTGGTCGAGGGCCAGCGGATCGCGTCGGTCGATCCGGTCGACACGCCCTCGGCGCCCGGCGAGATGGAGATCGACGGGGCGGGCGGCTCGCTCATCCCCGGCATGTTCGAGATGCACGCCCACACCAGCGAGACCGGCTCGTTCCTGAACATCGCCGCGGGCGTGACCAGCGTGCGTGACATGGGCAACAACAACGACGTCCTCGACCGGATGATCGCCAACATCCAGTCAGGCCGCATCGCGGGTCCGCGGGTCTATCGTTCCGCCTTCATCGAAGGGGCGAGCCCGTTCAGCTCCAACAACGGCGAGCTGGTGTCCACCGAGGACGAGGCCGTCGAGGCGGTCCACCGCTATGCCGACCGCGGCGGGTTCCACCAGATCAAGATCTACAACTCCATGAACCCCGCCTGGATCGAGGCCGTGATCGCCGCGGCGCGCGAGCGGGACATGCGGGTGTCCGGCCATGTGCCCGCCTTCACCAACGCCGACACCATGATCGCGGCGGGCTATGACGAGATCACCCACATCAACCAGCTCATGCTCGGCTGGGTGCTCGAAGAGGGCGAGGACACGCGCACCCTTCTCAGGCTGACCGCCCTGCGGCGGCTCGAAGACCTCGATCTTGAGAGCGAAAAGGTCCAATCGACCATCGACTCCATGGCCGAGGCGGGCATCGCCATCGACCCCACCTTCGCCATCCATGAGGCGCTGACGATGTCGCGCAACGGGGTGCTGAGCGAGAGCGCGGTCGATTACATCGACCACATGCCGGTCTCCAGCCAGCGCAGCGCGCGCACGGCCATGAGCGAGATCGCCGACGAGAACGACGACCGGGCCTATCGCGCGGCCTTCGAGAAGATCACCGACACGCTGGCGCTGATGCGCGAACGGGGCATCTTCATGGTGCCGGGCACGGACATGGGCGGGTCGTTCGTCTTCCACCGCGAGCTGGAGCTGTATCAGCGCATCGGCATGACTCCGGCGGAAATCCTCGCCTGGGCCACCCACGGCATGGCCGAATATCTGGGAGAGGGCGACGAGCTGGGCCGGATCGAGCCGGGCTATCTGGCCGACTTCTTCCTGGTGCCGGGCGACCCGACCGAGGACTTCAAGGCGGTCAAGACCATCTCCATGGTCGCCGCCGACGGCCGGGTCTACTTCCCCGCCGACATCTATCCCGAGTTCGGCATCCGCCCCTTCATCGAAGCGCCTGCCGTGACGATGATCGAGTAGGCGAAGACGTGCCGGGTTTCCTCCCCCGCCTGCGGGGGAGGTGGCCCGAAGGGCCGGAGGGGGGAGTTTTTTCTCTGTCCTCCTTCCCTCCGGTCAGTCGGTCCTCGCTTCGCTGCGGGCGCGCGTTTGCGCTGGTGACGCTTCGCGTCGGACGAGCCTTCTTCGAAAGGGGGCTTTTCTGCTCCCTCTCACATCACGTGAACAGCACGAGCGTCGCGATGGAGAAGTAGATGACCACGCCGGTGGCGTCCGCGATGGAGGTCACCAGCGGGGCGCTGGCGGTCGCGGGGTCGAGGTTGAAGCGCGAGAGGATGAAGGGCAGGGACATGCCGATCAGGCTGCCCACGATGACGATGCAGACCATCGACATCGCCACCACCGCGGCGATCTCCGGCCCGCCCCGGAAGAAGCCCAGCCCCGACACCGCCACCGCCATGGACAGGCCCAGCAGCAGCGAGACCAGCGCCTCCCGGCCCAGCAGCCGCGCCCAGTCCTTGGACCTCACGTCCCCGGTGGCCATCGCGCGCACCATCAGGGTGGAGGCCTGCGAGCCGGCGTTGCCGCCTGACGCGATCAGCAGGGGCAGGAAGAAGATCAGCGCCAGATGCGCGGCGATGGTGTCCTCGAAATAGGCGATGCCGAAGCCTGACAGCAGATTGCCGAACACCAGCAGGACCAGCCAGCCGATCCGCGCGCGGTAGAGCATCGAGATGCCCGCCCGGCGCACCGACTGGCCGATGGCGCCGCTCGCGCCCAGTTTCTGGAAGTCTTCGGTGGCCTCTTCCTCGAGCGTGTCGATCGCGTCATCGTGGGTGACGATGCCGACCAGATGATGCTCGTGATCGACCACGGGAATGGCGATGATGTCATAGCGCGCGATCATCCGCGCGACCTGCTCCTGATCCTCGTCGACCAGGACGTGGATCGGATCCTCCTCCATCAGCTCGGAGATGGGCGTGGAGGGCTCGGCCAGGATCAGCTCCTGCAGCCGCACCGTGCCGATCAGGCGGCGCTCGGCGTCCACCACGTAGGCGCGGTAGATCGTCTCCTTGTCCGGCGCCTCGTGGCGAAGCTGCTCGATGGCGCGCTTGGCGGTCAGGTCCGGCGACAGGGTGACGTAGTCCGAGGTCATGATCGCCCCGGCGGTGCCCTCCTCGTAGGCGGCCAGCTTGCGGATGTTCTCGCGCTCGACCTGGGCCAGGCCGGGCATCAGCTTTTCCTGCTGCTCCTCGCTGAGCCGGTTGAACACGTCCGCCCGGTCGTCCGCGTCCATTTCGGTGATCAGCGCGGAGACCTGCTTGCGGCTCATCTTGTCGATCAGCGGGCCCTGGGTCTCGGGATGCAGATAGCCGAACACCTCCGCCTGCACGTCCAGCGGCAGGGCCTTCATCAGCGGCCAGGCCTCGTCGGGCTCCATCTCCGACAGATGCGCGGCGATGTCGGCCGGGTGGGTCTCTTCCTCGATCCACTCGGCGGGCAGGTCGGTGAGGGCCATGACAGGCATCCTTCTGTCGGGATTTCGGGCCGGGAAGCCGCGGCCCTTCTAGACGCGCCCCGCGCGCTTTCCAACAGGAAGAACGGACGAAACCGGCAGGGGCTGCATCCGGCCCTCCGCCGTCTATGCTGGAGCCGAAACGGGGAGGAAGCCGGACATGGATGCGAACGCGGCGGTGCTGGCCACGCTGGTGGCCTACAAGCTGGTGCTGATCGGGGTGGGGGTGTGGGCCGCGCGCCTGAACCGGACCGAGACCGACTTCTATCTGGGCGGCCGGGCGATGGGCCCATGGGTGGCGGGGCTGAGCTACGCCGCCTCCACCTCCTCGGCCTGGGTGCTGCTGGGCGTGTCGGGCTTCATCTACGCCGAAGGCCTGAGCGCGCTGTGGATGACCCCGGGCATACTGGGCGGGTATGCGGTGATGTGGGGCTGGTTCGGGCGGCGGCTGCGCGAGGAGTCCGCCGCCGAGGGCCAGGTCACGCTGGGCGACTTCCTCGCCGCCCGCGCCGGAAGCGCGGCCGCCGCGGTGCGCAGCGCGGCAGCGCTGCTGGTCCTGTTCTGCTTCATCTTCTACATCGCCGCCCAGTTCGGCGCCGCCGCGCTGGCCTTCGAGGGGCAGTTCGGGCTGGGCCGGGCCGAGAGCGTGCTGATCGGCGCCGCCGTGATCCTGCTCTACTCGCTGCTGGGCGGGTTCTGGGCGGTCAGCGTCACCGACACGATCCAGGCGGGCATGATGGCCCTCATCGCGGTGATGCTGCCCGCGCTGGCCCTGATCGCGGCGGGCGGGCCGGGCGAGGTCTTCCAGACCCTCGCCTCCAACGAGCCCTCCGCCTATCTTTCCGTCACGGGCGAGCGGGGGGCGTTCATCTTCATCGGCTTCGCGCTGGGCATCGCCGGGATCGGCCTGGGCACGCTGGGCCAGCCCCAACTCTTCTCCCGCCTGATGGCGCTCAAGGACGACCGCGCGCGCAAGACCGGCTTCGCCGTGGCGCTGGGCTGGGGGCTGATCGTCTTCACGGGGATGGTCACGCTGGCCCTGTCCGGCCGCGCCCTGCTGGGCGGGGCGGAGATGGGCGAAGGGCTGCTTTACGTTCTCGCCGCCGACCTGCTGCCCGCCGTGCTGGCCGGGATCGTGATCGCCGCGGTGCTGTCGGCGGTCATGTCCACGGTGGACTCGCTGCTGATCGCCACCTCCGCGGCGGTCAGCCACGATCTGGGCGTGGCGCGGCGGTTCGCGGGCCGGGAGGTGCTGATCTCGCGCATCGTGATGACCGTGCTGTGCGCGATGGCGGTGGTCATGGCCCTGTCGGTGCCCGCGACCATCTTCGACCGGGTGCTGTTCTCGTGGTCGGCGCTGGGCGCGGCCTTCGGGCCGGTCGTGGTGGCGCGGATCATGCGGGTCGAGCCCGCCGCGGGCGCGATCCTGACCGCGATGGCGCTGGGCTTCGGGCTGAGCGCGCTGTTCTTCCTGCTGCGCAGCTTGGGCGCGGACGGGCCGCTGGGCTATCTCGCCGCGCTACCGGGCTCGCCCTTCGAGCGCGTCTTCCCGTGGATCCCGGCCCTGATCGTCGTCTTCACGTGGCGGCGTCAGTCCTCGGACGCGAGCTGAAGCTCCAGCAGGTGCGTGCTGTCGCCGATGGGCGACTGGTCGTCCGGTCCGCTGACCCCCGCGGCGGACAGGGTGACCGGGCCTGAGGCCGCGTCCGGCGCGGTCCATGACAGGCGCCAGACCGCCTCTCCGTCCTCCAGCGCCTGCGGGCGGTCGTGGCTGGCGTATGTCACGCCGTCCAGGTCGCCGGTCTGCGCGCCGTCGTCCACAGCCTCCAGCGCGCCCGCGTCCGAGCCGTCCTCGAAGCGCAGGGCGAGCTGGAAGCCCGCCACCTCGCCGCGCGGATCGGCGATCCTGACGAAGAACTCATACCGCTCGCCCGGCGCGTAGAGGTCGAGCCCCTCCACCGCCAGGTCGAGATCGTCATGGCGCGCTCCGCCGAAATGACAGGCCGCGCAGTGCTCCTCTCCGAAACCGCCGGTATGGCCCAGCAGCGCGCCTTCGGGGAAGGCGAAGGCGGGGGAGGCGGCGGCGGCCATGAGGGCCGCCGCCAGCCCGGACCGGATCACCGGGCGCTCTGGATCGTGGCGCGGCCGATGGTGTTGGTGTCGGCTCCGAACCAGATCGCGTTGGCGACGGGGTCGAACACCATGTGGCGCACCGTGCCGCCGCCCGAGGGCACCGGAACCGGCTCGGTGAAGGTCTCGGTCGCCGGATCGAAGCCCACGAACAGGTTCGGCTCAGGTCCCGATTCCACGAACCACAGCATGCCGTCGCCGTCGCTGGTCATGGCGTAGGGCGCCGCCTCGCCCGCGGACGGGGTGCGCCATTCGTCGATCTCTTCGCTGTCAGGATTGTAGCGGCCGATATAGCCGTCCGCGTAATCGACGTACCAGATCTGGCCGTCCTCGGTGATGGCCATGCGCCGGGGCCGGGTCTCCTCGCGGGGCAGGTCGATCTCGCGCACCGCGCCGTTCTCGACCGTGGCCAGCTTGTTCGTCCCGAACAGGACGACCCAGGGCTGGTCGTTCTCGGCGACCAGGATGCCGTAGGGCCGGGCGCCCTCGGTCTCGACGTCCCAGATCTCCACCTCGCGGGTGGCCACGTCCAGATAGCCGATCTGATTGCCGCCCTGGACGGTGAACCAGATATTGCCCTGAGAATCGAAGTCCATCGTGTGGGCGTCGTTCGGGCCGTCGCCGGGCAGGTCGATGATCTCGATCTCATGGCTTTCGCCGTCGATGAAGCCGATATGGCCCACCCGGTTGCCCGCGTACCAGGCGCCGTTCTCGTCCGCGATCACGGTGTGCGGACCCGCGCCGTCCACGAGGTCGATCCGCTCCATCTCCCCGGTGGCGGGGTCGAGCGTGGCGACATAGTGTGAGCGCTGGCCCACGAACCAGATCGTGCCGTCAGGCGCGACATAGGGATCGCGCGGGCGGCTCTCCTCCCACTCCACGTCCCATTCGGTGATGTCGACCGTGGCGGGATGGACCGCGGAGACCTCCGCGTCGATGGCGGGGTCGGAAACCGCGTCCTGCGCGGCCAGCGAGGAAGCGGAGGCCAGCGCCAGAACGGCGGCCAGCGACGTGCTCGTCATCAGGGTTCTCATCGGAACTCCTCCCTTGGTTCTCGTCATTGAACGAAAGGCTAGCGGGCCATTGCGGTTCCGTCACGGCGGCTGGCGCGAACGTGAAAGCGGCGCGAACTGGCCTGAGCGGGCGCCCTCGGCTATATGGCGGCCCATGACCGCGCCTCTGGACAGACGCTTCTCCATCGCCCCGATGATGGACTGGACCGACCGGCACTGCCGGGCGTTCCACCGTGTCCTGACGCGGCGGGCGGTTCTCTACACCGAGATGGCCGTCGACATGGCGGTGATCCATGGCGGGGCGGAGCGGCTGATCGGGTTCGATCCGGCCGAGCATCCCGTGGCGATCCAGCTGGGCGGTTCCGACCCGCGCACGCTGGCCGAGGCGAGCCGGATCGCCGAAGGCTTCGGCTATGCCGAGATCAATCTGAATGTCGGCTGCCCGTCCGACCGGGTGCAGTCGGGAAAGTTCGGCGCCTGCCTGATGCGCGAGCCTGAACTGGTCGCCGAGTGCCTGACCGCCATGCGCGAGGCGGTCTGCGTTCCCGTCACCGTCAAGCACCGCATCGGCGTGGACGAGCAGGACCCTGAGCAGACGCTCTTCGGCTTCGTGGACACCGTGGCCAAAACCGGCGTGACCACCTTCATCGTCCATGCCCGCAAGGCGTGGCTGCAGGGGCTGAGCCCGAAACAGAACCGCGACGTGCCGCCGCTGGACTACGCCATCGTGCGCCGCCTGAAGGCCGCGCGGCCCGATCTGGAAATCCTGCTCAATGGCGGGCTGGAGAGTCTGGACCATGCGCTGGCCGAGAGCGACGGCGTGGACGGGGTGATGCTGGGCCGGGCGGCCTATCACACGCCCTGGACGCTGGCCGAGGTCGACAGCCGGGTTTACGGCGAGCCCGATCCGGTGTCCGATCCGTTCGCGGCGCTCGACGCCTATCGACCGTATGTGGAGGCGCAGCTGGTCCAGGGCGTCAGGCTTCATTCCATCACCCGGCACATGCTGGGTCTGTTCCAGGGGCGCCCCGGCGCGCGGCGCTGGCGGCAGGTGCTGTCGGAGAAGGCCAACAGCCCCGGCGCAGACTGGACCGTCGTCAGCGAGGCCGCCGCCGCGGTCGACCCAGACCGGGCGGCCGCCTGATGGAACTCTACATCACCCTGTTCGCGGCGCTGTTCGCCGCGGGCCTGTTCGCCGGGCTGATCGCGGGCCTGTTCGGCATCGGCGGCGGCGTCGTGATGGTGCCCGCCCTGTATTATTCCCTCAGCCTGCTGGGCTTTTCAGACCACGCCATGCACGTCGCGGTGGGCACCTCGCTGGCGGTGATCGTGGTCACCTCGCTGCGGTCGCTGAGCGCCCACGCGAAGCACAACGCGGTCGATTTCGCCATCCTGAAGACCTGGACGCCCTTCATCGTGCTGGGCGCGCTTCTGGGTTCGGCGGTGGCGGGCTTCATCCCCACCCGGGGACTGGTCGCCCTGTTCGCGGTGGTGGGCCTGATCCTCAGCCTTCAATTCTTCTTCGGGCGCCCCGACTGGAAGCTGGCCGACGAGCCGCCGGGACAGCCCGCGCGCGGCCTGCTCAGCATCGTGATCGGCGTGCTTTCCTCGCTGATGGGCATCGGCGGGGGCGTGTTCGGGGTGACGCTGCTGTCCATCTATGGCCGGACCATCCACGTCGCGGTCGCTACGGCGTCGGGCTTCGGCGTCGCCATCGGGCTGCCCGGCGCGCTGGGCTTCATCGCCGTGGGGTGGGGGCAGGAGGGCCTGCCGCCCTTCTCGCTGGGCTATGTGAACATGGCCGGGTTCGCGATCCTCGCCGCCAGCGCGGTCTTCGTGGCGCCTCTCGGAGCGAAGCTCGCCCACCGCCTGAACGCCGCCCGCCTGCGGCAGGCCTTCGCAATCGGGCTCGCGCTCGTCGCCCTGAACATGCTCAGATCGGCGATCTGGGGGTAGGGGCTCACCCCTTCGCCGCCGCCTCGTATTCCGCCCGCCGGGCGGGCAGGGCGTCGCCCACCGCGGCGCGTTCTTCCGCGCTCATGCGCGTCCAGCGGCCCAGTTCCTCCATCGTGCGGAAACAGCCCACGCAGAGCTGGCGGGCGGGGTCCACGAAGCAGACCTTGATGCAGGGGCTCCAGACGGGCTCGGACATGGCCCGACCATGCCGCCGCCCGGACGGTGCAGGCAAGAGCGGCGCTGCGCGCGTCCTGCCACCGGGCGCTTCCATCCCCGGCCCTCGCCTTTTATGGTGCGCTCTTCGCCCTGCCGCCGACGCGGACCGGGCATCGCGCGTCGCGGGGGATCTGGACGCGCTTTCATCATGTCTGGGCGAGGGCGCTTCATGGAAGACATCGGACTGCAGCTTCGCAGCTTCATCGGCGTGTTCGCCCTTGTCGCGATCGCCTGGCTGCTCAGCCCGCGCAAGACCCCACCCTGGGTGCTGATCGCGGGCGCGGTCGCCGTGCAGTTCGTCATCGCCATCGCGCTTTACACCTTCGAGCCCACGCGCATCTTCCTCGCCTCGCTGACCCGCGTGGTGGAGATCCTGCAGGCGGCGACCACCGAGGGCGCGAGCTTCGTGTTCGGCTATCTGGGCGGGGCGGAGAGCCCCTTCATGCTGGACCCGGATTCGGGCGGTTCGACCTTCACCTTCGCCTTCCAGGCCCTGCCCATGGTGATCGTGCTGTCGGCGATCTCCGCGCTGCTGTGGCGCTGGCGGGTGCTGGAGTTCGCCGTGCGCGGCTTCGCGCTGATGTTCCGCCGCATCCTGAACCTGTCCGGCGCGGCCAGCCTGGGGGCTGCGGCCAACATCTTTCTGGGCATGACCGAGAGCCCGGTGCTGATCCGCCCGCGCCTGCCCTCCATGAGCCGGTCGGACCTGTTCCTGATCATGACGGTGGGCTTCTCCACCGTGGCGGGTTCGGTGATGGCGATCTACGTGTTCCAGCTTTCCGAGGTGCTCGAGAACGCGGCGGGCCACATCCTGACCGCCTCGCTGATCTCGGTGCCCGCCGCGGTGCTGATGGCGCGCATCATGCACCCGCAGGACGAGGACGTCGCAGAGGCGGGGCCCGAGAAAATTCCGGCCAACCTCTACCACTCGTCGATGGACGCGCTGACCACCGGCGTGTCGGACGGGGTGCGCCTGTTCATCAACATCATCGCCATGCTGCTGGTCTTCACCGCCATCGTGGCGCTGGTGAACTTCATGCTGGGCGGCTTCCCCGACCTGTTCGGCGAACCGGTCACCGTCCAGCGCCTGCTGGGCTGGCTGTTCGCGCCGCTGGTCTGGATCATGGGCATCCCGTGGGCGGAATCCCAGGCGGCTGGCTCGGTGATGGGCCTGAAGACCGCGCTCAACGAGATCGTGGCATACGAGGGTCTGGCCGCGGTGTCCGGCGAGCTGTCGCCGCGCTCGCGCATGATCATGACCTACGCGGCCTGCGGCTTCGCGAACTTCTCCTCGGTGGGCATCCTGATCGGCGGCCTGATCGCGGTGGCACCCAGCCGCCGGGAGGACATCCTGAACCTCGCCCCGCGCGCCCTGATCTCGGGCACGCTGGCGACCATGATGACCGGCGCGGTCGTGGGCGCTCTGCCCGGAGCCCTGTTCGGCCTCTGACCTGAGCCGGACCGCTCGCGCGCCTTGACTCCGGACGGAGGGGAACGAAAATGTTCTCTTTCTGTTCTGGAGTATTCCCGTGCGCAGGCCCGACCGGCTCGAATGGCTGTACATGGATTTCGACGGGTTCTTCGCCAGCGTGGAGCAGGCGATGGACCGGCGGCTGCGCGGCCGCCCCGTCGGCGTCATCCCCAGCGACAATCCCGCCGGGACGAGCTGCATCGCCGTGTCCAAAGAGGCCAAGGCGGCGGGCGTGCGCACCGGGACCTCCTGCCGCGACGCCAAAGCGCTGTGCCCGGACATCGTCTTCCGTCACCAGCGGCCCGAGCTTTACGTCCGCGCCCATCACGCGCTGGTGGGCGCGGTGGAAACCTGCCTGCCGGTTGCGGGCGCCTTCTCCATCGACGAGCTGGCCGCCCCCGTCGACCAGCGGGGCGCGCGCGACCCTGAAGGCCTGAGCCGGGACATCAAGGCCGCGCTCGCCGCCATCACGCCAGTGGTCACCGCCTCCATCGGCATGGCGTCCAACGCCCATCTGGCCAAGATCGTGTGCAAGTTCGAAAAGCCCGACGGGCTGACCCTGCTGCGCCCCGAAGACCTGCCCGGACCGCTGCTCGATCTGGACCGGTCCGCGGTGCCGGGGCTGGGCAAGGGCATCATCGCGCGTCTGGACCGGGCGGGGATCGGCGACATGCGCGCGCTGTGGGCCACCCAGCCCAAGCAGTTGCGGGCCATCTGGGGCTCGGTGGCGGGAGAGCGGTTCTGGTATGCCCTGCACGGTCATGCGGTGGAGGGCGAGCGCTCCAAACGCAGCATGTTCGGCCATGGGCGGGTGCTGGCGCCGGGCAGCCGGACGCTGACCGGCGCGCGCGAATGTTCGCTCTACCTCGCCGCCAAGGCGGTCCGGCGCATGCGCGCGGAAGGCTATGCCGCCGGGCGGGCCAGCCTGTGGATCCGGCTGCGCGAGGAGAGCTGGTCGGCGGACGCCGCCTTGCGCCCCGCCGCCGATGACGACCAGGCCTGTCTGAGGGCCGTGCGCGCCATCTGGTCGAGGGCCGAGGCCGAGCTGCCCCCCCGGACCAGCCCCGGCCAGGTGGGCGTGTTCTTCTCCGATCTGTGGCGCGGCGAGCGCCAGCCGGACCTGTTCGCCCGGGCCGACCCGCGCCGGGAGGCCCTCAGCGCGGCGGTGGACTCGCTCAATCGCAGATACAGCCGCGCGCTGGTCTCGGTCGGCCCGCTGACCCCGCCCGCGGGCGGGCATGCGGGCGGCAAGATCGCCTTCACCCGCATCCCCGACTACGAGGACTTCCAGTGAACGCGGATCTGACCTTGGCCGATCTGGCCGCCGAGCACCGCCTTGTGGCGAACTGCGCGTGCGGGCATCGCAGCGCGGTCGCGCCCGCGGCGATCCTGGCCGGCCGTCCCGAAGCGCGCGACTGGACCGTGGCGCGTCTCGCCGCCCGCCTGCGCTGCACACGCTGCCGCAGGCCGCTTCTGGGGCCGGGGGAGGCGGAGGATCCGCGCATCGTGCGCCGCAGGCTCGCGCTGGAGCGGCCCACGCGGCGCCCGATCACCTTCCAGGACGGCATGGCGCTGCCCGCTCGCCGCTGAGCGCTCAGTCGCCCCGGCGCGGAAACAGCTTCATCCGCAGCCAGCCCAGCGTGGAGTTGCGTTTCAGCTCCTCGCGATAGGCCGCGTCCATGAAGGCCTCCAGCCCTTCGGCATCGGCCATCAGGTCGAGCCGGGTGCGGAAGGGGCCGTCGGGGTCGAGGTCCTTGACCGGTTTCGCCGGATTGCCCGCCACCACCGTGTTGGCAGCCACGTCGCGCACGACCACCGCCCGCGCACCGATCACCGCGTTGTCGCCGATGGTCACGCCCTTGCCGATCAGCGCGCCGTCGCCGATCCAGACATTGTTTCCGATCTTCACCGGCTTCCACGCGGGCCTGGGATCGACCCGGTCGTACAGGCCGTGCCAGTCGCTGTCGGTCACGGTCACGCTCTTGGCGAAGAGGCAGGCGTCGCCGATCTCGATGGAGCCGGCCGCGAGTATCCGCACCCCGCCCGCGAAGAAGCAGGCGTCCCCGATCGTGATGGCGCCGGGCGCGTCGGCGGGCGACCAGACCGTGAAGCTCACCGGCTGGTCGCGGCGCGAGACCACGTGCAGCGAGCGGCCCGCGCGCACGTTCGGGCCGAACACCTCCACGTTCCAGGGCCGCACGATCTTGGCGTTCCCGCCCAGCGCGTCGAAATGGGGGGCGAGGAAATCCTCGGCCCACGCGTTCTCGAAGCGCTCCCACAGCGCATGCATCCAGTAAGGGCGGTGGTCGCGGCGCATGAAAACCCTTATCTGAGCGGAATGAGCGAAGATCCTATCGAAACCGCGATTCTGCGTCTGGTCGATGCGCGGGGGCCGGGAAAATCCATCTGCCCGTCCGAAGCGGCCCGCGAGGCCTTCCCCGAGGACTGGCAGACCCGCATGAAGGCGGTGCGCGCGGTCGCGGTCGGTCTGGCCCGGAAGGGGCGGATCACCATCCTCAGGAAGGGCCGGCCCGTCGATCCGAATGACTTCAAGGGCGTCTATCGCCTTACCCTGCCCGAAGGCGATGGCTGAACGCTTCGATCCTCTGGCCACGCGCATCCGCGCCTGCCGGGTCTGCCAGCCCGCGCTGGCCCATCCCTGCCGCCCGGTGCTGCAGGGCTCCGCGGGCGCCCGCATCCGCATCGTGGGCCAGGCCCCGGGCACGCGGGTGCAGGCCTCCGGCCAGCCCTTCACCGATCCGTCCGGCGACCGTCTGCGCGACTGGCTGGGGGTGAGCCCCGAACGGTTCTACGACCCGGCCTTGTTCGCCATCACGCCCATGGGCTTCTGCTTTCCCGGGCTGGACGCGAAGGGCGGGGACAAGCCGCCCCGCCGCGAATGCGCGCCCCTGTGGCAGGAGGCCGTCACCGAGGCCCTTCCTCAAGTCCGGCTCACCCTGCTGGTGGGCGCTCACGCCCAGCGCTGGCATCTGGGGAATCGGGCGGGCCGGACCCTGACCGAAACCGTGCTGCGATGGCGAGAATACTGGCCGGAGTATTGTGCGCTGCCGCATCCGAGCTGGCGGAACAATGCCTGGCTGAAGCGGAACTCATGGTTTGAAAAGGAGGTTTTGTCCGCCCTGCGCTCTCGCGTCGGCGAACTCCTCCCGCGCGAGGATTGACCGGACAAACACCGTGGAGTTTCCGAAACTTGCGCCCGGCAGGCACAGGGAGTAAGTGAGCCCCGAAATCGGGCCGCCATGCCGGTTTGAGACGCGCCGGAAAAGGCGCGCGCCGACGGCTCCGATCCGACCCGCCGCTTTCGCGAGGACTGCCGACATGAGCGTGTTCGACCATCCCTCCTTCGACGACCACGAGAAGGTTCTGTTCGCCGACGACCCGGTCACGGGTCTGCGCGCGATCCTGGCGGTGCACTCCACCGTGCGCGGCCCCGCCGTGGGCGGCTGCCGCATGTGGGCCTACGAGGACTCCCACGCGGCCCTGACCGACGTGCTGCGCCTGTCCCAGGGGATGAGCTACAAAAACGTCATGGCCGACCTGCCCATCGGCGGCGGCAAGTCCGTGATCATCAGGCCCAAGGGCGATTTCGACCGCGTCGCCCTGTTCGAGGCCTTTGGCCGCGCGCTCGAAGCCCTGAACGGCAACTACATCTCCGCTGAGGACGTGGGCGTCAGCCCCGCCGACATGGTGGCCGCCCGCCGGACCACCCGCCACGTGGTGGGCCTGCCCGACGGCACCGGCGACCCCAGCCCGGTCACCGCCAAGGGCGTGTTCCTGGGCATCAAGGTCTGCGTCCAGAAGGCGCTGGGCAAATCCTCGCTCGAGGGCGTGAAGATCGCCGTGCAGGGCGCGACCGGCCATGTAGGCTCGCACCTGGTGGGCCATCTGGCCGAGGCGGGCGCGGAGCTGTTCCTGGCCGACATCAACGAACCGGCCCTGAGCGCGCTGGCGCAGAAGCATGGCGCGACCGTCGTGGACAAGGACGCGATCTACGACGTGGACGCGGACGTGTTCACCCCGTGCGCCCTGGGCGCGGTGATCAATCCCGAGACCATCGACCGGCTGAAGGTCAAGTTGGTGGCCGGCGCGGCCAACAACCAGCTCGCCACCCGCGAGATGGGCGCCGAGCTGATGAAGCGCGGCATCGCCTATGCGCCGGACTATGTCATCAACGCGGGCGGCATCATCAACGTGATGGGCGAGCTGGACGCGCGCTTCGACGCCAAATGGGTCGAAGGCAAGCTGGTCACGCTGCAGTCCACGCTCGCTGAAATCCTCGACACCGCCGAGCGCGAAGGCAAACCCGCCAACCTGGTCGCCGACGAGCTGGCCCGCCAGCGCATCGAGGACGCCCGCGCGGGAAAGAAAGAGGCCGCCTAGAGCGGCCCGCACGCTGAATTGAAAAAGCCGGGGCGAGAGCCCCGGCTTTTTTGTTTTTAGATAGCGTCAGGGCGTCCCTCAGAAGGCCACCACCCGCGCGAAGCGGGGGTCCATGGTCAGCCGCACGCGGTCGCCGGACGCGTGCGTGTCGGTGATGGCGGCGCGGGCCTGGGCGGTGCGGCCGTCGGGCAGGCGCAGGTCGAGTTTCACGTGCCCGCCCGAGGGGCGGCGGTTCAGGACTTCGGCCTCCAGCCCGTCCGGGCCGCCCGAGACCACGATGCCCTCGGGACGGACCAGCACGCGCACCTTCGCGCCCTCGGCGAAGCCGGGCGCGGGCAGGGCGCCCAGCGCGGTCAGCGCCTCTCCGGCGGCCACGGTCGCGTCGAACGCCTCCATGTCGCCAAGAAGGCGCGCCGCGGTCTCGCTGACCGGTTCGAGATAGAGCCGGTCGGGCGCGCCGGTCTGGATGATGGTGCCCGACGCCATCAGGGCGATCTCGTCGGCCACCGCCATCGCCTCGTCCGCGTCGTGGGTGACGATCAGCGCCGCCGTGCCCGCCGCGCGCAGGGCCGCGATGGTGGTCTCGCGCAATTCCGCCCTCAGCCGCCGGTCCAGCCCCGAGAAGGGCTCGTCCAGCAGCATCACGGCAGGCCGGGGCGCGAGGGCGCGGGCCAGCGCGACGCGCTGCTGCTCGCCGCCGGACAGCTCATGGGGGTAGGCGTGGGCGCGGTGGGTCAGCTCGACCCGGGCCAGCCCCTCCATCGCCGCGGTCTGCTTCTCCCGGCGGGAGCCCGAGCGCAGGCCGAAGGCCACGTTCTTCTCGGCGGTCAGGTGGGGGAAGAGGGCGTAATCCTGAAACACCACCCCGCAGCGGCGTTTTTCCGGGGCCAGATGCGCGCCCTGTCCGCTCCACGCCTCGCCGCCGAAGCCGATCATGCCGCCGTGCAGCCGCTCCAGCCCCGCGATGGCGCGCAGCAGGGTGGACTTGCCCGACCCGGACGGGCCGAGCAGGGCGGTGACCTTGCCCGGCGTCAGGGTGAGGCGGACATCGCGGATAGCCGCGGTCCCCGGCGAGAAGCGGACTTCCGCGCCGTCCACCTGAAGGCTCTGGGTCGTCATTGCCAGCCGGCTCCGGTCCTCTCGGCGAGATCGGCCTCGGCTTCGCGCCGGGCGGCCTCGGTGCGGGTGATGCGGCGGGCGATCCAGATCATGGGGCCCAGGGCGATCAGCACGAGAACGAGCGCGGGCAGGGCGGCTTCGCCCAGGCGCTCGTCATGCGCGTAGTTATGGGCTGTTACCGCAAGCGTGTTGAAGTTGAAAGGCCGCAGGATCATCGTCGCGGGCAGTTCCTTCATCACCTCCACGAAGACCAGCAGGCCCGCCAGCGCCGCGCCCGAACTGATCAGCGGCCAGTGGACGCGCCAGGCGACCTCCATGGGCTTCGCGCCCAGCGAGCGGGCGGCGTGGTCCAGGGTGGGGGTGACGCGGCTGAGCGCGCTTTCGGACGGCCCGATGGCGGCGGCCACGAAGCGCGACTGGTAGGCGAAGACCAGCGCGATGATCCCGCCGGTCAGCAGAACCGGGAAGGGGCCGCCGGTGGCGGCGCGCCAGACATCGTCCAGCCCGCCCTGCACCCAGCCGAGCAGGCCCAGCACGCCCACCGCCGCCACCGCCCCGGGCACGGCGTATCCCAGCCCCGCCAGCCGGGCGGCGAAGGCCGCGCGCCTGCGGCGGGTTCTCAGGGCATAGGCGAAGGACAGGCCCAGCCCCGCCGCGATCATGCCCGACAGCCCCGACAGCAGGACCGTGTTCCACGCCGCCTCGCCCAGCCCGCGGGCCACCGGCGCGTGCATCGCCCGCCAGCCGAGCCGGGCCAGCGGAATGACGAGCCCGGCCAGGATCGGAACCGCGCACAGGATGGCCGCCAGCGCGCTCAGGGGCGCGGACAGAGCCACGCGCTGGGGCGGGCGTCTGCGGCCTGAACTGGCCGACTGGCGCGCCCTGCGGCGCATCAGGCGCTCGAGGAAGAAGATCACGAAGGCGATGGAGACCAGGATGAGGGCCAGCCGCGCGGCGTCCGGCAGGCTGCCTTCGCCCGCCCAGGCGCGCATCAGGCCCACCGACAGGGTGGGCGCGCCCAGATGGACCACGGTGCCGAAATCGGCCAGCGCCTCCATCACCACCAGCGCAAGCCCCGCCGCGATGGCCGGGCGGGCCAGAGGCAGGGCGGCGCGGGTGAAGGCCGAGCGCGGCCCGCAGCCCAGCGTGCGCGCGGCGTCATAGGCCTCCACCGACTGACCCGCGAAGGCCTCGCGCGCCAGCAGATAGACATAAGGGTAGAAGGTCAGCCCGAAGATCAGCCCCGCCCCGAACGGCCCGCGCACGGTCGGCAGGAAGCTTAGCGGCCCCGCCGCGCTGGTCAGGTCGTACCAGCCATAGGCCGCCGCATAGGCGGGCATGGCCAGCGGCAGGGCGAGCAGCCACTCATAGGCGCCGCGTCCGAAGAAGCGGTAGCGCGCCACCATCCAGGCCGCCAGCGTGCCGCCCGCGCCCGCGATCACGGCCGCGGTGGCGCCCACCAGCAGCGTGTTGACCACATAGGTGGTCAGCCGCGTGCGGGCGATGTGCTCGAAATAGTCTGTCCAGCCCCCGAAAACGGCGAGCGCCGCGACCGCAATGAGCGGCGCGGCGCAGATCACCGCCCCGGCGACCGCGAGCCAGACCGGGTTCGGTCCGGCGCGCCGGGCGCGCGGGGGGCTGGCCCTGTATGGCGCGTCGCTTACTGCCATCCGGCCCGGTCGAATATCCGCTGCGCCTCGGCGGCGTTGCGGCCGAGCTCGGAGATGTTCACGTCGTCGGCGTTGAACGCGCCGAAGCCGTCCAGAACGTCATTGTCGTACTCGACGCCCGGCATGGCCGGGATCTCGTTGGTCAGCTCGGCGAAGGCCCGCTGGGCGGTGTCCGACAGCAGGAAGCGCATGAACTCCTCCGCCTCGTCGCGGTTCGGCGCGTTCGCGCCCATGCCCACGCCGGTGACGTTGATGTGGGTGCCGCCCGAACGGAACTCGGGGAAGGTGATCGCGGTCGCCTCGGCCACCGCCCGCTGCTCGGGATCGTCCGAACGCGCCAGACGCGCAAAGTAATAGTGGTTCACCAGCGCCACATCGCACTCGCCCGCGGCGATGGCGATGATCTGGTCGGTATCGCCACCCTGGGGCTCGCGGGCCATGTTGGCGACCACGCCGCGGGCGAAGGCCTCGGTGGCCTCCACGCCCTCGTTGGCGATCATCGCGGCGAGGGTGGACTGGTTGTAGACGTTGTTGGACGAGCGCGCGCAGACCCGGCCTTCGAACTCGGGGTTCGCGATGTCCCCATAGTGGGCGATCTCGCTGGGGTCGACGCGGTCGGGCGCGTAGGCGATCACCCGGGCGCGGGTGGCGAAGCCGAACCACAGGCCCTCGGGGTGCTTCAGGCTGTCGGGAAGCTGGTCGAACGCGCCGCCCAGATCGCCCACGGGCTGGAAGAGGTTCGCCTCTTCGGCGCGCTGCAGGCGGCCCGCGTCCACGGTGATGATCAGGTCGGCGGGAGAGCGCTCGCCATCGGCGCGCACGCGCTCGATCAGCAGGTCGCCTCCGGCCTCGACCAGGTTCACCCGGATGCCCGTCTCCTCGGTGAAGGCGTTGAACACCACTTCATCGGACGCGTAGTGACGCGCGGAGAAGATGTTCACTTCGCGGACATCCTCCTGCGGGCCGCAGGCGGCGAGGGCGGCGGCGGCCGCGCCGGTGGCTAGGGCGAGACGGGAGACGGTCTTCTTCATCCGATCATTCCTTCCAGGTCTTGCGCGCGCCGGAAAGACTGCCCGGCTGCGTCGGATCGGCCCCGTCAGTGCCACTTGTGAGAACAATTCGCAAGTGCAAACTGTGGCCGGGGCGCAGCGGTCCCTGCCACCGGTCCCGATTCTTGGAAAAATCGGCCCCGGAAACGGAAAACGGGGCCCCGTCGGGCCCCGCATAACCGTTATGCGAATTTGCATAAGGAGAATTGGTGGGCGGTACTAGGATCGAACTAGTGACCCCTTCGGTGTGAACGAAGTGCTCTACCGCTGAGCTAACCGCCCGTAAGAGAAGGCGCTTAATACGGGCGGGCGCGGGGACGGTCAAGCGCACGGCGCCGCGCCGGATGCAGCCGCGGTCACAAGCCCGTCAGATGCCTCGATAAAAAAAAAGAGAGCGGGCCCGGGTCATACTTTCGTCACGAAGCCATACCATCTATACGGGCGAGCATCGAAGGGTGGACACGCAGTGATCTGCCCCGACTCTGAAATCCGTTGAGCAATGAAAACCGGACGCGCCGGGGGCCTGGAGCGCGTTCTATGGAGGTTCTCCCCATGGCCAGCAATGACCTGTGCACCCCTGAAGGCGCCCGCCGCCTGAAGGACCGTATCGAAGCCTATTGGAAAGAGCGCGGCTATGACGTGAGCATCGACCTGGTCGATGCCGGCTTCATGCCCGCCATGCGTTCGGCGCGCACCGACGTGCGTTCCAACATGGTCAATGGCATGCCCCGTCCTGCCAATGACCGCACCGCTGAAGGCCGCCGCTCGGCCTAACGCGACGCGCGCTCGGTTTCGAGCGCGGCGAGAAGATCGCTGAACTGACCGAAAAGCCGGTCCGCGCCCAGATCGCGGACCGGCTTTTCGCTGTATCCCCCCTCGAAGATCAGGCTCGACGCGCCCGCCGCCTTGGCGGCCAGCACGTCCGGCTCGGAATCCCCCACCAGCGCGCTGAACCCCTCAGGCCGCCCGCCGAAGGCCGTCAGCAGGTGGGCGGGGTCGGGCTTTTTCGCGGGCGCGTCTTCGGGGCCGACCACCCGTTCGAACCGCCAGCTCAGATCGAGCTGGTCGAGGAGGGGGCGGGCGAGATGGCCCGGCTTGTTGGTGCAGACCGACAGGTGCGCGCCCGCCTCGGCCAGCGCATCCAGCGCGGCCAGCGCCCCGTCGAACACCCGGCTGCGCGCGCTCAGATCCGCCGCGTAGGCGTCCAGGAACGCTGCCAGGGCGTCTTCGACCGCGGCCTCCTCCACGCTCCGCTCCGCCCGTTCGAAGGCCTTAACGATCAGGGCTTTCGCGCCTCGGCCGACCATGGCGCGCACGGCGTCCAGCGGGACTTCGCGCAGCCCCATCGGGACCACCGCGGCGTTCAGCGCGCGCACGAGATCGGGCGCGGTGTCCACCAGCGTGCCGTCCAGATCGAAGGCGATTCGCGCGCCTGAGAGGGGGTGGGGCATGGGGGCTCCGGATTCGCTCGCGGGGATGGTCGCGCGGTCCTTCGTCATGGTCTATAGCGGCATCACCTATCCAGCAGAACGGACCCGACACCCATGACCCAGCGCGCCGCCATCATCCTCGCCGCCGGACAGGGCACGCGCATGAAGTCGTCGCTGGCCAAGCCGCTGCACCCGGTGGGCGGGCGGTCGATGCTGGACTGGTCGCTGGCGCTGGCGGACGCGGTGGGGGCGGAGCGCCGGGTGGTGGTCTGGGGCAGCCATTCGCCGGACGTGAAGGCGCGCGCCGAGGCGGCGGGGGCGGCGACGGCGCTGCAGGATCCGCCCATGGGGACAGGCCATGCGGTGCTGTGCGCGAAGGACGCGCTGGCGGGCGCGGGCGGGCAGGCCATCGTGCTGTACGCCGACACGCCGCTGATCCGGCCCGAGACCGTGCAGAGGGTTTTCGCGGCCCTGGACGAGGGGGCTGCGGTGGCGGTTCTGGGCTTCGAGCCGGAGGACCCGACCGGCTATGGCCGCCTGGTGGAGAACGCCGAGGGCGGGCTGGAGGCCATCGTGGAGGAAAAGGAGGCCACCCCCGAACAAAAGGCCATCAGATTGTGCAATTCGGGCGTCATGGCGGCCTCGGTCCAGGACATGGTCGACATGGTGAGCATGGTCACGAACGAAAACGCGAAGGGCGAGTACTATCTGACCGACATCGTCGCCATCGCGCGGCAGCGCGGTCTGACCTGCCGAGCGGTCCGCGGGGAGGCGTCCGAGGTGCTGGGGGTCAATTCGCGCGGCGATCTGGCCGCGGCGGAGGCCGCCTTCCAGTCGCGCCGCCGGGCCGAGGCGATGGAGGCGGGGGTGACGCTGACCGCGCCCGGGACGGTCTTCTTCAGCCATGACACCGACATCGCCGCGGACGTGACCGTCGAGCCGAACGTGGTGTTCGGGCCGGGCGTGAGGGTCGAGGCCGGCGCGCGCATCCGGGCGTTCAGCCATCTGGAGGGCGCGGTCGTGGGCGCGGGCGCGGAGGTGGGGCCGTATGCGCGGCTGAGGCCGGGGGCGGACCTGCGCGAGGGGGCCAAGGTGGGCAATTTCGTCGAGGTGAAGAACGCGGTCCTTCACGAGGGGGCCAAGGCGAACCATCTGAGCTATGTCGGAGACGCCGAGGTCGGCGCCAAAGCGAACATCGGGGCTGGCACCATCACCTGCAATTATGACGGGTTCTTCAAGCACCGCACGGTGATCGGGGCGGGGGCGTTCATCGGGTCGAACACGTCGCTGGTCGCGCCGGTCACGGTGGGGGCGGGCGGGTTCACGGCGTCTGGGTCGGTGATCACCGCGGACGTGCCCGAGGACGCGCTGGCGCTGGCCCGGGCCCGTCAGGAGACCAAACCGGGATGGGCCGCGCGCTTCCGCGCCGCGATGACCGCCCGCAAGCAAGGAAAGACGAAACCATGACCGCCCTGAAAGACCGCCTGAACGACGCTGCCCTGCTGAAAACCGAGAGCTTCATCGCCGGGAGCTGGCACGGCGGCAGCGGCGGCGGGATGGACGTGACCAACCCCGCCAACCGGCAGGTGCTGGCCACCATCCCCGACGCGGGCGAGGCGGGCGCGCGCCAGGCGGTGGCCGCCGCGGCCGACGCGTTCAAGACGTGGAAGAAAACCTCGGTGTTCGAGCGCGCGAAGATCCTGCGCCGCTGGCACGACCTGATCACCGAGAACGCGGACGATCTGGCGACCCTGATCACCGCGGAGATGGGCAAGCCGTTCAAGGAGGCGCGCGGCGAGGTCCTTTACGGGGCGAGCTTCATCACCGTGTCCGCCGAGGAGGCGATGCGGCTGCATGGCGAGACCCTGCACGTGCCCACGCCGGGCGCGCGGGGCTGGACCATCCACCAGCCGGTGGGCGTGGTGGGCTGCATCACGCCGTGGAACTTCCCCTCGGCCATGATCGCGCGCAAGTGCGCCCCGGCTATGGCCGCGGGCTGCACGGTGGTGGTCAAGCCCGCCCCCGAAACGCCGCTGACGGCGCTGGCGATGGCCGAGCTGGCGAGCCGGGCGGGCATCCCGGCGGGCGTGTTCAACGTGGTGTGCGGCGACGCCGAGCCCATCGGCAAGGTGCTGACCGGCTCTGACGACGTGGCGATGATCGGTTTCACCGGGTCCACGGAAGTCGGCCGCATCCTGATGCGGCAGGCGGCGGACACCATCAAGCGCGTGGCGCTGGAGCTGGGCGGGAACGCGCCCTTCATCGTGATGGACGACGCCGATCTGGACGCCGCCGCGGACGGCATCGTGGCCTCGCGCTTCCGGGCGGCGGGCCAGACCTGCGTGTCGGCCAACCGCATCATCGCCCACGCCCCCATCGCCGACGCGCTGGAAGCCGCGCTCAAAGCCCGCATCGAAAAACTGAAAGTGGGCGACGGGTTCGCGGACGGCACGGCCATCGGCCCGCTGATCCATGACGAGGCGGTGGCGCGGGTGGATGCGCTGGTGCGCGATGCTGAGAAGGGCGGGGCGCGGGTGCTGACCGGTGGGCGGTCGCTGGCCGACGAGTTGGGCGGGGCGTTCTATGCGCCCACGCTGGTGGCGGGCGGCACGCCGGAACTGGAGATTTTCTCCTCGGAGATTTTCGGACCCGTCGCTTCGGTCTATCGCGCCGAGAGCGAAGACGAGATACTCAGGCTCGCGAACGACACCCCCTACGGGCTGGCGGGCTATGTCTACACCCGGGACGTGGGCCGGGTTCACCGGATGAGCGAAGGGCTCGATTACGGCATGGTGGGCGTGAACGCGGCCATGGTCGGCTCGCCCATGACGCCCTTCGGGGGCATGAAACAGTCCGGCATCGGCCGCGAGGGCGGCAAGTGGGGCGTGGAAGAATTCACCGAACTGAAATTCGTTCTCGTGGGAGGGATCGACCAATGAGCAGCGCCAGCGAGCAGAAAGCCAACGCGGCCATCGCCGCCCTCGATTACGTGGAAGACGGCATGACGGTGGGGCTGGGCTCGGGCTCGACCTCCGCCCTCTTCGTCCAGGCGCTGGGCCAGCTCGTGCGCGAGGAGGGGCTGAAGATCCAGGGCGTGCCCACCTCGGCGGACACCGAGGCCATAGCGCGGGACTCCGGCGTGCCGCTGGTGCCCGTCGAGCACGTGGCGAAGATCGACGTGGCCGTGGACGGCGCGGACGAGGTGGACGGCCGCTTCCGCCTGATCAAGGGCGGGGGCGGGTGCCTGCTGCGCGAGAAGATCATCGCGGACTCCGCCGACCTCATGGTCGTGATGGTCGACGAGACCAAGCTGGTCGCCCGTCTGGGCGCCTTCCCCCTGCCGGTGGAGGTCGACCCGTTCGGCTTCACCCTGACCGCCCGGAAGGTATACGAGGCCCTGCGCCGCGCGGGCGTGGCCCGCCCCGACGTGCAGCTCCGGCGTCTGGGCGACGGCCTCGACCCCTTCATCACCGACGGCGGCAACTACATCCTCGACTGCGCCTGCACCGAAATCCCCGACCCCGACCTCGCCGCCGCCGAACTGATCGATCTGCCGGGGGTGGTCGAGCATGGGTTGTTCATTGATCTGGCGCGGATCGTTATTGTGGGCGAGGATGATGGGGCGCGGGTGATGGAGTTGTAAGCGGGACTTCCCTGATGCTTAAGCTGCGCGATATTGGGGGCGGTGAACCTGTCTAGATCTGATTTCTTCAGGCATGCGGAGGCCTTTTGAGGCGATCATCAATTCTGAGCCTATACGCTTAGTCTGCACTGAGTATTTCACATTAAATTCGTACTGTCGGCGTGATGCATAAAGTTTACGAATCTCGTCCGATTCATCATAGGTGATCAACCAAGGGCAGGTCAGTTTTAGAACGCGTTCAGCGACGTTGGCGTGATCTTGAGGGTCGTAAAAGCTGGTGTAAAGGCTTGAACCTTTATTGAAGTAAGGTGGGTCGATGCAGCAAAACGTGTCTTCTGGTAGTTCGTTCTCCACATAATCAAAAAATTTCAACGCATCCATTCTGTAGAGGTGGATTCGACCTTTATATCGCGATACGCGCCGTATTCGACGTATCAACTCCTGCTTATTGTAGCGGCAGTCTATTTTATAATTTCCAGTCTGCTCTAAGCCGCCGATAACTCCAGCATTCTTAATAATTCCAGATCGATTGGTTCGATTGAGAAAAAACGTTGCGAAGGCAAGATCAAGCCTGCCTGCATTCTCCGGGTCGCGTTGGACTTCGCGTTGCTTCAGCCACTCGTCGACGGTCACGGACGTGCGCTCAATCCGATCAATCAGTGCATCGGTCTCGTTCAAAACGGCGTCCCAAAATGACCAGACTGACAAGTCCAGGTCGTTAAGGTGAATATCGCTAGCGTGCCCGCCATAAAGAAGGGCGAGCGCGAGGCTGCCTCCCCCAGCATACGGTTCGGCGTAGTGGCCGCGCTCCAGCTTGTTACCCCGAAGGGTCAGGCGCACAACCTCATACAGACACGATTTGCCGCCGGGGTAGCGGAGTGGTGAGTGTGTGGAAGCCATGGTTCTAAGCCCGTTTCGCCTTGCATTTTAGCGAATTCTAGCGAATACGCCCCGTCACGGCCATAGGCTTCAGTTGCCTTCAACATGCTTGAGGGTAGCCACCAGCACCGGCGTTACCAAGGCCATATCCGTGATGGTCTGCTGAGCATCAAATGACCCGGCAAGTGCATGATGCTTCGTGTCGTTACCACCGCGTGACAATCTCTCAATTGCATACCGGATCACCCCTCGCTCTTTTCCTGCCCAGCCCAGTTTCTCAAGGAAATGATTGCCATAGTAATCTTTAAATGGACGATTGTCTGATCGGCCAGTTTCAGCCGTTAAGCATTCGATAAAAATCCATGCGCCAACTGCTACGAGAAGCGGATGTTCTACAGCAGAGACTTCGCAGATATCATAATAGATCTGCTGAAGTTTCGGATTTCCTCTGCGATCCAATGCGTCTTGAAGTTCTTGCGAGGGACGAATTTTCGTTGGTTGGCTTGGCTTGGCTGGCTTTGAGGGCTTCGGCAGTCCGGGCTTTCTTGAGCCGGCTTTAAAGGTCGGCGCTCCTTCAGGAGCGCCAATATTAGAGATCGAGCGCGATGTGGCGCGCTTGGTTGTAGCGCCTGCCTTCTCGGGCAGTCTGCGCGCATAACGATCAATTTCCGTTTTGTTGTGTCGAGAGGAGAGTTCCCCGGAAAGCAGGTCGCTGACCAATGTTTTCAGTGATGCGATGAAATCTTCTTCGGTCAAATCTGACTTGAGCGTCGTGACGTCAGATGTATCTAACCCAAGAGCGGATTTCATCTGCGAGTTGCCAACATACCGTGTCAACGTGGTGAGCTTGCCCTTCCACTGTTCAGAAGTGACAATGCCGTAGTCCTTAGCGCGCTCCAAAAGGGCTAGAGCGACGGCATTTTTAGGGGCACCGGTAGCACGGGTCTTTTCAACTGCTCCCCACTGCTTCCGCCCAGCGCCGCCTTGGGCACCCCCATGGATATTCGACATCCAAAATTTGAGGCGTTGATGGTCATCGAAGACAACACCTTTCACTTTGAGAATCGGGGTGTAATTCTCGGTCAACTTTTCAAAGCGTGGGCGGTCTTTGGCAGGTGCTTTCTCGGGATCATTAAGGAGTTGAATGGCACAGATACGGCGGTTACCTTCCCAGACCTCATAAGCCTTCTTGGTTCCTCGCTTCCCGGTGCCTTCCTTTTCCACAAGTCCAACTAATTCTAAAGGGTTTGTTCCCGCTTGGCAGATGCTCACTGCTAGTTCATATACCTGCTCATCTTGGCATAATTGGGCAATGACGGCTTCCTGAGTTTCAAGCGGTTCGTGGCGAGGGTTTTCCTCATAGAGGAAGATGCGCTCAACTTCGATGTCCTGTATTTCGTCCGACATCCATCCCCCCATATCAACCGACCAGTCGTTTAGCGCTCTAAGGCCGCTATAGATCGATTTCACCCCTTTTATAGCAACTTAAAATGATTCTGTGGGACCCCCGACTGAGTGAGCGTGGGCTCGCCTGCGCCCCATCGCCACGATCCCCGTTCTACCGCTGGCCCCGCCGCGCCGCATCCCTATATTGAGCCCGCCCGCCGCGCGATGAGCGCGCGGGCGGCGTGTTTCCAGATTCAGGCGGTTGAGCGATGTCCCGGTACGATTACGACCTTTTCACCATCGGCGCGGGCTCGGGCGGGGTGAGGGGGTCTCGGCTGGCGGCGATCTCGGGCGCGCGGGTCGGCGTGGCCGAGGAGCACCGGCCGGGCGGGACCTGCGTGATCCGCGGCTGCGTGCCCAAGAAGTTCATGGTCTATGCCTCGGGCTTCGCCAAGCAGTTCCAGCTCGCCGGGGAGTATGGCTGGAGCGTGGGGGAGCCGAGCTTCGACTGGCCGAAATTCCGCGACACCATGAATGACGAGGTGGACCGCCTGTCGGGCATCTATGCGAAGAACCTGGCCAATGCGGGCGCGGAGCTGATCGAGGACCGGGCGGTGCTCGAGGACGCGCACACGATCCGGCTGGTCAATGCCGGCCGGACGGTGACGGCCAAGAACATCCTGATCGCCGTGGGCGGCTGGCCGTGGAAGCCCGACACCATCGAGGGGGCGGAGTTCGCCTGCACGTCCAACGAGCTGTTCCACCTCAAGACCCTGCCCAAACACATGGTCATCGCCGGGGGCGGGTATATCGCGGTGGAGTTCGCGCAGGTCTTCGCGGGGCTGGGGGTTGAGGTGTGCCTGGTCTATCGCGGGGAGACGGTGCTGCGCGGGTTCGACGAGGACGTGCGCGTGGCCGTCCATGAGGGGCTGAAACGCTCTGGCGTGCGGGTGATCACCCACTGCAACCTCGCCAAGATCGACAAGCCCGGCGGGGACGGCTTCACCACCGTGCATCTGGAGAACGGCGAAACCATCGATCAAGTCGATCAGGTCTGCCTGGCCACCGGGCGCGCGCCCAACACCGCGGGGCTGGGCCTGGACGCGGCCGGGGTGAAGACCGACGAGCGCGGCGCGATCATCGTCGATGAGTATTCCAAGACCACGGCGGACAACATCTATGCGGTGGGCGACGTGACCGACCGGGTGAACCTGACCCCCGTGGCGATCCGCGAGGCGATGTGCGTGGTGCAGACGCTGTATGGCGACGGACCCGCCGCCTACGACCACACCGACATCGCCAGCGCGGTGTTCAGCCAGCCCCCCGCCGGCACTGTGGGGTTGACCGAGGGCGAGGCCCGTAGAAAGTACGGACAAATCGACGTCTACAAGTCGACCTTCCGGCCGATGAAGGGCATGTTGGGCGAGAACCCCGACCGCATGCTGGTCAAGCTGGTGGTCAAGGCCGATGACGGCCGGGTCGTGGGCGTCCATCTTGTCGGAGACGACGCGCCGGAGATCATCCAGGCCATCGCCATCGCGGTGAAGGCCGGGCTGACCAAGGCCCAGTTCGACGCCACCTGCGCGGTGCATCCCACCGTCGCGGAGGAAATCGTGACCATGCGGGAAAAATGGACCCCGCCGAAATGAGAAGAGACCGCGCCATGACCGCCTGGAGCCCGTCGAGCTGGAGAGACCGCCCTGGCAAGCAGCTGCCCAATTATCCCGACGCGGGCGCGCTGGAAGCCGTAGAGGCCGAGCTGGCCGGGCGTCCGCCGCTTGTGTTCGCGGGCGAGGCGCGGCGGCTGAAACGCCAGCTCGCCAACGTGGCGGCGGGGCAGGCCTTCCTGCTGCAGGGCGGCGACTGCGCGGAGAGCTTCAAGGAATTCTCCGCCGCGAACGTGCGCGACACCTTCCGGGTGCTGCTGCAGATGGCGGTGGTGATGACCTTCGCCGCGGCCAAGCCCGTGGTGAAGGTGGGCCGGATCGCGGGCCAGTTCGCCAAGCCGCGCTCATCGGACACCGAGACCCAGGACGGGGTGGAGCTGCCCAGCTATCGCGGGGACTCCATCAACGACATGGCCTTCACCCCCGAAGGCCGCGTGCCCGACCCCCAGCGCCTGATCCGCGCCTACGACCAGTCCGCGGCGACGCTGAACCTTCTGCGGGCGCTGGCGTCGGGCGGGTATGCGGACCTGCACAACGTGCATCAGTGGACGCTGGAATTCCTGTCGGACAGCCCCGCGGGCGAGCGCTATCAGGAATACGCCGACCGCATCTCCGAGGCGCTGGCCTTCATGCGCGCCTGCGGCGTGACGCCTGACGGGGCGCCCTCGCTGGAGGGGGTGGACTTCTTCACCAGCCACGAGGCCCTGCACCTGCCCTTCGAGGAGGCGCTGACCCGCATGGATTCCAGCTCGGGCCGCTGGTACGCGACCAGCGCGCACCTGGTCTGGATCGGCGACCGCACGCGCCAGCCCGACCACGCCCACGTGGAATACTGCCGCGGCATCGAGAACCCGATCGGGATCAAGTGCGGCCCGACCCTGCCCGAAGACGAGCTGCTCCAGCTCATCGACACCCTGAACCCCCAGAACGAGGCGGGGCGCATCGTGCTCTACGCCCGCATGGGCGCGGGCAAGGTGGAGGCGCACCTGCCGAAGCTGGTCCGGGCGGTGGTCAAATCCGGCCATCAGGTGGTCTGGGCCTGCGACCCCATGCACGGCAACACCATCAAGGCGTCCACCGGCTACAAGACCCGGGCCTTCGATTCCATCCTGTCCGAGCTTCGCAGCTTCATGGACGTGGTGCGCGCGGAGGGCGCCGAGCCGGGCGGGGTGCATTTCGAGATGACCGGCCAGAACGTGACCGAATGCGTGGGCGGATCGGGCGGGCTGGCCGAGGCGGACCTGTCCTCGCGCTACCACACCCACTGCGACCCGCGCATGAACGCCGACCAGGCGCTGGAGATGGCCTTCCAGATCGCGGACGCCCTCAAGCCGGTGGCCGCCGAGCGCCGCGCCGCGGAGTAGGGGATTCCACCCGCTTGCCGGGCGGGACGTCCGGGCTAGTTTCGATGGGAGGCGCGCGAGGCCGCCTCCGGCCCGCGCGCGCCCGGAGGGGTCCATGCTGGCCGTCCTGCTCGCCGCCGCCATCACGTCCCAGCCCGGGTCCGCGCCCGGCGAGGCCTGGCGGGTCCAGCTCACCCCCTATGTCTGGGCGGCGGGGCTGGAGGGCCGCATCCGGCCCGCGGCGGGCTTTCCAGCCGTCCGGATCGAGCGCTCCTTCGGCGAACTGCTCGAAGACAGCGACGGCGCGGCCTTCCTGACCGGCACGGCCCGCAAGGGCCGGGGCGTGATCCTGGGCGACCTGACATGGACCTCCAGCAGCTCCGAGGGCCGCGTGGACCTCGGCGCGCCCGTGGCGCTGCCCGCCAGCGGCGGGACGGAGCAGGCCAGCGCGACCATTGCGGGGGGCTGGACCGTCGCGCGAGACGAACGCGCCTATCTCGACATTTACGCCGGCGCCCGGCTGTGGCGCGTCCGGGCGGAGGCGTCCGTCCCCGCGCTGGGGCTGTCCCAGTCCGTGCGGCGGAGCTGGGCCGACCCGGTCGTCGGCGCGCGCTTCCACGCCACCCTGTCCGAGCGCTGGTCGGCCATCATCCAGGCCGATGGCGGCGGCGGAGCGATGCTGGGCGGGGCGGACGCCACCTATCAGTTCGTGGCGACGGTGAACTGGCAGGCGGGCGAGCGCGTCTGGCTGTCGGGCGGATGGCGGCATCTGTCGGTGGACTATCGCCGCGACGGCGTGGTGGCCGATCTGGCGCTGAACGGGCCGCTGGCCGGCGCGACCTGGAGATTCTGAGCAAGGAGAACGGACATGCGCATGATCAGCGCGGCGGCGGCGGGCACGGCCCTGCTGGTCGCGGGAGCGGTGGCGGCGGAAGCCTGCACGCGGGTGGTCTATCTGGGCCCTGACGACCGGATCATCACCGCCCGCTCGATGGACTGGAGCACAGACATCGGCACCAATCTGTGGATCCTGCCCCGCGGCGTCGAGCGCGACGGCGGCACGGGCGAGAACACGGTGAGCTGGACCGCCCGCTATGGCAGCGTGGTCGCCACCGCCTTCGACATCGCCAGCTCGGACGGGGTGAACGAGGCGGGGCTGTCGGCGAACCTGCTGTGGCTGGTCGAGAGCGAATATCCCGAATGGGACGGCCAGACGCCGGGTCTGGCGATCTCGCTGTGGGCCCAGTACATGCTCGACAACTTCGCCACCGTGGCCGAGGCGGTCGAGGCCGTGCAGGCGGGCGCCTTCACCCTGGTGACCGACCGGATGCCCGGCGAGGACCGGATGGCCACCCTGCACCTGTCGCTGTCGGACGCCACCGGCGACAGCGCGATCATGGAATACGTGGGCGGCGAGCTGGTGATCCATCACGGTCGCGAGTTCCAGGTGATGACCAACTCGCCCACCTTCGACCGCCAGCTGGCGCTGGCCGAATACTGGGAGGAGGTTGGCGGCACGGTGATGCTGCCGGGCACGAACCGGGCGGCGGACCGCTTCGCCCGCGCGCGCTTCTACGTGAACGCCATCCCTCAGGTGGAGGACCGGCTGTCGGCGACCGCCAGCATGTTCGGCGTGATCCGCAACGCCTCGGTGCCCTACGGCATCACCACCGAGGACCAGCCCAACATCTCCTCGACCCGCTGGCGCACGGTCGTCGATCACAAGGACCGGATCTATTATTTCGAGAGCGCGCTGATGCCCAACACCTTCTGGGTCGATCTGGGCGAGGTGGACTTCTCCGAAGACTCCGGCGCGCGTGTGCTCAGGCTGGGCGAGAACCAGGCGCGGGTTCACGCGGGCGAGGTGTCGGCCAGCTTCGAGGCGTCCGAGCCCTTCGCTTTCCTGGGTCTGGAATAGGCTCAGACAAAAACGCCGCCCCGTGAGGGGCGGCGTTCTGCGTTCAGATCCGCCGAAGGGGCGGAAACCCGAAGCTTAGATGTCTTTCAGCGCGGAGGCCGGGCGGAAGGCCAGGGAGGTCTTCGCCTTGGAGGTCATCTTTTCGCCGGTGCGCGGGTTGCGCACTTCGCGCGCTTCGCGGTGCTTGGCGTGGAAGGTGCCGAAGCCGGCCAGCTGGACGGTGTCCTTGGCTTTGGCGGCGTCCACGATGGCGTCGACCAGCGCGTCGATGGCGTCTCCGGCCTGGGCGCGGGTGATGCCGGCTTTGTCGGAAACGGCTTTGGCGAGTTCAGACTTGTTCATAAGGGAATTCCCCCTGCTTGTGCGCCGCACCGGCCGGGAAGGCAGGGGCTGGCTTTTGTTGGACGCGTGAATGAATCGCGATTCCCATACGCGATGGCAAGGAAATACAGGGGAGTCGGCTGCGTTCCTCAGAGAATTTCCGTCCAATCGCTCCATATGGTAAAGAAAGGTTAGCGATCCGGCCCGCCATTTGCATTTTGGAAACCATGCAACTCGCCCGAGTCCCAGTTCTGAACAGGATCGCCGCGTCAGGCCTCGGCCTCAGCGTGGCGATTCTGGGCTATGCGGGCTTCCTGCACCTGTTCGGCAGCGGCCTTCTGGCCGCGATGACCGGCGCGGTGGTGGGCGGTTTCGTCATGGGGCGGCTGATGCGGGCGCGCTGACGCGCCCGCCGTGCCGATCCGCTACAGCTTGACCACCATCTTGCCGGTGTTCTGGCCGCTGAACAGGCCCATGAAGGCCTTCGGCGCGTTCTCGATGCCCTCGTGGACGGTCTCGCGGCTCTTCACCTTGCCCGCGCCCATCCAGGCCGACAGGTCCCTGATGAAGTCGCGCTGCATGTCGAAATGGTTCGACACGATGTAGCCCTCGATCTTCAGCGACTTGCCCACCACCTGGATGATGTTGCGCGGGCCGGGGGCGGGGGCCTCGTCGTTATAGCGCGCGATCATCCCGCACGCGGCGATGCGGCCGAACGGCTTGAGCACGTCCAGCGCGGCTTCAAGGTGATCGCCGCCCACGTTCTCGAAATAGGCCTCCACGCCGCCGCCCGCGGCCTCCTTGACGGCTTTCTTCAGATCCGGGACGGCCTTGTAGTCCACCGCCGCGTCCGCGCCGATCTCCTCGCAGAAGTCGCACTTGTCCTGGCCGCCCGCGCTGGCGACGACCTTCGCGCCCATGGCCTTGGCGAACTGGATGCCCGCCGAGCCGACCGCGCCCGCGCCCGCGCTCATCCACAGGGTCTCGCCCTCTTTCAGGTCGATGATGCGCTTCAGGCCCACATAGGCGGTCAGCCCGGTCAGGCCCGCGATCCCCAGATAGGCCTGAGGCGGCAGGAGGTCGGCGTCGATCTTCTGGGCGGCCTTGGCCGGGCCGGTCCAGCCCTCGCGCCAGCCGTTCATGCTCATCACCCAGTCGCCTTCGGAAAAGCCCTCGGCGCTCGACTTGACCACCCGGCCCACCGCGCCGCCCTCCATGGGGGCGCCGATCTCGAACGGGCCGATATAGGTGGTGATGCCCGTCATGCGGCCGCGCATGTAGGGGTCCACCGACAGCCATTCATTGCGGACCTGGATCTCCCCGTCCTTCGGCGCGGGCAGGTCGGCCTCGCCGGTCTGGAAATATTCAGGCTTCACCGGGCCGGTGAAATGCTTGGTCAGGGAGATGTGGCGCGATTTCATGGGAGAACCTCAAGGGCTTCGAGTGTCGGGTATGGGCTGATGGTAGCCCGCCGCCGCGCGAACGCAAACGCGCCGCCCGCAAACTTGCGAAACCAAACGTGACGTCGGCTCTGGCCCGCGGCTTTGCGCATCGGCCGCGCATGTGCATCTTACCGCGCCATGACACAGACCCATGAGACGAGTTCGAAGCTCCTGCGCGCCGGCGTCGTCGGCGCGGGGGTGTTCGGGGGCTATCACGCCGCCAAATACGCCGCTGATCCGCGCACCGAGTTCATCGGCGTGTTCGATCCGGTCCGCGACCGGGCGCGCGAGGTCGCGCGCCGCCACGAGGGCATCGCCTTCACCTCGCTGGACGCGCTGATCGAGGAGGCGGACGTGCTGACGGTGGCGAGCCCCGCCCTGTTCCACCATGACGCCGCCCGCCGCGCGCTGGCCGCGGGTCGGCCGGTGCTGATCGAAAAGCCGATCTGCGCCACGGTTCCCGAGGCCGAGGAGCTGGTCCGGCTGGCCGAGGCGCGCGGGCTGGTGCTTCAGGTGGGCCATCAGGAGCGCTTCGTGGCTCAGGCCATGGGCCTGTTCGGCGACCTGCCGCGCATCCGCCGCCTGCACGCCCGGCGCATGGGCGTGCCGAGCCCGCGCAATCTGGACGTCTCGGTGACGCTCGACCTGATGATCCATGACATCGACCTGGCGCTGGCGCTGGCGGGCGCGCTTCCGTCCTCCATCGAAGCGGAGATGCGCGCGGACCGGGGCGGGATGGCCGACCATGTCGTCGCGACCCTGCATTTTGCGGACGGGACCGAGGCGGTGCTGGAATCCAGCCGGGTGGCGTCCGAGCGCGACCGGGTGATGACCATCGAGTATGCGGGCGGGCAGTCCGTGGCGGTCGATTTCATCGCGCGCACGTTCGAGAACGGTTCGGGCCTGCCGCTGGACCCCGATTTCGCGGACGCGGAGATCGCGAAGGACTCGCTGGGGACCAGCGTGAAGGTCTTCCTGTCCAAGGTCGAGGATCGTGCGTTCAAGGCCCCCAGCGCCGACGGCCGCGCAGGCCTCGCCGCGCTGGAGACCGCGCTGGCCATCGACGCGGCGGCGGGCAGCGTGAGCCGGATATAAAGGGCTCTTTCTCTGTCCTCCCCCGGCTCAAGGCCGGGGTGCGGGCGCGCGTTCGCGCTGGTGTGCTGACGCGCAGCGGGGGGCGGGTGATCGTGATCTTGATGCGTGGCGCACGCGAAGCCGTCGCCCCCGTTTGACCAAAACCGGCCCGCGTGGCAAAGCCGCGTCCACCAGACCTTTCAGCCTCAGGCCCTTCCATGACCGTCAAAGTCCGTTTCGCGCCAAGCCCCACCGGCCGCATCCATGTGGGCAATGTCCGCATCGCCCTGATGAACTGGCTGTATGCGAAGCAGCAGGGCGGCACGTTCGTCCTCAGGATCGACGACACCGATCTGGAGCGCTCCACCAAGGCCCACGAGGACGCGATCCGGGTGGATCTCGAGTGGCTGGGGCTGGGGTGGGACGAGAGCTTCAACCAGTCCGCGCGCTTCGACAGCTACGAGGCGGCCAAGGACCGGCTGATCGAGACCGGCTTCCTCTACCCCTGCTACGAGACCGAGGATGAGCTGGACCGCAAGCGCAAGATCCAGCGAGCGCAGGGCAAGCCGCCGGTCTATGACCGCGCCGCGCTGGAACTGACCGACGCTCAGAAGGCCGCCCATGAGGCCGAGGGGCGCAAGCCGCACTGGCGCTTCAAGCTGTCGGGCGGGCGGATCGAGTGGACCGATCTGGTCCGCGGCGAGAGCCATATCGAGACCAGCTCGGTCTCCGACCCGATCCTGATCCGCGAGGACGGCAGCTATCTCTATACCCTTCCCAGCGTGGTCGACGACATCGAGGCGGGCATCACCGACGTGATCCGCGGTGAAGACCATGTGACCAACTCCGCCGCCCAGATCGAGATATTCGAGGCGCTGGCGGGCAAGGGCGCCTCGCCACGGCTGGGCCATTTCCCGCTGCTGGTCGGCGCGGATGGCGAGAAGCTGTCCAAGCGCATCGGCGGACTGTCGGTGGAGGCGCTGCGCGACGAGGAGGGCTTCGAGCCGATGGCGATCCTGTCGCTGCTGGCCAAGATCGGCACCTCCGATCCCGTGGAGCCGCGACTGACGCTGGCCGAGCTGGTCGCCGAGCTCGATCTGGACAAGGTCTCGCGCACTCCGGCCCGGTTCGATTTCGAAGAGCTCAAGCGCCTGAACGCCCGCATCCTGCACGCCACCGAATACGCCGCGGTCGCCGACCGGCTGGACGGGGCGGGCGAGGCGTTCTGGACCGCGATCCGGCCCAATATCGAGCGCCTGAAAGACGTCGCCGAGTGGCGCCGCCTGATCGACGGGCCGGTGATGCCCGTGATCGAGGACGCCGACTATGCGGCCAAAGCCGCCGAGCTGCTGCCCGAAGGCGCGCTGGACGAGACCAGCTGGGGGGCGTGGACGAACGCCCTGAAAGAGGCCACCGGCCGCAAGGGCCGCGAGCTGTTCATGCCCCTGCGCCAGGCCCTGACCGGCCAGCCGCGCGGGCCGGAGATGCACGTCCTGCTGCCGCTGATCCCGCGCGAGACTGTGCTGAAGCGTCTGCAGGGCGAGACGGTCTGAACGATTTCATCGCATTGATCTGAGGATAGTCAGCATCGCCTGATAATTTGTCAGGTTTTGTTGACATTCCATGCGTGATGATGTCAGGTGTGCATGACACAAGGTCAGGCTTGGCTGACCGATCCGGAGATATTGGGATGACCGCCGACACCTGCAATCCTCACGCCCGCCGCTACACGATCCATCTCGCCGCGGCGATGACCGGCTACTGCCTGGTGCTGTTCGCTTCGGTCTGGGCGCTGCGCAATCTGGCCATCGACCCGCAGGCCGTCAGGGCCGTGATCGCGGTTGCGCCCGTCCTGCCCGCGCTCTACGGGCTGCACGCCTTCCTGACCTTCTACCGGACCATGGACGAATACCACCGGCAGGTGATCGCCGAGGCCACGCTGATCTCGGTGGGCGTGGTGGGCTTTCTCAGCCTCGCCTACGGCTTTGCCCAAGGCGCGACCGACCTGCCGCAGATTGGCCTGATCTGGGTGATGCCCGCGCTGGTGATCGGGCAGGGGGTCGCGGGCTGCTTCGTGCGGCGGCGCTACCAGTGAAGAACCGGATCAAAGTCCTGCGCGCCGAGCGCGGCTGGAGCCAGGCGGAGCTGGGCGAGCGCGCCGGGGTCTCGCGTCAGGCGATCAACGCGGTGGAGACGGGCAAGTTCGACCCGTCCCTGCCGCTGGCCTTCACCCTGGCCGACGTGTTCGGCCTGAGGATCGAGGACATTTTCGACCCGAAAGGCTGAGCCTCAGACCGGATCGGCCTGCTTCGGCAGGCCGCCGGCGTTCGCGTATTCCTGCGTGCCGCGGGTGTAGACACGGTCGCCCTCGACGATGTCGGAGGCCTTGTGGTCGGGGGCGGGTTTGATGCGCTCGTAGATGGGGTCGAAATCGACCTTGGCTGTGGCGTCCATCAGCTCGTCATAGCTGTCGATGACGAAATAGGTCTGCTGGAAGTCGTCATACCGGTAGTCGGTGCGCATCACCCGCTCGAGATCGAAATGGACCCGGTTGGGCGAGCGGGCGTCCAGGCTGAACACCGATTCCGACTGGGAGCTGACGATGCCCGCGCCGTAGATGCGCCGGCCCTCGGGCGTGTTGATGAGGCCGAATTCGACTGTGTACCAGTAAAGCCGTGTCAGGTTCTCGATGGTGCCGTGCTTGGCCGCTTTCGCGCCGCCCTGGCCGTAGGCCTGCATGTAGTCGGCGAAGACTGGCTGGGTCAGCAGGGGCACGTGGCCGAACACGTCGTGGAAGATGTCCGGCTCGGGCAGGTAGTCGAGCTTGTCCGCGTCGCGGATGAAGCGACCCGACACGAAGCGGCGGTTGGCCAGATGGTCGAAGAACACGTCGTTGGGGATCAGGCCGTGGACGGTCACGACCTCCCAGCCGGTCAGCGCGTGCAGCTTCTCGTTCATGCGGCGGAAATCGGGGATGCCGCCGTCATTGAGGTTCAGAAGCTCCAGCCCCTTGAAGTGCTCGGGCGCGGCCCGTCCCTTGAGCACCTTCATCTGACGCTCGTAGAGCGTGCTCCAGACCTCGTGCTCCTCGCGGGAATACTTCTCCCAGCGCTGCTCGATGGTGTGGTCTTCAGCCGGGGTCTGTTCGGCGACGACGGGATCGTTCACGGGCATGGCTGGCCTCCCTGAATCGGGGGTTCGAATTCATATTGCCCATATCATAGAGACGATTGCCGACAAGTTTCGAGAGGGCGGATCAGCCCCGCGCCGTGAAGACGCGGGGCTGGCGGGGTCACCTGACGCAGAGCACGTCGGCCAGCACCTCGCGGGCGGGGGAGGCGCGGCGGTCGCCCAGATGCCAGGCCTGGCCGCTGCTGCGCTCGGCGATGAAGTGGACGGCGCGGCTGTAGCGCGCGTCGCGGCAGAGCTGGTCGGCGGCGGCCTGTCCGCAGTTGCGGCTGGAGGACACGCAGCTGGACACGCGCTGGCCGCTGATCGTGGGCCGGGCGTAGAAGGTCGAGGCCGCGCCCTGCGTGCCGCCGTCGACGCGCCCGCCCCAGCCGCCGCCGGGGCCGCCCGGACCGCCGGGGCCTCCGGGACCGCGGCCTTCGCTGCCCACCGAGGAGACGTTTCGCGACAGCGAAAAGCGCTGCAGGTCGCTGACGTTCTGGGTGAAGGTCTCGCAGCGGCCGCGATAGTCGGCGTGCTCGCACAGGGTCCAGCTTCCGCGGTGGACCTGCACGGAGCGGGCCTGATCGTTGAAGTTCAGTCGCGACAGGTTGGTCACGTCCTCGCCGATGGAGACGCTGCGGCCCTGATAGTTGGGCTCCGACCACAGGGTGATCCCCGCCCGGCCGCCGGGCCCCTGGGCGTTCACGGGACGGATCGAGCTGATCTGGTCGTTGAAGGACCAGCGGTTCATGTCGGGGTTCTGGCCGGTGACGATCTGGCAGTTGCCGCGATAGTTTGCGTCCCAGCACAGCTCCCATTCCCCGCCGCCCTCGATGCGGAAAGAGCTGATCATGTCGTTGAAGTTCAGCCGGCGCAGGTCGGGCGCCTCGCCGTCCAGCCGGATCGAGCGGCCCTGGAAATTGGCGAGCTCGTAAAGATAGATCGCGCCGGGATCACGGTCTCCGCCGCCCCAGCGCTGGGCCTCCGCGGCGGGGGCGAGCAGGGTGGCGGCGGCGCCGAGCGCGGCGGCGAGGGTTGCGAATCTGGTCATGGGTCCGTCTCCTGAAATCAAGTCCAGTCGGCCCGAGGCTGGTCCCTGCCGCCTGAACCGCGCATGAAGACTGCGGCGGCTGTTCCAGAAGGCAAGAAAAAGCCCCGGACGGCGGACCGTCCGAGGCTTTAACGCCGGATGTGGCGGGGCGGTTCAGTAGCCTGAAGCCTGCCCGTCGGTGCGCATCTCAGACGCGCCCGTCAGCACGCCGGTTTCGGGGTTGCGCCAGATGGCCTGATAGCCGCCGAACACGCCCGAGCGGACCTCGACCACGTGGCCGCGCGCCTCGAGCGCCTCGCGGACCTCCTGAGGGATGCCCGCCTCGACCAGAACCGTGCCCAGACCGCCCTCGACGATGTCATCGGTGGGCTCGGTGGAGCCCTCGTGCTGCCAGCGGGCCGCGTCGCCGGCCTCCTGCAGGTTGAGGCCGAAATCGATCATGTTGACCAGCACCTGGACATGGCCCTGAGGCTGCATGGCGCCGCCCATCAGGCCGAAGCTCATCAGCGCCTCGCCGTCGCGGGTCATCATGCCGGGGATGATGGTGTGGAAGGGGCGCTTGCCGGGCGCGTAGACATTGGGGTGGTCGTCGTCGAGCGAGAACATCTCGCCGCGGTCGTGCAGCATGAAGCCCAGCCCGTCGGGCACCAGGCCCGAGCCCATGCCGCGATAGTTCGACTGGATCAGGGAGACCATCATGCCGTTGCCGTCCGCCACGGTCAGATAGGTGGTGTCGTTGCGCTGGAGGATTTCAGGATCGCCGAAGGGGACGGTCTGCATCGCCCGCTCAGGATCGATCAGGCCGCGGCGGTCCTCGGCATAACCCTTGTCCAGCAGGGCGGCGGAGGGGATGTCGGCATAGGCCGGGTCGGCGTAGTAGCGGGCGCGGTCCTCGAAGGCGAGGCGCTTGGCCTCGATCATCACGTGCAGGGCCTCGGGGCTCATGAAGCCCATCTCCGACAGGTCGTAACCCTCGAGGATGTTGAGCATCTGAAGCACCGCCATGCCCTGATTGGGGGCGGGCATCTGCCACACGTCGTAGCCGCGGTAATTGGTGGTGACCGGTTCGACCCAGGCGGGCTCGTGGGCGGCCATGTCGTCATAGCTCAGCCAGCCGCCGATGCGCTCGAAATAGTCGCCGATGGTGCGCGCGATGTCGCCGCGATAGAAGGCGTCCGCCCCGCCTTCGGCGATCTGGCGGTAGGTGTTGGCCAGATCGGGATTGGCGAAGATCTCGCCCTCGCGCGGCGCTTCGCCGCTCTCCAGCAGATAGGTCGCCCGCGCGTTCTCGATCTCCGGCAGCATCCCGGATTCGTGGGAGCGCTCGAAATTGGCCATGCCGCGCGCCCAGTAGAAGGCGATGGTCTGGGTGAGCGGGAAGCCCTCCTCGCCATAGCGGATCGCCGGGGCCAGCACCTCCTCCATGGGAAGCGCGCCGAAGCGGTCGTGCAGGGCCTGCCAGCCCGCGACCGTGCCCGGCACGGTGACGGGCAGGGGGCCGTGGGGCGGGATGGTGCCGTTTTCGGTGAGGTTGGCGCGCACGGTCTCGATGTCCAGAGACATGGGCGAGGCGCCCGAGCTTTCCAGCGCGAGGACCTCGCGGGTCTCGGGGTCCCAGACCAGCACGAAGATGTCGCCGCCGATGCCGTTGCCGGTGGGCTCGACCAGCCCCAGCATGGCGTTCGCCGCGATGGCGGCGTCCGCCGCGCTGCCGCCCGCTTTCAGCACGTCCAGCGCGGCCTGTGTGGCCAGCGGCTGGATGGTGGCGGCCATGCCGTTGCGGGCCTGGACCGGCGCGCGGGTGGCGAAATGGTCGCCCGTCACGCGGGTGCCCGGGAAGCTGTCCTGAGCGCTCGCGCCGGTTTCGAAGAAGGACAAGGCCATGGCGGCTCCCGCTGCGAGAGTGAAGGCTGTGCGCGTCATGCGAAGGCTCCCCGGTATGCGCGCGCCGCCGCTCTGCCGGGGCTGGCGCGCTGAAACAAGGCCGGGAGTAGAGGCCGGGCGGGGCGGATGATCAAGGCCAGGGCGGTCACGCGGGCGTGAGCGCTTGCATCCATCCGCGATCCGGGGCGCATCATGGAGGAAACGCCACAGGAGATTCCCCATGAAAATCGCCGTCCTCGCCGCCATGCTCGCCGCCCAGCCCGCGCCAGAAGCGCCGTCAGAACCCTGGGCGGAGGTGATGCTGATCGGGACCTATCACTTCGACAATCCGGGTCTGGACCAGTTCAATGTCGAGGCCGACGACGTGCTGTCCGACACCCGTCAGGCCGAACTTGAGAGGGTCGTGGAGCGGCTGGCCGAATGGCAGCCGGATCTGGTCGTGGTCGAGATGGAGCGCGAGCGTCAGCCGCGGGCGGATGCGCAGTACGCCGAATACCTTGAGGGCGGCCTGCGCGACGACCGGAACGAGATCACCCAGCTGGGCTTCCGTCTGGCCGCCCGCATGGGCCATGACCGGGTCGCCGCGTCAGACGTGCAGCACCGCTTCTTCTCCGACCAGCACGCGGAAATCCATGAAAATCCCGGCGACCGTTACGCGGCGGTGCTGGCCGAACAGACGGCCTTTGGCGAGGCCTTCATGGCCGACACCCAGGCCCTGATCGAGCGCGGCGCGTCGATGGGTGAGATCCTGCACTGGTACAACACGCCCGAGCAGCTCGACCGGAACCACCAGTTCTACACCCGCTACAGCATCCGCTTCTGGCAGGACGAGAACCAGGGCGGCGCGCACACCATCGCCAACTGGCATGAGCGCAACCTGCTGATCTTCCAGAACATCCTGCGCGAGGTGGAGGAGAGCGAAGGCGAGGCCCGCCGCGTGGTGGTCTTCTACGGGCAGGGCCACATCCCGCTGCTGGCGCGCTTCATCGACGACTCGCCGTTCCTGACTCTGGCCGATCCGCTGGAATATCTGGGGGATTAGGAGGGTTTGTTTTTATTTTTTCTCTGTCTTCCCTCGCTCCGCTCGGTGGGGTCCTCGCTTCGCTGCGGGCGCGCGGTCGCGCTTGCGGCGGCTGCGCCGCCGGTTCCTGGCTTCTTTTCACCGTCATGGCCCGGCTTGACCGGGCCACCCATCCGGCAGGCTTCTCCGTGCCGCTGAGCCGTCGTCCGGCTGGGTCCCCCGGTCGAGCCGGGGGATGACGGTGGGTGGGTGGCCGCCCGATGGCCCACGCGCCTTCACCCCGCCGCCTTTCGGCGCGGGGGGATGGGAGGGGTGGCGCGGGGCGGGCCGTTCGGGGCCCGGCTCGGCATGGCGTGGCATGGCTCATGGCGCGGCCCCATCATCGAAGGGTCCGCCCCGCGCCCGCGGCGTTTTCCAGCATCGCGGTCCGGCGCTGTTCGCGCCGTTTCAACCGGCCGATGCGTGGCGGAGGCTCTCCTGCGGGGATCGCGCCCGCCGGGTCACCCGTCGTCCGCCGTCCGGGCGGCGGCCTGGCGCCGGTGGTCTCCGCACCGCCCGAACCGATCAGGGGCGGCTGGTCCGTCGGCCGGCGCCGACCTCGCCCGGCGCACCTGCCGGAACCGGGCGGGACGGCGGCCAG
>VJOU01000126.1 GCA_007050995.1 Glycocaulis profundi | reverse complement strand
GCAAGTTTGTTTGATGAGAAGGGWATCGAGTCAGCCACTTTTTTGGGTAAAAATGTCRCCTTTTGGTTCTCATTTTTCGTGAAATGTAGATTCATTTCCGATCCTTGATGCAAATCATTTTCCAAGAAAAAMAAAGMRAMATTWGGATCATCTTKTAGCTGATCCTCGGATGMAGCAKATAYGTAATTGAATGGGYTTYYTTTTCCAACTCCTACATAAACCGGCTTCCCCTTGTGGCCGGTGTGCACTGACACACCGCCTTTGCCAACACCAACATCCGTCCGTTTCCCTGGTTTTCCAGTATGCACACCKACRCCACCTTTTCCAACSCCCACGCTAGTTCCTTTTCCTGGTGTTTTGGTGTTAACAGCCACGCCACCTTTATGAACACCWACATATGTTCCCTTCCCTGGTTTTCCAGTGTTCACTGCTACACCGCCTTTGCCAACTCCCACCGCAGTGTTCTTCTCATCGTCCCACTCTGCAGGTAGAAGATCAGTCACTGCTTTTGGCATAGGACTGTTGGGCAAAACAGATTTCCAGTAAACATCAGGAGTCACTGCATTAGCCCCTACAAGTGCCAGAGAAAAMAGTGCGAAAATGTGAAAAAGATTGMACCCCATTGGAGAGAAACTGGAAGTGAATCTTWGAAGGAAGTAGCTAGATAGATTATTCTGATCGATGATGTTTG
>VJOU01000125.1 GCA_007050995.1 Glycocaulis profundi | reverse complement strand
GTTAAAGATGGCCATAAAATCTACGTCATTGAAGTACGCATGTCCCTTGATGTCCATAATACCACTACGAAGGTTTCCAAAGCGCCTCGAGAGGTCGGTTTGAAYGAGATTCTTGATGAGGTCTTTTAGATCTGGACTGAATTGGTTAGTAAACTTTATTTTGCCTGAAATGATGTGCTCAAACGTCTTCATTTGCTCCTGGTGCATAAGATTCTGGAAGCCTGTGGTCATTTCGTAAAGAAGCACTCCATAAGCCCACCAATCCACTGCGTGGGCATATCCCTTGTTCATGATAATCTCCGGCGCCATGTAGTCTGGCGTTCCGCACAGAGTCCACGTGCGCTTATCTTTGGGTAGAAGTTTTGCAAATCCAAGGTCTGCGACTTTAATAAAGCCCTCACCGGTTATAAGCAAATTCTCCGGTTTTAAATCTCGGTAAGTGATGGTGAGGTAATGGAGGTATTCAAACGCCAGCAGAACCTGAGCTGCATAAAACTTGACCATACCCTCAGGAAAGCGACGCATGTTTCGCAAAAGGGAGAACATCTCTCCTCCCACGACAAATTCCATTACCATGTAAAGATAGCTGTTGTCAAACTTGACCATACCCTCAGGAAAGCGACGCATGTTTCGCAAAAGGGAGAACATCTCTCCTCCCACGACAAATTCCATTACCATGTAAAGATAGCTGTTGTC
>VJOU01000124.1 GCA_007050995.1 Glycocaulis profundi | reverse complement strand
GCCCCCGCTCGTCTCCCCGAAGGCCAGCGTCAGACCCGTCAGCGTGATGATGATCACCGCCACGATGCGCGCCACCGGCCCCTCGATCGAGGACAGGATCTGGTCGAGCGGCCCCTCCCAGGGCATGCCGGTGCCGGCGGCGTAAGCGGGGCCAGCGATCAGCAGGCCCAAGGCAAGGAGGAGACCGGCCTGCAGGGTCCGGTTGGCGGCGCGCGAGAGCTCATAGACGGTCATTGGACACCTCCTTGGCGGGGACGGGGTGGGACAGGGGTTGGGTGAGGTAGCCGCCCTCGGCATGGCCCAGGACGCGGATCGCGTCTTCGATGCGGCGTTTGCCGCCCGGACGGCTCATGAAGACGATGATGTCCACCGCGTCCGCGATCAGGGCGGGCACCGGCCGCGCGGTGGCCTCCAGGGTGAGCTGTTCGAGCCGGGCGACGGCGCCCGGGGCGGAGTTGGCATGCAGCGTGGTCAGCCCGCCCGGATGGCCGGTGTTCCAGGCTTTCAGGAGATCGAGCGCCTCGGGCCCGCGCACCTCGCCGATGATGATCCGGTCGGGGCGCAGCCGCAGGGTGGAATGGACCAGCGCCTGCAGGCTGACCGCGCCGCGACGTGTGCGCAGCTGGACGAGATTGGGCGCGGCGCAGCTCAGCTCGCGCGTGTCCTCGAGGATCACCAGCCGGTCGCGCTCGAAGGCGGATTCCCTGAGGA
>VJOU01000123.1 GCA_007050995.1 Glycocaulis profundi | reverse complement strand
GGAATACCGATCCCGGCTCGGGAACGCCGGCCGGGGCGCTGCGCTGCGCCAAGGCTCCGCGCCCCGGCCTCTGGACATCCACCCTGACCCCAGGTCAGATCAACCGAGGACTCTCGTTACGGCTGGATGAAAGCCGGGGGTCACGTCATCCGCCACAAGCTGCAAGCGATCCTAGTCTGACCGCTCGCGTTCCAGCGTTTCTGAGCACATCGGACGACCATCAGAGCTTGCAGGCCGGCAATGGCTCGCCCGGCAGATCCCGTATTCTTCAGGTCGGTTTGCTCATGGCGTTCTGCCAGCTTCACAGCATTCATAACGATGAGGGATTGCCGGTCCTCTCGTTGTTTGCGTTCAAACCGCACTTGAACCAAGCAGATCCTCCTTTACGTCTCGTCAGCGTTCGGGGAGTTTGCCGCTGCCGCCCTCTCAGCGCGCCGAAACGCGTTCATGACCGGGGCCTCCGCCCCGCTCACAGGGATCATCCCTCCGTGCGATCGAACCCCTGGGCCCGTCCGCGAGCCGCCCGCAACCCCCGGCGCTCCGGACCGTGTGGCCGCGCTGCGCGCGTCTGCCCGCACCACTCCGGGCCCCGCGGGTCAAGCTGACGCTTGCGCGTCAGTGCAGGCGTCTCCCGGCAGGCCCGGACGGGGCTCGCCGGAGGGACGGTCCCTCCGAGCGAAGCAACGGAGACCCACCATGCAGAACATCGTCATCC
>VJOU01000122.1 GCA_007050995.1 Glycocaulis profundi | reverse complement strand
CACCACCACCGCAGAGCGTGAAATCGTGCGAGACATCAAGGAGAAGCTTTGCTACGTGGCGCTTGATTTCGAGAACGAAATGGCCACTGCTGCCACCAGCTCCTCTCTCGAGAAGACTTACGAACTTCCTGATGGTCAAGTAATCACAGTTGGCAATGAACGCTTCCGTTGCCCTGAAGCCCTCTACCAACCAAACTTCCTCGGTTTAGAGTGCAATGGCACGAGAACGACTACTTACAATTCCATTATGAAGTGCGATCTGGACATCAGGAAGGACCTCTACTCAAACGTCGTCCTGTCTGGTGGCTCCACCATGTACCCTGGCATTGCCGACCGTATGAACAAGGACCTCACTGCCCTCGCGCCGACTACTATGAAGATCAAGATTATTGCTCCACCTGAGCGCAAATATTCCGTTTGGATTGGTGGTTCCATTTTGGCCTCATTGTCCACGTTCCAGCAAATGTGGATCACGAAGCAGGAGTACGACGAGTCTGGACCCAGTATTGTCCACCGCAAATGCTTCTAGACCTACCATCCACTACCCTTGTCTTTTAGTCATTTTCCGTTTGGATTGGTGGTTCCATTTTGGCCTCATTGTCCACGTTCCAGCAAATGTGGATCACGAAGCAGGAGTACGACGAGTCTGGACCCAGTATTGTCCACCGCAAATGCTTCTAGACCTACCATCCACTACCCTTGTCTTTTAGTCATTTT
>VJOU01000020.1 GCA_007050995.1 Glycocaulis profundi | reverse complement strand
CCGCCCGCACGGGCTCGGCGGCGGGCGGCGCGGACGCGGTGCGCATCGTGGAGCGCGCCACGCCGCCGACCGAAGCGCGGTCCATGCGCATTCCCGCCATCGCGGCCGCGGCCATCCTCGCGCTGGGCGCGGCGATCCTGGCGGGCCTGCTGACGGGCTATGTGCGGACGTTCAAGCCCGACACCTTCCGGCGGCTGACCCAGCCGCGGCCGGAGCCGGAGCTCGACACGCCCGCGCCGCGCCCGGCGATCGCCCGGCCCGCGAACGAGCAGTTGCCCGCGCCCACGTTCGCGTCCGGGACGCTCAAGGTCCTTGCCCGCGTGCGTCAGGTTCCGGCCCCCAGACGCCGCGCCCGCGGCGGCGCAGGCCTTCAGGTGGCGCAATGATCCCTGCTGAAGAACTTGCCGGACTCGCCCGGTCCCTGGTCCGGCCGGACGGCGCGGGTCAGGCGATCATGCTGTGCCCGGTCAACGCGGAATCGGGAGCGACCTCCATCGCGGCGGCTCTGGCCGAGGCGGCGGGCGGTCTCTTCGCCGAAGGCGGGGCATCTGTCTCCGAACCGGTCTGGCTGTTCGATCTGGACTTCTCCGCCAACGTGCAGGCCGCCCGCACCCGCCTGAACGGGGCGGTCTACAGCGGCGATCTGTGCCGGGAGCGGTTCTGGCGCGCCGAACCCGAGGGCGTGTCGCGGCTGGCTCTGCGCAAACGCACGGGCCATGACGTGCTGGTCAGCGTGTTCCAGCGCGAGCCGGGTCGGGTGCGCCGGGTCGTGTTCCAGCGCGCGCCGGGATACTGGGACCGCGTGCGCGCGGCCTGCCGGCTGGCGGTGATCGACACGCCCCACGGCTCTCCGGCGATGAACTCCATCGCGCCCGACATGGACGGGGTCATTCTGGTGGCCGACGCCCGCAGGGATTCCGAGGCGGACACCGAACGCGCCGCGCGGCGGATCGTGACGGCCGGCGGGCGGGTGCTGGGGGTGGTGATGAATCGCGCCGATGCCGCCAGCGAGGCGCGGAGCGCCTGAGATGGACGCTTACGACCAGGCCGCTCGGTGGCGCGCTTCGGTCCCGCGCCTGACCTTCATCCCCATGATCGAGGCCGGAGCGGCGCTGCTCGCGCTGCTCCTGTTCTCTCAGGCGCTGATCGGTCCGCTGTTCGCCGACCCGCTCGATCCCGAGACCAGCGAGGGGCTGCGCCTGCTCTGGCCGCCGGTCTATCTGGCCACGCTGGTTCTGATCGCGGCCCGGCCTCTCATGACGCTGTCGCTGGTGGTCAAGGCGTGGCCGCTGGCGGTTCTGGTCGCGCTGACGATGATCTCCGCGGCCTGGTCCATCGATCCCGAGGTCACGGCGCGGCGGGCGCTGGGGCTGATCTTCACGACCCTGTTCGCGTTCTGGTTCGCCGCGCGCTTCTCCTGGCGGGACATGATCGTGCTGATCGCGTCGATGTACGTCATTCTCGCCTTCGGCAGCTTCATCGCGGGGCTGCTCTTCCCGAGCTTCGCCATTCACGATTCCATCCATCCCGGCGCCTGGAAGGGACTGTGGTGGGAGAAGAACACGCTGGGCGCGATGATGGCCTGGGCGACGCTGGCCTTCGTGGCCGCCGCGGCGCTGGACACCAGGCGGCGGGTGTTCTGGCTAGCCATGGTCATGCCCGCCGTCGCGCTGGTCCTGCTGTCCACCTCGCGCACCTCGCTGCTCGCCTGCATGCTGGCAATCGCCGGGCCGTTGATGATCGCGATGGCCCGGCGCAGCTTCGGACATGCGGCCTTCGCCCTGACCGGCGGCGGCGTGGCTGTCGCGCTTGCGGCGCTGGTGCTGATCGTGGGGCCGGGCGTGTTCCTCGAGGCGCTGGGCCGGGACGCGACCCTGACGGGCCGGACCGACATCTGGGAGGCGCTTCTGGTCCAGATCGGCGAGCGGCCCTGGCTGGGCTATGGCTATGGCGCCTACTGGTCGGACGAGAGGGGGCCGGTCTTCTGGCTGCGGCAGGCCACCAACTGGCCGGTTCCCACCGCGCACAACGCCTGGCTGGAGACGGCCGCGGCGATCGGCATTCCCGGCGCCATCGTGGCGCTCATCGTGCTGATGCAGGCGACGGGCCGCGCCGCGATGCGCCTGTTTCACGGGCGCGAGACCTACTGGGCGCTGACCTATTTCGCGATCTTCACGATCATCTCGGTCTCGGAAAGCAATCTGCTGGGCCAGAACTCCCTGGGCTGGGTGCTGTTCTGCGCAACCGCGGCCAAGCTGGCGGGCGGCGAGCGGGCGCTGCCGCCCGGTCAGGCGGGCGCCGAGGCGCCGTAAAAGCGCGGGCCCAGGCTTTCCGCCCAGACCAGCTTGCCCGCGCCTTGCACGGCCCTGTCCAGGCACGCGGCGCCCCGTTCAGCTCCGGCTAGCAGGGCGACCGGCAGGGCGAGGCCGTAGACCGCGAGCTGGCCCGCGCCCACCGCCATCCAGAACCCCGCGCCCGCCCAGTCGGTCCGGCCCTCGTGCACGCAGTTCTGGCTCGCGCCCTGGCCATAGGCGAAGGAGCGCGCCAGCAGATAGCGCCAGCGCGCGCGGCGGCCCTCCACATGCTCGGTGACATGGGCCTGCGCCGCCCAGCCGAAGCGGCAGCCCTGACGCCGCAGGGCGGTGAAAAGCTGGTCGTCCTCGCCCCCGGTCTCGTTGGTGGCGGGATGGAAGGGCGGATCGGGCAGATCCAGCGCGCCCCGGTCGATCAGCGAGTTGCCGCAGCCCCACGTGTCGTCCAGCAGCACGTCGACTTCCGCTCCGCCCCGGGAATAGAGCCGCCGCATGAAGGCGCGGCGCACCGCGCCGTCATCATGGGCGGCGGCGGTGACCGGGCCGAACACGATCTGCGCACCCAGCGCCCCGCGCGCGGCCAGCAGCGCGGAGAGCCAGTCCGGCGCCGCTTCCTCGTCGTCGTCGAGCTGGGCGATCAGCTCCGCCCCTGTGGCCGCGAACCCGGCATTGCGGGCGTTGGCCACGCCGGGACGGGGCTCGTGGACGTGAACCACCGGCACGGGCGCATCCGCCGCGATGGCGGAGACGGTCTGCCGCGCGCTGGCGGCGGGGTCGTTGTCGACCACGATGATCTCGTCGGGCAGCCGGGACTGGATCAGCACGCTCCTGAGCGCCCGCGCCACGCCCTCGGGCCGCCGGAAGGTGGGGATGAGGACGGCGAGGCTCACAGCGCCATCTCCTCGATCCGGTCCAGCGCTTCGGTCATGGACAGGACCTCAGCGCCCGAAGCCTCCACCGCCTCGCAGACGGTGCGGAAGAAGTCCGGCGTGCAGCCCCACTCGCTGGGCCGGTCGCGCACGTCATGGGCGTAGAAGATCAGCCAGCCGGGCCGGTTCTGGAGCGCGTTCAGATGCGACAGCGCCGCGGCGAGCCCCGGCTGGCCGCCATCCAGACCCACGGCCTTGAGAAGGTTCAGATCCGAGCCTTTGCGGTTGATCCCCGGACGCACGCCGCGCAGGGCGCGGTAGCGCGGCTCCAACGCCCGTTTCGCATCGGGGCTGGCCTCGCCATAGGGAAAGGCGAAGGTCTCGAGCGGGGATTTGAGCCCCATCCCGGCCAGCGCCTCGCGGTTCTTCGCGCAGTCGGCGTCCACCGCCTGTCCGGTCATCGCCGAGGCGTCGCCGTGCGCGAAGGTGTGGCAGCCGATCTCCTGACCGGCGTCTGCGAGTTCTGCGAGGTCGCCGCGGGTGAACAGCGCGCCCAGATGGTTCTCGGTCCCCTCGAAGCCAGCGGTGGCGTACCAGGTCCCGCGCCAGCCGCGCCGGGTCAGCTCGGGCAGGGCGGCGTCCATCGCCGAGCGTGGGAAATCGTCGAAGCTGAAGGTCACGACGGGCGCGCTCACCGGCCCGGAGATGGGACGTCGCGCGAGCAGGCGCGCCTTCCGGCGGGCGATCTTGCCCGTCAGGCCGGAGGCGGGGGTGTAGACCTCGCTCATCGGCGCGCCTCCATCTCTCTGGCGGCGAGCGCCGCCTTGCACAGCTTGACCGCCAGCACGCGGGCGCGCACCGGCAGAGCTTCGCTTTTCGAGGCGGGCACGGCCAGCGCCCGGACCAGCCCCGCGCTGCGGGTGCGGGCGATCAGCCCGGCGGCTTTGGCGCCGGGCAGGGCGGCCATCTCCGGATGCAGGCCCAGAAAGCGGGCATAGTTGATCCCGCCCTGCTCGAACTTGGCCAGAAGCTCGTCCACGGTCTGAAGCCCGCCATGGCTGGCGGGGATGTCGACATGGGCCAGCGGCGCGGTCCGGGCCGCGCGCACCGCCCAGTCCACGTCCTCCCAGCCCCAGCCGCGATATTCCTCGTCGAACGGCACGGCGGTCATCAGGTCGCGCCGGACCGCGAGATTGGATGAGCACACCGCCGTGGCGCCGATCTTCTCGCGCGCCGCCGCGCCGTGAACGTCGCCCGCCCGGGCGAGGGCGGCGTGGACCCTGTGCTCGGGCGCGATGTCGGCGGGCAGGTCGTAGCCGCCGAAGGCCGCGCCGAACGCCGCGCCGTCCAGCGCCCTGCGCCAGCGGGTGATGAAGTCCGGTCCCACCGTCATGTCCGCGTCGAGATAGAGCACCCAGCGCCCGCGCGCGGCGGCGGCGAGACGGTTGCGCGCGCCCGAACGGCCCAGATTGACCCCGCTGACGATCAAGCGGACCGGCGCGTCCATCCTCGGGACCCGGCGCAGCAGGCCCTGCGCCGCCGCCCGGCTGGCCGGACCGTCGCCGAACAGCACGATCTCGGCGCCCGAGCCGAGCTGTCCCGTCAGGGCCTCGATCAGGGGCGAGGGGTCCTCGCGGTAGAAGGGGATAGCGACGCTCAGCACGGGCCGGGCGGCGGACCAGGAGCGGCTGCAGGTCTCTGAATAGGGCCGGGCGTTCATGGGCGGGCTCCCGCGAAACGCCGGATCAGGGGCAGGGCCATCGCGCTGCGGCAGCCCGCGATGTCGAGCAGGATGGCCAGCGCGCCGTAGACCGATGCGCCCGCGATGACATGGCTGAGAAGGTGAAGCAGCGCGCTGTCGGGCGCGGGCAGGGCGATCAGGAGCATCGCCATGACGGCTGTGGCGAGGGCGGCCTTGGTCCAGTCCTCGACCGGCAGCTTGAGGGGGAAGACGAACCGGCCCGCGACCGCGCAGGCGACCAGCGACACGCCGTAAGCGATGACGGTCGCCACCGCCGCGCCGACGAGACCGAGGGCTGGGATCAGCAGGAGGTTCAGTGCTATGTTCAGTACCGCGCCGGCGACCATCAGCCCGGCCATGCGCGCGGGCTTCCGGCCCAGGATGAAGGCCTCATGGAAGAAATAGGTCATGATCCCGTTCAGAAGGCTGCCCAGCGCGATCCAGCCCATGATCGAGGCTGCGTCCGCGGCCAGCGCCTCCGCGATCAGAAGCCGCGCGAAAGGCTCGGCGACCAGCGCCAGACCGGCCGCGGCGGGAAAGCCGATCAGCCCCATCAGGGCGGCGGCCTGTTTGGCCATGTCCTGAGCGGCGGCGCGGCCCTGGCGTTCCAGCGCGGCGATGGCCAGCGGGGTGGCCGCCGCGCCCAGCCAGACGAACATGATGTTCAGCGAGCGGTCGGTGATGCCGTAGCCCGCCGCATAGGCGCCCGTGGCCGCCTCGCCCAGAAAGGCCGCGATCAGGAAGCGGTCCCCGGTCGCCAGAAGCTGCTCGAAGACCAGCGAGAAGGCCACCGGCGCGCCATAGGCGGCGAAGGCCAGCCCCCGGCGCGGTCCAGCCCGGTCGCGGCGCGCGCCCTTCAGCAGGATCGGAAAATCAATCACGCAGGCCATGAAGGCGGCCAGCGCCAGACCGGCGAATATCCCCGCGGTGCCCAGCCCGCCCGCGAGGATGAGCACCACGCCCAGTGCGAACCCGGCGGTCAGCGAGAAGGTCTGCAGGAAGGCGAACCGGCCCACCTGTCCCGCCGCCCGTCGGGTCTCCAGCGCCATGTCCATGCCGCCGCGGAACACCAGCGCGGCCACCGCGAAGGCGAGAGCGGCCTTCAGTTCGCCCCCGATGGGCGCGAGCCAGACGGTCAGACCCAGCACGATCGCCGCGCCGACGGCCACAAGGGCGTAGATGCGGAAGATCGTGAAGGTGTGCCCGCCGATCCGCCCCCGGGCGGCGGAGCGGGCGTGATAGCGCGCCACCGCCGCGTTCAGCCAGGTGAACAGCACGGTCTCGGCCAGCATCATCGCCGCCAGGATCAGGGTGTAGCGGCCATAGTCCTCAGGCTCGAGCAGCCGGGTGAACACGACCACGCCGCCGAACCCGACCAGAATCTGGGCCAGATAGACGGGCAGATAGCCGAGAAGGTGGCGGTTGAGCATGGACGCGGCGGAGTCCCGTTCTGGACCGCGCGCGGGGGCGTCGCGGTCTCGTCAGGTCTCCTTATGCAATCACAGGGCCGTTTGCCCGGCATCTGCCAAACGGAATGAAGAATGCATCCCGATCCTTACACACTGGCTTTTCCCCATGAAACGTGCGCCAGCGCGTGTCGTTACGGAACAGCGTCCCGCCGCCGGAGCCCCGCCGCATGAAGCCGTTGGATGTCGAAGTCGCCCGGCCGTCCCAGCTCGGCGCGCGTGAGCGCGAGACCTGGCGTCAGATGCAGGCCGCCAATACGGCGCTGGCCGGGCCGTATTTCTCGCTGGGCTTTCTGGACGCGGTTGAAAAAGCGCGCGCCGACACCCGGGTCGCGGTGATCCGCGAGGGCGGGGAAGTGACCGGCTTCCTGCCCTTCCACCGGGGGGTGATGGGCCATGCGCGGCCGCTGGGCGGGCCGCTGGGCGATCACCACGCCTTCATCTGCGAGCCGGGCCGGGCCTTCGAGCTGCCCCCGGTGCTCAAAGGCGCGGGGATTGGCGTCATGGACTTTCACGGGGGGCTCGCCACCCAGCGCACCTTCGCCGACCACGCTTTCGAGATCGACGGCTCGTGGGTGATCGATCTGAGCCGCGGCTATGACGCCTTTATCGAGGAGCGCAGCGCGATCCAGCCCAAGGCCTTCCGCAATCTGCGCGCCCGCAGGCGCAAGCTCGAGGACCTGCCCGAGGGGTTCGAGTTCCGGGTCAACGACACCCGGCCCGAGGCTCTCAAGACGGTGCTGGACTGGAAGTCCGCCCAGTATGTCCGCACCGGACATTTCGACGTGTTCTCGGTGCGCTGGACCCAGGACCTGGTCAAGGCGCTGATGGAGTCCGAGCGCGATGGCTGCCGGGGGATTTTCTCCAGCCTGGAGATCGGCGGAAAGCTCGTGGCGGGTCATTTCGGCATGCGCTCGAACGACGTGCTGCATTACTGGTTCCCCGCCTACGACCCGGACTATTCCCATATCGGACCGGGGCTGGCGCTGCTGACAGAGATCTGCCGGGAGCTGAGCGGAGACGGGGTGCGGGAGGTCCATCTCGGGCCGGGCGAGTATGACTTCAAGGCGCATCTGGCGGCCTGGCAGTTCCCGCTGGCCCAGGGCCACGCCGAGACGCCCTCGGTCTTCGCCGCGGCGCGCAGCGTGGCGGTGGGGTCGGCCAAGGCGGTCGAGAAGCTGCCGCTCGGGCCCCTGAAGACCATTCCGCGGCGGGCGTTGAGGCGCATCGACCGCATGGCCGGGTTCCACGCCGCATGATCACAAGGCGAGCCCTGCTCGCGGGGCTCCCGGCCCCGCTGCTGGCGGGGTTCGCGCCCGAGGGGCTGAGGCTGGGCGCCCCGGACCGCCGCGCGCTCTGGGACACCGCCACCGGTCCGCATCTGCGCGGCGCGGTCTTTTCCCAGCGGCGGGTCTATGAGGACGTGGACGGCCCGACCTTCCTCGGCCCCGGCCCTGTGGGCGCGCCGATCTCGCGCGGCGCGCTGGACAGCCTGGCCGAAGCGGGCGCGAACCTCGCGGTCTGGTCTGGCCCCGGCCCGCTGGGCGAGGGCGGGGGTCACGCGCCGGACGCGGCCATTGAGGATCACATCGCAGACTGGCTGGACCGCTGCCGCGCGGCGGGACTCTACACCGTGCTGGCCTTCCGCTCCGGGCCGGGGCGGAGCGATTTCGCCTTCCACCCTGACGGGGACTGGTATCCGCGCGCGCTTTACGACGTGTCGGTCTGGGAGGACGCGGACAAGCAGGCCGCCTGGGCGGAGATGACGGCCCGCGCCCTGCGCCTGTACGGCAGCCACCGGGCCTGCGCGGGCGTACTGTCGATGGTAGAGCCCAATGGCGCGGACATGGGCCGTCCCGGCGTCTGGGCGACGATGGCCCGCGCCATCACGGAGGCCTGCGCGGGCGTGACCTCGGACGCGCCCCTGATCCTCAGCCCCGACCGCTGGGCGCGGGCGAGCCATTCAGCCGAGATCGAGCCGCTGTCGGACCGCGCAGTGATCGCCGTGCATGATTACGAGCCCTGGGCCTACACCCATGAGGGCGGGCCGGACTTCCGCGATGCTGGCCGGACCTTCCTCGAACGCCGGCCCGAGGCGGAGCGATGGGGCGTGCTGGAGTTCGGCGCGGGCGTGGATGCGCCTGATCTGGCGGCCTACTACGCGGACTGCGTGGAACGGCTGGAGGCGGCGGGCGCGAACTGGTCGTGCTGGCGCTGGACCTCCGGCTGGGAGGTCTATGAGGCGCGGGAAGGCGGGATGAACATCACGCGCCATGACGGCGCGATGGCCGTGCTGCGCCGCGCGTGGCGGGGCAACACGGCCAGACCGGCCTAGCTGGCGGCGCGCGACGCCTTCTTGCGCTCGTGCTCGAGCAGCAGCTTCTTGCGGATGCGGATGGACTGGGGCGTCACCTCGACCAGCTCGTCGTCGTTGATGAACTCCAGCGCGTATTCCAGCGTGATCCGGATCGGCGGGGTCAGCACCACCGCCTCGTCCGCGCCCGAAGCGCGCATATTGGTCAGCTTCTTGCCCTTGAGCGGGTTGACGATCATGTCCTCTTCGCGGGCGTTCAGGCCGATGATCATGCCCTCATAGACCTCGGTGGCGTGGCCGATGAACAGCTTGCCGCGCTCCTGGATGTTCCACAGGGCGAAGGCCAGCGCCTTGCCTGAATCCATCGAGATGATCGCGCCCTTGTGGCGCTGGCCGACTTCGCCCGCCGCGCGCGGGGCGTAGTGGTCGAAGGCGTGGAACATCAGGCCCGTGCCCTGGGTCAGGGTCAGGAACTCGGACCGGAAGCCGATCAGGCCGCGGGTCGGGATCATGTATTCGAGCCGGACCCGGCCATTGCCGTCGGGCTCCATGTTCTTGAGCTCGGCCTTGCGGGTGCCCAGCCGCTCCATCACGCCGCCCTGGTGGGTTTCTTCGAGGTCGATGGTCAGGGTCTCGAACGGCTCGCACAGCTCGCCATCGATCTCCTTGATGACCACTTCGGGACGGCCTACGGCCAGCTCGAAGCCCTCGCGGCGCATGGTCTCGATCAGGATCGACAGGTGCAGCTCGCCCCGACCGGAGACCTTGAACTTGTCCGCGTCGTCGAGCTGCTGGACCCGCAGGGCCACGTTGTGGATCAGTTCGCGGTCCAGGCGCTCCTTGATGTTGCGCGAGGTGACGAACTTGCCTTCGCGGCCCGCGAACGGGGAGTCGTTGACCTGGAAGGTCATCGAGATGGTCGGCTCGTCCACGACCAGCGCGGGCAGGGCCTCGACATGCTCGGGGTGGCACAGCGTGTCGGACAGCTTCAGCGGGTCGATGCCGGTGAAGGTGATGATGTCGCCCGCGCTGGCGCTGTCGCGCTCGACGCGCTCGAGCCCGTGGAAGCCGAACACCTGCAGCACCTTGCCGCGACGGGTCTTGCCCTCGGCGTCGATCACCGAGACCTGCTGGTTCTTGGCCAGCTTGCCGCGGCGGATGCGGCCGATGCCGATCACGCCGGTGTAGCTGGAATAGTCCAGCGCCGAGACCTGAAGCTGGAGGGGCGCGTCCGGGTCGACGTCCGGCGCGGAGACCCGTTCCACGATGGTCTCGAACAGCGGGGTCATGTCGGTCCCGGTCTCGGTCGCCTCATGGCTCGCCCAGCCCTGCAGGGCGGAGGCGTAGACCACGGGGAAGTCGAGCTGCTCGTCGGTCGCGCCCAGACGGTCGAAGAGATCGAAGGTCTGGTCCACCACCCAGTCGGGACGCGCGCTGGGGCGGTCCACCTTGTTGATGACCACGATGGGCTTCAGACCCAGCGCCAGCGCTTTCTTGGTCACGAAGGTGGTCTGGGGCATCGGCCCGTCCACCGCGTCCACCAGCAGCAGCACGGAGTCCACCATCGACAGGACGCGTTCGACCTCGCCGCCGAAATCGGCGTGGCCGGGGGTGTCCACGATGTTGATGTTGTAGTCGCGCCAGGTCACGGCCGTGTTCTTGGCCAGGATCGTGATGCCGCGCTCTTTCTCCAGGTCGTTGGAGTCCATGACCCGTTCGACCTCTTCGGCGCGCTCGCCCAGAGTTCCGGACTGCTTGAGCAGCTTGTCCACGAGAGTGGTCTTGCCGTGGTCGACGTGAGCCACGATGGCGATGTTGCGCAGATTGGCGACCGGGCTGGTCATATTTTCGTGAATCCTTGGCGGGGAGCTGATTTCGCGCCCTCTTACAGGTGCATGCGCCCGGTGGCTAGCGCTGGCCGTCAGCGGGGCGGACCGTTACGCTGGCGGGGAACCAGGCGGACGTCAGTTCCGCCAGTGATGACCGCGCTTTACGGGGAATGACCTGATGAAACGACTTCTCGCCGCGCTGGCCGCCAGCGCGAGCCTGTGCGCCCTGTCCGCCGCCGCCATGGCCGAGCCCATCGGCTTCTACCAGGTGCGCGGGGTGAGCTACGACTCGTCCGTGGCCGCACCCGAGGACGTGCTGGGCCATGAGATCGGCGAGCGCCCCGCGCGGGTCTCCGACCTCAACCGCTATCTGATGGAGCTGGCGGAAAACTCCGACCGCATCAGCGTGGAGACCATCGGCTACACCCATGAGCGCCGCCCGCTGCTGACCTTCACGGTCACCTCGGCGGAGAACCATGAGAACATCGACGAGATTCGCCAGAACCATCTCGACCGCCGTCTGGGCGAGGCGGACGACGATTCCGCTCCGGCGGTGATCTGGCTGGGCTTCGGCGTGCACGGCGCGGAAAGCTCGGCGATGGATGCCGCCGCCCCGCTGCTCTACCACTTCGCGGCCGGTTCGGGCGGCGAGGTCGAGGACATGCTTGACAATGCGGTCCTGCTGATCACCGTGACGCTGAACCCCGACGGCCACGCGCGCCGGGTCGATCACGTCAGCCGCCACTGGTCCTACACCCCCGTCACCGATCCGGGCGCGGAGATCCATAACCTGTGGATCGACGCGCGGACGAACCATTACGGCTTCGACCTCAACCGCGACTGGATGCCCCTGACCCAGCCTGAAAGCCAAGCCTGGCTGGCCAAGTGGCACGAGTGGAAGCCGATGGTCACCGCCGACTATCACGAGATGGGGACCGACAGCGCGTACTACTTCCACCCCGGCGTGCCCGCCCGGCGCAACCCGCTGATCGGGGATCGGGCCTTCGAGCTGACCTACGGCATCGCGGAGCGTCACGCGGCGGCGCTGGACGAGATCGGGTCGCTCTACACCACGATGGAGGGGTTCGATAACTTCTACATCGGCAAGGGCTCGACCTATCCCCAGCTCAACGGCTCGCTGGGCATCCTGTTCGAGGCGGGCGCGGCCCGCGGCGGCATGATCGAAAGCTCGCGCGGGATCGTCCGGCACTCGGACAACGTGCGCAACCAGTTCACCACCGCCCTGTCGACCATCCGGGGCACGCTGGACCAGCGCGCGGAGATCACCGCGTGGCAGCGCGACTTCTTCACCGGCGCGGTCGGGCTGGGCGAGGAGGACGGCCGGGGCGGGTTCGTGTTCACCGCCGAGGGCGATCCTGAGCGCGCCGCGCGCTTCGTGCGCCTGCTGCGCAGCCACGACATCGACGTCTTCCGCCTCGCCAGCGACGTGGAGGTGGACGGGCGCGAATACGACGCGGAGACCAGCTTCATCGTGCCGCTGGCCCAGACCCAGCACATGTATGTGCGCGGCCTGTTCGACCGGGTGAGCGAGTTCGAGGAGAACATCTTCTACGACGTGTCCGCCTGGACCATGCCGCTGGCCTACAATCTGCGCCACGATCCGCTGAACGGCGCGTTCAGCGCCAATCTGATCGGCGACGAGGTGGACGGCGAGCCCGAGGCCGTCCCGGCTCCGGCCCGCGGCGCCTACGGCTATGTCTTCTCCTGGTCGGACACCTACGCCCCGCGCGCGCTGCACCGGGTGCTGGACGCCGACCTGCTGGTGCGGGTCGCCCGCCAGCCCTTCACCATCCCGTCGGGCGACGACGAGGTGACGCTGGGCGCGGGCTCGGTCTTCGTGCCGGTGAACGCCCAGACCGTCAGCGAGGGCCGGATGCACCAGCTCATGCGCGAGATCGCGCGCGAGGACGGCATCCGCATCCATCCGGTCGATTCCGGCCTGACGCCCGAGGACGGCGCCAATCTGGGCTCCTGGGTCAGCTTCGGCACGGTGACCAAGCCGTCCGTGCTGCTGCTGACCGATGACGGCATCTCGCGCAACGACATGGGCGAGATCTGGTGGACGCTGGACTACCGCATGAACATGCCGGTCACCCTGCGGCCCAAGAACCGGCTGAACGGCCTGGACTGGAACCGCTACACCCACATCATCCTGCCCGGCGGCAACAATGCCGGTCTGTCCAATGGCGACCGCGACCGGCTGAACCAGTGGGTCCGCGCGGGCGGCACGCTGGTGGCCACCCGCCAGGGCGCGGACTGGGCGCAGGAGCACGTGCTTGGGCTGGAACGGCCTGAGTCCACGCCTGACGAGGACCAGCCGCGCCGCCGGGACGTCGCCGACCAGCAGCTGTTCGACGCCGAACACGTGATCGGCGGCTCGATCTTCGCGGGCGATCTCGACCCCAGCCATCCCATCGGCTTCGGCTATGCGGACCGTGACATCGCGCTGGCGCGCAACACCACGATCCAGCTCGCCCGGCCCGCGGGCAATCCTTACGCGGTGCCGATCGAATACACCGCCGAGCCGGTGCTGGCGGGCTATGTCTCCGAGCGCCGGGCGCGCGAGCTTGCCGAAAGCCCCGCCGTGGTCGCCACGCGGCACGGCTCGGGCTCGGTGGTGCTGATGGCCGACAACCCGGTCTTCCGCGGCACCTGGCCGGGCACCGAGCGCCTGCTGATGAACTCGATCTTCTTCAGCGGCCTGATCGCGAACGTTCGCGGCAGTTATGACGAGGACGAGATGGAGGACTGAAACGGTCTTCCATTTGGAAAGGAAAAACCCCGGAGCGCCGCTCCGGGGTTTTTCATGTGAATGCCGCGTCCAGCCGGGCTTTCAGCCAGTCCGCGCAGGCGTCCGGCTTCTCCATCGCCAGCAGGTGGCTGGCGCCGTCCAGCGTGTCGATGCTCGCGCCCGCTTTCACCAGCGGCCCGGGGTTCATCACGGTGGATTTCACGCCCGCCTTCAGCACGTGGACCGGCGCGCCCGCCCGCTTCGCGGCGGGGATCGGCCAGTGGCGCTGGGCGGCGTAGTTGGCGGCCTCCCAGTCCGGGTCGCAGGCCAGCCTCACGCCGTCGGCGCTCTCCACGAGCCCGTCTTCGAGATAATCCTCCAGAACCCCGTCCGCCCAGCGGGCGAAGGCGGGCTTGGCGCGGTAGCTCTCGATCACCGCCTCCCGGCTCTCCCACCCGTTCCGCCGCCGCAGCGCGCCCACGCGCAGGGGCATGCGGCGCGAGGCCAGCGGCCAGAACGGGCCGTGGGCGGTGGCATAGACCGCGAAGGGCAGGATGACCGGATCGAGCATGCACACCGCCGCAGGCTTCGCTTCAAGACGCGCCGCGGCGAGCAGGGAGATCACCCCGCCCATGGAGTGCCCCGCCAGCGCGAAGGGGCGGTCGTCGAGGGCTTTCAGCACCGCCATCAGGTCGTCGGCATGGGTGCGCCAGCTCTTGATCGCCGCGGGATCGGCGGGCAGGGCGGTGCGGCCATGACCCCTCAGATCATAGGTGAGCACGTCGTAAGACTCTGAAAGCGGGGCCAGAACCTGCCGGTACGCGTTGGCGCAGAAGCCATTGGCGTGCAGGAAGACCAGCCGCGGCGCGTGTTCGCGTGGCCAGTGCAGGGCGGCGATGGGGCCTTCGGGCGTGTCGATGGTCAGGCGCTGGGGATCGGACATGGTCGCTCCGTGACGGGTCCGGCAGAAGGTGGAGAGTCGGGGCTCCGGTTCAACCCTGCGCGGCGCTCGCCGGGGAGAACGAAGCGGGGTAGAACCCGCCCATGAGCGCATCCCCCACCCGCACCGCCGCCATCATCGGCGCAGGCCCCGCCGGGCTGTTCGCCGCGGAGTTGCTGGCCGAAAACGGCGTTTCCGTCACGGTTTACGAGAAGATGCCGACGCCGGGGCGCAAGTTCCTGATGGCGGGCCGGGGCGGGCTGAACCTCACCCACACCGAGAAGCTGGACGGTTTCCTGCACCGCTATGGCGCGGCGCGGGACGTGCTGGGTCCGATGGTCGAGGACTTCAGTCCCGAGGCCCTGCGCGCCTGGGCGGACGGGCTGGGGGCGGAGACGTTCGCGGGCAGTTCGGGCCGAGTCTTCCCAAAGGCCATGAAGGCGAGCCCGCTGCTGCGCGCCTGGCGGGCGCGGCTCGAGGGGCTGGGGGTGCGGATACTCACGCGTCATCAATGGGTTGGCTGGAGTCCTGAAAGCGATTTTCTGATCCGGAGCGAGGACGCAGAGCAGGCGGTCCGGGCCGATGCGGTCCTGCTGGCGCTGGGCGGGGCGAGCTGGCCGCGGCTGGGCTCGGACGGAGGCTGGGCGGGCTGGCTGGAGGCGCGCGGCGCGGCGCTGGCGCCCTTCGCGCCGTCCAACAGCGGCTTCAGGGCGGACTGGTCCGAGCCGATGAAGAAACACGCGGGCGAGCCGGTCAAAGCCGTGGCTCTGTCCCACATGGGACGGACGGTGCGGGGCGAGGCGATGGTGTCCGCCTATGGCCTTGAAGGCGGGGCGGTTTACGCGTTGTCGGCCTCGCTGAGACAGGCGATCGAGCGCGACGGGGAGACGGTGCTGTCCCTCGATCTCAAGCCGGACTGGAGCGCGCAGGAGCTGGCCTCGCGGCTGGCGAAGGCCCGGCGCGGCGAGAGTCTGTCCAACACGCTGAGGAAGGCTGCGCGGCTGTCGGCGGTTCAGATCGCGCTGCTGCGGGAGGCCCACCGCGAGGTTCCGCGGGAGCCGGAGGCGCTGGCCGCCGCGATCAAGGACGCGCGGATCGTCCTGACGGGGATACAGGGGCTGGACAGGGCCATCTCGTCGGCCGGAGGCGTCAGGTTCGACAGCCTTGACAAGTCTCTGATGCTGAAGGCGATTCCGGGCGTGTTTGCTGCCGGGGAGATGCTGGACTGGGAGGCGCCGACCGGGGGATATCTGCTGCAGGCCTGCTTCGCGACGGGCCGGGCGGCGGCTCAGGGCATGCTCGCCTGGATGGATCGGGACCTGTCCTCAACCGATTGAACCGGCAGGGAAAACCGGCGCAGCGCCTCGCAGGGCTCGGGCAAAGCGTGCGGAGTGTCTCCGCACGGATTCAGGGCGCAGGCGAGGCTTTGCGCCTCCTCCAGCGCCCGCTCGAAGGAGCATGGTTCGGCGCGTTTTTCGACATGGTCGCGGGGGCGTTCGAGCATGGTGGACATGGTCGACCACGCCCAGGCCCCGGTCGCGAGGTCGAACCGGTACAGATCGAGGAATTTCCACCCCTCCCGGGCGACGAAAGCGACGGCGTCGGACAGGTAGCCGATTTCCTCGGGGCTCATCGTCCAGTGAAGGCTGATCCGGCTCCAGCCGGGGCGCATCCCGCCATGGCCCTCCAGCACCGCGCGGCGGTAGGCGGCGGTCTCCTCCTCGCCGATGCCCAGCAGGTCGTGGGCGTAGGGACCGGCGCAGGCGCATCCGGCGCGGGCCTGGATGCCGAACAGGTCGCTGAGCAGGGTGGTCACGAAACGCGGGTGCAGCCAGCCGCCGCGCGGATCGCGGATGTTGAACGAGACGATGCCGAGGCGGCGCGAGGGGCAGGAGGGGCCGAGCACGTCGATGCCCGGCTCGTCCGCCCAGTCCGAGAACACCCGCTCCAGCGCGGCGTGCTCGCGCGCGGCGATGGTGTCCGCGCCGACGGACCTTACGAGCTGGAGGGCGCGGGCGGCGCGGACGAGCTGGGGCAGGCCGGGGGTGCCGGCCTTCTCGCGGGCTTCGACGTCCTCGATGAAGTCATGGCCCTCCGCCCAGACATAGCGCACCGTGCCACCAGCGCTGACGGTGGGGGCGAGGCCCTTGGGATAAAGGGACTTGTCGAGCAGGAGCAGGCCGCAGCTTCCCGGCCCGCCGACGAATTTGTGGGGCGAGAGGCTGACCGCGTCGATCCGGGCTTCGGGATCGTCCGGGGCCATGTCGATGGGCAGGTAGGGGGCGCTGGCCGCCGCGTCCAGGCACAGGATCGCGCCGTGGCGGTGGAGCAGGCGGGCCAGGGCGGGCACGTCGGTCCGTATCCCGGTCACGTTCGAGGCCGCCGAGAAGGCGCCGATCTTCCGGCGGTCCCTGTATTCGGGCTGTGCCAACAGGCGGTCGAGGGCGCTCAGATCCAGCCCGCCCTCGCCGCAGAGCGGCACGCGCACGATCTCGGCCAGCCCCTCGCGCCAGCTCAGCTCGTTGGAATGGTGCTCGTAAGGGCCCAGGAAGACCACCGGCGCGCGGGCCTTCAGCTCGGCCTCCAGCCGCTCGCGGCCCTCGGGTCCGAAGGCGGTCTCGGCGGCGTCGAGCATGGCGGCGCGGGTGGCGGGGGGCACGGCGACGCCCAGTATCTCCTGCAGCTTGTGGATGGCCGCCGTCGCGCCGTTGCCGCACGGGATCAGGGCGTGGTCCGGCCCGGCATTGACCGCGGCCTTGATGGCGGCCTCCGCCTCGCGCAGCCAGCCGTTCGAGGCCCGGCCCGTGGCGCTGTCCTCGGTGTGGGGGTTGGCCAGCATCGCGGCCATGCCCGCGATCTCGTCCTCGATGGGGCGATAAGCCCGGCCCGAGGCGGTGTAGTCGGCATAGACCAGCGGGCGGGCGCCGAAGGGCGTGGCGATCATCGCGCCCGCTCCGGCAAGCCCGGCGCGGATGGTCTCGATGTCGGCGGTCTGAGAGCTGTTCATGGCGCGAATCCCTTCCATGGCGACATGAAACCATGGAACGGGGAGCGGTTTTCACCTGTCTCAGCCTCGTGAGAGTGCTATGGTGGTGAAAATCGCCACGAATGGAGAGATTGTTGGTTCTGGACGAGCATGACCGCCGCCTTCTGCGGCTGCTGCAGGCCGACGCCGAGCGCACGGTGCAGGAACTGGCCGACGATGTGGGTCTGAGCGCGACCCCGGTGGCGCGTCGGATACGGCGGCTGAAGGAGGCGGGCCTGATCGACCGTCAGGTGGCGGTGCTGAACCCCGAGGCGCTGGGCCTGAAGGCCACCCTGTTCATCTTCGTGCGCACCAGCCACCACAGCGCGGAGTGGCTGCAGACCTTCTCCGAAGGCGTGCGCCGCCTGCCCGAGGTGCTGGAATTCTACCGCATGAGCGGGGAGGTCGATTACCTGATCAAGGTCAGCCTGCCCGAGATCGCCGACTACGACGCCTTCTACAAGAAGCTGATCGCCATCGCGCCACTCTCGGACGTCAGCGCCAGCTTCGCGATGGAGGCGATCAAGAACTCCACGGAGCTGCCGGTTTAGGGGGAGGTGGTTTTTCTGGCCTCCGCCCCTTCGGGGCGGTTTTCTCCTGTCCTCCCTCGCTCCGCTCGGTCGGTTCCTCGCTTCGCTGCGGGCGCGCGGTCGCACTTGCGGCGGCTGCGCCGCCGGTTTCTTTGTTTTCCTAGCTTCGCTGCGGGCGCGCGTTCGCGCTGGTGAGGGCTTCGCCGTCGTTTTTCTGGCCGCTTCGCGGCGCCTCAGCATGGGGATCTGGAGGGCAAGCGGTCCTCATGCTGAGGCGCCCGCCGTCAGGCGGGCCTCGAAGCATCTTCCCTCCGGGGTCCCCGGCTTGACCGGGGATCCAGGGATGACAGGACGTTGGCGGGGCTCTGGGTCCCCGTTTTCACGGGGACCCCGGGGTGCGGAACTGCCCGCTTCTTCTCTTCCCCCTTGCAGGGGGAGGACGCGAAACTCAGCCGAAAAACGCCGCGTCCACGGGCTTGTTCGCTTCGATGTCCTCGCGTGACAGGCCGCGCAGCTCGTGGGGGAAGACCAGCCAGTCGTTGGTTTCATGCAGCCAGTAATCGGGGCTGAAGCGGGTCTGGTTGCGGGCGGGCTTGTACCAGGGCATGGCGGTGCGCACGAGGCCAGGGCGTTTGGAGCCCTCCACCTTCCACAGCGCGTTCAGGACCGCTTCGATGGTGCGGCCGGTGTCGAACACGTCATCGACCACCAGCAGGCGGTCGTCGGGGGTGAGGGTTTCGGCCAGGGTGTCGAGCCCCCACAGGCGGACATGGGCGGATTGCTGTTCGATGCCGGTGTAGCTGGCCGCGCCGACCACGGCATGGCGCAGCTCGACCCCGTGATAGGCCAGCGCCTCCTGCACGGTTACGGCCACGGGCGCGCCGCCGCGCCACACGCCCACAAGGCAGGTTGGCGTCCAGCCGCTGTCGAGGATTCTGCGGGCCAGGGCGAAGCCGTCGCCCAGGAGCTGCTCGGCGGAGATGAAGCGCTTGGCGGGGGCGTCGGCGGGGGGCTGGGTCACGGGGAGCGCCTCATGAAACAAGTCAAGGCCGCCATATGAGCCCGCGCGCGGCGCCCGTAAACCCTGCCCGATCAGCCGCCGTTCAGTCCTGCCAGCCCCAGGGCGCGGGCGGGGCTTCGGTCTCCACGCTCAGATCGAACTCCACGTGATAGGCGCGCTCGGTGCCCAGCCGCTGGACGAAATAGGTGAAGGTCTGAGCCTCGGGGTCGACCGCCATCATCCAGACATTGGGATAAGAGCGCGGCGAGACGGCCAGCGTCGCGTCGTCGGCGGGGAAGATCTGGGTCGTCGCCGTGCCCGCGCTGGGCGTGACGCCGCCATACTGGGTGAGGTCTTCCTCGGTGCCGTCCTCGTGGCGGTGGTCGTGGCGCAGCTCGACCCCGCCCTCGTGCCGGGTCAGCACCCAGGTGCGCGACAGGTCGTCGCCCACCACGAAGGGGATGCGGATGCGGTCGGGCTCGCAGGAGCGCACGTGCATGACCAGCCGCACGTTGTCGAAGCCGTCATCGCCCTCGGGCGCGCGCAGGCTCTCGCCGTCGAAGCTCTGCCCGCACAGGGCCGTCAGCCGCTCCCAGAAGGCGTCCTGATCGGCCTGGGCGGGGGCGGCGAGAAGGGCGAGGGCGGGCAGGGCGAAGGCGGCGGCGAGCCGTGTCATGCGGGGCGTCTCCTGTGTGATCCGTCGGACCGCAGCCTGCCCCGCGGGACGGCGGCGGGCAAGCCGGGCGCGGGGCGGGGCCGTTGCGGAAGACGCGTGATGCGAGTATACCGGTTTTTCTAAAAATGCCCGGCGGCCACGCAGCCGCGGGCGCGCACGGGAGGAAATCGAGTCATGGCGGAGGCCTTTGTCTGCGACGGCGCGCGCACGCCCATCGGGCGGTTCGCGGGCGCGCTGAGCGCGGTGCGCGCGGACGATCTGGGCGCGGTTCCCATCGCCGCCCTGATGGCGCGCAACGCGCGGGCCGACTGGGGCGCGCTGGACGAGGTCTTCTATGGCTGCGCCAATCAGGCGGGCGAGGACAATCGCAACGTGGCGCGGATGAGCGCGCTGCTGGCGGGCCTGCCGGTCAGCGCGGCGGGGGCGACGATCAACCGGCTGTGCGGGTCGGGCATGGACGCGGTGGCCACCGCCGCGCGCGCGATCCGCGTCGGCGAAGCGGGCTTCACGCTGGCTGGCGGGGTGGAGAGCATGTCGCGCGCGCCCTTCGTGATGGGCAAGGCGGAGACGGCCTTCTCCCGCGCGGCCGCCATCGAGGACACCACCATCGGCTGGCGCTTCGTCAATCCGAAGATGAAGGCGGCCCACGGCACCGACGCCATGCCCGAGACGGCGGAGAATCTGGCCGACGAGCACGCCATCGCGCGGGTGGATCAGGACCGCTTCGCCGCGCGCTCGCAGGACCTCGCCGCGGCGGCCATCGCGGCGGGCAGGCTGGCCGAGGAGATCGTGCCGGTCACGGTTTCGGGCCGGAAAGGCGACACGGTGGTCGAGGCCGACGAGCATCCCCGCCCGGGCACGACGCTGGAGGCGCTGGGGCGGCTGCGGCCCATCGTCAGGGCCGACGGCACGGTGACGGCGGGCAACGCCTCGGGCGTGAATGACGGGGCCGCGGCGATGATCGTCGCCAGCGAGGCGGCGGCGAAAGCGAACGGGTTCACCCCCCGCGCGCGGATCGTGGCGGCGGCCACCGCGGGCGTGCCGCCCCGGATCATGGGCATCGGCCCGGTCCCGGCCAGCGAGAAGGCGCTGAAGCTGGCGGGGCTGACGCTGGACCGGATGGACGTGATCGAGATCAACGAGGCCTTCGCCGCCCAGGTGCTGGCCTGTTCGCGATCCATGGGGCTGGCGGACGATGATCCGCGGCTGAACCCCAATGGCGGCGCCATCGCGCTGGGCCATCCGCTGGGGGCGTCGGGCGCGCGGCTGGTGCTGACCGCCGTCCATGAGCTCGAGCGCCGCAAGGCGCGTTACGCGCTGGCGACCATGTGCATCGGGGTGGGCCAGGGCATCGCGGTCATTCTGGAACGGGTGTGAGGAGCGAAGACGATGAGCCTTGATTCGGACACCCTCGAACAGCTTCTGAGCACGCTGCGGCGCTTCGTGGCCGAACGGCTGCGCCCGCTCGAGCACCAGGTCGCCGAGGATGACGAGATCCCCGGCGCGGTGATCGAGGAAATGAAGGCGCTGGGCCTGTTCGGCCTGTCGATCCCAGAGCAGTACGGCGGGCTGGGCCTGTCAATGGAGGAGGAGTGCCTTGTGGCGCTGGAGCTGGGCCGGACCAGCCCGGCCTTCCGATCGGCCTTCGGGACCAATGTGGGCATCGGCAGCCAGGGGCTGGTGATGTTCGGCACGGACGCGCAGAAGGCGAAATGGCTGCCGAGGATCGCGACGGGCGAGATCATCACCAGCTTCGCCCTGACCGAGCCCGAGGCGGGGTCGGATTCCGCCGCGGTGAAGACCCGCGCGCGCAAGGACGGCGACCATTACGTGCTGGACGGCGCCAAGCGCTACATCACCAACGCGGACAAGGCCCAGCTCTTCACCGTGATGGCCCGCACCGATCCCGATCAGCCCGGCGCGCGGGGCGTGAGCGCCTTCCTGGTGCCGCGCGACGCCGACGGGCTGTCGGTGGGGCCGCCGGAGAAGAAGATGGGCCAGCAGGGCGCCCATGTCTGCGACGTGACGTTCGACGGCGTGCGCGTGCCCGAAGCCAACCGGCTGGGCGCGGAGGGGCAGGGCTTCAAGGTGGCCATGCAGGTGCTCGACCGGGGGCGGCTGCACATGGCGGCGGTCTGCACGGGCATCGCCGAGCGCCTGATCGCCGACTGCGTGGCCTACGCCACCGAGCGCGAGCAGTTCGGGCAGGCCATCGCGGACTTCCAGCTCGTCCAGGCGATGATCGCCGATTCCAAGACCGAGGCGCTGGCCGCCCGGGCGCTGACGCTGGAGACGGCCCGCACGCGCGATGGCGGCGAGGGGGCCTCGATGGAGTGCGCGGCGGCGAAGTATTTCGCCTCGGAGATGGTGGGCCGGGTCGCGGACCGGGCGGTGCAGATATTCGGCGGGGCGGGCTACATCGCCGATTACGGCATCGAGCGCTTCTACCGCGACGTGCGCCTGTTCCGCATCTACGAAGGCTCCTCCCAGATCCAGCAGATCGTGATCGCCAGGCACGTGATCAAAGAGGGCGGCTAGCCGAGCTCTCCGGCCAGCCGGTACAGGCGCTGGGGGCCGAAACCCTTGATGTCCGCCTCCCCGGCGGGCTCCAGCCGGAAGCGGTCCTGCAGGGCGGGGGTCATCGCCTCGCTCAGGGTGATCGTCATGGGATCGGACAGGGCTTCGAGCCGGGCGGCGAGGTTCACGCCGGGCCCGAAGATGTCGTAGACGAATTTCTGCACCCCGATCATCGAGCCGACCACGGGGCCTGACGCGATGCCGATGCGCGCCCGCCATGTCAGGGGCTGGCCCGCGTTGCGCCGCTCCAGATAGCGCGTCATGCGCAGGGCGACGCGGGCGATGGAGACGGCATGGTCGGGGGCGGGCTCGGGCAGGCCGCACACGGCGATGTAGGCGTCGCCCAGCGTCTTGATCCGCTCGCAGCCGAAAGGCTCTGCGATGCGGTCGAAGGCGGTGAAGATGTCGTTCAGCTCGGCGACGAGCGCGGAGGGCTCGTGGGACACCGACAGCTCGGTGAAGCCCACGAAGTCGAGCATCAGCACCGAGCATTCGTCATAACGCTGGGGCGTGGACACGCCGATCTGTTTGATCTCGTCGTAGATCTGTCGGGGCATGATGTTCAGGAGCAGTTTCTCGGCCCGCTCCTTCTCCCGGCGCAGCTCGCGCTCGGAGCGTTCGAGCATCTTGGCGTAGGACTCCATCATGTATTCGAGCTGGCGCAGGCGCGAGACGTTGCGCGCCTCGACGGCGGCCAGCCTGCGTCCGCCTTCGTCATGGGCGCTGATCAGCAGGGACAGGGCCTCGGCGCGCCGTCCGATGCGGACCTCCACCGCCGTTTCGCGGGTTTCGCCGTCCGCCAGGTCGAGGGCGGTCCGGGGCCAGTCCAGCCCCGGGTCGGCGGCGAGGAAGTCGGCGAGGGCGCGGCCGCCGAGCCACTGCTCGAAGCGCTGGTTGAGCACCACCGGCTCGCCCGTGCCCAGATCGACCAGGGCCAGACCCGTCTCGGCGGCGTCGATCAGGTTGCGCACCAGCCGCGACAGGTCCGCGCCGTCGGCGGGCGAGGGCAGGGGGTCAGGAGCGGTTGATGACATAAGGAGCCCTCGCCTCGATCTCCTCGATCACCGCCGCGCAGTCCGCCTCGCCGACCTCGCAGGCCAGCAGGCTCTCGCGCATGGCTTCGCGCATGGCCTCGAAGGCGGCGCGGTCGATGGGGTGGCGCGCATGGACCTGGCGCAGGGCCTCGTTGGTGTAGCTGGCCGGGCCGCCCATCACCGAGGCGATGAACTTGGTCTGGTGGTCGATCAGACGGCGCATGTCGACATGCTCGAAATACGGGGCCAGCACGTCGTCGTCGGCCACGCGGCCGTAGAACTCGCACACGATGGCGTGGACCGCGGCGAACCCGCCCAGACGCTCGAACATCGAGCGCACCGCCCCGGTCCTCACGCGCCCGCCACGGCCAGGGCGAGACCGAGCAGGAGCAGCCACATGGCCGCGTTGACATAGCGGTACTTGCGCTGGGCGATGCGGATGAGGACGTCCTGGCTGGCGATCCAGCTCGCGAAGAGCTGGCGGGCGTCCAGACCGAGGAAGTCGTCCGCCACGGCTTCGGGCGGCGCGCCCGCCACCAGCTTCGAGGTCCAGTCCTCGCCCTTCACCCGCACCGCCCGCTGGGCCAGCATCGCCACGGCCAGCGCGGCGAACAGGGCGATCAGGGACGGGTGGCGCAGGAGGGCGGCCAGGGCGTCGGCGAAGGTGTCCGCGCTCATGGCCGTGCGCTGGACGATGAAGCCGATCCCCACCCCGGCGATGGCCATCAGGGAGGCGGACTTCGCGTCCGCGGCCGTCAGGCGGAAATTATGGTAGGCGCTGGCCGCGGCGAGCATCTGGGTGCGCACGGGCTGGAGGCGCGCGTCCTCGGCCGGGTCGGTCGGCGGCGGGTGTGCGGCGTCAGGGGTCATGATCGCGGTCCGGAGCCAGAACCGACAGCTTTCGCCCTGGGGCGGGGCGGGTCAATCAGACCGCCGCCCATGGCGGTTTTTACGGATTGAACACGCCCGTGAAGAGGGGTCGCACGTAGAACTCGCCCGCGTTCTGCGCCGTCACGCCCGGGCCCCAGCGGTGGAGCTGGGAGGCGGCGTTGATCATGCCGATGACGAGCTGGGCGGCGATGACGGGATCGACGGGGCGGATGGAGCCGTCCGCGATGCCGTCCGCGATCATGCCCGCGAAGCGTTCCGACAGCCGCCGCATCGTGGCCATCAGGTCGCGCCGCATTTCGGCGGGCACGGCGCTCAGCGCCGTGTAGCGCAGCAGGGGGCCGTGATCGGAAAGCTGGTGGACGACCAGCGCGGCGGAGGCCGAGCAGATCTGGTCCCAGCCCCGGGCGCTGTGGGCGCGGGCCTCGATCTGGAACTGGCGCATGATCTCGAAGCTGCGCTCGAAGCAGGCCTCCACCAGCCCGTCCTTGGTGTCGTTGTGGTGGTAGAAGCTGCCCTTGGTCAGGCTCAGATGCGCCGAGATGCGGTCCACCGAGGCGCCGTGATAGCCCTGCTCGTTGACCAGATGGGTGGCGGCTTTCAGGAAATTCTCCCGGGCGCGGTCGGCCGGGGCGGGGGGCGCGAGGCGTTCGGCGGCCAGGGCTGCAGGCGCCCAGCCGGCGTCCTCGCCCGCCAGCCCGCCGGTGAGGATGGCGCCGATGCGCTCGGCGGCGCGGGCGTAGTCCTCCGGCTCGTACTGGCTCCTGACCCATGTGCGCGACCACAGCATGACCGAGAGCACCAGGTGCGCGCGGGCGTTGGCGGCGGGGCGGGACAGCTCGATCTCGCCGGTCTCGAAGAAGATGCGCCGCAGCTTGCGGAACAGGGCGGTGAACCCGGCCTGGGCCTCGTCGGCCTGGGGGCCGGTCAGGGCGAGCAGGTCGTGGAAATTGATCAGCTCGGGCTCCTCGCCGCGCGTGATGCGGGCGAGCTGGTCGAGATAGAGCTCGAGGAAGCGCTTGAGCCGGGCTTCGGCCTGCGGCTGGGCGGCGGCCTCGTCGGCGATGGCCGACAGGGTGTCGAGCGTGCGGCCGATGCAGGCGGCGGCCAGCGCGTCCTTCTTCTTGAAATAATAGGTCACCGAGGTGGTGATCAGCCCCACCGAGGCGGCGACCTCGGCCAGCGTCGCGCCCTTCAGGCCCTTCTCGTTGAACAGGCGCGCGGCGGCATGCAGGATCGCCTCGCGCTTGCGCTCGAAGCGCTGGGTCTGACGCGGCGCGGCGTCGGCCATGTCCCTGTCTCCCGGGTCTTTTTATCACAGCGACCCTAGCACGGGCGCGGGCCGCGGTCGCCAGCCCCTGAATGCACGACGGCCCGCCGGGGATGTCCCGGCGGGCCGTGCGCGGCGAGGCCTGGCGGGCTGCCTAGTAGGCGACCCTGAGCGTGAGGCCCCAGGTGCGCGGCGCGCCCAGGAAGGCGTTGTAGACGCTGACGCGCTCGTTGACCTCGTCATTGTCGTCATTGACCTGGAAGGGACCGTTGAAGCCGACCTGCAGATAGTCCTGGTCGGTGATGTTCTGGCCCCACAGCTCCACCGTCCAGCGCCCGTCCTGAGAGCCGATCCCGGCGCGGGCGTTCAGCAGGGCGTAGCCGTCCTGATGCTTTGAAGGGTGCAGATCCGAGCCGGTGTTGTAATCGGTCAGGAACTTGGCCGCGACGTTGCCGCGGAATTCCAGCGTGGGACTGATCGCCTGCTCGTAGGTGGCCGCGAGCGAGCCGCTCCACAGCGGGGCGAAGGGCATCCGCTCGCCGGGCAGGCGGCGCAGGGCGTTGAAGCGGTCGGGCACCGACAGATCGCTGGCGACGAAGTCGCCGAACTGGGTGTCGGCGTAGGTCAGACCGCCCTGGAAGCTCAGCCCGTCGACCGGGGAACGCCAGGTGAAGTCCATCTCGACGCCGGTGGAGGTCACCTCGGGGATGGTCTCCACGATGAAGGCGGTGCCCACGAAGGTGTTGAGCTGGAAGTCGGAATATTCCTGATGGAAGGCGCCGACGTTGAAGAACAGCGAGCCGCCCGCCAGCGTGGACTTGAAGCCCGCCTCATAGGCGTTGACCGTCTCGGGCGCGAAGCTGGTGTCGGGATTGGCGCGGAAGTTCGGGCCGGTGGGCGTGACCTCCACGAAGGAGGACCGGTCCAGGTTGAAGCCGCCCGACTTGTAGCCGCGGGCGTAGGTCGCATAGAGCATGACCTGATCGGTCAGGTCATAGCTGGCCCGCACGGAGCCGGAGAACTCGTTCTCGGTCTGGTTCTGGGTGAAGGTGCCCAGACGGTCGAAGTCCTGGTTCTGCCCGTTCAGGCAGAGCGTGCCGACGATCTGGCTGGCGGCGGCCTGACCGGCGGCCTGGGCGAGCGGGATGAAGGCGGCCTCGGCCTGGTCGCAGGTGGCCCCGGTCGAGGTGTAGGTGCTGGTCAGGGACTTCTCGTCCCAGGTGTAGCGGCCGCCCACCGACAGGTTGAAGCGGTCGGTGATGGCGAAGGAGCCGTCGGCGAACATCGCGAAGGTCTCGCCGTCCTGAGAATAGGTGTCGTCAGATCCGTTGCCCGGCTGGAGCACCGTGCCCGGCAGAAGTCCGATCAGCGACGGGGCGTTGCCCAGGAGCTGCCCGGCCAGGTAGGGGTAGTAATCCTCCCCGTAGAGCAGGCGCGAGCGGGCATCGATGGTCTCGCTGGCGTAGAAGCCGCCCACGATCCAGTCGAGCATGCCGCGCTCGCCGGCCAGCCTCAGTTCTTGGCTGAACTGTCCGATCTGCAGGTTGTTGGTGCCGTCGGCGGGCCGCCAGATCAGATCCGCGGCGGTGAAGTCGGAGTTCTGGCCGGTGTAGGTGTCCCAGTCGCGCCAGGCGGTGATGGAGGTCAGCTCCACGTCGGGGGTGAGGGTCCAGTTCACCTCTGCGGAGATGCCCGTGTCGACGATGGACTGGGTGGTGTCGCGGTTGGCGAAGGCCTGCCGTTCGAACGGGCGGGCCTCCAGCGGAATGGCGCCGGGCCGGACGTTGTTGATCAGCCGGGCGCGGGAGTCCGGGCCCTGGCCGACGAAGAGCTGGGTGCCCAGGCAGCAGTTCTCGTCGCGCTCGGTGTAGTCGGCGATGATGCGGATATCGAGATCGTTGTTCGGCGCGATCAGGAGCTGGCCGCGCAGGGTGTAGAAGCTCTGGTCCACGTCCTCGTCGATCGTGCGCGGGCCGGGGCCGGTCTCGGCCACGTCCAGGAAGCCGTCACGCTCGCGCGCGGCGATGTAGAAGCGGCCCGCCACGGTGTCGCTGAACGGCCCGGTGATGGAGGCGGACGCGCCGCGCTGACCGAAATTGCCCACGGTGACCTCGGCGTTTGCGCCGAACTCGAACTGGGGCTGGGCGGTCAGGATGTTGATCACGCCCGCCGAGGTGTTCTTGCCGAACAGGGTGCCCTGCGGGCCCTTGAGGACCTCGACCCGCTCCAGCTCGCCCAGATCGCCGAAGCTGACGCCGTTGCGGGGGCGGTAGACGCCGTCGATCAGCACGCCCACCGAGCTTTCCAGGCCGGGGTTGTCGCCCACCGTGCCGATGCCGCGGATGCGGGCGGTGGTGATGGTCTCGTTCGACGTCGAGGTGACGGTCATGCCCGGGGTCAGGATCTGCAGATCCTTGATGTCGCGCACGCCCGCGTCCTGCATGAGCTGGGCGGACACAGCGGTGACCACGGCAGGCACGTCCTGCACGCTCTGTTCGCGGCGCTGGGCCGTGACGGTGATGGTTTCGATCGCGCGCGGCTGGGCGGCTTCGGCGGCGGCGTCCTGCGCGAAGGCGGCCGGAGCGGCGGGAGCGAAAGCGGCGAGGCTCGCCCCGGTGGCGAGCAGCAGAGATTTCCTGGTCATGTTTCCTCCCCGGATGGGTTTTCGAGCCGTTCGTTGACGGCGAATGGCGGCCCCATCTGATGAGGGCCTTGAGTCGAAGCCTAAATCGAACGAGCGGTATGGCTCAAGCGCAAATCAGGCCACGCATGGGCAAATGCGTTGAGAACGCATGGTGCGTGTTGCCCCTGCGTCACATCTTTTCGGTTCAGAAGACTCGGTCAGCCGCCGTGGACGGACAGCAGCGGCACCCGGGCGGCCCGCATGGCCGGGATGAGCCCGCCCAGCAGCCCGACGATGAGGGCGAGAATGACGCCTGCGATCATCGCGCCGGGCGTCACCGCGAAGGCGAACACGATCTGGGTGAAGCTAGAGCCGAGCGTGGAGGCGGTGAGCCCGTCGAACAGCAGCCACGTCACGACCGCGCCGATGATGCCGCCGAGCAGGGCGAGCAGCAGGGATTCGACCATCGTGCCGAGGAAGGCGCTGAAGCCGGAGAAGCCCAGCGCGCGCAGGGTGGCGATCTCGCGCACCCGCGCGTCCACGGACGAGTACATCGTGTTCCAAGCGCCCGCCAGCGCGCCGATGGCCATCAGGATGGCCAGCGGCCAGCCGACATATTCGATCAGCGTCACGGTGCCGCCCGCCTGGCTGGCGAAGAAGGCGCGCTCGCTCTGCACGTCTACGTTCAGGCGCGGTTCGGCGTCCAGATAGGCGCGTGTCTCCTCGATGGCTTCTGGGCTGGCGAGGCGGAGGCGCACGCTCTGGAAGGAGTTGCCGCGCTGGTAGAGGCTCTGGACCACGGGCGCGTCGGTCCAGAGTTCGGAATCAAACACGGTGCCGCCGGTGGAGAAGACGCCCACCACCGTCCAGGTGTTGCTGCCCAGCCGGATCGGCTCGCCCAGGGCGAAGCCCTCGTATTCGGCCAGCACGTTCTCGCCCACCAGAAGCTCCGCCGCGCCGGGTTCGAACATGCGCCCCTGCGTGATGGTGAAGCCGTCCCGCAGTTCGGGCGCGCGGGGACCGACCCCGCGCAGGGGCAGGTTGGCGGGGGTCTGGCTGGCGCTGCGCATGCCGTCGGTGACGACATAGAGCTCGGCGGAGACGATGGGCTCGCCATCGGCGTCCCGCGCGATGCCGGGGGCCTCGGCGATCAGCCGTTCGTCCTCGCGCATGAGGTTGGAATTGAGCTCCGCCTGGGAGCCCGCGCGCATGACCACGGCGATGTCGTCCGCGCCGGTGCCCTGGACCGTGGCGCGAAAGCCGTTGGCCATGGCCAGGAAGCCCAGCAGAACGCCGACCACCAGCGCGATGGACAGCACCGTGGCGGCGGACATGCCCGGCCTCTGGGGGATGGATTTGAGGTTGATAGCGGTGACCGCGAGCGTCTGTTTGAACATGGTCCGCCTCCTCAGCTCTTGCCCAGCGCGTCGACGATCTTCACCCGCATCGCGGTGACCGCCGGTATCAGACCCGTGATCAGGCCCAGTCCCAGCATCAGCGCCAGGCTGGTCAGCGCCACGCTCAGCGGCATGTGGACGCCGGGCAGGTAATCGGCGATCGCCGCGCCCACCAAGGTGACCAGACCGGTGGCCGCCAGCAGGCCCAGCAGGCCGCCCACGAGGCTGAGCAGGATGGATTCGCTCAGCACCATCCGGAAGATTCGCGGGGCGGGAAAGCCCAGCGTCTTCATCACCGCGACTTCCTTGATCCGCTCGTTGATGGCCATCACCATGGTGGTGCCCACGATCATCAGGATGGTCGCGAAGGCCGCGCCCACGACCAGAGTCAGGATGAGGGCGATGTTGCCGAACATCGCCATGAAGGATTCCCCGAACGCCGCCTCGGTCTGGGTCCGGGTCTCGTTGGGCGAATTGGCGAACAGGGCGTCGATCTCGGCGGCCACCGCGTCATTGCGGTCCGGGTCGCCGGTCAGCAGCGAGAACCAGGCGATGGAATCGCGGCCGAAGGCGAGGCTCTCGTTGAAATAGTCGTACTGGATCAGGGCGTAATTGGTCGGCACGTTGTCCAGTGCAGCGTCGAAGATCGCGCAGATGTCGATCTCCCACACGCTGGTCCCGTCATCGCGCTGCCAGATATTGCTGCTCAGGGGGATGCGCTGGCCCACCTCCCAGCCCTGCACGTTCGCCACCGAGCGTCCGATGATGGCGCAGTCGCGCCGGCTCAGGGCGTCGGCGAACTGGTCGGCGGGCACGGTCAGCTCGGGATAGACGATGAAATAGCTTTCAGGATCGGCCGCGAAGGTCTGAATCTGGTTCATCGGCTCCTGATAATAGCCGCCGACCCAGTTGAGCGGCGTGATCGCCTCCACCCCGTCGAGCGCCTGGATCCGGCCCCAGTACGCGTAAGGCATGGGCACGGTGAAGCTCGCCCGGTTCATGGTGACCAGACGGTCCGCCGCCACCGCGCCGAACCCGCCGGACATGCCCGCGTTGAAGGCGAACAGCGCGCCGTGGATCAGGAAGGCGATGAAGATCGAGATGATCAGCAGGATCGCCCGCGCCTTTTTCCGGAACAGGTTCTTCCGGACGAGGGTGGCGTCGTTCATGCGAGCGCCTCCTTCTCCACGAAGCGGCCCTTGTCCAGATGCAGCTCGCGCTTGGCGTATTTCGCCGCGGCGGGGTCGTGGGTGACCATCACGATGGTCTTGCCCATTTCCGAATTGAGAAGCTGGAGGGTTTTGAGCGTCTCATCGGCGCTGGCCCGGTCGAGATCGCCGGTCGGTTCGTCGGCCAGAAGGACCTTGGGGTCGGCCACGATGGCGCGCGCGATGGCGACGCGCTGCTGCTGGCCGCCAGAGAGCTGGCGGGGCCGGTGCCCGGCGCGGTCGGCGATGCCCACGATTTCCAGCGCGGTGGCGATGCGTTTCCGGCGCTCCTTGCCCGACAGCTTGGTGAGCAGGAGCGGCAGCTCCACGTTCTGCGCCGCGGTCAGGGTGGGCATCAGATTGTAGAACTGGAAGATGAAGCCGGCGTTCGCCGCGCGCCATTTCGACAGCTTCGCCTGAGACAGGTTGTCGATGCGCGCGCCTTCGAACCGGACCTCGCCCGAGGAGGGGGCGTCGATGCCGCCCAGCAGGTTCAGCAGCGTGGTCTTGCCCGAGCCCGACGGCCCCATGATGGCGATGAAGTCGCCATGGGGGATGGCCATGTCGAGATCGGAGAAGATGGTGATCTCCTCCCGCCCGCGCGTGTATCTCTTGGAGAGATTGCTGAGCTCGTACAGGGCGTTGGCGGTCATCAGGCGATCTCCGGGATGTCAGGCGGATTTGGGCTTTATATCACAAAGTTCTTTTCGCTGAAGCGAAAACCTAGGAGCCGGGGTCGAGGAAGGTCACGCGGGCGGCCATGTCGGGCAGGACCCGGCCGTCGCGCTCGTCCAGCGCCACGCGGACCTTGATGGTCGCGCGGCTGCGGTCGGCGGTGGGGATGATGGCCTCCACCCGGGCGGGGATGCGCCAGTCGGCATAGGCGTCCAGAATCGCCTCGACCCGCTGGCCGGGGCTGACGCGGCCGATCTGGCCCTCGTTGACGTCCACTTCGATTTCGAGCGAGGCCATGTCCACCAGCGTCGCGACCCCGGTGCGGGTGAAGCCTCCGCCCGCCGAGACCGGCGACAGGATCTCGCCGACCTGCGCGTTCTTGGCGATCACCACGCCCGCGAAGGGCGCGCGCACCACGTGGCGGTCCACATAGTCGCGCTGGCTGTCCACCTGCACCTGGGCGGCGGCGAGGTCGGCGCGGGCGGCGGCGAGCTGGGCGGCGAGGCTCTGGCGCTGGGCGGTCGCCGAGGTCAGGGCCGCCTCGGTGGCGTAGTTGGACTGGGCCAGCCGCTCGGCGCGGCTTTCCACCTGCCGAGCTTCCTGAAGCTGGGCCTGAAGGGCGTCGATCTGCGCGCGGCCCGAACCGAGGCGGGCCTCGGCCAGAGAGAGGTCGAGCCGGGCACGGGTGTCGTCCAGTCGGGCGAGAACCTCTCCGGCGTCCACCTCCATGCCTTCCTCGACCAGCACCTCGCTGATGCGGCCCGTGATCTCGGCGGACACTGTGGCCTCGCGCCGTGCGACGACGTAGCCCGAGGCGACGAGACCCGACGCGCGCGGGGCGGGGCGGTTCGCGGCGGGGGCCTGAGCGTTGGAATTGGCTGGCGCGGCGGCCGCGGGGGGCGGAGGCGGGGGAGCGGGTTCGGGCGCGGTCTCGCGCGCCAGCACCCAGCCGCCCCCTGCGCCCAGACCCAGCGTGAGCAGGGCGATCACGGCCACGGCGGCGATCGGAACGCCCGAGCGCGCCGGTTCGGGCTCGCGCTCGATGGAGAGCGATTGAAGCTTGGCCTTGCGTTCGTCAGTCATGCGTCTCGTCCCCGGCCCTCGCCCTCAGGGCGCGGCCTTTCCCGATGCGACTCCTAGCGCGGAGACGGGGGAGCGTCACGGAGATTGCGAAACTCTTGCCGGATTTTAATCCGGCGCCAGCCCCGACCAGACCAGCGCGATCACAAGAAGCGCGGCCAGAAGCGCGATGGCCGGAGCGGTCCCCAGCCGCGTCTCGACCCGGCCCATCAGCGCGGACAGCGGGACGAGGAAGGAGCCCTTGGGCACGAGGCGGCGGGGCAGGGCGGATAGGGAGGTTCCGGCCCTGTGTGCGGCGTGGGCGAGACCCCGCCAGACCGCCTGCCCCAGCGCCGTGGCGGGGATGAGCAGGTCGCCTTCGGGCAGGGCGGGGGCGCGGGGTTTCAGCCGCAGGACGATGATCACGGCGAGGGCGGCCAGCGCCAGCGGCCAGACCCCGGCGAACAGGTTCGAGAGGCTGAGCGCATAGGCGAGGTCTTCGCCCGCCGCGCCGGTGAACAGAATCGCGGGCAGGAGCAGGGCGGCGAACGCCAGCGCGCCCATGGGGACCAGCATCGCCAGCGGCGGTCTCGCGTCCGGCTCGGCTTTGGGCAGCACGGCAAGGAAACGAGCGAGGACGAGCGCGGTGGTCAGGGCCGAGGCGGTGATGATCAGCTCGGCCAGCCCGCCCGCCGCGCCTTTCAGGGCGATCTTGGCCAGAGCGCCCCCCGTGAGCGGCAGGCCGGCCACCGAGAGGGCGGCGAGGGCGAGCAGGGCCAGACCAGCCTTCCGCCATGCGCCCGCGCTGGTCTGCATCACCCCCACGCCGAGGAAGAGCGCGCCCTTGGCGAGTCCGTGATGCAGGGCGTAGAGCGCGGCGGCGAACAGGGCCGGGCCGGGGGGCGCCTCGGCGATCAGCGCGATGCCCAGCGCGCCCATCAGAAGACCCATCTGGCTGACGGTGGAATAGGCGAGCACGGCCTTGGGGTTGGTCTGCGCGGTCCCGTAAAGCGCGGCGAGCACGGCGCCGGAAAAGCCCAGGCCTGCCAGAGCAAGGCCCCAGCCGGTCACGCCCGCGGCGAAGGGCAGGAAGGCGATCAGGCCGAATATGCCCGCCTTGACGATGGCGCCCGACAGCACCGCTGAGGCGGGCGTGGGCGCGGCGGGGTGGGCGACGGGCAGCCAGACATGCAGCGGGATAAGGCCCGCCTTGATCCCGAAGCCCGCGATCAGCAGAGCGAGGATCGCCCCGCGCGCGTCAGAGCCCGCGATGGCGCTGCGGATGTCGGCGATCATCAGCGAATTGCCCGCCTCCGCCGCGCCCAGCATCAAGCCCAGCAGCAGGGCGGTCTCCCCGACCACCGCCAGCGCGATGTAGACCGTCCCGGCCTTGAGCGCCCGCGCCGAGCGGTCGTGGGTGATCAGCGGATAGGCCATCAGCGAGACCTGCGCGAAGGCCACGTAGAAGGTCACCGCGTCGGTGGCGAGGAAGACGACCAGATTGCCCGCCAGAACGAGGTTCCAGAACAGGGCGAAGCCCCCGGGGCGGTCCTTTCCGGTCATGTAGCGGGCCGCATAGACGCCCGAGAGTGTCCACAGCAGGGCCGCGCCCCCGAGGAAATACACGCCGACCGGATCGAGCCCCAGCCGCATCCCCAGCAGCAGGTCGGGGAAGACCATCTCCGCCCCCCGCGGCGCGAGCAGTGCGGCGGCCAGCGCGGGCAGGGGCGCGAGGGGCAGGACGGCGAGCGAATGGGCGCGCCAGCCGGGCAGGACGCTGAGCCCGGCGAGGACCAGCGGCAGGGCCAGCGACAGCGGCAGGAGGAGGAGCAGCGGATCGGTCACGGCAGGTAGATGTCCTCCCCGATCAGGATCGCCCAGCCCAGCGGGCTGAAGGACAGCCCCGCCAGCAGCCCCGCGCCCAGCGCCGCGGCGGCGGTCACCGCGGCGGGCAGGATCAGCATCCAGGGCCGGTCGGCGGACATCTCGTCCGTGGAGGGCAGGGCATCGGCGGGTCTGAGCCAGGCGCGGTAGAGCAGGGGCAGGAAGTAGAGCGCGTTCAGCAGCGACGAGCCCGCCAGCACCGCGATCACCCACGGCTCGCCCGACTGCAGCCCGCCCAGCCCCAGATACCATTTGGACACGAAGCCCGCGACGGGCGGCACGCCGATCATGCCCAGCGCGGCCACCGAGAAGGCGGCCATGGTGATCGGCATCCGCCGTCCCACGCCGTCGAGCTGGTCGATCCTCGTGATCCCCAGCCGCTCGGCCAGCGCGCCCGCGCCGAAGAACAGGGTGATCTTCATCAGGCCCTGATGGACCAGATGGACCAGCCCGCCGATGATGGCGAAGGGGCCGACGAGGCTCGCGCCCAGCACGATGTAGCTGACCTGGCTGACGGTGGAGAAGGCGAGGCGCTTCTTGATGTCGGTCTGGGCGACCGCGCGGATCGAGCCGTACAGGATGGTCGCCGAGGCCAGCATGGCCAGCGGCACGCCCAGCCCCAGCGCGGCGACGATGTCGATGCCGTACACGTCATAGATCACCCGCACGATGCCGAACGCGCCCGCCTTGACCACCGCGACCGCGTGCAGCAGCGCGCTGACCGGCGCGGGCGCGGCCATGGCCTGGGGCAGCCAGCCGTGCAGGGGGATGAGCGCGGCTTTCGCCCCCAGCCCGCCCACCATCAGGATGAAGATCAGGCGCAGGGTGTCGCCGCTGTGGGCGGTCAGATCCGTGGCGTCGTCGAACTTGACCGGGCCGGTCCCGCTCTCCAGCCACACGATGCCCAGCAGCAGCGCCGCGCTGCCCGCCAGCGTGTAGCCCAGATAGACCCGGCCCGCGGCCATGGACTTCTCATCGCCCTTGTGGACGACCAGCGGCCAGGTCGACAGGGTCAGCAGCTCGTAGAAGATGAAGAAGGTGATCAGCGAGCCCGACAGGGCGATGCCCGTCGCGGCCATGACGCACAGATTGAAGAAGCCGAAAAACCGCGGAAGGTTCGGGCCGTCTTTGAAGTAGGCGATGGCGTAGACGGTGGTGACCAGCCACAGGAAGGTGGACAGGGTCACGAACAGCAGCGCCAGCGCGTCCACGCGCAGCAGCAGGTAGAGGCCCGGCACGAACTCGGCCCGCCACTCGTATTCCGCGCCTCCGGCCACGCCCTGGAGCAGCAGCACGACCAGCGCCAGCTTGACCAGGGCGAAGCCGATATTGGCCGCGTTGCGCCAGGGCGCGAGCCGGGCGGGCAGGGCGAAGCTGATCAGTGCGGGCGCCAGCGGCGACAGGACCAGCAGGACGGGCAGAAGCGCGTTCATTTCAGCCCCTCCTCGGCCGCCAGTGGCGCGCCGGCCTGGATGAAGGCGTAGGGCCCCGCGCTCGCCAGCCCCAGCGCGCTCGCCAGAAGCGCCAGCGCCAGTGGGATCGCGGCCAGCCAGCGCGGGGTGGGGACGATGACAGGGGTTTCCTTTCCCGCGAAGGCGCGCGCCAGCGGGCGGAACAGATAGACCGCCGCCAGAAGCCCGCCCGCGATCATCACCGCGGCGTAGATCCACGCCCCGGCGGCCAGCGCGCTGGTCAGCAGCAGGTATTTGGCCATGAACCCGCCCGACGGCGGCAGGGCCATCAGCGAGACCGCCGAGACCGCGAAGGCGAACACCGTCACCGGCATGGCCCGCGCCAGCCCCTCCAGCCCGCCGATGGTCTTCGTGGCGGCGGCCCTGAGCATCAGCCCGGCGGCGAGGAACATCGCGGCCTTGGCGAACAGGTGGGAGAGGGCATGGAGCACGCCCCCGCTCCACGCGCCCGCCGCCCACGGCGCGGCCTCGTCCGCCGCGCCCGCCAGCGGGAAGACCAGGAACAGATAGCCCAGCTGAGCCACGGTGGAGTAGGCGACCAGCGGCTTGAGCTCGGTCTGGCGGATGGCCTGGACCGAGCCGTAGATCACCGCCGCCGCGCCCAGCGCGCCCAGAAGGTGGGCCAGCTCCGGGCCGCTGATGCCGGGCATGGCGTCGAACCAGAAGCGCAGCAGGATGAAGAAGCTCGCCTTGACCACCAGCGCGGACAGAAGCGCGCTGGCCGGGGCGGGCGCCGATCCGTGGGCGGGCGGCAGCCAGCCGTGCAGCGGAAACAGCGCGGTCTTGGCGATCAGCCCCGCGGTGATGAAGCCCGCCGCCAGCAGGGTGGGCAGGTCGGCTTCGGCCCGCTGGGCCAGCAGCCCCATGTCCAGCGTGCCGTAGGCGGCGTAGATCAGCACCGCGCCGAGCAGGTAGCTGAGCGAGCCCAGCAAGGCGACCATGAAATATCTCAGCGCGGCCTTCAGCGCGCCGAAGCCCGCCAGCGCCACCGCCGCGATGGTCAGCAGCTCGAGCGCGACATAGAGGTTGAACAGATCCGCGCTGGCGAAGATCGCGTTCACCGCCGCCCACAGAAGGTAGAGCAGGGGCCAGAAGGTGTGGCTGCGCGCGGTCTCGCCGTCTTTGGGCGGGGCGAACTCGTCCAGCGCGAACAGTCCGATCAGGCCCGCCGCGACGGCCGTGGCCAGCATGAAGGCCGCCGACAGGCCATCGGCCCGGATCGCGATGCCCAGCGGCGGCGCCCAGCCGCCCACCGAATGGCCCACGGGCGCGGCCCAGACCTGCGCGCACAGCCAGACCGCAAGCGCGATCATCACGGGCGCGGCGATCACGATCAGCCACGCGCCGCGGCGGCCCATCCCCAGCGAGGCGAGGGCGAAGGCGAGCGGGGCGATGATGAGGGTGTCGAGCGGGCTCACCCGGCGTCCTCCGCGTCAGGATCGAGCCCGCCGCCGCCGTCTTCGGCGTAACGCGCGATCATGGCCGCGGCGAAGGCGGTCAGGGACAGGGCCACGACGATGCCGGTGATGATCAGGGCCTGAGGCACGGGGTCGGTGATCCCGCCCTCATGGCCCAGCGCGCCGAACACGAGGAAGACCCCGCTGCCGATCACGTTGAAGGCCAGCACCCGGCGAATCAGGTGCGAGCGGGTGACGAAGCCGTAAAGCCCCAGCGCGATCAGGCCCGCGCCGGTCAGGGCGTAAAGCAGGGACGGCGTCATCGCGCGCCTCCCGGCCGCCGCGGCGGTCCGGCGACCAGCAGCGCCAGCGTGGCCGCGATGGACAGGGCCAGCGCGTACTCGATGGCGAGGATGACGGGTTTCTCAAAGCCTTCGGGGTAGGCGAGGAATCCGCCGAAGCCCGCCCCTACGGCGCCGACCAGCAGGAACAGCGCCGGGCCGATCAGCAGGGCGGCGCGCAGGAGCGGGCTGGTCACTTCCGGTTCGTCCTGCAGCCCGGCCAGCACGGCGAGAATCCAGGCCGCGGCCAGCACGGTGCCCGCCTGGAACGCGCCGCCGGGCGCGTCCGACCCCGCCCAAACCAGATAGACGCCCGCGATCAGGCCTGCTGGCGGCAGCAGACGCCCGAAGCTGGCCATCACGCCGTCGGGGCGGGTGCGATGGCGCGGGCCGGGAATGCCGCCCCACAGCCCCTGCGGGGTCAGCGACCACACCGCGACCAGCGCGGCGAGCAGCACGATGCTTTCCAGCAGGGTGTCATAGGCGCGGAAGCCCAGCAGGACCGCGGTGACCGAATTGCCCAGATCGAGCTGGCCCTGCGTGTCGATGACTTCAGTCGTCAGCCCCGTTCCGCCCGGCATGGCCAGGATGGCCAGCGCGAGAAGGCCGCCGATGGCGAGGCATCCCAGCCCGGCGAAAACGCGCGTGATCCAGTGAGCCACCGGGTCGGGATCGAGGGCGGACTGCGCGTTCAGGGCCTGCCACGCGCCGATCAGCAGGACCCCGGTCACGCCCGCGCCGATGGCGGCCTCGGCCAGCGCCACGTCGATGGCGTTCAGGCTGAGCCAGGCCAGCGCGATCAGCAGACCGTAGACGATGAAGAAGGCGAGCGACGCGAACAGCCCGCGGCCCAGCAGCGCCATCGCCGCCACGCCCAGGATCAGCGCGCACAGGGCGATGTCGAAGACCAGACTCATGGCTCGTCCCCGGTCCTGAGCGCCGCGCGAGCGACGAGTTGGGCCGCGGCGCCCGCGGCGAACACCGCCAGGAACCAGACCAGCGCCAGCTTGGCGGCGATCATCACGTCGCCGAAATGGATGCCCGCGCCCAGCACGATGAAGGCGAGGCCCAGATTGTCCGCCTTGGTCAGGGCGTGCAGGCGTGAATGCACGTCGGGAAAGCGCAGCAGGCCCACCGTGCCGGCGAAAAAGAAGAACACGCCGACCGCGAGGCAGGCCGAGGCGAGGATCTCGATGAGGGTCATGGCGCGGGCTCTCTGTCTTGAGCCTCGGTGTCATCGGCCTCGGGATCGCCCGCGCCGTCGGGGGTGGCGGTCTTGACGAAAGCCAGCGCGGCGAAGGCGGCCAGCAGGGCGAAGACCAGCGCCACGTCCAGCATGGCCGGGGCGTCCCGTCCGGCGGCGAGCAGGATGGCCACGCCCACCCCGCCCGTGCCGATGAGCTGGGCGCTCATCATCCGGTCCGCGCGTGTCGGGCCGCGCCAGGCGCGGAACAGCGCTCCCGCGATCGAGACGAGGATGCCCAGCGCGGCGAGCAGGAAGACGTCATCCATCCGTGCCGTTCTCCCCAGACTCCGGCTGCTGGGACAGGGCGCGGGCGACGCGGGCCTCGCCACGGGCCAGCTCGTCGCGGGTGCGGTCGGAGACCTCCAGGCAGTGGATGCGCATGGTGGCGCCCTCGAGCCCCGCCGACAGCGTGCCGGGCAGCAGGCTGGTCTGGGCGCCGAACATCGCCCGCGCCGTTCCGTCCTGAAGCGTCACGGGGTAGTCGATCCAGCCGGGGTGGATGGGCAGTTTCGGATGCAGGGCCCGCCACGCCACGTCCGCCCCGCCCAGCACTGAGCGCCAGAGAAAACCGGGGATCAGCGCGATCAGAGCCCAGACCTTCGCCTGGCGGGGCGAGGGGGGCAGGAGCTTGAGGCTGACCGCCGTGGCCGCGATCACGGCCGCGGCGCCCACGACCAGCCCGCCCGGCGCGGCGCCGGTCAGGATCAGCCAGGCCAGCGCGAACAGCGCGGCGCGTTTCGCGATGATGACGGCGAGCATGGAAGACCCCTTCCCCAAGACGTGTCACCGGACTGAACGCACTTCATCATGAAGGCGATGCCTTGCGCCAGCAGAAGTGGAGCGCGAATGAAGCCGTGAAATATAAATTGATGCAGGATAGGCAAAAATCGCGCGAGACGTGCTGATATTATGAATATCGCTTTTGACGCGAAAGATGTGACGGGAATCTGCGCTCTTGTGGCGAGAACGTGATATTTTCAAATTATTCTGCTCATGCTGTTGACCTTGATCTTTCGCTGCGTATGTTGCGCTGCATCGCAGCAGGGCCGTCCGCGCCGATCCTCGATTCCGAGGGGCGGCGGAGGCGTATCCATGCTACGGATCGAGCCGTCACAGAGGAGACCGGATGTCCATCGCCATGCCTGACTACGTCACCCCCGTCGCCGAGAAGGCCCGCGCCGCCGCGCGCGTGCTGGCCCGCGCCACGACCGCCAACAAGAACGCCGCCATCAAGGGTGCGGCGGAGGCGATCCGCGCCCGCTCGGGGGAGATCCTGTCAGCCAACGCGAAGGACGTCGCGGCCGCCAAGGACGACGGCAAGCCCGCCGCTTTCATCGACCGCCTCGCGCTGGATGAAGGCCGCGTGGAAGGCATCGCCGCCGCGCTGGATGCCCTGATCGCGCTGCCCGATCCGGTGGGCCGGGTGCTGAACACCGAAAAGCGTCCCAACGGGCTGGAGATCCGCCGGGTGGCGACCCCGCTGGGCGTGATCGGCATCATCTACGAATCCCGCCCGAACGTGGCCGCGGACGCGGGCGCGCTGTGTCTGAAATCGGGCAACGCGGTCATCCTGCGCGGCGGTTCGGACAGCGTGCACTCCACCGGTGTCATCGTTGAATGCCTGCAGGACGGGCTGAAATCGGCCGGCCTGCCCGCCGAGGCGGTGCAGACGCTGGGCACGACCGACCGGGCCGCGGTGGCGCAGATGCTGCGCGCGAACGGTCTGATCGACCTCATCATCCCGCGCGGCGGCAAGGGCCTGACCTCGCTGGTGATGGAGGAGAGCCGGGTGCCGACCCTGCTGCACCTGGATGGCAACAACCACGTCTATGTCCATGAAAGCGCCGACCTCGCCAAAGCCGTCGAGGTCGTGAAGAACGCCAAGCTGCGCCGCACCGGCGTCTGCGGCGCCGCCGAGACCGTGGTGGTGGACCGCAAGGTGGCCAAGGACCTGCTGCCGAAACTCGCCGACGCCCTCGAGGGCTGCGAGCTGCGGGGCGAGGACGAGGCGCGCGGCATCGAGGCGCGTATCAAGCCCGCCACCGAACAGGACTGGGACACCGAATATCTCGACGCCATCCTGGCGGTGAAGATCGTCGAGGGCATCGACGAGGCGCTGGCGTTCGTCTCCAAGCACTCGTCCGCCCACACCGAGTCGATCATCGCCGAGGACGCGGACGCCGCGACGCGCTTCCTGGAAGAGATCGACAGCGCCATCGTGATGCACAACGCCTCCACCCAGTTCGCCGATGGCGGCGAGTTCGGGATGGGCGCAGAGATCGGCATCGCCACGGGCCGCCTGCACGCCCGCGGCCCTGTCGGCCTCGAACAGCTCAACACGTTCAAATACCAGGTGCTCGGCAGCGGCCAGACCCGCCCGTAAGGCGCGGCCTTGAGCGATACCGACCACCACACCGACGCGCGGCATGCGCGAAAGGGGAAATCCATGTCTGACGACCAACGTCCGGAACGCAAACGCATCGTCATCAAGATCGGCTCGAGCCTTCTGGCCAACGAGGAGACGCTCAAGCTGCGTTACGCCTTCCTCAGCGCGCTGATGGGCGACATCAAGACGCTGAAGGATCAGGGCCATGACGTGGTTCTGATGAGCTCGGGCGCGGTGGCGCTGGGCCTGAACGCGGTGAACAAGGCGCCGGGGCAGGCGACCCTGCTGGACAAGCAGGCCGCCGCGGCCTGCGGCCAGCCGCTGCTGCTGAACGCCTACCGGAATCTGGCGTCCGAGCACAATCTGAGCATCGCGCAGGTCCTCGTCACGCTCGATGATCTGGAGGGGCGCAAGCGCTTCCTGAACATCAAGAACACGCTCGAACGCCTGTTCGACAACGACATCGTGCCCATCGTGAACGAGAACGACACGATCACGACCGAGGAGCTGCGGGTGGGCGACAACGACCGCCTCGCGGCATCGGTGGCCCACATGGTCCAGGCGGAGAAATTCGTCATCCTGACCAGCGTGGACGGACTGTATGACCGCGATCCCTCGGAGCCGGGCGCCGAGTTCGTCGCCGAGCTCAAGGACGTGTCCAAATACATCGCCGCGGCCTCGGGCACGAGCGCGCTGGGCTCGGGCGGGATGCTGACCAAGCTGGTCGCCGCGAACATGGCCCAGCATTCGGGGTGCACCACGTATCTGGCCGAAGGCGTGCTGGACGAGCCGGTGGTGGGCGCCATCGATGGTTCGCGCCGCTGCACCATCTGCCCCGCCATCGGCACGCCCGCGACCGCGTGGCATGGCTGGCTGTCCAACCGCCTGCACATGGCCGGCAGCCTGACCGTGCGCCAGGCCGTGGCCGACGCCATCGCGGAGGGGCCGTGCGGGGTGTCGAACACCGACATCGTCGCGGTGAACGGCGATTTCCAGAAGGGCGACGTGCTGCACGTCTATGACGAGCAGGGCAATGAGCTGGCCCGCGGCCTGACCTCGTTCTCCGCTCAGGACGTCCAGGTGCTGGTGGCCAATCCCAACCGGGAGACCGCCGAGCTTCTGGGCTATTCGGCCCGGCCGGAGATCATCCGTCCGCGCAACATGGCCAAGCTGGACAAGACCCGCCTGAGCTGGGACGCCAGCGCGGCTTAGCTTCAGTCAGCCTGGGCGGCGGCGAACGCGCTCGCCCACGCCCACTGGAAGTTATATCCGCCCAGCCAGCCGGTGACGTCCACGCACTCGCCGATGAAATGAAGCCCCGGCGCGTGCCGGCTCTCCATCGTCTTCTGGGAGAGCCCGCGCGTGTCGATCCCGCCCAGCGTGACCTCCGCGGTGCGCCAGCCTTCGGTGCCCGCGGGACGCAGCCGCCAGTCCGACAGGGCGGCGGCCACCCCGTCCAGCGCCTTGTGGGAGGCGTCCGCCAGCCGCGGGATGTCCGGGATGTCGCCGCGGGCGCGCAGAAGCTCGACCAGCCGCCGGGGCAGCAGGGCCTCCATCGCCGAGGCCAGCGACTTCATCGGATGCTCCGCCTTGAGCGCCTTCAGCCGGTCCGCGCCGCCGGTTCCGGTGAACAGGTCGATGGCGATGGGCTCGCCCGGTTTCCAATAGCTGGAGATCTGGAGCATGGCCGGGCCGGACAGGCCGCGATGGGTGAACAGCATCGCTTCCTCGAACCGGCTCCGCCCCGCCTGCGCCACCACCGGCGCGGCCACCCCTGAGATCGACGCGAAATCCGCCTTGTCCGCACCCTCGAAGGTGAAAGGGACGAGGCCCGCAGTCGGCTCCACCAGAGTGTGTCCGAAGCGCTCGGCCAGCTCGTAGGCGAAGCCCGTCGCGCCCATTTTCGGGATCGACAGCCCGCCCGTGGCGATGACCAGCTTCGGCGCGGTCAGCGCTCCGTCAGGGGTGGAGACCTCCCAGCCGCCATCGACCGCGCGCACCTCGCCGACCGGCGTGGACAGGCGCAGCTCGCCCCCGCCCGCGGCCAGCTCGTCGAGCAGCATCTGGATGATCGCGTCCGAGCGCCCGTCGCAGAAAAGCTGGCCCAGCGTCTTCTCATGCCAGGTGATGTGGTGCGTCCTGAGCAGGTCGAGAAAATCGTTCGGGGCATAGCGCGACAGGGCCGAGCGCGCGAAATGCGGGTTGTTCGAGATGAAGCGGTCGGGCGCGGTGTGGATGTTGGTGAAATTGCACCGCCCGCCGCCGGAGATGCGCACCTTCTCGGCGGGCTTCTTCGCATGATCGAGCACGATCACGCGCATGCCGCGCCTGCCCGCTATCCCGGCGTAGAACAGCCCGGCCGCGCCCGCGCCGATGACGATGGCGTCATGGGTCATGAGGCGGAAACCGGCAGGCGGGCGGGACGGGGCATCGGGTGTCTCGGGAGAATGGCGGGCGAGGCCGGGACCATGGCCGCGACCGCTTCGCCGGGCAAGGCGCGGGGGCGCCGGACGCTTCTGACCGGAAGATGGGATGACCATCGGGATTTTCTCTGATAAGAAAAATCAATCTTGATTGGAGATGGATTCATGCGTGTTCTCGTCGCCGCCTTCGCGGTCAGCCTCGCCGCCGGTTTCGCCGCCGCTCAGGACTATGATCTGGTCATCGCCAACGGTCGGGTGATCGACCCCGAAACCGGACTGGACGCGGTGCGCCATGTCGGTGTGAGCGGGGACCGGATCGAGACGATCTCCGAAACCCCGCTCGAAGGCGCGCGCGTGATCGACGCGACCGGGCGCATCGTCGCGCCGGGCTTCATCGACCTTCACGCCCACGGCCAGAACATCCCTTCGGGCCGGATGCAGGCGCTGGACGGAGTGACCACGGCGCTGGAGCTGGAATCGGGCGTGCTGCCGGTGGCGGACTTCTACGCCCGCGCCGAGGAAGAGGGTCGCCCGGTCAATTACGGCGCGGCGTCGAGCTGGGCCCATGCGCGCATCTCCGCGATCATGGACACCGAGCCGGACGCGGACACCTACTGGTTCTTCCGCTATATCGGCGATCCGCGCTGGCAGACCGAACTGGCCGACGACGAGCGGCTGAACGCCATCCTGCGCCATATCAGCCAGGGGCTGGACGAGGGCGGTCTGGGGATCGGCATCCTCTTGGGCTACGCGCCCGAGGTGGGGCGCAAGGAATATCACGCCGTGAACGCGCTGGCCGCCGCGCGCGGGGTGCCCACCTTCACCCACGCCCGCTTCCTGAGCGCCATCGAGCCGCAGAGCTCGTTCGAGGGCTTTCAGGAGATGATCGCGGTGGCCGCCGCGACCGGCGCGCACATGCATATCAGCCACCTCAACTCGATCTCCCTCAGCGACATCGAGGACATCGCGCAGATGATCGAGACCGCCCAGGCCACGGGCGTGAACATCACCGTGGAAGCCTACCCTTACGGCGCGGGCGCCACGGGTATCGGGGCGGCCATGTTCCGCGGCGAGAACTGGCGCGGCCGGATGGGCGGGATCGGGTATTCCGACTTCACCGTGCGCGGCGAGCCGCTGGACGAGGAACGCTTCCTCGATCTTCAGGAGAATGAGCCGGGCACGGGCATCGTGGTGCATTTCCTCAATCCCGAGGAGCGCGAGGAGGACCAGGCCTATCTGGACCGCTCCATGCTCTTCCCCGGCGGCGCCATCGCGTCTGACGGCGGGCCGTGGGCCACCGAGGAGGGGCGGCTGGACGGCGATGTCTGGCCGATCCCCGAAGACGCGCACTCCCACCCGCGCAGCGCGGGCACCTATGGCCGTTTCCTGCGGATGTACGCCCGCGAACGGGCCGTGATCGACTGGCCGGAGGCCATCGCGCGGGTGAGCTACAACCCCGCCCTCATCCTGCAGGACGCCGTGCCCCAGATGCGCACCAAGGGCCGTCTTCAGGAAGGCGCGGACGCGGACATCGTGGTGTTCGACCCCGAGACCGTCTCCGACCAGGCGACCTTCGAGCGTCCCGCACAGGCCACCACAGGCTTCGACTATGTCGTCGTGAACGGCGCGGTGTTGGTCGATGGCGGGGAGCTGGACACCGCGATCCTGCCCGGCCGTCCGATCCGCGGCACGGTGGCGAACGAGGGCTAGCGCAGCGCGAACCCGTCATGCAGCGTGCGGGCGATCTCCGCGATCGCCCGTTCGCGCGCCGCCATGGGCGCGTCGCTCTGTTTGACGAAGGCCACCACAACGATGCGCCGACCGTCGGGCAGGGTGATGATTCCCGCGTCGTTGACCGTGCCGCCGATGGTGCCGGTCTTGTGGGCCACGGGCGTGCCCTCGGGCAGCAGGCCTCTCAACCGCCCCGCGCCGGTCCGGGTCCGGCTCAGCGCGCCCATCAGGAAATCCGTCCCGGTCTCGCTCAGCGCCTGCCCGCGCGCGATCCGTGCGAGCAGCTCGGCCATGGCCCGAGGGGTGGAGGTGTCGCGCGGATCGGTGTCGAACGGGGCGTGAGGCCGTCCGCCGCGCGCCAGAAGGTCCGGCTCGGCGGCCAGCGCGGCCGGCACGGTCTCGCGCAGCGGCCCGTCGGGCAGATCGAAGAAATCGCGCAGCAGACTGGCGGTGTCGCGGTCGATCCGCTGACCCTCGATGCCCTGTGCTGAAAGCCAGGCGGTCACCGCCTCCGGACCGCCCGCCAGATCGGTCAGGACGTCCGTGGCGGTGTTGTCGCTCTGGGTGATGGTCAGCTCGATCAGGTTGGCCACCGACAGCGCCACGCCGGGGTGGATGAAGCGGTCGGCGATCACCTCGGACATGACATGGCTGTCGGGATCGATCTCGATCATGTCGCCCAGAGCCAGCTCGCCCGCGTCCACCCGCGCCAGAACGGCGGCGGCCACCGCGATCTTGAACGTGCTGGCCATGGGGAAGGGCTCGTCGGGGTTCAGCGAGACGGGCTCTCCGCCCGCCAGGTCGAAAGCCATCACGCCCATCCGCCCGCCCGAAAGCTCCGCCAGCGCGGCGATGCGCGCCTCCATGGCGGATGCTTCGGCCTGCGTCGCGACGCTGGCCGCCTCTGCGGGCGGCGGGACGGTCGCAGCCAGGGCGGTGGACGCCAGCAGCGCGGACAGAACGCGGATCATGGGACGGCCTCCTGGCGGGTCTTCAGCAGCCCCCGCAGCTTCCACAGCCCTATGGTCATCAGCGGGGCGACGAAGGTCAGCAGGATCATCCAGGACAGGATGCGGTAGCCGTTCGCGATCAGGGCGATCAGGCCGAAGCGCTCCGCGATCACCATCGCCGCCAGAACCAGCGCGCCCGCGATCAGAAGGCGCGCGCGGGCGGTCAGGGGCTTTCGCCTGACCCCCGCGATCCGCTCGTTGACGGCATGGACCGCGCCCGCGCTGGTCTCAAGCAGGGCGATGAAGATCATGAACTGGAAGACGAGCTGGAAGGCGGGCGAGCCGAGACGCTCGAGAATGTAGTTGGACGGCAGGGCCGCGCCCGCGATCTCGGGGTGGAAGGCCAGCATGCACAGGAAGAACAGGATGGCGGGCAGGGCGGCCAGCGGTCCGGCCAGCAGCCCCGCGGTGACCGCGTCGCGATGGCTGGTCAGGTGCCGCAGGACGGGCAGGATCACCACCGCGCCCACGATGTTGTAGCCCGCATATGTCAGGCCCGCGCCCGCCCAGCCCTGAGGCGGGATGCTCTGGTCCAGCGTGGCCAGCACGTCGCCGCCGAAGCGGGTGAAGCACAGCGCCACGAACACCGCATAGACGGCGTACAGGAAGATGGAGGCGTATTTGAACAGGCGCTCCACGCTGTCCTGTCCCAGCGCGGTCACGGTCAGGATGCAGACCGCCAGCAGCGCCGCTCCGACGAAGCGCGGCCAGCCGAACACCGCCGCGCCGATCTCTCCGGCCGCCGCGCCGAACACCGAAAGGATCAGCAGCAGGAAGCAGACATAGGCGACTTCGAAGACCAGCCAGAACGGGCCGAGCAGCCTGCGGAAGAAGTCGCGATAGTTCGAGCTGGCGGTGGCGCGGGCGAACACGAAGGTCACCGCGCACACCACGCTCCAGATCACCATCGCCAGCGTCAGCCCCATCAGCCCGCCCACCGGACCCGAGGGCAGGAAGAACTCGGCCAGCTCGCGGCCCGTGGCGTAGCCGCCCCCGATCACCACCGCCTTGAAGGCGAGGCCCGGCAGGATCAGCCGCTGAAACAGGGACGGCGCGCTCATGTCAGGCACGCGGCCACGAGCCGTTCGAAGCTCTCGCCGCCTCTGATGGGGTCTGCGGCGGGCAGGCCGGTTTCCGCGGCGGCCTGCGCGATGGCGCGGGCGGCGTCGTCTTCGCTCAGGCTGGCCGTGTTCAGGCTGATCCCGGCGAAGCGGGCGGCCGGGTTGACGCGCCGCGCGCAGGCCAGGGTGAGCGCCATGGTCTCATTCAGCGAGGCGAGGGGGTAGTGCGCGTCCAGCCCGATGATCCGCTCGCGGCCCGCCTCGTGGCACAGCA
>VJOU01000121.1 GCA_007050995.1 Glycocaulis profundi | reverse complement strand
CGATACCCTTCTCATCAAACAAACTTGCCCAAATTTACAACGAGTTCTCTGTTGAACCTGAATCAACAGAAGCTGAAATCATGAAGCAAACGCTTAACGAATGTGAGAACAAAGGCATTGAAGGTGAAGAAAAATATTGTGCGACTTCATTAGAATCCATGGTCGATTTCAGTACTACAAAATTAGGTAAAAAKGTGAAAGCAATTTCAACTGAGGTAAGCACTAAAGCAAACACCCCGTTACAGAAGTACAAAATMAAGRTCGCTAAAAAGCTGGCTGCAAAAAAAGCAGTGGTTTGCCACAAGCAAAACTACGCATATGCCGTATTTTATTGCCATAAAACCRTCAGTACCCATGCATATGMGGTTTCTATGGTGGGTACGGATGGTACTAAAGTGAAAGCAGTGGCAGTYTGCCATACAGACACTGCAAAATGGAACCCGAAWCATTTGGCCTTTCAAGTACTTAAAGTGAAACCAGGAAGTGTTCCAATTTGCCATTTCTTACCTGAAGATCATGTTGTTTGGGTTCCATACTAATAAAKTCAGCAAGAAAACACATATTACTGAGTGTGAGCGAGTATGTGTATGTGTATTTCAAGTATCTATAAGGATGAGTAATAGACTATTTGTTAAGGTATTGTTGCAAGTTTGGTTCATCAGTATTTGTAAAGTTACGAAATAAGCATCTGTTTACGAGTATTTGAGAAATATTAACCGAT
>VJOU01000120.1 GCA_007050995.1 Glycocaulis profundi | reverse complement strand
CCAAGACGATCTCAAAAAACTCGCCGCTGACAAAGCCGTCGAATACGTCACTTCCGGCATGGTCGTCGGTCTGGGCACCGGCTCCACCGCCGCCTTTGTGGTCTCCAAAATCGGCGAACTAATATCAACAGGTGAATTAAAAGATATAATAGGAATACCCACTTCAAAAAGGACATATGAACAAGCTTTATCATTAGGTATCCCATTATCTATATTAGATGACCATCCTAAACTCGATCTTGCCATTGACGGCGCCGACGAAGTTGACCCTGATTTGAATCTGGTCAAAGGTCGTGGCGGGGCATTACTCCGTGAGAAAATGGTGGAAGCCGCTTCTGATAAGTTTGTTGTCGTTGTAGACGATTCGAAACTTGTATCGGGTTTAGGGGGCAGTGGGTTGGCAATGCCGGTTGAGGTCGTGCAGTTTTGTTGGAAGTATAATTTGATTAGACTTAAGGAATTGTTTAAAGAAGAAGGGTGTGATGCTAAGTTGAGATTGGGTGATGATGGGAAGCCATATGTCACTGATAATATGAATTATATTGTTGATTTGTATTACCAGACGCCTATTAAAGATGCGTGGGCTGYGGGTAAAGAGATATCGTCGTTTGAAGGTGTCGTTGAACACGGATTGTTTTTGGATATGACTACTGCTGTTATTATTGCTGGCAAAGATGGTGTTAGTGTCAAGAGTAAGTGATGTATTTGATACAATGTTGAGATTGTGTTCT
>VJOU01000119.1 GCA_007050995.1 Glycocaulis profundi | reverse complement strand
CTCGTATTCCTCCTTATCCGCCTGTTGGTTGCCATCTAACCACTTTATTATCTCTTCACACTTCTCTGTTATCTTCTTTCTATCCGACTCGCTTATCTTGTCCTTCACCTTCTCATCCTCCACTGTTGACTTCATCGTGAAGGCATAGCTCTCCAAGCCGTTCTTGGCTGCTACGCGATCCTTCTGCTTCTCATCTTCTTGCTTGAACTTCTCTGCGTCATTCACCATTCTCTCAATCTCCTCTTTTGACAGGCGACCTTTATCATTGGTGATAGTAATCTTATTTTGCTTCCCYGTYGACTTGTCCACMGCSGAMACATTGAGGATRCCRTTRGCATCGATRTCRAAMGTCAMCTCWATYTGMGGCACACCAMGCGGCGCCGGTGGAATACTCGACAGCTCAAATTTGCACAACAGGTTATTGTCMCGCGTCATCGMRCGCTCAMCYTCGTACACCTGRATCARCACKCCCGGYTGRTTGTCCGAGTACGTMGTRAASGTCTGTGTCTGCTTGGTTGGAATGGTTGTATTTCGCTTAATCAGGGCAGTCATCACACCACCCGCCGTCTCCAGCCCCAAGGACAGGGGCGCCACATCCAACAGCAGGAGATCTTGCACCACTTCCGACTTGTGGTTGTATTTCGCTTAATCAGGGCAGTCATCACACCACCCGCCGTCTCCAGCCCCAAGGACAGGGGCGCCACATCCAACAGCAGGAGATCTTGCACCACTTCCGACTTG
>VJOU01000019.1 GCA_007050995.1 Glycocaulis profundi | reverse complement strand
CGCCCGCTCCGGGCCAGGACACCGCTGAAGCCCCCGACGCCGAAACGCCCGCGGGCGAGGCCGCCGCGCCGTCCGCCGCCGCCGGGGGCGCGACGACGGGCCGGACCATCCGCGTGGTCGGCTCCTCGACCGTCTTTCCCTTCTCCACCGCGGTGGCCGAGAATTTCGGCGCGCGGTCGGGCTTCCGCACGCCGGTCGTGGAAGGCACCGGCACGGGCGGGGGCATGAACCTGTTCTGCGCGGGCGTCGGCCAGCGCCATCCGGACATGACCGGCGCCTCGCGTCCGATGCTCGAAACCGAATTCGAGCTGTGCCAGCGCAACGGCGTGACCGAGATCACCGAGATGATGGTCGGCTATGACGGCATCGTGCTGGCCAACGCCGTGACCGGGCCCGAGGTCAACGAGATCGACCTGGACGAGCTGTTCCTGGTTCTGGCCGCGCGCATCCCCATGCCGGTGGACGCCGATGGCGAGCCGCTGTTCGGCGAAGATGGACGGATGCGCGAAGGCGGCGATTTCACCGCCATCGAGGGCTATTCGTGCGACGCCTTCATCGCCAACCCCTTCGGGCGCTGGTCGGACGTGGACTCCGCCCTGCCGCGCGAGCGGATCGAGGTGATCGGCCCGCCGCCGACTTCGGGCACCCGCGACGCCTTCGTTGAGATCGCCATGCAGGGCGGCGCCCGGCAGATCGACTGCATGCAGTCGCTGCGCGATGCCGATCGCGGCCAGTTCAACGAGATCACCAGCCGGGTCCGCGAGGACGGGGCCTGGATCGATGGCGGCGAGAACGACAACGTGATCGTGCAGACCATCGCCCAGTCGCCCACCCAGTTCGGCATCTTCGGCTATTCCTTCCTCGAGCAGAACTCCGACCGCATCAAGGGCGTGCCCATCAGCGGCGTGCAGCCCGAGTACGACCTGATCTCCAGCGGCGAATACCCGATCTCGCGCTCGATGTTCTTCTATGTGAAGAACCAGCATGTCGGCGTGGTGCCGGGCATGGCCGAGTTCGTGGAGGAGTTCGTCTCTGAAGAGGCGTTCGGTCCGTTCGGCTATCTCGCCGAGCGCGGCCTGATCGCCCTGCCCGACGACGAACGCGAAGAGGCTCGCCAGAACGCGATGTCGCTGACCCCGATGACCGGCGTGCGCACCCACGACTGAGCCGCGCCCGGCTGACATGAGAAAGCCCCGGAGCGGCGCTCCGGGGCTTTTCACGTCAGGGCTCAGCCGGCGCGGCCCAGCCGCCGCAGCCGCCGCCAGAAGCGGCGCCGCTCGGGCTTGGGCTGGGGCTTGAGATTGCGCACGAACTCCTCCGCGCAGGAGCGCCAGGAGAAACCTTCGGCGTATTCGCGGCAGCGCGCCCGGTCCATGGTCAGCGCCTCCAGGCAGGCCGCCTTCAGGTCGTCGCTGACCGCGCCCGCGCCCGTGCCGGGGATCAGGTCCTTCGGTCCCGGCGCGGGGAAGGCGGCGACGGGCGTGCCGGTGGCCATCGATTCCAGGATCACCAGGCCGAACGTGTCCGTCCAGCTGGGGAAGACCGACACGTCCGCGTCGGCGAAGTGCCGCGCCAGCTCCTCGCCGGATTTGGATCCGGTGAAGACGGCCTTGGGGTATTTCTTCTTCAGCTCTTCAAGCTGAGGGCCGGGGCCCACCACGACCTTCGTGCCGGGCAGGTCCAGGGCGAGGAAGGACTCGATGTTCTTCTCCACCGCCACGCGGCCGACATAGACGAAGATCGGGCCTTCGAGGTCCTTGTAGACCCCGCCGTCGATCCCGCGCAGGGAGGGATGGAACTGCTCGGTGTCCACGCCGCGCGCCCAGGGGGTGATGTTGTTGAAGCCGCGCTTGGCCAGATCGTCGCGCATGGAAGGGGTCGCGACCATCATCCGGTTGCCCGAGTTGTGGAAGCGCCGCATGAACGAATAGCCCGCCGCCAGAGGAATGAACGGGAAGCGCGCGTTCACGTATTCGGGAAACTTGGTGTGGTAGCTGGTCGTGAAGGGCAGCTTCCAGCGCAGGCAGATCTTGCGGGCGGTCTCGCCCAGCGTGCCCTCGGTGGCGATGTGGATCGCCTCGGGCTCGAACGCCTTGAACCGCTCCTCGATGTCCCGGCGCGCGTCCAGCGCCAGCTTGATGTCCGGGTAGGTGGGCAGCGGAATGGTGCGGTAGCCCAGGCCGGGATGGATCACCTCCACCTCATGGCCCATCGCCCGGCATTCCTCCGCCGTGCGGGTCAGGGTGCGGACCACGCCGTTGACCTGCGGCTCCCACGCGTCGCTGACCAGCATGATGCGCAGCGGACGGTCGTCGTCGGGCGCGGCCTCGGCGGGGGACGGGATCGGAGTTTCGGTCGTGCTCATGTCAGGCTCTTATACAACATGGGCAGGGGTCTTAGCCCATCCCGCCCGCTGCGCGAAGGGCCGGGCGCCGCGGACCCCGTCCCGCCATCGCGCCGCACAATGCCGACTTCGATTGACCGGGCATGGCCGGGCGTGGTTTCGCTTCTCGCGCATGTCAGGCGCCGGTCGGATGGATACGGCGATCCCGGCGCGCGTTCGTTTTTCAGGGCCATGCTCGCCCTGACACTGTTTGAAGGGTCTTGAGGGATGCGGGACATGGCGGATGCGAGGATCGACTGGGATGGGCTGGACGCGGAGAAATTCGCCGACGAGCGCGAGGCCGCCCGCAATCTGAACCGGCTGGCGGGGCTGGACCCCGAACGCCGGGCCAATGCGGGCCAGACCGCCATCGATCTGGTCGAGCGCGCGCGCAAGGCGAAGAACCGCACCGGCCTGATGGAGTCCTTCCTTCAGGAATTCGGCCTGACCAACAAGGAAGGCCTGGCGCTGATGTGCCTGGCAGAAGCCCTGCTGCGCGTGCCCGACGCCGAGACCGCCGACCAGCTCATCGCCGAGAAGATCGGCGAGGGCAAATGGGGTTCGCACGCCTGGAAGTCCGACAACTGGCTGGTGAACGCCTCCACGCTGGGCCTGATGCTGACCGGCTCGCTGATGGAGGTCGACCCCGCGGCCAAGAAGGATCCGGGCGTCTATTTCCGCCGCCTCGCCGGGCGGCTGGGCGAGCCGGTGATCCGCACCGCCACCCGGCAGGCCATGCGCATTCTGGGCGAGCAGTTCGTGCTGGGCCGCTCCATCGAGGCGGCGATCAAACGCGGCCGGACCTGGAAGCTGCCCAAGGGCCAGAAGCCGCTCTTCTCCTTCGACATGCTGGGCGAGGGTGCGCGCACCGAGACGGACGCCGCGCGCTATCACGAGCGCTACATGCACGCCATCAAGGTGGTGGCCGCCAACCGTCAGGACGGTCCGATCGAGCTGGCCGACGGCGTGTCGGTGAAGCTCTCCGCGCTGCACCCGAAATTCCACGCGGTCAAGGAAGCGCGCGTGATGGCCGAACTTCTGCCGCGGGTGCTGGAGCTGGCGGTGGCGGCCAGGGACGCCGACATCGGCTTCTGTCTGGACGCCGAGGAGGCGGACCGGCTGGTCATCGGCATGAAGATTTTCGAGGCTCTGGCCCGCGCCCCCGAGCTCGAGGGCTGGCAGGGGCTGGGCCTGGCCGTGCAGGCCTATCACAAGCGCACGCTGGGCGTGATCGACCGTCTGGTGGAGCTGGCGGGCGAGACCAACCGCCGCTTCCTGGTCCGGCTGGTCAAGGGCGCCTACTGGGACACCGAGATCAAATTCTCCCAGCAGAACGGCATGCCCGACTTTCCCGTCTGGACCACCAAGCCGGCGACGGACCTGAACTATCTGGCCAGCGCGCGACGGCTGCTGGCCGCGCCGGACGCGATCTACCCCCAGTTCGCCACCCACAATGCCCACACTCTGGCCGCGGTGCGCGAGCTGGCTTCCGAGGCGGGCAACGAGGCTTACGAGTTCCAGCGCCTGCACGGCATGGGCGAGCCGCTCTACAACGCCGCCTTCGAGGCGTTCGAGATGAAGCCTGTGCGCATCTACGCGCCGGTGGGCAGCCATGAGGACCTGCTGCCCTATCTGGTCCGCCGCCTGCTGGAGAACGGAGCGAACACCTCGTTCGTGCACGCCTTCCTCGACCCTGACGTGCCCGCCGCCGACGTGGCGCGCGGCCCGTTCGAAGGCGCGGACGCCATCGACCGTCACCCCTTCATCCCGGCCCCGCCGCGGCTGTACGGCCCGCACCGGACCAACTCCGCCGGGGTCGATCTCACCCAGAAGGCCGTGCGCGAGCGGCTCGCCGCCGCCCGGCAGGCCTTCGACGGCCACGGCCCCTATGCCTGCGGACCGATCATCTCGGGAAAGGCGAAGACCAAGGGCGGCGCGGCGCTCAAAAGCCCCGCCGATCTGAGCTTCCATGTCGCCGATGTCGCCGACGCGACCGAGGACGACGTGAACGCGGCCTTCAAGGCGGCGGCCGAGGAGTTCGAGACCTGGCACCGCGCCGGGGGCGGATCGCGCGCGAAGGTGCTGCGCGACATGGCCGACGCGCTGGAGCGCGAGACCGACCGCCTGATCGCCCTGATGACCCGCGAGACCGGCAAGACGCTGTCTGACGGGGTGGCGGAGGTCCGCGAGGCGGTGGACTTCCTGCGCTACTACGCCGCCGAGGCGGAAGCGAAATTCGCCGGCCCCACCCGCCTGCCCGGACCGGCGGGGGAGACGAACCATCTCGAGCTGAAGGGCCGGGGCGTGTTCGTGTGCATCAGCCCGTGGAACTTCCCGCTCGCCATCTTCACCGGACAGGTCGCCGCCGCGCTGGCGGCGGGCAACACGGTGGTCGCCAAGCCCGCCGAGCAGAGCCCGCTGATCGCCTTCGAGGCGGTGAAGATCTTCCTCGAGGCCGGACTGCCCGCGAAAGCCCTGCATCTCGTCCCCGGCGACGGCAAGGTGGGCGCGATGCTCACCGGCCATCCCGCCACCGCGGGCGTGGCCTTCACCGGCTCGACCGAAGTCGCCCGGATCATCAACCGCACCCTGGCCGAGCGCGACGGGCCCATCGTGCCCCTGATCGCGGAGACCGGCGGGCTGAACGGCATGTTCATCGACACCTCCGCCCTCAAGGAGCAGGTGTTCGACGACGCGGTGTTGTCCGCCTTCGGCTCGGCGGGCCAGCGCTGTTCGGCCCTGCGGGTGATCTTCCTGCCCGAGGACACCGCCGACAGCCTGATCGCGGGTCTGATCGGGACCATGAGCGAGCTCAAGCTGGGCGATGCGGGCGACGCCTCGACCGATGTCGGCCCGGTGATCGACGCCGAGGCGCACAAGATGCTGTCCGACCACGTCACGCAGATGAAAACGGAGGCCACCATCCTGCACCGGACCGAAATCCCGGCGGGTCTGGAGGGCAAGGGCCATTTCTTCGCCCCGACCCTGATCGAGCTGAAATCGCTCGACCAGCTCACCGAGGAGAAGTTCGGCCCCGTCCTGCACGTCGTCCGCTACAAGCGCGGCAAGCTGGGCGAGACGGCCAAGGCGCTGGCGGACAAGGGCTATGGCCTGACGCTGGGCGTGCACTCGCGCCTGCAGCGCTTCTTCGACGTGGTCCGCGAGGCGGTGCCCGCGGGCAATGTGTACGTGAACCGCAACATGACCGGCGCGGTGGTCGGCGTGCAGCCCTTCGGCGGGGAGGGCCTGTCAGGCACCGGCCCCAAGGCGGGCGGCCCCCACTACATCTACCGCTTCGCCTCAGAGCGCACGGTCACGGTCAACATCGCCGCCCAGGGCGGCGACCCGGAGCTGCTGAACCTGGCTTAGGTTTGTTTCACTCCCCCGCCTTGGCGGGGGAGTGTTTTCTCTGCCCTCCGCCCCTGCGGGGCGTCGGCTCCGCGCATGGGCGCGGGCGCGCGTTCGCGCTTGCGGCGGCTTCCGCCGCCGATATTTGGCTCTCTTTGCACCGTCATGGCCCGGCTTGACCGGGCCATCCATCCGGCGGGCCTTTCAATGGCGCTGAACCGCTATCCGGCTGGGTCCCCGGTCTGGCCGGGGGATGACGGCGGGGGTGGAGGGCGCCGATCTGAATCGATCGGCGACTCCCCTCAGCCGCGATTCGATTCCGGGACTTTCGAGCCTCTGATCCCGCCCAGCCGCATGGCGGCTGAACATCCGGGATGCGGGGGCCTCAGTGTCGTCAGACGTGCGCCGGAGCGCGCTGGATTTATCCACGTGTCATCCACAAAAAACCGCAGCGCGCGCCCAGCCGCATGGCCGTTAATGACTCCGCCTGCGGACGGTTGGTGGTTAAGAGTATCTTTACTAAAAAATCGCGCTGGAGGGGTTTCGGCCCGTTGACGGTCCCCCGAAGCGCTCGCACTATATGTAGCGTTCCATCTTCGGGGGGACACACCATATATTACACAGCGGCGCTAAACGCGGGGGCGAGGGTCGTCCGCGGGGGATAAATCGCGCGCCGCGCGAAGGAAGCGGGTTGAGCCATGACGCCTTTTGACACTGCCCACCAGGCCGACATCGCCGCGGCGGATCTCGCCCGCCGGGGCAAGCCGAAAACCGTGCGCCTGCGCGTGGTGGAGTCCGTGAAGACCGATCCGTCGCGCGACGCGCTGCTGACCGATTTCGGCAAGAAGACGCTGGTGGACCGTTACCTGCTGCCCGGCGAGTCCTATCAGGACATGTTCGCGCGGGTCTCGATCGCCTATGCCGACGACATCGCCCACGCCCAGCGGCTGTACGATTACATGTCGCGCCTGTGGTTCATGCCCGCCACGCCGGTGCTGTCCAATGGCGGTGCGGACCGGGGCCTGCCGATCTCGTGCTTCCTGAACTCGGTGGACGATTCGCTCGACGACATCGTGGGCACCTGGATGGAGAATGTGTGGCTGGCGTCCAACGGCGGCGGCATCGGCACCTACTGGGGCAGCGTGCGCTCCATCGGCGAGAAGGTCGGCAAGAACGGGCAGACCTCGGGCATCATCCCCTTCATCCGCGTGATGGACTCGCTCACGCTGGCGATCTCCCAGGGCTCGCTGCGGCGCGGCTCGGCGGCGGTGTATCTGGACGTCCACCACCCCGAAATCGAGGAATTCCTCGAAATCCGCAAACCCTCGGGTGACTTCAACCGCAAGAGCCTGAACCTGCACCACGGGGTGAACCTCACCGACGACTTCATGGAAGCGGTGGCCGCGGACGCCGAGTTCGGCCTGCGCTCGCCCAAGTCCGGCGAAGTGGTCAAGACCATCTCCGCGCGCAAGCTGTGGCAGAAGATCATCGAGATCCGGCTGCAGACCGGCGAGCCCTACATCATCTTCTCCGACACGGTGAACAACGCGCTGCCCGTGTTCCAGCGCAAGCTGGGTCTGAAAGTGCGCCAGTCCAACCTGTGCTCGGAAATCATGCTGCCCACGGGCGTGGACCATAACGGCCGCGACCGCACGGCGGTGTGCTGCCTGTCTTCGGTCAACGCCGAGAAATTCCTGGAGTGGAAGGACGATCCGCAGTTCCTCGAGGATCTGTTCCGCTTCCTGGACAACGTGCTGCAGGACTTCATCGACCGGGCGCCGCCCGAGATGGAGCGCGCGGTCTATTCGGCCATGCGCGAGCGCTCGGTGGGTCTGGGCCTGATGGGCTACCACTCCTTCCTGCAGGCGATGAACATCCCGTTCGAATCCGCCATGGCCGCGGTCTGGAACAAGAAGATGTTCAAGCATCTGCGCCAGGGCGCGGACCGGGCCTCGGTCAAGCTCGCCGACGAGCGCGGGGCCTGCCCGGACGCCGCCGAGAGCGGGGTCAAGGCGCGCTTCTCGCACAAGCTGGCCATCGCGCCGACCGCCTCGATCTCGATCATCTGCGGGGGCACCAGCGCGGGCATCGAGCCGATCCCGGCGAACGTGTACACCCACAAGACCCTGTCGGGCTCGTTCACGGTCAAGAATCCCTTCCTGGAGAAGCTTCTCGAGGAGAAGGGCGAGAACACCGCGACCGTGTGGTCCTCGATCCTGGAGCACGAGGGCTCGGTGCAGCATCTCGACTGCCTGAGCCAGGACGAGAAGGACGTGTTCAAGACCGCCTTCGAGCTAGACCAGCGCTGGGTGATCGAGCACGCCGGCGACCGCACCGAGTACATCTGCCAGGCCCAGTCGCTGAATGTCTTCCTGCCCGGCGACGTCGATAAATGGGACCTGCACATGCTCCACTGGACCGCCTGGGAGAAGGGCATCAAGTCGCTGTATTACTGCCGCTCCAAATCAGTCCAGCGCGCCTCCTACGCGGGGGCTGCGGACAAGGACGGCGCGCAGGCCTCCATGCAGGCGGCCGCCAAGACCGAATACGAGGAATGCCTCGCCTGTCAGTGAGGCTCCACCTCAGGTAGATCAAAGAACCCCGGAGGCGGCAGTCTCCGGGGTTTTTCATGGGCCTGGCCGCGTGCATTAACGATCTGATTTCCCTGACCGCGTTCAGCCCCGTCGCATTGAATCCATGCAGCAGAAAACACGCGCGAAAGGCGATTGAACCTGATAAGGTGACGGCGCGTTCAGGAGGGGAGTCTTGAATGTGAGGCACGCCGTGCTGGGGAATTGCGCCAAGGATACGCTCACGCTGACGGCGGCAGGCATGCTCGCCGCGGCGGCCTGCGCGTCCGCGTCTTCCGCCGCGGAGCCTGCCAACGAACAGACCCGCGCCGTCATCATCGGCCCCCTTCTCGAAGAGATGAACGCCGCGCCGGGACCGGGCCTGTCTCTCGCGCCCCGGGCCGATTTCGCCGCAGCCACGGATTTCACCGCGTTCTCCGACGCCCCTTCCGACGATGCCGCAGCGCTGAGCTTCGCCCGCTCGGGCCTCCTCACCCGCATGTCGCCGGACCAGCGCGACAGCCTGGCCGCCTTCGACGGACGCCGCGCGGTGGTCGCCACCACGGCCAGCGGCGGCCAGTTCTCGGTCAGCCTGCATGACGGCGCCGCGCCCGACCGTCTGCTGGCCTTCCAGTCGCCGGACTATTCCGAAGCCATGCTGGGCCGGGAACGGGACCGCCCGCGCAACATGGCCGTGCGCTATCAAGGCCGGATGAACTCGGCGGCGAGCGGCTCGGGTCTGGACGTGGGCGTGACGCCGCGGGCAGGTCTGGGCATGGGCTCGCAAGGCCCCGCGCTGGAGGCGGGTGCCACCCTGAAGGTGGGCCGCTATCTGCGCGATGATTATGGCTCGAAACCCGCCTGGTGGTTCTTCGCCGGGGCTGATCGTCAGGCCCTGCTCTACAATCCGCGCCAGGGCGCGAATCTCAATTCCGCCGTCGCCTTCTCCCCCTACGCCATGGTCGGCGACGCGCAGGCGGGGGTCGCGATGCGGATGGGCCCGGCGGACCTGTCGGTCGCCTATGTGCGCCGCGAGACCGAATTCTCCCTGCCCGCGCAGTCGTGGGAGACGGTGGAGGACTTCGCCGCCTTCACCCTGACCATGCGCCGCTAGGCGGCTCTCAGCGCCGCGTCCAGATCGGCCCACAGATCCTCCACATCCTCCAGCCCCGCGCTCAGCCGGATCAGGCTGTCCGCGATGCCTGCGGTCGCGCGGGCTTCGGGGCTCATGGCGGCATGGGTCATCAGGGCGGGGATGGAGACCAGCGATTCCGCGCCGCCCAGCGACTGGGCGAGGGTGAAGACCTCCAGCCTCTGAACGAAGGCGTGCGCGTCGCCCTCGATCTCGATGCTCAGCAAAGGGCCGAAACCTGACTGTTGGCGTTTCGCGAGCGCGTGGCCGGGATGGCTTTCAAGGCCGGGATGGTCGACCCGGCGCACGCTGGGGTGCGCGTCGAGCCGCCGGGCGAGTTCCAGCGCGGTATCCGACTGCGCGCGGGCCCTGAGCGGCAGGGTGCGCAGGCCGCGCATGCCCAGGAAGGCGTCGAAGGCGGCGAGACCCGTTCCGGCCGCGTTCGCCCACCAGCGATGGCGCTCGACCGCCTCGGGGTCTTTGGCGCACAGCACGCCGCCGATCATGTCCGAATGGCCGTTGATGAGCTTGGTCAGGGAACTGACGGTCACGTCCGCGCCCAGCTCCAGCGGCCTCTGCAGGGCGGGCGACAGCACCGTGTTGTCCACCGCCACCAGCGCCCCGGCTTCGTGACCGAGATCGGACGCCGCCTGGATGTCGGTGATCCGCAGGCGCGGGTTGGAGGGGGTTTCGAGAAAGAGCAGGGCCGCGCCGGGGGCGAGGGCGGTCTTCAGGGCCTCCAGATCGGTGCAGTCGGCATAGACGATCTCGAACCGTCCGCCCGCCGCGCGGGCGTTGAACAGGCGCTGGGCGCCGCCATAGCAGTCATGGGCCGCCACGATGCGTGCGCCCCCTGGCAGATCGTTGAGCAGCAGGTCGATGGCCGCCATGCCCGAGGCGGTCGCCACCGCGCCCGCCGCGCCTTCCAGCCCGGCGACCGCCTCGGCCAGCAGGGCGCGGCCGGGATTGGAGGTGCGGGCGTAGTCGTGGGGACCGGGGGCGGCGGCGTCCTCGCGCACATAGGTGGCCGAAACCGAGATGGGCGCGACCACCGCGCCATGGCCGGGATCGGCGTTGATCCCCGCGCGGGCGGCGCGGGTGTCGAGACCGGGCTTGGGACGGGCGGTCATGAGCCCTCCTTGAGAAACTGCGTGACCGCGCCGGCCTCCTTGAGGAAGCCGTCATGGCCGTAAAGGCTGGACACCGCGGTCACGGTGGCGCCGGGGATGTTGGCCGCGGTCTCCTCGATGTCGCTCAGCGGCGCCAGACGGTCCTCGCGGAAGGCGAGGAAGCGGGCGGGGGCGGTGATGCGGCTGAGATCGATCTGCACCGCGTCCATGGAGCGAGACAGGGCGAGGAAGCGCTCGGGGCTGGTGCGGGCGGCGTAGTCCGCGCCGCGGGCGGCGAGATAGGCCTCCACCCCGTCCGCGTCCCGGCTGCCCGGCTCGGGATCGTGGAAGCGGGCTTCGAACTCGTCATGGGTGCGATAGGTGGTCATGGCGATGCGGCGGGCCAGATCCACCCCGCCCGCGCCGTCCCCGCGCGCCAGCCCGAAGCGGACGATGTCTCGCTGGATCGAGCGCAGGGCGGTGGTCATGGGATGGGGCCGGTGGGCCGCGCACAGCACGTCCAGCCGGGCGACCCGGTCGGGCGCCTTGGCGGCGATGGCCAGCGCGATCGTGCCGCCATAGGAGGCGCCCACGATGGCGAAACGGTCGAACCCCGCCGCGTCGGCCAGCGCGATCAGAGCCTCGGCCTGGTCGTTGGCGGTGGGGAAGGGGGCGGCGTCCTCGGCCAGGAAGTCGAAGGACAGCAGGCGCTGGCGCTCGGGACACAAAGCGAGGCCCGGCCCGGCGATGCCGGGCCACCAGCCGTCGCCGGTCTCGTCCGCGATCAGCCGCCGCGAGGCGGAGATGCCGCCCAGCACGATGACGGGCGGGGCGCCAGGCGGGCCGAACACCCGTCCCTTCGCCTCCACCCAGGCGCCGCTCTCAAGCTCCAGCGCCGCGACGTGCTCGGCGGTCTGCAAGGCTTCGGTCAACATACGGCGCAAAGGCGCTTGATGTCGCCCAGCACGCTGGCGGCGGTGGGCGCGCGGCCCGCGCCCTTGCCCGACAGGATCACCGGATAGCCGCGCACGGGGCTGACCACCACGCAGTTGCCTTCCAGCCGCGCGCGGGAGACCGGATCGTCCAGATCCACCGTCTCCAGCCGCACCGCGGCGTGGACGCCGCCCGCGTGGCGGGCCAGATGGCCGACCTGGCGCACGCGCTTGCCTTCGCGCGCGGCCTTGGCGGGCAGGCCTTCGGGCAGGTCGCGGATGGACTGGCGGGAGATGCTGGCGGGGTCGAGATCGATCCCCCAGGCCGTCCGGGCGATCAGGGCCAGCTTGTTGGCCGCGTCGACGCCGTCCAGATCCGCGCTGGGATCGGCTTCGGCGAAGCCTGCGTCCTGCGCGGCCTTCACGGCGGTGCCCAGGCTCTCGCCCGCGGCCAGACGGTCGAGCACGAAGTTCGAGGTGCCGTTCAGCACGCCGCGCACGCGGTCGATCTCTTCGCCCTTCTGAACCAGCTTCGCGATGGTCTCGATGACGGGCACGCCTCCGCCCACGGCGGCCGAGTACACGAAACCCCGGCCTTTGGCGGCGGCCTGACGGGCCAGGTCGGGGCGGCGGGCGGCGACGTCCTTGTTGGCGGTGACCACGTGGCAGCCCTGCGCCACCGCGCGTTCCAGCGCGGCTTCGGCGAAGGCGCCGCCGGGCAGGGCCTCGATGACCAGATCGGGTTTGAGCGCCAGCACCGCGTCCAGATCGGTGTAGACCGGCACGCCGTAGGGCAGATCGCAGCGCTTTCCGGTGACGAGCACGCCTTCGAGCCGCACCGAGGCGGGCAGCCGGTGGGCGACGCCGCCGCCCACCACGCCGCAGCCCAGCATGATCGCGCGCATCGGACGGGCCGTGAGAGCGGGCGCGGGCGGGCGGGGCTGGATGGCGAGGGCGGTCATGACCGGTCTCCGTCTGTTGAAACGGGGAGCGGAACGGGCGGCGCGCCGATCAGGGGAAGGGTGGCGGAAGGCGGCGGGGGAACGGGCTGCGGCCCGGAAAATCCGTCTTCATGTCACCGCTTCGCTTTAGCCGCATTTGTTCCGCGCCCGCAAGCTGAAGCTCAAATCGGCGCGTATTTGGATATAAAGATATCCTTATGTTGGGTCAAACAGTTTTTCTCAGCGGCGGCTGCAAGGCCCGATTCCGGTCCCGGCTGCGCCCCGTGCCGCACCGGGCTTCCCCCGGCGACAAGACAGGCCCGGGGTCCGGGCCGATCCTTCCCGGCATGACTGAACGAAACGATCAAGGAGACGACCGATGACCCTGTCATGCCGCATGGCCCTGACGTTCGCCGCCGCCGCCATGCTCACCGCGCCCGCGCTGGCGCAGCCCGACCAGGCGTTCACGCGCCAGGCCGACGATCCGGCGCTGGAATGGGCGGACTGCCCCGGCTTCATGCCCGAGGGATGCGGTCTGGCCGTGCTCCAGGGCGATCCGGGACAGCGCAACGCCGATGTCTTCTTCCGCCTTCCCGGCGGCGCCACCGCGATCCGCCACTGGCACAGCTCCGCCGAGCGCATGGTGCTGGTCTCCGGGCAGATGAGCATCGACACCGACGGACAGGACGCGGTGACCCTCCACACGGGCGATTACGCCTACATGCCCGCCCGGCTGCCGCACTCGGCCGAGTGCGTGTCGGAGGAGGCGTGCGTGCTGTTCATCGCGTTTGAGGACCCGGTGGACGCGGTCGAGGGCGCGCCGGAGTGACGGCCCTTCCCGGTGCGCGAATCTGAGGAAAACCGCCTCAGACGATGCACAACAGGTGGACGTTCATGTGGCGTTGACCACAATATGTTGAGGTTCGCGAGTCGCTCTCGCGGGTGGCCGATCACCGCCGCCCCGCATATGTGACTTGCGACCTCGACCGTGCGCGCCGACGATGACCGGCGCGATTCCGCACCGCCATCAGGACCCGCCCGCCATGACCCTTGTTTCCAGCGACCGCCCCGGACTGCTCACCACGAGCCATTCCTACAAGCCCTTCCGCTATCCGTGGGCCTATGACTTCTGGAAGATCCAGCAGCAGGTCCACTGGCTGCCCGAAGAGGTGCCGCTGGGCGAGGACTGCAAGGACTGGGCGGCCAAGCTGGACGACAAGGAGCGCAATCTGCTGACGCAGATCTTCCGCTTCTTCACCCAGTCGGACGTCGAGGTCGGCGCCAACTACATGGAAAACTACATGCCGCTCTTCAAACCGGTAGAGGTGCGCATGATGCTCGCGGCCTTCTCCAACATGGAGACGGTCCACATCGCGGCCTACGCGCTGCTGCTTGAAACCATCGGCATGCCCGACACCGAGTTCTCCGCCTTCATGGAGTACCAGGAGATGTCGGCCAAGCACGACTATCTGGGCAGGTTCGGCGTGGAGACCGACCGCGACATCCTCACCTCGATGGCGGTGTTCGGCGGCTTCACCGAGGGGCTGCAGCTGTTCGCCAGCTTCGCGATGCTGATGAACTTCCCGCGCTTCAACAAGATGAAGGGGATGGGTCAGATCGTGTCCTGGTCGGTGCGCGACGAGTCGCTGCACTGCGAGGGCATGATGAAGATGTTCCACACCTTCGCCGAGGAGAGCGGCGCGCTGACGCAAGGGGTCAAGGACGACATCGCCGACTGCTGCAAGACCGTGGTCCAGCTCGAGGACAAGTTCATCGAACTGGCCTTCGAGGCGGGCAGCGTGGAGGGCATGACGCCCGAGGACATCAAGGCCTATATCCGCTACATCGCGGACTGGCGGATGAAGCAGCTCAAGCTGCCGGCCATCTACGGGGTGAAGGAGCATCCGATCCCGTGGCTGACCGAGATCCTGAACGGGGTCGAGCACGCCAACTTCTTCGAGGCGCGGGCCACCGAATACTCCAAGGGCGCGACCAAGGGCGACTGGCACGGCGACGAAGGCGTGTGGGCCAGCTTCGACCAGTGGCGCTCGTCCAAGCGCACCCTGCACGTGCCCGGCCAGGCCGAGTAACCGGCGGGAGCGGGGTCCGGGAGGCGTGCTCCGGCGCGACATATTGAAGGCCGGCGGGGCCGCCGCCGGCCTTCTCATGTCCGGCTGCGGGGGGGGCGGCGCGAACGGCGACCGCCTGCGCGCCCGTCTGGAGACCGCCATCCGCGCGCTCAGCGCGCCCGGCGCCGCCCTGTCGGTGCTGCGCGACGGCAGGCCATATCTCGCCGAAGCCGCGGGCACGGCGCGCTTCCAGCCCGACGGACGCAACCCCTTCATCCCGCTGTCCACCCTGACCCATGTGCGGGCGGCCTCGATCTCCAAGCTCGCCACAGCGCTGACCGCGCAGTCCATGGCCGCCGAGGGCCGGTTCGATCTGGATGCGGACGTCTCGGACCTGCTGGGGTTCGAGCTGCGCAATCCCGCCCACCGCTCCCGCGAGATCACAGCGCGGATGCTGCTGTCTCACACCAGCTCGCTGCGCGACCGCATGCCGTACTGGGTCGACAGCCCGGGGCGGATCGAAACGCTGGTGGGCGAGGAGAATTTCGCCCTGCATCCGCCGGGCCGGGGCTTCGGCTACTGCAATCTGGGCTATGGGCTGGCGGCGTCGGCGCTGGAGGCGGCGGCGGGAGAGCGGTTCGACCGGCTGGCGCGCACCTACGCGCTGTTCCCGCTGGGGCTCTATCACACCGGCTTCGGCTGGTCGGGTGTGGAGGGGTATGACCGCTGGGCGGGGGCCACGCTCTATCGCCGCGAGGACGGGCGCTGGATCGCCCAGGCCGACGACGCGGACGTGCTGGAGGGCCGCGCCACGGTGGTGCTCGCCGAGCCGGGCTTCGACATCGCCGATTACGAGCCGGGCTCGAACGGCACGATGTTCTCGCCCCAGGGCGGCTGGCGGGCGCCGGTGTCGGAGATGGCGCGTCTGGCGCGCGCCTTCGCCCGGAACGGGCCGGGCGAGGCGCTGGCCGAGCCGGTCTGGGAAGGGTCGGGGACGGCGGAGGTCTGGGGAACGGGTCCGCAGATCCTGCGTGAGCGGGAGGCGGGGATCGAAGGAGGGCTGATCGGCCATCCGGGGCAGGCCTACGGCTTTCACGGCGGCGCCTGGACCACGCCGGACGGGCGGTGGAGCTTCGCGTATTTCGTCACCGGGCTCGACGCCCAGGTGCGCTACCCGCCGCGCGAGCGTGCGACCGGTTTCACCCGGCAGGAGCGGGTTCTGCATGAAATCGCGCTGGACCTGATCGGCGCGTGATTTTTCGCTGAGCACTGGCAATTGCTGCGGCTGCGTCCTAACTGGCCTTGGCTGACAGGACCGCCCTGGAGACCGCCCATGCGCCGCATCGCCCTTGCCGCCGCCTTCGCCTTTCTGGCAGCGTGCGGCCCCCAGACCGGAGACATGCCCACCATGGCCGACCGCCCGCTGCTGCCTGAAGACGCCCGGATCATCGCGCCCGACGAACCGTATTCCGCCGAGCGCGACGCCGGGGCTGACGTGGACGCGGCCTTCGCCCGGGCCTCCGAGCGCGGCACGCGGGTGCTGGTCCTGTTCGGCGGCAACTGGTGCCCTGACTGCCGCATCCTGTCGGGCTTCATGGAGATTCCTGAATTCGCCGACTGGCTGGACGCCACCTATGAGGTCGTGAAGGTCGATGTGGGCCGGTATGACCGCAACATGGACGTTGCCGCCCGCTTCGGCTTCGCCGAGCTCGAAGGCGTGCCCACCGTGGTGGTCGCGGACGCTGAAGGGCGCATCGTCAATCGCGGCACGTCCGCCGAATGGCGCACCGCGCGCGAGCGCACGCCGCAGGAGGCGCTGGACTATTTCGCCCGCTACGCCGCCGAGGCCCCGTCCGCGGATGCGGAGACCGCCGTGATCGCGAGGCGGTGATGGCGGATCACCCTTATGCGGAACTGCATGCCTTTCCCGACGGAGAGCGCCCCCACACCGGCAACCCGGCGGGGGTGATGCTGCTGGACGCGCCGCTGGACGACGCGGACCTGCTGGGGATCGCGCGGTCGAACAATCTGTCCGAGACCGCCTATCTGATCGAGGCCGGCGAGCCCGATCTGTGGAATCTGCGCTGGTTCACGCCCGGCCATGAGGTCGATCTGTGCGGGCACGCGACCATGGCGAGCGCGGCGTGGCTGTTCGACACCGGACGGGTGAGCGGCCCCGCGGCTCGCTTCGACACGCTGTCGGGCCGGCTGGAGGTCTCCCGGTCGGGCGACCGGTTCGTGATGGATTTCCCCGCGGTGGGGTTCACGCCCGCCGAGCCGGACGCGGAGATCGTGCGGGCCATGGGCGCAGGCGATCCGCTGGAGGTCTGGGACCTCGAGCGCATCCACGGCTCGCGCTATCAGATGCTGGTCTATGAGAGCGAGGCGAAGATCGCCGGGCTCGATCCTGACGGCGGCGTTCTGGCGAAGGCCGGGGTGAACGTGCTGGCGACCGCGAAGGGCGACAGCGCGGACATCGTCTCGCGCTTCTTCTGCCCCGCCGCGGGAATTTCAGAGGACCCGGTGACGGGCTCGGCCCACTGCACGCTCGCGCCCTACTGGGCGCAGAGGCTCGGGCGGGATCGTCTGAGCGCGCGCCAGATCGGCCCGCGCCCGGGCTCGCTGACGGTGGAGAACCGGGCGGCGGAAGGCCGGGTCGGTCTGGTCGGGACCGCCCGGCTCTTCCTTGACGGCGTGATCAGGCTCTAGCGCCGCCAGGCGTAGTGCTGGCGCGGCACGTTCACGATCCGCACCGGCACCGCGCCCTGACGGGTGTCGACCACGAACTGGTTCGTGCGCGCGTCCCAGCGGGCGCTGTTCGCGCTCATCCGGCGGGCGTCATACCCGTTGCGGAGATCGGCGCGGGTCGCGACGTACTGGAAGGCGCCGGAGGAGCAGCGCACGGTCTCGCCGCGCCCGCGGCTGTGCGCCCAGGGCGGGGCGCCCCGCCCGGGGCGGGCGTAGTAATCGCGCAGCGGCGCGCAGGCCTGGGCGTTCAGGGTGAAATAGCCCTGCGGCGCGGCGCGGCGCTGGGGTCCGCGATAATTGTGGGCCGGGCCGGAGGACCAGGATTGAATCTGGATCTGAAGCTGGGCCTGGGCGGGCGGAGCGGCGACGGCCGCGCCGGCCACGCTCAGCGCGGCGGCGGCGAACACGGTTGCGAGCTTGACCATGACGGGTCTCCTTTCCTTGATCTGATCGGCGGAAAATGCCGGTCATGACGCGATGATGGGCCGTGGCGCCTGAACCGGCGCTGGCTGGACGTTTCATCGGACGTTCACCCGCCGGAGGAAGGAAAAGCGGCGCTTGCCGCCTGCCGCGCGGCGTTGCACAACATCGCCGATGAGAGCCCTTTTCGCCGCCCTGATCGCGCTGGCCTGCGCCATTCCCGCCGCCGCGCAGACGGCCGAGCGCCTGAGCGCGCGGGAACTGGCGGCCTGGCTCATCCCCGCGGTGAAACCCGAACCGGCCAGCTCGCCCTTCACGGGCGACGATTCCTGCCAGTGGGCGAATGACGGCGAATGCGACGAGCCGGGGATCGGCACGGGCGCGTGCCCTGAAGGGACCGATTTTTCAGACTGCTGGAGGCTGGTGCTGGAGGTCGAGGACGACAGCTGCCAGTGGGCCAATGACGGGGAATGCGACGAGCCGCGCATCGGCGCCGGCGCGTGCACGCAGGGCACGGACCGGACCGACTGCGGCGCCATCGCCCATCTGCGCTTCACCGACGATTCCTGCCCGCACGCCTTTGACGGCGTGTGCGACGAGCCGGGCATCGGCACGGGGCTGTGCGAGGCGCGCACCGACCGGGCGGACTGTCACGGGCGGGAACGGCCGATGACCATCCTTGACCACTTCTTCGGCCATGACGACCGGGAGCTGATGGACACCGGCGCCTTCCCGTGGAGCGTGATCGGGCGGCTGGAGGCGGGCGATGGCGGGACCTGCACGGCCAGCCTGGTGGCGACGGACGTGATCGTGACCGCCGCCCACTGCATCCATGGCGAGGGCCGGGTGCGGACCGGGGCGCTGTTCACGACCGGAGACGGTCTCGCTGACGGCCCGGTCAGCGCGCGCACGATGGCATGGCTGATCGACGAGAACTGGGACGAGGCCCGCTTCGACGGCACCGACGAGATCGACGGGACCGACTGGGCGCTGCTGCGCCTGGACGCGCCGCTGGGCGACGCGCTTGGTCATCTGGGCGTGGCGGATCTCGCGGCGATGGGGCAGGCGGCGCTGGAGGCGGAGATATTTCAGGCGGGCTATTCGTGGGACACCGGCGACAGCCTGTCTGGCAATGCCGGATGCCGGGCGCTGGAGGTGGGCTCCGACCGGACCATGGCCCATGACTGCGACACCACGAAGGGCGATTCCGGCTCGCCCTTCATGATCCGGGACGGGGACGGCTGGGCGGTGGTGGCTACCGATTCCAACTTCCGCCGGGATCCGGACGGCCCGCACATCTACATCGCCGCCCTGTCGTCGGGCTGGATGGACCGGCTGGCCGACTTCGCCACGGGGCGGATCGGGCATGAGGCCGAGCCCCCGGCTTCCGAGAAGCCGGGCGCGCAGTCCAAGGCGCGCTAGAACTCGCGCACGATGGAGATGTCGGTGCGCTGGTCGGTGCTGCCGAAGCCCGGCTGGGGATCGAATTCGTAGCGGTAATGATGCTTGAGCTGGACCGACCACCACTCGTTCAGCGCCGAATTGAGCGAGAACTGCTGGTCCGCCCGGCCGATCTCGGAGACCAGCACGTTGGATTCGGACGTGAAGGTGATCGATTCGGTGATGCGGGCCATGTAGTCCGCGCCCAGATCCAGCGCGGGGATGTCCTGCCGCCCGTGGCCCGGCTCCTGAATGAAGCGCATGCCGGGACCTGCCCGCAGGGTGAGGGTTTGGGGCTCGCCGCGGAGCGCCCGGTAGCCCACGCCGCCGCCGAGGAAGGCGGTCCAGTCCGCGCTGGCGGGCACGTCCCGCTCATATTCGGTGGTCGCGTAGCCTGTGAAGCGCTCGCCCGCCTCGCGCTCACCACGGGCACGGGCGCGGAACCAGTCCCGGCCCACCAGCTCGTTCACTTCCGAATAGGCGTAATCGAGCGTGCCGCGGAAACCCCAGCCGGACAGCTCGCGATTGGCCTCCAGCCCGACGGTGTAATCCTGCCGGTCGGTATTGCCCGAATCAAAGCGCAGACCGGCATTGATCCGCCCCGACCAAAGCGCGAACCGGCCTGAGGCGATGGTCTCGGCGAGGGCCACGGTGACGGCGGCGGGCGCCTGGAGCCAGCCGCCGCTTTCGTCCTCAGGCTCGGGCGGAGCCGCCTGATAGACCATCGGGGGCATGCCCAGATCGTCGATGACCGCCACCTGCATCCCCATGTCCACCGGGGCGGGGCCCAGTCCCAGCGCGGCGCGGGCCTCGCCCTCGCGGCCCAGACGGGCGGCGGCGGTCAGGATCGTTTCAGGGGGCTGGGTAAGGGACAGAAGACGCACCGCGTCGGCGAACCGGTTCTCCGCGCTGCTTTCAGACGCCGCCTCGAGCAGCTCGTAGAGCGGGGCGGGCAGGTCGGCGATATGCTCGGACTCTTCTGCGACGGCGGATGCGGCAAGCAGGGCCGCCCCCGCGGCGGCGAGAGTGAAGGCGGTCTTCATCGGGCGTCGTCTCCCCTTTTCGCCCCGGCGGGTCCCCCCGGCCGCCGGAACGGACGCAAAAACATTTTGGCTCGCGCGCCGAAGGTTTTAGCCTTGCGCGCGGCGGATCAATCAAAAGCGGTTCAAGGACGAGATTATGGCCTATCGCGAGGAGTATCGTGAACCCCTGATCCCCGACTGGGCGCCGAAAGCCTATCTGTGGGTCGCGATCCTGGGCGGGCTCGTCTACCTGCTGCTCAATCAGGTCTCCCCCGGCGCGGGCCTGCTGCCGCTGGTCAAGGTGACCGGCATCCTCATGCTGGCCTTCTACGCCGCGTTCAGCCGGGCGCCGATCCTGACCCTCGCCCTGCTGCTCAGCGCGGGCGGGGACTTCGCGCTGGAAGTCAGCCCGCCCCAGCTTGAATGGGGCATCATGCTCTTCGGCGCGGCGCATCTGGTTTATGCGGCCATCTTCGCCCGCTTCATCCTGCGTGACGGGCTGCGGCGTGACGGCGTGATCCTCGCGATCGCGCTGATCGCCTTCGGCGGCGCCATGGCCTGGTGGCTGGCCCCCGCGACGGGCGCCATCACCACGCCCGTCATGGCGTATCTGGCCGTCATCGTGCTGATGGCGGTCAGCGCGGCCTTCGTGAAGGGACCGCGCCTGATCCTGGCCGGGGCGCTGCTCTTCCTGATCTCCGACACCATCCTCGCCGCGCGCCTGTTCCGCGAGCTGCACGTGGTGGCGGGGCTGGACTGGGGCGCGTTCGCGATCTGGACGACGTATTTCGCCGCCCAGCTCTGCCTGGCGATGGGGATCGTGCGCAACTCGAAAAAGATCGAACCGCTCCCTGAAGAGCTCGCCTGAAACGAACAAGGCCCGCCTCGAGAGGCGGGCCTTTTCAATTGATCGTGAAGTCCGTCCCTCAGGCCGCGACCAGACCCCGATCGGTGGCGAGGCGCTTCATTTCGGTCTGCAGCTTGTCGAAGGCCCGGACCTCGATCTGGCGGATGCGTTCGCGGCTGACGCCGTACACGCCGGCCAGATCCTCCAGGGTCTTGGGCTCCTCGGTCAGGCGGCGCTCCTCGATGATGTGGCGCTCGCGTTCATTGAGCTGGCCCATGGCCTCCTGCAGCAGGGTCATGCGGCTGTCGAACTCGTCGGACTGGGCGAGGGTGTCCTCGGCGGTCGCCGCGTCGTCATCGGCCAGCCAGTCCTGCCATTCCGCGTCGCCGTCCTGGCGCATGGGGGCGTTCAGAGAGGCGTCCGGTCCGGACAGGCGCCGGTTCATGGAGATCACATCCTGATCGGTCACGCCCAGCTTGGTGGCGATGGTCTCGACCTGATCAGGGTGCAGATCGCCCTCTTCGAGGGCCTGCATCTGGCTCTTCATGCGGCGCAGATTGAAGAACAGCTTCTTCTGCGCGGCGGTCGTGCCCATCTTCACCAGCGACCACGAGCGCAGGATGTATTCCTGGATCGAGGCGCGGATCCACCACATGGCATAGGTCGCCAGTCGGAAGCCCTTGTCGGGGTCGAATTTCTTGACCGCCTGCATCAGGCCCACATTGCCCTCCGAGATCACCTCGGCGATGGGCAGGCCGTAGCCGCGATAGCCCATGGCGATCTTGGCCACCAGGCGCAGGTGGGAGGTGACGAGCCTGTGGGCGGCGTCCGAATCCTCGTGTTCCTGCCAGCTCTTGGCCAGCATGAACTCCTCGTCCTTCTCCAGCATGGGAAACTTGCGGATCTCGGCGAGATAGCGCGACAGACCGCCCTCGGGCGAAATGGAAATGACCGATGACGCATTGGCCATGAGTGTCCTGCCTTCCTCCTGAAGACCCGCGGGAACGGGGAGATGCGGGCCTTCCCCCTGGCGCGCGGGGAGCGCGCCGGGGCTCTATTTAGGTATCATATTCTGCGGTTGCGAGAGGGCCGTGTTCCAGTGAACAAGCGGTAACCCAGCGCGGCGCTCAGGTTTTCCTTCTGATTCAAGACGGTTGGCGGTTTTCGCGTTCCGGGAAAAACTGCATGCGCCCGCGAAGGAGAGCCGCCCATGACCCTGTCCCCGCCCGACATCCGCCGCGCCCGTCCCGGCGACGAGAACGCGCTGGCGCTGATCGGCGCGGCGACCTTCCTTGAAAGCTATGCGGGCGTAGTGGACGGCGCGGCCATCGTGCGCCACTGCGCCGAGCGCCACAGCCCGGCGGTCTACGCCGCCGCGCTGGCGAGCGCGGACGAGGCGCTGTGGCTGGCCGAGATGGCGCCCGGCGCGGCCCCTGCGGGTTATCTGCACATGACCGCGCCCGACCTGCCCGTGCCAACCGGGCCGGACGACATCGAGATAAAGCGCATCTACGCCCTGTCGCGGCTTCACGGCACGGGGCTGGGCCGCCGCCTGCTGGAGGCGGGGCTGGCCCATGCCCGGGCGGCGGGAAAGCGGGCGGTCTTCCTGGGGGTCTATCGCGGCAACGCCCGTGCGCTGGCCTTCTACGGCAAGATGGGCTTCGAGGCGGTCGGCGAGCGCGAATTCGACGTGGGCGGCCGGACCTATTCCGACTGGGTGATGGCGCGCGAGGCGTGAGGCGTCAGGCCGCATCGGCGCAGACCTCGGGGCCGGGCGCCGGGACGGCGCGGTAATGGTCCATCCGGTCCACCGCGATCACGCCTGCGCGGAAGGCGGCGAAACGGGCGTCGGTCTCCACCGCCTCGGCGGCGCGCCGGGCATGCTCCCGGCTCTGCCAGGCGACCAGGTCGGCGCGCTCGCGGGCGTCGTCCTCGCTGGTGAAGGCGATCCAGCCGATGAAGCCGTCAAAGCCTGACAGCACGGCGCGGGCCTGCTCGCGCGCGATGTCGGCGGAGCCGGCGGCCTCCACGCGGTAGGTGACGATCTCGCAGCAGGGGGACATGGCGCGCTCCTTCGTGTCTGGTGGAGACTGACGCTAGCTCCATCATGCTGACAGTTTCGGTCAGGAGCGCGCTATAATCTGCCGGTCATGCGCACGCTTCGCCTGTTCGCTCTTCTCGACCTGCTGCGGCTCCGCCGCGAGCCGGTCAGCGCCGAGACGCTGGCCGAGGCGCTGGGCGTGACGGCGCGCACGATTTACCGCGACATGGCGAGCCTTCAGGCCATGGGCGCGCCGGTCCGGGGCGAGGCGGGCGTGGGCTATCAGATGGAGAAGGGATATTTCCTGCCCCCGCTCCAGTTCGACGCCGACGAGCTGGACGCCATCGCGCTGGGCGCGCGGCTGGTCGCCTCGCGCGGCGACGAGGCGCTGGCGAAAGCCGCCGAGCGGGCCGCGTCCAAGATCGGCGCGGTGCTCAGCGAGGAGCGGCGCGAGAGTTATCAGCGCCTGCCTCTGCAGGCGGTTTCGCACACCTCCGAGGCCATGACCCGGGCCGGGCCGCACCTGCCCTCCCTGCGCGCGGCGATCCGTGAACGGCGCAAGCTGGCCATCGCCTATCTGGACCTGAAGGGCGCGCGCACCGAGCGGGTGGGGCGTCCGCTGGGCCTGACCTGCTTCGACACGGTCTGGCTGCTGACCATCTGGTGCGAGCTCAGGTCCGATTTCCGCTCGCTCAGGGTGGACCGGCTCGAGGCGGCGGAGCCGACCGGCGAGCGCTTTCGTCCTGAAAAAGGCAAGCGGTTCGAGGACTTCCTTTCTTCTTTCGGCTGAACGCGTTCGGGCCCTGGCGCGTTAGTCAGTCAGAGGGGCGGGCGAGGACGCGCCCGCTTGATCACAGCTGCAAGGAGACACCGCTCATGGTCGAGAAGGATCGCGACGAAGCCCGCCAGGGACAGCCCTCCCCCAATCACATGGTCAAGCACGCCCTTATCGGCGGCATCGTGCTGGTCGTGGTCGCCTTCATCGTCGTGTGGGCGGTGATGTCCTGACGGTCTTTTGAAAGGCCGGGCCGGAAAGCGGGTGACGGGGCGGATGCAACCCGTCTAGCCTCCCGGCCATGGAATCGATTTTCGCGCAGATACTGCTCCCGCTCGCGCTCGCCTTCATCATGCTGGCTCTGGGCGTCGGGCTGACGCCTGCGGACTTCCGCCGCATCTTCGCCGCCCCTAAAGCCTTCATGGCCGGGGCGGCGCTTCAGTTCATCTCCCTGCCTCTGCTGGCGATACTGATCGTCGCGCTGATCCCCGCGCCGCCTGTGCTGAAGGTGGGGATCGTGCTGCTGGCGGCCTGCCCGGGGGGGACGACCTCCAACCTGCTCACCCACATAGCGCGCGGCGACGTGGCGCTGTCGATCTCGCTGACCGCGCTGACCAGCCTCCTGTCCATGGTGACAGTGCCCGTCGTGCTGATGATCGCGCTGACCCTGTTCATGGGGCCGGAGGCGCCGCAGGTCGGGCTGGTGACCACCGGGCTGCTCATCTTCCTGCTGACGGTGGTGCCGGTGGGCATCGGCATGGGCCTGCGGCGGATCGCGCCGGGCTTCGCGCTGGCGCTCGAGCGCCGCTCGCGCTTCCTGTCGGGTCTGGTCTTCGTCGCGGTGGTGCTCGCCACGGTGATCAGCGAGGGCGCGAGCATCATCTCCAGCTTCATCGAGGCCGGGATCGTCTCGCTGATCCTGAACGTGGCGGCCATGAGCGTGGCCTTCGCCGCGGCCAGCCTGCTCGCTCTCAGGATGCGCCAGCGCATCGCCCTGACGCTGGAATGCGGGCTTCAGAACGCGACGCTGGCCATCGTGGTGGCCTCCACCATGCTGGGCGACATCGCCTATGCGGTGCCTGCCGCGGTCTATGGCCTGCTGATGTTCGCCACCGCGGGCCTGTTCATCCTGTGGGCGCGGCGCTGGTCGAAGGTGGCGGTCCGGGCGCGCGCTAGAGCCGCTTGAGATAGGCCTGAAGCCGGGCGAGGTCCTTGGGCATCTCGGTCTCGAAACGCATGTCCTCGCCGGTGGCCGGATGGACGAAGCCCAGCACCGCCGCGTGCAGGGCCTGACGGCGGAAGTCCTTGAATATCTCCCCGTCCGGCGTCTTGGCGAGCATGGTGCCGCGCCCCTTGCCGTAGACCGGATCGCCCAGCAGCGGATGGCCGATATGGCCCATATGCACCCGGATCTGGTGGGTGCGCCCGGTCTCCAGACGGCATTCGACAAGGGCGGCCAGCGGCGTTCCGATGGGGGCGTCGGGCTCCTGGCCGTATTTCTCAAGCGTCTCGTAATGGGTGACCGCATGCTTGCCCGCCTCGGAATGCGGGTCGGCGACCACCGTCATCTTCTTGCGGTCGTGGCTGGAACGCACGATCCGGGTCTCCACCGTGCCTGAGCGGGGCCGGGGCGCGCCGCGGGTGAAGGCGAGATAGGCGCGCTCCACGGTGTGCTTGGCGAACTGTTTGGAGAGCTTCTGGTGGGCCTGGTCGGTCTTGGCAGCGACCAGAACGCCCGAGGTGTCCTTGTCCAGCCGGTGCACGATGCCCGGCCGCTCCACCCCGCCGATGCCCGACAGGCTGCCCGCGCAGTGATGCAGAAGGGCGTGGACCAGCGTGCCCGTCCACGCGCCCGCGCCGGGATGCACGGTCAGGCCCGCCGGCTTGTTGATGACGATCAGGTGGTCGTCCTCGAACAATACGTCCAGCGGGATGTTCTCCGGCTTGGGCACGGCGCTTTCCAGCGGCGGCAGGACGAGGGTGTAGACGCCCCCTGCGCGCATCTTGGCGGACGGGTCTTTCAGCGGTTTGCCGTCCAGCGACAGATGCCCGCCCTCCACCAGCGCCTTGCAGCGCGAGCGCGACAGATCGGCCCAGTTCGCCGCCATCCAGCGGTCCAGGCGTTCGCCCTGGTCGGCCTCTTCGGCGGTCAGGTTGCGGATGTCGTCAGTCTCGGTCATCGGCGGACAGTCCCACGGAGCGTGGCGCGGATGCAACGCGCGCCGGTCATGCTGCATCGCGTCAGATACCTGTCACGGGTCTGTGCGGGAAGCGTCACGTCCAGCGCGTAGAGGGCTCGCTGAACGCGGCCATCCCGCCGCTTCGAAATCGCGAGGCTGTTCCATGACGTTCAAGACCCGACTTCTGTCCGCCGCCGCCGCGCTGGCGGTCCTGCCCGCCGCGGCCCATGCGGGCGGGGGTTCCGACACTGAAACCGCCGCCCAGCCGGGCCAGATCGAGGTCATCCGCGTCACCACCCAGTTCCGCGAGCAGTCTCTCGCCGACGTGCCGGTGAATGTGGCCGCGTTCGATTCCGAGCTTATCGACACCCTCGCCATCCAGGACTTCGAGAGCCTCGCCCTGTTCACGCCCGGCCTGGTGGTTCAGGAGCAGAGCCCGAACAACACCGGATATTCGATCCGGGGCATCACCACCGATTCGGGCGACGCGACCGCGGAGACCCGGGTGGCGATCTTCCAGGACGGGGTGTCCATCACCCGCTCGCGCGGCTCGTATGTGGAGCTGTTCGACATCGAGCGGGTCGAGGTGGCCAAGGGCCCCCAGCCGACCCTGTTCGGCCGCGGCGCGCTGATCGGCGGCATCAACATCATCCAGAACAAGGCCGAGGACGACTTCTCCGCCAGCTTCAACGCCGGGTGGGGCAATCTGGGCCAGGTCGATTATTCCGGCCATGTGAATTACGGCCTGCAGGAGGGCTATGGCGTGCGTCTGGCCGCGGTGCGGCGCGAGCGTGACGGCCATATCGAGAACGTGCTGGGCGGGCGTGATCTGCAGGGCAAGGAGACCTGGGCCATCCGCGGCGTGTTCTCCGGCCAGCCCACCGAGTATCTGAGCTTCGACATCATCGCGAACTATCAGGAGGACACCCCGCCGGGCACCGCGTTCAAGTCGGGGACCTTCCCCGCGCCGGGCGGCGACACCGATCCGTTCACCCCCGCCGCGCTGCAGACCTTCGGCGGCTTCGAGGGCGGGCGCGAGCTGGGGCTGGACCGTACGGTGATGGGTCTGACCGCGCTGGCCGAGCTGCGGCTGAACCCGGCCTGGACGCTCAATTCGATCACCGGCTGGCGCAGCTTCGATTCGGTGGAGATCTTCGATCCGGACGGCTCGGCTCTGCCGCTTGTCGTCATCGGCGAGGACGCCACCGGCGACCAGTTCAGCCAGGAGCTGCGCCTGTCCTATGACGGCGGCGGGCGGCTGACCGGCTCGGTCGGCGGGCTGATCTTCGCCGAGGACGGGACCCAGCGCATCCCGGTCATGCTCAACGAGGCGATCCTGCAGTCCTTCCTGATCGGCGACATCGCGGCGGGCGCGGGCCTGACAGTGCCCCAGATCGAGGCGCTGCTGGGCGGGGCGACGGTGACCGATCCGTTCAATCCCTTCCCGCTGTCCATCCTCAGCCTCCTGACCGCCGGCCAGCAGGTGCCTCTGCGCCCGGACTATCAGGAGGAGGCCTCCAACCGGGGCGAGACGACCTCGTATGACATCTTCGCGGACGCCACGTATGCGCTGACCGACCGTCTGAGCGTGACCGGCGGTCTGCGCTGGACCTACGAGGACAAGCGGTCTTCGGGCTATGGCCGCAACCTGGCCGGCCCCAACCGCGTGACCGGCGGCCAGACCCTGATCCTGCCCGCCACGCCCGGCGGCGCGGAAGTCAGCCAGTCGGCCAGCTTCGACGCCTTCACCTGGCGTCTGGCGGCCAGCTACGAGGCGGCGGACAATCTCAATCTGTGGGCCAGCTACGCCCGCGGCCGTCGCCCCGACGTGATCGCGCTGGACAGTTCCTCGCCCAACTTCTTCACCACGGCCCCCGCCGAGATCGTGGATTCGGTCGAGGCCGGAGCCTTCCTGACCCTGGGCCGCGGCACGCTGTCGGGCTCGGTCTTCTATTCGGAATACGAGAACTTCCAGACCACCCGCTTCGACCCCAATGAACTCAGCTTCGTGGTCGACAACACCGGCAACGCCACCCAGTACGGCTTCGAGGGCCAGGCCAGCCTCGCGCTGACCGACCTGATCGATGTCTATGCGAGCTATGCCTACAACCACGCGACCTTCGACGGGTCGGGCGGCGACGGGTCCGAGCAGGAGCTGGCGGGCAACACCTTCCGCTACGCCCCGCGCCACGCCGCCTCCATCGGCGTGCGGGCCGAGGTCGCCCGCGGCGACTGGGGTTCGGTGACGCTGCTGCCGTCCTATTCGTGGCAGTCGCGCATCTTCTTCGACGAGGAGAACGACGTGTTCGGCGGCGCGCTGACCCAGGGCGCGTATGGCCTGCTGCGTGCGCGGGTGCGTTATGAAACCGCCGATGAGGGCTTCTACGCCGAACTGTTCGGCTCGAACCTGACCGACGAGAAATATCTCATCGACGCGGGCAACACCGGGTCCGCCTTCGGCATCCCCACCTTCATCGCCGCCGCGCCGCGCCTGTACGGCGTGCGGATCGGCGGGCGCTTCTAGGGGGCGTCAGGGGGACGGGGCCGGACCGGGCGCTTGCCGCGCGCGGTCCGGCCTGCTTGCATATGATCGAGGGATGACGGGGAGGGTATGATGGGCACACCGATCACGCGCCGGGGCGCGCTGCTGGGCGGGGCGGGCGCCGCGGGGCTGGCGCTGGCCGCCTGCGCGGAGCGCCATCACGACCCGCTGCCCGTGCCGGAGGGCGCGTTCAAGCACGGCGTCGCCTCGGGCGACCCCAGGGCCGACAGCGTCGTGCTGTGGACCGCGGTCACCACCGAGGCCGCCGCGCCACCCGCTTTGACCGTCGAAGTGGCCACAGACCCGGACTTCACCGACATCGTCTGGACCGGCGAGGCGGCCGCCCGGCCCGGCGTGATTCCTGTGGAGGGAGCCTTCCCGGTCAAGACCATCGCGGAGGGTCTGCAAGCGGGGCGCTGGCACCATTACCGCTTCCGGGGCCGGGGCGAGACCTCGCCCGCGGGCCGGTTCAGGACGCTGCCCGAGGGGCCGCTGGACGAATACCGCATCGCGGCCTTCTCGTGCTCAAACCATCCCAACGGCTTCTTCAACGCCTACCGGCACGCCGCCGAGACGGCGGACGCCGACCTGATGGTTCATCTGGGCGACTATCTGTACGAATACGCCATGGGCGGGTACGCCACCGAGGACGCCGAGCGCCTCGCCCGCCTGCCCGAACCGCGCCACGAGATCGTGTCCGAGGACGATTACGCGCGGCGGCACGCCCAGTACTGCCTCGATCCCGACCTTCAGGCCGCCAAGGCCGCGGCGGCGTGGATTCCGATCTGGGACGATCATGAGGTGGCCAACGATTCCCACGTCACGGGCGCGGAGAACCACGACCCCCGGACCGAAGGCGACTGGATCGCGCGCAGGGACGCGGCGATCCGCGCGTATCACGACTGGCTGCCCGTGCGCGAGGGCGAGACCCTGATCAACCGCTATGGCGCGGTGGAGATCGGCGATCTGGCGAGCCTGATCTTCCTGGAGACCCGGCTGACCGCGCGCTCCGAGGAGCTGGACTTCTCCAGCTTCCCCGTGCCGGCCGAGAGCGATCCCGACGACCCGGAGATACAGGCGCAGGTGCGGCGCTGGCGCGAGGACGTGATCGGCGACCCCGAACGCCGCCTGATCGGCGACGACCAGCGCGGCTTCATCGCCGAGACGCTCGCCGCCTCCGTGCAGGCGGGCAAGCCGTGGCGGGTTCTGGCCAATCAGGTGCTCATGGCCCGCGCCGAGGCGCCGAATTACATGACCCAGACCCCGTGGTGGCTGCGGCAGGGCATGCGCCTGACCAGCGAATTCCACTGGCAGTTCGCCCAGCGCACGGCCCACGGCGTGCCGTTCAATCTCGATTCCTGGGATGGCTTCCCCGCTGACCGCGAGCGGCTTTATGACGCCGCGCGGGCGGCGGGCGCGGATTTTCTTGTGCTGACAGGGGACACCCACAACGCCTGGACCAATGATCTCATCGACGTGGCCGGAGAGCGCCGGGGCGTGGAGTTCGGCGTCACCTCGGTGACCAGCCCCTCGCCCTTCGAGACCGTCAACGCGCCCGGCGTGAATTTCGGCCGCATGACCGAGGACCGCAACGCCGACATCCTGCTCAACGATGCCTACATGAAGGGCTATCTGGTCCTGACCCTCAGGTCGGACGAGGCGGTCGCCGAGCACATCGCGGTCTCCACCATAAAGAGCCGCGACTTCACCGCCTCGGCGGCGAGCGCATGGCGGGTCCGCCCCGGAAACGGGGAGCCCATGAGCGCGCCCGAACGGCTGGGCTGAAACGAAAACGGGCGGCCCTGAGGGCCGCCCGCATCGTCGTCATGGATGAACCGTCGCCTTACTGAGGCTGGCCCATCGTGGCTTCGGCCTGCGCGTTGATGCGCTCGGCCAGTTCGGGGTCGGACTGCGAGCCCGCCGCGATGGCGTTGTACTCATCAAGGGAGAGGCCGGCCTGCTCGACCGCGGAAACCATCTGATCCTGCGCTTCCTGCTGGACGGCCATGGCAGCTTCTTCGCTTTCGGCGGTCTCCAGCTGGGGCTGATAGGTCTCGATGACCATGTTCACGCCCTGAGCTGCGGAGATGAAGGAATTGATCTGCTCATCGGTCACCGCAGCGGAGTCCACCGGAGCGGGCTGCTGCATCATCGCGCCATCTTCCTGGGCGAGAGCGGCGGGCGCGGCGGCGCCGGCGGCGAGCATGGTGGACGCCAGAACGGCGGTGAGGAACGATTTCTTCATGGACAGGTCCTTTCCCGGTTGCGGAAAATGAAGCGCTTCAATGCGCGGTGTGAAACGGGAACGCGCCATTAGTAACAGCGTTCCCGCCTCATTCCACCCCCGAGTAGTGCAGACAAACCCGACAATAATGTGATCGGGCGAGTATTACAGAAAGTTTATCTCAGATCATTCGCGTGTGAGGGGATCAAGCCCGTGATTTCTCGCAAAGTCTCATAAAACGGTCGCGCAGTTCTGGGTTGGCTCGAAACTCGCCTGTGAACGTCGTCGTGATGGTCGACACGTTGGGGTGATGCACCCCGCGCGTGGTCATGCACTGATGCTTGGCGTCCACGAACACCGCCACGCCGCGCGGGCGCATGGCGTCGTTGATCGCGTCGGCGATCTGGGCGGTCATCGTCTCCTGGGTCTGCAGACGCTTGGAGAAGATCTCGACCACCTTGGCGATCTTGGAGATGCCCACCACCGCCTTGTCGGGCAGGTAGGCCACGCATGCCTTGCCCAGGATGGGGGCCAGGTGGTGCTCGCAATGGCTCTCCACGTCGATGTCGGTGAGCATGACCATGTCGTCATAGCCCTGCACGTCCTCGAACACCCGGCCCAGCTCCTTGGCAGGGTCGAGCGCGTAGCCGCGGAACCATTCCTGATAGGCTTTCGCCACGCGTTTGGGCGTGTCGATCAGGCCTTCGCGGCGGGGATCGTCCCCGGCCCACGCGATCAGGGTGCGCACGGCCTCTTCGGCCTGCTCGCGGGTGGGGCGGTCGATGTCGGTCTGCCCGGCGGTGGCCAGGGCGGTCTTGCTGGTCAGGGCGTCCATGGAACGCGGATCCTTTCGTTACGGGTCCCGGACGCGGTGCGTCCGGGCTAGTGCCGGGTCCTGGGATCCAGCGGCTTCGCGAGCGGGTCGCCGTCTTGACAATCCGCTCAAGCGCCGGGTCTTAGTCCGGGGCGCGGACGGCGTCCGCGCTCGGCTGAAAAATAAGCATCGCGGCGCCGGTTTCCACCGGCCCCGCGATTTTTTACATACACGTGAAGGCCGCCTCGCGTCCAATCGCGCCGCAGCGAGCCGTGCACTGCAGATTTCGTGAAAGACCGCCCCTCAATGACCGCACTGACCCTTTTCGACACCGCCAGCCGGCGCAAGCGCGCCTTCGAGCCCATCGATCCGACGCGGGTGACGGTCTATGTCTGCGGCCCCACGGTCTATTCGGCGGCCCATATCGGCAATTTCCGCCCCGCGGTGGTGTTCGACGTGCTGGTGCGCGTGCTGCGTCACGCCTACGGGCCGGGCCACGTGGTCTATGCGCGCAACGTCACGGACGTGGACGACAAGATCAACGCCGCCGCCAATGCCGAAGGCGTGGACATCTCCGTCATCACCGGGCGCTTCACGGAGGTTTACCGCCAGGACGCCGCCGCGCTGGGCGTGCTGCCGCCCGACATCGAGCCCGCGGCCACCGGGCACATGGCCGAGATGATCGCCTTCATCGGAAAGCTGATCGCGGACGGGCACGCCTACGAGGCCGAGGGCCACGTGCTGTTCTCGGTGGGCAGCTTCCCCGATTACGGAAAGCTGTCCAACCGCTCGCTGGACGAGATGATCGCGGGCGCGCGGGTCGAGGTCGCGCCGTACAAGCGCGACCCGGCCGACTTTGTGCTGTGGAAGCCCTCAAAGCTGGGCGAGCCGGTGTGGGAGAGCCCGTTCGGTCCGGGCCGTCCCGGCTGGCACATCGAATGCTCGGCCATGATCGCGGCGACCCTGGGCGAGACCATCGACATTCATGGCGGGGGGATCGACCTGGTCTTCCCCCACCATGAGAACGAGATCGCCCAGTCGGCCTGCGCCCATGGCCGCCCGCTGGCGAATTACTGGCTGCACAACGGATTTCTCTCCATCGACTCCGAGAAGATGTCCAAGTCGCTGGGCAACATCGTCAAGCCGCACGACCTCTTGGCGCGCGGCGTGAAGGGCGAGGCGATCCGCTATGGCCTGCTGACGGGTCATTACCGCGCGCCGCTGGACTGGAACGAGCTGCTGATGGAGCGCTCGCGCAAGTCTCTGGACCGGCTGTACGGGGTGCTGCGGCGGCTCAAGGACGTGCCCGCCGCGGACGCGGCGCCGCCCCCCTCCGTTCTCGCGGCGCTGGGCGATGATCTGAACACGCCCAAGGCTCTGGCCGCCCTGTTCGAGATCGCGGGCCGGGCGAACAAGGCCCATGACGAAGCCGGGCAGGCCGCCGCCAAGGGCGAGCTGCTCGCCGCGGGCCGTCTGCTGGGCCTGCTCGAGGACGAGCCGGACGCCTGGTTCGGGCTCGACCGGCTCGACCCTGCCGAGCGCGCGGCCATCGACGATCTGATCGCGCGGCGGGTGGAGGCCCGCAAGGCGAAGGACTTCGCCGCCGCCGACGCGCTGCGCGCCGAACTCGACGCGAAGGACGTGATCGTCGAGGACGGACCGGAAGGGACGATCTGGCGTCCCAGGGAGGTGTGACATGGCGCTCAAAGGTTATGCGGTGCTGGTCGTCGCGGAGAATGACGAAGGCGAATGGGTGCTCAGCTACGGCGTGGCGGCCCATGACGAGGCCGAGGCCGGCAAGCTGGCGCTGGGCGGCGCAATGGCGGACGGCTACTGGAACGCCGAGCTGGACGACATCTGGCGGCCCGACGATGTCGATGACGACGCGGTGGGCGACGAGCCCGCGGTGATCGGTCGGGGCGAGCCTGTCTTCGCCGACGAGGACGACCAGGCCGGGTACGGCTTCGTCGGAGACGACGATGACGACGACGACGATGACGACGACGACGAGGACGGCGACGACTGGTCGGACGACCTCTATGACGACGACGAGAACGGGGACGCGCGCTGAGCGGGGCCTTGAAACCGCCGCGCGGGCGCCGGACATAGAGGCCATGACCGCCGAAGCCGCCCCCGGACCCTATTCGAACGCCGTTCTGGCGCTCGCCGCCGATATCCCGCATCTGGGCGATCTGCCGGGAGCGGCGGGCCGCGCGCGCAAGGTCTCGCGCATCTGCGGGTCCGAGGTGGAGGTCGCGCTCGATCTGGACGCCCAAGGCCGCATCGGTGCGCTGGGGCTGGACGTGTCGGCCTGCGCGCTGGGCCAGGCTTCGGCCAGCGTCTTCGCGCGCGGCGCAATCGGGGCGGACCGGGATGATCTGGCCGCCGGGCTCGACGCGCTGACCGCCATGCTCAAACAGGGCGCGGCCCCGCCGCAGGGCCGCTTCGCGGCGCTGGAGGCGCTGTCAGGCGCGCGCGATTACCCCCTGCGGCACGGCTCCATCCTGCTCGCCTTCCAGGCGGGGCTGGCCGCTTACGATCAGGCTGCGACCTGAGGATGGACAATTCCCTCCAGACCCGTAAAAGCGCGGCCCCGGGGCCGTTCGCCCGCATAGGGCTGGCGGGTCTGGCCGTATATCGCTACGGCCTGTCGCCGGTGTTTCACGCCTTCGGCGTGAGATGCCGCCATGAGCCGAGCTGCTCGGCCTATGCCGCCGACGCGGTCCGCGCGCACGGGCTGTGGCGCGGCGGCTGGCTGGCGGCGGGCCGGGTGGGGCGGTGCCGTCCCTGGGGCACCCATGGCTGGGACCCCGCGCCCGAAGCGCTGACCGGCGCGCCGTGGTGGAAGATCTGGGCGTTCCGTGAACGACCCGTGAGACGCGAGGACTGATGACGGACGGCCGGCCCAGCGTGAGCGCCGTGATGGTGAGCTACAGGACCGGACCGGTCCTGTTCGACGCCGTGACGGCCTGCCTGAACGCGCCCGACATCGCCGAACTGATCGTGGTCAGCCACGACAATCCGCCCGAGGACGCCGCGCGGCTGGACGCGCTGTCGGCGTCCGAAGCGACGCTGACGGTGATCCATACAGGCGCCAATCTGGGCTTCTCGAAGGGCTGCAACATCGGCGCGCGGGTGGCGCGGGGCAGCCATCTTCTGTTTCTGAACCCTGACACCGTGATCCCGCATGGCGCGGCCGCGCGGCTGGCGGAAACCGGCGCGGATCTGCCCGAGCCGTGGATCACGGGCGCGCGCATCCTCAATCTGGACGGTTCGGAGCAGCGCGGCGCGCGGCGGGGCGAGCTGACCCTTCTGAGCGCGATGGCGGGCTTCTCCGGTCTTTCCCGCGTCCTGCCCGTGCGCGACATCCACCGCGAGCACGAGCCGGTGCCGGAAGGTCCCGAGCCCGTTCCCGCCGTGTCGGGCGCGGGCATGATGATGAGCCGGGCCGGGTTCGACGCGCTGGGCGGGTTCGACGAGCGCTATTTCCTGCATGTCGAGGACCTCGACATCTGCCGCCGGGCGCGGGACGCGGGCGGGCAGGTGGTGTTCGAGCCCCGCGCGGAACTGTTCCATCACGGCTCGACCAGCAAGGTCAGCCTGTTCCGGGTGGAATGGGCCAAGGCGCGCGGGCTGATGCGCTATTTCCTGACCCATGCCCGGGGCGCCGGGCGGGTCGCCGCGGGCATCCTGAGCCCGCTGATCGTGCTCGCCGTGATGGCGCGCGCCGGCGTCCTGACGGTGCTGGGAAAGCTGGGCGTGTTTGAGCGTCGCAGCCGGAAGGCGTCGCGTGAAGCGGCCCGGGCTTCGGGGGCGGAGTAGTGGAGCCGGTCGAACTGGAGCGCTATCTGCGGGCGGCCATACCGCTGTCGCAGGCAATGGACGTGCGGGTGCGGGAGGCCTCTCCTGAAGCCGTGCGGCTCGCCGTGCCGCTGGGGCCGAACATCAATCACCGCGAGACCCTTTTCGGAGGCAGCGCCTCGGCGGTGTGCATACTGGCGGCGTGGGCGCTGGTCCATGTGCGGCTGACCGCGGAGGGGCGGGCCGCGCGCATCGTCATCCAGCGCAACACGATGGAGTACGGCGCGCCGGTGATCGGCGAGGCCGAGGCGCGGGCGTCGCTGCCCGGCGGCGCGGACTGGGACCGGTTCGTGCGCACGCTGGACCGTCGCGGCGCGGCGCGCATCCAGATTCAGGCCGCCTTGAGCGAAAACGGCGAGCCGCGCGGCGGCCTGGCAGGTGATTTCGTGGCGCTGGGCAAGTCACGCTAGCGCGGCGGAAACGGCCCCGCCTTGGCCAGTCCCGACTGGATCGGGTGTTTCAGCGCCGTCTCCTCCAGCCAGCGGGCGGTCTCGATCATGCGGTCCAGATCGATGCCGGTGGCGAAGCCCGCCCGTTCGAGCATGTAGACCACGTCCTCGGTGGCCACGTTGCCGGTGGCCCGCGGCGCGAAGGGGCAGCCGCCGATGCCGCCTGCGCTGGCGTCGATGACGTCCACGCCCGCTTCGACGGCGGCGAACACGTTCGCCAGCGCGGTGTTGCGGGTGTTGTGGAAGTGCATTCTGAGCCGGGCCTGCGGCGCGGCCTCGCGGACGGTCTCGATGCGGCGGCGCACGTCCCACGGATCCGCGACCCCGATGGTGTCGCCCAGCGCGATCTCGGTCGCGCCCGCGGCCACCGCCCGGCGGGCCAGCTCGCCGAGGATGGCCGGGTCCACCTCGCCGTCGAACGGATCGCCGAAGGCCACCGAGATGGTCGCCGAGAGCGGGATGCCTGCGTCATGGGCGAGGATGGCGATGCGGTCGAGCAGGTCGGCGGTCTCCATCGGCGTGGCGTTCTGATTGCGCTTTCCGAAGCCCTCGGAGGCGACCATGACGAAGTTGATCTCGTCGCAGGCGCATTCGATGGCGCGGCGCATGCCCCGCTCGTTCAGGGCCAGCCCGATATAGGCCACGCCCCGGTCGCGGGGCACGGCGGCCATGACGTCGGCGGAGTCCGCCATGGCGGGCACCAGCTTGGGGTGCACGAAGCTGGCCGCCTCCATGCGCTTCACCCCCGCCTCGATCAGCCGGTCGATGAATTCCAGCTTCACCGGCGTGTCGAGCAGGACCGGGTCGTTCTGCAGCCCGTCTCGGGGGCCGACTTCGACGATCTCGATGGCGCGGGTCATGGCGTGGTCTCCGTGCACGGGCCGATGCGGTGCAGGGTCAGGCGCACCGGACGTCCGCGTGAATAATTATACCCCTCCAGGCCCGCGCTGGCGCAGGCGGTCTGCTCCAGTTCGGCCAGGAAGGCGGCGTCCTCTTCGCCCGCGCGGGAATGGTCGATGACCACGAGGCCGGGCTGGCTGGCATCGAGGGTCTCGCGCAGGGGGCCGATGTCCAGCAGCGTGACTTCGCCGCCGAAGGTGAAGACCAGGCTGGGTTCTGTGTAGGTGGACCAGACCGGCTCGCGGTCCGGGCGCAGGTTCTCCTGGTCGGCCAGCCGCGCGGCCTCGGGGCCGGGGGAAAGATTGGTCATCGGCGCGATCACGCCCCGCCCCGCCACATGCCAGACCAGCCCCAGCGCGATGGCGGCGAGCAGGGCTGCGCGGACGGCCCCGCGAGCGCTCGCCAGGGCTGCGAAGACCGCCAGCCCCATCAGCCCTGCACCTGCGAGGATGGCGAACGGGGCGGGGCCGTCATGCTCGATGGCGAGGTAGACGAAGGCCGCCGTCCACACGAACGCGCCCAGAACCAGCAGCACCGCCCCGATCCAGCGCCACAGGGCTTTCGTCTGCGCCCATTCCATGATCCCCCACGCGCACAGAACCGCCAGCGCCGGATAAGCGGGCAGGACATAGTGGGGCAGCTTGGTGGGCAGGAGCTCGAACAGCAGCCAGACCGGCAGGGAGAACGCGATCAGAACACGCGCGGCGAAGGCCAGATCGGTCTTCGCTCTGAGCGCCCGGACCGCCGCGGCGATGCCGGAGGGCAGGAAGAGCACGGCGGGCAGGAAGGCGAGGGGGATCAGAAGCAGGTGATAGCCCGGCGGGCCGCCATGGCCCTCGTCGCCGGTGACCATTTTCGGCCCCAGATCATCGCCCAGCGCCTCGCGCAGGAAGGCGCCGTCAGTGGCGATCTGCACCGAGACCAGCCACGGCACGACGATCAGGATCGCCAGCAGTGGCCCGGGCCAGAAGGCCAGCGGGCGCAGCCAGCCCGCCTGGGATTTCAGGGACGGCCAGAATTTCGCGCCCTCGACGCGGGAGGCGGCCCAAGCCTCCCACACGACCAGCACAACTGCCGCCATGCCAGCCGCCAGCGGCGTGACCGGCCCTTTGACCAGAGTACCCAGCCCGACGAACCCCCAGAAGGCGACCGCCCAGGCGCGGCGTTTGAAGGTCGGATCGTCCGCGCCCCGGCGCAGCCTGAGCAGGGCGAACAGGGCCAGCGTGGTCAGGCCCGCCAGCATGGCGTCGGTCTTGGCGATGCCCGCTTCGGCGCCCAGCAGCACCGTGGCCGCCATCAGCGATCCAGCGAACAGCCCGCCCCGCGCGCCCAGCAGGTTGCGTCCGATCCAGAACGTGCCGAGCGCGGCGAGCAGGGCGCCGATCACCGACGGCACGCGATACGCCCAGATCTGGCGCGCCTCCTCGCCGGTCAGCGCGGTGACAGCGGCGGCCTGCATCCAGTGGATGCCGACGGGCTTCTTGTTGCGCTCCTCGTCGAGGAAATTGATCGAGACGAAATCGTCCGTGGCCAGCATCTGGGCGGTGGCCTGGGCGTAGCGGGCCTCGTCGCGGTCCAGCACGGGCAGCGAAAACACGCCCGGCAGCGCCGCGATCAGCACGATCAGGGCGATCAGAACCGGCGCGGCGAAGCCGCGGGAGAGGCGGGCGGAAAGCCGGTCGAGCACGGGCGCACGCATCCTTTCGTCACGGCCCGCCTTGCATAAACCGGTGGCGCGGGACGCGTGAACGGGTATGAAACGGGACGCGCGCAACCGCAAGCGCGCGCAGCAAGCTTCGGACCGCACCCATGGCCGCACCCGCCGTCTCGATCGTCGTTCCCGTCCACAACGAGGAAGGCAACGCCGCGCGCCTGGCCCATGAGATCGCCGGCGTGCTCGACGGGCGTGATTACGAGATGGTCTTCGTCAACGACGCCAGCACCGACGGCACGCTGGCCGAGCTGATGGCGGCGAAGGCCGAACTGCCCGCCCTGCGCGTGGTCACCCACCGGAAGAATGCGGGCCAGTCGCGCGCCGTGCGCACCGGCGTTCTCGCTGCCCGCGCGCCCGTCGTGGCGACGCTGGACGGGGACGGGCAGAACCCGCCGGTCGACCTGCCCCAGCTGATCGACGCCCTGACCCGCCCCGACGCTCCGGCCGATCTGGCGATGGTGGGCGGCCAGCGCGTGGGCCGTCAGGACAGCGCGTGGAAGAAATGGGGCTCGAAGGTGGGCAACTCGATCCGCCAGACCCTGCTCAATGACGAGGCGCGCGACACCGGCTGCGGCATCAAGGCCTTCCGGCGCGAGGCCTATCTGCTGCTGCCCTTCTTCGACCACCAGCACCGCTTCCTGCCCGCCCTGTTCAAGCGCGAGGGCTATGCGGTCGAGTTCCGCGACGTGAGCCATCGCTCGCGGACGGTCGGCACGTCGAAATACACCAATTTCGGACGCCTCGCGGCCTCGCTGTCGGACATCTATGGCGTGATGTGGCTCAACAGCCGGGCCAGAAAGTGCCAAGGTTGGGACGAGAACTGATCTTCGGGGCCTGACCGGTCCCGCCGCAAGGGACCTGCCTGACCATGACCGACACCGGCCCGTCCTCCACGCCTCCCGGACAATCGCCCATGGCCGCCGGCCAGCCCGGCTCCGACCCCGTCGAGGAGGCCCCCGACGCCAGCCCCGAGCCGAAGGCCGAGCCCCGTCCCGCTGCCGCCGAGCGCCCCTGGCACGAGGAGATGCGCGACGACGCCGAGGCGCGCAAAGCCCGGAAGGGCCCCGGCGCCTGGGCCATCGCGGGCAAGGCATTCGCGGTCTTCCCCAAGATGGCCCTGCCGATGGTGGTCTACGCCATCCTGGCGCTGGCCTTCGGGCTGGAGTTCGTCCGCGCGGGCACGCTGTTCGGCCTGCCCACGCTCAGCGCGGCGATGTGGGAGGTGTCCCCGGGCGATCTGATCCTGATCCTGGGCCTGGTCTTCCTGTTCATCGAGGTCATCAAGTCCGCCCAGCCCAAGGCCGCCACCGTGCTCAGCCACGCGGTGTCCTTCTTCGTGTTCATCATCGGGCTGCTGCTGTTCCTGCTGGCGGAGGCCTTCGCCAGCTCGGTCTTCTTCCTGCTCACCCTGATGGCGCTGCTGGACACGGTCGCGGGGCTGGTGATCGGCACGGCGGTGGCCGCCAAGGGCGAGCCGGTCAGGCGTTCAGACGAACACCACAAGGACGCCAAGCACGGTCAGCGCGTCGAATAGCCGGCTCATGCGCAGCGCTCCCGGATCGGGCGCGCCGCGGGGGCCAGGTTCATGGCCGCGCCGTAGGCGGCCTGATAGCGGCGGCGCTCGATGGCGTCCGCCCTGAGGCCCCGGCGCGGGGCGGCGTCCGCCTGCACCCACACCCCGGCCGCCGCGCAGCTCTGCGCCGCGGTGCGGGAGTCCTCGCGGGACCGGTGTTCGGACTGACGGTGATCGCGGCGCGGCCCGGCGGGGACCAGAGAGCGGCCAGGCGTGTCGCCGCGCCGGTCGCCCGAGGGCGAGGCCGGTTCCACCCTGGCGGGGCGGGAGGCGGACGGATATGAGCCGATGGGCGCGATCATGGAATCCATGACCGCAAGAATGGGGCCAGTCTTTACCGACCGTCAATCTTTCCTAACAAGAGGTTAACAGCCCGCCCCGGCTCACTCGTCCCCGGCCAGCTTGTCGAGCTTGGCGCGCATGGCCTCCAGCTCGTCGCGCAGGGCCTTGACCTCCTCCTTCCCGCTCTCCTTCTCAGGGGCGGACGAGGCAGGCGGGGCGCCCGCAGCGCCGGAGCCCGCGAAGGGCGTGAACATCTTCATGGCCTGTTCGAACATGGCCATGTTGCGCTTGGCCTGCTCCTCGAACATCGCCATCCCGGCGGCGGGCGTGCCCAGCGATCCGGTCATTTTCTCGCGCATGGCCTCCTGCTGGCGCGTGAAGCCGTCCATGGACAGGCTCAGATAGCCCGGCACGAAGGCCTGCATGGAGTCGCCGTAGAACTTGATGAGCTGGCGCAGGAACTCCACCGGCAGCAGGTTCTCGCCCTTGCTCTCCTCCTCGAAGATGATCTGAGCCAGCACGCCGCGGGTCAGGTCCTCGCCGCTCTTGGCGTCGACCACCTCGAAATCGGCGTTCGCCCGGACCAGCTCGCGCAGATGGTCCAGCGTGACGTATCGGCTCGCCGACGTGTCATAGAGACGTCGGTTCGCGTACTTCTTGATGACGATCTTGTCTGTTTTCCCGGCCATCCGGCTTCCTCCCCGTGCGGCGCTGCGACATTCCGCGGATTTTTTTGTTTGTCCGGTCGTTTGCGGTATCGACACGACCTCTCCAGCGGTTAGAAAAGACCATGACGCGCAAGCGGTCTTGCTGCAAGCGCGCGCTTGATTGCTGCGCACAAAATTTCGTGCCCGGTCACGGGCCGCATTGGGAGGATTTGGGATGTCACGCACCGCTCTGGTGACCGGAGGCACGCGCGGCATAGGCCGGGCCATCGCCATCGCGCTCAAAGACGCCGGGTACAGTGTCGCCGCGAACTACGCGGGCAACGACAAGGCGGCGAAGGCCTTCGAGGAGGAGACCTCCATCCCCGTCTTCAAATGGTCGGTCGCCGACCATGACGCCTGCGCGAAGGGCGTGGCGAAGGTGGAGAAGGCGCTGGGCGGGCCGGTCGAGGTGCTGATCAACAATGCGGGCATCACCCGCGACACCCCGTTCCACAAGATGAGCGTGGAGCAGTGGCACGAGGTGATCGACACCAATCTGAACGGCGTGTTCAACATGACCCATGCGGTCTGGAACGCCATGCGCGAGGCGGGCTTCGGCCGGGTGATCACCATCTCCTCGATCAACGGGCAGAAGGGCCAGTTCGGCCAGGCGAACTATTCCGCCGCCAAGGCGGGCGACATTGGCTTCACCAAGGCGCTGGCGCTGGAAGGCGCGCGCAAGGGGATCACCGTGAACGCCATCTGCCCGGGCTATATCGCCACCGAAATGGTCATGGCCGTGCCCGAGGCGGTGCGCCAGTCCATCATCGAGCAGATCCCCGCCGGACGGCTGGGCGACGCCGAGGAGATCGCGCGCTGCGTGGTGTTCCTAGCGTCCGACGACGCGGGTTTCGTCACCGGTTCCACCCTGACGGTCAATGGCGGGCAGTATCTGGTCTGATCCGTGCCATGGCGGGACATATGCGCAACAGCCTGCGGTGGACAGCACACCGCCCTGCGCGCGCCCGAAAAATGCCCCGTTAACACGATTACAGTGAGGACATGATCAGAGGACTTTCCGTCCTGCTTGTCTTCAGCGCCTTTATCTGGGCGTCTCTGGCGGCCAGCGGACACGCGCAGAGCAATCCTTTCGACCGCCTGACGGGCGGAGAGAACGGGCGTGTCCAGACCGCGGTCTGGTACGAGCGCGCCGACCGCGGCGGACGCTTCATCTTCGACCGCTCCGCCAGCCCGGCCCTGATCTGGCCCGAGGGCGGCCGCGAGGTCTATGCGGTGTATTCCAACCGCGCCTCGGGCGGGGGCGAGGTGTGGATGACCGACACCGACCGGGCGCTGCTGCGTTTTTCCTCGCTGGGCGGCGCCACCTTCTTCCCCCCCGACAAGCCTGACGGGGTGATCGCCGAGGAGTTGGGCTCGGCCCACACGCTGGCGGCCAATCCCGCCTCCTCGACCGAGCTGCAGGGCGCGGTGCGCACGATGGCCGACACCCTCGCCCGGCTCAGCCGCCACGACGTCACGGCCGAAGTCGTAGAGCGCAATCCCTCCGAGAACGGATATCTCGCCGACACCGCCGCCCTGGTCAGCCTCGGCGCCGAGCGGGCGGGCCGCAACGCCCTGCGTGATCTCAGGTCCGTGCGCATCGGCGTGGGCGACCACGCCGACGCGAGCTTCGCCGACGGCGTGCTGACCGTGAGCGTCGCCCCCCAGCGCGGCTATGCCGGCCGTCCGTCCTCGGACTATATCCGCCGGGTGCTCGAACGGGGATTCTAGGCGCCCGGCCGCCAGTCAGGCGGGGCCAGCTCGAAGCCGGAGAACTCGAAGCCCGGCGCCACCGCGCAGCTGACCAGCGTGTACGCGCCCAGGCTCTCCGCCGTCTGCCACGCGCCTTTCGGAACCACGCCCTGCGGTCTCTGCCCGGCCCTCAGATCGGGGCCGAGATGCAGCGACCGCGCCGCGCGTCCGTCCTCGCTGATCGTGAGCGCCAGCGGGCCGCCCCCATGCCACAGCCACATCTCGTCGGCGTCCACCCGGTGCCAGGCCGAGACGTCGCCCGCTTCGAGCAGATAGTAGATCAGCGTGCCGGTGGCGCGTCCGTCCGGTCCGGGCGCGGCGCGGAAGGTCTCCGCATACCAGCCGCCCTCGGGATGGCGCGCCATGCCCAGCAGGCGCACGATCTCCTGCACGCCCAGATCGCCCGCCCCGCGCATCAGAACCCGTCCTTGCGCCGACGGAGCTCGGCGAACACCGCCACATCGTCCGCGTCCTCCATATTCAGATGGGCGCGGATCGCCGGGTCGTCCCAGCGCAGGAAAGGATTGGCCGCCTTCTCCCGGCCCATGGTGGTGGGCACGGTGGGCTCGCTGCGCCCACGCCTGTCCAACACCTCGTCGGCATAGGCGCGAAGCTGAGGATTGTCCGCGTCCACCGACAGGGCGAATTTCGCGTTCGAGGCGGTGTACTCGTGCGCGCACCACACCACCACGTCATCGGGCAGGGCGCGCAGCCGGGCGAGCCCGGCCTGCATCTGCTCAGGCGTGCCTTCGAACATCCGCCCGCAGCCCAGCGCGAACAGCGAGTCGCCGCAGAACAGGGCTTTCTCCTGATCGAACCAGTAGGCGATGTGGCCCTTGGTGTGCCCGCCCACATCCAGCACCTGCGCCTCGCACGCGCCCAGGCTGATCCGGTCGCCGGGGCGGACCCGGCGCGTCACGGCGCCGATCTGGTCGGCCTCGCTGTCCGGGGCGGTGATGGGCGCGCCCTCCAGATCGGCGATCTCGGCGTTGCCCTGGACATGGTCGGCATGGTGATGGGTGTTCCAGATCTCGTCGATCCGCCAGCCCGCCTCGCGCGCTCCGGCCAGGATGGGGGCGGCTTCGGGCGTGTCGATCACCGCGGTCCGGCCGGTTTGAGAGCACCGGATCAGGAAAGCGTAATTGTCCGACAGGGCGGGGATGCGGATCACGTCGAGCGGCATGGGCGGGCTCCTTTGCCTGGGCTGGCCGCCAGCCTATCATCCCGCACGAGAACGGCCACGGGGGGTGAGGGCGCGATGCGCGCGGACGCGACCAGGATCGACCGCTTCTACCGCGCCCCGCGGGGCCGGGCGGCCAGCGCGATGGCGCTGCGGCGGCTGACCGCCCTGTGGCCCGAGGCCAAGGGGCTGGACATGCTCGGCTACGGCTTCGCCGGACCGTATCTGGAGCCTTTCCGCGAGCAGGCCCGCCGGACGGTGTGCTTCATGCCCGCCGAGCAGGGCGCGGTGGGCTGGCCCGAAGAGGGCGGATCGCTGACCGCGCTGGGCGAGGAGGCGCGCACGCCCTTTCCCGACGCCCTGTTCGACCGCATCGTTCTGGCCCATGCGCTGGAGGAGGCGGGCAGCGTGCAGCGCCTGCTGCGCGAGATGTGGCGGGTGCTGGCGCCCGAGGGCCGCATGGTCATCGTCGCCGCCCACCGCGCAGGCGCGTGGGCCTGGACGGACGCCACCCCCTTCGGCCATGGCCGTCCCTTCTCCAAGGGCCAGCTCTCCACCCTTCTGGGCGACGCCCTGTTCGAGCCGGTGGCCTGGGCGCGCGCGCTCTACGCCCCGCCGTGGAACTGGGCGTGCGGGGAGAAGACCGCCGGGGGCTTCGAGGCCGTGGGCGAACGGGTCTGGCCCGGCTTCGGCGGGCTGATCCTGGTCGAGGCGGTCAAGCATGTCGGCGCGATCCGCCCCGGAGGCGCGGGCGCGACGGCGCGCAACCGGCTTGAAGGCGCCGCCGCGCCCGCGCTATCGAACCGGGACACCTCCACCGCGCGCGGCGCGAACCACAGGCAGCCTGAATGACCCTCCAGCCCCGCCCCGGCATCCTCGACATCCACCCTTACGTGCCCGGCGCCTCGGGGCCGAAGGACGCGGTCAAGCTGTCGTCCAACGAGAACCCGCTGGGGTGCAGCCCCAAGGCGGCTGACGCCTTCACCGCGGCTTCGTCCAGCCTGAACCGCTATCCCGACGGCGGGGCGACCAGGCTGCGCGAGGCCATCGCGAAGGCCGAAGGGCTGGACGCGGAGCGGATCGTGTGCGGCGCGGGCTCGGACGAGCTGCTCCAGCTCATCGGCCGGGCCTATCTCGCGCCGGGCGACACGGTGGTCCAGAGCCAGTACGGGTTTCTGGTCTATGGGCTGGTGGCGCTGCAGTCGGGCGCGCGGCTGGTCTCCGCCCCGGAGAAGGCTCATCGCGCGGTCGTGGACGCGATGATCACGGCGGCGCGCGAGACCGACGCCCGCATCGTGTTCCTGGCCAATCCCAACAATCCCACCGGCACCTGGATCCCCGACGCCGAGGTCGAGCGCCTGCGCGAGGGCCTGCCTGAAACCACGCTTCTGGTGCTGGACGGGGCGTATGCGGAATATCTCGACGACCCGGCCTTCGACGCGGGCATGAGACTGGCCGCGGAGCGCGACGACGTGATCGTCACCCGCACGTTCTCGAAGATCCACGGCCTCGCCGCCCTTCGTCTGGGTTGGGCCTATGGCCCGGCCTCGATCATTGACGTGCTGCACCGGGTGCGCGGGCCGTTCAACGTCTCCCTGCCGGCCATCGAGGCCGGGGCGGCGGCCATCGCCGACCGGGATTTCATCGAACGGTCGCGCCGTCACAACGCTGAATGGGCGGCCTGGCTGACCCAGCAGATCGGCGGGGCGGGGTTCGAGGTCACGCCCAGCGCAGGCAATTTCCTGCTCGTCCACTTCCCTGACGAACCGGGCCGCACGGCGGCCGAAGCCGAAGTCTTCCTCGCCTCCAAGGGCCTGATCGTGCGCGGGGTGGGGGCCTATGGCCTGCCTGACGCGCTCAGGATCACCATCGGGCGGGAAGAGGACTGCCGCGCGGTGGTCGAGGCCCTGACGGCCTTCGGCGGGCGCTGATCCGATCCCGGGGAAAATTGGTGTTGATTCAGCAGGCGGAGGGGATAAACATTCCCCTCCAGCGCGATGACTGCGCCTGAGGGGTGAATCGCATGTCCGATCAGATCCTTCCTGAAGCCTTCGCCGAAATCGCCGAGCCTGAGCTCGCCCCGGTCTTCCGCCCCCGCAAGCTGCTGGGCGCGATGATCGCCGCGGGCCTGTTTACGATCGCCGCTGCGATCATCGCCGCGGTCGCCGCCCTCTTCCTGAGCTACCGCTGACGGGCGCTGCACGCGCCGCCGACCCCGCCTGAGACGATGCGAAACGAGCCAGAGACGCAATTCGAGACCGACGACCCGGCCATCGGGCGGGGCAAGAGATGGCTGGGCGCGCTGGCGTCGGTGATCGCAATCATGGTGATCGTCGCGATCCTGGCGACCCGCTCCAACTTCCCCGGTTTCTAGTCCTCGCCGCCCAGCGGTCCGGCGTCGGCGATGCGCACGGGGCCGAGATAGATCCCGCCGTCAGAGGCCCGGAAGGGCAGCACGATCCCGCCTTCGGAGCGCGGGGCGATGGCCGCGGCCAGCCTCATGGCGGTGGTCTCGTCGCTGCTGAGCGTGCCCGATGCGGCCAGCGCCTGGATCAGGGCCTCCACGTCGAAGACCGTGAGCTGGATGCGGCCCTCGGGCCGGCGCTGGGCGTCCAGTCCCAGAGAGCCCGAGCCTTCCAGGCGCGCCGGGCCCCAGTGGACCTGGCTGGCGCGGATGTCCATCCGCCCGCCTTCGCCCGCCCACAGGACGGGATCGACCGTGGCCGCCAGCGCCTCCCATGAGCTCAGCGAGGCGTCCAGACGGATGCGCTCGGCGAAGTCGCCGAACGCGCCCTGGATGTCCTCGCCCAGCGCGCCGGGGGCGAAGCTGATCTCGGTCATCTCGGCGCGGACCGATAGGCTGTCATCCTCCGCGATGGCGCCGTTCAGCCGCAGCGCGCCCAGCCGCCGGACCAGAGGCGCGGCCTCGTCGTCGGCCTGGATCAGGAAATTGTCGATCTCGACGCCGATGCGGTCGGTGCGCCCGTCGCGGAAGGCGAAGCTGGCGCGGGCGTCGTCCGCGGTCAGGGTGCGGGTGATCCCGCCGCGCCCGGTCAGCACCATCGGCCCGTCGAAGGCGAGGATCCAGCGGTTGAAGTCATAGGGCAGGGCGGTCATCGCCAGCGTGTTCCAGCGCGCGTTCCACCCGCCTTCGGCCGCCGGGGCGGTCACGTCGGGCTGATGCACGCGCAGAGACAGGCGGAAGGGCCAGCCGCTCACGTGCATGCGCCCGTGGTCCATCTGGTAGCCGGCCGCCTCCTGCTCGGCGATCCAGCCGCGCGCCTGCCGCTCGATCTGACCGGCGGCGTAGAACCAGTAGACCGTGTAGGCGGCCAGCAGCACGACGAAGGCGATCAGCGGCAGGAAGATGCGCGCGCGGCGCGGACGGGAGGCGGTCTGGGTCATTGGGTCTCTTCAGGCGTTTGCGCGGTCAGGGCCGGGCGGCGCAGCGGGGCGGGCAGCAGCGCGTCCGAGCCGGTCTCGATGCGGCGTTCGAGCTCGGCCATGAACCGGTCCTTGGGCAGGCCGGGAGGGATGGGGTCGAGGAACTCGATGGTGATGACGCCGGGCGTGCGCACGAAGCCCTTGCCCGGCCAGTGAAGGCCGGAGTTGAGAGCAACAGGAACGCATGGCGCTTTCATGGCCGAATACAGCCCGGCCACACCCGGCTTGTAGCTTTCCTCGCCGCCGGGCGGCACGCGGGTGCCCTGGGGGAAGATGACGACCTGACGGCCCTCTTCGGCGCGCTGTCGGGCCTGTTTGAGCATGTCGCGCAGGGCTTTGGACCCGGCCGAGCGGTCCACCGCGATGTTCTTCATCTTCATGGCGTACCAGCCGAAGAAGGGCAGCCATCTGAGCTCCTTCTTCAGGATGATGGCCGGGTCGTCCAGCACCCGCCAGAAGGCCAGGGTCTCGAACATGGACTGGTGCTTGGAGGCGACCAGCGCGCCGCCCGCGGGCCGGTTGTGCGCGCCCTTCACCTCGTAGCGGACCCCGCAGATGACCTTCAGCCCGCCGAAGACCAGCGCCAGATAGATGTCGAACACCGCCTTGGTCCACGAACGCGGACCGAGCAGGCTGGGCGAGAACAGCACCCCCAGCAGCGCCATCAGGCCATACATCCAGACGACGAAGATCGCTGATCGGATCGCGTTCATGGACGGCTCCCCCTGACGGTCAGCCCGCGACCCTGTCGCGGATCACGCGCGCCTGCACGGCGGCGTATTTGAGATATTCCTGCGCCCAGCGCCTTGCGGAGCGTTCGTCGGCCCAGGGCGGGGCGGTCTTCACCCCGTAGGCGACCAGATCGGTTCCCGGCATCGCCGAGCGCAGCTCGAGCAGGGCGCGGGGCATGTGGAAGTCGGACGTGACCACGACCAGCCGCGAATAGCCGTGCCCGGCGGCCCAGGCGGCGGTCTCGGCGGCGTTGCCGATGGTGTCGGCGGCCTCGATGCCCACGTCCACGCAGCATTCGAACAGGGCGCTCTCCGCGCCCGCCGCGGTACGGATTTCGCCCAGCGTGGCGATGGGGTTGGCGCCGGAGATCAGCAGTCTCTGCCCGCGCTCCTCGGCCAGCAGCCGCACGCCGGTCTGCACCCGGGCCTCGCCGCCGGTCAGGGCCACGATCCCGTCGCCGCGCGCCTCGCCGTCCGGGCCGTGAGCGAGGCCCGAATACAGGAACCACCCGCCGCTGAACACGGCGGCCAGAACGATGATGAAGGCGATGAGCTGCACCGCGCCGAAAAGCGCCCGGATCATCGGTTCGTCCCTCTGCGCGCCCTGCGGGACGCCCCCTGCGATCCCCGGACACGATAATGGGCCGGGCCGTCCCGATAGCCAAGCGCGGCGGCCATTTGCGATCAGCTCCAGCGCCGGGCGAGGGCGGCGCTGACCGCGCTGCGCGCCGCGATGGCCGCGACCAGCCCCGACAGGATCGCCGCGGCGGGCGGGATGAAGGCGGCGCCCCAGCCCAGCTCGAGACTGGGCAGGAAGAACAGCGCCCCCGCCGCCCCGCCCGCGAAGGCCAGCCCCGCGGCGGCCAGCGCGGCGGCGAACGCCCCCGTCAGCCCCGCCTTCAGGCCCAGCAGGAAGAAGCGCCGCTGGAACAGCGAGGTGATGAACCCGTCCGGCGCGCCGACCAGATGAAGCGCGTCGGCCACGTCCCAGCGCGCGGCCAGCGAGGCGCGCGCGGCGAAGGCCACCACCGCGGCGGCGGCCAGCCCCAGCAGCGCCACCAGCGCCAGCGCGAAATAGCGCACGGTCGCGGCGGCTTGCGCCACCGCCCCGGCCCAGCGCTGGTGGTCGTCCACCAGCACGGTGTAGCCCGCCTCCTCGAACACGCCTTCGACCGCGGCGGTCAGGGGCGGCGCGGCGGGATCGATGCGCACCGCGATCACGCGGGGCACGGGAAAGTCGTCAGGCAGCCCGCCCCGGCCCAGCCAGGGCTCGAGCAGGCGCTCGGACGCCTCGCGGGGGCGCACCTCCACGCTTTCCACGCCGGGCAGGCGGGCCACCCGCTCGCCCGCGTCCGCGGCGTCCGCGGCGATGTCGCGATCATCCTCGGACAGGACCTGTATGGTGATCTGGTCGGACAGCTGGGCGGTCCAGCCGCTGGCCGCCGTCCACGCCCCCACCGCGCCCAGCGCGCACAGGCAGGCGAGGAAAACCAGAATGGCCGACACCGCGAACAGCGGACCGTCCCGCCCGGCGTCGGGCGGCAGCAGGTCGGCGGGTCTGGACCGGGCCTTGCTCATGCCGCCCGCGCTCCGGCGGCCAGACGGCCGTCGGCCAGCTCCATCACCGGCGCGTCCATGGACCGCACGAGGCCCACGTCATGGCTGGCGATCAGCACGGTGGTGCCCAGCTTGTTGAGCTCGGCGAACAGGCGCAGCAGACGGCGCGCCATCGCGGGGTCCACGTTTCCGGTGGGCTCGTCCGCGATCAGGATTTCCGGCTGGCCCACCACCGCCCGGGCGATGGAGGCGCGCTGCTGCTCGCCGCCCGACAGGGTGGGCGGATAGGCGTCCATGCGCTCGCCCAGCCCCACCCAGGCCAGCAGTTCGGCCACGTCCTCGGCGTAGGCCCGGCGCGGCTGCCCGGCCACTCGCAGGGGCAGGGCGACGTTCTCGAACACCGTCAGGTGATTGAGCAGCTTGAACTCCTGGAACACCACCCCGATCCGGCGGCGGATGGCGGGCAGGGATTTCGCGTCGGTCAGCGCGGTGTCGCGCCCGAACAGCGAGATCAGCCCGCGCGAGGGCCGTTCGGCCAGATAGATCAGCTTGAGCAGCGAAGACTTGCCCGCCCCGGACGGTCCGGTGAGGAACTGGAAACTTCCGCGCGGTAATTCAAAGGACACGTCGCGCAGGATTTCCGGCCCGCGGCCATAGCGCATCCCGACGGATTCGAACCGGACCGCCGGTCCGGTCTCGAAGCGGGGCGCGTCTCTCCGGGTGTCGTCTCGGGCGGGCATCGGGCGGCCGGAAGTCCTTTGGCGGAAGGTTTTCAGGACCGCTGGCGAAGCGGCGCGAAGCGGACTATGCAGGACTTGAGAGGCGGACGTCCATGATCGTGACCTGTCCAAGCTGTCAGACGCGCTATCGCGCGGAGCCCGAGGCGCTCAGCCGCCGGGGCGGCAAGGTGCGCTGCAATGTCTGCGCCCATGTCTGGACGGTGCAGGACGAGGCGGTCGCCCGGACCGAACCGGTCTCCGAGCCCGCGCCCGCGCCGCGACCCGCGCCGAAACCCAGGCCCGCGCCCGAACCCGCCGACGCGGAAGCCGCCTTCGCCGCGGCCATCGCGAAATCCGATCCCACCGTGAAGCCTCACGCCGCCATCCGCGAGCGCGCCGAGCGCCGCCGCCGGGCCGGGCGTCTGGCCGCCGAGGGCGCGGGCTGGGCGGCGGTCGCGGCGGTCTTCGCCCTCGTGTTCGCCGGGGCGTGGCTGTTCCGGCTGGACGTGGTGGACGCCTTCCCGCCCGCCTCGCGCGCCTATGCGATGGCGGGCATCGAGATCAACCCGCTCGGGCTCGAGGTGCGCGGGCTGGAAGCCAGCTATGGCGAGGGCGACGAGGCCGGCGCACTGGTGATCGAGGGCGTGGTCCAGAACGTCACCGGACGGGCGCGTTCGGCCCTGCCCATGCGCGCCGCCCTGCTCGACGAGGCGGGCGAGCCGCTGGTGGAATGGATGATCGTGCTGGAATCCGACTCTCTGCCCCCGCGCGGCGCGGAACGCTTCCGCACTGTCATCTCCGACCCGCCCCGCTCCGCCGCCCAGCTGGACGTGACCTTCCGCGGCCCCGAAGCCCGCCTCGCCGCCCGCGGCGACGAGGGACGGGGGTAGGCTACTCCACCTGCACGGTCACCGCCTCGCCATGCCGCCCGTCGACGGTGAAGGCGTCCAGCCGCCATTCGCCCGGCGGCAGCAGGAGCGGCAGTGTTTCGCCCGGATAGAGCAGCAGCCGTTCGATGGCGAGGGTGTCCAGGGGCGCGTCCGGCGCGCGGGCCTCGATGACGGTCGCCAGTCCGGGGTGGGTCAGGCCGTCGGGCACGGGCACGTCCACATCGCCCGTCTCCCGCCGCCAGTCAGGGCGGCCCTCGGTGAAGGTGACCTCGGGGTGGGCGACGTAGAAGTCGATTCCGCCATTCTCCATGCCGCCATCGAGGTTGGAATAGAGCCGGACCTCCCCGTCGGGCGACGCGCAGCGGGTCTGATCGATGCTCAGCGGCTCGATCCCGGTCTTGTCCCACAGACGGGCCGCGAACCAGTGGATTTCCGCCTCGTCGATCGCGACGGGCCGCTTGTTCAGATGGTCGTGGCCGACATGAACCAGCGCGCGGGTGTCGGATCCGGGCTCGATCACCCGTTCTATGAAATGATTGGCTTGGTCTTCCTCGCGGATCGCGATGCGATCGGCCCAGGACAGCTCGCTTTGATCCTCAGTGCGCTCCGTCTCATAAGCCACAAATGCGTATCCCGCCTCTCGAAGAGAGATGACCTGCCGCGCGAACGATCCTTCCATCGTGTAGAAGCCGATCCGTTCTGGCACGTGGCCGCCAGCCATGTTTGAAACGACTTCATGGTTGAAGGTCTCGGCGGCGAACACCGCCACGCCCCGGTGGGCGAGCGCCAGTCCGAAGTCCCTGATGAAGGGGCGGTGAAGGGGCTGATTGTGCGCCTCGTTGATCATGATGATCTGCGCGGTTTCGGATGCGTCCAGCAACGCCTCCAATGCGTCGCCGTCCATCAGCCGCTCCGCAGGGCAATCGCTGCCGGTGTACATTTTCGGCCACCGTGAGAGCGCCAGATCCTCCCGGCCCAGAAGGGTGAGAAACTGCCGGGGGCTCTGGTCGTCTTCAGGATGCGCGTCGAGGGCCTCAAGACTTTCGGGCAGGGCGGGGAGCATCCAGTCCCGGGACGACTCCGGCCTCGCCTCTTCCGCTCCCGCGGCGGCGAGGGTCAGCGACAGGGCGGCGATGAGCATGGCGTCCTCCTTGGCGAGCAACCGGAGGATGCGTCATCGCGAGCGGCGGAGCCAGGGAAAAGTCCCCGGCCGTGAGGCCTCAGTCCCGCCCGAAGCGGTCCAGCAGGCGGTCGATGTAGCCGCGCTCGTCCGCGTCGCGGTCGGGCTCGCCCAGGCGGCGGCGGAGTTCTTCGAGGATGTCGCGGGCGCGCTGGCGTTCAGATTCGGTGGGCACGTCGACCGAGCCCGCGCCGCCGCCCTGGCCTGAGGGGCGGCCGAAGGGGTCGGTCTCGCCCTGATCGCCGCTTTCGCCCGCCCGGCGCTCTTCCTCCAGCCGCTGTCCCATGGCGTCCGCGCCCTCGCGCATGGAGGCCAGCGCGTCGTCCTGCGCGGCCAGCGCGGTTTCGTTGTCGCCGTCGCCCAGCGCGCGTTCGGCCTCTTCCATGAAGCGCCCGGCGTCCTCGAAGGCCTCGCCCGCTTCGCCTTCGGTGGCGCCGGCGCCATTCTCGCGCAGCGCGTCCAGCCGCTCGCGCAGGGCGCCCTGACGGCGCGACAGGGCGTCGCCCTCGCTGAACGCGCCCTCGCCTTCGTCGCCTTCCTGAACCCCGCCTTGCGCGTCCTCGTCCTGGCCGATCTGCGCCTCGCCCTCGCCGGTCTCGCCGCCGTCCTGATCGGCTTCGGCCTGACGCTGGGCGCCGCGGGCGCGGCCGAAGGTCTCGTCCATGATCCCGCGCTGTTCGCCGATCATGTCCGACAGCTCCTCCATGGCCTCGCGCAGGGCCTGGGCCATCTCGCTCTCGCCGCCTTCGCCGCCCTGACCCTGCGCGAACTGGATCTGCATGTTGCGCAGCAGTTCGAGCAGTTGGGCCAGCGCCTGACGCGCGCCCTCGGTGTCGCCCAGTTCTGTGGCCTCGCGCAGGGCGTCCAGCAGCTCCTGGAGCATGTCCGCGCTCATGTCGCGCCCGCCGCCTCCGCCGCCCTCGGCCATCTGGCGCTGCTGCTCGGCCGCCTCGCGCACCAGCGCCTGCATGTAGTTGCGCATCGCGCGCTCGAAGGCGTCGAACAGGGCGGACAGCTCGATCTCGTCCGCGCCTCGGGCGAAGGCGTCCTGCAGGGCCTGTTCAGCCGCGCGCAGGGCAGCTTCGGCGTCCGCCAGCGTGCCCAGCTCGGCGCGCAGGGCGATCTCCCACAGGTCGTCGTCCATGTGGGCGAGGTCGTCGAGCTCGCGGGCGCGCCGCACCTCGTTCATCGCGGTCCTCAGCCCCATGTAGACGACCGGGTCGGGGAAGAATTCGGTCGGGGCGTCGGAGATGGCGTCCAGCGCCAGCGCCAGCCGCCTCACCGGCTCGGGCGCGCGCTCGATGCGCCGCTCGGGCTGCTCGCCCAGAACGATCGTGCCCACGGGGTGGTCTTCGTTCTGCATGATCTGGGGCATGTCGGCATAGGCGTCCGCCACCCCGATGAAGCCCCGGCGCTCGGCGGCCACGGCGCGGGCGAGCGGGTCGAAGAAGACGCGCGAGGGCAGGGTCAGGGCGATGGGCGCGCTCACACCGGTCTGGCCGGCCCCGTCCGTGCCCGCCATGCGCACCAGCACCCGCTGGCCCGCGAAGCGATGCCGGGCGGTTTCGATGCGCGCGCGCAGCACGCCTTCGCCGTCCCCCGAGGCGATCTGGGAGGCGGAAACCTCCACGGCCTCCCACTCGGCGTCCTCGGGATCGCCGTCATCGGGCTCGCGGGCCAGATGCAGGGCGTAGCTCTCCACCCCGTAATCGTCCTCGGCGGTGAATTCCAGGATCAGCCGGCCTTCCGCGTCGCCCTCGGGCGAGGAGACCAGCGACAGGCGCGGCGGGGTGTCGGGGATGACCGCGACCCGCACCGTCTCGCGCAGCGCGCCCAGCCGGATCGTGATCTCGCCGTCCTCGTCCAGCCGCCCTCGGACCTGGGACACGCCCGGCCCGATGCGTTCGATATCCGCGTCCATGCCCGACACGCGCGGCTCGCGTTCGGAGCCCGAGACCCGCACCGCGAGGATGGAGCCTTCGGGCGCGCGGGCCTGGCGGCGGTCGCGCAGGAACTGGGTGGCGCGGCCGGTGTATTCGGGCGGCTCGATCCAGAATTCGGCGGTGGCGCGCGCGCCGCCGCCGGTCAGCACGTGGGGCGAGAAGGCCTCGCCCAGCCGGGGCAGGGCGGTCTCGCCCGCGGCCATCACGCCGACGATGAGAACCAGCAGCGCCGCGATGCGCCCGCCATGGGGGTCGGCGGCGGCCCAGCTGGCGCGGGGGCGGCGGGCCTTCGCGGTCTTCAGCTGGCGCTCGGCCCGGGCGCGGTGGGCCTGCCACATGGCGTCGTCGCCGTGGGCGGGGCGGTCGCGCAGGGCCTCGAAGGGCCGGGTGGCGAGCCCTGAATCCTCCTCCACCCGCCGCTCCACGTCGCGGGAGGTGGGCGCGCGGAAGCGCCTCAGGCCCAGCGCGGCGGTCCCGGCGGCGGCGAGAAACAGGACGAGGGCGGCGATGGCCCGCCACGGATCGCCGATCAGCTCGAACACGCCGAACAGGGCGAGCCCTGAATACAGGGCGAGCGCGAACAGCGGTCCGATCAGGACCGGCGCGGCGCGTTCCCACAAGAGGGCCGCGCGGGCGAGGGCGAGCGCGCTCTTCCGCATGTCGATCAGGAGCCTAGCGCCTCGGGCGGGCCTTGGCACGGGGTCGCCGCATGACGGTTCAGTGAGACGGTGTCCATCATTCCTCGCGGGCCGGAAGCTCGAAGCTCATCAGCGCGGCGCGGGGGCCGGATGCGGCCTGCCCCGAGGACAGCACGAACAGCCGTTCGCGATCGCCGGTCCGGGCCACCGCCGCGCCGCGGATCGTGCCCAGTCCGGCGGGCTGGGCGGTTTGGGCCAGCAGGCGGGGGCGGGAAGGCAGGCGGCCCGGCTCGGGCCGGATGGCGCTCGCGGGCACCACCGTCAGGCGGATCCGGTCGCCATTGCGGGAGGCGAATCGCTCGACCGCGATCAGCTCGTCCGCGCCCCAGGCGGCGAAAGCGGCCAGCCCGTATCCGGCCTGCAGGCGCAGCGTGTGCCCGCCCGGCTCCCGGTCCAGATCATCGAGCCCGTAGCGGAAGACCGGATGGCTCTGACCGTCGACCAGCGCCCGTTCCAGCCCCGCCCACAGGGCGTCGTCGGTGGCGGCGAGGGCTCTGAGCGTCGTGGTCCCCGCCCACCGGTCCGCGCCGGGCGGGGCGGGCAGGGATTGGGGCCGGGCCTCGGCCAGCCCGCTCCAGTCCGGGGGCAGCGCATAGACGCGCAGCATGGGCTCGGTGGCGAAGCTCGCCACGGCGCGCCCGCCGGGCAGCAGGGCCAGCGCCTCGGGCATCTGTCCGGCGGTCAGGGGCAGGCCGTCCTCGCCCGCCATGGGCGTGAGCCAGCCGTCCGACGCCCCCGTCAGCGCTCCGTCCGCGTCATAGTCGAGCGCCGCGCTCAGCCACAGCCCCGAAGCGGTGACCGCCAGCAGCCGCGCGCCGTCATCGCTGACGGCGAACCCGGTCACCGGCCCGGTCTCGGCGTGATCGAAGGTGAGGAACGCGCCGCCGCGCCAGACCAGCTCGCCCAGCGCCCCGCCTTCGATCTCTTCAGGGAAGGGCGCCATCGGCTCGGTGGCGATTCCGGCGGGCCGGGGCCACTCGATCTCCGCGCCGCAGGCCGCCAGCCCGAGGGCGAGGCCGAATGCCAGGGCGGAGCGGACCATGATCATCTCCCCGAGCCGGTCATCACGGCGCGTTTCAGAGCTGACAGACCATCGCCCCGGGGCGTGGCGGGTTCGTGACGCGGACGCCGGGCCACGCGCGGCTCCTCGTCGAACAGGGCGGCGAGCTGGTCGGTCATCGCCCCGGCCAGCTGCTCGACGTCCACGATGGTCACCGCGCGGCGGTAATACCTCGTCACGTCATGGCCGATGCCGATGGCCAGAAGCTCCACCTCGGACCGGGTCTCGATGGCCGCGATGGTCTCGCGCAGATGCTTTTCGAGATAGGCGGGCGAGTTGGCCGACTGGGTGCCGTCATCGACCGGCGCGCCGTCGGAGATGACCATCAGGATGCGGCGCTGCTCGGGCCGGGCCAGCAGGCGCTTCCACGCCCACTGAAGGGCTTCGCCGTCGATGTTTTCTTTCAGCAGGCCGTCGCGCAGCATCAGGCCCAGATTGGGCCGGGCGCGCCGCCAGGGCGCGTCGGCGGCCTTGTAGATGATGTGGCGCAGATCGTTCAGCCGTCCCGGATTGGGCGGCTTGCCGGCGGCCAGCCAGTCCTCTTTCGAGCGCCCGCCCTTCCAAGCCCGGGTGGTGAAGCCCAGAATTTCGGTCTTCACGCCCACCCGTTCGAGCGTGCGTGCCAGAATGTCCGCGCAGGCCGCCGCCACCAGGATCGGCCGCCCCCGCATGGAGCCTGAATTGTCCAGCAGCAGGGTGACGATGGTGTCGCGGAACTCGGTGTCGGTCTCCTGCTTGAAGCTCAGGGGCAGCATCGGGTCCATGATGACCCGCGGCAGGCGGGCGGGGTCGAGCACGCCCTCCTCCTGATCGAAGGTCCAGGCGCGCTGCTGCTGGGCGAGCAGCTTGCGTTGCAGCCGGTTGGCCAGACGCCCCACCGCGCTTTCAAGCCCCTTCAGGTGCTGGTCGAGATTGCGCCGCAGGCGGGAGAGCTCGCCCGGCTCGCACAGATCGGCGGCGGTGATGGTCTCGTCGTATTTGGTGGTGAAGACCCGGTAGGCGTTGGGATCCTCACCCCGGGGCGCGACCCAGTTGGGCCGGGCGGCCTGATGGCTCTCGCCGGGCTCCTCGTCGGACTCCAGCGTCTCCTGGCTCTCGCCCGAATAGTGGATGTCCTCGGAGTCCGCGGACGTGCCTTTCGCGTCGGCGGGATCGTCCGCGCTGTCGCTTTCGGGCTCCTGCTCGGTCTCGTCCGACCCGGCCTCGGGCTCGTTCTCCGCGCCCGCGTCGTCGTCCGCGCTGTCGTCGGCCTCGTCCTCGGCGTCCTGTCCCAGCTCGTCGGCCAGGTCGAGATCGCGGATCACCTGCTTGAGCGCCTTGGCGAAGGCGGACTGGTCGTGGGCGGCGTCGGCCAGCGCGTCCAGCGCCTCGCCCGCGCTGGATTCCAGATCCTCGCGCCAGACCTTCATCAGGCCCTTGGCAGCATCCGGGGCGGGACGGCCCGAGATGCGCTCGCGCACCAGCATGGAGACGGCGTCCTCCAGCGGCGCCGCCTGCCGGTCCTCGGCCTGGGCGAAGCCCGCCTTCAGGCATCGTTCGGTCAGGGCGGCGTCCAGATTGTCGCCCACCCCGCGCATGGCCCGCGCGCCCAGCCCTTCGCAGCGCGCCTGCTCGGCGGCCTCGAAGATGGCCCGCGCGGTCGTGCCGGGGGGCAGGGATTTCTGGTGCCCGCCGATGTCGTGCAGCGCCAGCTTCAGGGCCATGGCGTCCGCCTTGCCGCGCAGCCGCGCGGCTTCGAGCGCGCCGACCTCCTCGGACGGGTTGGGCAGGACCAGCTTGCCCTTCACATGGCTGGACGCCTCGCCACCGAACCGGATCTCCAGCTCGCGGTCCTTGGCGATCGCGCGCGTCGCCGCGCTCAGGGCGCGGCGGAAGTTTTCGGCGGGAGTGTTGTCATGAGCCACGGCGTCCTCGCGTCAAGCCGCCCGTCCCGGCTTGCCTTCGGTCTTGGCGGGGCTTTCGGGCAGGTTTTCGCCGAACACGCGCTGATAGAGCTCGGCGATGATCGGGCGCTCCAGCTCGTCGCACTTGTTCAGGAAGGTCAGGCGGAAGGCGCTGCCCGCGTCGCCGAAGATCGCGGTGTTCTCCGCCCAGGTCAGCACGGTGCGCGGGCTCATCACGGTGGACAGGTCGCCGTTGATGAAGGCCTCGCGGGTCAGGTCGGCGACCTTGACCATGTCGGCGACCATCTTGCGGCCCTGCTCGGTCTGGCCCTGCTCGCCCAGCTTGGCGAGCACGATGGCCTCCTCCACGTCCGGCTCGAGATAGTTCAGCGTGGCCACGATCGACCAGCGGTCCATCTGGCCCTGGTTGATCTGCTGGGTGCCGTGATAGAGCCCGGTCGTGTCGCCCAGCCCGACCGTGTTGGTGGTGGCGAACAGGCGGAAATTGGGATGGGGCCGGATCACCTTGGTCTGATCGAGCAGGGTGAGCGAGCCCGAGGCCTCCAGCACCCGCTGGATCACGAACATCACGTCGGGCCGCCCCGCGTCGTATTCGTCGAACAGCAGGGCGACGGGCCGCTGGACCGCCCAGGGCAGGATGCCTTCCTGGAACTCGGTCACCTGACGGCCGTCTTTGAGCACGATGGCGTCCTTGCCGACCATGTCGATCCGGCTGACATGGCTGTCCAGATTGACCCGGATCATCGGCCAGTTCAGCCGCGCGGCGACCTGCTCGATATGGGTGGACTTGCCCGTGCCGTGATAGCCTTGGACCATGACCCGGCGGTTGAAGGCGAAGCCGGCCAGGATGGCGCGGGTGGTCGCGGGATCGAACACGTAGGTGGGGTCGATGTCGGGCGCGTGCGCGTCGCGGACCGAGAACGCCGGAACCTCGAAACCGGGATCGAAGCCGAACAGGGTCTGGCAGTCGGCTGTGGTGTCGGGGACCAGGGAGATCAGTTCGTCGCTCATGTCGCTCGCTTCGCGCCTGCGTCAAAGGGGTGTCGCGACAGATAGCGCGCGAGCGCGCCGTCCGCCACCGTCAAGGCGGGCCGGTGTCAGGCCAGCCCGGCGTTTCTCAGGATCTGATAGCTGGCGACCACTTTCTGAAGCGCGGCCTCGTGGGTGCGGTCGCCGCCGTTGGAGTCGGGGTGGTAGGCGCGCACCAGCTCGGCGTAGCGCTTGCGGATCGCGCTCTTTTCCGCGCCGAACTCCAGCCCCATCGCGTCCAGCGCCTTCTCCTGCAGCCGCCCGGGCCGGGGGCCTTCGGGCCGGCTGGTCTTGCTCTTCTGCCCGGGGGGCGGCCGGTCGCCGAACACGGTGAACGGGTCGATGAAGGCGCTCTGCCAATCCACCGAGGCCTTCTGCGCGTTGCGGCGCGCGGTGGAGCCGGAGCGGAAATTCCAGGTCGGGCGGTGGCCGTAGGACGCGCTTTCCTGATAGGCGCGCGCCGCGCTCTCGCTCATGCCCTCGAAGAAGTTCCAGTTCCTGTTGTATTCGGCCGCGTGCGACTGGCAGAACCAGTAATGCTCGTTCAGGCGGTCGGGCGCCTTGGGCGCGCGCACGGTCGCCTTGGTCTGGCACTTGGGATACTCGCACACGCGATCAGTGGCCGCGGCCTCGTCCTTGGGCGGCTTGATGCGCATGTCGCGGAAGCGCGGCTTGTATTTGAAGGCGCCGTCCATGACACCAAGTATGGTGCGCCGCACGTTTCGCGGCAATGAACGGGAGGCAGGCGATGTCAGGAATGAAGACCCGGATCGAGGACAAGCTGACCGCCGCGTTCGCGCCGGTCGCGCTGACCGTCACCGACGACAGCGCCCTGCACGCGGGTCATGCCGGCGCGCCCGAGGGCGGGGAGAGCCATTTCACGGTCCAGATCGTGTCCGCCGCCTTCTCCGGCCAGTCCCGCATCGCGCGGCACCGCGCGGTCAACCAGGCCCTCGCCGAAGAGCTCGCCGGTCCGGTCCACGCGCTGGCGGTCAAGGCGAAAGCGCCGGGGGAGTAGGGGCGTCCCTACAGCTCCGGCTCGGGCTCCTGGCGCAGCCGCAGTTTCGTGATCTGGTTCCTGCGACGTTCGAGGATTTCGAATTCCACGCCGTGAAAGCGGAAGACCTGGCCCGGTTCGGGGATGGTCTGGGCCTCGTGGATGACCAGACCCGCCACGGTGACGGCCTCCTCGTCGGGCAGTGACCAGTCCAGCGCGCGGTTGATGTCGCGGATGCCGGTCGCGCCGTCCACCACCACGGTCCCGTCCGGATCGGGCACGGGTCCGCCCGCAGGCGCGACGTCGTGCTCGTCCTCGATCTCGCCCACGATCTCCTCGAGAATGTCCTCGAGCGTGACCACCCCCATCAGCGCGCCATACTCGTCCACCACGAGCGCGAAGTGCTCGCGCTTGGCGCGGAAGGCGTTCAGCTGGTCGAGCAGTTCGGTGGTCTCGGGCACGAACCAGGGCTCGCGCTTGATGGTCTCGATGCTGATGGCCGCGGGATCGCCCTCGGCCTCGTGATAGGCCCGCGCCAGGTCGCGCACGTGCAGCACGCCCACGATGTTCTCCGCGTCCCCGCGATAGAGCGGCAGGCGGGTGTGCGCGCTGGTCAGGGCGGTTTCGAGCAGGTCCTCGATGGGCTGTTCGATGTCGAGCATGACCAGGTTCTTGCGGTGGACCATCACGTCGTCGACGGTCAGCTCGCGCAGGTCCAGCACCCCGCCCAGCATGTCGCGGTCGTCCTTGACCACCCCGCCCTCGGAGGCGTGCATCTCGATATGCCCGCGGATCTCCTCGTGGGCGCTCAGGACCGGGCCCTCGACCTTCGCGCCGAGCAGGCGCAGCGTGCCGCGCACGACCACCTGCACCGCGCCGACCACGGGCGAGAACACCATCACCACGATGCGGATGGGCAGGCTGACCGCCATCGCCATCCGGTCGGGATTGGACAGCGCGTAGGTCTTGGGCATGACCTCGGCGAAGACCAGCACCAGAAGGGTCATCACCAGCGTGGCCAGGGGCACACCCGCGTCGCCGAACAGCACCACGAAGGTCGCCGCGGCGATGGAGGAGGCGAGGATGTTGACCAGATTGTTGCCCAGCAGGATCGCCCCGATCAGGCTCTCGCGGTCCTCGATCAGGTGATTGACCCGGCGCGCGGAGCGGCTGCGCTGGTCCTTCTCCAGGGTCATCATCCGGGCTTTGGAGACCGCCGTCAGGGCGGTTTCCGACCCCGAGAAGAAGGCGGAGAACAGCAGCAGGAGCAGGATCGCCCCCGCCGACCACCACACCCACGGCTCGATCTCGGCCATCATCGCGTCTCGCCTTTCAGGAACTCGATCAGGTCGGCGCGGTCCGCGCCGCGCGCGATGAAGGCCTCGCCCACGCCGCGCGCCAGGATCAGGGTGATCGCCCCGCCTTCATTCTTCTTGTCATCGCCCATGCGGCTGGCCAGCGCCTCGGCGTCGTAGGGCCCGCCGGGCAGGTCGGAGACGGCGGCGGGCAGGCCGATCGCGCGGAAGGCCGCCGCCGCCCGGTCCGCCACGTCCGCGGCGCAATGGCCCAGCCGCGCGGAGTATTTCAGGGCCAGCACGATGCCGCAGGCCACCGCCTCGCCGTGGATCAGGGTTCCCTTGCGCGCCTCGGCCTCGAAGGCGTGCGCGAAGGTGTGGCCCAGATTGAGCAGGGCGCGGCGGCCCGATTCAAACTCGTCCTCGGCCACGATCCGCGCCTTGAACGCCACCGCGTCGGCGATGGCGCGCACCAGCGCGCCGCCCTCCAGCGCGTCCGCGCCTTGCGCTTCCAGCCGCTCGAACAGCGCCCGGTCCGCGATCAGCCCCGCCTTGACCACCTCGGCGAAGCCCGCCGCCACCTCGCGCCGGGGCAGGGAGGCGAGCAGGCCGGTGTCCGCGATCACCAGGGCGGGCTGGTGGAAGGCGCCCGCCAGATTCTTGCCCCGCCGCGTGTTGATGCCGGTCTTGCCGCCGACGGACGAGTCCACCTGCGCCAGCAGGGTGGTGGGGATCTGGATGAAACCGCAGCCGCGCTTCATCACGGCGGCGGCGAACCCGGCCAGATCGCCCACCGTGCCGCCGCCGAAGGCGATCAGGGCCTCGCCGCGCTCCATGTTCGCGTCCAGCATGGCCTCGACCAGCGCTTCCAGCCGCGCCCAGCTCTTCGCGCCTTCCCCGCCCTCGATCTCGATCAGGACCGGTTCCAGCCCCGCGGCGTCCAGCACGGCCAGCAGGCGCTCGCGATGATGGCCCAGAGCCGCGGCGTCCGCGGCCACGATGGCGCGCCCGCGCGGGCACAGAGCCTTCAGCGCTTCGGCGGACGCTTCGAGCGAGCCGTCCCCGATGACCACGTCATAGCTGCGCGCGCCGAGATCGACGCGGACGGTCTGAAGGCTCATTTCACGCTCGTTTCGCTGGTCAGGGCGGACAGGATCGACCGGGCGGTCGCGTCGTGGGATTTGGAATCGGAGCCGACATGGATGTCCGCCTCGGCATAGGCGGGCGCGCGGCGCTCCATCAGCTCGGCCATCACCGCGCGCGGGTCTTCGGTCTGAAGCAGCGGGCGGGTGTCCTTGCGCGAGACCCGATCCATCAGCGTGTCCAGATCGGCTTTGAGCCAGACCGACACCGCCCTGTCTTTCACCAGCGCGCGGGTGGCGGGGTCCGCGAACGCGCCCCCGCCGAGCGCGAGAACCAGCGGGCGGTCCTCCTCCAGAAGGCGGGAGATCACCTTGCGTTCGCCGTCGCGGAAGGCGGCCTCGCCGAAATCGGCGAATATCTCGCTGACCGAGCGGCCCGCGGCGCGCTCGACCTCGTGATCGGCGTCCTTGAAGGGGCGGTCCATCAGCTTGGCCAGCCTGCGGCCGACCGTGGTCTTGCCCGCGCCCATCAGCCCCACGAGAACGATCGTGCGGGACGGCGCGGGGGTGGGACTGTCGTTTTCCATTGCAGTCAGCGATATACGCGGCCCCGGCCCCGCTCGCAATGGACGCCCGGCCCCGTCTGGAACGGCGTCTGGAAAAGGCCGCATTGGCGTTTACACTGTCCGTTGAACTTCAATGCCGAGTCGCGAGGGAAATCCTGGGCATGCGCGGACTGTTGATTGGACTGGCGGTGGTGGTCGTTCTGGTCGCGGGGGGCTTCTCCGTGCTGGTTCTGATGGCCGAGGGGCTGGCGCCCGAGCAGACCGAGATCCGGGTCGAGGTGACCGATGCGCTGGAAGGCTAGCGCTGCGCTTCTCGCCGCCGCGCTGGCCGCCGCCCTGGCCGCCGCGCAGCAGGACCGTCCCGGCATCGAGGTGCAGGAGCTGGGCGCGGTCGACCCGTTCCAGGTCGGCGTGCTCGACGCCCTGCCCGGACAGGTCTGGTCCTCGTCCGACGGCGACGCGCTGCGAGCGCTGATGCTGTCGCTTCCCGAAGGCGAGGGGCCGGGCTGGTCCTCGCCGCTGGCCGCGCGGCTCGCCCAGCGCGCGCTGCTGTCCTCGGGCCAGCCGCCCCAGGGCGCGCGCGGCGATTTCGGCCTCGCCGCCCTGCGCGCGGACCGTGCGCTCGCCGCAGGCCGGGCCGAGCCGGTCTACCGCCTGCTCGAACGCACCCCGCGTGTGCAGGAATCCGCCCTGCTGTCGCGCATTTTCGCCGAGACGGCGTTCTCGCTCGGTCACACCGATCAGGCCTGCCGCGCCGCCGAGACCCTGCTGCGTGAGCGCAACGAGCCGTACTGGCTGCGCGCCCGGGCCGCCTGCCTGGCCATGGCGGGCGACATCGCCGCCGCCGAACTGACCGCCGACTTCGCCCGCGGCGCGGACGACGCGGCGCCGGGCTTCGGCACCCTGTTCGACGCCATCGCGCTGGGCCGCGACCTGCCCGGCGACGTCCGCCCCGCCACGGGGCTGGAGCTGGCCATGGCGGTCCATCTCGATGACGAGGCGGAAATCCGCATCGCCGAGGGCGCGCCGGTCTGGCTGGTGCGCGCCGCCGAACGCACCGGCCCGGCCATCGACCTGCCGTCCGACCCCAGCGAGGCGCTGGAGGCGGCGATGATGATGGAGGGCGCGACCCGCTCGGCCGCGCTGGCCGCGCTGATCCAGCAGGACGCCGACCGCGAGATCGCCGCCGAGGCGCTGGCCGTGCGCTTCGAGGAGGCCGCCGCCGAGGGGCAGTTCGTCGAGATCGCCCGCGGTTACGCGCCTGAGATCTCCTCCATGCCCATCACCGCCGAAACCCTTGCCCATGGGGAGCGCTTCACCCTCGCGCTGATTCTGGCGGGCGATTACGACGGCGCGCGCGAATGGCGCGATGCCCTGACGCGCGGTCCCCGGCCCGCGCGTCCCTCCGGCCCGTCCAATCTGGGCGGGTTCGAGCCGTCGGAAGGCGGAGGCCCGGCCAGCCTCGCCCCGCCGCCCGCCTCGTTCGACGTCTATGACGACGAGCCGTGGGAAGGTCCGCCGCCTTCGGCCATGGTGGGGATCGACTTCGTGTTCGCGCTCGCCCGCGGCGAGCTGACCAGCGACCAGTTCCAGGCCCTGTTCGCCGCGCGGGTGGAGAACGCCGACCGCTGGCGGCTGGCCGAGGCGGCCGCCCTGGGCGCGCTGGGCGCGAGCGTGCCCGGCGAGGCGCGGGCCGCGCTGCTGGCGCTGGAGGAAGAGGCGGCTGACGCGGGCGAGGG
>VJOU01000118.1 GCA_007050995.1 Glycocaulis profundi | reverse complement strand
CCCACCGCGCCGAGCAGATCAAGACGCTGGAGACCGCGGACGGGCGCACCGAGCTGCGCGCGGTCACCGGGCCCGACTATGGCCGCATCTTCGATCATGAGCTCGTCGCCGCCGTCCGGCGCATCGCGGGTGACGGCACCGGCGACACCCGCTGGAAAGTGCCCGGCGTGCTGGACTGGTCGAGCGGCGTCTACAATCCGCGCGTCGACGTCACGAAGGACACGACCACGCTCTACGCCTCGGACCGGGACGTCTTTCTGTTCCTAGTCGACGATCTCAACCCGATCGAAGCCGGCACGCTGCCCGACGGCTCTCCCGACCTCTATTTCCGGGGTTTCTACTGCTGGAACTCGGAAGTCGGCGCGAAGACGCTGGGGATCGCAAGCTTCTATCTCCGCGCCGTCTGCCAGAACCGCAATCTGTGGGGTGTCGAGGATTTCCAGGAGATCCGCATCCGGCATTCCAAATACGCCGCGAGCCGTTTCGCCCATGAGGCGGCGCCCGCGCTGACGCGCTTCGCCAACTCCTCGCCCATGCCCTTCGTGAACGGCATCCGCGCCGCGCGCGAGCGCGTCGTCGCCCGCGATGACGACGATCGGCAGGATTTCCTGCGTCGCCGCGGCTTCACCAGAGCAGCCACCGCGAAAATCATCGACACGGTCCTGGCCGAGGAAGGCCGCCCGCCCGAGACCGTGTTCGACTTCGTCCAGGGCATCACCGCCCACGCCCGAGGCCAGACCCATCAGGACGC
>VJOU01000117.1 GCA_007050995.1 Glycocaulis profundi | reverse complement strand
CTCAAATTAATTTAGKTTCAATACCAAATTAAATACTCTTGTAGCTGGTAAAATTAAATGGCTTCCCTCTCCTYATSYAGTGTAGCCACTATGACCCGAGCCGTCCCAGCTCAAGCCACCATGGTGGCTCCTTTCACCGGTCTCAAGTCGAACGCTGCTTTCCCTGTCACTAGAAAGGAGAAAAATGAATTTTCTGCCCTTCCTAGTAACGGTGGAAGAGTTCAATGCATGAAGGTCTGGCCACCACTTGGATTGAAGAAATACGAGACACTTTCATACCTTCCTCCTCTAACTGACATCCAATTGGCCAAGGAAATCGACTACCTTCTACGAAAAGGGTGGGTTCCTTGTTTGGAATTTGAAGTGGAGCATGGGTTCGTATACCGTGAGAACGCCAGGTCACCAGGGTACTATGATGGAAGATACTGGACGATGTGGAAGTTGCCCATGTTCGGGTGCACCGACGCAATCCAAGTGATTAAGGAGCTTGAGGAAGCCAAGGCGGAGTACCCCAACGCCTGGATCCGTATCATCGGATTTGACAATGTTCGTCAAGTCCAGTGTATCAGTTTCATCGCATACAAGCCACCAGGCTACTAAGCAAGCGAGAAATCAATTGTACCTTYTCAATTCGGCCATTGTTTTCTAGCATTTCATTTTCAATTYGTAATGGTTTGTGTTAATTATCTCAAATAAATGGCATATATATGTATCTTTTCTTTAAATRTTCAACCTAATTAAACTTCATTCCAAATTTTG
>VJOU01000116.1 GCA_007050995.1 Glycocaulis profundi | reverse complement strand
CCAGAATGTCCTGGTTGTCCGGATGGTCCTGGTGGTCCTTGAGGTCCTGGAGTTCCAGCTCCTCCAGAACGTCCTGGCTGTCCTGGGGCTCCAGCTGGTCCCTGTGGTCCTGGTCTTCCKGATGSTCCTGGARKTCCACGGCTKCGTTGTCCTCCACGWCCTGGRTTTCCTGGMGATCCTGGRTGTCCTGGCTGTCCTGGTGATCCGGCATCTCCGGCTGGYCCGCGTGGTCCTGGTGGTCCACGTCCWCCKGATTGAGCTGGGGCTCCTGGTTGYCCGTTGTTWCCCTTTGGTCCTGGGGCTCCTGGTGGTCCAGCTGGTCCTGGTGCTCCTGCTGGGCAAGTGATACAGAATCCTGGTCTTCCCGTAGCTGGGTTAATTCTTGCTCCAGATCCTGGTTGTCCAGCAATTCCTGGAAGTCCTGCCTCTCCGCGAGCTCCTGGTTGTCCTGGTGGTCCTGGTGGTCCAGCTGGGCATCCACGGGATTGWKCKCCACAGTTGCATTSAGCYTGTCTCTTGTTACGTCCGAGAAGGAATGATGAYCCGGATGATGGGCGAGTGGTTGGGATCATTGCYTGCCAAGCGATTTGCTCGTATCCCTTGAACTCCTTGAGCTCYCCGATCTTCTCATCGTAGAATGAGTTGATGTCATTGAAGATCATTCCAACTGTGAAAACACAGACAACAATAGCAATACCAGAAGCGGCCGAAGCCACAGTCACAAGAGTACTGGCACTCATCGTTTGACTCGATAATGTGTG
>VJOU01000115.1 GCA_007050995.1 Glycocaulis profundi | reverse complement strand
CGCAGAAACTTGGATGTTGAGCGACCAAGCTACACCAACCTCAACAGAATCATCTCCCAGGTTGTCTCCTCAATCACTGCTTCCTTGAGATTCGATGGAGCCCTCAACGTTGATCTCAACGAGTTCCAGACCAACTTGGTGCCATACCCAAGAATTCACTTCCCATTGGCCGCCTACACTCCACTCATCTCTGCTGAGAAGGCCTACCACGAGGCTCTGTCCGTCAGCGACATCACCAATAGCTGCTTCGAGCCGGCTAACCAGATGGTCAAGTGTGATCCACGTCACGGAAAGTACATGGCTGTGTGCCTCTTGTACAGAGGAGACGTCGTTCCAAAGGACGTTAACACCGCCATCGCTGCAATCAAGACCAAGAGAACCATYCAATTCGTYGAYTGGTGCCCAACYGGRTTCAAGGTYGGAATCAACTACCARCCACCAACTGYKGTKCCAGGAGGWGATCTYGCCAAGGTRCCACGYGCCGTMTGYATGCTCTCCAACACYACSGCYATCGCYGARGCCTGGTCYCGYYTSGACTACAAGTTYGAYYTKATGTACGCCAAGCGYGCCTTYGTYCACTGGTACGTCGGAGAAGGAATGGARGAGGGAGAGTTCACYGAGGCTCGTGARGACTTGGCWGCTCTCGARAAGGACTACGAAGAGGTCGGAGCTGACTCSAACGAGGGAGGAAACGAGGAGGAAGGAGAAGAGTATTAAACTCGTGCCGCCTGCTCCAATCTGCATAATACTGAACTCGCATCAATTTCTGCTTAATTCGC
>VJOU01000114.1 GCA_007050995.1 Glycocaulis profundi | reverse complement strand
AAGCATGTTGGACACATGAAATCAAACGTTAATTAAGTTGTGTGTACATATACTGATTCTCGAATAAATGAAGCAAGAATCCCAAAATGATCAAGAATCTAAGACCACCATGGAGCATCACCAGTTCTGAAATCTGTCTCCGTCCATGGAACAAAAATAACCTTCCCGTCATCAATATCCGCRTGAGCCAATGCCAACGACAGAGGAGCAGGACCCCTAACGACTTTGCCTTGGTTGTTGTATTGAGAACCATGGCATGGGCACATGAACTTGTTCTCTGCCTTGTTCCATGGCACAACGCAACCCAAATGGGTGCAGACGGCGTTGATTCCGTAGGTTGCCAGGGTKTTGTCATTCTCGATCACTAGGTATGTTGGGTCTCCCKKTAGACCTTGAGTAAGGGTTCGGTCACCTGGTCCATGGGTCTTTATCCATTCCGATGCAATAATATCGTTACCAAGGGCATCCTTAGCCGGTATACCACCACCTCCACCTCCTGAACCTGGTGGAACAAGGAAATAAGTGTAAGGATACAACATCCCAGCAGTTGGAAGACCGATAGCACCAAGCAACAACAAATTCATGAGCTTCCTTTTCTCCATATCCGGAACCCGGTCAGCCGGGATACTYGCTGCTTGACATGTTACCTTCATTCCTCTATCTTTTCCAGCCACCATTTGGCTCTTGTTAGCYGGTTTTGCCAGTAGTCCTTGACCCGGGGAAAACAGTCCATTGTTACCAGACCTCAACTGAGAAGAAGAAGTAGCAGGGGAGAGAGTAAAAGCAG
>VJOU01000018.1 GCA_007050995.1 Glycocaulis profundi | reverse complement strand
GCCGCCCATGTCCGCGGCGAGGGCGAGACCCGCGCCGAGCGCGCGTCCGGCGAGCCCGCCCCGGCCCGGTCCGCCGAGCGGCCTCAGTCCTCATCCGCCCAGCCCCAGCCCCAGCCTCAGCCTCAAACGCAGGCCCAGCCCCCGGCCCAGCCGCAGGCCACGCCTCAGCCCCAGCCCGGCGCGCAGGGACAGCCCGCGGCGCCGCTCTTCACCCATCCCGCCGGGATGCGCGCCGACGCCGAGCCGATGCCCGTCCGCGTCAGCGAGACGGCCTCCGACAGCCTGACCGAAACCGCGCGCATCGAGCGCGCCGCCGCCGAACCCGCCCGCAACCCGGCCAGCCAGCTTCAGGGCCAGCCCCACTGGCCACGCCTTGTCCCCGGCCACGCCGCGGCGATAGCGGGGCTCATGGCCCGGCGCTTCTCGGACGGCGCCCGCGTGTTCGACATCCGCCTCGACCCCGCCGAGCTGGGCCGGGTGGACGTGCGCATGACCATGGGCAAGGACGGCAAGGCGCAGGTTCTGATGACCGCCGAGCGCGCTGAAGCGCTCGCCGAACTTCAGCGCACCCACCGCGAGCTGGCCCGCGAACTGGAAGAGGCCGGGGTGGAACTGGCCGAGGACGGTCTCAGCTTCGAGCTGGCCTCGGGCGATGACGGCGACCGGACCGGCCCCGACGCGGACGCGCCCGGCTGGATACCGCTGACCGTCGCAGGGGCCGCCACCGATGAGGCCGGGCCTGCGTCCGCCCCCAGACTTTACGGATTCGCGCTGCACGCCCGCACGGGCGTGGACGTGCGCGCGTGAGAAGGATGACCCGCCATGCCTGAAATCAATCCGATCCTGAGCGGCGCCGCGGGCGCGCAGGCCAACTCCGCGTCCGAACGGGCGAGCTCGGGGCTGGCTGACACGTTCGACACCTTCCTGACGCTGCTCACCAGCCAGCTCAGGCACCAGGATCCGCTCGATCCGCTGGACTCCAACGAGTTCGTCTCCCAGCTCGTCCAGTTCACCTCGGTCGAGCAGCAGATCGCGACCAACCAGTCCATGGAGAACCTGCTGCTGCTGCAGGCCGCCAGCGCCCAGCTTTCGGCGGTCCAGTACATCGGCAAGGTCGCCACGGTCTCCTCCAGCATCTCCGAGCTGAAGGACGGCGCGGCCAAATGGCAGTACGAGCTGCCCCGCGACGCCCAGACCGTGACCCTGACCATCTCCGACCAGGACGGCCGGGTCGTGCGCACCCTGCAGGGCGAGCCCGGCGCGGGCGCCCACGACTTCGAATGGGACGGCAAGGACAGCTCGGGCAACACGCTGGCCGACGGGCCTTACGTGCTGGCGGTCGCCGCCACCGACACCGACGGCGAGACCATCAAGGACATCCCGATCCGCGTCATCGGCGAGATCACCGGCGTCGACCTGTCCAACGACGAGGCGATCGTGGAGATCGGCCAGCTCAAATTCTACGCCTCGCGGGTCATCGCGGTGCGCGAGAAGGGCGTGTCCGGCCCGCCGCCGTCCGCGCCTCCCATCGAACCTGAACCCGATCCAGAACCGGATCCTGAAACCGCCGTCTGACCCTCACGCCAACCCCCGCGGCGGCGCGGCGACACGCGCCCCGCCCTCATCTGGAGACTTCGATCATGAGCATCAACTCCGCACTCTTCGCCGGCGCGTCCGGCCTGATCGCGAACTCCTCGGCCATGGCCGGGATTTCCGACAACATCGCGAACGTGAACACCGTCGGCTACAAGCGCGTCGAAACCAATTTTTTCCCCAACTACAAGATCAACTCCGGGTCGGGCGAAGCCCGGTACGCCGCGGGCGGCACCTCCTCGCGCTCGGGTCTGGACATCTCCACCGCAGGCCTTCTGAACCCGTCGACCTCCACCACCGCCCTGGCCATCGATGGCAACGGCTTCTTCGTGGTCCGTCCCAATCCCAGCGACGTGACGGGCTTCGACCCGGTGATGTTCACGCGCTCGGGCAATTTCGACAAGGATTCGGCGGGCTTCCTGCGCAACGACGCGGGCCACTACCTGTATGGCTGGCCGGTGGCGTCCGACGGGTCGGTGAACACCAACCCCACCAACATCAACGGGCTGGAAGCGGTGAACCTGTCCAATATCGGCGGCGCGGCGGAGGCGACCTCCTCCATCCGCCTGAACGCCAACCTGCAGGCCAGCCAGTCGGTGTCCCCCGACGCGGCCACCTATGATCCGGCCGACCCCGCCTTCAACATGGCCTCGGGCGCGGTGGAGGCCGACTTCCAGCACTCTCTGCAGATCTATGACAGCCAGGGGGGCGTGCGCACCCTGACCCTGTCGATCCTGAAATCGACCACCGCCAACCAGTGGCACGCCGAGCTGCACATCGAACCGGCCACCGACGTGGAGACCGGCGCGGGCCTCAACTCGGGCCAGATCGCCACGGGCATCCTGGCCTTCGACACCAACGGCCAGATCAATTCCGCCGCCACCACCCTGCCGTCCGATCTCAGCTTCCTGTCATCCGACAACGCCGCTGCGCTCAACCCCGGCGACGTGCGCTGGGCGGCCAGCACCGGCGTGGGCGCGCAGAACATCACCCTGGATCTGGGTTCGGCGGGCACGCCGGGGGGCTTCACCCAGTATGACAGCCCCTCGACCCTGAACACGCCGGTCGTGAACGGCGCCATCTTCGGCGCGGTGGCCAGCGTGGACGTCACCTCGGACGGTTTCGTCGAGGCGCGCTTCACCAACGGCATCACCCGGAAGATCTACCAGCTGCCCATCGCCACCGTGACCAATCCCAACGGGATGGCCTCGGCGGGGGGCGCGGCCTTCCTGGTCACCCCGGACTCGGGCACCTTCACCCTGAACGTGCCCGGCGCGGGCAGCTCAGGGCAGGTCCAGTCCCGCGCGGTGGAGAACTCCAATGTGGACATCGCCACCGAGTTCTCGAACCTGATCATCACCCAGCGGGCCTATTCGGCCTCCTCGCGCATCATCACCACGGCCGACGAAATGCTGGCCGAGGCGATCTCGATGAAGCGCTAGACACCGCTCATCCCGGCCGTCCCACCGGCCTGACTGACACCCCGGCGGAGCCCTCCGTCGGGGTGAATTTTTTCTAAACCCCTGATTTACCGTGCGTTTACCTAGGCGCTTAGGCCGTCGTTAAAATCCGTCGCGTATAAACCATCCCAACAAAGGCGCGTTCATAAGCGCCGTCAGACAAGGAATGGGTTGGATGGAACGCCGCGCGAAAAAGGAAAACTACGTCATCGGTCCGGACGGAAGCCCGCTGACCTTCGCTGATCTGCCCTCGCCCTCCACCAAGCGCTGGGTGATCCGCCGCAAGGCGGAAGTCGTCGCCGCCGTGCGCGGCGGGCTGATCAGCCTTGACGAGGCCTGCGACCGCTATCGCCTGACCGTGGAAGAGTTTCTCGCCTGGCAGCGCGCCATCGAGCGCCACGGCCTGGCCGGCCTGCGCACCACGCGCATCCAGGAATACCGGCACTAGTTTTTCTGTCCTCAGCCCCATCGGGGCTTCGGTTCCGGCCATGAGGCCGGGCGCGCGGTCGCGCTGGCGGGCCTCATGGCCCGTGCGGCGCGGCCCTCCCGAGGGCATCCGGCGCTGCAACTGGCCGGGAACCTGTTCAGATTCATGATGAATCAGCGGCGGCGCGCATGCGTCGCCGCGTCCGGCGTTAAGCTCTCGTTTACGCGGACAGTGGGAAAAACTTGCCTAGCGGGGGCGGGCCGGATCGGCGCGCGGCTGACCGGGCGGGGTTTCAAGTGAATCAGCTGCAGGAACAGATCAGCAGGTTCGGCGTGGGCCGGCTGGTGATGATTTTCGGCCTCACCGCGGGCGTGGCCGTGGCTCTGGTGCTGTTCACCATGAGCATGAACGGCTCGCGCGAGGCGCTGCTCTTCTCCGGCCTGCAGACCGAGGACGCCGCTTCGGTCACCGAGCGGCTGGGCCAGTCCAACATCCCCTACACCCTGCGCGAGGGCGGCACGGCGGTCTATGTGGACCGCCGCCGCGTTGACGAGGCGCGCATGCGCGTGGCCTCGGGCGGCGCGCTGGGCTTCGGCTCGGTGGGCTATGAGATCTTCGACGAATCCGACGCGCTGGGCGCGACCAGCTTCGTTCAGAACATGAACGCCAAGCGCGCGCTCGAAGGCGAGTTGGCCCGCTCCATCAACACCCTGTCCTCGATCGCTTCGGCACGGGTCCACCTCTCCCTGCCCGAACGCCAGCTGTTCCGCCGCGACCAGCAGGAAGCGTCGGGCAGCGTGATCGTCACCCTGCGGTCAGATATTTCAGACGGGCAGGTGGAGACCATCCGCAATCTGGTCGCCACCGCCGTGCCGGGTCTGGCGGCCAACCGCATCACCATCGCGGACGACCGCGGCCGCATGCTGGCCGGCCCCACCGACGGCGACGGCGCCTCCCTGATCGCGCTGGAGGGCCGCCGCGAGGGCGTGGAGCGCTCCCTGCGCGACAAGGTCCGCGACGTGGTCGAGGGCGTGGTCGGCTCCGGCGCGGCCCGGGTGGTGGTCACCGCGGACCTGAACCGCGAGAGCCTGACCGAGCAGAGCCAGACTTACGACCCCGACGGCCAGGTGCGCCTCAGCCGCGAGACGGTGGACGAATTCACCCGCGAGCCCACCCGCAATCCCGGCGCGGTCAGCGTCACTGAGAATCTGCCCGAAGCCGAGCTGAACGGTCAGGGCGAAGCGCCCGCCCAGCTCGCCGAGACCGGCCGCAACTCGCGCATCGAGAACTTCCAGAACTCCTCGACCACCCGCACCCGCATCGTCGAGGCGGGCGGGGTCCAGCGCCTCGCCGTCTCGGTGGTGGTCGACGAGCGCGCCGTGCGCGGCGAGGACGGCGCCTGGGAGTTCCAGCCCCGCAGCGAGGAGGAGATCGCCCAGATCCGCCAGCTCGCCGCGGTGGCCGCAGGCATCGACGAGGCGCGCGGCGACCAGATCGAAGTCGCCCAGATGCGCTTTGAACGCCCCGACCTCGTCGAAGGCACGCCCGCCACCGAAGGCTTCGGCCTGTCGCGCGGCGACATCCTGCGGATCGCGGAGATCGCCGTGCTGTTCGTCACCGCGCTGCTGATCGTGCTCTTGGTCGCCCGCCCGCTGGTGCGCGGCGTGATCGCGGGGCCCAAGCCGGCCCTGGCGGGGGCCGGCGCGCCGGCCATGCTGCCCACCCGCGGCCCCGCCGCCCTGCCTGACAGCGCCCTGCCCGCCGCCCTGCCCGCAGGCGACGACCCCGACGAGACCATCGACATCGCCCAGATCGACGGCCAGGTGAAGAAGTCCTCCATCAAGAAGGTCTCCCAGCTCGTCGAGCGCCACCCTGACGAGACCATGTCGATCCTGCGCAACTGGATGCACGGGGAGACCACCTGATGGCTGTCGCAGCCCTCGCCCCCAACGGCCGTCGCACCATCGACGATCCCTCCAAGCTGGAGGGGCCGGAGAAGGCCGCCGTGATCCTGATGGCGCTCGGCGAGGAGCAGGCGCCGCTGTGGGAGATGATGGACGAGGAGGAGATGCGCGTCGTCTCCCAGGCCATGGCCAATCTGGGCAACGTCACCGCGTCGGCGGTGGAGAAGCTCATCATCGAGTTCGTCGGCTCGATGTCCTCGACCGGCTCGATCATGGGCTCCATCGAGCGCACCCAGCGCCTGCTCTCCAGCTTCCTGGACGAGGACCGGGTGGACTCCATCATGGAGGAGCTGCGCGGTCCCGCCGGCCGGACCATGTGGGACAAGCTGGGCAATGTGAACGAGGTGGTGCTCGCCAACTATCTCAAGAACGAATACCCCCAGACGGTCGCGGTGGTCCTGTCGAAGGTCCGCACCGACCACGCCGCGCGCGTGCTCGGCTCGCTGCCTGAGGATTTCTCGCTGGAAGTGGTGATGCGGATGCTGCGCATGGAGCCCGTCCAGCGCGAGATACTCGACAAGATCGAGGCGACCCTGCGCACCGAGTTCATGTCCAACCTCGCCCGGACGTCCAAGCAGGACAGCCACGAGCTGATGGCGGACATCTTCAACCATTTCGACCGCCAGACCGAGGCGCGCTTCCTGACCAATCTCGAAGAGCGCAACCGGGATTCGGCGGAGAAGATCCGCTCGCTGATGTTCGTCTTCGAGGATCTGGGCAAGCTGGACCCGCAAGGGGTGCAGACCTTGCTGCGGGCCACCGACAAGGACCAGCTCGGGCTGGCGCTCAAGGGCGCGTCGGACGCCCTGCGCGACCTGTTCTTCTCCAACATGAGCGAGCGCGCGGCGAAGATCCTGCGCGAGGACATGGCCAATATGGGCCCGGTCCGTCTGAAGGACGTCGAAGGCGCCCAGCAGGGCATGGTCAACCGCGCCAAGGACCTGGCCGCGCAGGGCGAAATCCTGCTCGCCGAGGGCGGCGGCGAAGACGAGCTGATCTACTAGGGAGGCCGAAGCGATGACATCCAGACCCGTTCCCTTCGGCTTCGACCGCGAGTTCGCGCCCGACGGCACCGTCCTGCGCGACGGCGAGCGCATCAAGCGCGTGTTCAACGAGGCCGAGGTCAAGGCGAAAGCCGAAGCCGCCGCCGACGCGGCCCGCCAGGACGAGGCGGTCAAGGCCAGCCAGGCCGCCGCCGAGGCGCTGAAACAGATTTCCGCGCGCATGCAGGTCGTGCTGGGCCGGATGGACGCCGAGAGCGCGGCCATCCGCGAGGACGCCGCCCGGCTGGCCGTCGCCGCCGCCCGCGCCATCGCGGGCCGGGCGCTCGAGGCTCATGGCGAGCAGACGGTTCTCGACTGCGCCCGCGAGGCGCTGGCCGATCTCCGCGCCGAGCCGCGCCTGTCGGTCCGGGTCGCGCCCGATCTGGCCGACGCGGTGGCCGAGGGCCTGGTCGCGGAAGCCGAGCGGATGGGGTTCGAGGGCGCGGTCAGCGTCCGGCCCGATCCCGACGTGGCCGCGGGCGACTGTTCGCTGGAATGGCGGGCGGGCTCCATCGAACGCACCGCGTCCGACATCGAGGCGCGCATCGGCGCGCTGGTGGACAAATGGCTGGCCGCCCCGGCGGCGGACGGGACCAAGGCCGAAGGCGAAGCGGCGTGAGGAAGGCTGAGCGATGAGCGACAACGATCTGGACCTGCCCGATCTGGGCAACAAGGACGGCGGCGAGCAGCCGCCGGCCCCGGCCGCGCCGCCCGCCTCGCCCTCGCTGATCGAGGAGGAGGCCCGCACTGCGGTCGATCTGGCGCCCGTCTTCGACGTTCCGGTGAACATCTCCGCGGTGCTGGGCAAGGCCCATGTGGACGTGAACTCGCTGCTCCGGCTGACCGCGGGATCGGTGCTGGAGCTGGACCGAAAGGTCGGCGAGGCCATCGACATTTACGTGAACAACCGCCTGGTCGCCCGCGGCGAGGTGGTGGTCGTGGACGACCGGCTGGGCGTGACCATGACCGAGATCATCAAGGACGGGGACGCGAGCTGACGCTCGCTGCCGAAGGGAGCTGACCCATGCGCGTGCTTATCGTCGGACCTCTGGGAGGCCACTCGACCACGGCGACCAAGATCGCCATGGACCGGGGCGCGAAGGTCGCCCAGGTGGACACCCTCGACCAGGCGACCGCCTATCTCAGGGCCGGGCGCGGGGCGGACCTGCTGCTGGTCGACCTCAGCCTGGACATCGGCGCGCTGCTGGCGGCGAACGCCGCCGAGCACATCACCGTGCCGGTCGTCGCGTGCGGGGTGAACCCCCGGCCCAGCGCGGCGGCTGACGCCATAAGGGCGGGCGCCAAGGAATTCATCCCCCTGCCCGCCGATCCCGAACTGATCGCCGCGGTGCTGGCGGCGGTGTCGGACGACGACCGCCCGATGATCGCCCGCGACCCGTCCATGCTGTCGGTCATCGAGTTCGCCGAGCGTGTCGCCCCGTCCGAGGCCTCCGTGCTCATCACCGGCGAGAGCGGGGTGGGCAAGGAAGTGATGGCCCGCCACCTGCACCGCAAATCCAAGCGCGCGGCGAAGGCCTTCGTCTCGGTCAACTGCGCGGCCATCCCCGAGAACCTGCTGGAATCGGAGCTGTTCGGTCACGAGAAGGGCGCCTTCACCGGCGCGGTGGCCCGGCGCGTGGGCAAGTTCGAGGAGGCCCATGGCGGCACCCTCCTGCTCGACGAGATCACCGAGATGGACGCCCGGCTGCAGGCCAAGCTGCTGCGCGCCCTGCAGGAACGCGAGATCGACCGGGTGGGCGGGACCGCGCCCGTGAAGGTGGACATCCGCGTGATCGCCACCTCCAACCGCGACCTTCAGAAGGCCGTGCGCGAGGGCGTGTTCCGCGAAGACCTGCTGTTCCGGCTCAATGTCGTGAACCTCGCCCTGCCGCCCCTGCGCGAGCGGCCCAAGGACGCGCTGGCGCTGGCCGAGCACTTCTTGAAGAAATACGCCAAGGCCAACGGCATCGAGCACCGGCCCCTGTCCGAGCCCGCCAAGGCCCAGATCGCCTCGCGCCAGTGGCCGGGCAACGTCCGGGAACTGGAAAACGCCATGCACCGCGCCGTGCTCATGGCGGACGGCCCCGAGATCGGGCCGGACGCCATCCGCATGCCCGACGGCTCCTCGCTGAGCGCCAGCTCGGGCGGCGTCGCCCGTCAGGCCGCCGAAGCCGCCGAGGCCGCCACCCAGACCATGGTGGGCCGCACCGTCGCCGAGGTGGAGCAGGACCTGATCCTGGACACGCTCGATCACTGCCTGGGCAACCGCACGCACGCGGCCAACATCCTGGGCATCTCGATCCGCACGCTCAGGAACAAGCTCAAGCTCTACAACGACCAGGGCATCACCATCCCCGCGCCGGGCGAGACCCGCGCGGGCGCGGCGTGATCGTCTGAATGGCCGACGCCGCATCCTCCTCGCCGCTCTCGGGCATTAACTATAAGGGCTGGGCCCGCCGCCTGCTGCGCGGCGACGTGTTCATGGCGCTGGGCGTGCTGGGCATCCTGGTGATGCTCCTGCTGCCCATGCCGCGGGGGATGCTCGACATCCTGCTGGCGGTGTCGATCTGCTTCTCGGTGCTGATCCTGATGACGGCGCTGTTCATCAAGACGCCGCTGGAATTCACCGCCTTCCCCGCCATCCTGCTGATCGCGACCATGCTCAGGCTGGGCCTGAACGTGGCGTCCACGCGCCTGATCCTATCCGAAGGCAGTCAGGGCACGGACGCGGCGGGCGACGTGATCCAGGCCTTCGGCGACTTCGTGATGCAGGGCAATTTCGTCATCGGCATCATCGTGTTCATCATCCTCGTGATCGTGAACTTCGTGGTCATCACCAAGGGTTCGGGCCGCATCGCGGAGGTCGCCGCGCGCTTCACCCTGGACGCCATGCCCGGCAAGCAGATGGCCATCGACGCCGATCTCAGCGCGGGCCTGATCACCGAGGACGAAGCCAAGACCCGGCGCAAGGAGCTCGAGGACAAGTCCAACTTCTTCGGGGCCATGGACGGCGCCAGCAAGTTCGTGCGCGGCGACGCGGTGGCGGGCATCCTGATCACCTCCATCAACCTGATCGGCGGCATGATCATCGGCGTGGCCCAGTCGGGCATGCCCTTCGGCGCGGCGGCGGACACCTATTCCACCCTGACCGTCGGCGACGGTCTGGTCTCCCAGATCCCCGCCCTGATCGTGTCGCTGGCCGCGGGCCTTCTGGTCTCCAAGGCCGGGGTCGAGGGCGAGGCGGACAAGGCCGTGTTCGGCCAGCTCTCGGCCAACCCCACGGGGCTGGCCATGGTCTCGGGCGCGGCGATCTCCATCGGCCTGCTGCCCGGCATGCCCCTGCTGCCCTTCGGCCTGCTGGGGGTGGCTGCGGGCGCGGCCGCCTTCGCCACCACCAAGCTCCGACGAGACAAGGCCGCGGTGGCTGAAAAGGCGAAGGAAGTCGAGCAGGCCGCCGCCCCGGTGGAGGAGGCGCCCATCGAGGAGACGCTTCACATCGACGAGCTGAAGGTGGAGCTGGGTTACGGCCTGCTGCCGCTGATCAACGACGTGGAGGGCCGCCGCCTGACCGACCAGATCAAGGCCCTGCGCCGGAATCTGGCCCAGGACACCGGCTTCGTGATGCCCAGCGTGCGCATCATCGACAACATGCAGCTCGCCGCGGAGGACTATGTCATCCGCATCAAGGAGATGGACGCGGGCTCGGGCCAGCTGAAGATGCGCCACCTGCTGGCGATGGACCCCGCCGGGCGGCAGGTCGAGATGGCCGGCCACCACGTCAAGGAGCCCGCCTTCGGCCTGCCCGCGACCTGGATCGACGACGCCAACCGCGAGGAGGCCACCTTCCGCGGCTACACCATCGTCGACCCCGCCGCGGTGCTCGTCACCCATCTCACCGAGCTGCTGCGCGAGCACATGCCCGACCTGCTCTCCTATGCGGAGACCGACAAGCTGCTGGGCGGGCTGTCCAAGGAGCACAAGAAGCTGATCGAGGAGATCACGCCGGGGCAGATCAGCCGCGCGGGCATCCAGCGCGTGCTTCAGAACCTGCTGAAAGAGCGGGTCTCGATCCGCGATCTGGCCGGGATCGTCGAGGGCATCGCGGAGGCCTCGGGCTCCACGCAGAATCTCGACGCCATCACCGAGCATGTCCGCCAGCGCCTGAGCCGCCAGATCTGCTTCTCCAACCGCGGGCCCGACGGCGCGCTGCCGGTCCTGTCGATGTCGCCGCAATGGGAGCAGGCCTTCGCCGAAGCCATGATCGGGGATGGCGACCGCCGCCAGCTCGCCCTGCCGCCCACCAAGCTGCGCGAGTTCGTCGCCGCGGTGCGCGACGGCTTCGACCGGGCGGGGGCGGCGGGCGACGTGCCCGTGCTTCTCACCAGTCCCGGAATCCGGCCATACGTACGCTCGCTGACCGAGCGCTTCCGGCCCCAGACCATCGTGATGAGCCAGAACGAGATCCATCCCAGCGCGCGGCTGAAAACGCTGGGCCAGGTGTGAGCGGCCCGAGGGGGGCATGAGCGATGAGACTGCGCACCTTCACCGGCAAGACCCTGACCGAGGCCATGGGCACGGTCAGGCGCGAGATGGGGCCCGACGCGGTCATCATCTCCACCCATGACGGCCCGGACGGCGGGGTGGAGGTGCGCGCGGCGGCCGAGAGCGCCTCGGTGTCCGCCCCCGCCGAAAGCCCGAAGACCGCCATCGAGCGCCGCGGCGCCGAGCGCGAGCGGGCGAAATCCTCCGGCGACGGGCCGATGACCCGCATCGCCCGCGCGCTGGCCTGGCACGAGATCGCCGACCGGCCCGCCGAGGCGCTGATGGAATCGGCCATGAGCCTGGAAGACGGGGAGGCCACCGCCACCCTCGCCCGGGCCATCGACGCGCGCTACGCCGTCCACCCCATCGAGCCCGTCCCCCAGCGCCCGCTCCTGTTCGCGGGGGCGCCCGGCTCGGGCAAGAGCTCGGTGATCGCCAAGCTCGCCGCCCGCGCCCTGGCTCAGGGCGCGGCGCCGCTGATCATCGGCGCGGACCGGGGCGCGGGCGCGGCCGAACAGCTCGCCACCTACGCCAAGGCGCTGGGCGTGCGGCTGGAGTTCGCCGAGGACGCCAACGCGCTGATCAATGCGCTCGACGGCGCGGGCGAGGCCCCCGTCCTGATCGATACAGCCGCGGTCAATCCGTTCGATCTCGAGGCGCTCGAAGCCCTGCGCGATCTGTCGCTGGCCGCTGACGCGGAGATCGTCGCGGTGATCGAGGCCGGGATCGCGCCGGGCGACGCGGAGGACGCCTCCGCCCTGTTCGCCTCCATCGGCGCGGGCCGGGCGGTCCTGACCAAGCTGGATTCCGCCCGCCGTCTGGGCGCGCTGATGGGGCCGGGCGAGGCGGGGCTCGCCTACGCCCAGATCTCCGCCTCTCCCTATATCGGCTCCGGCCTCGCGCCCGCCACCGCCCTGAGGCTCGCCCGCGCTTTGCTCGACGAGCTCAACCACGATCCTGAAGAGGAGACGCCATGAGCGCCCTGCCCGCCGCGCCGCTGGATTTCGCGCCCGCCGCCCGCCGCGCCTGCGGCCCGGTCATCGCCGTCGCCTCGGGCAAAGGCGGGGTGGGCAAAACGGTCGTCTCCGCCACCCTCGCCCAGGCCTTCTCAAGAAGCGGCGAGCGCACCCTGCTGGTCGACGCCGATCTGGGGATGGCCAATGTGGACGTGCAGCTGGGCCTGAACCCGCACGGCGACCTGGCCGCCATCGTGGGCGGCCGCCTGACCCTGCCCGAAGCGATCAGCCCGGCCATGGGCGGGGCGGAGAAGCGCGGCGGGTTCGACGTCATCTCGGGCCGCTCGGGCTCGGCGGCGCTGGCCAGCCTCGACCTCAACTCGGTGGGCCGGATCGCGGCGGGCCTGACCGCGGCTTCCATGTGCTACGACCGCACCATCCTCGATCTGGCCGCAGGCGCGGACCGCGCCAATGTCCGCCTCGCCTCCACTGCCGACGACATCGTCATCGTCATCAACGACGAGCCCACCGCCCTGACCGACGCCTACGCCTTCGTCAAAACCCTGCGCATGCGCGACGAGGGCGCGGCGCCCTTCGTGGCGGTCAACAACTGTCCCGACCTGGCCTCGGCGGAGGCCGCCTATCTGACGTTCTCCAAGACCTGCGAGAGCTTTCTGGGCTTCACCCCGCCGCTGGCGGGCATCATCCGCCGCGACCCCCATGTGGGCCGCGCCATCCGCGCCCAGCTCCCCCTGCCGGTCCATTCGCCCTCCTGCGACGCGGCGAAGGACCTGTCCCGGCTTGCGAAGACGCTGGCGGGCGGGGTGGAGGTCTAGAGCCGCCACCCCCGCCGCCTTGGAGATGGTGGTCTACCGCACCGTCTCCACCTGCCGCTCGATGATCGCCAGGGCATCCGCGAACGCCGCGTCCACGTCCTTGCCGCCCATGAACACGGCCTGGCCTTCGTTCAGCACCGGCCCGTAGAGCATGGTGCCTTCCGCGTCGTCCTCGACGGTGAAGGCGGGGGCGGCCATGATCCCGTCCCAGGCGTCCCGGACCATCGCCCAGTAGCCTTCGGTAGCGGCCCAGTAGCGCTCGGCGTTCCCGGCGCCTTCCAGCGACGCGCGGCGATAGGTGTTGATGCCGTGCTCGCGGACCAGCTCGCGCTCGGCGCCGTCGCGCAGGACGAGCTTTGAATTGTCCTGCTCGTGGGTCCAGCCCCATTCGAGCACCGTGTGCCGGTTGACCGCGGCGATCACGTCATAATCGTCCCGCGTGGTCGCGTCGCGCCGCGGCAGGGGCCGCCAGGACACCGCCGGATCCCAGGTCGAGGCGCCGTCGGCGTGCTCCCAGCGCGCGATCCCGGCATAGCGGGGGGAATCGTCCACCTGATAGACCGTCTGCGACCACGCGCCCGCGGCCTGGCCGGGGTCCACGTCCGTCATGTCCCAGCGGTTGAAGCCGCGATAGGCCATCAGGCGGGACGGCTCATAGGCCCAGTCCTGACGCCAGTGCTTGATCACCATCGGATCGGACCGCTCGCCCACCAGAAGCAGGTGCTGCAGCGAGATGAAGCCCGGCTCGTCCGCGATCACATAGACCACCTCGCGGGCGGGCGTGACCTTGTCCTCGGCGAGGTCATAGCCCGCCGCGATCGGCACGGTCTCGGTGAAGTCGAAGGTGACGTCGTATTCGCCCACCATGGCGAGAATCGCCTGCCGGTCGGCCTCGACCTGCGCGGCGCTGCGCATCTCGGCGGCGGCGGGCGCGGCGCCCCCGGCGGCCAGCGCCCCCTGCGTGCCCGTGCTGGCGCAGCCCGCCAGCGCCATCGCCGCGGCGGCGGCCCCCGCCATCGCGTATCCGGTGATGCTCATCTGTCTCATTCCCCAATTTTCCGTCGCGCCGTCCGGGCGCGGTCAAACAACTTCCCCGCACGGGGGCCACGGCCCCCGCGGAGCACGAGAGGGCGGAAGGACGAACTGCAAGATGCGAATGATTCTGACTTGCGTTCTGAATTCCGCTGGTCCATTCAATCTCGCAAATGCGAACTATTTGCAAGAGGGAACCTGCACGCAATGGCTTTCACCGCCTCCCCGCTCCGCCTCCGGACCGCGCTTCTGGCCGGGGCCGCCGCGCTCGCCGCCGCGCCCGCCCATGCCGACACCGACGCCAGCCTGACCGACGCCCAGCCGGGATCGGAGACCAGCGAAGTGATCGTGGTGCGCGCCACCCGCACCAATCTGAGCAATTTCGACTATCCGGGCCTGACCTCGGTGATCAGCCTCGAACAGCTCGAGATCGAGCGCCCGTCCGACCTCGCCGACACCCTGCGGGACGTGCCCGGCATGGAGGTCTCCGGCGGCCCGCGGCGGACCGGCCAGACCTTGTCCATGCGCGGTCTGTCGCGCCAGAACGTCACCCTGCTGCTCAATGGCGCGCGCCAAAACTACGCCAGCGCCCATGACGGCGTGCTCTTCCTCGATCCGGGCCTGCTGTCGCGGGTGGAGACCGTGCGAGGCCCCGCCTCGGCGCTGTACGGCTCGGGCGCTTCGGGCGGCGTGATCGCGTTCGAGACCGCCAATGCCGAAGACTTCCTCGCCGACGGCGAGACCTTCGGCGCGCGCGCCTCGGTCGGGTATCGCTCGGGCAACGAAGAGACCCGCGGCTCGCTGGCGGTGTTCGGCCGGAATGACATGGCCTCGGGCATCGCGGCGGTCACCGCGCGCCAGTCAGGCGACATAAGGCTGGGCTCGGGCGACGACCTGCCGTCCGACGACGAGCTGGTCTCCACCCTGCTGGGCGGCGAGCTGCGCCTGACCGAGGAACTGACCGTCTCAGGCAGCTGGATGAGCTTCCGCAATGACGTGCTGGAGCCCAACAACGGCCAGGGCGACGCGGTGGTGGACGGCCTGAACCCGCTGATGCGCAAGGACGTCGCCAACGACACCTTCGCCGGGACCGTGCGCTTCAACCCCGCCGCGACCGGGCTGGTGAACATCGAGGCCACGCTCTACCGCTCCGAGGGCGCGGTGGACGAGTTCGATCCCCTCGCCGACCGCACCGTGCAGCGTGATCTGCAGACCACCGGCCTGCGCGCGGAAAACCGCGCCGAGTTCGCGCTGGGCGGCCTGCCCGTGGCGCTGACCTTCGGGGGCGAGTGGTATGAAGACGAGCAGACCGGCTTCGATTCCGCCACCGCCGACGGCTCCCGCGGCGGCGTGCCGACCGCCACCACCACCTTCTACGGCGCCTACGCCCAGGCCGAGACCGAGTTCGCCGCCGGCCCCCTGCCCGGCACGGTCATCCTGCTGCCCGGCGTGCGCTGGGACCGGTTTGAATCCGACAGCGACATCAGCGGCGAGAACCGCGACGAGAAGCTCTCGCCCCGCTTCGCGGCCACCTATGCGCCCACCGACAGCCTGCGCCTGTTCGCCAGCTGGGCGGAGGCCTTCCGCGCGCCCTCGCTGAACGAGCTCTATATCGACGGGACGCACTTCTCCCTGCCCCACCCGATCCTGGGCGCGCCGAACTTCATCACCAACGAATTCATCCCCAATCCCGACCTGCGCCCGGAAAGCACTCAAACCGTCGAGATCGGCGCGGGCTACGTTCATCGCGGCCTGCTGACCGGCGACGACCGGCTGGAGGTCAAGGGCGCGTGGTTCCGCACCCGGGCGGACGATCTGATCAATCTGGGCGTGGACTTCGCCTTCGACCCCACCTGTTTCGCCCCGCCCTTCGCGCCGTGCTCGGCGGGCGTCTCCTACTCGGAGAATCTGGAGAGCGCGGAACTGAGCGGGTTCGAGGTCTCCGCCCTCTATGCCAACGGCCCGCTCACCCTGTCGGGCGCGCTCTATGAGGTGGACGGCGAGAACCGCATCACCGGCGCGCCCATCGGCTCGCTCCAGCCCCTGATGGGCTGGGTCCGCGCCGATTACGAAGTCCTGCCCGGCACGCTGGATCTGGGCGGGCGGCTGGGCTTCGCGGGCGATTTCACCCGCACGTCCGATCCCAACGCCGAGCGCGACGGCTACGCGGTGCTCGACCTGTACGCCGGCTGGCGGCCCTTCGCCGACCGCCGGGTGCGCGTCGACGCGGGCGTGCACAACGTGTTCGACGAGGACTATGAGCGCGTCTTCGCGGGCGTGTCCGAACAGGGGCGCGCCTTCCGCATCGACGTCAGCTGGGTCGGAGGCTGGTAAGAGAGGGCCAGCCTCCCTCACGGCGGGGCCGGGCTCAGCGGCCCCGCCACCCTCCCTCCCAAGGAACCGGGAGACACTGACCCCGGGGCAGCCCCAAGGCCCCGGGGTTTTTCCGTGCGCGAAGCGGCCTCGAAAGATCCGCGCGCCCCTGAAAAGGGAGGCGAGAAGGTGTCCCCACCGTCATCCCCCGGCTCGACCGGGGGACCCAGCCGGACGACGGCTCAGCGGCACGGAGAAGCCTGCCGGATGGGTGGCCCGGTCAAGCCGGGCCATGACGGTGAAAAGGAGCTACGGACCGGCGGCGCAGCCGCCGCAAGCGCGAACGCGCGCCCGCAGCGAAGCGAGGATACCGACTGACCGGAGGGAAGGAGGACAGGAAAAAAACGGCGGCGCAGCCGCCGCAAGGCCGAACGCCCGCCCGCGCCCATGCGCGGAACCGACCGAGCGGAGCGAAGGAAGGGCAGAGAAGGGGTAAACCCTAATTCGCCATCCGGCGCATATTGCCCGCGATCTCGTCCATCTCGGCCTGTTCGGCGGCGCGGGCGGCGGTCTGGATGCGGGCCAGGCGGCGTTCTTCGAGGAGCTCGTATTTCTTCAGCTCGGCGAAGGCCTGTTCGAGGCGCGCGCGCAGCGAGGCGGCCTGCACGTCCACCTCGGCCTGGGAAGCGCGCAGGTTCTCTTTGCGGCGGATCACCGACTGGGCGTAGGAGCCGTAGGCGATGTAGCCCTCGCGGCTCTGGGACGCGGCGGCCTGCTCGCCCGGCACGCTCTCTTCGAGCTGGACGATCTGGTCGAGGATGGCCGTCCGCGCGCGGTCGATCTCGGCCATCTGCTTCTGAAGCTCTTCAACCTTGAACCGGGCCAGCCGGATCAGAGGCGCATGGGAACGCGTGCTCATTGGTCATCCCTTCCATCACCCAGAATCTCCGACAGGGCCGCGAAGCTTTCCTCGATGGTGGAAGCGTCGTCTTTTCCCTGTCCGAGAAAGTGTTCGAGAGGCGCGTTGACCGCGATGGCGCGATCGACCTCTTCACTGGACCCGGCGGCGTAGGCGCCCAGCCGGATCAGTTCTTCCATGTCCGCATAGGCGGCCAGCGACCGGCGCGCCGCGCCCGCCACGTCCGCCTCGCCGGGGCCGTAGACCTCCGGCACGGTGCGCGAGATCGAGCGCAGCACGTCGATGGCCGGGAAGCGGCCCCGCTCGGCGATCTGCCGGCTCATCACGATATGGCCGTCCAGGATGCCGCGCACGGCGTCCGCGATCGGTTCGTTGTGGTCGTCGCCGTCCACCAGCACGGTGAACAGGCCGGTGATCGAGCCCGACCCCTCCTCGCCCGGCCCCGCGCGCTCGAGCAGGCGCGGCAGCTCGGCGAAGACCGACGGGGTGTAGCCTCGCGTGGTGGGCGGCTCGCCAGCGGCCAGTCCGATCTCGCGCTGGGCCAGCGCGAAGCGGGTGACCGAATCCATCAGGCACAGCACGTTCAGGCCCTGATCGCGGAAATACTCCGCCGCCGTCAGGGTGAGATAGGCCGCCTGCCGCCGGGCCAGCGCGGGCGCGTCCGACGTCTCGGTGACCACCACCGAGCGCGCGCGCCCCTCCTCGCCCAGCACGTCCTCGACGAACTCGCGCGCCTCGCGGCCGCGCTCGCCGATCAGGCCGATCACGATCACGTCCGCCGCCGAGCCCTTCGCCAGCATGCTCATCAGCACCGACTTGCCCACGCCCGAGCCCGCGAACACGCCCAGGCGCTGACCCGTGCGCATCGGGGTGAACACGTCCATCGCCCGCACGCCAAGCCGCAGCCGTCCGCCCAGCCGCGCCCGGCCATGAGCGCAGGGCGGCTTGCCCTTCAGCGGATAGGCCGCCTCGCCCTCGGGCAGGGCGCCCAGACCGTCCAGCGGCTCGCAGAAACTGTTCATCACCCGGCCCAGCCAGCCGCGGCAGGGCCGCGCGCTCGCCGCTTCGGGGTCGAGCCGGGCGGGCGCCCCCGCCCGTATGCCCGACAGGTCGCCGAAGGCCATCATCAGGGCGGTCTCGCCGCGGAAGCCGACGATCTCGAAGGCGGTCTCGCCCCGGCCGTGCTCGACCATGGCCCGCGCGCCCAGCGTCATCGCGCCGCGCGGCCCCTCGGCCTCGACCAGAAGCCCGTTCACGGCCGCCACCCGGCCCTTGAAGGTCCGGGTCTGAAGTCCGTTCACGCGGTCGATCAGTCTGTCCAAGGGAGGTCCGCCATCCATTGCGCGCCATTCTGCGCGCCCACCGCGGCCTTGTTAACCCATCGCGGTTGAGGCGCGGTAAACGCTCCGTTCAGCCCCGCTTAAGTCCTTGGATTGATGACGCTCACGGGAAAATGACGCCCCGGCTGTTCCATTCGCGCGCATTATGACTATCTTCCCGGCCACGACACGACGGGCAGGCCGCCCGCTCGCGCTCCGGCCGGACATGATCCGGGCCCCTTCCATCGAAGGCTCACGCGCGACATCGCGACACCCCGCGATCCGGCCTCACGCCCATGCGCGCGCCCCTTTCGCGGCCCGCGTCCGAAGCAACTGGAGGACCTGCATGCCGCTTGACAGCAAGCCCATCCGCGCCGACGCCCCCCGCAAGGGCAAAAAGACCCTGATCGCGGGCTCGCGCCCGAAGAAGAAGGCCGTCTCCCGCCGTCACAAGGACAACCTGTACGGCCAGATCGAGGAGACCAAGTTCCGCCGCTACATCGTCCACGACCTGCCGCGCTACCGGCAGTATGTCGAAGAGGGCGGCGCGGAGATCTATTCGCCTGCAGAACTGGACGAGCTGGAGAAGGCGGGCGTGTCCGACCGCCTGCCCCCGCGCGCGACGGGCTATTATCTCGATCTCGCCAAGCGGTCGACGGCGGTCAGGAACCTGATCAAGGCGCGTCCCGAGGAGATGGACGACCTGTCGGGCGAGTCCGACCCGTCCAACCAGCTCAAATACTCGCCCACCCCCGGCCTGCTGCACAAATACGAGCTTGTGCTGCTCTACGTGGTGCGCGCCTGCTCGTCCTGGTGCCGGTACTGCTACCGCTCGGACTTCCTGACCGGCAAGACGGGCAAGGACACCGCCTCGATCCACGAGATCGCCGAATACATCAAGGGCCACAACGCCAAGGTCGAGAGCGGCGAGATCACGGACAAGCCGAAGATCCGCGAAGGCCTGCTGTCGGGCGGCGATCCGATGGTGCTGTCGAACCGCAACCTGTTCGACTACATGAACGGACTGGCCGAGGCCGGGGTGGAAGTCATCCGCATCGGCACCAAGGAGCTGGCCTTCTTCCCTCAGCGCTTCGACGACCGTTTCTTCGCCATGCTGGACCTGTTCCACGAGCTGCACCCGCACGTGCTGGTCTCGTTCATGGTCCACTTCACCCACCCCGACGAGTTCCTGAAGCTGGACGCGGACGGCCAGGTGGTGCGCGACGGCCATGGCCGCGCCCTGCGCAATCCGGTGGTGGAGAAGTCCATCAAGCGCCTGCGCTCGCGCCCCTTCGTGACGCTGGAGAACCAGACGCCGATCATCGACAGCGTCAATGACGACGCGGACACCCTGCTGGTCCTGCAGCAGGAGATGAAGCGGCTGGGGGTGAACAACCACTATTTCTTCCAGTGCCGCGAGATCGAGGGCCACCGGGCCTTCGCCATTCCCGTCGAGCGCGCCTGGAAGCTGCACGCCCAGAGCCAGGCGGGCCTGTCTGGCATCGAGCGCTCGCGCTTCGCCCTGTCCACCGAGGCGGGCAAGACCGAGCTGGTTTCGGTGATCGAGGGCGACGAGCGGCTGCGCGCCATCGGCGGCGAGCTGGGCGACGCCCTGGCGGACGGGCTGGTGGTGTTCCGCCTGCACCGCACGCCTCACGAAGACCGGCAGAACGACCTGATCATCGCCCGCCGCAATCCCGAGGCGCTGTGGATCACCGGCTATGAGGACCGCATCCTTTATGACGGCCGGAAGCCGGACACGGAGTCCAAATGGGGCGCCCTGCTGGCCGCGCTGGGGCCCGCGCTGATGCAGGCCGCCGAGTAGGCGCTCCGCCCACGGACGGACCATGCGCCCCGGCCCCTCGGCCGGGGCGTTTTTCTGTGGAAAACCGGATGTGAATTGCTGTGGAAAACCGCCCGGTTTCCGCCCCGGAACCGCCCCACCGCTTAAGAAAATTCATCTTTATGAAGTTGTGACCCGCCCGCACCACCCGCACAGGAAGCTTAAGCGAATCAAAAGGTTAATCTCGGCCATCGCCCGATTGCCCTGTGTTCAGGGGCCTGCGGGACTCGATTCCAGCGCACGAGTCAAACGGCGGTTAACCTCTCCTAAGGAATTCTCGCCCCAGAGTCCGAACACAGTTAACCAAGGACCAAGCGCGCGGTGTCATCCGATTCGCGCGGGGGCGACGCGAAAAAGAGGCGAAACGATGCGGGTTCTTCTGATCGAAGACGATCGCGCCACGGCGCAGGGCATCGAACTGATGCTCAAGTCTGACGGGTTCAACGTCTACACCACCGATCTGGGCGAAGAGGGCGTCGATCTCGGCAAGCTCTACGACTACGACCTGATCATGCTGGACCTGAACCTGCCGGACATGCCCGGGTTCGACGTGCTCAAGACCCTGCGCGTGGCCAAGGTCGACACCCCCATCCTGATCCTGTCGGGCAATGCGGACATCGACAACAAGGTGCGCGGCCTGGGCTCGGGCGCGGACGACTACATGACCAAGCCCTTCCATAAAGAAGAGCTGATCGCCCGCATCCACGCCATCGTCCGCCGGTCCAAGGGCCACAGCCAGTCGGTGATCAAGACCGGCGCCATCGCGGTCAATCTCGACGCCAAGACCGTCGAGGTGAACAGCCACCGCGTGCATCTGACCGGCAAGGAATACCAGATGCTCGAACTGCTCTCCCTTCGCAAGGGCACGACCCTGACCAAGGAGATGTTCCTCAACCATCTCTATGGCGGGATGGACGAGCCCGAGCTGAAGATCATCGACGTGTTCATCTGCAAGCTGCGCAAGAAGCTCAAGGACGCCACCGGCGGGGAAGCCCCCATCGAGACCGTCTGGGGCCGCGGCTACGTGCTGCGCGACCCGGTCGAGGAGAAAGGCGCGGCCTGACCGCAGACCTCCAAGTCCAGCCAAGGAAGACCCCGCTTCGGCGGGGTTTTCTTTTGCGCTGCAACATTAATTCGCCGAACGATGTCACTGTTTTTCTTCGGCGTGGGCGCGTCTTGAGGTATTCTCCCCTTGCCGGCCCGGATGAGCCGGACCGGCGCTTTGAGGAGATTTCTCATGCGGCGGACTATTACGCTCAGTCTGCTTGCCGCTCTGGTCGTGGCTCCCTCCGTGGCCGCCCAGACCGTCGTGATCGGCTCTAGCCGGGCCCAGGCGTGCTATCAGAGCAGTCTGAGCCCCATCACCTCTCATACCGCGGTCACCACGTGCCGCGCCGCGCTGAACGAGGACGCGCTGCCCAGCCGGGATCGGGCGGCGACCCACTCCAACATGGGCATCCTGCTCGCAAGGCTGGGGCGCGACAGCGAAGCCATGGCCAGCTACAACTCCGCCCTTCGGATCAATCCGGACCTGGCGGAGGCTTACATCAATCGCGGCGGCCTGTGGCTGAACAGCGACGAGACCCTTCAGCGCGCGATCGAGGACTATGAGACCGCGATCAGGCTGGGCGGCAGCGACGTCCACATCGCTCACCTGGGACGGGCGCTGGCCCGCGAGCGCGCCGGAGACTTGGAAGGCGCATACTCAGATCTGGTGACCGCGCTCGAAATCGAGCCCGGCTGGGATCGCGCCGAGCAGGAACTGGCCCGCTACTCGGTGGTCAGTTCCAACGGCGCCAGCAGCTAGGCCGCCGCCGTCGCGGACCTGAACACGACCGGGGCGCTGGCCCCGCTGTCGGCCTTCACGTACAGCCCGCGCTGTCCCGGCGCGGGCTTGAGGGCGTCCGTCAGCCCCACCACCGTCTCCGCCGCGCCCAGCACCAGATAGCCGTCATCGGCCAGCATCCCGGCGAGGCGGGCGAGGATTTTCGCCTTCTCCTCCACCGAGAAATAGATCAGCACGTTGCGGCAGAAGATGACGTCCTGGCGGCCGTAGCGGCTGAAGTCGTCGAGCAGGTTGCCGACCTCGAAGCGCACCTTGGCGCGCAGTTCAGGCTTGATCTGCCAGTTCTCTCCGGCCTGGTCGAAATGCTTGACCAGCCGCTGAATGGACAGGCCGCGCTGAACCTCGAACTGCGTGTAGAGCCCCGCCCGCGCCTTCTCCAGAACCTTGCCCGAGAGGTCGGTGGCGAGGATGTCCGCACGAAGGCCCGACATCTCATCGATCAGCATGGCCAGCGAATACGGCTCCTGGCCCGAGGAGGCCGCCGCGCACCAGATCTTCATCGCCCGTCCCGCGCGGGACGGCTTGAGGGCGGGCGCGATCACCTCGCTGAACAGGTCGAACGGCGTCTTGTCACGGAAGAAGAAGGTCTCGTGTGTGGCCAGCGCTTCGGCGGCGGCCTCGCACAGGCGCTTGTCGCCGCGCATCATCAGATCGATGACCGCTTCCACTGACGCCAGCCCCTCGGTCCGCGCCAGCGGGGCCAGGCGGCTTTCGACCAGGTAGCCCTTCTCCGGCCCCAGAACGAGCCCTGAGCGGCGCTTCACGTCTTCGGACAGGAAGCGGTATTTGGCTTCAGGCAGCATGGTCATGCGCCTCCCTTCAGGCGCCGGGCGATTTCCGGGCCGATGTCTTGGATGGGCAGCATCATGTCGGCCAGCCCCGCTTCAGCGACCGCGCCGGGCATGCCCCAGACCACCGAGGTGGCCTGATCCTGCACCAGCACGTGCCCGCCCGCCTCGCGCACGGACCGGGCGCCCTCGCGTCCGTCCGAGCCCATGCCGGTCAACACCACCGCCAGCAGCCCGCCCCCGGCCGCCTTCGCGCAGCTTCTGAACAGCGGGTCGACGGCGGGACGGCAGAAATTCACCGGCGGGGACTGGTCCAGCCGCGCGCGGAACGAGCCCGGCTCCCCGATCACGGTCAGATGGTGGTCGCCCGGGGCGACATAGATGCTTCCCGGCTGCAGCACTTCGCCGTCCTCGGCCTCCTTGGCGGGCACGCCCGCCTTGGACAGATGCTCGGCCAGGATGGCGGTGAATATCTTAGGCATGTGCTGGGAGACCACGATGGGCGCACGTGCGGCCTGCGCGGACGCGATCGCGGCGACCACGGCCCTCAGCGCCTCGGGCCCGCCCGTGGACGAGCCGATGGCCAGCAGCTTGACCGGCATGGTCCCGCGCCGACCCGACGGGGCGGGCGCAGCGGGCCCGGCCGGGGCCGGCTGCGGGGCTTCAGCGGCCAGCACCCGCTCGGGCGCGCGGGTTCCGCGGCGTCCGGCCAGCGCGAACAGCTTGTCCAGCAGCTCCCGGCGGTAATCCTCGGCGCCGCCCACGCGGCCCGCTTCGGGCTTGGGCGCGTAGTCCGCCGCCCCCAGCGCCATGGCGCGGAAGGTGACCTGCGCGCCCTTGCTGGTCAGGGTGGACGCCATCACCACCCGGGCCTTGGGCGCGGCTTTCAGGATCAGCGGCAGGGCCGTCAGCCCGTCCATGCGGGGCATTTCAACGTCGAGCACGACCAGATCGGGCTGCAGCTCCCCCGCCCGCCTCACCCCCTGCTCGCCGTCCGGGCAGGTGGCGGCCAGGGTGAAGCGTCCGTCCTCCTCGATCCAGCGCGCGACCATGCCGCGCACGACCGCGGAATCGTCCACCACCAGAACGCTGGGGCGTCGCCTGTCTGCCGGTGGAGGCGTGTCGCTCATGGACGCGGCCGCGCTCATCGCCGTTCTAGACCAGACCGGCTTCGGCGAACTTGGACTCGATGATTTCGCCGTCGAACGGCTTCATCACGTATTCGTCCGCGCCCGCGCGCAGCGCCTGGGTGATGTGGGCCATGTCGTTCTCGGTGGTGCAGAACACCACGACCGGCTTCTTGCCGTTCTCTTCCGCGCGCAGGGCGGTCAGGAAGTCGATGCCGTTCATAACCGGCATGTTCCAGTCTAGCAGGATCGCGTCGGGCATGGTCTTGCGGCACTGGGTCAGGGCCGCCTGGCCGTCTCCGGCCTCCTCGCAGGCGAAGCCCATGTCTTCGACGATCTTGCGCGCGACCTTTCGGATCACGCGGCTGTCGTCCACGACCAGACAGGTTTTCATGACGGCTCCTCCCCTCAGGCAGCCAGTGAAGGCTGGGCGGCGACCAGCCTGAAGATGTCCATGACCGCCAGCAGGCGGCCATCCAGCCGGTGCACGCCCCGCAGCAGGCCGCGCCAGCGATTGTCCAGATGGCCCGGAACGGGCTCCAGCGTGGTCTCGTCCAGGCGCATCACCTCGCCCACGCGATCCACAAGCACGCCGTAGAGCTCCGAGCCCCGCTCTACGCCCAGCGCCATGCAGGCCGCGGCGTCCTCGCGCGGAGGCAGGCCCATGACCTGCCGCGCGTCGATGGCGGTCACGATCCGGCCGCGCAGATTCAGAAGGCCCGCGACCTCCTCGGGCGCGCGGGGCACGGCGGTCACGCCCTGAGGCGAGAACACTTCGCGGATTTCGTGAACCGGCACGCCGAACATCTGTTCGCCGATCATCACGGTGACGTATTCGAAGGCGTTGTGCGTGCTCATGACCGTCTCCCTCACGCCGCGCGCGCCTGCGAGGCGCGGTCGAGCGCCGCGATCAGCCCGCCGCGGTCCCCCGGACGGGTCACGCCCGCCAGACCCGCGAAGGCCGCGCCCGCGCCCTCGTCCTCGCTGATCGCCAGCCGCGGCACGCCCGGCCAGCATCCAGCCGCGTTCAGTTCCGCCAGCGCGGCGGGATCGCCCACGACCGCGTCGTATTCAGCGCCCATCTCCGCGGCGTCGCGCGCCTCGCGCAGATCGGCCGCGACGGTGACATCATAGCCCGCGGCGGCCAGCAGCGGGGCCATCATGCGGCGGGCGAAGGCGTCCGCCTCCACCAGCAGCACGGCCTTGCGCGAGGCGGCCGCCCGGCGCGGGGCGCCGCCCATCCAGGCGCGCTCCATGTACCAGCCCATGTCGAGCATCTCGGTGGCCCGGCCCTGCAGGATCGCCGAGCCGACGATGCCCGGGCGATCGGAGCCAAGCTGTAGCTCCACGCTTTCCTCGACCACGTCCAGAATGGCGTCGACCGCCACGCCCGCGCTGCGGTCGTCCTCGGTGAAGACCAGCACCGGGATGCGGCCCTCGGCGGGGAAATCGCCGCCCGCATGGGCGATGGACAGCAGGCGTCCGCGGTACTGGACCACGTTGCGCCCGTCCACGCGCTCGATGTCGGCGACGTTGAATTCCTCCAGCCGGGTGATGAGCGCGACCGGCACGGCCTTGGGCTCGGTCCCGCCCGCGCGGACCAGCAGCAGGCGCTGGCGGTTGGGATCGGCGGCGCGCGCGTCGGCGGCGGCTTCGGACGATGCGCTCTCTTCTTCGGTGTGCGCGATCTCGGAGGCCACGCCGTTGGGGTCCAGGATCATGATGACCGCGCCGTCGCCCAGGATGGTCGCGCCCGAATAGACCGGAATGGCGCGGAGCTGGGCGGAGAGCGGCTTGACCACGATCTCCTCGGTGTCGAGCACGTCGTCGACCACGAGGCCGATCTTGCGGCCCGCAGCCTCCAGCACGACCACATAGCCCTGCATCTCGCCCTCGTCGGCCGCGCGCAGCACGCGCCGCATGGACACCACCGGCAACAGGCGTTCGCGCAGGCGGATCATCTCCGCCCCGTTCAGGGTCTCCACGGCGTGGTCGGAGCCTTCGCCCACCCGCACCAGCTCGCGCACCGACAGCTGGGGCACGGCGAAGCGCTGCTCGCCCGCCTTCACGATCAGGGCGGAGACGATGGCCAGCGTCAGGGGGATCTTGATGGTGAAGACCGTGCCCTTGCCCACCTCCGAGCTGAGATCGATGGAGCCGCCGATCTGCTCGATATTGGTGCGGACCACGTCCATGCCCACGCCGCGGCCGGACAGGTTGGTGACCTTGGCCGCGGTGGAGAAGCCCGGCGCGAAGATGAAGCGCAGCATCTGCTGCTCGCCCATCGCGGACAGGTCGTCCTGGGTGGCCAGGCCCTTCTCGATGGCCTTCGCGCCGATCTTCGCGGGGTCCAGCCCCGCCCCGTCGTCGCTGATGCGGATGATGATGGCGCCGCCTTCGTGGTAGGCGCTCAGCTTGACCGTGCCGGTCTCAGGCTTGCCGCGCTCCGCGCGCACGTCGGGCATCTCCACGCCGTGATCGGCGGAGTTGCGCACCATGTGGGTGAGCGGATCCTTGATCAGCTCGAGCACCTGGCGGTCGAGCTCGGTGTCCTCGCCCTCCATGACCAGGCGGATCTTCTTGCCCAGGTCCTGCTGCACGTCGCGCACGATGCGCGGCAGCTTGCGCCAGGCGTCGCCCACGGGCTGCATGCGGGTCTTCATCACCCCGTCCTGCAGCTCGGCGGTGACCGAGGACAGGCGCTGGAGCGGGGTCTTGAGCGCGGAATCGGAGGTCTCGCGGACGATCTGGTGGAGCTGGTTGCGCGCCAGCACCAGTTCCGAGACCGTCGTCATCAGGTTTTCCAGCACGTCCACGCTGACCCGGATCGAGGTCGGCGCGCGGGAGGCCGGAGCCGCGTCGGCGTCCTCGGACGGCGCGGCGGCGGCTTTGGCGGCCGGCGCGGCGGCGACGGGGACGGCGGCTTCCGCCTCCTCGTCCTCGTCCAGCTCGGCGGGCTCGTCGGCCTCGCCCGGCCCCTCGGCGGCCATGAAGGCGGCTTCCAGATCTGCCAGAGACACTTCGCCGGGGCGCAGGGCGCGGCCCAGATCATGGTCGAAGCCCATCTCCCCGCCCCCTTCGGCGGCGGGTTCGGGCTCAGGCTCAGGCTCGGGTTCCGGTTCGGGCGCGGCCTCGACCGCCTCGCCCATGGCCATCGCCTCGAGACGGGCGATCAGGTCGCTGTCGTCGCCCTCAGGCTCGACGCCGCAGGCTTCCAGCCCGTTCAGGATCAGCTTGGTGCGGTCGACCGACTGGAGCACCAGCGTGACCGCGGCGCTGTCGGCGACCATGTCGCCGTCGCGGAACTTGCCCAGCAGAGTCTCGCCGGCATGGGCCAGCGCCTCCAGGCGCCCCAGCCCCAGGAATCCGCACGTGCCCTTGATGGTGTGCATCAGGCGGAAAATGTTGTCGAGCGTCGCCCGGTCGGTGGGATCGGCCTCGAACTTGACCAGTTCGGTGTCGATCGTGTCCAGGCTCTCGGCGGTCTCGCCGACAAACTCGCCAATCAGCTCATCCATGAAGTCTCGCCCCCTGCCCGTGCGCCTGCGCGCGGATAGAGGATGACCTTGCAATGGCGACAGTTAACGCATCGTTCGAAGGCTGCCCGCGAACCCGTCAGGCCGCCTGTTCGGCCTCGGCCGCGATCAGGGCGACGTATTCCACCCGCTCATCCTCGGCGCGGGCGTCCACCCGGCCGCCCGCCTCGCGGGCCAGAAGGCCCGTGAAATAGGGCTGGATGGAGCGGCCCGAATACCCGTCCTCGGGCGCGGCGCCGGACAGGGCCAGCCGCGCGGACTCGTCCAGCCGGGCTTTCGTCCCCGCCGCCACGATCCGGATGCGCGCGCCGGAGCTGACGCTGGCCTCGATGGTCACCGTGCCGCCGCGGGGCACCGAATCGATGGCCATCCAGATCAGATTGAGCAGCACTTTCGCGGCCGGCTTGGGCAGGCCCGCAGCCTCGGTCTTCCACACCAGCTCCGCCTTGGCGTAGCTGAACATGGCCCCGGCCAGACGCTTGAGCTCGGCGGTCTCGAGCAGGCCCGGATGCGAGCCGCCCGCCCCGAAGGCCAGGCGCAGGAATTCCAGCTTGGCCTGGGCCGAGCCGATCCCCGAGCGCAGCAGCTCCATCGCGTCCTCGCGCATGTCGGAGGCGGACGGGTCCTCCAGCACGCCCAGGGCCGCGCTCAGGGCGCTGACCGGGCTGATGAGGTCATGGCACACGCGCGCGCTGATCAGCGCGGCGAGTTCGGCGGCGGAGGGTGTGTTCGGATCGCTCATGAGGAACCGATTTACCTGATTCTCGATGGTTAACAGGTTAACGGCCTTCACCGCCCCTTCCATCAGGGCTCGCGGTCTTCGTCGTCATAGCCGCGGCGGGAGGAGAAGAAGACCAGCGCCATCAGGCCCGCGCCCACGACGATGGACAGCACGACGCCCAGCCCCATCGCGAACCATCCGTGCCCGGTCATCTGCGCGTCCATGCCGAACCACACACGGACGGAAAGCAGTATGGCCGCCAGCAGGATTCCGCCCAATGCGGCAACCAGTAAGGTTAATTTCAAAGCGATATCCTTAGCCGGAGCGGCGTCTCTCAAAGAATAATTTACCATTTGAGGCGCCACATAAGGGTTGGCAAGCGCGCGCCTGCTTGCCACGATGCGCCCCGGTTCGGCTATCGGGGGCTGGATCGTAAACAGCACAGACACGCGTCTTCCGCAGCCCGCGGCTCGACCCACGGGACAGGACGGTTCAGGCGCGAGAGGGGTAAATTGCGACATGTCCGGTTTTGACGTCCGCACGGCAGACGCCCACCGCTCACGCGCGCTCACTTTCTTCGGAAGCCTCACACTCGGGATCGTCATCGTCGGCGGCGTGCTGATCAGCCGCGCCACGGGCGAGACCGAAGCCATGGCGGACGCGCCCGCCCCCTACCAGTTCGAGAGCCCCCGCGGCCTTCACGCCGACAAGATCCTGGCCGACGCCGCCACCGAGCTTGATTTCGACGCCCTGATCCAGGCCGAGCACGCGGCCTTCACCGCATGCGGCGACTGCCCCTCGGTCAGCGCTGCGGAAGTCACCGTGCGCTCGGGCCAGACCTTCGCCTCGGTGCTGTCCGCTGCCGGAGTGGATTCAGGCGACGCCCACCGCGCCATCGCGGCCATGGACGAGATCTTCCCCGCCCGCCGCCTGCGCGCGGGCCAGGTGCTGAACCTGTATTTCGAGACCCCGATGTTCCAGCGCGCCTCCGCCGGCGACAGGCAGCAGCGGCTGACGGGCATCTCCTTCCGCCCCGACACGGAGCGGACCATCACCGTCGCCCGCTCCGGCGACAGCGGCTTCCGCGCCGTCGAGGCCATGTCGAACTTCGAGACCCGCCACGTGCGCGCCTCCGGCGAGATTGAATCCAACCTGTACTCGGCCGCGGTGAACGCGGGCGCGACCGACCGGGTCGTGACCGCCATGGCCGGCGTGCTGGGCCACGCCATCGACTTCCGCGCCATCCGCTACGGCGACAGGTTCGACGTGCTGTTCGAGCGGTTCGAGAACGACCGCGGCGAAGTCAGCCGCACCGGCGACATCCTGTATGTCGCGTTCGAGGGCCGCGGCGATCCGCTGGAGTTCTTCCGTTTCGAGAGCGCGGACGGCGCGGGCTATTACAATTTCGACGGCGAGAGCGCGGCGCGCCTGCTGATGAAGATGCCGATCAACGGCGCGCGCATCTCCAGCCAGTTCGGCATGCGCTTCCACCCGATCCGCCAGAGCAACCGCCAGCACAACGGCACCGATTTCGCCGCCCCCACCGGGACCCCCATCTACGCGGCGGGCAACGGCGTGGTCGAGCGCGCCGACTGGTTCGGCGGCTTCGGCAACTATGTGCGCATCCGCCACGCCAACGGCTATCAGACCGCCTACGCCCACATGAACGGCTTCGCCCGCGGCATCCGCGCGGGCACCCGCGTCAGCCAGGGCGACACCATCGGCTATGTGGGCACCACCGGCGCCTCCACCGGCCCGCACCTGCACTATGAAGTGCACAAGGACGGCCGCCCGATGAACCCGATGAGCCTGGACCTGCCCACCGGCATCACGCTGGAAGGCTCCGACCTGCGCGACTTCTTCGCCGAGCGCGACCGCATCATCGCCATGCGCGACGGCGCGGCCCCCGCGGACGGCTCCGCCGCCCCGCTTCTGGTCGCCGAGCGCGCCGCCCAGCCGGCCCGCCGCCCGGGCAGTTCCACCCGCTGATCCGGGGTGCCGCATCTGACATGAAAAAGGGCCGGAGCATCGCTCCGGCCCTTTTGTTTCAGCGCCCCCGCAGGAACTACTGGATCACCGCCTCGGCGGGGGGCAGGGCGCTGCGGCTGACCGCCGTGCCGTTGACCGTCAGCGATCCCGCCTCGGCGGAGACCTTGATGACGTCGCCATCCGAGATCGCGCCTTCCAGCAGCAGCCGGGCCAGCGGGTCCTGCAGCTCCTTCTGGATCACCCGCTTGAGCGGCCGCGCGCCATAGGCGGGGTCGTAGCCCTTCTCGGCCAGCCACTCGCGGGCCGCGTCATCGAGCTCGATGGTCATCCGGCGGTCTTTCAGCAGGGCTTCGAGGCGCCGCAGCTGGATGTCCACGATGCCGGTCATGTTCTCCCGCTCGAGCCGCTTGAACAGGATGATCTCGTCGATCCGGTTCAGGAATTCAGGCCGGAAGCTCGCCCGCACCGCGCCCATCACCGCCTCGCGCGCGGCCTCCACGTCGCCTGAGAGCAGGAATTCCGAGCCCAGGTTGGAGGTCATGATGATCAGCGTGTTGCGGAAATCGACCGTGCGGCCCTGCCCGTCGGTCAGACGGCCGTCGTCGAGCACCTGCAGCAGCACGTTGAACACGTCGGGGTGGGCCTTCTCGACCTCGTCGAACAGGATCACCTGATAGGGCCTGCGCCGCACGCTTTCGGTCAGCGCCCCGCCCTCGTCGTATCCGACATAGCCCGGCGGCGCGCCGATCATGCGGCTGACCGAGTGCTTCTCCATGTATTCGCTCATGTCCAGCCGGGTGACCGCGCTCTCATCGTCGAACATGAATTCCGCGAGCGCTTTCGTCAGCTCGGTCTTGCCCACGCCGGTCGGCCCCAGGAACAGGAAGCTGCCGATGGGGCGGGCGGGATCTTTCAGGCCCGCGCGCGCGCGGCGCACGGCGTCCGACACGGCGGTCACCGCCTCGTCCTGGCCCACCACCCGGCGGTGCAGCCCCTCCTCCATGCGCAGCAGCTTGTCGCGCTCGCCTTCGAGCATCTTCTCGACCGGCACGCCGGTCCAGCGCGAGACCACGGCGGCGATCTGCTCCTCGTCCACGACTTCCTTGACCATGGAGGCCTTGCCGTCGGCGGGGGCCTCATCGGATTCCGCCTCGCCCAGACGGCGCTCCAGTTCGGGGATGCGGCCATACTTGATCTCGGACGCCCGGCCCAGATCGCCCCGGCGCTCGGCATCGGCCAGCTCGGCGCGCAGCCGGTCGAGCTCCTCCTTGATCTCGGTCGCCCCGGCCAGCTTCTCCTTCTCCGCCCGCCAGGCGGCGGTCAGCTCGGCCGAGCGCGATTCCAGATCGGCCAGCTCTTTCGTCAGCGTCTCCAGCCGGGTCTTGGAGCCTGCGTCGGCCTCCTTCTTCAGGGCCTCGGCCTCGATCTTGAGCTGGATGATCCGCCGGTCGAGCTCGTCGAGCTCCTCAGGTTTGGAATCCACCTGCATGCGCAGGCGCGCGGCGGCCTCGTCCATCAGGTCGATGGCCTTGTCGGGCAGGAAGCGGTCGGTGATGTAGCGGTTGGACAGGGTGGCGGCGGCCACGATGGCGCCGTCCGCGATCCGCACCCCGTGATGGACCTCGTACTTGTCCTTCAGCCCGCGCAGGATGGAGATGGTGTCCTGCACGCTGGGCTCGGTCACGAAGACCGGCTGGAAGCGCCGGGCCAGCGCGGCGTCCTTCTCCACGTGCTTGCGATATTCATCCAGCGTCGTCGCGCCCACGCAGTGCAGCTCCCCGCGCGCCAGGGCCGGCTTGAGCAGGTTGGACGCGTCCATCGCGCCGTCGGCCTTGCCCGCGCCGACCAGGGTGTGCATCTCGTCGATGAACAGGATGATGCGCCCGTCCGCGCCGGTGACCTCGTTCAGGACCGCCTTCAGCCGCTCCTCGAACTCGCCGCGATACTTCGCGCCCGCGATCAGCGCGCCCATGTCGAGCGCCAGCAGCTTCTTGTCCTTCAGGCTCTCGGGCACGTCGCCATTGACGATCCTGAGCGCCAGCCCTTCGGCGATGGCGGTCTTGCCCACGCCGGGCTCGCCGATCAGGACGGGATTGTTCTTGGTCCGGCGCGAGAGCACCTGGATGGTGCGGCGGATTTCCTCGTCGCGCCCGATCACCGGGTCCACCCGGCCCGAGCGCGCGGCCTCGGTCAGGTCCCGGGCGTATTTCTTCAGCGCGTCATAGCTCTCCTCGGCGGAGGAGGAATCCGCCGTGCGGCCCTGACGCAGATCGTTGACGGCCTGGTTGAGCGCCTGCGCGGTCACGCCCGCCTGCTTGAAAATTTCGTGCGGCTTCGTGCCGGGCACGATGGCCATGGCCTGCAGGATGCGCTCGGCGGTGACGTACTGGTCGCCCGCTTTCTTCGCCGCCTCCTGCGCGGTGGTGAAGATTTCCGCGGTCTTGGGCGCCAGATAAAGCTGGCCCGTCCCGCCCTCGACCTGAGGCAGGGCGTCCACGGCGCGCGCGGCGAGGTCGGCGGCCAGATCGGCGCGCCCGCCCGCGGCCTGGATCAGGTTGGCCGCCAGCCCGCTCTCATCCTCCATCAGCGCCCGGAGCACGTGCTCGGGCGTGAACTGCTGGTGTTTCGCGGCGAGGGCCTTGCCCTGAGCGGCCTGAATGACCGAGCGCGCCCGGTCGGTGAATTTCTCGAAGTCCATGTCCTTGGTCCCCTTGAAAAAGCGAGACGGGGAGCCTGTCGCCCGCCTTCTTCGAAGCGCGGGGCGCCGGCCCGTGATGGATTCGATATGGGTGTGGCATATCAGGCACACAAGCGGCGCGACCGGGGAAATCGCGGGCGCCCAAAGAAAAAGGCCCGGCGGGATCGCCGGGCCTCGTTCATTCGGTCTGGGAGCGGCTCAGGCCGCGGCGTCCGAGGAGGAGTCTCCGTCGCCTGCCGCGTCCAGCGCCGCCTGGGCGTCCTTGTCCGCCTTGGGCTTGCGGGGCGCGCGGGTCCGGCGGGGTTTGGGCGCATCTTCAGAAGGCTGCTCGGACTGAGGCTGGGCCTGCTCCTCGCCGCCTTCGAGATTGACCACCTCGAGCGGATCGCGGGCCTGCTCGCCGCCCTGGTTCTGGTCGTCGTCCCGGCGGCGGCGTCCGCGTCCGCGGCGGCCCCGGCCGTCCTCGTCCTGACCGTCATTGCCGCCCTGATCGCGGCTGTCGCGATTGTCGCGGCCGTCGTTCCGGTCCCGGTTGTCATTCCGGTCGCGGTTGTCGTTGCGATCGTCCCGGCGATTGTCGCGCCCGCCATCACGGCGGTCGTCGTTCCGGTTCTGATTCGGCTGGCCGCCGCGCTGGTCGTCGCCGTCATTGTCATCGCGCTTGGGCTGGTTGGCCTGCACGATGCGGAAATAGTGTTCGGCGTGCTGGTGATAGTTCTCCGCCAGGATGCGGTCGCCCGAGGAGGCCGCATCCCGCGCGAGCTGGAGATACTTCTCATGGACGTGCGCGGCGTTGCCGCGGATTTTCACGTCCGGTCCGTTGCTCTCGAACGAGCGGTTGGACTGATTGCCGGGCTTGTTGCCACGCCCGCGTCCGCGTTGACGCTTCATCGTATGAACCTGACCTCTTCTGGCGAACGGTGCGGCTCCCCGCCCCATGCGGGCCCCGGCACAGGACCCGAGCCCGCGCGCCCTCGCGAGAAACAGCGGAAGGCGCGACAGACATCTTGAGAGCCGAAGGGCAGCAGCGGACTTCCGTCTGGTTTTGCAGCCCGTGCCTTATGGGCGCGCCGCGACTGCTGCCTTGCACAAACCCTAGCCGCATCCGCGCGGCATTTCCAACCCTTTTTCCGTGGCGGCTGAACGTGTTTCGCCAGCCCTCACGCGGACTTGAAGCTGAAGACCACCGCTCGGTCGCGTCCGCCGAAATCTCGATGCAGTTCGGCGCGCTCCGCCCCGGCCGCCCGCGCCAGTTCCAGCGCCGCCTCGCCCTGATCGAAACCGATCTCGAACACCCCCGTCCCGCGCGGGCCGAGCAGCCTGCGAGCCTCCCTGAACAGGTGCGGATATGGCCCCAGCCCGTCCGGCCCGCCATCGAGCGCCAGATGCGGCTCGTGATCGCGCACCTCCGCATCCAGACCCGCGATCACGGCGCTGGCGATGTAGGGCGGGTTGGACACCACCAGATCGAACACGCCCTCCACCCCGTCCGCCCACGAGGTCTCGACGAACTCCGCCCGCGCCTCCAACCCGTGGGTCTGCGCGTTGCCGCGCGCCACCGCCAGTGCCGCGGGAGAGATGTCGGTGGCCACGCCCGTCGCGTCGGGTCTGTCAGACAGGATAGCGAGCAGGATCGCGCCCGAGCCCGTGCCGATGTCCAGCACCCGGAACTGACCGGCGGGCGCGGCCTCCAGCGCGGCGCGCACGATGGTCTCGGTGTCCGCGCGCGGGGTCAGCACGTCCGGGGTCACGCGCAGGTCGAGGGTCCAGAAGGGCTGATGGCCGAGAATGTGGGACAGCGGCTCGCGCGCCGTCCGGCGCGCCGCCATGGCCTCCGCCCGCTCCCGCGCCTCGGCGGACACCGGATCGCGGCCCGCGGCCAGCAGCCCCGCGGCGTCCACCCTGGCGGCCTCCATCATGATGAAGCGCGCCTCGGCGGCGGCCTCCTCGATCCCGGCGGCGGCGAGCCGCGCGGCGATCTCCCGCTGAAGCGCGGCGAGGGTCACGTCAGCCCTCGGCCTCCATCTCGGCCAGACGCGCGGCCTGATCCTCGGCCAGCAGGGCGTCGACCACCTCGTCCAGCGCCTCGCCCGAGACGATTTCATTGAGCTTGTAGAGGGTGAGGTTGATCCGGTGATCGGTCACCCTTCCTTGCGGATAATTGTAGGTGCGGATGCGCTCGGACCGGTCGCCCGACCCCACCTGGCCCTTGCGCGCGGCGGCGCGGGCGGCGTCCTTCTCCGAACGCTCCTTCTCATAGAGCTTGGTCTTGAGCACCTGCATCGCGATGGCGCGGTTCTGGTGCTGGGACTTCTCCTGGCTGATCACCACGATGCCGGTGGGCAGGTGGGTCATGCGCACCGCGGAGTCGGTCTTGTTCACGTGCTGGCCGCCCGCGCCGGACGCCCGCATGGTGTCGATGCGGATGTCCTCGTCGCGGATCTGGATGTCCACGTCCTCGGGCGCGGGCAGGACCGCCACGGTCGCCGCTGAGGTATGGATGCGGCCGCCGCTCTCGGTCTCGGGCACGCGCTGGACCCGGTGGACGCCGGATTCGAATTTCAGCTTGCCGAACGCCCCCGCCCCCGCGACGTTGGCGATGACTTCCTTGAAGCCGCCGACCTCGCTTTCGCTGGCCGAGACCAGGTCCACGGTCCAGCCGCGATTGGCCGCGTAGCGCGAATACATGGCGAACAGGTCGCCCGCGAACAGCGCCGCCTCGTCCCCGCCCGTCCCGGCGCGAATCTCCAGAACGATGGAGGCCTCGTCGTCCTTGTCCTTGGGCAGCAGCAGGAGCTGCAGCTCCTTTTCCAGCGCGGGGATGCGCGCCTTGAGCTCGCGGCGCTCCTCCTCGGCCAGCTCGGCCATGTCCTTGTCCGAGCCATCCGCGATGATGGCGTCGGCCTCCTTGAGGTCCGCGCGCGCGGTCTTCAGCTCGCGGGCCTTGTCGGCCACCTTCTTGAGCTCGGCATGCTCCTTCGACAGCCGGACGATCTCCTCGCCGTCGCTGGCCGAGCCCAGACGCGCCTCGACCTGGTCGAAGCGGTCGATCACCTGATCAAGCCGTGAATCCTGTATCTTCATGGTGCAGCGGCATAAGCCCCGGCGCGGGTTTTGGGAAGGGGCGGCGGGCGGTTGGCGCCCCTCAGACCTGCTCGGGCCTGAGGCTGTCGATCACGCCGGGATGCTCCCACGCCTGCAGCTTGGCCAGCACCTCGTCGAACCCGCCATTGGACACCAGCATGGCGCGGTGATGGGGTTTGATGAAGTCTTCCTCCGCCATCCGGTCGAGGAAGGCCAGCAGGCCGTCGTAATAGCCCTTCACGTTCAGCACCGCGACCGGCTTGAGGTGGCGGCCGAGCTGGGACCAGGTCCACACCTCGAACAGCTCCTCCATCGTGCCGATCCCGCCGGGCAGGGCCAGGAAGGCGTCCGCCTCGTCGGCCATGATCTGCTTGCGCTCGTGCATGGAGCTGACGATGCGCATGTCGGGCACCCGGCCATGGGCGATCTCGCGTCGGTGCAGGAAGTCGGGGATCACGCCGGTCACCTGACCGCCCGCATCGATGCAGGCGTCCGCGACCACGCCCATCAGGCCCACCTGCCCGCCGCCATAGACCAGCCGCAGCCCGCGCTCGGCGAGCCCCCGGCCCACCGCGCGGGCGGCGTCGGCGTATTCGGGCGCGGCGCCGGGGCTGGAGCCGCAATACACGCAGACGGATCTGATTTCGGGCATGGCGCTCAAGAGTGGTCGCGCGCGAAGCCGAGCGCCGCCCTCACATCCTTGCTCCAGCCCACATAGACCGCCTGACCGTGCTCGATCACGGGCCGTTTGATGAGGGTGGGATTGGCTTTCAGGATCGCCAGCGCGCCCGCATGGCTGACGACGGCCTTCTTGGACGCCTCGTCCAGATTGCGCCACGTCATCGACGCCTTGTTGATCAGCCGCTCATAGGCGGTCTGGTCGAACCAGTGGGGCAGCTTCGCGTTCAGGTCCGCATCCTTGCGGATGTCCACCCAGGTGACGGCCCAGCCGTCCGCTTCCAGCTCCGCGAGCGCCTTGCGGCAGGTCGCGCAGGTCTTGATCCCGTAAAGGGTGAGGCTCTTGTCGGTCATGGGTGAAGGGATAGCGCGGGCGGTCCGCGCCGCCAAGCCGCTTGCCGCTCCGTCCGAAGCGCCGCAGTCAGGGGACGGCAGCAGGGAGACGGCCATGGCCCGCGACACGCTCTATCTTCTCGAGCCCGGATTCACCGATCCCGCCTTTCCCGGTCAGACCTTCTACTGCTGGCACTGCGCGCTGATGGAGGGAGTTCTGGCGAGCTTTCCCGATCTCGCCGCGCGGCTGGACGTGGTCCGGGTGGACTGGCCGCGCCCCCGCGCGACGGTGATCGCGGCGGCGGGCGAGGCGAACCAGTCCCTGCCCCTGCTCATCCTCGCGGACGGCGCGTCATCGCCTCACGAGACCGGACGACACGAGGGCCGGGCGCTGATCGCGGACAAGGACGCCATCCTCGCCGCCCTCGGCGAGCGGCATGGCTTTCCCGACCCGCATCCGTGAGGGTTATTCCGCCGCGGTCTTCGCCGCGCGCTCCTGCGCCTCGCGCTCGGCGCGCATCCTCAAAGCCTTGTCCTCGACCGCCTCCACGATGCGCTCGATCATGGCCTCGTTGGACAGCTTCTCGCTCTGCTTTCCGGCGAAATAGAGCATGCCCGCGCCCTTGCCGCCGCCGGTGAAGCCGATATCCGTGTAGGCGGCCTCGCCCGGCCCGTTGACCACGCAGCCGATGATCGACAGCGAGATGGGTTCCGAGACGTGCTCGAGCCGCCGCTCCAGCGTCTCGACCGTGGAGATGACGTCGAAGCCCTGCCGCGCGCAGGAAGGGCAGGCGATGATGTTCACCCCGCGGGTTCTCAGGCCCAGCGATTTGAGGATGTCGTAGCCGACCTTGATCTCCTCGACCGGGTCGGCGGACAGCGAGACCCGGATCGTGTCCCCGATCCCGGCCCAGAGCAGACTGCCCATGCCGATGGCGGACTTGATCCCGCCCGTGCGCAGCGCGCCCGCCTCGGTCACGCCCAGGTGCAGCGGCGCGTCGGTGGCTTCGGCCAGCGCCTGATAGGCGGCCACCGTCAGGAAGACGTCCGACGCCTTCACCGAAATCTTGTATTCGCGGAAATCGAGGTCTTCCAGGATGCGGGCGTGGTTGAGCGCGCTCTCCACCATCGCCTCTGGGCAGGGCTCGCCATACTTCTCCAGAAGCTCGCGCTCCAGTGAACCGGCATTCACCCCGATGCGGATCGAGCAGCCATGGTCGCGGGCCGCCGAGACCACGTCCTTCACCCGGTCCATCGAACCGATGTTTCCCGGATTGATCCGCAGGCAGGCCGCGCCGGCCTCGGCGGCCTCGATGCCGCGCCTGTAGTGGAAATGGATGTCGGCCACCAGCGGGACCCGCGTTTCTTTCGCGATGGTGCGGAAGGCGGCGGTGGACTCGGTGTCGGGGCAGGAGACCCGCACGATGTCCGCGCCCGCCTCCTCCAGCCGCCGGATCTGATCGATCGTGGCGGCGGCGTCCGAGGTCGGGGTGTTGGTCATGGACTGCACGGTGATGGGGGCGTCCCCGCCCACCTCGACGGCGCCCACGCGGATCTTGCGCGACACCCGCCGGTCGACCGCCCGCCAGGGGCGCACCTTGGTATGGTCTTCAACCGCCATGACAGCCTCGCGCCTCGCTGATGCTGCGCGCTCTCTAACAGATCACGATGGCGGGAATATAGCGGCCGCGGCGCCCGACCGCGAGCGGGCCGCGCTAGTTCGCCGCGTCGGCGTCCATCCGCGCGGTCAGCGCGGCGACCACGAACTGGGCCGCGGGCAGGTGCTCGATCATCTGGCCGCGCTCGCCCAGCGCGCCGATCTGGGTAACGCCCGCGCGCACGTTCACCGCGCCCGCATCGCTCGCCGACACGCTCAGGCCCGGCTCGTCGGGCGCGCGGTAGGTCTGGCCCGCCGCGAGTTCCTGAGCGAACAGGATGCGGCCCGAGGCGTCGCGCACTTCAAGGCTGACCGGGGCGAGGGCTTCAAACACCATCGCGCCCGCGCTTTCGGCCACGGGCAGGCCCGCCCAGATCGCCATGGGATCGCGCCGGTCGGCGGGCGCCTCGACGACCGGCCCGGTGTCGGCGGCCAGCGCCGTGACGTCGGGCGCGTTGGCGTAGGCGCCGGTCTTGGTGACCTGGACCCCGTACCAGCTGGTCGCGCCGATCACCCCGCCCAGGATCAGCACCGCGCCGATCAGGCCCTTGGGCAGGCGGATTTCACGGCGGCGCTGGGGAGCGGTCGGCTGTGCGCGGCCCTGCTCGCACTCGCATTCGGCCTTGAAGCGCTCGACGGTCTCGGCCGGATCGAGCCCCAGGCAGGCGGCGTAACAGCGCAGATAGCCCACGGTGTAGGCCTTAGAGGGCAGACCGCGCGGGTCCATCGCCTCGATGGCTTCAAGAAAATCGCGTTTGATCCGGGTGCGGGCCGCGGCGGCGTCCAGGCTCAGGCCCAGATCCATGCGCGTCTGCCGAAGGGTGTCGCCGATGCTGCCCGGTTCAGGGTCGCTGAACGCGCCGAACGGGGTGCTGTCCGCATCCCCCCAGGCATAGCCATCACCGGCTCGCGCCGCGCTCGCATCATTCAACATGTATCGCGCGCCCCTCACGACGCTTCCCGCCCGATGTGACTGTGACTTTTTCGACGCAGTCGCAGCAAAATAGATCAGACCCTCGCGCGGTTTTCAACGGCCTCAGGCGGTAAACCCGCCTCAGAAGCAACTTTTAGCAGCTTATTTCTTAACGAGGGCTCATCAGGGGACGGAATCCGGTCGATTTCCGCGTCCAGCCATGCCTTTAGCCGGGCCGTGTCGCACCGGGCGAGCGCGCGCTTGACCGGGCCGATGCTCGACGCGGCCATCGACAGGCCGCGATAGCCCAGCGCGGCGAGGATGCACGCCTCCAGCGGCCGTCCGGCCATTTCCCCGCACACCGAGACCGGTTTTCCCGCCGAGTCGCAGGCGGTCACGATGGAGCGCAGCATCTTCAGCGGCGCGGGCGAGAGCACGTCATACCGGTCCGACACCCGCGGGTTCTGCCGGTCGGCGGCGAAGAAATACTGCATCAGGTCGTTCGCCCCGACCGCCACGAAGTCGCACAGCTCGAGGCAGGCTTCGGGCGAGAACGCCACCGCGGGGGTCTCCAGCATCATCCCCGCCTCGATCCGTTCAGGCACGGGGCGGCCATGGCGGCGGGCGTGCTCGATCTCCCCGTCCAGCATGGCGCGGGCCGCGGCCAGCTCCGACGGCGCGGAGATCATCGGGAACAGGACTTTCAGCGTCCGCCCGCCCGAGGCCTGGACCAGGGCGCGCAGCTGGTAGCGGGTCAGGCCGGGCCGGTCGAGGCCCATGCGGAGCGCCCGCCAGCCCAGCGCGGGGTTGGGCTCGCGCTCGGCGGGCACGTAAGGGGTCACCTTGTCGCCGCCCAGGTCGAGGGTGCGGAACACCACCGGCTTGCCGTCCACCGCCGCATAGACGGCCTGGTAGAGCTCGATCTGGGCCTGCAGGCGCGGCAGGGTGTCGGAGACCATGAACTGGAACTCGGTGCGGAACAGGCCCACGCCCTCCGCGCCGGTCTCCTCCACCCGCGCCAGCTCCACCAGAAGCCCCGCATTCATGTGCAGGGTCATGCGCACGCCGTCGGCGGTCACGGCGGGCTCGCCGCGCTCGGCCTCGTAGGCGCGTCTGGCCTCGGCCAGGAACTCCGCGCGCTCGGTGTAGGCCTTGCGGACCTGTTTGGCGGGGCGGGCGTGCAGCAGGCCGAACTCGCCGTCCACGATCACCGGGTCGCCATCCTCGATGCGGTCGAGCGCGCCTTCAACCCGGCCCACCATAGGAATGTTCAGCGCCTTGGCGACGATGGCCGCATGGCTGGTCGCCGAGCCCTCCTCCATCGCCAGCCCGACCAGCTTGGTGCGGTCCAGATCGAGCAGCTGGGCGGGCCCGATGGAACGCGCGATCAGCACGGCGTTCTCGGGCAGGTCCAGCGCCGGGACCGCCTCGCCATCCTCTTCGGCCAGATGAGCCAGAAGGCGGTTGGCGAGGTCTTCGAGATCGTGCAGCCGCTCGCGGAAGTGGGAGTCGCGCGCCTTCATCAGCCGGGCGCGGTGCTCGTTGCGCACCCGCTCGGCGGCGGCCTCCGCGGTCAGGCCCGAGCGCACGGCCTCGCGCAGCTGGTCCAGCCAGCCCCGGTCGTGTGCGAACATGCGATAGGCTTCCAGCACCTCGCGGCTGGGCGTGCCCGCAGGCACGGTGGCCGAATCGAGAAGCTGATCCACGCCACGGCGCAGACGCGCGATGGCCGCCTCGAGGCGGACCTCCTCGGCATCGGCATCCTCGGCGACCATGCGGCCGGACACCACGTGGGGCTCCAACTTGACCGCGATCCCCACCGCCACGCCCGGCGAGAGCGCCGCGCCCTGCAGGCGCTCGGGCCTGGACGGCCTCAGCTCGATCCCGGCGAAGCCTTCGGCGACGGCCAGATCGCCCGAGGCGACGATCTCGGCGAGCAGCATGGCGACGGTCTGGAGGGTCTCGATCTCTTCTTCGGTGGAGGGGCGGGTCGCCATGGTCTGGGCGGTCAGCACGCCCACGATCCGGCCCCCGCGCAGGATGGGCACGCCCACGAAGCTCTTGAACTTCTCCTCGCCGGTCTCCGGCTTGTAGGCGAAGTCGGGGTGTTCGGGCGCGTTCTCCACCGCCAGCGGCCGGGCCTTGCGCGCGACCAGGCCCACCAGGCCCTCGTCGGGGCGCATCCGCAGAGTGTGGACCGCCTCGACCTTCAGGCCGTGGGTGGCCGACAGCTCCAGAGTGCCGTTCGCCCGCAGCAGATAGATCGAGGACACGTCCGCCCCGGTCTCCTCGGCGATGATGTCGGTCAGGCGGTCGAGCCGTTTCTGGGCGTCGTCCTGCACCGCCATCAGGTCGCGGATGCGCCTGAGCAGGCGGCGCGGGCCCCTCAGGCCTGCGGGAGCGAGCGAATCTGGCGTCATCAGGCGGGGTCCAGGATGCGGGACGGACGACGGGCGAAATGGGTTTCAGATCAATGCGGCCCGATCAGTCTAGCAGACCGGCGCCCGATGGAAGGGGAGAAATCACGCCTGATGCAGCCCGTAGGCGTTGTGAAGCGCCCGCACGGCCCGCTCCAGCAGCTCGGAATCCACCAGAACGGAGATCTTGATCTCGCTGGTGGCCACCATCCGCGCGGCGATCCCTTCCCCCTGCAGCACCGCATAGAGCGTGCGCGCCACGTCCGCCCGGCCCCTCAGGCCGGTGCCGACCACCGAGACCTTCGCCAGATCGGTCTCATGGGCGATCCGCGCCCCGTCCAGGCCGTCCAGAGCCTCCAGCGCGGCGGTGGCGCGGCCCAGGTCCCGGCGCTCGACGGAGAACTCCAGATTGACCCCGCCGTCGCGGGCGCGCGACTGCACGATCATGTCCACATGGGCGTCCGCGCCCGCCATCGCGGCGAACACCGCCGCGGGCGCGGCGGCGCCGTCTGGCAGGCCATGAAGCGACAGCCGCGCCTGATCGCGGGCATAGGCCACCCCCGACACCACCCGCCGCTCGGCCAGCGCGCCGACGGGGACCACCTCGGTCCCTCCGCTGGCCCCGGCGGGCAGGAAGCTTGATTTCACCCGCAGCGTGACGCCCTTGGCCTTGGCGTATTCCACAGAGCGGGTCTGCAGCACCTTCGCGCCCTGGGCGGCCAGCTCCAGCATCTCTTCGTGGGAGATGCGCGCCACCCGTCTGGCGTCATCGGCGACGCGCGGGTCGGTGGTGAACACCCCGTCCACGTCGGTGTAGATGTCGCATTCCGCCCCGATGGCAGCCGCGATGGCCGCCGCGCTCAGATCGGTGCCGCCCCGGCCCAGCGTGGCCAGCCGCCCGTCCGGCCCGACGCCCTGATACCCCGCCACGACCGGAATCACGCCCTCGGCGAGGCAGGCTTCGAGCAATGCGGGATCGATGCCGGTGATCTTCGACGCGCCCGGCGCGCCGTCCACTTGAATCGGAAGCTGCCAGGCCAGCACCGCGCGCGCCTTCAGCCCTTCGGACTTGAGCGCCAGCGCCATGAAGGCGGCGGCCGCCTGCTCGCCCGCGGCCAGCGCCGCGTCGGTTTCAGGCTCGCCCAGCCCCCCGCCGAGATTCTGCGCCACGCCCAGCAGCCGGTCGGTCTCGCCTGACATGGCCGAGACGACCACCGCCACCTGCCGTCCCGCGCGCGCTTCGCCGGCGGCGATCTTCGCCGACCGGGCGATGGCTTCGGGGCTTCCCATGGAGGTTCCGCCGAATTTGAGAACGAGACGGGTCATGACAGGTCAAGGGGAGGAGCGCTAGAAGAACGGATCGGCGCTACAAGGCTTCAAGCGGGCCATGGGCGCAACCATATCCGTCAGCCTAGACGATTCCCGACATCCCGCGAGGAGCCCGCCATGGCCCAGGCCGCCGCCCCCGAAATCCTCTCCACCCCCTCGATCGACCCCGCCGAGGTGGAGAAGTTCTCGGCCATGGCCGCGGACTGGTGGGATCCCGAATCCAAATTCGCGCCCCTGCACAAATACAATCCCGCCCGCCTGACCTGGATCCGCGAGCTCGCCTGCGCCCATTTCCGGCGCGAGGGGGCGGAGCCGCTCAAAGGGCTGAAACTGCTCGACATCGGCTGCGGCGGCGGTCTGGTGGCCGAGCCCATGGCGCGGCTGGGCGCGGACGTGACCGGGGTGGACGCCGCAGAGGCCAACATCAAGACCGCCATGGTCCACGCCGAAGAGGCTGGCCTGACGGTCGACTATCGCCACGGAACCGCCGAACAGCTTCTCGCACAGGGCGGGCCGGGCCGGTTCGACATCGTGCTCAACCTCGAAGTGGTCGAGCACGTCGCCGACCCCGCGCAGTTCCTGAAAGACTGCGCCGCGCTGGTCAGACCGGGGGGGCTGATGGTCACCGGCACGATCAACCGCACCGCCCGGGCTTTCGCCACAGCCATTTTCGGGGCCGAATACGTGCTGGGCTGGCTGCCGCGCGGCACTCACCGCTACGCCAAGCTGGTCCGCCCCGACGAAATCCGCGCCGCGCTTCAGGGCACGGGGCTTGAGAGCCGCGAGCCCGTCGGGGTCAGCTACAATCCACTGAAAGACAGCTTCTTCATCTCCGGCGACGCGAGCGTGAACTACCTGATGGCGGCGGTGAAGCCGGACTGAGCGGACCGCGCTGAACCCTCCCCTTTTACCTCATTTGTGGTATGAGCGCACGCTGACGCGGACGGGGATGATCCATGACGCTCAACCGGCGGATGGCCGCCCTGTTCGCCGTGCTGGCCGTGGCCGCGCTCATAGCGGTGGCCGCTGCCCTGTCTTTCCGCACCCCGCTGGCTGCTTTCGAAGAGTTCGCCGGACCCGATGAGGTCAGCGAAATCGCGCCGCTGGTCCCCGCGGACTGGCGCGACCACGCCGAGGGCACACCCTCGAGGCTGGCGATCTACCTCACCGAGCCGGACTCCGCCTGGATGGGGCTGGCCCACGGCCTGAAATCCATCGGCGTGCCCTTCATCATCACCGACGACGCCGCCAGAGCCGTCCGTCATGACGTTGTGCTGGCCTATCCGATGATCTCCGGCGCGACGGTCGCCCCGGCCGATCTGGACCGCCTGCGCGCCCATGCCGAGGGCGGCGGCACGCTCATCGCCGCGCAGGTGCTGGGCGGAGGCATGGAGGACCTGTTCGGCTTCGAGGCCGCCAGCGAGGCCCGCGCCCATCACGAGATCGCCTTCCAGGACGATCCGCGCACGGCCTTCCTCGATCATCCGATGGAGCGCACGGTCCGCATCGGCAATCCCGACCGGCCCGAAAGCTGGATCGGCACCGTGGCCTATGAGGGCGCGCGCACGGTGCTGGCACGGTTTCAGGACGGCGGCGCGGCGATGACCGCCCGCGATCTGCAGGGCGGGGGCGCGGCCTATGCGCTGGGCTTCGATCCGGGCTTCTTCATCCTGAAAGCTCACAATGATCGCGACGAGAGCGCCGGGCGCAGCTACGCGAACGCCTACGAGCCGTCCGTGGATGTCTGGCTGCGCCTGATCAAGTCACTCTACGAGCGCCACGCCGCCCTGCCCGCCACCGTGTGGCCCGTGCCCGAGGGGCGCGGGATCGCGGCGGTGGTCTCGTTCGACATCGACTATGTCCAGTCCATGCGCAACATGGCCGCCTACCGCGCCGCGCTGGACGTCTTCGGCGCGCCGGGGACGTTTTTCATCCAGACCAAGTATTTCCGCGATTATTTCGATCAGGGCTTCTTCAACGACACCACGCTCGGCCTGGTGCGCGATCTGGCCGCCTCGGGCATGGAGATCGCCAGTCATTCGGTCAGCCACACCGACGTCTTCGCCACCGTGCCTCTGGGCACGGGCGATGAACGCTATCCCGGCTACCAGCCCCGCGTTCTGGGCGAAGGCGACACTCGCGGCGCGACCGTGCTGGGCGAGCTGCGGGTCAGTCGCCACCTGCTCGAAGCGGTGTCCGGCCAGACCGTGAGATCGTTCCGCCCCGGATATCTGGCCGTGCCGTCGAGCCTGCCCCAGGCCATGGAGGCGTCGGGTTATCGCCATTCATCCTCGGTGACGGCGGGCAACGTGCTCACCCACCTGCCCTACCGCATGGCCTATGACCGCGATTACGCAGGCGCGACGGCGATTTTCGAGTTTCCCGTCGCGGTCGAGGACGAGATACCGCCATCGATGGACCGTCGCATAGACGAGGCCGAAGCGCTGGCCCGGCGGCTCTCGCGTTACGGCGGAGCCTTCGTCATCCTGATCCATCCCGACGTGCTGGAGGGCAAGCTGGCCTTCCTTGAAGCCATCCTGCCGCGCATCGAGCCCGACGCCTGGTTCGGCACGCTGGGCCAGTATGGCGAATGGTGGGCCGCCCGTGATCAGATCGCGCTCGACCTCGCCGAACAGGATGGCCGCATCACGCTCGTCCTGAGCGCGCCGGAGAAGGTGGAAGGGCTGCGCATCGACCTGCCCGAGAACTGGCGGCCCGTGACCCTGCCGCCCGGCGCCGTCCATGAGCCCGGCCTGCTCCTTCTGTCCGAAGTGTATGGAGAGACGCAGGCGGTGTTCGAACGGCCCTGAGCCCTCACTCCGCCGCGGCCGCCAGCCGCCTGAGCGCGGCGACATGGCCGTTGAAGGCGGCGCGGCCGGACTTGGTCAGCGACAGCCAGGTGCGCTGGCGGGTGTCCACGGTGGCCTTGCGGACGGCGACATAACCCGCCTCCTCCAGATGCCTCACCTGCTTGGACAGCACCGAGTCCGACACGCCCACCTCCTCGCGCACGACGGCGAACTCCACCTCGTCATGGGGCGCCAGCACCGCGCAGATCTGCAGCCGGTTCAGCGGATGGATGACCGGATCGAACCCGCTCATGGCCGTCCCTCCCGGATCTCCGCGCGCCACACCGCCATCCAGATGCGGTTGAACACGGTGAAGCCGAGGAACATCAGCGCCGAAGCGGCCACCGGGATCCACCACAGCCCCGTCGTGTGATAGCCGGCGAAACTGCCCAGATAGAGCGCGATGACGAAACCGGCGAAAACGAACGTCATCGGCTGGGTCCGTCCCTTGCGGTATCCTGACACCCAGACCGGCTGTCGGGTGTAGTCCCGGACCATCGCGAGGATGCCGCCGCAGCAGGCGATGATCAGCAGAATATCGAAGGGCCGGGCGGCCAGCGGCGCCAGAACCATGCCTGAGACCAGTCCGGTCAGCACCAGCTCACGCCAGAGCGGCCACTCCAGGCGAGCCGCAGACCCTTGTTCCCGCGCACTGATTTCCGACAGCGCGCGCCGGGCGTCCTCGGGGGTGATGTCTTCGGTCGGCATGTTCAGCCTCCGCTTGTCAGTTTCCATTATGGAAAGTGATAAAAGTGACTTTCCATATCGTCAAGTCATAATTTTCCAAGGTGGAAAGCGCGGACTTGCGCCTACGTCCCGGCGAAGCTATCAAACCCCTGCTCTGGCGGAGCCGGGGGCGGTCTGGCCGCCCTGTCCAACTCAGTGCCCCGCGCCGGGACGGCCTCCCGCGGCAGATGGAGCACCCGCCATGCGCGATCCTGAATTCCTCGACGTCAAAGCCGCCTACGACCGCTGGGCGCCCGGCTATGACGGTTTCGACAACCCCATGGTCTTCGCCGCGACGCGCGCGCTGGCCGCACGGGTGGAGAGCCAGGCGCCGGGCTTTCGCGGCGCCGAGATCGGCTGCGGCACGGGCCGCAATCTCGCTGCGTTGAAAGCCGCGGGCGCATCCGCGCTGTCCGGCTTCGATCTGTCAGCCGGCATGCTGGACAAGGCCCGCGCCCGGAACACCGGCGCGGCGCTCGCCGTCCACGACATGGCCGATCCCCTCCCCCTGCCGGACGCCAGCCAGGACCTCGTTCTGGTCGCGCTGGCCTTCGAGCATGTGTCCGACCTCTCCGCCCCGCTGGCCGAGATCCGGCGCGTTCTGGACCCGGCGGGCCGCGCGCTGGTGCTGGAGATCCACCCCTTCATGGCCATGACAGGCGTCGGCGCGCATTTCCGCGACGCCGAAGGCGCAGTGACCATGCCCACGGTCGCCCATGCGGTCTCGGGCTATCTGAACGCCTTCGCCAAGGCGGGGCTGCGCGTGAGCGGCTGCCGCGAGTGGCGCGGCGGCGCGCTGGCCAAGGATGCGCCCGAAGCGCTGGCCCGCAAGCTGGTCAAGCGCGGGGCGGATTTCCCCGTCCTGATCGATTTCGAGCTGCGCCCCGCCTGATCGCCGGAACCCCCGCCCGGCCACGCCGTTAGCCCCTTGAGCGGATCGGCAACGGTGAAGGGGGCCGCCATCGACACTCTGACCCAGGCCGTGCTCGTCGCCTTCGCCGCCGGGCTGACCATACCTCTCGCGGCGTTCGCCGCGCTGGAGGCGCGGCTGCATCCGGGCTGGCTGACCGACGAGGCCCGCCACGCCATTCTCGCCTTCGGCGGCGGGGTTCTGATCTCCGCCATCGCGCTGGTGCTGGTGCCCGAGGGCATGGAGCTGACCAGCGCGCCGGGCGCGCTCGCCGCCTTCGCCGCCGGCGGGATCAGCTTCGCCCTGGTCGAACGCTGGCTGGTCAATCGCGGCGGCGAGGCGGGCGACTTCCTCGCCATGCTCCTGCACTATCTGCCCGAGGCGCTGGCGCTGGGCGCGGTGTGGGCGGCCGACCGCGAGGCGGGCGTGCTGTTCGCCCTGATGATCGCGCTTCAGAACCTGCCCGAAGCGTTCAACGCCTTCCGAGAGCTGGACAAGCGGGCCGAGGGCGCGCGGCGCGTCCGCCTGATGGCGATGTTCTGCATCCTGCCCTTCGCGGGCGCGCTGGCGGCGCTGGGCGGTTACGCCGTCCTGCAGGAGCTGCCCCGCCTGCTGGGCGCGCTGCTGCTGTTCTCGGCGGGCGGCATCCTCTACCTCACCTTCCAGGACATCGCCCCGTCCGCGCATCTCAAACGCAGCTGGGCGCCGCCGCTGGGCGCGGTGGGCGGCTTCATGCTGGGCATGATCGCCTGGATGGTGATCCACGCCGAGGCGTAGCGCACTGGGCGAAGTTCAGCCGCCCGTCCTGAGGCGCGCGTCGCTCGGCGAGATCGAGCCCGGCCAGCACTTTCAGGCGCGCGGCCACCGCCGCCGCGAGGCTGAGCGGATAGGTCCGCAGCAGCCGCAGATCGCCATCGCCCCGGATGAAGACCAGCCCGTCCTCTTCGGACCGAACATGCACATCGCTCGCCCCCGCCTTGCGGGCGACCGCCAGGGCCTCGTCAACCGCCCGCACCGCCGGAGCGCCACGCGACAGATCGGACAGAGCCTCCCGGTCGCGGGTTTCGTGGCCGCCCGGTCCCACGTCATCGGGCGCGTCCGCCTGCAGTCGGGTCCACTCCTCCAGAGACAGCACCGCGAACCGGGCCTCGCCGCCGCAGGCGAGGGCGCAGGCGGTCAGGGCGTCGGTGTCGGTGGGATCAACGATGCCGAACAGGGGCGGGCCGTTTTCGGAGGCGGCCAGCGGGGCCATGCGCCAGCGGCGCAGCCAGGAGAGGGAAACGTCGGGAGGCGGGGCGGTCTGCGTGATCTGCTCCACGTTGGCGCGGGGCAGATTGCAGGCCTCCGCCGGCGCCTCGGCGAGGCGAGCACCGTCGACCAGACCTAGGCGCGCGGCGGCGACGACAAGGCGATCGCCAGTGGAGCGGCTGGCGACAAAAGCTCGGTCAAGCGTGTCGGGGAGAAATGCCTGCGACGGTCAAGACCTATTGACGATCTTCCAAAGCAGATAGACGAATCCTAAATGAAAGCATCGACAATAAAAACAATAAATAAAACATAATCATATTTATACTAAATACGCCAGCAATTAAATAATAAGCCACCAACCCAGTAAGCCAAAATGGAATTAAAAAATAAAAAATTAATGGTGTTAATTTTTTAAATAGATAATAATTTGTTTTGACAGATCCAGAACTCAACTCAATTTTAAAGAAAATTCCATGCATTGAAATAAAAAGAAAACCCATAGAAACAACAACATTGACGGCAATAGTAAAACCTTCATCTGAGTTAAAATTAATTATAGTCCTAAAAAAATTTACCCCCATTAATAAAATTGATGAAATAACAATAGCTATTGGACTTATATACTTATCTACAATATACAGCATGAGGAACCCCCGCCTCCATTACTAGAGAAACAGGGCCGGGCTCGCACTGTATTGCATGCCCCCGTGTACCGAAACTCCACCTCCAGCAAATTGTACAGATGCCTGAGGCCCCACCCCACCTGCACTTCCAGACACGCTTACATATGATCCAGATTCAGGATTGCCACCACTATATCCGACAGTTGTTGAAGCCGAGAAGCCTACAACTGCGCCAGCCACCCCACCGTAAGATCTTATCAAATCAGATTCCCCGGTAGACACGTTCCGCCACAGCGTGACGGAGCCGCTCCCACCAAACGTTAAATCTACACTAAATTGTGCGGTGCTATACATTACACTGCAAGAAATATCTGAAAAATATAAATTGGCAAAATCAGACTATCTTCGGGTATTTTCTGACAAAATTTTGAATTGGCACATTCATTATGACAATCAATATCCATTCTAGTGGCAAATATAAACACCCCTCTGGACATAGGGCAACTATGTTCCGAAGATCTATTGGCTTAATAATTGAAATTTATGGATGGGTTGTGGCTTGCTGGGCCGTATATTGGAGTTAATGTAAATCGCGTTCGAGGCGCTGTATTCGCCGATCAGGTTCGCCCGTCATAGAGGAATCTCGTCGCCGCGCCCCCGGTCCGGGCACCGGGACGGCATAGCACTCAGTTCGCCTTTTTCGGCGGCACGGGCGCGAAGGGGCCGGGCAGCGGGGCGCAGGGCACGCCGTCTTCGGCCAGCCGCTCGCGCTCTTCGGGCGTGGTCTCGCCATAGATCAGCCGGTGGGGCTTTTCGCCTTCGTGGATGGCGGTCGCCTCGTCGGCGAAGCTCCCGCCCACATAGTCGTAATTCTTGCGGATATGGGCCTGGACCTGCCGGGCCAGCGTGTCGAAATCGGGCGCGCCGCTGGCGGTCGTCTCTTTCTTTCGCGAGGTCGAGACCGCGGGCGCCATGACCTGCTTGCGCACCTCGGTCGTGCCGCAGTCGGGGCATTCCACCAGTCCCGTCTCAGCCTGCCTGTCATAGTCCGCAGAGGAGGAGAACCACGCCTCGAAGCGGTGCTCGACTTCGCAGATCAAGGCATAGCGGATCATGGCCCCTCGAACTCCCGGTCCCCGGCCAGGGCGGGGATGCGCTCGCGCGCCTTGCGGGCCTCGGCGGGGTCGATCTCGGCATACAGGATGCCCGGCTGGTCGTGGTCGAGGGCGGCGATGATCTCGCCCCAGGGGCCGACCACCATCGAGTGGCCCCAGGTCTTGCGCCCGTCCTCGTGGGCGCCACCCTGCGCGGGCGCGAGGATGAAGCTGCCCGTCTCGATGGCGCGGGCGCGCAGCAGGACTTCCCAGTGGGCGCGGCCCGTGGGGCGGGTGAAGGCGGACGGCACGGCGATCGCCTCCGCCCCCGCCTTGGCCAATGCCCTGTAAAGATAGGCGAAACGCACGTCGTAACAGATCGACAGGCCCAGCTTCAGGCCCGCCGCGTCCGCCACCACCGCCCGCTCGCCGGGCCGGTAATTGGTGGATTCCGACCAGGTCTCCCCCGCCCCGATTTTCACGTCGAACATGTGGATCTTGTCGTAGCGGGCCTTCAGCCCGCCGTCGGGGCCGAACAGCATCGCCCGGTTCACCGCCCGGCCGTCCGGGCCGAGCAGGGCCAGCGAGCCGGCCAGGATGTCGATGCGGTTGGCCTCGGCGATGTCGGACAGACGGACGGGCGCGGGATCTTCCTCGGGCGATTTGAGCAGCTCGAACAGGCGCTTGGTGTCTTTCTCGACCAGATTTGTCACTTCCGGGGTGAGGACAAGTCTGGCGCCGTTGGCCGCCGCCTCGCGGATCATGGCCTCGGCGTCGTCGAGATTGCGGGCGGGGTCGCCGCCCGATCTCATCTGAATAAGGGCGATCCTTGTCCTCATGTCGCGCCCGCCTCCTTGAGCATCGCGTCCAGCGCCCCGCGGCGCTCCAGCGCGAGCATATCATCGCATCCGCCCACATGGTCGCCCCCGATGAAAATCTGGGGGAAGGTGCTGGCGCCGCCCGCGCGCTGCACCATCTCGCGCTTCTTCGCGGCGTCCATCCCGGCGTCGTGCTCGACGAAATCCGCGCCCTTGTCCTGCAGCAGCCGCACGGCGCGATAGCAGTAGCCGCACATGGCGCGGGTGTAGATCTCGACGGGGGCGGGCATGGGCCTCTCCAAGGTTCGCTGACGCGCTATTTAAGAGGATCGACCGGTTTGACAACACGGGCCAGAGTCAGCGCCCGCACGTCCGCCGCCCCGGCCCGCAGCAGCGCGCGGGCGCAGGCGTCCAGCGTGGCGCCGGTGGTGTGCACGTCGTCGATCAGGGTGAAGACCCCGCCCTTCACCCGCCCGCGAGCGGCCTGCCGCACCGCGAAGGCCCCGGCCACGTTGCGTTTCCGCGCCTTGGTCCCCTGCCCGCCCTGGCTGGGCGTGCGCCGGGCGCGGGCCAGAAGATGGGCGTCCACCGGTACGCCGCCCGCCGCCCTGGACACCGCCCGCGCCAGCAGGAGCGACTGGTTGAAGCGCCGCTTCCTCAGCCGGGAGGGGTGGAGCGGGACCGGGATCAGCGCGTCTGTCCCCCGCACAGCGTCACCCCCTGTCCGCGCCATCCAGCGCCCGAAGGCGGGCAGGGCGTCGGTTCGGCCGCCATGCTTGAACGACAGGATCATGGGGCGGCTGTGCTCGGCATAGACCAGCGCGGAGCGGACCGCCGAACAGACCGGCGGACGCGCCGCGCAGGCGCCGCACACCGCGCCATCGCCAGCGGGGTAAGGGAAAGGCACGCCGCAGGCCGCGCACCAGGGCGGCTCGAGAAAGTCGACCTTGGCCCAGTCGGCGGGGGACAGCGCCCCGGCCTGCGCCACGGGATCGCCCGAACATGGTGAAACGGGCGGCCAGACCATGTTTGAGAGGGTCTGGAGCATGGTGAGCATGGTCCGGCCCGTCCGGCGGGCTTCCCCCGCCCGGTTTTCCGGCCCATATCGGGGCCATGACCGGTTCTCCACCCTCTCCCCCCGCTCCCGATTCCGGCCCGCCCAAGCTGTTCGACCGGACGCTGCTGCGCGCGCGCAAGGACCGCGCTTCGGTTGAGTTCGGAGCCTACGACTTCCTGCACGCCCGTGTCGCCCACGATCTGCTCGACCGGGTCGAGGCGGTCAGCCGCGATTTCGACCGTGTGCTGATCCTGGGCGGGGGCGGCGCGGTGGGCCGGGCGCTGGCCGAACGGCCCGAGGCGGCGGCCAAGATGGGCCATGTGGTCGAGGCCGACCTGTCGCCGAGGTTCGCCCGCCACGCGGCGCTGGACGAGGAGCGGCTGGCCGTCGCCGACGAGAGCGTGGATCTGGTCCTGTCGTGCCTGTCCCTGCACTGGACGAATGATCTGGTCGGCGCGCTGATCCAGATCAACCGCGCGCTCAAACCGGACGGCTTCTTCGCCGGGGCGGTGTTCGGCGGTGCGACCCTGACCGAGCTGCGCCAGTCCCTGCTCGCCGCCGAGGACGCCCTGACCGGCGCGGCTTCCGCGCGCGTCTCGCCCTTCGCGGACACGGTGGACATGGCGGGCCTGCTCGCCCGGGCCGGGTTCGCCATGCCCGTCAGCGACGTGGACCGGGTGACCGCGCGGTACGGCAACGCCTTCGTGCTGATGCGCGACCTCAGGAAGATGGGCGAAACCAGCGCGCTGGCCGCCCGCCCCCGCACGCCCGCCACCCGCGCCCTGTTCGTGAAAACCGCCGAGCTCTACGCCGAGCGCTTCGCCGACGATGACGGCCGCATCCCCGCCAAATTCGAGATCATCCACGCCGCCGGCTGGGCGCCCCATGAAAGCCAGCCGAAACCCAAACGCCCCGGCTCGGCCACCGTGCGGCTGGCCGACGCGCTGGGGGTACGGGAGATGGGGGCGGGGGAGAAAGCGGGGTAGGTCAAGCAGCCAAGAAAGACTGCTTGGGCCGCACTTTAACAAAGATATACGCCTTGGGGTCCCCGCTTTGACCGTTCAGTCTCAGCAGCCAAGCAGACACTGACTTTTCCGACAGCCAACGCCTCATCGTTTCAGCCTGAAAGCGATTAACATAGCCTATAGTATTTCCATCCACGCATAATTTGACGGCCTGCGGATCAAACTTATTCAGGTCATCAGGGATGAGATTAACATCATCTCCAATCGACAAAGAGCTATGCGTTTGAGGATAGTGCCGATACCCGGCCACCTCCAAAACGGCTTCTATTACACTCGCTTCAGGGTCAAGCCGATCCACAAGAGAAAAACCATCACTCGGGAGACGGCCTTCAGTTAGCGCCAACATCTCCATGGTTGAAAGCTTCTTGTCTTCACGGAACCTGTGATGCTCTAAAAACTTTGAAAAATCCGTTCGATTGGATGGAGGCAACCGACGGGAGAAGGCCTCCAGCACACCGCTCGCAAATCCCCCGGTAGGTTGCTTGGTGATATCGAAAGCTGGATACCCGGAGAACCCGCATGAAGTGAGGTCAGCACGGCTTTTATCGTTCAGTTTCAGTAACTCTTCGTCGTTATAGTAACGAAACTTCGCAATACCGCCCTCCAGAAAGAGGCGGCCCACTGCCCAGCGCTTTCTGTCGGACACATAAGCTGGTGCTCGCCACGTCAGCACAAGCTCGCTTGGCGATGATGGGTGCTCAATCCAACGATCTAACATCAACATCCAAGCGCCTCGATCAGTGCATCACGACGCATTTTCAGCAAGCGGCTGACGAAAAGCGCACGCTCCTCACTAAACCGGATAGGGAACGGCGTACGCACGCAGTCCGCAAGCAATGCATCAATTTCAGAATCACTAATATGCAGCTTATCACACATGAGGACGGATATTTTAGCCTCACGCGCAAAACGACGGCATAGTTCGACGTGTTGACCAGAGGCTTTATCCCCCGCCGTCCACCCGAAGTGGTGGTGCCCCTTCGCTATGAAGCGGGCAACTCCCTCAGGGGTGGAACGCTCGGCCAGACGATCTTCCCCAATTATATAGCCTAAGCTGGTTCCGTTATCGAACACTGGAGCCATGATGAAATGCGGCCTCTCATTAGCACCACGCTCGGCTAAAAATCCCCAATTTTCAGAATGACGGTCCGTGTTCCCAATCAAAGCGTCGAAGATGATTGTTTCGGCCCACCAGCCACCAGCGTTCGGGACCTTGTGCGCTCTGCACAGATTTAAATTGTCCACGAGGCTTCCACGCTTCAGGTCCGTTTCAAACCCACGGGCCTGCAGACGCTCGATTCCATGAACTAAGCGCCATTCCGGATCATATCTATGGCCGTAAAAATATTCGATCAGCACGCCCGGACTTCCGTTGCCCGGCGCAGTAGCAAGAAATGCGGGTGGCACCTCGACACCGATCCGCCGCGCCAGCTCATACGCGATCACTTCAGACCAGATCTGCTGCGCCTTCGTGCCTTGGGGTTCCTTGAAGATGTAGCGATGGCCGCCGATTAAAAATCCATAGGGAGGGCGATCTGGACAAATGAAGATGCGCTTCGCCTTTGCCCCGATAGGCCCGTAGGGAAATTCATCGTCAGGCAGCCATCCCTCTAAGGAAACAACTTCGTTGGGCCCTTGAGGAATTCGAGGTGCAATCGGCATGTCAAACTCAAATCGTCACAGAAGTCGTCGGGATTTCGTCCTAGTGATCAAGGCTATGGCCAGCGCAAGCTGATTGAAACCCCGCTGCGTTCTGACTTGGGGCAAAACAAGCGCCCCTTCCGTCAGCTTCGCTGACACCTCCCCCGCAGGCAGGGGAGGACACCGCAGCAGCGCGAGCCGCGCCTCCCCCCATTTGCCCCCGTCCCCGCCGCCCGCTAACGTCCCGGCCAGATCAACGACATCCCGGGGACTCTTCATGATCCGATCCGTGCTGGCCGCGTCCGCGGCGCTGATGCTGCCTCTGTCCGTTCAGGCTCAGGAGGGGGAGCGGCAGGCCCCGGAGCGGCTGACCATCGAGCGGCTGTACGGCTCGCCGGACCTGAACGGGCCGACGGCGCGCGCGGCGCGGTTCTCGCCCGACGGCAGCCGGATCAGCTTCCTGCGCCCCAAGGAGGACGACCGCACGGTTCAGGACCTTTGGACCATCGACGTCGAGACCGGCGAAGCGAGCGTTCTGGTGGACGCCCGGGCGCTGGCGCCCGAAGAGCGGGAACTGACCGAGGCAGAGATCCAGTTCCGCGAGCGGGCGCGGATCACGGCGAGCGGCGTGGTGGCCTATCACTGGGACGAGGCGGGCGAGGCGGTGCTGGTGCCGCTCGACGGCGACGTGTTCTACGTGGACGCGGCGAGCGGAGAGGCGCGGCGGCTGACCGAGACCGAGGAATTCGAGACCGACGCCAAGGTGAGCCCACAGGGCAATCTGGTCAGCTTCATCCGCGAGCAGAATCTGTGGGTGCATGATCTGGCCTCCGGCGAGGAGCGGGCGCTGACCACCGAGGGCGGCGAGCTGATCAGCTGGGGCATGGCCGAGTTCGTGGCCCAGGAGGAAATGCGCCGCTACACCGGATACTGGTGGTCGCCCGACGAGACCAGGATCGCCGTGGCGCGGGTGGATGAAAGCCCGGTCATGGTGGTCGAGCGCTTCCAGATCGGCGCGGACGGGGTGGAGGTCTTCGACCAGCGCTATCCGCGCGCGGGCACGGACAACGCGCTGGTGACCCTGCACGTCATCGACGTGGCGACCGGCGACGTCACCGAGATGGATCTGGGGCCGGAGACCGACATCTATCTGGCCCGGGTGGACTGGAGCCGGGACGGGCAGACCCTGTTCGTGCAGCGTCAGGACCGGCTGCAGCAGGTCTGGGACCTGATGGCGCTGGACGCCGCGAGCGGCGAGGAGGACGAGGCCCGGCGGATCACCGAGACCGCGGACACCTGGATCAACCTGCACCACCAGCTTCAGACCCTGTCCGACGGCGGGCTGGTCTATCTGTCCGAACAGTCCGGCTTCAGCCATCTGCGCCATGTCAGCGCCGAGGGCGAGGCGCGGGACGTGACGTCGGGCGAGTGGGTGATCACCGAGATCGGCGCGGTCGACGAGGATGAGGGCCTGATTTACTTCACCGGCTGGATGGACACCCCGCTGGAGCGCCATCTGTACCGCGTCAGCTACACCGAGGCTGGCGAGCCCGAGCAGATCACGTCCGGGCAGGGCTGGTGGAGCGCGGAGGTGGGCCGGGGCGGCACGGGCTTCATCGGCACGTATTCGGACATCGACACCCCGCCGCACACCGCGCTCTATGACATGGACGGCGAACGCATCGCCTGGGTGGAAGAGAACGCGTTCGACGACTCCCACCCTTACGCGCCCTATCGCGAGGCCCATGTGCGCCCCGAATACGGCACGCTGACCGCCGCGGACGGCGAGACCGAACTGCACTGGCAGATCCACCGCCCCGAGCACTGCACCGCAGAAACCCCCTGCCCGGCCATCGTGCAGGTCTATGGCGGGCCCATCGTGCAGACGGTGAGCCGGAGCTGGCAGTCGCCGCGCGACCAGATCCTGGCCCAGAACGGCTATGTCCTGTTCAAGCTGGACAATCGCGGCGCGGCCAATCGCGGCCACGCCTTCGAGGCGGACCTTTACCAGCGCATGGGCATTCTGGAGGCCGAGGACCAGATCGCGGGCCTGGACTGGCTGCAGGCGCAGGACTTCGTGGATGCGGACCGGGTGGGCCTGTGGGGCTGGTCCTATGGCGGGTACATGACGATCATGACCACGCTGCAGGCGCCGGGAAGGTTCGCGGCCGGGATCGCGGGCGCGCCGGTGACCGACTGGGCGCTGTACGACACCCACTACACCGAGCGCTATATGGGCCTGCCGCAGGACAATGCGGACGGGTATGAGCGCGGCGCGGCCTTCGCGCATCTGGACGGCTACGAGACGCCGCTGCTGATCATTCACGGCATGGCCGACGACAACGTGACCTTCGACCACTCAACCCGCCTGTTCGCCGAGCTGCAGGAGCGCGGGGAGCTGTTCGAGATCATGACCTATCCCGGCCAGCGCCACGGCATCCGCCCGCCCCCCCTGCAGACCCACCTGCTGCGCACGCAGATGGACTTCTTCCGGCGGCATCTGGACGGAGCGGCGGCGGAGTGAACCGGCATTACATGGGTTTAATGCCCGCAAAGCTGCTGACCGCCTAGACTGCCAGACGATTCTAGGGCCGGTGGCGGACCGCGGCATGCTGGCCACCGCGATGCGGCCCCGCTCTTCAAGACGGGAGGCAGGATTGAGCGCCAGCCCCTATGTGCCTCAGCAGACCGGCGATTACCTGGATTCGACCGACGGACGCGCTCTGCCGGGCGAGCAACAGGAAGTGCTGCCTCTGAGCGAGGGAGAGCTGCTGATCCTCAGAGCGGACGGGCGTGACCTTCAACAGATGGAATCTGTCGAGATCGCGGACACGTGCAGCTTCGGTTTCCATACCGGGAACGGCGGAACCCTCCGGTTCGAGGATCGCCGCCCGTTCGCGGTCGATGACGGCGACTGCGTGAGAAGCTTCGTCCCGCGCGGACTCATGTCCAATTTCAACCCGCCGGCGGGACCCTTCCACGTTTTCCTGGCTCTGTTCTCTCCCGAACAGGCGCAGGCGTTCTGCGAGGCGCGGGGCATATGCGCCAGCCAGTTCGGCGTCCCCGATGACTTCGACACCATCCGCACAGGCAAGACCAGACCGCTCTCCGCGTCGGGCAGAGCGGTCCTGTCGGGACTGATCAACTCGCCCTACCACGGGCCGGCGCGACGGCTCCATCTGGAGTCCGGCGCCCTGTCGCTGCTGGCCGAGACCCTGGCCGCCGCGGACCTGCCCGACCCCGCCCTCGTCCCGCACGACCGGCGAGCTCTTGAAGACGTCCGTGAAATGCTTGAAGCGTCTCGCGACCACCCGCCCTCTATCATGGAGCTGGCGCGGGCTGCTGGCATGAATGATTTCAAGCTCAAGCGGGACTTCAAGCGTCTGTTCGGCGTGACGCCCCATGCCTATGCGCGCAATCTGAGGCTGGATGCCGCCGCGCGCGCCCTCCGTGAGGGCCAGTCCGTGAAAGCCGCTGCGGCCCAGGCGGGCTATGCCTGTCCCAGCCGCTTCACGCAGGCCTTCCGCAAACGTCATGGCGCGCCGCCCAGCGAGTGGCGCTGAGGGCTCCCTCCCGGCACGAAGAAACTCCCTCCTTGCGTCTGCCCCCGGCGATTCTGGGGTGCGAGTGTTCCGGCGTTTCCAAGGGGATCGCCCGGCCGTCGCCGCCGGTCCGCCTTGGCCGGGGCTTCCGGCCCGCGAGGCCGGACGATGCAAGAGGGAAACAGACTCATGAAAGCCATCTTCAGACCATCGCTGCTGGGGAGCAGCGCCATCGCCGGATTCCTCGTCGCGGGGACGTTCGGATCGTCAGCTGCCGCTCAGGAGCAGGCCGCGCCCGCCATCGCGCCGGACGCCGTGACCGAAACCATCCGTGTGACTGGCACGCGCATCCAGGCGCCGGGCGTGGTCGCGAACAGCCCGATCACCACGGTCGGATCGGAGGAGTTCCAGTTCAGGCAGCCGGTGGCCGTCGAGGAACTTCTCAGAACCCTGTCTGTCGCCGCGCCCGCGATCGGGCCGGGCACGAACAACGGCAATGACGGCAGCGCCAGCATCGATCTGCGCAATCTGGGCTCGAACCGAAATCTCGTGCTCATGGACGGGCGGCGCGTCGTGCCGTTTTCGCTGGTCGGATCGGTAGACACCAACGTGATCCCGCTCGCCCTGATCGAGCGGGTTGACCTCGTCACCGGGGGCGCGGCGGCCGTTTACGGTTCGGATGCGATTTCCGGCGTCGTGAACTTCGTTCTCAGGGATGACTTCGAGGGGGTCGAGTTCAGCGGCTCCTGGGGCACGTCAGGCGAGGGCGACGCCGACCGCAGGCGTGCGGATGTGACCGTGGGGGGAAATTTCGCCGACGGCCGGGGCAATGCCGTGGTGAGCGTCGGCTATACCCTGACCGACCCCCTGCGGCAGGACGAGCGGAGCATCGGGCTTGAATCCATCAACTCTTCGAGCGGTCTGCCGGTGGGCTCCGGAACCTCGGTGCCTAGCTTCTTCAACACGCCGGCCACGGGGGGAAATCCAACCCTGGCTCAACAGCTGTGCGCTGACCCTGACACGTGTCAGGGCATCCAGATCGACCCGTCCACGGGGCAGCTCGTCGAGGCGTTCCAGTTCTTCAACTTTAATCCGGACAATTACTACCAAGCGCCGCTGGAGCGGTACCAGATGGTCGGCATGGCCAACTACGAGATCAACCGCCATGCGGAGATCTACCTGAATGCCCTGTATGTCGACAGCACGGTCACCACGCAGCTCGCGTCCTCGGGAACCTTCAGCAACACTTTCGATGTGCCGATCGGCAATCCATTCATCCCCGAACCCATGCGCCAGCAGCTCTGCGCCAATCGCGGCGTCGCGGCCGCGGACTGCGTGGCGGGCAATCCCGAAACCGTCCAGCTCGCGGTCAATCGCAGGCTGACCGAACTCGGCCCGCGCCTGAACGCATTCGACTCGCAAACTTTCCAGTACACCGCCGGCGTGCGCGGCGACATCGCCATGGGCTGGACCTATGACGCCTATTACCAGTGGGGTCGCACCGACCGGACGCAGACGCGCGGCAACTGGGGATCCCGCTCTCGCGTGGCCCAGGCTCTCAACGCCGTGAGCACCACCGAGTGCGTGGACACGTCCAATGGCTGCGTGCCGCTGAACGTGTTCGGAGAAGAAGGGACGGTCACCCAGGAGATGGTCGACTTCATCAATCTGGACGCCACCCTCAACCAGTTCGTCGAGCAGGAGGTCCTGCTGGGCAGCGTGAGCGGCGATTTCGGCGATTTCGCCAGTCCCTGGGCAGTGGATCCCATCAGCACGGCCTTCGGCTACGAGTACCGCCGGGTGCTGGCGGGAACGAGCGCGGACGCCGCGTCGCAGATCCAGGGCGAGGTGCTGGGCACCGGCGCGCCCCTGCCCGACCGCGAAGGCACGTTCCAGCTCTACGAGTTCTTCGGTGAAGCCATCGTGCCGGTGGTCCAAGACCAGGCCTGGGCCCGGACCATCTCGCTGGAGCTCGGCGCCAGGCACACGACCTTCCGCAGCGGGGGCGAGAGCGACGACTACTGGACCTACAAGGTCGGGGGCGAGTACCTGCCGGTCGACGACCTGCGCCTGCGAGCCATGTACCAGCGGGCGACCCGGGCCCCCGGCGTGAACGAGCTCTTCGCGCCGCAAGTCACCGGGCTGGGCAATCTCAACACCGACCCGTGCGCCGGGTCCGCGCCTCTGAACGATACCGCTCTTGGTCAGCTGTGCGTTCAGACCGGAGTGCCGCAAGGCGCTCTCGGGGCCCTGCCCCAGCCCTCGGCCGGCCAGGTCAACGTGCTGACCGGCGGCAACCCCCAGCTGGGCCCGGAGGTCGCCGACACCTACACCGCCGGATTTGTCGTCCAGCCTTCAGCGATTCCCGGCCTCACGGTATCGGCGGACTATTGGCTGATCGAGATCGAGGACGCCATCACCGCGCCGAGCGTGGGCGACCTCATCAGCCAGTGCTATTCCACCGATATCAATCCCAACCGCGAGTTCAACGAGGCGTGCCAGCTCATCCTGCGCAGCCCGCTCAGCGGCAATCTGAACGATCTCGAAGCGCCGGGCATCGTCCTCGCCCAGAACAATATCGGGCGGGAGCGCCGGGAAGGGGTGGACGTGAACATCGCCTACGCCTTCGATCTGGCGGAGCTGGGCGCAGACCCCGAAATGGGCTCGGTGGCATTGTCACTCAACAGCACCTTATACACTGACATGCGCAGCCAGCCCACGCCGGCCTCACTGGACCGTCAATGCCTAGGCTATTACTCCGAACCCTGTGCGGCGCCGAGCCCGGACCTCAAGTTCACGGCGCGCGCAATCTGGAACGTTTCAGCTTTCGACTTCTCACTCCAGTGGCGGCACCTGAGTTCGGTCGTTGTCGAGCCGGACGTGGGCGACTGGCTGCCCGAGTTCTCCCGAATTCCCGCCTATAATTATTTCGACCTGTCGGCGGGCTGGAACCTGAACGAGAACGCCCGTCTGAACCTCACGATCGCCAATCTGACCGACGAGAGCCCTCCTCTGGTGGGCAACTCGATTGCCGGAACCACCGAGAACAGCGGAAACACTTTCCCGCAGACCTATGACGTCATCGGCCGCTACTTCACGTTGGGGGCACGTGTATCGTTCTGAAAGCGTGCGCCAACTGGATTTGTTTTTGAACTGCGAGTGTTTTTTGTGTCCGCAGTCTTGAAGGTACAAGTCTGTTCTTGAAACACTCGCATGGCCCGCGGCATCTCCCCTTTTTGCCGCGGGCCGCTTTTTCAGGATCCTGCATGTTCAACTCCCGCGTCCTGCTGCTCACCGGCCTCGGCCGCCACGGCGATCTGAGCCTTCTGGCCCTGCGCCTCCTGACCGGGTCCTTCCTGATGTGGGAGACCCAGGACAACATCCTCAGCGCCGAGCGCATGGCCGAGTTCGAGGGCTTCCTGCGCCATTTCGGCTTCATGTGGCCGGAGATCATGGCGCCGCTGTCGGTCTATGCGCAGTTCATCTGCGGGGCGCTGTTCATCCTGGGCCTGCTCACGCGCTGGGCGGGCTGGGTGATGGTGTTCAACTTTGTCGTGGCAATCGTCATGGTCCACTGGGGCCAGGACTTCCGCGGCTGGTGGGAGGCCATCGTGCTGGTCTTCATCGCCCTGCACTTCGCCGTGCAGGGGCCGGGCCGCTGGTCGCTGGACGCCGCGCTGGCGGGACGCCGGAGGGCCTGAGCCCCCCTGACCCCGTCCCTAGTGGGCGGTTTCCAGCGAGCGGCCGATGGCCAGGAAGCGGTCGCGGCGCTGGGCCTTGAGGGCCTTGGCGTCGAGCTTTTCCAGCTCGGCGAGGTTCTTCTCCACCGCGTCGCCCACCCGCTGGATGATCGCGGCGCGGTCGCGATGGGCGCCGCCCAGCGGCTCGGGGATGATCTCGTCGATGATCTTCAGTCCGATCAGGTCCTGGGCGGTGATCTTCATGGCCACCGCGGCGTCTTTCGCGCGCGCGCCGTCGCGCCACAGGATCGAGGCGCAGCCCTCCGGCGAGATCACCGAATAGATCGAATGCTCGAGCATCAGCACCTTGCTGGCCGAAGCCAGCGCCACCGCGCCGCCCGAGCCGCCTTCGCCGGTGATGACCGAGACCATGGGCACGGGCAGGGTCAGGCAGCGCTCGGTCGAGCGCGCGATGGCCTCGGACTGGCCGCGCTCCTCCGCGCCGACGCCCGGATAGGCGCCCGCGGTGTCCACGAAGGTGATGACGGGCAGGCTGAAACGCTCGGCCATGTCCATCAGGCGGACCGCCTTGCGGTAGCCTTCGGGGCGGGCCATGCCGAAATTGTGCTTGATGCGGGTCTGGGTGTCGTGGCCCTTCTCGTGGCCCATGACCAGCACCGGGCGGCCGCGGAAATGGCCCAGCCCGCCGATGATCGCGCAGTCCTCGGAGAAGCGCCGGTCGCCGGACAGCTCCTCGAAATCGGTGATCAGGGCTTTCAGGTAATCGCGCAGGTGGGGCCGGTCGGGATGGCGGGCCACCATGGTCTTCCGCCACGGGTCGAGCTTCGAGTAGAGCGTCTTGAGCTGCTCGGACGATTTCTGGCGCAGCTTGGCGACTTCCTCGCCGACATCGGGCGCGTCCTCGCCGTTGGCGCGGGCGGCGGCCTCCAGCTCCTCGATCTTGGATTCCAGCTCGGCGACGGGGCGCTCGAAATCGAGATAGGTGCGGGTCGGGTCGGACATCGAAACCTTGCAGTCAGCCGCCGGGGCGTCCGCCCGGCCATGAGGGGGCGAACCTAACTCCCCGCGATAGCGGGCGCAATCGCGGGGGGCGGCGGGCGGTCATGACGATTTCGCCAGCGGATGCGCGTCGTGGACCAGCGCCTTGAGGCGCTCTTCGAGGACGTGGGTGTAGATCTCGGTGGTGGAGACGTCGGCGTGGCCCAGCAGGGTCTGCACGCTCCTCAGGTCCGCGCCGTGGGCGAGCAGGTGGGTGGCGAAGGCGTGGCGCATGACATGGGGGCTGACCTTGGACGGCGGCAACCCGGCCCCGATCGCCAGCTCGGTCAGGATCTGGGCGAAGCGCTCACGGGTGATGTGGCCCTGCTTCGCGGTGCGCGATGGGAAGAGGAAGCGCTCGGCGGTCTTGCGGGTCGCGGCGGCGGGGCCGGGCAGATGGTCCTCGCGGACGTCGCGATAGGCGGCGACGGCCTCCAGCGCGGCGTCGGTGAGCGGGGCGAGGCGTTCGCGCCCGCCCTTGCCCCGGATCAGGATGCAGCGCTCGGCCTTCGCGAAGGCGGCCAGCGGCAGGCTGACCAGCTCGGACACCCGCAGGCCCGCCGCGTAGATCAGCTCCAGCAGCGCCCGGGCGCGGAGCCCTGCGGCGCCGTCGATGGCCTCCGCGGCGATGAACAGCGCCTCCACCTCGGCTTCGGAGAGCACTTTGGGCAGCGGGCGGGCCTTCTTCGGGCCGCGCAGGGGCTCGGCCGGATCGTCGGCCCTCAAACCCTCTTTCAGCAGGAAGCGGTAATAGCGCCGGATGGCGGACAGCCGCCGGGCGGCGGTCGCGGCGCTGAGCCCGTCGGATTCCAGCCCCGCCAGCAGGGTTTCGAGATCGGACGTGGCGGCGGTGTCGAGCGCAGCGCCGCGGGATTTCAGACGCGCGGCGGCGTCGTTCAGATCGCGGGCATAGGCGTCCAGCGTGTTCTTCGCCGCGCCGCGTTCGGCGGCCATCATGTCGAGAAAGAGCGCGATCCTGCCCGCGCTCACGCGGCCTCCTCGGCCGCGCCCTCGATGACCAGGCGCAGGGCCTCGTCACGCAGGCCCGCCGCGGCCAGCGCGGCGGCGGCCACCGCCCAGGCGTCGGGATCGCCGCCATGGATCTCGATCAGGCGCGCGGCGTGAAGCTGGGCCTCCGCCAGCGCGCCCGCGCCGCCCGCGAGCAGGGCGGAC
>VJOU01000113.1 GCA_007050995.1 Glycocaulis profundi | reverse complement strand
CTGCACCTCGTCCCATCATCAAACCCAACCAACTCATTGTTCGTTGCACCCAGAAACGTGAAGATRTTACATCGACCGATGCTTCGATATCGCGTAGGTTGGCTTTAACTGTTCTCATTGGTGCTGCTGCTGTTGGCACGAAAGTTTCTCCAGCTGATGCTGCTTATGGTGAAGCKGCTAATGTGTTTGGGAAGCCAAAGTCAACTGAATTCTCGCAATATGATGGTCCTGGATTTAAGGTATCGATACCAGCGAAGTGGAACCCAAGCAAAGAGGTGGAGTTCCCTGGTCAGGTGCTTAGATATGAAGACAACTTTGACACCACAACCAATTTTTCGGTTATGGTTACACCTACTGATAAGAAATCGATCACTGACTATGGTCCCCCTGAGGATTTCCTCTCAAAGGTCGATTACTTGCTTGGGAAACAAGCTTACTTTGGAAAGACCGCATCAGAGGGAGGATTTGAASAAGACGCGGTAGCAACAGCAAACATATTGGAGGTTTCAACACMCGTTGTCGGTGGAAAACAATACTACTACGTGTCTGTGTTAACAAGGACTGCMGATGGAGACGAAGGTGGYAAGCATCAATTGATCAGCGCGACMKTTTCTSATRGAAAACTWTACATTTKCAAKGCSCAAGCAKGTRACAAAAGATGKTTTAAGRGAGCAAAGAAATTTGTTGAGGGAACTACATCTTCATTCAGTGTAGCTTAAGAGCTTTGTAATTAGTAACACTAATCGCCACGCTCAAGAGTATGGTGTATCGTATTCATCAGAGATCGAG
>VJOU01000112.1 GCA_007050995.1 Glycocaulis profundi | reverse complement strand
TGGAGACAATGGATGAATTCAAGTTGAACGAACGTGGTGCCTGGCATGGAATGGTTGAGCGTACTCGTGCTCCATCTGAKATTCTTTTCGGACGTGCTAAGAGACAAGCGGGGCAATGCAACTGTGGTGCTCAATCATCTGGATGCCCAGCTGGACCACCAGGACCACCAGGAGCCCCAGGAGCACCAGGAGATGATGGACATGCTGGAGAAGCTGGAAAGCCAGGAACCGCCGGTGTTGCTGTTGGTATTGTTTCGGAGGGTGGACCATGCATCAAGTGCCCAGCWGGWGAGCCAGGACCAGCMGGAGAGGCAGGAGCYCCAGGASCASCMGGACCAGACGGACAACCAGGACAAGATGGRCAAGGAGGACARCCAGGACCAGCAGGACCAGCCGGASCAGCCGGAGATKCCGGAGCMCCAGGAGCMCCAGGACAAGATGGACAGCCAGGAGCCCCAGGRCAAGATGGACAMAGATCTACTGGAACCCCAGGAGCTGCCGGAGCACCAGGACCAGCTGGACCAGCWGGACAAGATGGRCAACCAGGATCTGMTGGAGGACCAGGAGAGGCWGGAGCTCCAGGAGCACCAGGACCAGACGGACAACCAGGACAACCAGGACAAGMCGGAGAAGCTGGAGCWCCAGGACMAGAYGGACAACCAGGACCAGGACCAGACGGACAACCAGGACAACCAGGACAAGACGGAGAAGCTGGAGCTCCAGGACAAGATGGACAACCAGGATCCGATGCTGCTTATTGTCCATGCCCAGCAAGATCTGTTGCTGTTCAA
>VJOU01000111.1 GCA_007050995.1 Glycocaulis profundi | reverse complement strand
GACAATGATCGCAACTTCCTGGAGCTCCGTTGTCTCCTGGTTGTCCAACTTCTCCTGGTGCTCCATTTTGTCCTGGTTGCCCTGGTGGTCCTGGGAGCCCTGATGGTCMTTGGCCACCTCCCTTTCTATTTTCTCCTGGTGGTCGAGCTGGTCCTGGTTGTCCTGGTGGTCCTGGTCTTCCTGGAGCTCCGGCTCTTCCAGCTGGTCCAACTTCAGTCTTGTAGGTTCCTGGCTCTCCTGGTGGTCCTGGACGTCCTGGTTGTCCTGCAGMTCCTGGMAKTSCTSGTSGTCCWCGTSGTYCTTGMTCTCCTGGTYTCCCGTCCTCTCCGGCATTTCCTGGGGCTCCTGGTGGTCCAKCTGGTCCTGGTTGTCCTGGTGGTCCACCGTCACCTGGTGGAGCCTCACATGGACATTGTGGTGGGAAGAGTGAGTGTGGATCTGGTCCTGGTGGAGCTGGGGGTCCTGGAGGTCCAATCTCTCCCGGTGTTCCATCCACTCCATCGGCTACATCACGTCCACCATCTCCAGCTGGTCCTGGTGGTCCACGATGACAAGTGCAGCACCCTCCACCTTCGGAGTTGAATGATTCMACTCCAACAGATGGATTATCGTATCCAACCGGTTGGTCACGGAGTTCTTGGTCGTGAAGGCGGCCCAACAGATGGATTATCGTATCCAACCGGTTGGTCACGGAGTTCTTGGTCGTGAAGGCGGCGAGCCCAGAAGTCTTGGAGAGTGTCACGTTTCTCGAGTCTTCTATGATTGAGAACAATGTTAGCCAATTTTGCTGAATCCTT
>VJOU01000110.1 GCA_007050995.1 Glycocaulis profundi | reverse complement strand
TAGAAAGACAGGCAACGCAAAAAAGCATTGGAGATACAGAGTGAATGAGCTTAATATCCTGGTGCGGTTCTTGGTGGTGGGCAGTGGTCGCAACCTCCTGGGGCTCCGGTCTCTCCATCGGCTCCATTGTCTCCGTTGGCTCCTGGCTGTCCTGGGGATCCAGCTCCTCCGTTGTCTCCGGCTGGTCCTTGTGGTCCTTGGGATCCTGGRTTTCCTGGGGCTCCTGGGGATCCGGCTGGTCCAGCTGGTCCGTCTGGTCCTGGGGCTCCTGGGGCTCCGGCTGGGCCTGGAACCTCGTTGACYYTTCCTGGGGCTCCTGGAGCTCCGGYGTKTCCTGGRTGTCCGTCTTGTCCRGCTTGTCCTGGRGCTCCTGGTCCTCCGGCGTTTCCGTTGTTTCCTGGGGCTCCTGGCTGTCCGTCGGATCCTGAGTTTCCGTTTGGTCCCTTTGGTCCAGCTGGTCCGGCTGGTCCTGGTGGTCCGGCTGGGCAGTCRAAGCAGAACTCGTGAGCTGGGGCTGGRGTGGCGGCTGGTCCRTCTGGTCCGTCGTTTCCTGGKGCTCCTGGTTGTCCATCAGCTCCATCTTCTCCRTCKKRTCCTGGGGCTCCTGGTGGTCCAGCAGCAGAKACTCCACATCCGCAGCATCCTCCTTGGTGTCCAACGGAAGATCCTTCAACTCCGGCGCTCTCGTATCCAGCTTGACGGCGGGAACGAAGGGCTCCTCCAGAAACCTTGGCGAGAACTTGAGTGCGGGTAACCTCTCTCCAGATGTTTCCAGATCGGGAACGGCAGAAATCAACTTCGGATTGCA
>VJOU01000017.1 GCA_007050995.1 Glycocaulis profundi | reverse complement strand
CGAGGCCGCCCCGGCGCCGGACGCGCAGGACGCTGCGCCGCTCGATCTCGATCAGCCCGTCTGGCCCGCCCGCCGCGCACCGTCCCCGCCTGTTTCCGCCGCGCCGGAGCTGGGCGAGGCGCTGAAGGCCGCCGCTCAGGACGCGGGCGGCGAGCGGCTGATCGCGGAGCTGATCGCGCGGCTGGACGCCAAGCCGGGGGCGGACGCCCAGGGTCTGGCGTCGGGGCTGGCCTCGGGTCTGGCGCCGGGCGACGACACCGGCACCGCGCAGATGATCCGCTCGGCGCTCGATGACAACCGGGTCGATCTGTATCTCCAGCCGGTCGTGGGCCTGCCCCAGCGCCGGACCTATTTCTACGAGGGCTTCTCGCGCATCCGCGACGGGCGCGGCTATGTGATGGGGCCCGACCGCTTCCTGGCCGCCGCCGAGCGCCATGGCCTGATCGGGGAGATGGACAATCTGCTGCTGTTCCGCTGCATCCAGATCATCCGCAGGCTGACCCGGGCGGACCGCAAGATCGGCATCTTCTGCAACATCTCGCCGCGCTCGCTGGCCGACGAGGATTTCTTCCCGCCCTTCCTGGAATTCCTGCGCCGCAATTCCGATCTGGCCAGCGCGCTGATCTTCGAGATGAGCCAAGAGGCCTTCCAGGCCCGCTCCTCGTCGGCGGCGCGGCACATGGCGCGGCTGTCGGACTATGGCTTCCGCTTCTCCATCGACCGGGTGACCACCCTCGACCTGGATCTCGCCGAGATGCAGCGCGCCTCGGTGCGCTTCGCCAAGGTGGAGGCGGGACGCCTGATCGCCGCGGCGCGCAGCGGCGAGCCCATCGCAGGCCGCGCGCCGGGCCAGATCGCGCCCGAGGACATCGCGGGCCTGTTCGCGCGCTATGGCGTGGACCTGATCGCGGAGAAGATCGAGGCCGAGCCCCAGGTGGTGGAGATCCTCGATCTGGACATCGCCTACGGCCAGGGCCACCTGTTCGGCGCGCCCCGCCCCGTCCGCGAGGACGCCCTGAGCGAAGAGCTCTCCGACCGGGGTCAGAGGCGGGTCGGCTGATCCTCTTTTCCGGGGTTCCCAACTCGATTGGGAACCCAGAGTCCTGCCATCGGCCTACGATCACTGGATCCCCGGTCAAGCCGGGGACCGCGGGAATGGACTTGAAGATTCTCCAGGAGGCGTCTTAGGGTTGCGCGATGAGCGATGCAGCCGCCACCTCTCAAGCCCGCCTCACACGCCGCAGCCAGGGCTTTCTGGTCGCGCTGGCGGTCGCGCTGGCCGCCGCGGTTTTTGTTCGGGAGCCGGGGATGTGGAGCGCGGGCCTGCTGACAGCCGCCTGCGTGCCGCTGCTGGCGGTGATGATCTGGGACTGGATCGCGATGACCCGTCCGGGCGCGAACCTTGCGAACGGAGTTCTGAATGACACGGTGCGCCTCGTGGCCATGGCCGGGTTCGTGGCGGTGCTCACCCGGTTGTCGCTGCTTCATATGCCATGAAAAAAGCCCCGGCGTCTCCGCCGGGGCTTTCGCGTCGGGTGCGGACCTGGATCAGTCCTGCATGGTCGCGGCGGCGTAGCGCTCGCTGGCCACATTCCAGTCCACCACGTCCCACCAGGCGGAGAGATACTCGCCGCGGGCGTTGCGGTAGCCGATGTAATAGGCGTGCTCCCACACGTCATTGCCCAGGATCGGGGTGCCCTGCTCGTCGGCCACGTCCATCAGGGGATTGTCCTGATTGGGGGTGGAGGTGACGGCCAGATCGCCGTTCTCGTCCACGATCAGCCAGGCCCAGCCCGAGCCGAACTGGCCCGCGCCGGCGGATTCGAATTCGCTCTTGAACTCGTCCATGGAGCCGAAGGCGTCGTCGATGGCGCTGGCGAAGTCCTCGCTGGGCTCGCCGCCGGTTCCCGGGGCGGTCATGGACTCCCAGAAGAAGGCGTGGTTCCAGTGCCCGCCGCCATTGTTGCGGATGGCGTCCGAGCGCTCTGAGGCGTTCTCGATCAGCTCGCGCAGGGTCAGGCCCTCGAGGTCCTCGTCGCCTTCGACCTCTCCGTTGAGATTGTTCACATAGGCGTTGTGATGCCGCCCGTGGTGGATCTCCATGGTCTCATTGTCGATCACCGGCTCCAGCGCGTCGGTGGCGTAAGGCAGGTCGGGCAGGGCGAACGGATAGGTCTCCGCGCCGTGGTCGGTCTGCGCGAAGGCGGCGCCGGACAGGGCGAGCGCCCCCGCTGCGGCGGAAAGGGTCAGGGTCTTGAGCATGTGAGAGGTCCTCATGGCCAGGATGAAAGGGGCGCGGCCATTCGGCTGGCCGCCCTCCGGTCTGAAGATAGAACGGCGCGGGGCCGTGTCGCGTTCACCGGCCCCGTCACGGGACCGGCGAACGCGGAGCTCGGCTTACTTGGTCGCTTCGGCGTAGCGCTGGCCGATCACGGACCAGTCGACCACCTTCCACCAGGCTTTCAGGTAGTCGGGGCGCTTGTTGCGGTAGGTGATGTAGTAGGCGTGCTCCCACACGTCATTGCCCAGGATCGGCTTGCCGGGCTTTTCAGCCACGTCCATCAGCGGGTTGTCCTGGTTGGGGGTGGAGGTGATCTCCAGCTCGCCCGAACCGTTCACGATCAGCCAGGCCCAGCCCGAACCGAACTGGCCCACGCCGGCGGCCTCGAACTTGGACTTGAAGTCGTCGAAGGAGCCGAAGGCCTTGTCGATGGCGGCCTTGAGGCCGCCCTCGGGCTCGCCCCCCTTGCCCGGCGCGGTCATGGAGGCCCAGAAGAAGGTGTGGTTCCAGTGCCCGCCGCCATTGTTGCGCACGGCCTTGGGCAGCTTGGAGACGCCCGCCATCAGCTCGCCCAGCGACTTGCCCTTGGCGGAGGCGTCGTCTTTGACCGCGTCGTTGAGCTTGTCGACATAGGCCTGATGGTGCTTGCCGTGGTGCAGCTCCATGGTCTCCGCGTCGATCACGGGGGCCAGCGCGTCGTGGCCATAGCCCAGGCCGGGCAGCTCGAACGGATGGGTCAGCTCGCCGGGGCCGGCGATGGTGGCGGGGGCGGTCTTCGCGCTCATGGGATCAATCCTTGAAAATGGCTAAGCGGTTGGCGGACGGGCGGGCGCAAGGCAGACTGCGCACCGGCCCGCCCCTGATGAACGCCTCGCGGCGCTCGCGTATCCCTAGTTAGGATGCGTTCAGCGATATCGCCACCCGCAAAGCGGTCTGACCTCGAAACCGGAGGCCGGACGGACTACATGACCTGTTCAACCCGCAGCACCGGAGCCGCCCCCATGAAAACCGTCGGATACGCTGCCCAGAGCCATAAAACCCCGCTCGCGCCGCATGCCTTCGAGCGGCGGGGCCTGCATCCGAACGATGTCGCCATCGAGATTCTGTACTGCGGGGTCTGCCACTCAGACCTGCACATGGCGCGCAACGACTGGGGCAATTCGAAATACCCGCTCGTGCCCGGCCATGAGATCGTCGGCCGGGTCATCGAGACCGGCGCGGACGTGGAGCGCTTCTCCAGCGGCGATCACGTGGCGGTGGGCTGCATGGTCGACAGCTGCCAGTCCTGCGACCAGTGCCATGCGGGCGAGGAACAGTACTGCCGCGAGGGCATGGTGATGACCTATGGCTCGCCCGACCCGGAGATGGGCGGGGTGACCCAGGGCGGATATTCGCGCCATGTCGTGGTGCGCGAGGAGTTCGTGCTGTCCATGCCCGAGGGGCTGGATCTGGCGCGGGCGGCGCCGCTGCTGTGCGCGGGCATCACCACCTATTCGCCTATGCGTGAGTGGAATGTCGGACCGGGCAGCCGTGTGGGCGTGGTCGGCATGGGCGGGCTGGGTCACATGGCGATCAAGATCGCCGCGGGGCTGGGCGCGCACGTCACCGTCATCAGCCGCTCGGCGGGCAAGGAGGCCGACGCGCGCGAGCTGGGCGCGGACGCCTTCCTGATCTCCGCCGACGAGGCCGCGATGAAGTCCGCCGCCGCCAGCATGGACGTCATCATCGACACGGTGCCGGTCAAGCACGACGTGACGCCCTACCTGCCGCTGCTGGACATAGACGGCACGGTGGTGATCGTCGGCCAGGTCGGCCCGCTGGGCGAAGTCAGCGGCGGGGGCCTCATCACGGGGCGGCGTTCGGTGGCGGGCTCGCTGATCGGCGGCATCGCCCAGACCCAGGAAATGCTCGATTTCTGCGCCCGCATGAACATCCTGCCCGAGTGCGAGATGATCGCCATGGACGAGATCAACGCGGCCTTCGACCGGATGGAGCGCGCGGACGTGCGCTACCGCTTCGTCATCGACATGAGCACGCTCAAGGACGCCGCCTGAAACTGGGGGGCGGGATCGGCCTCAGCTGGCCGGGCGCGCCAGCCACTCCCGCCCCTTGAGCATGGCGTCCCAGTAAATTCTAGGCAGGATCTGCGCCTTGAGAGCCCAGGCCAGCCTTGATGGCTTCCGGCCGTCGATCAGCCATTTGGGAAAGCTGGGCAGAAGTTTGCCGTCATAGCCGAATTCGGCGAGCACGATGCGTCCGCGTTCGACGGTGAGCGGGCAGGAGCCGTAGCCGTCATAGCTGGCGGGCAGAGGCTGGCCGTCGAGCGCGGCCAGGGCGTTGACCGCGGCCACGGGCGCCTGCTTGCGCGCGGCGGCGGCCGTCTTGGCGTTGGGAGTGTTCGCCGCGTCTCCCAGACCGAACACGTTGGCGTGGCGCACATGGCGCAGCGTATGGCGGTCCACGTCGATCCAGCCGCCCTCTCCCGCCAGCGGGCTGTCGCGGACGACATCGGGCGCGGTCTGCGGCGGGCAGACGTGGATCATGTCGAAGCCACGCTCGAAGCGCTCAGCCGCGCCATCGGACCCGGCGCGCTCGAACACGGCGGTCCTGGACGGTCCGTTCACGGCCACGAGTTTCGAGCCGAACTGAAGGTCGATGCCGTACGCCTTCACATACTCCATCAGGGCCGGCACGTAAGCGTCCACCCCGAACAGAACCCCTCCGGCGTTGTGGAACTCGATGCCGATGTCGCCGAGACGGTCGCGGCGTTTCCACGCGTCCGCGGAGAGATACATCGCCTTCTGGGGCGCGCCCGCGCATTTGATGGGCATGGGCGGCTGGGTGAACAGCGCGGGGCCCGACGTCAGCCCTTTCACCAGTTCCCATGTGTAGGGCGCCAGGTCGTACGCGTAGTTCGAGGTCACGCCATGGCTGCCCAGCGCCTCCTCGAGCCCGTCCACGCCCGCCCAGTCGAGCTTCAGGCCCGGCGCCGCGACCAGGATGCGGTAGGACAGCCGCCGACCGTCGGCCAGAACCAGCTGGCTGGTCTCAGGCTCGAAGGCGGTGACGGCGGTTTTCTCAAGCCGCGCGCCCTTGGGGATGAGCGTGTGTGTGGGGCGCACGGTTTCAGCCGGTTCGAACACGCCGCCGCCCACCATCGTCCAGCCTGGCTGGTAGAAGTGGCGCTCGGAGGGCTCGATGATCCGCACATCCAGTCCGGGGCGGCGTTTGAGCAGGCTCGCCGCGGCCGCGATGCCCGCCGAGCCGCCGCCCACGATGGCGATGTCGCAGGACTCGGAAAGGGCTTTCGCGGTGATGGCGGGCTGGCTGGCGGATGCGTCGGCCATGATGGGTCTCCTCCGTGACGGCGCCCCTGCGGGTGCATGCGAATCTGCCGCACGCGGCGCGCTTGATTATCATTTCGAAATTACACTAATAATGTAATTGATGCTTGTCGAGAGGAGCCGTTTCGTGTCCGAGCCGTACCCCGCCGCCGCTGCCGCTGCGCCCCAGCCGGTCCGCATCGACGATCTGGCGCCTGGCTTCACCGCGCGGTCGACCCAGGGCGAGGTTTCCCTGAGCGATCACCGCGGGCGCTGGGTGTTTTTCTTCTCTCATCCGGGCGATTTCACGCCGGTCTGCACCAGCGAGTTCATCGCGTTCGCCAGGGCGGCCGACCGCTTCGACGCGCTGGGCTGCGACCTGCTGGGCCTGTCCGTCGACAGCCTCTACAGCCATATCGCCTGGCTGGGGGACATCGAGCGCACGCAGGGCGTGACGATACCGTTTCCGGTCATCGAGGATCCCTCCATGGCCATCGCGCGCGCCTACGGGATGCTCGACCCCGCCGCTGGCGGCGCAGCGACGGTGCGGGCCAGCTACGTCATCGATCCCGACGGGGTGATCCGGGCCATGAGCTGGTACCCCATGACCGTGGGGCGCTCGGTGGAGGAAATTCTGCGGCTCGTCGCGGCCCTGCAGGCGGGTGACGCGCGGAGCGCGGCGACGCCGGAAGGGTGGACGCCCGGCGAGGCCCTGCTGGCGCCCGCGCCCCTCAGCGTGAAAGAGGCGAGGACGCGCGGCGAGCTCTGGTACATGAGCGAGGCCGGGCAATGACCCGGAGCACAGTCCCCGGCCTGCAGCCCGGCCCGGAGATGGCCGAAGAAGCGGCCGCCTTCCTGCGCACGCTGGCGAGCCCGGCGCGGCTGTTGCTCATGTGCCGGATCGCCAGAGGCGAGGTCTCGGTCGGCGAGCTGCAGGCTGAACTGGGCATGCGCCAGCCGGGCCTGTCCCAGCAGCTCGCGGAGCTGCGTGCCGCAGGTCTGGTCGCGACACGCAGACAGTCGCGCTCGATCCTGTATTCGCTCGCCGACCCGCGGGCCGAGCCGCTTCTTGAAACGCTGTGCGCCGTCATGAGCGGCGACGTCCCGGCCAGCAGGCCGCAGGCGCGTCCCGTCCGGAAGGGCGATGCGGCGCGCTTCGCCCGCGTGAGCCTGCCCGTGAAAGGAGATCGATCATGACCGTCACGCCCGTCGTCGCCACCTTCTGGGACGAGCTCACCGGGAGCTGGCAGTACGTGTTTCACGATCCGGCCAGCATGAAGGGCGCGATCGTCGACCCGGTGTGGAATTACGACCCTCTGGCCGGCGCGCTGTCCACCCGCGAAGCGGATCGGATCCTGGCTTATGTCCGGCGCGAGGGCATCGAAATCGAATGGATTCTGGACACTCATCCCCATGCCGATCACTTCTCGGCGGCGCCCTATCTCAAGGAGAAGCTCGGCGCGCCCATCGCCATCGGCGAGCGGGTGACCGAGGTCCAGAAACTGTGGCGGGACATCTACAATCTTCCGGATTTCCCCTGCGACGGTCGGCAGTGGGACCGCCTGTTCGCCGATGGCGACAGTTTCAGGGTCGGGGGGATCGAGGTGAAGGTGATGTTCTCGCCCGGTCACACCCTGGCCTCCATCACCTATGTGGCCGGTGACGCGGCCTTCGTGCACGACACCCTGATGATGCCCGACAGCGGGACCAGCCGGGCCGACTTTCCCGGCGGCAGCGCCCACGCGCTTTACCGGTCCCTGCAGGCGATCCTGTCCCTGCCGCCCGAGACCCGCCTGTATGTCGGCCACGACTATGCGCCCGAGGGCCGTGAGGCGCGGTGCATGGCAACGGTCGCGGAGCACCGGGCGGGCAACAAGCACCTCAAGAACGCAGTGAGCGAAAGCGAATACGTGGAGGTGCGCAACAGCCGTGACGCGACGCTGCCCCTGCCGCGCCTGATGCTCGCCGCCCTGCAGGTGAACATTCGCGGCGGCCGCCTGCCGGAGCCCGAAAGCGACGGCCGCAGCTATCTCAAGGTCCCTGTGGAATATTTCGACAGCCGGGAGTTCGGCTGAACACGCGCCCCGCGCCGGGGCGGGGGATCACTCCCCCGCCACGTGCGCGGCGATGGAGTCGAGCCTCGCCTGGATGTCGTCTTCGGAGAGCCAGCGGCCCGCGGCCATCACCCCGGCGCGCGCCTTGACGTTTTCAAGGTCCGCCAGCGGGTCGGCTTCGAGCAGGATCAGGTCCGCGCGGCGGCCCGGCTCGACGGTGCCGAACTCCTCGGGCGTGCCGAAATACTCCGCCGGGAGGCGGGTGCCGGTTTCCAGCACCTCGTAAGGAGTCATGCCCGCCGCGGCCATCATCGCCATCTCGTGGTGGATGGAGAAGCCGGGCACGTTGAAGAACTGCGGCGCGTCCGAGCCCAGCGCGATCAGCGCGCCCGCCTCGTGCAGGGCCATCAGAAGCTCGCGGCGGATCTCCACCAGTTCCTGCGCGGCCTCGGGCTGGAAGTCGTCGCGGGCGGCGAAGTCGTTCTTGGAACGCACCCAGCCGTCGCGCACGTTCTGGGGCATGTAGCGCATTTCAGGCCATTCGATCATGGACTCCGCGCTTTCGTCGGACGCCAGATGCTCGACCAGGCTGAGGGTGGGCACGTTCCACGTTCCCGCCTCGATGGTGCGTTCGACGGCCTCGGGCATGCGGCCCCGGTCGGCGAGATGGATCCAGCCGCTGCCGAAGAAGCCCGGATCGGTCATGCCGGTGTCCGCCTCGGCGGCCATGAACTCCACATAGCGGTCGAAATGGTCGATGGAGATCTGGCGCGCGTCCAGCGCGCCGACCAGACCGACATCGTGAGGAATGTGGCCCGCGAACGGGATGCCCACCTCATGGGCCTCCTCGGCGATGGCCTCGTAAACGCCCAGCGGCGGGTTGCCCATTTTCAGGAGGTCGAAGCCCTCCTCGTGATAATGGCGCACCGTCTCGCGGCCCTGTTCGGGATCGTTGGCGTTCTGCGGGCTCAGCCAGGGGCTGGCGATGTGCAGGACCGGGCCGATGATCTCGCCGCTCTCCACCCGGTCGCGCAGCACGGGATGGCTGTCATGGCCGGCCATGTTGCGCACGGTGGTCACGCCGTTGGAGACGTAAAGGAACAGCACGTTCTCCGCATAGGCGGGATCGTCCGGGCCGGGCACGTGGCCGTGCATTTCGGCCAGTCCGGGCATCAGCCAGCGGCCCTCGCCCTCGATCACCGTCGCGCCCTCGGGAATGTCGGTCTCGCCTGCGGGGCCGACCGCGCTGATGCGCTCGCCCTCGACGATCACGGTGTGGTTCTCCAGCACGCGCTCGGAGTCCATCGGCACCACGGTCACGCCCCGGAAGGCGGTGACGTCATCCTGCGCGGCGGCCGCCGACAGAGCGAAGCCGGCGCTCATCAGCGCGGCGAGGGCGGGGCGGATCATGGGCGGTTCCTCCAGCGGACGGGCGGGTCTGACGCCCGCGACGCGTGCAGGCTAACGCGCCGGGCCGCATGGCGGCAAGGAAGACCGGGGTCAGCGCAGCTGGCTGTCCTTGCTGCCGCGGCGGTTGAAGGCCGAATGGCTGACCTTGGCGTCGCGGGCGGACTGGCAGGCGATGCAGGTGCGCACGCCGGGCAGGGCGGCGCGGCGCTTTTCAGGGATCGGCTCGCCGCACTCGTCGCAATATGTCGCGCTCTGGCCGCTGGGCAGGCGCGACCGGGCCGCGCCGACGCCATCGGCCACGGTGTCCTCGATCTGGTCTTCAATCGCGCCGTCGCGCGTCCATCCGCCAGCCATGGCAGATCCTTTCCGAGCGGTTCAGCTTTCAGATAGGCGCCCGCCCCGCCCGATCCAAGCGGGCGAAGCGGGGCGGGGGGCTCAGAGATCGTCGCAGAAATCGGGATTGTCGCTCTGGTCGCCGAAGCCGCAGCCGCGGGCGATCTCCTCGCGGATCATCTCGCACGAATTGGCGACATTGCACGGCGGGCGGGTGGCGGTGGAGACCATCAGGCACTGCTCGACCAGCACGTCCGCCTCCGCGCGGCCGATCTCGTCCTCGCAGGACAGGGCGGGCCGGGTTTCGGCGCCGGCGTCCGCGGTCTGCGCGACGTCCGTTTCCTGCGTGGCGGGGGAGGCGGGCTCGGACGGGTCGGGCGAGCAGGCGGCCAGGGCGAGGGCACTGAACGCGAGGGTGAGGGCGAGGCGCATGGCGGGGTCTCCGATGGTCAGGGGTCTGACAAGAAAGGCCGGGGGAGGGTGATGGTTCCGCAGGGCGTTAAGCGGGCATTGACCGCCGCCGGGCGAGGCTTGGCTTCCGCCTGACCAAGGACCTTTCCATGACCCTGCCCGTTCTCGACCGCGATCATCTGGCGCTCTACACCGGCGGGGACGCGGGGCTGGAGGCGGAGCTGTTCGGGCTGCTGACCGCTCAGATCGCGGCGTGCCTGGGCAGGATGGAGGCCGCGGCCGGCGAGGACGAGTGGCAGGCGGCGGCCCATACGCTCAAGGGCGCGGCGCGCGGGGTGGGGGCGATGGCGCTGGGCCAGGCCTGCGAGGCGGCCGAGGCGGGCGGACCCGATCCGTCGGCGCTCAAGGCCGTGGCCGTGGAGGCCGAGCGGGCGCTGGACGCGATGCGGGCGGCGGCCTGAGTCAGCCGCGGGTGCGGTCGAAGATCTCGAACTCGTATGCAATCGACCGTTCGATCAGCTCGCGCCAGACCGGCTCGGCGATCTGCGCGGGCAGGCCTTCGGCCCGGGCGGTCTCGAGCACCTTGCCGACCACGTCCTCGATCCGCCATTCGTCGCGCACGGCATCGCGGCCCGGCTTGATGCGGGCGGCGGCCTGCATGTAGCGCGAGCGCTCGGCGATCAGGGCGACCAGCGCGCGGTCGAGCCGGTCCACGCCGTCGCGGACATCGGCCATGGAGGCGCAGTCTTCGGGGATGACGCGGCCGTCCAGCGCCTCGGGGCGCAGGGCGGGATCGGTGGCGGGAGCGGGCATGGTGGACATGGTCCCCGCTTATAGGCGCCGCGCCCGCGCGCGCAAACCCTTGCGGCATCGCTCCGCACCGGGTGAGATGAAAGGCCGCGAGCGAGGAGACCGGCGATGGAGCGTTTCACCCTTTACGGCAATTCCGACAGCGGCAACTGCCTGAAGGCGAAATGGGCCGCCGACCGGCTGGGCCTCGCCTATGACTGGGTCGAGATCGACACATTCTCGGGCCAGACCCGCACCGACGCCTTCCTGGCCCTGAACCCGGCGGGGCAGGTGCCTGTGCTGGAGCGGGCGGACGGGCGCACGCTGGCCCAGTCCAACGCCATACTGGTCCATCTGGCCGAGGGTTCGGACCTGATCCCCGATGACGGCTTCGATCGGGCGAAGGTGTTCGAGTGGCTGTTCTGGGAGCAGTATTCCCACGAGCCGAACATCGCCGTGCGCCGCGCGCGGCTGAAATTCATGGGCGTGGCCGAGGACGAGCTGGACCCCGAGTTGCTGGCCCGGGGGCGCCGGGCGCTGGGGGTGATGGAGATGCGGCTGATAGCGCGGGAGTTCTTCGTGGGCGACCGGCTGAGTCTGGCCGACATCGCGCTTGTCGCCTACACCCGCGTCGCCCATGAGGGCGGGTTCGACCTCAGCGATTTTCCCGCGGTGCTGGGCTGGGTGCGCCGGGTGGAGAGCGCGCTGGGGCTCGATCACGCCGCCGACCTGCACGAGAGCGCCGCCAAGTGACCCCCGTCTTCGGAGCGCCGGACGGACAGGGAGCATACACGGCGCGGAACGCGGCCTACGCCCTCCTGCCCGACGCGCAGGGGCGGCTGGCGGCGGTGCGGATCACCGAACAGACCGGCATCGCGCACGACCTGCCCGGCGGGTCGCTGGAGCCGGGCGAGACGCCCGAGGCGGCGCTGGCCCGCGAGGTGCGCGAGGAGACCGGGCTGGGGCTGGACGGGCGGACCCGGCTGGTGGCGCGGGCGGACCATTACTGGATCAAGCCCGACGGCGCGCGGCTGCTGAACCGGGCGCGTTATTTCGGCTGCGCGCGCGGCGGAGAGGACGGCGGCAAGATCGAGGACGATCACGAACTGGTCTGGCTCGAGCCGCTCGACGCGATCCGCCTGATGCGCCACGACGCGGCGGCCTGGGCGATTGGCCAGTGGCTGCGGGCGGGCGCGCGGTGCGGATGATGAGACGTTCGATCGTGGGCGCGATGGCGATTGTTGTGGCGGGCGGGGGGGCGTTACGCGTGGAAGCGCCCGCCCGGCCGGACGCCGAGGTTTGCCCTGTCGCGGTGTCCATCCGCGAACAGGTTTCCGCGGATCGCCGCGCGGAAATCCGGGCGATTTACGCGGAGCTTCCGGGATGGAGCCTCGTCGCTTCCGGCAATGACGAACAGGACGCCATGAGCTTCGTCATTGCTGGAAGCGAGGCGTGTTCTGACGATACGGCTCTGATCCTGTCCCGGAAAACCGCGCCGATGATCGGATGGGATGCCATCCACATCACCTACTCTTACCCGTTCCCCGCATCGCCGCGTCGATGAAGCGTCGGCAGGGAATGAGCGGCCTGATCGCGCCTCAGCTTTTCGCCAGCTCGCGCATCGCCCGGTCGACGCCGTCCAGGGTGAGGGGGAACATGCGCTCGGGGCCGATGAGCTGCTGGATCAGGCGGATGGAATAGGTGTGCTCCCACCACTGTTCGGGCTGGGGGTTGAGCCAGACGAGGCGGGGATAGGTGTCCGCCAGGCGCTGGAGCCAGGCCGCGCCGGCCTCCTCGTTCCAGTGCTCCACCGAACCGCCCGCATGGGTGATCTCGTAGGGCGCCATCGAGGCGTCGCCCACCAGCACCACACGGTAGTCGGACGGGTAGGTGTGAAGCACGTCCCACAGGGGCGTGGTCTCGGCGCTGCGACGCTGGTTGGACTTCCAAACCCGCTCATAGGGGCAGTTGTGAAAGTAGAAATAATCCAGCGACTTGAACACGGACTTGGCGGCGGAGAACAGCCGCTCGGTCATTTCGATATACGGGTCCATCGACCCGCCCACGTCGAAGAAGACCAGCACCTTGACCGCGTTGCGGCGCTCGGGCCGCATCTTCACGTCCAGCCAGCCCTGCTTGGCGGTCGCGCGGATGGTGCCGTCCAGATCGAGCTCCTCGGCGGCCCCGTCCCGGGCGAAGCGGCGCAGGCGGCGCAGGGCGACCTTCAGATTGCGGGTGCCCAGCTCCCGGTCTGAATCCAGATCCGCGAAGCGGCGGGCCTCCCACACCTTGGTCGCGCGCTTGTGAGTGGACTGTCCGCCGATGCGAACGCCCGCGGGGTTGTAGCCTGAATGGCCGAACGGGCTGGTCCCGCCGGTGCCGATCCATTTGTTTCCGCCCTCGTGGCGCTTCTCCTGCTCCTCGAGCCGCTTTTTCAGCGTCTCCATGAGCTCGTCGAAGTCCATGGCCTCGAGCGCGGCCATCTCCTCCTCGCTGAGCAGGCGCTTCATCTGCGCGCGCAGCCAGTCGTCGGGAACGCCTTTCTCGTCGAACAGCGCGCCCAGATGCTCGACGCCCTCGAACATTTTGCCGAACACCGCGTCGAAGCGGTCGAAATTGCGCTCGTCCTTGACCAGCGCGGCGCGGGAGACGGCGTAGAAATCGTCGATGCCGGGCGAGACTGCGCCCTTCTCCAGCGCTTCGAGCAGGGTGAGGTATTCCCGCGTGGACACGGGAATCTTCGCGGCGCGCAGCTCGGTGAAGAAGCGGTGGAACATGACAGCGAGGATAGGCGCCGGGGCCCGGCCTGCAAGGGCGGCGTCAGCCGCGCGGGGAGCAGCGCGACTCGTCCGCGCTCACCGATGAAACGATGCCGTCCGCATCGAGCAGGATGGCGACCGGGCAGGACCGCTCATCGGTGGACAGGTGGGTGGGGAAGCCGCTGCGCCGCGTGGACGCGCTCCCGCCCCGGCCGAGGGGCACGTGGTCGAAAGCGTCGCTGGCGCCCGGTTCGGCCCGCTGGCGGTCGCGCGGGTGATTGGGCGCCTGGAACACGCCCTGCGAGCTGCGCAGCAGATACAGAAGGCGCTCGCCGCCGCCGGGCTGGGGCGCGGCGGAGACGGGCTCGCCGAGCCGGGCGATCACCTCGGCACGCCCCTGTCCCTCCAGCCCCGCGGCCGCGTCGATGGCGGGCGCGGATGCGCACGCGGCGAGCAGGACGGACGCTGCGAGAAGGCTGAGGTGTTTCAGACAGGACAAAGGCCGCGCCCTTCATCGGTGGAGCTGCTGCTCAACCTTAGGGGCGCGGCCTTCATGTGTCGAGGATGGCCCTCTAGCGCCGGGTCAGGAAGACCGCCGCGAGCGCGCCCAGACCGGCCGCGATGCCGATGGCCGCGTAGGGGTTCTCTTTGACGTAGGCGATGGCCTGGTCTTCGATGTTTTCCGCGCGCTTGGCGACCTGACGGGCCTGGCGGCGGGTCGTCTTGGCGACGTTCTCGAACTCTTTTTCGGCGGCCTTGCCGACCGATTTGAGGGTCTTCTCGCCCTCTTTGCGGATGTTGCTGGCGCGCTTGCTGGCGGTGCTGGTGGCCATGAGGAGCCCTCCTGTCGTGGCATGATCGATTGCGTCCGGACGGGTTCGCCGGTCGCGTTCACCAGATCAACACCGGCGCCGGGCGGGCGGTTCCGCTGCGCGCGCGAACTCAGCTTTCGCGGCGGGCCATGAAGGCGAGCTTTTCGAACAGCTGCACGTCCTGCTCGTTCTTCAAAAGCGCGCCGTGAAGCGGCGGGATGAGCTTGCGGGGATCGGATTCCTTCAGGGCTTCGGGGTCCATGTCCTCGGCCAGCAGCAGCTTGAGCCAGTCCAGCAGCTCGGAGGTGGAGGGCTTCTTCTTCAGGCCCGGCACATCGCGGATCTGGTAGAAGCGCCGAAGCGCCTCGCTCAGCAGCCGCCCCTTCAGGCCGGGGAAGTGGACCTCCACGATCCGGGCCATCGTGTCGGCGTCGGGGAAGGCGATGAAGTGGAAGAAGCACCGGCGCAGGAAGGCGTCGGGCAGCTCCTTTTCATTGTTGGACGTGATGATGACGATGGGCCGGACCTCGGCGCGGATCGTTTCGCCGGTCTCGTAGACATGGAACTCCATCCGGTCGAGCTCCTGCAGGAGGTCGTTGGGAAATTCGATGTCGGCCTTGTCGATCTCGTCGATCAGCAGGACCGGGCGCTCGGGCGCGGTGAACGCCTCCCACAGCTTGCCCTTGCGGATGTAGTTGGCGACGTCGTGGACCTTGTCGTCGCCAAGCTGGCTGTCGCGCAGGCGGGCGACGGCGTCGTACTCGTACAGCCCCTGCTGGGCGCGGGTGGTGGATTTGACGTGCCATTCCAGCAGCGGCGCGCCCATGGCCTGGGCCACCTGCCGGGCCAGCTCGGTCTTGCCCGTGCCCGGCTCGCCCTTGACCAGCAGAGGTCGCTCCAGGACCACGGCGGCGTTGACCGCGGCGGCCAGTTCAGAGGTCGCCACGTACTGGCCGGTGCCTTCAAATCGCATGGGTTCAGCCCTTCTTAATCCGAGTCAGCGCCCACACTAGGGGCTCGAAACCGTGATCGCGAGGGGCGATGTGCGGGCGCGGAGATCGAAAGGCAAGGCCATGGGCGCGAGGGCTCTCGCCATCGGGGCCGGACCCGAGCAGCGCGCCTCCATCGCGGCGGCGCGGCGGCTGGGCTGCGCGGTGCTGGCGCTGGACGGGCGGGCGGACGCCGAGGCCCGGGACGCGGCGCACGATTTCCGGCAGGCCGACCTGATGGACATTGATGCGGTGATCGCCGCGGCCCGGGCTTTCTCTCCGGATTTCGTCATCCCCGCGCCGCTGGCCCGTCCGCTGGCGACGGCGGGGGCGGTCAATGACGCGCTGGGGCTGAAAGGCCTGTCGGGACTGGGCGGACGGCTGGCGACGGACAAGCGGGCCATGCGCGCGGCCTTCACCGCAGCGGGAGTGCCCATGGCCGAGCAGGCGGAGGTGGCCGATGCGGCGGCCCTGCACGCGTTCGCCGTGCGCCATGGCCTGCCGGTGGTGCTCAAGCCCGCGGGCGGATCGGGCAGCCGCGGCGTGCGCCTGTTCGAGACCGCCAGCGACCTGCCCGGCGTTCTGAGCCCGCTGCCGGGAGATGGCTGGATCGCGGAGACCGCGCTGCAGGGCATGGAGCTGGGCGTGGACGGGGTGAAGACCGGCGGGCGGGTGCATCTGCTCGCGCTGAGGGTCAAGCGCATGACCGATCCGCCCCGCCGGCAGGAGCTGAGCTATCACGCGCTGGATCCGGCGGGGATCGCGCAGGCGCCGCGGATCGCGGAGCTGGCGGGGCTGTGCCTTCAGGCGATGGACAGCGAGGACTGCTTCTTCAACGCCGACATGATGATCGCGGCCGATGGCGCGGTCAGCGTGATCGAGCTGGCGCCCCGGCCCGGCGGCAACAACATCTTCTCCAACATCCTGACCCGCGCCTTCGGCCTCGACCTGCTGGAATGGTTCATGGCCGCGCTGATCGCGGGGCGTCCGGCGGTTCCGCCCGCCTTCCGCACACCGGCCTATTTCGAATATCTGCCGGTCCCGGCGGGGCGCGTGCGCGCTGTGGGGGATCTGTCGGCGCTGGCGGGCGGGCCCGAGGCGGTGGAGGCGGTCACGCCGCTGAGGCCGGGCGACGTGCTCGACCCGGTCGCCGACGGGGCCTCGGCCATGGCCCGCGGCTGGATGCTGTGCGAGACCGCCGACGCGCGGCGGGGCGCGCAAATCGCGTTAGACTGCGCCCGAATCATCGAGATGGAGCCCCTGCCATGAGCGCCCAGCCAGACCGGTCCGGCATCGCCCGCTTCTGGGGCGCGGAGGCGTCCCGCGCGGTGCTGAGCTATCCTGATGAGAACATCGTGCGCTTTCTCGCCGTGCGCTTTCCCGACCGGGCCGCGAACGCGGACCTGCGCGCAGCGGAGCTGGGCTGCGGGAACGGGCGCAATCTGCTGCTGCTGAGCGATTACGGCTTCGAACCCCACGGCGTCGATCTCAGCGCCGAGGCGGTCGAGACCGCGCGGGGCGTGATGGAGGCCGCGGGACGCGGCGCGGTCTTCAACACGGGCGCCTTCCAGGAGGCGCTGCCCGAAGACATGCGCTTCGACCTGATCGTCTGGGACAGCCCGTATCTGGACACGCGGGCGGGCATGGCCGCCAGCTTCGCCCGGGTGTTCGGCCTGCTGGCGCCGGGCGGGCAGATATGGACGCGCTTCCGCCACCCTGACAGCTGGTTCGCCGAACTGGGCGAGACGGCGGCGGACGGCTCGATCACCCTCGACGAGCGGGCGAAGGGGTATGCGGGCGCGCTCTACATCTTCATCGACGGTGACGAGGCCGAGCGCCTGCTGGAAGACACCGGCCTGACCGTGGTCAACCGCGAGCGGGTCGAGCTTTGGAAGAACCGCGAGGCCGAGCGGCATGTGTGGAACACGTTCTGGGCCATGAGGCCGGCATGACCAGCCGGGCGGGGTTCGACGTCGCGGGGCGCCGGGTGGGCGCGGACACGCCGTGCTTCATCGTCGCGGAGATCGGCGCCAATCATGACGGCGATCCGCAGCGCGCCGCGGACATGGTGGACATGGCCGCCGAGTCGGGCGCGGACGCGGTCAAGTTCCAGACCTATACCGCCGCCGAACTGGTCGCCGATCCCGACCGCGTCGTGAGCTGGGGCCCGGCGGGCGCGGAGCGTTCGGAGACAATCGGCGGGCTGTTCGACCGGCTGGCCCTGCCGCGCGAGGCGCATGCCGCGCTGTTCGAGCAGGCGCGGGCGCGCGGGATGATCGCGTTCTCCACTCCGTTCAGCCTGGATGGCGTGGATTTCCTGCAGGGCCTGGACGTGCCGCTCTACAAGGTGGCGTCCTCGGACGTGCGCGACCGGTGGATGCTCGAAAAGCTCGCGGCGACCGGCCGGCCGGTGATCCTGTCCACGGGCAAGTCCACGCTGGCCGAGACTGCGCGGGCGGTGGAGACGCTGCGCGCGGGGGGCGCGCCGTTCGCGGTGCTGCATTGCGTGGCCCAGTATCCCGCCCCGGCCGAGGAGGCGTCGCTGGCCACCATCCCCGCCTTCGCGGGCATGTTCCCTGACGCGGTGATCGGCTTCTCCGACCATACTGTGGGCATCACCGCCGCGCTGGGGGCGGTGGCGCTGGGCGCGAAAATCATCGAGCGGCACGTGACCCATGACACCGAGGCGGAGGGGCCGGATCACTGGTTCTCCTCCGGCCCGGACGAGTTCGCCGCCCTGTGCCGGGAGATACGGGGTATGGAGGCGGCCATCGGCAAGGTCCGCGCGGGCATCCTGCCCAGCGAGGTGCGCGAGCGGGAGGTCTCCGTGCGCTCGCTGGTGCTGGACCGCGCCGTCAAGGCGGGGCAGGTCATCGCGCGCGAGGATCTTGTCGCCAAGCGGCCCGGCCACGGCATCGACCCCTATGAGGCCGACAGCGTGATCGGGCTGGCGCCGGGGCGCGATTTGCCCGCGGGCACGGTGCTGACCTGGGAGGCGCTCAAGCGGTGACCGGCGCGGTGCTGTGGACGGCGGGCGGGGCGCGGATCGGCATCGGCCATCTGACGCGCTGCCGGGCGCTGGCCGGAGCGCTGGCGCAGGCGGGCGCGGATCCCCTGATCGTGATGGAGGGCGACCCCAAGCTGGCAGGCTATGCCGCGGGCGAGGGGTTCGCGGTGGAGATCGCCGAAAGCCGGGAGGCGCTGTGGGCCGCGCTGGCCGGGCGCCTGACGGGCGGGGGTGTGGCTGTGCTCGACCGTCCGGGCCTTGAAGCCGCCGACATCGAGCGGCTGCGGGCGCTGGGGGCGGAGAGCATCGTGCTGCTGGCGGGCGAGGGGCTGGGCCGGGTTCCCGCCGATCTCGCCGTGATGGACGATCCCGAGCCCTGCGGCCCGCCTGCGGCGGCGCGCCGGGTGGAGACGGGTCTGCAGTTTCACATGGTCCGGCCCGACGTGCTGGCCGCCCGGCCCGCGGCGCCGTGGGCGGCGGGCGAGGTGAGGCGGGTTCTGGTCGCGCTGGGGGGCGCGGATCCAGGCGGACTGACCGAGCCGTTCTGCGCCGCGCTGGCCGCGGCCGCGCCGGAGCTGCGCATCGCCGCGGTGGCGGGTCCGGCGTGGGACGCGGACCGGCGCGAGGCGTTCCGGGCCGCAGGCGAGGCCGAGATGATCGACGCGCCGCCCGATATGATCGCGCCCATACTGCAGTCGGACGCTGTGATCACGCTGGGCGGACGCTCGACATACGAGGCCTTCGCGCTGGGCCGTCCCGCCCTGTGCCTGCGCTGGGAAGAGATGGCGGGGTATTGCGACATGATGGAGCGCGCCGGGCTCGCCGCGGCCATCGGGCCGGACCCCGCCGCGGCGGCGCGTCAGGCGTTGGCGGCGTTCCATGATCCCGAGGCGCTGGCGGCTCGCGCGGCGCGGGCCTTCACCGCTCTGGACGGCAAGGCCGCGGACCGGGTGGCGGCGCTGTGCCTGGAGACGGAGCGATGAAGGCCGCCGCGATCATTCAGGCCCGGATGGGCTCCTCGCGCCTGCCGGGCAAGTCGTTGATGGAGGTCGGCGGACGGCCCATGCTGGGGCTGGTGATCGAGCGGCTGCGGCGCTCGGCGAGGCTTGAAGACATCGTCGTGGCGACCTCGGGCGAGGACGAGGACGACGCCATCGCCGCGCTGTGCATGGACATGGACGCGGCGGTGGCCCGCGGGTCGAAGTCGGACGTTCTGGGCCGGTTCGCCGCCGCCTGCGCGCTGACGGACGCGGACGTGATCGTGCGGGTGACCGCCGACTGCCCCTTCATCGACGCGGGGCTCATCGACGCGGCGCTGTCGGTCTGGGCGCCGGGGATCGACCGGCTGAGCGCGGGCAATGACAGCGGCTATCCGCTGGGGGTGAACGCCGAGATCGTGACGCGGGCGGCCTTGCTGACCGCCGCCGCCGAAGCGACGGAGAATTTCGAGCGCGAGCACGTCACGCCCTTCCTCTACACCCGTCCTGAGCGCTTCCGGCTGGAGACGCTGCCCGCGCCCGAGGCGCTGAGGCGGCCGCACTACCGGCTGTGCGTGGACGAGCCGGCCGATCTGGCGATGGTCCGCGCGCTGGCGGCACGGCTGGACGATCCGGTCGCGGCGGAGCTGGCTCAGGTCATCGCCGTGCTGGACGCCGCCCCCGAGATCGCCGGGATGAACGCGGGCGTGGTCCAGAAGGGTTTCCGGGAGACCGAGACGCCGCGCTGACGCCCGACGCTCAGGCCGCGTCGCGGCCCTCGATGCGGGCTTCCAGCGCCGTGCGGACCTGCTTCATCGCACCGATCCAGTCGCCATAGCCCTCGCCCGCGAAGGTACGGGTCCGGGGATACCAGGCCATGCCCTGCGTTCCCAGCAGGGTCCAGCTGGCCATCACCACGCGCATGAACCACACCTCCGCCCCGCAGGCCGCGGCGATGTTCGTGGTGGCGTTCATCGGCCCGATCACCAGATCGCAGGCGGTCGACAGGGCGGCGACGTCATCGAGATCGTTGCGCAGGTCGATGCCCTCGGGCTGATGGATGGTCACGCCGAAGCGCTCTTTGGCGTCGGCCAGCTCGGTCGCGGAGTCGCCGTACTGCAGGTTCACCAGCGTGATGCCGGGCGTCTTCAGGACCGGCTTCCAAAGCTCGAAGGGCGAGAAGCCCTTGCTGCGCCGGGCGTCCATCTTCAGCGACTTCCACAGCACGCCGATCTTCGGACCGGAGCCCATCGCGCCCAGCTCGGAGCGCCAGTGGTCGAGCCGCTCGGGGTCCGGGGTCAGGAAGGAGTCGCGCTGCGGGAAGGCGTCCAGCGAACCGCGGAAGGCCCGGCACAGATTCCCGATGGGGGTCCACAGATCGACCTCGTTCTCGTTCCACAGATCGGGGGCGTGGCGGATCTGGCGGCCTTCGCGCTCGATGGTGTAGTGGCGGCCCACCTTCATGCCGGGAAAGGAGCGCTGGAAGAGCGGGATCAGGCGCTGCTCGCAGGCGAAGCGCACCTCGCCCTCCGGACCCACCGCCTCGACCAGATCGGCCAGCGTGTTCGCGAACAGGACCTCGTCGCCGATGCCCTGCTCCCCCATGACCAGCACCGTCCGGCCTTTTAGCTCAGCCGGGTCGGCCCCGTCCCAGGGCTCGCCGGGCAGCAGGTAGCGCGTGGCCATGTCGTAATGGGGGTTCAGCCGCGCCCCGTATATTTCCCAGCCCCGCGCGATCCGGCCCGAGGCCAGACAGCTGTGCGCCAGCGCGTGGGTGGACAGGATGCGGTCCTTCTCCGACAGGGCCTTCTCCACGGAGGCCTCGTAGTGGGGCAGGGCGTCCTCGACCCGGCCCGCCAGCTCCAGCGCGCGGGCCAGATTGTGATGGCCGCGGGTGTAGCCCGGCTTCAGGCGCAGGACTTCCGAATAGAAGGTGATGGACTGATCGATGTCCCCGCTCTCGAGCACGCTGGTGCCCAGCGCGTTCCACAGGTCGGGATTCTCCTGATCGGCATATATCGCCGCGCGCAGCACCTCGACCGCGTCGCCGAACTTGCCCTGCTCGCGCAGGGCGGCGGCCAGGCTGGTGACGGCGGTCGATGATTTCGGGGCGAGCTGGAGCTGGGTGCGGTGGAACTTCTCCGCCGTGGGCAGCAGGCCCAGCTTCATCGCGATGGAGCCCAGCGCGGCGTAGATGTCGGCGTTTCCCGGATCGCGCTTCAGGGCGCGCTCGAGAAACTGCAGCGCGCGTGAGAGACGGCCCAGCTTTTCCAGCGCCAGCCCCATCGCCTGATTGGCCACGGCCAGATCGGGCTCGGCGTCCAGCACCTTGAGGAGGATGCGCGCGCCCTGTTCGGGCTGGCCGCCGTCGATCATCTTCGCGGCCCGGCGGATCTGGCCGGTGATCTTCGGGTGGATTTTCGCCTTGCCCGCGCCGAGCAGTTCGGCGGCGGCGCCGCCGCGCGCCACGGTGTCTCTTATCTCGTGGCGCGGCGTCTCGGCGCCTTTGGCCAGTTCGGCGTCCAGATCGAAGGTGGCGGCCATGAGCGAAGTCCCCGGCAAGTCGCTTGGAAGGTCATGGCGATGGAGGCCTGCTTCGTTTAAGAAGGCTTTAACGATTGCAGCGCGCGGGGCCTGTCTTTGAGCAGTCGGAAGGGTCTGTCGAAACCCTTTCTTCACCCTGCGCCTTCAGCATCGGTCACGTGATTTCGGGCGGGGGCCTCGATCGCCCTCGCGAACCATTCGGAGCGGTCATGCCCCTGAAGCTGTCTCTCAAGCCCGGCGAGAAGTTCGTGCTCAACGGCGCGGTCGTTGAGAACGGCGACCGGCGCGCCACCCTGGTCCTGCAGAACAAGGCCTCGGTCCTGCGCGAGAAGGACATCATGCAGGAGCACGAGGCGGACACGCCCGCGCGCCGCATCTATTTCCCCGTCATGATGATGTATCTCGAAGGCGAGGCCTCCAACGCGGTCTATGACGCCTTCGTCATGCGCATGACCGAGTTCATGAACGCCATCTCCAGCTCCGACGTCATGGCCGAATGCGTGTCCGTCAGCCGGGACGTGATGGCGGGCGAGTTCTACAAGGCGCTGATCCGGTGCCGCAAGCTGATCGCCTACGAGGACGAGCGGCTGGGCCGGACCGGGGCGCCGGAGAAAAGCTGAGGGCATGTCCTACAAGGCCTACCAGACCGCGTCCGCACGCTCTGAAGACCCGCGTTCGACGGAATACCGTCTGCTGGGCCAGGTCACGCGCGCGCTCATGGAGGCGAGCGAGTCCAAAAGCTGGGAGCTGCGCCGCCGGGCGGACGCGCTGGACTGGAACCGGCGGATATGGAGCACGTTCGCCGCGGACTGCGCCAGCCAGGGCAATCATCTTCCCGACCAGCTCAAGGCGGGGATCATCTCCCTGTCGATCTTCGTGTCCAAGGAAACCAGCGCGGTGATGCGGGGCGAGAGCGATTTCGACGCTCTGATCGACATCAACCGCACGGTCATGCAGGGCCTGGCGCCCGCCGCCTCCGCCGTCCCCCAGCCGGCCTGACCCCGCCCCGCCCGGCGCTATCTGCCGACCGGCAACATCGCGCCGGGGCCGCAGGGGTCATCGCTCGACGGCGTCTGGTCGTCGACAACGTATTCCATTGATTTGAAAGACTGAATGAGCGCGCGCCGGGCCCTTTGTCCCGGCATGGCGTTTGCGGGGCTCCGGACGGACAAGAATGTCCTCCGGCCAAAACGGCCGTTCCAGCTTCCAGAACGGAGGAACCCCACAATGACGATGAATTCCGTGAATACGAACCCGGGCGCGATGATCGCCCTCCAGAACCTGAACAAGACCAATATGGACCTGCAGACAGCGCAGAACCGTATCAACACCGGCCTGAAGGTCGCGTCGGCGAAGGACAATGGCGGCATCTACGCCATTGCCCAGCGCATGCGCGCCGACGTGTCCGGCTATGGTGTCGTTCAGCAGTCCCTGGACCGGGGTGTCGCGACGACTGACGTCGCTCTCGCCGCCGGTGAAGCGATCTCGGACCTGCTTGTCGAAATGAATGAGAAGGCCCTGGCGGCCGGCGACGTCTCCCTCGACACCCAATCGCGTGAAGCGCTGAACGAAGACTTTGAAGCGCTTCGCGACCAGATTGCGGCCATCGTGGAGAACGCCGAGTTCAACGGGCTGAACCTGATCGACGGGTCCACGGACGCCTTCATCGCCCTGGCGAATGCTGACGGCTCGAACACCATCACGGTCGGCACCGAGAATCTCTCTCTCGGCGGCGAGATCGTGACGATCGCTTCGAACGCCACGTTCGCCACGGCTTCGCAGGCTTCCGCCATCGCGTCCCAGATCTCCACCTCCCTGGACAACGTGAACTCCGCGCTCGCGCGGATCGGCACGAAATCCAAGGCGCTGGACATCCACCAGACGTTCGTCACGAAACTCTCCGACACCCTGGAAACCGGCATCGGCAACCTCGTCGACGCGGACATGGCCAAGGAGAGCGCAAGGCTCCAGTCGCTGCAGGTCAAGCAGCAGCTGGGGATCCAGGCGCTGTCCATCGCCAACGCCGCGCCGCAGACGGTGCTGGGCTTCTTCAGCTAGGATCGGACGGTCAGACCGGAGTCCGCGCGAATGCGGCTCCGGTCTTTTTTCGCCCGCGAACGAATTAGCGTTTGATTAACCAAATCAAAGGCTTCCGCTTCCATTCGCGGCCAAATGCCCGGCAAAATATGACCACCCGGCAATTCCTGCCGCCCCATGCGGGCAGAAATTGCCGGGTCAGGAAATCCGGCCGGAGAGCGTGAAAATCGCAAGCGTCTGATTTTTCTGAAGTTTCAATTCCAGCGGGCGGCGCCGGCGCGATCTGGCCCCGCTCTTGCTGAGCAGTCCCCGGGTCAAAACGACCTGCCGCGCAAAACGTGCGGCGCATCCAGAAGGAAAAGGGAGCCAAGAAATGGCTATGAATTCCGTGAATACCAATATGGGCGCGATGGTCGCCCTTCAGAATCTGAACAAGACCAATGCGGACCTGCAGACCACGCAGAACCGCATCAACACCGGCCTGAAAATCTCCTCGGCCAAGGACAATGGCGGCATCTACGCCATCGCCCAGTCGATGAGGGCCGATGTCGGCGCTCTGAACGCCGTTCAGAACTCCCTCGATCTCGCTGTTTCGGTGACCGACGTGGCCCTGGCCGCGGGCGACGCCATTTCCGACCTTCTGGTGGAGATGAAAGAGAAGGCCCTGGCCGCCTCTGACGCCTCTCTGGACAGCCAGTCGCGCACTGCGCTGAACGAGGACTTCGCCGCGCTGCGCGATCAGATCGCGACCATCGTGGAGAACGCCGAGTTCAACGGCGTGAACCTGATCGACGGCACGCTGTCGGGCGGTCTGACGGCTCTGGCCAACGCCAAGGGCGACAACACCATCGACGTGTCCAGCGAAGACTTCTCGCTGGGCAGCACGATCGTGACCCTGGGCGAGTCCGCGAGCATCGCCTCGCAGTCGGACGCCAGCTCGGTTCTCGATGACCTCGAGACCTCGCTGAACAACCTGAACTCGGCGCTGGCGCGTCTGGGCACGGGCTCGAAGTCTCTGGAAATCCACAAGACCTTCGTGTCCAAGCTCTCCGACACGCTGGAGAACGGCATCGGCAACCTCGTCGACGCCGACCTGGCCAAGGAGTCCGCGAGGCTGCAGTCCTTGCAGGTCAAGCAGCAGCTTGGCATCCAGGCGCTGTCGATCGCCAACTCGGCTCCGTCCACGGTGCTGGGCTTCTTCCGCTAAAAGCGGACTGACTGACACCGGCGGAAGCGTTACGTGGGGTTCCGCTTCCGCCGGTTTCGTCGGTTCACAATCATTAACCATGAAGCAGTGATCGACACCGACAAGGAGGGAGCAGGCGCTTTTGAGCGCCGCTTTAAAAGCGATGAAGATATCGCAGGTCATGCCCGGTTCCGCGTATCCGCGGCCCGGCGAAGACGACAGGCCCGCGCCGCGCGTGGCGCGAGGCTCCAGCGCCACCGGCGCTGCGCCGTCCGAGGCCCCCAGGGGCTCGAGGCGTCCGCCCAGCCATGAAGATCCGCTGACCCAGGTCGAAGCCGTCGAGCGGCTCCGCGAAAGCCTGAGCAGTCATCACCGCACCCGCCTTCGCATCGAGCGCGACGAGGACGAGGGGCGTTTCGTGTACAAGATGGTCAATCCCGACACCGGCGAGGTTCTGCGCCGCTGGCCGCCGGAGAAATACGGCGACCTGGTCGGGTATCTGCGCTCGCAGGAAGGCGGACTGATCAACGCCAAGGCCTGACCGCCCGGCAGAAAACGCCCTGCAGCCCGGCATATTCCGCCGGATGCCGCAAGCGCCGCGCCGCCTGATGGCCGCGCGGTTTTCTTTTATCTAGATGAAAATGTTGAACTTTTGGCCCGGTTAACCATCGTGGCCCGCCGATTGCTGTGTCTGTCCGCGACAGGCACGCGCCAAAACGGCCGTCCGAAGGCATCGGAGAAAGCCCATGACCCTCAGCGTGAACACGAACGCTTCGGCGATGGTCGCCCTGCAGACGTTGAACAAGACGAACAGTCAGCTCGACGGCGCGCAGAATCGCATCAACACGGGCCTCAAGGTCGGCGGGGCCAAGGACAACTCCTCGGTCTACGCGGTGGCTCAGGGGATGCGCGCGGACAGCGGCGCGCTGGGCGCGGTCAAGACCTCGCTCGACCGGGCGGTGTCCATCGGCGACGTCGCGCTGGCGGCCGGGGAGTCCATCTCCGACCTGCTCATCGAGATGCGCGAGAAGGCTACCGCGGCGATGGACCCCTCCATCGACACCTTCGCGCGCCAGGCTTATGACAGCGACTTCAAGGCGCTCATCGACCAGGTCAACGTGATCCTGACCAATGCCGAGTTCGACGGGGCGAACCTGCTCAACGGCGCGCTGTCCAACGGCATCCCCTTCCTGGCGGACGCCAACGCCGCCCGCTCGATCACGCTGGGTTCGCGCGATCTGAGCTTCTCGGGCAACTTCATCACCCTGTCGGCCACCGCCAGCCTGGGCACGGCGACCCTGGCCGCTCAGGTGGTCTCGGCGATCAAGATCAGCCTGGACAACGTCAACTCCGCCCTGGCTCAGCTCGGTTCGGACCTGAAGAAGATCGAGGCGCACCGGACCTTCGTGACCAAGCTTGGCGACTCCCTGGAGGTGGGCATCGGCAATCTGGTCGACGCGGACCTCGCTCGGGAGAGCGCGCGATTGCAGGCCTTGCAGGTCAAGCAGCAGCTCGGCGTGCAGGCTCTGTCCATCGCCAACTCCCAGCCGCAGATCATCCTGTCGCTGTTCGGCTGATCGGCGGACGGACCTGAAAATGAAAAGGGCGGGTCCGGCCGGACCCGCCCTTCGCTGTTTCTGGAAGCCGCCGTTCAGAATGCCTTGGAGATGGTGAAGACCGCCGTGGCGTTGCTGATCGAGGTGTCCTCGGACGTGTCCACGTAGGCTACGGTCCAGTCCACGCTCAGCGCGGTCCAGGTCACGCCCAGCGTCCAGTCCCACTTGTCGTCGCCGTCTCCGTCCAGATCCCCGAACGCGCCGGTCTCGTAACCCAGCCCGCCGATGAGGGAGAGGCCGGTCTCGCCCAGAGGGAACGAGCCCGCGTAATAGAGATACAGGTTGTCGTCGCCCAGATTGTCCTGGTCGGGCGAGTAGGCCACCCCAATCTCGTTCTCGAGCAGGCCCGTGACGAAGCCCGCCGAGGCATAGACCTCGAAGAAGTGCGCGTCGCTCTCGCCGGGATATGTGTAGACCAGCCCGCCGACATCGAACTCGATCCCGTTCACCTCGAAGCCGTAACCGGCATAGAAGTCGAGCTCGATTTCGGAATCCCCCACCGCGTCGATGCTCGACGCCCATGTCCCCACATAGAAGCCGGTGCCGAAGTCGACGTCGAACCCGCCCTGGATCGCGGGCTGCTCGTCGCTGAGCGAGACGCCGCGGAAGCGGTAGTCGCTGGTCAGGGCCACGTTGGCCTCGATCTCCGGGTAGGTCTGGGCCGAGGCCGCGGGCTGGACGGCGATCATGGCGGTTCCGGCCATGAGGGCGGCGAGGGCGGGACCCGCGCCGCGGCGCGGGAGGATGCGTGTGCGTGACATGGTTCAATCCCCTTGATGATCCCGGACTGGCCGGGAAAAACCCGCTCCGGCCCCTGGCGGGACCGGAGCGGAAGGCGCGGTCAGGCCTTGACCGTTCCGTTGCCGTTGGTCTCGGGCAGGAACTCGGGATAGGCGCTGTGGCCCAGCTCGGTGTAGTCCCCGCCGACGACCTCCTCGTCGACGCTCAGCCGGATCCCCAGCGTCAGCTTGAGCACGAAGAAGACCGCGAAGCTGGCCGCGAACACGAAGGCGGCGATGGACGCGATGCCGATCAGCTGGGCGCCGAAGCTGGCGTCCGCATTGGTCAGCGGCACGATCAGCGTGCCCCAGATCCCGGCGAACAGGTGGACGGGGATGGCCCCGACGACGTCGTCCAGCTTGAGCTTTTCAAGCGCCATCGCCCCGAAAGTGGCGATCACCCCGCCGACGCCCCCGAAGATCAGCGCCTGGCCGATGGACGGCGTGAGCGGTTCGGCGGTGATGGAGACCAGCCCCGCCAGCGCGCCGTTCAGCACCACGCCCAGATTGGCCTTGCCCTTGCCCAGCACGAGCGAGAGCACGTAGGTGGCGATCACCCCGCCCGCGGCGGCCATGTTGGTGTTGGCGAAGATCTGCGCGACCGCCGTGGCGTCCGCCGCCGAGCCCAGGGCGAGCTGGGAGGCGCCGTTGAAGCCGAACCAGCCCAGCCACAGGATGAAGGTGCCCAGCGTGGCCAGCGGCAGCGACGAGCCATGCAGAGGCACGGCCTTGCCGTCCACGAAGCGGCCCCGGCGCGCGCCCACAAGGATCACGCCGGCCAGCGCGGCCCAGCCGCCCACCGAGTGCACGATGGTCGACCCGGCGAAATCGGAGAAGCCGATGCCGTCCAGCCAGCCTTCGCCCCACGTCCAGGCGCCCTGGATGGGATAGATCACCGCGGTCAGGACGGCCACGAAGATGAAGAAGCTGGCCACGCGGATGCGCTCGGCCACCGCCCCGGACACGATGGAGGCGGTGGTGGCCACGAACACCATCTGGAAGAACCAGTCCGACGCGCTGGCGTAGGATTCAGGGCCGGTGTCGAAGGCGTCGCTGGCGTAGGTCTCGGCCGGAGACCAGGGGCCGGGCACGCCGAAGAAGCCCCCGTCCACGCCCGAATACATGAGATTGTAGCCGAGCAGGAAGTACATGGTGCCTGCGATGGCGTAGAGGCCGATATTCTTCAGGCAGATGGTCGCGGCGTGCCGGGCGCGGACCGACCCGGCCTCGAGCATGGCGAAGCCCGCGGCCATCCACATGACCAGGAAGCCCCCGATCAGGAAGAGCAGGGTGTTGAGGATGTAGGCGGTCTCGTCGGTCACCTGGGCGCTGGCCGACGGTGCGAAGACGAGCGACATCAGCAGCGCGCCGGATATGGCGAACGCGGCTCTGCGCCGTGTCTGGGCGGTTCTAAGCATGGAAGTCCCCCTTCATGCGGTCTGACGGGCCGGCGGGGCCGGCGGTTCGCGTGACGGCGGGAAGGGGTTCGCGCCGGACGATGGCGCCGCATGGGGTGGTGTCGCGAATGTCCATGTCCCTCCCCGCATCCGAAATGGCGGATCGGCTCAAGAGACGCTGGCATCGCAGAGGTCCGGGCGGTCTGACGCCGCCCTGTTCATGAAAGCTTTACAGATCGGATTGTGCGACGCAACACAAATTTGTCCGGACTTTTGAGCGGCGCATAAAAGTTCGGCAGCCGCACGAGGGGCTGCCGAAGGTTGTCTGCAAAGCCGCGTCCGCTATGGCCGCGTCGGAAAGCTCGGCTTCAGTCCCGAGCGGAGTCAAATGCTGCGGCGCGGCGAACGCGGTGAGCGGTGCAGGCGCCCTGCCATGAGGCGCCCGCGCTCGCTGATCGGGCATCGCGGGGTCCTGCGCCCGGGCGCCGACTCAGCGGATAAAGCATGAAAACCCGCTGGAGCGACCTTCGATGACCGAGCCTTTCCTGCCCTATGGCCGCCAGGTGATCGAGGAGGACGACATCGCCGCGGTGGCGCGCGCCCTGGGCTCGGACTTCCTGACCACGGGGCCGGAAATCCCCGCCTTCGAATCCGAGTTCGCCGTCGCATGCGGAGCGGGGGAGGCTGTGGCCTGCGCGAACGGCACCGCGGCGCTTCATCTGGCGCTCGACGCGGTCGGCATGGGAGAGGGGGATGTCTGCATCGTTCCGGCGATCACCTTCATGGCGACCGCGAATGCGGGCCGGTATTGCGGCGCGGAGATCGTGTTCGCCGACACCGATCCGGACACGGGCCTGATGACGCCGGAGACCTTTTCAGAGGCGCTGGAACGAGCGGGCGGCCGGGCGAAAGCCGTGCTGCCGGTCCATCTGGCCGGGGAGCTTTGCGAGATGGCGGCCATCGCGCCGCTGGCGCGGCAGGCGGGGCTCGCCATCGTGGAGGACAGCTGCCACGCGCTGGGCTCGCGTTTCCCTGATGGCTCGGTGGCGGGCGGGGGGGCGTGGAGCGACGCGGCCACCTTCTCCTTCCACCCGGTCAAGACGCTGGCCTGCGGGGAGGGGGGCATGGTGACGTGTAGCGATCCGACCCTGGCCGACACCATGCGCCGCCAGCGCAGCCACGGCATCGAGCGCGATCCCGCCCGGTTCGAGGACGCGGCGGGCGCGGACCGGCCCTGGCATCACGAGATGGCGTCGCTGGGCTGGAATTACCGTCTGCCGGACATCAACGCCGCGCTTGGCCGCTCCCAGCTCTCGCGGCTGGACTGGTTCGCCGCGCGCCGCCGGACGCTGGCGGCATTGTATGAGCAGGCGCTGGCGCCGCTGGCGCCGCTCGTGCTGCCGCCCGCGCGCATGGCGGGGACGGACCCGTGCCGTCACCTGATGAACGTGCGGATCGATTTCGATGCGGCGAGCGTGGCCCGCGAGACGGTGATGTCTCGCCTGCATGCGCGCGGGATCGGCAGTCAGGTGCACTACATCCCGGTGCACACCCAGCCCTATTATGTGAACCGCTACGGGAAGGCGGCCCTGCCGGGGGCGGAGGCGTATTTCGCGCGCACGCTGTCGCTGCCGCTGTTCGCGTCGATGGCCGATGAGGATGTGGGCCGGGTGGCCGAAGCGCTGAGCGCCGCGCTGGGCCTTCAGGCCGCGTAGCTCTTCGCCAGGAAGGCCTGCAGGGCGCGGGCGTCCAGCCGTTCAGGGTTGGTGTCCGACGCGTAGGCGAAGCCGTCCGCGGCCGGGGCGGCGCCGGCCTCCAGCCACGCCTCGCGGACCGCCTGCCGGTGGGCGGGCAGGATCACGTAGCGGTCCTCGATTTCCACGGTGGAGCGGGCGTCGTCGGTGGGCACCATCACCTCGTGCAGCTTCTCGCCGGGGCGGATGCCGATGATCTTGTGGGGGAGGTCCGGCGCCATGGTGCGGGCCAGGTCGGCCGTGCTCATGGAGGGAATCTTGGGCACGAAGATCTCCCCGCCCCTGGCGAGCGCCAGCGAGGACAGGACGAAATTCACGCCCTGATCGAGGGTGATCCAGAAGCGGGTCATCCGCGCGTCGGTGATGGGCAGGTGGTCCGCGCCCTCCTCGACCAGCTTTCTGAAGAACGGCACGACCGATCCGCGCGAGCCCACCACGTTGCCGTAGCGGACCACGGAGAAGATCGGGCCGTCCTCGCCGCCCATGTGCTGGGCGGCGCAGAATATCTTGTCGCTGGCCAGCTTGGACGCGCCATACAGGTTGATCGGGTTGGCCGCCTTGTCGGTGGACAGGGCGCAGACATGCTTGACCCCGCGCTTGATGGCGGCGCGCACCACGTTCTCCGCGCCGAACACGTTGGTGCGGATGCACTCGAACGGATTGTACTCGGCGATGGGCACGTGCTTGAGGGCGGCGGCGTGGATGACGATGTCCACGCCCCGCATGGCTTGGTCCAGACGCCCTTCGTCGCGCACGTCGCCGATGAAATAGCGCATGAAGGGATGCTCGGCGGGCGAGAAGCGCTGGGCCATCTCGTACTGCTTGAGCTCGTCGCGCGAGAAGATGATGAGTTTCTTCGGGCGGTGCTCGTCGATGATGGTCCGCACGAAATGGTGGCCGAACGAGCCCGTGCCGCCGGTGATAAGGATGGTCTTGCCGTCCAGGTCCATGCGCGGCGAGCGGAAATCGCGCGCCGAGAGCATTCCGGCCAGCGGTTCGCGGGCGGTTTTCGAGGCGGCGTCGGTCGGCATGGATCCCCCACGGGCCGGGCGGCCCTGATTCGGCCTGTCCGGTTAACCGTGGGGGCGAGGTGTTAACGCCTCGTTAGGCATGCCTCAGCGCGTGGCCAGTCCGTTGGTGCCCGGCGGGTTGAAGGACGGCGGATCGGAGGCGGGGAAGCTCTCTTCCAGCGACTCGTCGATATCGTCGTCGTCATGGGGCGGGCGCTTGCCCGGAGGGGTCTTGGTCGTGTCGGTCATGGGGCGCTCCCTTGCCGGTGAAGTCTCACCAGTCAAACGCGCCGCGGCCCCGCCCGGCTCCCTGTGCAATCAGGCCGGGTTCAGCGGGCCGAGCGCCAGGATCGGGCCCGTTGGCGCTCCGGTGGGCGATCCGCCTTCGGGCTCCAGGCTGATGGCCAGGGCCGATCCGGCCTGGAATTCGGCGATGAGCTGTTCGGGCACGGTCACCGAGCGCGCGCCGTCCCGCGCGATCACGCCCAGCGAGACCGGGTCGCGGCCCTCGGGGATGATCCACAGCTCGGTGTCGCCCGGCTCGCCGACGCCCACGGCGCCGGACAGGCTGATCAGGCCCTCGGTCTCATCATAGACGGCCAGCACGGCGGGATCGACCTCGACCGGCTGGAGGGCGGCGACCAGCACCACGCCCGGCGGCGGGGCGGGGGCCTCGACCTCCACGGGGACTTCCACCTCGACCTCGACGACCTCGATGCGCTCCACGATCTCGGGCGGACGCAGCAGAAGGACGGCGAAGGCGAACGCGGCGGCGGCGAACCCGGCGGCGGTCAGCCCGCGCCAGACCGCCAGCGAGCTCCAGAATCCTGCGCCCGAAGCGGGGCGCGCGGGCGTTGGCGCGCCGAATATCTCCGCCTCGATCCGCGCCTTGATCCAGGCCGGGGCGGGGCGCTCTTGAAGGCCGTCCAGCCAGACGGCGAAGCGGTCATTCCAGAAATCCACCCGCGCGGCGAAAGCCGGGTCGGCGTCGGCCCGGCGCGCGGCGTCGGCGCGCTCCTCGCCTTCGAGAAGGCCGAGCGCGTATTCGCCTGCGAGCAGGTCGATATGATCGCTCTCGTCGCTCATGCCGCTTCCAGACACGCTCTCAGTTTCTGCAGGCCGCGGCGGATCAGGCTTTTGACCGTTCCCAGCGGCTTGCCGGCGGCCTCGGCCACCTGCGAATAGGACAGCCCGCCCATATAGGCGCGCTTGATGATGCGGGCCTGCTCGCCTTCGAGCTCGCCCAGGCAGTCGTGCAGCCGAAGCGCCTCTCCGGCCGCGTGGGCGGCGGTCTCGGGGCTGGGGCCGTCGTCCTCCAGCTCGGCGACCGCGTCCAGATCCACCGGCACGCCCTTTCGTTTGCGGGCGATGTCGATGGCGGCGTTGCGGGCGATGGCGATCAGCCAGGACATGGCCGAGGCCCGGTCCGCGTCATAGCTGCCCGCGCGCCGCCAGACCTTAAGATAAGTCTCCTGCAGCGCCTCCTCGGCCTCCGCCGGGCTGGTCAGCACGGTCAGGCAGACGGCGAACAGCTTGCCGCTGGTCGCGTCATACAGGGCGCTGAACGCGGCGCGCTCGCCGTCCGCGACACGCTGCAGAAGCTCTCTGGGATGGGCGGACGTCATGAGGCGGGGGGCGCTCCGGTCAGGGGGCGTCGCCCCGGCGTTCGCCCCGACCTTAACCCATCGTCCCGCGCTGTCAGCCGAATCCGGTCCGTCCTGCTCCTTTTTCCTCTGGCGCCGCGTTTCACAGGCGGCGCGATAGAGACGCGCGCGCCGCGGAGGCGGATGCGCGGGGCGGTGTTTTCAAAAACACGGTATTGCCCGGGACGCGGCGCGCCGCCACAGTGAGCGCCCCTTGAAGCGAAGCTGAACGGACACGCCCATGAGCCTGCTCGCCGCCTACCGCAACCGTCTGGGAGAGACCCATCGCTCGGACTGGCTGGAGATCGATCAGGCGCGGGTGAACGCCTTCGCGGACGTCACCCTCGACCACCAGTTCATCCATGTCGATCCCGCGCGGGCGGCGGCGGAGACCCCCTTTGGCGGGCCCATCGCCCACGGCTTCCTGACGCTGTCGCTGATGTCGCATTTCGCCGCTCAGGCCCTGCCGCGCATGGACGCGCCGGGCGTGATCGGGATCAATTACGGGTTCGAGAAGGTGCGCTTCCTCAGCCCCGTGGTGGTGGGCTCACGCATCCGCGGCGCTTTCACGCTGGCGGACGCCTCCGAGCGCAAGCCGGGGCAGATCCAGCTGGTCAATGACTGCGTGGTGGAGATCGAGGGGGCGGACACGCCCGCGCTGGCCGCCCAGTGGCTGAGCCTGATCGTGACCGGCTAGAAGCCGTCGCCGTCCGCGTTGAGCGCGTCCGCGCGCGCCTCGAGCCGTTCGAGCAGGTCGGACAGACGGGCGCGCTCGTCCGCGCTGAACCCGTCCAGCAGCGCCCGCTCATAATCGAGCGCCAGCGGCGCGATGTCCTGATAGACCGCCCGGCCTTCTTTCGTCAGCGCCACGTCGGACGCCCGGCGGTCGGTGGCGCTGGGGGTGCGGGCGATGAGGCCCCGCTCGTCCAGCGCGCGGATGGCGCGGCTGACGGTGACCTTATCCATGGCGGTGGCTTCGCAGATCGCCTGCGCGGTCAGGGCCGCGCCCTCGCCGAGCACCGCGATCACCCGCCATTCCCAGATCGTCAGCCCGAAGCGGGCCTGGTAGGCGCGCGCGATGATCGAGGACGCCTTGTTGGAGGCCACGCTCAGCCGGTAGGGCAGATAGGCCGACAGGCGCAGGGGGCGTCCGCCCCCCGCGCCGTGTCCGGGCCTGTCAGTGCCGTCCGCCACCTTATTCGGCGGGCTGGTCCGCCTTCGGCTTGATGACGCCGCGGCGGATCTGGTCGAGCTCGATGGATTCGAACAGGGCTTTGAAATTGCCTTCGCCGAAGCCCTGATTGCCCTTGCGCTGGATGATCTCGAAGAAGATCGGGCCGATATTCGTGGTGGTGAATATCTGCAGCAGAAGGCCGCCGCTCTCCGCGTCGCCATCGACCAGGATGCGGTTCTTGCGCATCCGCTCGAGATCCTCGCCATGGCCGGGCACGCGCTCGTCGACCAGCTCGTAATAGGTCTCGGGCGTGTCCTGCAGCTTCACGCCGTTGGCGCGCAGCTTCTCGACGGTGGCGTAGATGTCCGAAGTGGTCAGGGCGATGTGCTGGATGCCCTCGCCATTGTACTCGCGCAGATACTCGGCGATCTGGGACTGGTCGTCCGAGCTTTCGTTCAGCGGGATGCGCAGCTTGCCGCACGGGCCGGTCATGGCGCGAGACTTCAGGCCGGTGTGCTGGCCCTTGATGTCGAAATAGCGGATTTCGCGGAAGTTGAAGACGCGCTCGTAGAAGCCCGCCCAGGTGTCCATGTTGCCGTTGAACACGTTGTGGGTCAGGTGGTCGAGGTCTTCCAGGCCCACGCCGCCCTCGTCCTTCGCGCCCTCGATCGGCTCGAACTGGCCGTCATAGATGTTCGCGTCGCCATAGGTGTCGACCAGATAGAGCGCCGACCCGCCGATGCCCTTGATGGCCGGGGCGATGCCGCCGTCCAGCCAAAGCTCTTCGCCGTAGGGCTCGGCGCCGCGGTCCAGCGCGTCCTTGTAGGCTTTCTTCGCGTCCTTGACCCGGAAGGCCATGGCGTTGGCAGACGGGCCGTGCGCGGCGCGGAAGTCCGCGGCCTGGCCGGTCTTTTCGCGGTTCACCAGGAAGGTGATGTCGCCCTGCTTGTAGCGCACGATGTCGCGGCTCTTGTGCCGGGAGACGGCGGTGAAGCCGAGCAGCCTGAACAGCGCCTCGATCTTCTCGGGCTCGGGGCTGGTGTATTCGACGAACTCGAAGCCGTCAGTGCCCAGCGGGTTCTCGAAAAGGTCGGCCATGGGGCGCTCCTTGCTTGGCTGATCTATGGTCAAATCTGTCGCGGGCCGGTGCGGGCGGGTTGATCGCGGCGCGCCCGGCGGCCATCGTCTTCAGGCAAGGTAGTATCATTTGCAACTAAATTCATCCACCGCCCGCAGCCATACCCGGAGCCTCCCGATGCCCGCGCCCCTGATCCTTCACGGCTATTTCCGTTCCGGCACCACCTACCGGGTGCGGCTGGCGCTGAACCACAAGGGCGTCGCTTACGAGACCCGGCCTGTCAATCTGGTGGAGGGCGCCCAGCGGAGCGCGGACTATCTGGCGCGCAACCCGCAGGGGCTCGTGCCCGCGCTGGAGACGCCGGGCGGGGTGCTGACCCAGAGCCCGGCCATCCTCGAATGGATCGAGGAGACCTGGCCCGAACCCGCCCTGCTGCCGGCGCACCCCGTCCGTCGCGCCCGGGTGCGCGCCTTCGCGGCGGCCATCGGCTGCGACATCCACCCCATCCAGAACCTGCGGGTGCTCAAGAAGGTCTCCGGCGAGCTGGGTCAGGGGCAGGAGGGCGCGCAGGACTGGGCGCGGCACTGGATCGCGACCGGGTTCGAGGCGCTGGAAAAGCTGGCCGCGGCCGCGGACGGGCAGGGCGGCTTCATCTTCGGCGACGCCCCGACCATGGCGGAGATCTATCTGGTCCCGCAGATGTTCAACGCCCGCCGCTTCGGCGTCGATCTGGACGCCTTCCCCCGCCTGGTCGCGGCGGACGCGGCGGCCCGGGCCATTCCCGAGCTCGCCGCCGCCGCGCCGGAAAATCAGCCGGACGCCGCTTAGCGTCCGGCCTGAAGGCTCACTCTTCCTCCATCTCCGCGAGGATCGCTTCCATCTCGTCCATGGTGCGCTCCATGCGGTCGACCAGCACCCGGTAGGGTTCGGGGGTGGCCAGATCCACGCCCGCGTCGAGCAGGATCTGATACGGATCGTCCGATCCACCCGCGCGCAGCGCGTCCAGATACCGCTCCAGCGCCTGTTCGTCGCCTTCAAGGATGAGGTCGGTGAAATAGGCCGCCGCCGCCAGCGAGGTTGCGTACTGGTACACGTAGAAATTCATGTAGAAGTGCGGCACGAACATCCATTCGTGGGTGTAGAGGTCGTCGACCCGCAGCACGCCTTCGTCATGGCCGTGATAGCGGCGCACGACATCGGCATACAGCGCGGTGATGGCCGCGCCGGTCAGGGGCTCGCCGCGCTCCACCGTCTCGTGGATGGCCAGTTCGAACTCGCTGAACATGGTCTGGCGGAAGAAGGTCGCGCGCAGCAGCTCCAGCGCGTTGCCCAGATAAAACAGCCGCTCCTCGGGCGTCTGCGCGGTCTCCAGCATGTGCTCCTGAAGCAGGAATTCATGCACGGTGGAGGCGACCTCGGCGGTGAAGATCGAATAGCTCGCGGTCTCGAACGGCTGGGCCTCGTTGGCCAGCACGGAGTGCAGGGCGTGGCCCCATTCGTGGGTGAAGGTGGTCGCCGAGCTGTAATCGTCCTGGTGGTTCAGCAGGACGTAAGGGTGCAAGTCGTAGGCGGCCCCGCTGACATAGGCTCCCGAGGTCTTTCCGGTCTGCGGATAGACATGCATCCAGCGCTGGGAGACCGCGTCGGAATACATCGCCACATAATCCTCGCCCAGCGGGGCGAGGGAGGCGCGGGTCAGCTCGATGGAGTCCTCGATGCCGAAATCGCGGTCGATGGCGACCATGTCGGGATAGATGTCGTAATAGGCCGGGTCCTCGACCCCCAGCAGCCGCGCGCGCAGGGCGAAATAGCGGTGCAGGACGGGCAGGGCGGCGTTGGTTTCCGCCACCAGCGTGCGATAGACCTCCTCGGGCACGTTGCCGCCCGACAGCGCCGCGGACAGGGCGTTGTCATAGCCGCGCAGGCGGGACTGGGCGACCGCGTTCTGGACGTGGCCGTTCAGCGCCGCGCCCACCGAGCCGGTGAAGGGCTGCCATGATCCCCAGTAGGCGTCGAACACCGCGATGCGGTCCTCGCGGTTCTCCAGCGCGCGGCCGCGGGCGTAACCGGCCGAATCCACCCGCAGCTCGGTCCCGTCAGACAGGGTGATGGTCGGCCGGGGGATTTCCGAGTTCGCGAGCTGGCCGTAGATGGTCTGGCTCGCGCTGGTGGCCGGGCTGAGCGCGGCGAGCGCCCGCTCGGTCTGGTCGGACAGGGTGTGATCGCCCTGGCGCAGGGTGGTGCGGACCATCTGGCGGAAGGGCGCGAGCTCGGGCTCGGCCTCGAAATACGACCACACCGTCTCCTCGCCCAGCGCGATGATGGCCGGATCGATCCACGCGCCCGCCTGGGAGATTTCCGAGTACAGCGCCATCGCCTGCTGGCGCAGGGCCTGGCCCTCGGGATCGGCGAGGTTCTCGTCCGCCACCAGCCCCGCATAGGTCCACACCCGGAGCACGGTGCGCATGGCGTCCGAATAGGCCTGCATCACGCGCAGGAAGGCGTCGGGGCCGTCGTCGAGCGTGCCTTCGAGCTGCGCGAGCGCGCCGGCCTGTTCCAGCCCGGCGCGCCTGTCGGCGTCCCAGCTCTCGCGGTCGGCGTAAAGGGCGGTGACGTCCCAGGTCCAGCGCTCATCGGGCGCGGCCTCGTCCTGGGCGTGGCTGGCGGACGCCAGCGCGATGGCGGCCGTGCAGGCCAGAAGGGTGGTGATGTTCCGACGCATGGCCAGCTCCCCGTTTTGAAAGATCGGACGATGTTGTCCACGCGCGCGCGGGCGTCCACTTAAAGCCTCGTAACCTCTCACGTCGCCGTGATCGGGTTTGACTCTTCGGTATGGAGCATCGGACAAAAGGCGCAACAAGAATTCGGGGAGAGTGACGATGAAGCATCTGATTTCAAGCCTTTGCGCCGCGGCTCTGAGCGCGGCGGCCTTCGCCGGGCTGGCGTCCGCCCAGACTGTGGGGGAGGGCCTGCAGGTCATCCATGCGGGCCATCTGATTGCGGAACCGGGCCAGAGCGCGCGCGCCGAGGCGTCGGTGGTGATCCGCGACGGGCGGATCGAGGCCATCGAGGACGGCTTCGTCACTCCTGACGGCGCGGAGGTCATCGACCTTTCGAACCACTGGGTCATGCCCGGCATGATCGACAGCCATGTCCATATCCTGCGCGAGCGCAGCGCGAACAGCCGGCTGGAGCGCTTCACCCTGTCCAGCGCGGACATGGCCTTCCAGGGCGCGCGCAACGCGCGGATCACGCTGGAGGCGGGCTTCACGACCATTCAGGACGTCGGCGCGGACCTTGAAGCGATCATGGCGCTGCGCCGGGCCATCGCGAACGGCGACGCCATCGGCCCGCGCCTGCGTGCGGCGGGGCCGTCCATTTCGCCGTCCGGCGGGCATGGCGACATCAACGGCTATAATCCTGAAATCACTCAGATGTTCCCCAGCCGCTTCGCCTGCAACGGGGCGGACGACTGCGCGCGCGCAACGCGCCAGCTGATCCAGAACGGGGCGGACATCATCAAGATCACGGCCACCGGCGGGGTTCTGTCGGACACCGGCGCGGGGCTGGAGGTGCAGTTCTTCGACGCCGAGCTGGAAGCCATCGTGCAGGCGGCAGAGATGATGGGCCGGCGGGTGACCGCCCACGCCCACGGGCTGTCGGGGGTGAACGCCTTCCTGCGCGCGGGCGGTCACGCCATCGAGCACGGCACCTTCCTGGACGACGAGTCCATCCGCCTGTTCCGCGACAACGGCGCGTATCTGGTGCCCACGGTGATGGCGGGCGAGTTCGTGACCATCGCCGCGGAAAGCGGCGCGGACTGGATGAGCCCCTTCCAGCGCCAGAAGGCGCTCGAGGCCGGCCCGCAGATGCTCGACATGCTCCGCCGCGCTCATGCGGGCGGGGTGACGGTGGCGTTCGGCACCGATTCCGGCGTGTCCGCCCACGGCGACAACGGGCGGGAGCTGGAGCTGATGGTCGAGGCGGGCATGACCCCGGCGGAGGCCCTGCGCTCGGCCACGGTGATCGCCTCGCGCCATCTGGGCATGGACACGGACATCGGCACGCTGGAGGCGGGCAAGTTCGCCGACATCATCGCGGTGGACGGCGATCCGCTGGAGGACATATCCGAAATGCTGGACGTGGACTTCGTGATGCTGGGCGGCGTGGTGCACGTGCAGCCATGAGCGGACTCGACGACACCTATTCCGGCGCCAAGCCGGTCGCGGACGCGCTGCGCTTCGACGAGGCGGCGCTGGAGCGCTGGATGGCCGAGAACGTGACCGGCTTCTCAGGCCCGATCACGGTCAGCCAGTTCAAGGGCGGGCAGTCCAACCCAACCTACCGCATCGACGCGAAAAGCGGGCGCTACGTACTCCGGCGCAAGCCGCCGGGCAAGCTGCTGCCCTCCGCCCACGCGGTGGACCGCGAGTTCACCGTCATGCGCGCGCTGGGCGCGCAGGGCTTCCCCGTTCCGCGCATGCACGGGCTGTGCGAGGACGACGCCGTCATCGGCACGGCCTTTTACGTGATGGACTTCGTGGACGGGCGCATCTTCTGGGACGCGTATCTGCCCGCGCTGGAGCCCGACGAGCGACGGGCGATCTATGACGCCTCCAACGCCGCGCTGGCCCAGCTTCATGGCATCGACCACGAGGCCGCGGGGCTGGCTGAATATGGCCGTCCGGGCAATTATTTCGAGCGCCAGATCGGCCGCTGGACCAAGCAGTACAAGGCCGCCGAGACCGATCCGATCCCGGCCATGGACCGGCTGATCGAATGGCTGCCCGCGAACGCCCCCGAACAGGAGCGCACCAGCGTGGTTCATGGCGATTACCGCCTGGACAACATGATCTTCCATCCGACCGAGCCGAAAGTGATCGCGGTGCTGGACTGGGAGCTGTCCACGCTGGGCGATCCGCTGGCGGACTTCACCTACCAGCTCATGCAGTGGCGGACGCCGAAGGACATCCGTTCGGGCTTCCTGGGTGCGGACCTGACCGCGCTGGGCATCCCCACTGAAGAGGAATACGTCGCGGCCTACTGCGCGCGCACGGGGCGGGAGACGATCCCCAAGCTCGATTTCTACATCGCCTACAACATCTTCCGGCTGGCCGGGATCGCGCAGGGCGTCTACGCGCGCTCGCTGCAGGGCAACGCCTCCAACGAGCGGGCGAAAGAGCTGGGCGCGCTGGTCGCGCCGATGGCCGATTACGCCTGGTCGATCGCCGAGAAGGCCTAGAACAGCCCGAAGGACTGGCCCGCGCTCGGCCCCGCCATGAGCCGATCGAGGCCCGACTGGTAGTTGGCGAGCTGGGACTGGAGATGGGCGGGCACCGTGCCGCCGCGCCGGCCGTTGGCCGGGCCCTGCAGCAGGTCGTTCAGCGCAGGGTCTTCGGTCAGCTTGCGCCAGGCGTTCTGGATCGTCTCGATGGCCTTCTGCAGCGCGTCTGTGGCGGCCTTGGCGCTGTTCTGGTCCTTGATGGACAGGCTTGATGACAGGCCCAGCGCGAACACGGGCGGGGCGGCGCTGGTCTCGTCGCGCGAGCCGGTCTTGGGCTTGCCGCGCACCTGGCCTTCAGGCAGGCCCAGCCCGGACAGGGCGTCCTGTCCGTCGTCGCCGCGGAAGAACTCGATCTTCACGCCCTGGCGCGGCTCGATCCTGAGCGCGTCGCCGCCATTGGCGCGGGCCACCGAGGCGTTGCCCTTGTTCAGGAGCACCGCGTTGATCTTGAAGGTCAGCGAGCGCATCGTCTCGCCCGGCTCGATGGTGATCTTGCGCTTCCGGCCGCCATCCACGGTCATGTAGAAATGGTCGCCGCTGCGGGTCGCTGAATGGGCCGTGACCACGCGGGTGTCGGCATAGGTGATCTGGCCCGAGGGCAGGCCCAGCCGGTCGAGCACCGAATCCCCCTTGGGATCGACCACGATGCCGGTGGCCTGAGACGAGCCGCCATAGCCGGGGATCTGCTGGGTCCATTCATGCGCGCCGCTGACCGCGTCGAAGCCCGCCGCGAAGGAATTGCGCGAGCCGGACAGCTCCGCTCCGGGCAGCGAGCCGGTGGTGGAGCCCGACAGATAGACCTTGCCGTCCACCACATCGATGCCGGTGGCCAGATCGTCGCCGTCGGTCCCCAGGAAGGTGGTGTAGTCCACCTGCCCGCCCGCGCCGACCTTGACCAGGAAGGCGTCTCGCCCGCCGGAATTTTCGTTCACGGGCGGGGAGGGGGCGAAGCCCGCGCCCGCGCCGCCAGTCAGGTAGACCGAGCCGTCCGCGTCCGCCTTGATCGCGGTGATCCGCCCGCCATTGAGCGCGCCCATGTCGAGCGACCATTCAGGCTCGCCCGTGCCGTCATCGCCCGGCGCGAACCGGGTCAGCACGGCGCGGCCGTCCACTTCGCTGGCGATCAGCAGCCCGCCGTCCGGCGCGGTCGTCACCGCCTGCGAGCGTTCGATGCCGGGGCCGGAATCCACGCTGCGAGTGTAAAGGGTCTGCCCGTCCGCGCCGATGGCGCGCACATATCCGTCAAGGCTGCCCAGATTGGCCATGCCGTCGAAGCCGCCCCGGGCCTCGCCGACCACGAAGACCGTGCCGTCCGCGCCGATGGTCACCGCGTTCGCGCGGTCATTGCCCGTGCCGCCGAAGCGCTGGGCCCACTGCTCCACGCCGTCCGCTCCGTATTTGACCACCAGCGAGTCCTGCCCGCCCGCCTGCCGGGTGTCGCCCAGCGCGCCGGTCACCGAGCCCGCCACGGCGACGCTGCCGTCAGGGCCGACCGCCAGCGAGGCGCCGGACGCCTCGTCCGCGGCGCCCAGCGTGCGCGACCACACCAGCTTGCCGTTGGAATCGTAGCGCATCAGGACCAGATCGCTCTCGCCGCGGATGTCCTGTCCGTTGGCCGCGCTCTGGGTCTGGCCGACAACGTAGATGCCGCCATCGGGCCCCTGGGCGATGTCGTGGATGGTCAGCGGGTTGGCGGTGGCGACCTGACGGGTCTCGTCGCTGCCGAAAATCTCTTTCTCGGTCAGGGTGGGGTCGGCCTGGATGCGCTTGGCGAAGGCGGTCTTGGGGTCGTCGAAGACGTCGGTGAGCTTGATCAGCTGGCCCGCCGCGTTGTCGCCCGTGCCGCTGATCGCCGACATGTAGACCGCGGGCTGGCCGGCCGGGGCGTCGAACGAGACCTGCTCGGTCAGGATCCCGTTGATCTTGAAGCCCCAGTCATTGCCGGTGATGTTGCCGAACTCGTTGGGCGTGCCGATCCGCACCCGCTCGAAGCGGGTGAAGATCTCGTTCTCTTCCAGCTTGGAATTGATGTGCCCGATCACGGTGTCGAGCGTGCGCGGCTGCGCGCCCAGCTCGTCCAGATCGATGGCGATGGTGATGTCCTGGCCGTTCTTGCGGACCGTGATGTCGAATTGAACGTCGCCCTGGAAGGCGGCGACCTCGGCGTCGAACGCGCCGCGATGGACGATGCCGGTGGTGTATTCGCTGATCCCGCGGGGGGTGGACAGGCCCGACTGGGCGCGGGTCAGGTCCTCGCCGGGCAGGACGGAGATCTTGTCCAGATCCATGCCGCCGAAGAAGGCGCTCATCTGTTCGAGCCCTTCCTGGAACTTCTTCTCCCAGAACATCTGGTCGAAGGCGTTCACGTTCTTCTCGCCGGCCGCGACGGCCAGCGACTGAAGCCGTCTCAGGCCCTGATGCAGGGCGAACAGATTCTTCTCGTCATTGGGCACGTTCATCGACGAGAACTCGCCGAAGCTCTTGTCGAAGAACTTGCCGCCGCCGAGCACGGAACGCTTGAGGGTTTCGAGCGCCGCGACCTCGCCGCGCGGGTCCCAGGGCGGCAGCACGTTCGGATCGCGCTCAGGCGCCTTGCCCGCGCCCGCGCCGGAGAGCTTCGGTCCGCCGACAGCCGCAGTGCGCATGGCGGACTGGGACGTGTACCACGCCCCAAGCAGATCGCCTGTCAGCCCCGCGGTGATCACCGGTCCGGCTCCTCATCATGGCGCGCGCCCGATTCGCAGGCGCACGCGTCCATCCGTGACGATGCACATGCAGGGGTAACAAATCGTTTAGAGGTCTGCGTTTTCTCCTGCCAAGCGAGATTTTCCAACGATGAAACCTGTCATGGGCCGGTGACCGGTGGCGCGCCTTGATTTAATAAGGCTTGATTGGTTTCACTCATTCCCGTCTGGAAATAGGCCCATGGACAGGATCGACGCGCTCCATCTTTTCGCCGCGGTGGCCGAGCTCGAGAGCTTCACCCGCGCCGCCGAACGTCAGGGCCTCACGCCCGGCGCGGCTTCAAAACAGATCGCCGCTCTCGAAGACCGGCTGCAGGCGCGCCTGCTCGAGCGCACGACCCGCTCGGTCCGGCTGACCGACGCGGGCCGCGCCCTGCTCGACCGCATCCGTCCCTGGCTGAGCGAGTATCAGGAGATTGAGAACGGCCTGGCAGCCGAGACCGCCGCGGCCGCCGGCGCGCTGCGCGTCTCCGCGCCGGTGGATTTCGGCGCCAGCCGCCTGATCGAGCCGGTCACAGCCTTCATGCAGGCATGGCCTGCGGTGGAGGTGAGGCTCGATCTGTCCGACCGGATGGTGGATCTGGTGGACGAAGGCTTCGACATGGGCGTGAGGATCGGGCACCTGCCCGATTCATCGCTGATCGCGAAACGGCTGGCCGACGCCCAGCTCGCGGTGATCGCCTCGCCTGACTATCTCAAGACCCACGGCAGCCCCGAGCACCCCGCAGATCTGTCCCAGCACGCCTGCGTGATCGACCGCAACAAGCCCGCGCCCAACCTGTGGCGCTTCGACCGGATGGACGGGTCGGGCGGCAAAGCCGAGGTCAAGGTGTCAGGGCGCATCACGCTCAATGGCGCGAACGCGTCGGTCAACGCGGCCTGCGCGGGGCTGGGCGTGGCCGCGCCGCCTGAATGGGCCGCCCGCGCCGCCATCGAGGAGGGGCGGGTGCAGCGCGTCCTGACCGACTGGACGCCCGAGCACCGCGATCTGTGGGCCGTCTTCCCCTCCAACCGCTTCCTGGCCCACCGGGTGCGGCTGTTCGTCGATCATCTGGCTGCATGGTTCAAGGACGGCATCTAGCCGCGGGCGCTTCAGCGCGATACATCCTGCGCCCATGACACTGCGCCTCGCCTTCATGGGCACCCCCGACTTCGCCGCCGCCAGCCTCGCCGAGATCGTCGGCGCGGGTCATGAGGTGGTCCGCGTCTATTCCCAGCCGCCCCGGCCCTCGGGGCGCGGGCAGACCCTGCGCAAGAGCCCGGTCCATCAGCTCGCCGAGCAGTTCGGGATCGAGGTGTTGACGCCCGCCAGCTTCCGCGACCCGGACGTGATCGCGGACTTCGCCGGGCTCGATCTCGACGCCGCCTGCGTGGTCGCCTATGGCCAGATACTGCCTCAGGAGGCGCTGGACGCGCCCCGGCTGGGCTGTCTGAACCTGCACGCCTCGCTGCTGCCGCGCTGGCGCGGCGCGGCGCCGATCCAGCGCGCGATCATGGCGGGCGACGAGGTGACGGGCGTGCAGATCATGCAGATGGAGGCGGGGCTGGACACCGGCCCGGTCCTGATCAGCGAGATCGTGCCCATCGCGCCTGAAGACACCGCGGGCAGCCTGCACGACCGGCTCATGACCACCGGCGCCCAGCTCTGGCCGCGCACGCTGGCCGCGCTGGAGCGCGGCTCGCTGAACGCCACGCCCCAGCCCGATGAGGGCGTGACCTACGCGAAAAAGATCACCGCCGCCGAAGCCCGGATCGACTGGACCCGGCCCGCGAGCGAGGTGGCCGATCACATCCGCGGCCTGTCGCCCTTTCCCGGCGCGTGGTTCGAGCTCGACGGCGGCAAACGCCCGGTGAGGGTGAAGGTCCATTTCGCCGAGCCCGAGCGGGGCGAGGGCGAGCCCGGCGAGGCGCTCGACGACCAGCTGCTGATCGCCTGCGGTCGCGGCGCGGTGCGCCTGGTCCGGCTCCAGCGCGAGGGCCGGGGCGTCATGGGAGCCGAGGAGTTCCTGCGCGGGACCGCCGTTCCCGCCGGAACCGGGCTCTGACCATCATGGCCCGCTACAAGCTCGTCATCGAATATGACGGCGGCCCCTTCGTGGGCTGGCAGCGGCAGACGAACGGCCCGTCGGTGCAGGCCGCGCTGGAACGGGCGGCGGAAAAGCTCGATGGCGGGCCGCGCGAGGTCTATGGCGCGGGGCGCACGGACGCGGGCGTGCACGCGCTGGCCATGGCCGCCCATGTCGATCTTGAAAAGGACCTGCCCGGCGACACGGTGCGCGACGCGCTCAACCACCATCTCAAGCCCGACCCCGTGGCGGTCCTGAGCGCGGAGCCGGCCGCGGCCGATTTCCACGCCCGCTTTTCAGCGGTCAGGCGAGGCTATCTCTACCGCTTCATCGACCGCCGCCCGCCGCTGGCGCTGGACCGGGGGCGGGTCTGGCGCGTGCCGGTTCCGCTGGACGCCGGGGCGATGGACGCGGCGGCGGCGTGCCTTGTGGGCACTCACGACTTCACGACCTTCCGCGATTCCCAGTGCCAGGCCGACAGCCCGGTCAAATCCCTCGACGCCATCTCGGTGACCCGCGAGGGGGCGGAGATTCATCTGCGGGTGGAGGCGATCAGCTTCCTGCACCGCCAGATCCGCTCCATCGCGGGCTCGCTGGTCGAGGTGGGCACGGGCAAGTGGAGCGTGGCGGACTTCCGCGCCGCGCTGGAGGCCGCCGACCGGAAGGCCTGCGGGCCGGTGGCACCGCCCGACGGGCTCTATCTGGCGTTCGTGGACTACCCGCCCGCGCCCGCCGTCAGGCCATAGACCAGGATCGCGTCCACGATCAGCGGGATGCAGGCGGCCCCCGCCGCGATGCCCCAGTGCAGCCCCAGCGCCCCCATCGCCACCCGCCAGTGCACCACCAGCCGCAGCACCTGATAGAGCGCCAGCAGGAAGCTGAGCATTTCCAGCCCGATGATGCCCGCCGCGTGCAGCATCCAGATCAGGGCCTGAATCCACAGCAGCACCGCCACCGCCCAGTTGTGGACCGTGATCCAGGCCGCCAGCCCGGTCTTCAGCCCCAGCACCAGACAGACCAGCAGGGCCACGGGCGGGAAGAGCAGCCAGATGCGCGCATACTGGCCCGCCGCGCCCCACAGCCCGACCTGGGCGGTCGGATCGACGATGTCGGGATGGGCGGCGATGAAATGGTTCGATCCCAGCACGATCAGCGCGAAGGCGGGCAGGGCGATCAGCGCGCCCCCGAACGAGGCGATCATGCCATCGAAGCTGACGTCGAAGCGCGCGCGCCAGCCCGGCTTGAACGCCATCATGGCGTAAAGCCCCGCGGTCGCGTGGCGGAACCGCTCCGCCAGCCCGGTCATCTCCCGATCACCTCGAAATAGCGCGCGATCACGCCCTCATAGACCTCGGTCAAGGTCTCGATGTCGGCCACCGCCGCGTGCTCGTCGACCTGATGGATGGTCGCGCCGACGAGCCCGAACTCGGCCACCGGCGCGTGGTCCTTGATGAAGCGGGCATCCGACGTGCCCCCGCCGGTGGTCAGGGCGGGCTTGCGGCCCGTCGCGGCCTCGACGGCCTGCGCGATCAGATCGGTGAACGGTCCGGTCTCGGTCAGGAAGGCCTCGCCGGTCACTTTCAGGTCCAGCGCGATCTCGGCGCCCGAGCTTTCCGCGACCGCCTTGGCCTCGTCCTCGATCCAGCCCTTCAGATCCTTGCCCCGGTGGGCGGTGTTGAAGCGGATGTTGAACTTCGCGAGCGCCCGCGCCGGGATCACGTTGTGGGCCGGGTTGCCCACGTCCACCGAGGTGATCTCCAGATTGGAGGGCTGAAAGTGCACGTTGCCCTCGTCCAGCGTCCGCGCGGTCAGGCGGCCCAGCAGCTCAAGCAGCGCCGGAACGGGGTTGAGCGCCCGGTCGGGATAGGCCACGTGGCCCTGCCTGCCGGTGACGGTGATCACCCCGTTCAGCGAGCCCCGGCGGCCGATCTTGACCTCCTCGCCCATGGTTTTCGGGTTGGTCGGCTCGCCCACGATGCAGTGGTCGAAGCCTTCGCCCTCTGCGCTGAGCGCTTCGAGCAGGCGCTTCGTGCCGTCGACGGCGGGGCCTTCCTCGTCGCCGGTGATCAGGAAAGCGAGGGAGCCGGGCGGGCGGCCTCTGGCCTCCAGATGCCGGGCCACCGCTGCGGTGAAGGCGGCGATGGCGCCCTTCATGTCCGCCGCGCCGCGCCCCCACAGGATGCCGTCCGCCACCTCGGCTCCGAAGGGCGGTCGGCTCCAGGCCGCCTCGTCGCCCGCGGGCACCACGTCGGTGTGCCCTGCGAAGGCCAGCGCGGGCCGCGCCGCGCCCAGCCGAGCGTACAGATTGTCGACCTCGCCGAAGGGAAAACGGCGGCAGGTGAAGCCCAGCGCTTCGAGCGCGGCCTGCAGCGTGTTCAGCGCGCCTTCGTCGCGCGGCGTCACGGACGGGACGCGGACGAGGGCGCGGGCGAGGGGGAGGGGGTCTTTCAGAGCGGCGGTATCGATCATGCGACCACAGATAACCGCTTTCGAAGACGCCCGCCATCGCCCCGCGCCGAACGAAAAAGGCCCGCCCGGATGAACCGGACGGGCCTCTCGGTAAAAGCGCAGGGCGGCCTTAGTTGTTGGCGCCGTCCTGGATGGCTTCGCCGGTCGCTTCGATGTCGCGGCCGGCGCCCTCGACGGTGTTGCAGGCGGCGATGGTGATCAGCGAGAAGATGCTCGCGAAGATAAGGCCAAAACGCTTCATATTCGGTGTCCTCCAATGAAGATGGTCGTGACTGACCGTGTTCAAGGATCGAAATCCCATGATCTTTAAACGTCTTGGTCCGAACCGGGTTCCCCCTCTCCGGCGAGCAGGGGAAAACGCACTTCCACGCAGTGCCCGCCGCCTTCGCCGACGCGCTTGTCCGACACGCCGCCCAGTTGCCGGGCGAAGGCGGAGAACAGCGATGAGCCTACGCCCTTGCGTCCCGGTTCGGCGGCGCCGGTCTCGCCCACCCCGTCATCCTCGATGAAGGCGCAGGCCAGCCCGTTCTCGCCGGGCTCGGGATCCCCTTCCTTGGGCTCGCAGCGCGTCAGCCGCACCTTGATGCGGCCCTTCTGGCGGTCGGTGAAGGCGTGCTTGTAGGCGTTGGTCATCGCCTCGGTGACGAACAGCGACAGCGGAATGGCGCGCTCGGCGTCCAGAACGATGCGTTCGAGTTCCATCTCGAGCCGGATGCCCTGCTCGTTGCCGCCTGCCGCCGCGTGGGTGAGGGCGCACAGCTCGGAGAAGAAGGGCTTGAGATCGATCCGGCCCAGATCGCCCGCCTCGTAGAGGCTGCGGTGGACCAGCGCCAGGGCGTTGATGCGCGTCTGGGCGTCGCCCAGCACACGTCGGCTGGACGGGTCGTCCACCGACTTCATCTGCAGATTGATCAGGCTGGTGATGATCTGCAGGTTGTTCTTCACCCGGTGGTGGATCTCCTTGATGAGCATCTGCTTGTGCTCGAGGGACTCGTTGAGCTGCTCGTCGCGCTCCGCGATCGAGCGGGCCATCCAGCCGAAGGTCTCGGCCAGCTCGCGCATCTCGCCGGGCGCGAAGCGGGCGCGCATGGGCCGGATCGAATACCGGCCATGGCCATAGGCCGCCGCCAGCCGGCGCAGATAGGTCAGCCAGCGCAGCACCAGCAGGTCCGCTGACAGCCAGATCGCGGTCAGGGCGAGGAAATACATCGCCAGCGGCAGGAAGACCGACCCGGCCAGATCCAGGAAGGCGAAGTCCAGCAGGCCCGGCGCGGGCTCTGACAGAAGCGCGAACAGCTCGTTGCTGACCAGCGGGGCGAGCACGTAGATGCGCTGGCCGCCGCCCGGCCCTGCGCGCTGGAACTGGACCAGCCGCTCGGCCACCGCCGCGTCCAGATATTCGGCGTCCACCCGGGCCATCCCCAGATCGACGCTTTCGGTCACCACCTGGCCGGTGCGGTCCACCAGCCCGATGATCGCGCCCTCCGCCCGCGCCCGGCCCAACCGCTGCAGGGCGGAGACGCGGATGTTCGTGGCCAGCGCGCCCGCGTAAGCGCCGTTCTGGTCGGTGATGGGCACGGCGGCGCGCAGGATGGCCTCGTTGTCCACCGCGTCGAATTCCATCGCGCCCACGGTGAAGTCCGCGCCGCCGCGCAGGTCCTGTATCCAGTCGGAATCGGCGAAATTGGTCAGCACGTCGGGCACCCGCGCCGAGCATGACAGCACGCCCGCCGAGTTGACCCGGATCATGTTCGAATAGGCCGGCTGGTCCTCCAGCGCCCGCATCAGCGCGCCCGCGCACAGCGCCGAGCCCATCAGGCGCACCGGCGACTGCTGGGCCAGCGCGCGCATGGCCGCGCCCGCCTCGAAGATCACCTGCCGCTGGTCCTGGGCGGTGATCTGGGCGCGCGCGCTCAGCAGCTCGCGCTGGTTTTCCGAGAAGACCTGATAGCGCCCGACCGTCTGCAGGATGGACAGAAGCAGCACCGGCAGCAGGGCGATTCCCACCACCAGCAGCAGCCGGAAGCGGAGACCGAAACGGCGGGCGCGGGGGATCGGAAACCGTCCCCGCGCCTCATTGCCGTCCCCCGGTTCGCCGAGGTCAGGTTGCGGACTGGGCCGCGGTAGCTCGCTGGACGTAGTCAATGAGGTCATCCGCTGCGTGAGAAGCCGAACCCGGCGAGCGCTTCAGCGTCCCGCCGCCTTCCAGAATGGCCTCCACCGCGGCTCTCGCCCGGCTGACCCGGCTTTTGACCGTGCCCACGGCGCACCCGCAGACATCGGCCGCTTCTTCGTAGCTGAACCCGCCCGCGCCGACCAGCACCAGCGCCTCGCGCTGCTCGTCGGGCAGCATCTCCAGCGCGCGGCGCATGTCGTCCAGATCCATCGACCAGTCCTGCGCGCCATTCGACGTCAGGGCGTTCTCGGGGATCTCGCCGCCGCGCTCGGCCTTGCGCCAGGCGCGCCGCCGCTCCGAATAGAAATGGTTGCGCAGGATCATGAAGGTCCAGGCCCGGATCGAGGTGCCCGGCTTGAAGCTGGCCTGCGCGCGCCAGGCCTTCACCAGAGTCTCCTGGACCAGATCGTCGGCCTCGGTGGGGTCGCCGCACAGGCTCCGGGCGAAGGCCCGCAGGTGAGGGATGACTTCGGTGAGGGAGTGCTGGAACTCCTCGGCCGCGGCATTCGCCGCCGGTGCGCCGCTCATTGGCCGGAGCCTTCGCCGCCGCTCTTGCCGCGGGCGCCCGCGCTCTGGGCGAGATTGTTGAGAAGACTTTCGAACTCGTCAGGCACGGGCTCGCGCGCCACCGCGTCATAGTAATCGCGGAGACGGTCGCCGAGCACGCGCCTGCGCGCCCGCTGATCGGGAGATTCAGCGGGTGGCGCCGCGGGGGGGCGCTTTCCAGGATGGTTTTCCGACATTGACACTGCGGCTGCCTCGCTGCCTGACTTCTGTTTGCGCACTGACACGAATAACGCCGCTGCGCAGCACGGGTTCCTGACCCGGAACCGTTTTAGTCAGTGTGCGTTGACGTTGAAGCATCGATTTACACGCTTTTCAGCCGGGGAGCCTCATGAGCCTCATCGCCGAGTTCAAAACCCACCTGCCGTTTCTTAGGCGCTATGCGCGCGCGCTGACCGGCGACCAGACGTCGGGTGACGCGCACGTGCGCGCGGCGCTGGAAGCCGCCGCGGCGGACAATATCGAGTGGGACGAGGCGCTGGGCGGCCGGGTCGCCCTGTATCAGATCTTCCACGCCCTGTGGGCGACCGGGTCGGCCACGCTCGAAGGCGAGCCGGGCGATTTCGCGGGTTCCGGCCCTGACGCCCGGCTGCAGAAAGTCTCCCCCCGCGGCCGCGAGGCGCTGCTGCTGACGGCCATGGAGGGCTTCAGCCCGTCCGAGGCCGCCGCCGTGCTCAAAACCAGCGAGGACGAGGTCGACGCCCTGATCTCCCAGGCCCACCGCGAGATCGAGACCGGTCTGAAGACCACCGTGCTGATCATCGAGGACGAGCCGATCATCGCCGCCGACCTCGAGAACATCGTCACCGATCTGGGCCATGACGTCGCCACCGTCGCGCGCACTCGCGACGAGGCGGTCGCCGCCGCGACCAAGCACCAGCCCGGCCTGGTGCTCGCCGACATCCAGCTGGCGGACAACTCCTCGGGCATCGACGCGGCCAACGACATCCTCCAGGAGATGGACGTGCCGATCATCTTCATCACCGCCTTCCCCGAGCGGCTGCTGACCGGGGAGCGGCCCGAGCCGGCCTTCCTGATCACCAAGCCCTTCCTGTCGGACGCGGTGAAGGCGGCCATCGCCCAGGCCCTGTTCTTCTCGGACGCGCCCTCGACCGAGAAGGTCGCGGCCAGCGCCTGATCCATCCCGGCGGTCATCGCCCGTTTCAAGCCCCGCGCCCTTCAGGACGCGGGGCTTTTTCGTGCCGGGACGGGCGCTGCGGAACGCATGTGCGAAAGCCGCATCACCCCGCTTGCCAAGCGGAGGCCGCGAAGCTAGGTTCCGCGCTCCCTCGGCGGCCCCCTCGGCCGCCCCGCGGGACGGCAGGCGCCGGTAGCTCAGTTGGATAGAGCACCAGACTACGAATCTGGGGGTCGGGAGTTCGAATCTTCCCCGGCGCGCCATATACTTAGATGAAATTCTCGCGGGAATTCTGAACCGCTTTCTGAACGCCATTCTGAATTCTGTTCATGAGGCGTGCTCACGATTCATGGTTCGCCACCTTCCGATGCTGCTTTCGTATACGAGTCGCCTCAAGTTGCTGGTGGCTAGTTCGGTGTATGTAGTTATCGAGGGTCCCACGCTGACGATGTCGGCTGAGCGCTTGTGCTAGGGTGTCAGGGAGTTTGGCGTCGCCTAGTTCCGTCAAGCCGCCATGGCGGAAGCTGGCGAGCGTAACGTGTGAGGGTAAGTTGGCCGTTCTCCGGATCAGCCTCACTTTTTTGGAGCGCAACTCTTTGGTGTATTCTGTCCAGACGGTTGTGTCTGACACCTGCTCCAATCCGCGAATTTTAGGCCGAAGAACCATGAGAAGCCCTCTCTTGCCCTGCGCAGAAAGCTGCTGTGCGTATTTTTCGAGCTCTGGATAAAACACATCCATGTTGCCGGATTCGACATCTTGATCGTCGAGTTGTATCCACTTGTCATTATTATTCTTGCCTGAGAGCCCGTATACATGGTTTGGGCGATCATTGGGTCGCCAATGAGACCAGCTAAGGCGTGTGAAAACATCCTCCGGTCTCATAAGAAGGTCCCAGCAGGCGCGCGCGGCAAACGCGAATTCAATATAGCCAAGGTCCACCGCAGTCTTGCAGAACGATTCCAGCTCCTGATAAGTGGCGGGCTGAGTCTCGCGTCGCTGGCGGGACACTTTGTCGACGCCTTGAAATGGGTTTACCGCGGGCACCTTTGTTGGGGCTGTTCTGTAGGCAATTTTCCAAGCTCTTGCGCAAACAGCAATGGCCAGTTCAGCCTGTCGCGTAAGGCCTTTTTCGACGAACTTATCATAGATGCGATCTACTGCGCTCGGGGTGAACGATGTGAGGGGCACGTCGCCGAGGCGGCATCCATTTTTTAACTTCTGCTCCGCCACACGCGCTAGCGCCCGGTCATATTCCTTCTTGCTCGTTCGTTTCAGGTCTCTATATGCTCTATGACCACGGTATGTCGTGAACAACCAATAGAGATTTAGTTCTGTGGCGGGCGATACTGCGATACGGGTAGTGCGCCATGCGTCTAGATCACTATTAAGCGACCGGGCCACTCTAAAAGCGTTCTCTGTGCATTTGCCAAGTGGGCGAGGACGAAACTGGCAGCCCTCCCTCCTGAATTTGGTGGGTGGATTCCAATACCACGCCCATTCGCCGGAGCTGGTTTTCTTTGATATTACGTATCTTGGCTTGTCTTCAAATGGAGCATTGGTCATAGCAATTCATCCAAACTCCAGTTTTCACTATCTTGATTGGATCGGCAATGAATGCGATCTAAATCTTCATCGAGAGCGTCTTTTAGCCATCGTTTTCCTTTCCCTTTAATCTGGGTAGGCGCGCTATATAAGCGTCCGGGGCCGGATGCCCTACGGAATGCGTCCACACTCTTCTCCCCCACATAGATTGCAGCCATTTCCGCATCCATCTGTCTAGGCCATCCCGGTATTACGGATTTAGCATGTCCAAGTATGCGATTGTTCTTGGCCAGCTTTGAGAGATGGGAAGAAACGGGCGGAAAGCTAGTGGGCACGGGAATACGTGATGATGAATTGGGTTGGTTGGTATTCCGAGCTTCAATGGTGGGTTTGGGGTGACGCGTCATTGGCTTTTCTCAAATCAGTGTTGGTGCTTTCTGTGAGCTATGAGGCCGCTCCTCTTTCAAATCGTACATTTTCGAGATGCTTCGCAGGCGGAATGAAAATTATTTTCAGATTGCATTGTGGGTCATGTCGAACTGCGTCCGTCATTCCCTTACGCATTCCTGAGACGAATGACCTCAGACGCTAAGTATTCTCCGACAGCACGGAGATACTGACATGATCCTGACCCTTCCTGAGGTGGCCCGCGCCACTCGTCTTTCCCCCACTTCCATCCGCCGTATGGTGTCCAAAAACCTGTTTCCTCGGCCGGTGGAATACCCTTGCCGCAAGACTGTGTGGCGGGCTGATCAGGTGGCCGAGTGGGTCATGCGAAGATCACCGTTGAAAGAGGAGAGCCCTGAAACGTGGGCAGACCGGCTAAAAGCGTTGGTCGGGTCCTTGACCGCTGGTGCGGATGTTAGTGGGCCCTCATGAAATGCTCGCCGTCCGTGTCCTATCATGAAGGTGATCATAGGAGACGGACATGACCGCGCATCAAACTCAAGCCCTTCTGAAAAAGCTTCAGGATAAGGTGTCGGGCCGCGACCAGCTCATGGTGGCATCAAGAGCGGCAGCGATCTTCGGCGTCACAGAGGAGCATTTCCGTCACAGCGTGGCCGAGGGCCGTTATCCCCCGCCTGAGGTGTGCGAACCCGACCCGCTTTGGCGACTGGATGCTTTGGAATCCTGTCGGGTGCATCAGCAGGGAATCCATAATCAGTTGTTGGCGTGTCACTCGGGTAACGTGTTGCCGAAGGCTAGCCCCCACCGTATCCGACAGGACTTGTCGAGTTGGTTGGCGGATCGCATTCAGTCAGCAGGTCATGTCCCAACACACCAAATGACGGTGGCCTTAGGAGCAGACCGGCACACCGGCCAAGGGCCAGATTTCATTCGTCGCTGGAATAAAGATCGAAGAATGGATGTTAGAAAGCTGGCGTCTATCGTTCCACAACGTGTGCGTCGCGATGTTTTCGGGCAACGAAGGTTCGATAAGCCACCTCTCTTCCTATCAGTGCCGGAACGCTTGAAGAGAGATCGAGTGACGGAAACTCCATGGCATTTACATATCGTATGGTTTTTTGACGACGATAACTACGCTCAGCGTTGGGAGGAGCGTCGGGCCTTGGTACGCGGTTCAGTTGACAATGCATGCATGAAAAAGAATTTGAAGTCCGAGGCGCAGTTTTCAGATGCTGATGCTAATTATGTTCGATACGCAACTAAAAATATATATAAGGATATTGAAATTTTTCACAGCAACATTCCAGAGATATGTACTAAATAGTCATTGTGAACGTCTATTAGCTTCGTGGTATCCCGACTAATATGGTGTCTCGTCATTTTTTAATCTGAATGTAAGGGGTGATCTTGATGGCACCGCCCAGTTATAAGATATGATTAAACGACACAATAGTTATGCGATGTGTCCAAGGTAATCGTCAGGAAATTGTGGACCACGACAATCATAGTGAAAATCTTCTACTTCTCATTTGATCCCCAAAATAGACGCATTCTGAAACAAGGGATGTTTGATACCGTTGTCTGTCAGCAAGGGAACTTCCCAAAGGAAATCCGGACGGCTGTGACACCCTAGGGGTGCGACGGCTGTCGATAAACCTCTCGACGTAAGGGCGATCAATGGATCGAAACCGTCTTACAAAGTCGCTCCTCATGTTCTGATAAGTCAGTTGGAGGCTCATATCCGTCCGGCCCAGTTCATCCAGCAAACCAGAGACCTGCGAACCGAACCGACGATAAGCCTGTCGTTCATGCGATCCCATATTGTTCAATGACCTCACATTGTCGGTGATGCACTTTGTCATCATCAATGATGCAAATTCATTATTGATACGTCTCTGACGGAGGGTTTGATTGATGCGGCCTTCCCGGATTTCAGGTTGTTCTCGAATTTCTGCAGTTGTAAGGCCTTCGTGATTTTCCAATTCGCATCCTGAAGTCGCGACGGCGAAAAGCCCTGCTGCACACAGCGCAATAACCCTCATCATGCCGTAACCATACCCCAAAGACCGCTTGAAATAATCATTCCCGCGATGGTCAGAACCACTTTGTTGGCGATTGAGAGCTTCACCAATGCGTCTTTCTTTTTGACATAGATTTTGAAAATGGCTCCCCAGACCACGCCCAGCGGGATGAAAAGAAAGAGCATGGCGACATACGTGGCAATATGATTTTTCCAATCAATAGTCGCCGCGCTTTGCTCGTTGCTGATATCGGACATCTGTAGTTCCCCCTGTTGATTTCGACACTTCGGCATCGCCCCGTCAGGCGATTCCTCCCAATCACAAATATAAGAAAATCGTATATCTGAAAATCGCATTTAGGCAACCGGGTTTCGAGCTTGTCGGAACCCTGATGCCCAGATCGGTTTTCACAGACGCCTACAAGGCGATGATCCAAACGCTGGTTGAGGCGCGTCGATCAGCGAACGTCACTCAGGTCGAATTGGCGGAACGATTGGGAAAGCCCCAGCCGTGGGTTTCCAACTATGAGAACTGCACACGACGACTGGATGTGATTGAGTTCATTGCCATCTGCAGAGCTATAGATCATGATCCCGGTGCGTTGTTTAGGGTTGTGCTTAAAAAGGCTCCCGCAAATCTAGAAATATGAAATACATCAGGATTGAGTGCAGACGCATTGCTGTGCAATTTGGTTTGTGACCATTGAAACGACTTCATCTGAAAACTTTTTCGATGCGGTTTGCGATGAAGACGACTGAAGTCTGTTGAAGGCGTAGCCGACTTCGTTCCAGAGACGTGTACCAGCATGCTCTAGCGATATGACGCCCGCCGCAGCAAATGCTTTGACTACTTTTTCCCGCCCTTCGTCAGGCAGGTCTTTGTTGTCGACCCCGTTGAGCTCGTCCAACACGCCAGCCGCGGCGAAATGGGCTTTCACGCTGATAACCGCTTGATGTTCGCCGTCGTCGAATTCGTAAAAGGCAAGCTCGCCTGTCAACTCGGGACAGTATTTCCGGAGACAATTTCGATAGCGACGCCCTGCCCGGATCAGCGCCTTTACATTTCTAATTGCGGTGATCCTGGGGTCATCGATGACTGGACCGTTCACCGGCATCAAGAATCTTGAAAACAGCTCTTCTTCAACGACCTCGAAGAATTGTTTCCTCGATCCACAAGAGGTCAATCGCTTGGCCAACATGGAGCGTGAAATCACACCATCCCCGCTCTGATCGTTGTCGACGGCGAGGGCGACCACCTCCGCGTCAGCGGGGGTGAGGATGTGTTTGAGAATGCCGAGACGACGGAATTCAGGCGGCAGCGTGTGTAGTGCTGCAATCAGATCGTGGGTGACCAGTTCTGCGTGCTGCAGAACTTTCATGGCACGCCTATCTTCGATCAAGTTCCGGAGTTGCCGGTAGGTCTCGACGCTGAAGAGGGTGGGTGGGGACCGTTTCAGGACCCCTTCGACTCCTTCGAGACGCCGTCCAAATGCGGTCTCCATGGCATGGCCAAATCGGATGGCCTCCATCACTCTCCGAGCGTGATTGCAATGCGCCCCCGATCGATCTGACAACACAAGGCCCACAAGGTGTTGAATGGTGCGGGGCAGGCCCAAAAAGGTCTGATGCGGGAAGGGGGAGATCATCGCCAACAGCCCTGCCATATCCCCGGCGACGGCGAGAAGGCTGTCGCTGATCCGAGCCAAGTGAGGCTCAGGCGGCCGGTTGAAAAGAGTGTCCAAATAGCCTCCTTCAAAAGTGCGCCTGACGAGATCAGGTGGGTTTGAAGCCAAAGCTTGATTAAGTATGGATGCGGTATTGAGGGGAAACCGCAATCTTAACCCAAGAGTATGATTTAAGATTGTACCAGATAAAGAGCATAAAGTCAAGAAAGAAAATTCCGCATTGTTAAACAAATAATATTGACAGCTCGATGCGCGTTGTGGCCGGAAAGATTAATTTATTTACCGTTACGCTGTTAAGCCTGGCGTCTCCAGAGCGCCCAAGTCGCGTCAGGCGTGTCAAAAGGCGGTGCGGGGATAAATACCAAGTTATAAAAAATGGAGATCAATATGACAGTGAAAATTAGAGAGATATTATTTCAAGGGTCGATAATGGAATGCACTTATCGACTGATAAGCGAATGCCTTTTTCGACGTCGGTCCGATTGCAATAATGTGTATTGCGCTCGTGATCGGGTCACCGTGAACAACGTCCCGGTGGTTGAACTGGTTGAAATAGGAGATGGTGTTGACGTGACATTTCATGAAGTTGAGTGGCGAATCTGTGGGAAGGCGATGGCGGGTAACGCCTTCATTCAAGGCTGCTCACGAAACTCGTTCCAGCAAACCTTTCAGGGTGAACGCGAGGGCTTGGGCGTATTTGTCGCGGAGATTACGAACCATGTTGAAGTCATCGCTCGCCAACGTTTAAAGGCGTTAGAGCGTCTGGACCTTCAATACCGGGATAATCCGTATGCGATGGCGGCCAGACAGGAGCGCTGGGCTAGGTTTGCCGGTGTCCAACACGATCAGACAGAATATCCTATTATGTCTGTGGAGTCGGTCTAGCGCCTCACTCGTGATGGCCACAACGCTGACTTCGGGCATGGCCACCATCGCGATCTATGGGATGGTGGCAGTTGGCTTAAGGTGTTCTTTTGCCAGCATGCCACGGACGAATTCGTCCCATTTCGCCATGCCGGCTCGCTTTTCCGTCATGTAGTGCCAACGGTCGTAGTGTTTGGAGCTCACATCCTGCAAGGCGTGGTTTTGTAGGCGGTCGCGGATCTCCTTCGGGACTCCCGCCTTGCCGGCCAGCGTCTTGAACGTCCGGCGCAGATCGCGGTTGGTTGCATAGGGGATCACGCCGCGGTGCCGCTGGCGCCAGACGAAACTATAGAGCGTGCCGTGGCCGACGGGCTTCGATGGATCTTTAGCAGAGGGGAAGAACCAACCATATTCGTTCGGCTTGATCGACTCGATCAGTTCTGCGGCGAGCAAGGGCACCGGAACGGCATGAGGCCGGTCATTCTTGGTCCTGGACCAGTCGATGATCCGCTCCTTGGCATCCCATTGATCGACGTGGAGACGCGCGATCTCCTCAACGCGCTGGCCCGTCAGCATGATAAGCTGCACGGCCCGCGGGTAAGAGGGATGGACCGGCGCCATCATCCTGCTTGCCGGTGCGCACGCCGAACGGGTCGGGCGGCTGGAGCTGGCTGTATCCGGTCAGGGCAAACGCATCATCTCGCATGCCATTATCGAGATGGACCACGGCGAGGTCGCACCTGATGAGGCCCTTCTTTCATGGCTGTCGCAGGTGGAAGCGGACCACTATCCAGGCGCGCGTGAGCCTGTCGCTGACCTGTCCGCCGCATTGGACGAACCGGCTATCGCCCGGGAACTGGCCGAGGCGCTGCGTAGCGGTCTGGACGCCGATATCGGCCTGGCTGACCCGGCCTATATCATTCACCACCCACTGCCGACCGGGCCGGTCAGCGCCAATGACGTGTTCCGCGTCCTTACCGACCGGGGGCAGGACGTGGTGGAGGTGGTTCTGACCGGGGCCGAGCTCGCCGCCTATCTGGATGTGCTGGGTCTGACCGGACAGGACATTCACGGCGAGAACCTGCACGGGTTGGCTCTTCGCGGCACCCATGGCGGCGGCCCGGTCAGTTTCGATCCGGCGCGCTCATACTCGGTTGCAGTGACAGAGCGCGAATGGAGCCGCGCCCTGTCAGGCCTGGTGGCCCGTTCCCGCGCCAGTGGCGGGCAGGCGCCTGTCACGGCCCGTCCGGCGGACGCCTCCGCCACCGACCTTCTGGTCCGCCATTTCAGTGCGTCACGTGAACCGCGCTAGGCGGCAGCGACAAGTCTCATCCATCACCATGAAGCCACTCAGATTTCCGGGGGAAACCATGAATTTACGCTCCGTACTGGCCAGCGCCATCCTTGGTGCGGCCGCACTGTTCACACCCTTTGCTAGCCCCGCTGAAGCACAGGGCCGTGACGGTGTTCCTCACTGGCAGCAGGCAAGCGCCTGGCCGGACCGGGTCATCGTCACCCTCCCGGGTGATCCGCGCTCCAGCTTTGCGGTGACCTGGCGTACCGATACCAGCGTGGAAACCGCCGAGGCAGAAATTGTCCTGGCCACCCCGGATGCGCGCTTCGATCTCGGCGCCGACAGCGTGGCGGCGGCGACGCAGTTCATGGACCCGTCACGCGTCCACCGGCTGGGCGAGGAGGTTACGGTTGGCTGGAACGCGAACCTTCCCCCCGTGCATTACCATTCGGTGCAGTTTGAGGGTCTGGAGCCCGATACGCTTTACGCTTACCGCGTGCGCGGCGGCGGCAATGCGTGGAGCGAGTGGTATCATGTACGCACCGCCCCGGTGAGCGGTCCGGTATCGTTCATCTATATGGGCGATGCGCAGAACGGTATCCGTTCGCATTGGGCGCGAACGATGCGGGCCTCCTTCCAGACAGCGCCGCATGCCCGCTTCGTGCTGCATGCCGGTGACCTCGTTGGGCGCGGCGCGCGCGACGGGGACTGGGCTGCCTGGTTTGACGCTCTGGGTTTCATTCACGCCATGATCCCCGCCATTCCTGTAGCGGGTAATCACGAATATGACCGCATCGGCCTGCCGGATGATGCCGACAGGGTGCTCGGCATGCTCTGGCCGCCGCAGTTCAGCCTGCCGGAGGACAGCTCGCTCCCCGAAATCCTGCGCGATACGGTCTATGCGGTGTCATACAATGACGATGTCGACATTTTCGTGCTCGACACCACCGCGCCGCATTTCGATGCACAGGTCGCCTGGCTGGAAGCACAGCTCCAGCAAAGCCGCGCGCGCTGGCGCATCCTGTCCATGCACCATCCGGTCTTCTCCTCCGGCGGGAACAGGGACAATCCGGAAATCCGCGAAGCGCTGCTGCCGATACTGTTAGAGCATGGGGTGGAGCTGGTGCTTCAGGGCCATGATCACACCTATGCGCGCGGGCAGATAGAGCAGGGCGGGACTGGCGGTCTGGCTACCGTGTTTGTCACCTCTGTCGGTGGTCACAAACAATATGTGTTCAAGGAAGATCTCTGGGAAGAATACGCGTCCTATGGCGTGGAACTCGCTCGCCATGCCGAGAACACGCAGATGTATCACGTGATCGATATCGAGGGTGATACGTTGCGCTTCACGTCCTACACGGTCACGGGCGAGCTTTATGACAGCTTCACCCTGAACCGGACCGACGGACGGGGCGCGCTGATCATCGAAGGACCGGGTCATGAGGGCGAAGCGCGGCGCTTCGCCAACACTCTGCCCTATCCCCGGCTGGCCGACCGGGAATAGGCGCGTTTGCGGATGTCAGTAGGCTGGGCTGTAGTCGCCCAGCCTACTCGGACGCATGCGTATGAAAGTAAGGCGGCGATCTGGCAACCAGCGGAAGCTGTGCCGCGTTTTACGCCGGAGCACTATGACACGGTCGGTCAGTGCGCAAATCACCGCCAGTGCAGGGTCGGACACCATGCCTGCAGCTCTTCCAGAAAGCACGCATTACCAGCGATACCCCAGCTCGATACCAATCACCCGCGGCTGGTTGTAGCGGTTGATGGTTGGCGCGCGGGCCACGAAATAGAGCTGGTCGAGCGCGTTCGTGGCATAGGCCGTGATCCGGTAACTGCCGATATCAAGGCCTGCGCGCAGGTTGAGGAGCTGATAATCGTCCAGCTCGACAGAGGTGGCGGTCAGTTCCTGGCGGCCGCCTGACTGCGTGCTCAGGAGCGCGTTGCCGTGGAAGCTGATTGTGTCGCTGAGTGGATAGTTCAGGCTGAAACTGGCCGAGGCGAGCCATTCTGGCACCTGGGCCAGACTTAGACCCGACAGGGGACCTGCAGTAACCTCACCTTCCTGGCGGGAGGCAGACAGGGCGATACGTCCGGTTCCGCGGCCGATATCAAAACTGCGGCTCAGCTCCGCTTCGATGCCCCAGCTCTCGGCATCCCCGGCATTGGTGAGATAGGCCACCGCCGAAACCGGACATACCGTGCTGCCCACAAAGCAGCCGTCATCCACCTGCGCGATGAGGTCACGCAGCTGTGTGAAATAGCCTGCAACGGCAAAATAGGTGCCGCCCGGAGTAGTGCCCCGGAAACCGAGCTCGTAGGAGGTGCTGTTTTCGTTATCAAACAGCACAACAACCGGGTTGGGCGCACGCGGATCACTAAGGCGCGTATTGAAGCCGCCCGCACGATAGCTGGTCCCGATTTTCAGATAGGCCAGCGCTGTGTCAGAGAGGTCGTAAGCGGCTGTGAAGTTGTAGGAGAGATTATCGGCGTCGATCTCGGCATCGATTACCCGTGCCGCGCCGCCAAGCGGGGCACCGGTGGCAAGATCAAACATGCGCGCGCTGATCGAACGGGTGTCCCGCGTATAACGCAGCTCCCCGGTGATATTGAACCGCTCTGTGAGATCATAGCTCAGGAGGCCGTAGGCTGCGGCACTCTCGAAATCCAGCTGGGCCGGGGCGATATTGCCCGGAGACGGATCGGCTACGGTGGGTGTACGCGTCGTGGTGACAGAGAAACTGCTGTCGTAAGAGAGGAACTCTCCGCCCACCAGCCATTCCAGCCGTCCGCCCATCGCGTCGCCTGTGAGGTGGACATCCTGGCTGAAAAGCGAGGTTTCATCGACAACGAAACTCGATGTGTTCGGGTCAAGCGGCGTAAACGGGCTGATCTGGCCGGCAGCGACCGCATTGGCAAGCTCTTCCGGATTGATCGCATCATTGTCGAGATCATATTGCGAGTTGCGTACCCGCCACAGCGTCGTGGACGAGAGACGCGCCCCCTCCAGATCATAGCCAACCCGGAACTGAACGGCGTCTATATCCTGCGATGCCCGCGGCGGCGTGTTCCACGGATAGGAGAATACCGGCTGGGTATAGCCCCCCGGAAAGCCCGGTGTGCCGGCCGGAATATCGATCTGGTAGTGAATGGTAGGCGTGGTCAGCTCCTGGGTCTCCGCCAGCAGGACCACATCCCAATTGCCCTCGCGCCAGCGAACCTGCCCCCGCAGGCCGTGGCCCGATTGCTGATCGAAATACACATCATTCTGCGGGTTGTAGAAGAAGCCGCTGTCCTGTTCGACGATGTCGGCGCTCAGCCGGAACGCCACCGTGTCGCTCAGGGCGAAATTCGCAGCGCCCTGCAGTTGGACGCTTTCATTGTCGAACCCGTAATTGGCGCGCAGATAGCCGGTGTTTTCGAAGACGGGTTCTGCCGAGATTATGTTCACCGCGCCGCCCACGGCGTTGCGTCCGTATAGCGCTCCTTGCGTGCCGCGAAGCACCTCCACCCGCCCGATATCAAGATAATCGAGGCGTGCAAAATTGCGTCCGCCCACACCGCCGCCAGCGATATAGCTGCCATTGCGGAAAAGGCCGACACTCGGATCACCGTTCGTTGCGCGTGCTGTTGACGAGGCGCGCATCGAGATTTCCGACGTGATCGAGGAATTGAGATTGTTGAACCGGACGCTGGGCTGGTCGGCGAGCAATTCGCCCGCCGTCGTGGCACCGCCACGCTCCAGAAGGGCCTGCCCGTCAATCACGGACGCCGCTGTCGGCACGCCGGTTAGCGCTTCGGAGCGGCGTCTGGCCGTTACCAGAATGATCTCCGGTCCTGCCCCGCCAGCCTGCGCCGCCTCCTCAGCCTGCTGCGATGCTACCAGATCGCCCGCGAAGGCCGGAGACATCATTGCCAGCGCCGAGGCGCCGATCAGGAAATGCTTCTTCATCGCATACATTTTGTTCCCTCCCCGAAGACGGTTTTATAAATTATCGATAATTTTCATCACAGCTTCGAACAAACGTCAACGGGTCAGCGAAACCCGCCGATACACAAAGCCGATATTGGGAGGATGAGGACGGCTGCAGCCTAACTCGCTGCGTGACGCAGAAACTCGCGCAGGCTGTCAATCACAGGCGCGACCAGCGCGGCATCAACGCAGCGGGCATCATCACCATCGACATGATGAAAACGGTGAGCGCCAAACATGCCGCCACAGCGCGGATATCCGGCGCGGGCAATTTCACCAAGCTCGCCGGCAGCTCCGGCCGAGACAGGGTAGACCATTTCCAGTCCGGCATGGCCGGCAAAGGCGCTGCGCGCCAGATCAAGCAGGCCGTCGGCAACAAGCAGATATCGCTGCGGATCGGCGCTGGGCAAGGGCAGGAGGCCCGCTGCACCGGCTTCATGCCAGTCGCGGGCCGCAAACCCTGCGCCCAGATGGAACCAGAGATCGGTGTCAGCCGGCTGCGGCGCAATGGCCTCGATAGCTTCCATCACGCCATGATTTTCAAATTCGTGGCCGGTCGTACACAGGAAGAGCAGATCGTGGGCGGGAAAGCTCGCCGCAGCCTCTCGCGCCAATGCCAGGAAGGCCGCAATTCCTGGCCCGCGCTCGCCCGCGCATGTCGTCCAGCCGGAGCGCGGCGTGGATACGACAAGCCAGCGTCCGGTGCCCCGCCGCAGCGTTGCGGCAATATTGTCTGCCTGCCGCACGCCCTGCCGGCCTTGTACGATGAGCCTTGCACGCCCTTGGGTCTCGGCAAGCTGGTGCAGGCTGTCTGCTTCATGCGGTGCGACGATCACAGTCGGCCGGGAAGCCGCCCCGCCATCGGTCTCGATATTGAGCTGTATGGCGTCTCCGGTCGGACCGTTGGTCGCGAGCACAGCCGCCAGAGCGCCTGCCCCGAACGCTGCCTCTAGGGCAGAACGTATGGCAGGCGCGGCGGCGGTGGACCAGCGGCCATGGGGCAGATCGATCAGTGCGATGGCACCCTCAAGCTGGCTCGCCTGGCTGAAAGAGAAGCGCACAAGCGGCCCCTCTATCCCCTGAGGCGGGGTAAGGGGGGCGGTGTAAAGCGGTAGAGCGGCCGTCTCCCCCTCGCCGTGGTGAAGCGCAGCACTGATCAGATCGAGAGCCGGCACCTGAACAATGTGGCGCTGGACATCAAACCCCGCGCGCTCCAGCTCGCGGGCCATCCAGTCGCCCGAAGCAGTATCGCCCGGCCCGCCTGCGTTTTTCGCACCGAACCCGATATAGGTTTCAAGGTCGCGTGCGACGCTGGAGTGACTGGCGGCATCGCGCGCACCTGCACCTGCGGCCCCGGACAGCGCGGCGAGCCCGCCCAGTGTCAGCGCGGCGCGGCGCGTAAGCTCTGTCATGTTTTCACCTTTCCCGGAGGCGTCACCGCTTCGGATTGCCTTCTCAGATAGTCTTCGAGCGGAGCGGCGGTCTTCACCTGCAGGAAGCGCAGCAAGGCCCTCGCCCGCCGGTCTGCGCTGTCAGGATCACGCGCGACGAAGGCGGCAAGCAGATCCCGGTAAAGCTCCGCTGACTCCTTGCCCGCCTCAATGCTGAAATATTCCTGCGCGATGACGTGATGCTGCCACCTGGCGAACAGCGCAATCCTGTCCAGCATATCCTTGGCAAGACCCGCCCCGCTATGACGCGCGATGAAGGCACCTACCCGGTTAGAGGCCGCCAGATGCTCGAACGTGTTGTCGGTCTGCGTCACCAGCTCGGCATATTCGGCAATAAGGATACGCAGCTCTGCCAGCTGGGGTTCGGTCAGCGTGGTTGCGGCAAGCCGGCACACGACGCCGAACATCGCCTTCCACATCTCGAACACTTCGTTGACGGTGTGGCGATGCACTTCGATCACATGGGCGCCGCGCCACGGCACGACATTGATCAGGCCTATATTGGCCACATGGCGGAACGCCTCGCGCACGGGCGCATGACTGACATTGAAGCGCTCCGCGATCTCGCGCTCACGGATCCACGCGCCAGGCAATATGCGCCATTCCACGATATCCTCGATGAGGATATCGGCGATCTGCCTGTCCTGGGTGCGATCATCGCTTTCAGCCGCCACGGGGGCCCTCCATCCAATCCACGCTAGCCGAACCGCTCTCCATCATGCAATATATTATCGATAATTATAGGGAGGCACCGTCATGCTGTTCAGTTTCCTTCTTGCCGGTTTCGCCGCCGCGGGCCTCGGCATGGACGATCCCCGCTGCCAGCAGGCGCTAGATTACTCGGCAGGCGAACGCGGTGTTGCCGTACTGGTGCTACAGCATGGTGATGTCATCTGCGAGGGGTATGCGCGCGGAGATAGTGAAACAGCCCACGAGCTCTGGTCCGGGACAAAAAGCTTTCTGGGCATCATGGCTGCCGCGGCGGTTGCTGACGGGCTTCTGTCGCTCGACGAGCCTGCGGCCCTCACCCTTACCGAGTGGGCGGGCGACGCTGACCGGGACACCATCACCATCCGCCATTTGCTGTCGATGACCAGCGGTCATGCCGGAACGATCGGCCGTCCGCCGAGCTACGAGGCGGCGTTGAACGCAGAACTGATGGCGGCACCCGGCGAACGTTTTGTCTACAGCCCTGTGCCTTCGCAGATATTTGGCGAAATCATGCGCCGCAAGCTGATCGCCGCCGGACAGGATGGCGATCCGGTCGCCTATCTGCGCGCGCGCGTACTTGAACCGGCCGGGATCGATATCGGCGGGTGGCGTAGCGGTCCTGACGGTCATCCCCTGATGCCGCAGGGCGCGTTGATGACGGCGCGCGGATGGGCTGCGTTTGGCGAGTTCGTCCGCCACTCGGCTCGAAGCGCGGACACGCCGCTGGTAGACCCGGACACTTTCGAAGAGCTTTTCGATGGCTCGCAGGCCAACCCCGCCTACGGCCTGTCCTGGTGGATGGCCAGAGCCAGCTCCGCCGCTGATCCGGCAACGGCATCCAGCGATCTGCCCGCCCATCATGAAACGCTCCCCGATGATCTTGTCTTCGCTGCTGGAGCCGGCGATCAGCGCCTGTTTGTCGTGCCGTCACAAGGGCTCGTCATCGTGCGGCTGGCGCGTCTGGATGTGGCCGCCCTGATGGCTGGCGAGCGGGGCAACTGGTCTGATTACGCCTTCCTGTCGCTCTGGCTGGACGGCGTCAGCACTGAGGATCACGGAGAAGCCGAATGATCCGCGCGGCAATCACTGCCTTATGCCTCATCGTGAGCCCGGCGGCTGCCGGAGCCGCCAAACAGCCAGCCGAGGCACCACGGGTCACGCTAAGCCAGGGCACGCTGAGCGGCGTGCACGATGATGGCGTTGAACGCTTCCTGAACATTCCCTACGCCGCAGCGCCGGTGGGCGGGTTGCGCTGGCAGCCGCCCCGTCCACCCGAGGCCTGGCAGGGCGTACGCGATGCGACGATCCATGGGCCAGCCTGTCCGCAACCTGTGCGGCCAGCGGTGGTGGCTGGAGGTGTTGCAGACAACCAGTCGGAGGACTGCCTGGCACTCAATATCTGGCGGCCAGCCACCGCTGAGCGCCTGCCCGTGCTGGTCTGGATACATGGCGGTGCGCATGTCATCGGATCAGGCGGATTTCCAGCCTTTGACGGCACGCATCTCGCCCGGCAAGGCATGATTGTGGTGACCTTGAATTACCGCCTCGGCCTGCTGGGATATTTTGCCCATCCCGCCCTGACGGCCGAAGCACACACAGACGCGCCACTGGGCAGTTACGGGCTGATGGACCAGCTCGCTGCCCTGCAATGGGTTCAGGACAATATAGCCGCCTTCGGTGGCGATCCGGGCACCGTCACCCTCATGGGAGAGTCGGCAGGCGCCATCAGCATCAACGCGATCCTGACCCTTCAAGCAGCCCACGGGCTGTTCCACCGCGCCATCCTGCAGTCGGGCATCGGCCTTCTGGACCTGCCTTCCCTTGGCGATCAGGAAAGCGCCGGTATGGAGGCTGTGGGCATAGCGGGACTGGCACCCGACGCCAGTGCAGACGATTTGCGTGCCCTGCCGGTCGAAGCGATTCTGGCGGCAACAGGACCTCGCTCGGGCGGGGCTATCGGCCCGATAATTGACGGTCGCCTGCTGCGCGACTCTCCCTGGCGTGTGTTCGTGCGCGGAGCGGCAATCGACGTTCCTCTGCTGGTCGGGGCCAACAGCAATGAAGCCAGCGTGATCCTTGCATTGGGTGTGCCGCTGTCGGCGGCCTGGGCGTATGTTGGCGGTGACCGGGCGCGAGCCGTGCAAGCCTATGGGGCGGACCTTGATGAGGACGAAATGGCCCGGCAGATACTGGGCGATGCCTGGTTTGTTGCGCCCGCCCGCTGGATGGCAGGCCAGACGGCCACAGGCGCGCCGAGCTGGCTCTATCATTTCGACTATGTTGCAACAGAACGCCGGGACCGCTTGCCAGGCGCCGCCCATGGCTCTGAAATTCCCTACATTTTCGGGACGATGGACTATCTTGATGCCGTGACGAGCGGCATAGGGCCTGAAGACCGGACCTTTTCCCGGGCCATTTCGGCCTGCTGGAGCGCGTTCATCATAACCGGCGAACCGGCATGCGAACTAATGCCCGGCTGGCTGCCCTATTCGCCCGCAACCGATCAGCTGGCCCTGTTCGCAGCAGAGAGCCGGACCGTTGAAAACTTCCGCAAAGCGCAGATGGATTTGCTGATTGATGTCCGTTTTGGACGTCCTGACTGAGGGTGAAGGCAGGCCTCGCAGGGGTGATGCTGGCAGAGCCGGTGACGTGACCCCCGGCTTTCATCCAGCCGTAACGAGAGTCCTCGGTTGATCTGACCTGGGGTCAGGGTGGATGTCCAGAGGCCGGGGCGCGGAGCCTTGGCGCAGCGCAGCGCCCCGGCCGGCGCTCCCGAGCCGGGATCGGTATTCCGCCGGGGTGAGCCAGCCCAGCCGCGAGTGCGGACGGCGCTCGTTGTAGTCGCGGCGCCAGCTGCTCAGGACCGCGCGGACATGGGGCAGCGAGTGGAACAGGGTTTCGTTCAGCAGCTCGTCGCGCAGCCGCCCGTTG
>VJOU01000109.1 GCA_007050995.1 Glycocaulis profundi | reverse complement strand
TTCGAAAGTCTACAGATAAAAAAAATCACATTTCTTTTTGTTAGAATAGTAAACTCTAGCTGTAGAGAGTTAAATTCATCTAAATTTTAAAATATGATACAAGCTGCAAAATACATTGGTGCTGGTTTAGCTACAATTGGTGTTAGTGGTGCTGGTGTTGGTATTGGATTAATCTTCAGTAACTTAATCTCAGGTACTTCAAGAAACCCATCAGTTCGACCTCACTTATTCTCAATGGCTATCCTAGGATTCGCCTTAACAGAAGCTACAGGTTTATTCTGTTTAATGTTAGCGTTCTTAATTATCTACGCTGCTTAATTTCCCCCTTTAAAAAAGAGAATACTGGGGATTTAATTTAATTGGTTAGAATATTGTGTTTGCACCACAAAAATCTGGTTTCGAGTACCAGAATCTCCATTTTCCCCCTCCAAAACATTTTATTTGAATGTTTTTAAACTAGAATCTGTTTGAAGTTAAACTAGAATCTGTTTGAAGAGAATTTGAATAATTCTTTGGAAAGTTTGGATCACTCATAACATTAGAATAGTATTTGTTTAAAGTGGTTAATAAAAAAGAAACCCAAGAGGGTAAGTCTACTAATATTAAAGAAAGAAGAATTCAGAATTAAATTCTGAAAGTGTTAAAATAGTAGTTCATTTTTAATTTTTAGTAATTTCAAATATAACAGAATCCATCTTATAAGATTCCTAGTTGGCTCTATTGTCTAATGGTTAAGACCTTACATCTTCATTGTAAATATCTTGGTTCGATTCCAAGTAGGGCTACTTAAATAATAATTTTGAAACTATTACTTTTCGGATATTATCTTATT
>VJOU01000108.1 GCA_007050995.1 Glycocaulis profundi | reverse complement strand
ACACAAGCATTGGCCTCATCATTATCACTCACCTCCTCAGTGGAGTCTGCTAGGCAAATCTTTGGAGCAAGGCCACTTCTTACACCTTCAAGAAAGTTATTTTTCGTTGTCAAAGCTGCTTCCACCCCTCCTGTTAAGCAAGGAGACAGACAGCTTTGGTTTGCATCCAAGCAATCACTTTCTTACCTGGATGGAAGTCTTCCAGGTGACTATGGATTTGACCCACTTGGTCTTTCGGACCCAGAAGGGACAGGAGGATTCATYGAGCCCAAATGGCTAGCTTATGGAGAAGTTATCAATGGACGGTTCGCCATGTTGGGTGCAGCTGGAGCAATTGCACCAGAGATTTTTGGCAAGCKTGGGCTCATCCCTGCCGAAACCGCMCTCCCATGGTTCAAGACCGGTGTCATCCCCCCAGCAGGAACATACAACTATTGGGCTGATCCTTTCACCCTATTTGTGTTTGAAATGGCGCTAATGGGCTTTGCAGAACACAGAAGACTCCAAGATTGGTATAACYCAGGGTCAATGGGAAAACAATACTTTTTGGGCTTGGAGAAAGGGTTTGCCGGGTCAGGAGACCCAGCGTACCCAGGCGGTCCATTTTTCAACCCATTAGGGTTTGGTAAAGATGAGAAGTCAATGAAAGAATTGAAGCTAAAAGAGATCAAGAATGGAAGATTGGCTATGTTGGCAATCTTGGGTTWCTTTATTCAGGSTTTGGTGACCGGTGTTGGACCTTTCCAGAACCTGTTGGACCATTTGGCTGATCCTGTCAACAACAATGTCTTGACCAGCCTTAAGTTTCACTAGAATCTTAATCTTCCTTCCTWTATGTAATATCATGTGCAGAATTTCTC
>VJOU01000016.1 GCA_007050995.1 Glycocaulis profundi | reverse complement strand
CTCGCCTTCGCGGCCGAAGGGCCCGCCTCGGACATCTACAATGCCCACGCGGTGGAGGATCCGCTCTCGCCCTATCAGGTGATGGCGGGCACGCTGATCCCGGCTTCGCTGATCACCGGCATCAATTCCGACCTGCCTGGCGTGATCATCGCCCAGGTCACCCAGCCGGTCTATGACACCGTCACGGGACGGCATCTGCTGATCCCGCAGGGCTCGCGCCTGCTCGGCCGCTACCAGTCGGAGGTCTCTTTCGGCCAGGGCCGGGCGCTGGTCACCTGGGACCGGCTGATCTTCCCCGATGGGACTTCGCTGGTCATCGCCGCGCCTGGCGCGGACGCGCAGGGCTATGCCGGCGTCTCGGACCGCACCGATCATCACTGGCGCCGGATCTTCGCGGCCGCCGGGCTCGCCACCGTGCTGGGGGTCGGCGCCGAGCTCGGCGCCAGCGGCGAGGGCGAGATCGAGCGCGCCGTCCGGCGCGGCACGACCGACACCGTCAGYCAGGCYGGCCAGCGCGTGGTCGACCGCACCCTGAACATCCAGCCCACCATCCGGGTCCGCCCSGGCTGGCCGGTCCGGGTCATCGTCACCCGCGATCTCGTCCTGCGCCCCCAYGACCGAGGAGATGYCCGATGAGCCTGCGCCTGGACCGTCTGCCCGACCGCACGCCCGTGCGCATGACCATCGCGCTCGATCCYGAYCTCGCCGCGGCGCTGACYGATTACGCCGCGCTYTATGCGCAGACCTATGGCGAGACCCAGCGCCCCGAGGCGCTGGTCCCGGCCATGCTCGACAGTTTTCTCGGCTCGGATGCCGGGTTCAARCGGGCCCGCAAGGCCCTTCACGCMAATGCCAGCACAGGAGMCTGACCCCATGGCCCAGATCGGCGCGTTCACCCTCAAGGACGGCAAGTACACCGGCACCATCCGCACCCTGACCATCAACGTCAAAGCCCAGCTCGTCCCCAACCCCGACCGGGCCAGCGCCGGCAAAGGCGCGCCCGACTTCCGGATCTATGCCGGCGGGGCGGAGCTCGGCGCGGCCTGGCGGCAGGAGTCCAAGGACGGGGAGACCCCCTATCTCGCCGTGAAGCTCGACGATCCGAGCTTCAGCCAGCCCCTGCGCGCGGCCTTCTTCGAGAACGAGGCGGAGGCGATCGGGGTGCTGGTATGGAGCCGAAAGGCGGATAACATCACTCAAGTACGGCCACTTCTGTCACCCGCGAGCGCTCGTCGCTCGTGACGACGGATAAAAAACGCCCCATCGAAGCGACCGTTTGGACGACTCCGGTCCCAGGATGCCGCCAGTTTGAATACTTGTCCGCCGACGCGATGAAAAAGTGCGGGTCAATCGTCTCGAGCAGGTTTGGATTATGATTGTGATCCGACCCATGATGCGGAAGCGCCAGCGTGCCTACCTCGTCCAGCAGCAAGCCAAAATGGTTCAGCAACGCCCGGGAACGGTACTGCGGTAACAAGGCGGCGTCCCCTGTACCCAACCAGGCGATGCGGGTGGACTCTCCGCTCGAGGTCCAGCGACCAAAATGGGTGTGGTGATATCGCTTGCGGGTGGGTTGATTGCTGAGAGGGCCGGAATAGAGGCATAGCGAGGTCACGTTGAAATCCGGCTGAATTGCCCGATAGGCCGCTCTCAGTTCACCTAGACCAGTCTCGATCAACGTTTTCACGTTGGAGGTGGTTGAAAGCCAAAGCTCCAGATCCGTTACCGATACTGAACGCGCATCGGCGAGCGTTTTCATGAACAGGTCACGCTTTTCGACGACGGTCGGGTCAACGAAGGGAGCGAGGATCCATTCGGCGCCTGAATCGGAGACGACCGCAAAGGCTAAGGTATCGTCGATGAGGGCCATCACCTGCGCAGGATCGTCGCCATCCGACTTCCGCAGGTTTTGGGGACTGCGCTCAAGCCTGCCTCTACCGATCAGTTTCCAGCGATCCGCTCTCAGATCGCGCACATCCGGCCCGTCTTCAAATGGCTCGCCCGGCCCTCGACTGCCTGGCGCACCCCAATCATCGGCGCGCCGTACAAAGATCATGCGTCGAGGGTTAAAGCGCGACAAAGCATCCGACGGGTTTATGACCAGAGTCTGGTAGAACTCGTCGCCAGCGACGGCTGGTTCCTCCGCGACGGCCCTCGCATAGCTGATAAGGCGATCCTGCACGTCTAAAAGCGGGAGTACGATCGTTTCGACCTGAACCCCCGAGGAGGTGTCCAGAAGCATCTGCACGCCGCTGATGTGGTCGAAGTGGATATGCGACAGAAACAGGAGGTCGAGAGACCGGTCGCCCGCACGTTCTTGCAGATAATGGGCAATCTCACGGTCCCGCGCTGATGCGTACTTTTTCATCGCGCCGCAGTCATAGACGTATGTGAGAGGGGACCGCTCTCCCGCGCTCACAGACCCCGTGTGAAAGAAGCCCTGCCCCACAGGCCTCTGATGGCGCAGATTTAATAACACTTCACCCCCCTTATGCGACTTCCGATTGAACGGAATGTTCAGGTGGATGGCAAGTCGATAAAACAAACAAACAGCGCACGAGCGTATTGCCGAGCGCACCGCCACATCCGAAAGGCTGCAAGCAGGGACAGAATGAATGGGAGCGCCGCTTCCACGGCGGATGCGTCAGTAAAAAAAGCAAGCCAAACGCCGGAAACGAGAAAGGCCGTAGCGAGCCCCCGGAACAAGCCATAATTCCGGTTGAAGACATCTATTCGCTGCGACCGCGAAGCCGCATGAACGGAGCTATAGATGCGACTGACGACCCGCCCCCAATCAGTGCGGGTCAACGCGGTGAGACTGGTCACCGCAGGTTCTATCTGAACCACCCGTTCTTGGAGCTTGGTCTGCTGGTCAGCGGTTAAAAATTTGCCTGGCCCTTTGCGCACCCATTGGGTCGGCATTCCTGTTGGGGCCCAGATCAGATACTCAAGGATGTTGCCGCCCGCCTGAATCAGATGACCCAGTACGAATGCAGCGAAAATGAACAAGCCGAAACCGCCCACCGAAAGACCGTCCGCACCGAGAAACTGGGCAAATTCCGGCCAGTGCAATGCCAGCATCAATGCAATGACGGAACCGGGAATTATGACTCCGATCACCGCATAGGCATCGAACGTTTTCGCCGTATCCATCAGTGGCTCTCCGGAATTTGCGGCGCCTCAGCGATCGCCGAGTATCCGTCTACACCAAGGATCAGGAAGACCACAGGCCCCGGCGATGAAGATGAAACAAGTGCCGCCGAGCGACGATCGATCGCCGACGGCCTGCGCGACCCCAGATGACTATGCCAGGTTCCGAGAACTCTCAGGGTACCCCTGCTGGCTCTGCACCGATCGCGAAGCGCTTCCTCAAGACCCGCTGTTCCCAACGTGAAAGCGCCTGCGGTCCGGACGCTGTCTTCTGGCGCATCGACCAAATCCGTCACGACGGTCCGCCTCGCGGTCACGGAGACGTATCCGATCAAGACGCCGCCGGTCTCAGTACGAGCGTGGCGCGCGGCGCCTTGCTTGATCCGCTCGTCTATTGCCGGCGGGAACGAAACCGTCCAATTGGTCAGACCTTCCACCGGCACCCTCGTGAAAGAATCCAAGGCTCGTTGGTCTACATCGACCACACGGTCGGCCCCGCGCCGGAAGAAATGGAGTGAGGCCCCTGCATCAGCGGGGGTCGCGCTGAATGTCTCAGCCATGACGGCTGCCAAAACACTGAGTCGCGCATCGCTCATGACCATTGTCAGCGAGCCGCACCCCTGCCCCGTCGCTATTCGTTCAACCTGATGATCCGCGAACAGAGCTTCACCGAGTTCCGGGTCATCGACCGCCCCCTGATAAAAGCTGGCGATCAGCTCGACCAAGTTCGGATTGCGATCACGACCTTCGATGCCGAGGTAGCCGATGCTGCCACCATCGAACAGGGACATTTCAATGAAGCGCGGCAGGTCAGCGAATTCTGGCCCCGAGAGGCTCTCCCGCACGACGAGAGAGGCCGTCGCATTCACCACCCAGGAAGGCCGCTTCTTGCCTCTCATGGCACGGAGCTCGGCCACCATTTCAAGATGGTTTCCAGCCACAGCACGCGGCGAGGTTCCGAATCCATTGACGGCTTCGGCCAGCAGGTCCGCCTTTGCTCGTAACCAGTTCGAGAACAGACCGTCCCCAGCCGGGATGAGCGCGTGGCGCGCGGCGTTGTGGGGCATGAGCATCGCCTTGTCGGCAATGAGCGCAGGCGGATTAGCCTCCCGGGCGAGGTGGAGCGCGACCTTCGATCCGAGGCTGCCGGCCCCGAGGAGGGTCCATGTTGGAAGCGCAGGAGTACCGGACATTTCTCTCAGCACGTCTTCGCTGATAGTGGAGCGTATGGCCACAGGCCGCACCGGATCATTCCCCGCCTTCAAGGCGCCGCCTGGCAGATGCAGGGGGACCAGAAAGCTGCATATCTCGATATCACTTGCGGTCCCGATCAGTTTGGACGGGCGCCGGACGAGGGCCGTGATTATGAGTGGAGCAGACTTTCCGCCCCAACCGCTCGCGATAGCATCCAGCCGGGAGATGGCCGACTTTAGTCCCGCCCCGACGCCGAACTCATCCAACCTTCGAAGGAGTTGTTCGACGGTTTCAATGTCATCGGGCAGATATTCGTCACAGACATGCAGCCCATTTTGGGCGGAGCCATCCGACCAGAGGACGACGGAAATACCCCGGCCAGCCGCGATTCCCCGCTTCACCAATCCTTCGCTGAGTTCGGCCTTGAGGTTCGTCCTCGCGCCTAGAACGCCTTGGAACCGTGGGGTCAGACCTTCACTGGCCTCACACAGATAGCGCGTTTCGAGAATCTGGAACCCGCCGCGCCCTTCCGCGAGCGCGCGCAGTTCCGCCTCGTTCGCAACCAAGAAGTCAGTGATAGCGTCGCGCCTTGCCGGCTCCCAGCCGTTGCCGCCCTCCATAAGCCGCCGATCGGCCGCGTTCTGGAGCCAGCTCATTGTCTGCTGGGCCAAGGCGAAGAAGCCCGCCGCCGCGATAAACTCGCCGAGGGGGGCATCGACTACGCAGGGAACGACGCGGCCGCCGTCGGCGAGGACGGGCTGAACGTGGGGATGGTCTCGGCTGAAGTCGGGCCGCAAAGATATTTCCGGGTCAGAAAGCGGAAAATCGGGTGGGAAGCTTAGTCTGACCTGCTCTATGGGCCTCACCCCGGACCGGCTTTCGCCCCGTGCCCGCGATCGCGAGCCAAAGCCCAGATTGAACTCGAACACCGCAGCGGCGCCGCCGTCGGTGGCCTCCGGCCCATCCACGAGAGCGATCCCGGGATGGGCCGAAAACTCACGAACCGCAAAGAGGACGGCGTTCCAGTCCAAGAGGCGGCGCCTCTCAACCATGCGCGATGGGTTGCCGGCCGATCGCCGGCGCCGCGAACGCGACATGTTTCTTCGCCTTTTCGATTCTCTCCAGGCCGCCCGGCTTCACGTCGAACTCAAGCGGCTCGTCGCCGTGATCGGCGACGCAGATGAACTCCCCGCCCTCAATTTCCTTGAGGATCGACTGGTACTCCCGTTTGGCCCTGATGCAGGGCGGGTCACTGTCATCGTCCGAGATGTGTTTTGAGCTGGCCACGATCACCGCGCCGTCGCGCGGCTGACCGAGCGCATTTCTTGCGTCCGTACTTACCTCGGCGTCTTCTCCGAGTTCGCTCCAGCTGTCCCAGGATAGGGAATGCCAGCTGCAATGATGGGGCGCGAGAAGCAGATCGTATCCCAGAAGGTTCTCAGCATCCTCTGAGTGGTCCTCCCAGATGCGCTCCCAGATCGCCACCTCAGCGTCGCCTCCCACAAGGAATCGCGCCGCATCCGGTTCGTAGCTGCTTCCCAGCTTCATACGGGCTATAACGCTGGAGTTGTTCTTGGTCAGGAGATCTTCTTCGTCTTCGTCGTCACGGAGCAAGGGGGCGAGCAGCACGGCTGAGAAAGATGCATCGAACTGTCCGTTGATCATCGACCATGTCGCGCCGGTCGGGATCAGGATTGCACCGAGATCATCCGTTTTACCGTCGATGTCCTTACCCAGGATCAGGATCCGCTCCTGATCCGGGCAGAACCCGATGGATTTGTACTGGTTGACGCGCCGCCGTGCCTCCTTGGCCCAAGCCTTTGCGTCAGAACAAAGCGCGTGCGATTTCGATGCCCGCCGGAACACGATGGGCGATGACCACATCTCGCGGATGATGATCTTGCCGCTATCTTTCGGATAGGTATCGATCGGACCCAGATGAAAATGGCGCTCAAGACCACTGCAATGATCTTTGTCGGGATGCGTGAGCATCATCGCGTCGACGTAAGGGCGTCCCTGAATGTCAGTCGGCAGTCGATCTCGGAGCTGCTGCGCCACGTCGGGGGTATCGTCCGCGACGTCGTCCGCTGCGAGACGAATGTTCACGTCGATGAGGATAAACTTGGCGTTATCGGTTTCCACCAACGTCATGTCCCCGCATCCAACGGGGAAGAAAGAGAATTTAGCCGTCATGGCTGGATGGTTCCTTAAAATGGAGGTCCAGCCGACGTCTGACCTTGGCACTCAACACTCTTGTGTGCTGGGCGGTGCCTCGCTAATGGACAAGACGCCGACTTGGACGAGTCGGACAAATCGGGCGAAGGGACGGCTTTCCTGCACCGGCAAGTTCGGGAGGCCGTCCTTTCCCCACACGCTTCGGCGCGATAGCCTTTGGCATCCCCACGATCTGAGCTGACGCTCGAATTCCTGGCGAAAACCGGCATCAGAGCCGATCAGAAGCGCACGCGCTGGGAAGGTTGTGCGCGAGGCCGGTTCAGCCCGACCGTGCCGCAGAACGAATCACTCGACCGCACGCACAGGATAATGCGATCTGCGGGAGGATAAAGATCAGGTTAACTTGATTCAGCCAATTTTTCCCCGATTCGTGCCGACTGTCCACATTTAGTGACCCAATAGCCACATGACACCATATACTGTAGCCGCCAGCCGGTTCGAAGGAGTTGGGGATTAGCTGAACATATCGTCACGGGCGATCCGCGCCGGGCTATCGACCCATTCATTGCCCGTGAATGCGCGTTGTGATCAGACCAATGGGAAGATCAGGCTCCAACCACTTGGTCTGCGCCTGGACACCGACCACCTCAATCCTTCTAGACACCCGAATTGGTGACGGAAGGATTCACGCACCGTCGCGGCGTGTAGCAGAACGTCCGAGGCATCATGACCCGGAATTGATCCCCTTCAAATACTGGTTTTCTTGCCAAACGGCGGGCCTTTGCAGAGCATTGCTTTCAATTCTCAGGAATTCGACTCCCGCCAGCGCTGTCGAGACGAGAAATTCGCGAGATGACGGATCGCCTCTCCTCACGTCGCTCGCACCACCCATCCCGGGTCGGTTCCGCCCGTGTTGAACCACGCATCGCGATAATCCGGCCTGACGCCCCCGAATTTGGCGGCGGCCGATGAAGGCGCGCATACCTTCCATCCCGGCTGACATTGTCCGCCATCGGCCGCGCGTGCGAGGCCACCAGTTTTCGGACGCCCTCGCGCGGGATGCCGCAGATTACTTCAGCCGCCGATATGGACGTCCGGTCTCTGAAAACCAGGCACGCCGGATGCTCGCCGATCTCACTGACGTCTGTCAGATAACAATGAGAAAAGTTAAGTCGATTTCTCATTGACCCTGAGTCCTCACGCCGCGAACAATTGCGTTAGGATCGGCTGCGCGATCCAGACGGGTCAGAGTTCTGGCCTGCAGAAGGACAGACGGAGATATCGATGGCGAAGACCCGCAAAACGCGCCAGCGGCGTATTGAACCTGATCGCACCCGCGCCGTGGTGTATGCGCGGGTGTCGTCAAAGGAACAGGACCGTGAAGGGTTCTCCATTCCCGCGCAGCTCAAGCTGCTGAACGAATACGCCATCACCAACGGGATGGCCGTCGCGCGAGAATTTATCGACGTCGAAACCGCCAAGGCCTCCGGCAGGACCAGTTTCAACGAGATGCTCCGGTTCCTGGATGAGCATCCGGGTATCGGCACCATCCTCGTGGAGAAGACGGACCGGCTCTACCGGAATCTCAAGGACTGGGTGACGCTTGATGACCTCGATCTCGAGATTCATCTCGTGAAGGAAGGCGTCGTGCTGTCTTCGGACTCGCGATCCTCGGAAAAGTTCATGCACGGCATCAAGGTGCTGATGGCGAAGAACTATATCGACAACCTCTCCGAGGAGGTGCGCAAAGGCATGCTCGAAAAGGCCGAGCAGGGCCTGTGGCCCAGTGCGGCGCCGCTCGGGTATCTCAATGTCGAGGGCGCGGATGGGAAGAAGATCATCGTTCCCGACCCGAAACTCGCCCCGCTCGTCCAGAAGCTCTACGAGTGGTACTCGACGGGGCAGTATTCGCTCCGCGCCGTCTCCAAGAAGGCGCGCGAGGCCGGGCTCGCCTATCGCAAGAGCGGCACGGGCGTGAGCATGGCCACGGCGCACAAGATCCTGCGAAACCGGATCTATACCGGCACGTTCGACTGGAACGGCCATCGCTATGACGGCTCGTATCAGGCGCTGATTGATATTGACCTCTGGAATGCCGTCCAGGACGTGCTCGACGGTCGCAACGCCTCCAAGCTCCGCTCCGGCCCGCGTGACTTCCCGTTCTCAGGGGTCATGAAGTGCGGTCACTGTGGCTGCGCGATGGTCGGCGAGATCAAGAAGCGCAAGTACGTCTACTACCACTGCACCGGCTTCAAGGGAAAATGCGGCGAGCCCTATGTGCGCGAGGAGGTGCTGGAGGAGAAGTTCGCCGCTCTGCTCGGCCGGCTGCGTCTCGATGATGAGGTGTTCGACCTCATTCGCCGGGCCCTCAAGGAAAGCGAGGAGGAGCGCACCCGAGATCAGAAAGAGGCCCGCGCCCGCATTCAGGCAGAACACGACCGCCTGCAGGATCGGATGATGGCGATGTATGTCGACAAGCTGGACGGCAAGATCACCGAGAATTTCTATACCCGCCTGCAGGCGACCTGGCGGGACGAGCGAAAGCGTTGCCTCGCGGACCTCGCGCGCTTCGACGACGCCGACGATTCGCAGTTTGAAGCCGGCCTGACGATTCTCCGGCTGGGACAGGAAGCCGCCGAAGCGCTCAAAACCGGCTCGCCGACCCAGAAACGCAACCTCCTGAACTACGTACTTTCGAACTGCACCTGGGCGAACGGCGAACTGACCGCCGACTTTAACGAGCCCTTTGATTTGCTTGATGAAACGCTCGCCCAAACGCACGCAGCCGCCCCCACCGGGGACGGTGAGGCGGGCTACGAAGTTGCGAAAGGTGAGAAATGGCTCCCCGGGCCGGACTCGAACCAGCGACCGAGCGGTTAACAGCCGCTTGCTCTACCAACTGAGCTACCGGGGAACACTCTCGCAAGCGAGGCGTGGTCTTTAGCAATCCGATTCCGCGGGGGCAAGACGGTTGTTTCACACCGTCTGCGGAAAGTCCCGATCCCGCGAAAAAAAATCGGGAGCCGGTGGGGCTCCCGAAAAGGCTTGGGTGGATGGTGGGGTGTCTTCCGGGGAAGACATGTAAAGAAATACTGAGTCGGTGGTTAACAGCGCGCTAACGATACAAGCGATTGAGTGAAAAAGGTTTACTTCGGCGCCCCGCAGCCGCTCCAACGAATCGCCCGCCGCCCGCCGCCCGTGCTAGGCTCGCGCCGACACGCGGCCGCCGAGCGCCGCGGCCGAGACGGGGAGACCGACCATGACCGACGCCGCCTCCAAGCGCTGCGCCACCTACGCCGAGTTCTGGCCCTTCTATCTGCGCGAGCACGCCAGACCCCAGACCCGCGCCTGGCACTATGTCGGCACGGCGCTGTCGCTGCTGATCCTGGCGTATGCGCTGGTCACGCAGACCTGGTGGATGCTGCTGCTGCCGCCCGTGGCGGGATATTTCTTCGCCTGGGTCAGCCATGCCTTCGTGGAGAAGAACAAGCCGGCGACCTTCATCCATCCGCTGTGGTCGCTGATCAGCGATTTCCGGATGTTCTTCCTGTTCATCACCGGCCGGCTGGAGCCCGAACTGGTCAAGGCCGGGGTCAAGGATCACCCTCACGCGACCGCCGCTGAATGAATCACGCCCCTTCGCGACGGATCGCGGCGGGCCGGTCCGTTCAAGGACGGTCCGCCGACGGCCAGCGAAGGAGGGAAAGGATGGAGGCGCCACCCGGAATCGAACCGGGGTGCAAGGATTTGCAGTCCTCTGCGTCACCACTCCGCCATGGCGCCTCGGTGGTGAAGGCGCACACCTATAGCGCCCGAATCCGCCCCCCGCAACGCGCTTCACGCACCCCTCGCAGCGATCACGCGAGCGTGCGGCGCCGGTCGCATTGCCTCGCGCTCGGGGCGCGGGATATAAGCGCGGCGACCATTCACGGAGGCCCAGGCGAAGAATGACCGAGTTCGAGACCGCGCGCCGCGCGATGGTGGCCAGCCAGATCCGCACCGCCGACGTCACCAGCCGCGACCTGCAGGACGCGCTGCTTGCGATTCCGCGCGAGCGCTTCGTCCCCCGCTCGCGGCAGGCCAAGGCCTATGCCGAAACCGAGGCGGAAATCAGCGAGAACCGCGTCATGCCGCGCCCCCGCGACTTCGCCAAGCTGGCCCAGGCCGCCGGCATCGCCAAGGGCGACATCGTGCTGGACATCGCCTGCGGGCGGGGCTGGTCCACCGCCGTGCTCGCCCGGATCGCCGAAACGGTCGTGGGCCTTGAAAGCGAGGACCGGCTGGTCCAGCGCGCCACCGAACGGCTCGCCGAGATCGGCGCGGACAACGCGGTCGTGGTCAAGGGCGACCTCAAGGCGGGCGCGCCCGGCCAGGGTCCGTTCGACGTCATCTTCGTCAATGGCGCGGTGGACGCCGTCCCCCAGGCCTGGCTCGACCAGCTCGCCGAGAACGGCCGTCTGGCCGTGTTCGTGCGCCAGGGGCCGGTGACCCGCGCGATGATCTATACCCGCGCCGGGGGCGCGGCCGGCGGCCGGACCGTGTTCGACGCCAATGTCAGCCTTCTGCCCGGGTTCGAGACCGAGCCGGGATTCGTGTTTTGAAAAAATAAAGTGAACACTGTTCACTTTTCTGGCGGGGCGTCCTACATCCCGCGGCGGACCCGCACCGGACCCACGGCGGGGCATCAGGGGATCAGGTGATCAAGGCCATGAAGATTTCTCGCACGCCGCTCGCGGCCAGCCTCTTCCTCGCGCTTGCCATGGGCGCGCCCGCCGCGGCCCAGACGCTCGAAGAGACGCTGGCGGCCGCCTACCAGTCCAATCCGGTGCTCGCCGCCGAGCGCGCCCGGCTGCGCCAGACCGAAGAGGGCTTCTATCAGGCCCGCGCGGGCCGGCTCCCCTCCATCAGCGCAGGCGCGGACATCGGCGACGGCACGAGCTGGGGGCCGGGCACGGGCTCTTCGGCACCGATCGTGGACGAGGACGGCAATCCGATCCCCGGGACGGGAACGGGCGGCGGCGGCTCGAGCGCGCCGGACCTGAGCTATTCGGTCTCCGCCAGCCAGCCACTCTATCGCGGCGGCAGGATCGACGGAAACATCGACGCGGCCATCGCCCGCATCGAAGCGGCGCGCGCGGGCCTTCTCAGCGTGGAGCAGCAGGTCCTGCTCGACGCCATCGCCGCGCACATGAACATCGTGCGCGACACCCAGGTCGTCTCGATCCGCCGCAACAACGTCGAAGTGCTCAACGAGCAGCTGCGTGCCTCCCGCGACCGGTTCGAGGTCGGCGAGATCACCCGCACCGACGTCGCCCAGGCCGAAGCCGCCGTGGCCGCCGCCCAAGCCCAGCTCTCCGCCGCGCAGGCACAGCTCGCCGCGTCCCGCGCCCAGTATGAGCGCGTGGTGGGCGTGCAGGCGCTGGAAGTGCAGGCCCCGGACTCCCTGCCCGCCCTGCCCGAATCCCTGGGCATGGCCGCGGAGACCGCAACGGTGCGCAACCCCGCCATCATCTCCGCCCAGTATCAGGAAGAGGCCGCCCGCCAGCAGGTCCGCATCGCCCGCGGCGCCCTCCTGCCCGAGGCCAGCCTGACCGCCAGCGCGTCTGAATCGCGCCAGTCGGACTTCACCGGCCGCGCCCGCGGTTCGGCGTCCATCGGCGCGCGGGTCTCAGTGCCCATCTTCACCGGCGGGCTGAACCGCTCCCAGGTCCGTCAGGCCCAGGCCGGCGTGGACGAGGCGCGGCTTCTGATCGTCTCCGCCCGGCGCAACGTCATCGAGGACGTGACCAACGCCTGGAACGACTACCTGACAGCCCAGGCCGTGATCGAATCCAGCCGCGAGGCGGTGCGCGCCAACGAGATCGCCTTCGAGGGCGTCGAGCAGGAGGCGCTGGTGGGTCTCAGGACCACGCTGGACGTGCTTCAGACCCAGCAGACCCTGCTCGATTCGCGCCTCCAGCTGGTGCAGGCCGAGCGCGACCTGCAGGTGGCCGCCTACGTGCTGCGCCAGGCCATCGGCTCGCTCTACGCCGAGAGCCTGGGCCTGCCGGTGGACGTGGTCCGGCAGACGCGCGAGTTCGACAACTCGTTCATGCCCGGCGATCTCTGGGGCCGCTGACCCCCGCCGCCTTCAACAGCGCTGGACACGACTCGGCTGACGCCCGTAACCTTGCGCGCGAAGCGCATGACTCGCGCGCCGAACGAGGGATGTCCGCCATGGCCCAGAGCGCCGAACAAGAACCGACCATGGAGGAGATTCTCGCCTCCATCCGGCGGATCATCAACGAGGACGACGAGGGCGTCGAAGCGCCCGAGGCCGCCGCGGCGGAACCCGAGACCGAAGACGCCTTCGATCCCGACGACTTCGGTGACGTGCCTCAGGAGGCGGCCGCCGAGGAGGACGAGGACGACGGCGACGTGCTCGAACTCACCGAAAAGGTCGAGGAGGACGGGCTGGGCACCGATCCCATGGCCATCGCCGATGACCTGATGATCCTCGACCGTGAGGACGAGGACGCGGAAGCCGAGGCCGAGGTCGAAAGCGCCCCGGAACCCGAGCCTGAACCGGTCGCGGAGGCCTTCGAGCCTGAGCCCGCCCCTTCCATGGACGAGGACCGGCTGGTCGCCGACACCACCGCCAGCGCCGCGGCGGGCGCCTTCGCCGCCCTGTCAGGGAGCCTGAAAGTGGCCACCGACAACAACCAGACCCTCGAAGGCATCGTGCGCGAGCTGATGAAGCCGATGCTCAAGCAGTGGCTGGACGACAACCTGCCTTCCATCGTGGAGGAGAAGGTCCAGGCCGAGATCGAGCGCATCGCGCGCAGCCGCCGCTAGAACGCGGCGCGATCACGAAAGTCTGCGGGCGCCAGGCAACCGGCGCCCGCTTTCATTTCCGGGGAACGCGATGCGCGATTTCGACACGGTCTGGTCCGAACTCAAGCCCTTCCTCGACGGCTTCGAGGCGCGGCGGAAGAAGGCCGTCCGCCAGGTCGCGATCGGCGGCGTCGCGGCGGTGGGCCTCGCCGCTCTGACCGTGGTGCTGCTCTCCCAGACCGGGCTCCCCGGCCCGATGATCTTCTTCGCCGCCATGGCCGCCGCCTTCGGCGCCTACACGCTTGGCTCGCGGCGGATGACCGCCCTGAGCCGGGAGGTCAAGGCCGCGCTCAACGACCGGCTCGCCGAGGCCTTCGGCCTGCGCTACGCCCAGACGCCCGCCTCCCCGGTCCATTTCAGCGAATTCGCCAGCCACGGCCTGATCCCGAACAGCGACCGGCGCAGCTTCGAGGACCATTTCGCGGGCGAGTCCCACGGCGCCGAGTTCGAGCTTTACGAAGCTCATCTGCAGCAGCGGCGGCGCTCCCGCAGGCGCACCTATTACGTCACCGTCTTCCGCGGCGTGCTCATCCGCATCGCCTTCCCCCGCACCATCGAGGGCGTCACCCTGGTCACCCGCGACCGCGGCATCTTCAACGCCTTCGAACGCTGGGCGAAGTCGGCGGGCCGTCACGGCCTGGCCCGCATCGGCCTGCCCGACCCGAAATTCAATTCGATCTTCGAGGTTTACGGCACCGATCAGGTCATGGCCCGCTATCTGGTCACGCCCAGCTTCATGGAGCGTCTGCTGGAGCTGGAAGACGCCCTGCGGGGCAAGAATGTCCGCGCGGTGTTCGACGAGGGTCTGGCCGAGGGCGAGGGCCGGGGCGAGATGCTGATCGCGGCGGATACGGGCAATCTGTTCGAGCCCGGCTCGCTGTTCACCCCCATGTCCGACCGCGCCCGGATCGAGGCGCTGTATCGCGATTTCGCGCTGGTAGAGCGCATCATCTCCATCATTCTGGAGCCCGCGCGGGTGGACGGGCTGTAGGCGGCTTTGCCACCCGGCCCGCTTCAGTGTAGAGCGCTGGGCCATGCTGTTTCTCGACCCCGCCCACCTGCCCAAGGGGCCTCTGATGGCCCTCGACCCCGGCTCGAAGACCATCGGGGTGGCGGTGTGCAATTCGGACCGCACGCTGGTCACGCCGCTGGAGACCATCCAGCGCGCCAAGTTCACCGCCGACGCGACGCGCATCTTCCATCTGTATGACGAGCGCGGCTGCAAGGGCCTCGTGATCGGCATGCCCCTGCACATGGATGGCGGGGACGGCCGGCGCGCCCAGTCCTCCCGCTCGCTGGCCACCAACCTGATGCGCATCCGCGACGTGCCCGTCGCCTATCAGGACGAGCGCCTGTCCACCTTCGCGGCCACCGAGCGGCTGATTGAGGCGGGGGTGAAGCCCAGCCACCGCAAGGACTTCGTCGACGCCGAGGCCGCCGCGGGCATCCTTCAGGCCGCGCTGGACCGCATCGCAGGGGGCGCGCGTCCGCCCGAAGGCTTCTCGGAGTGACCGGCGCCAGCCCTGAACAGGTGCTGGCCGCCCTGGTCCCGATCTTCGGCGTGATCGCGCTGGGCTGGACGCTGAGGCGCACCGGGCTGGTCGCGCGCGATCTGTGGGGCGGCATCAACCGGCTGTCCTATCAGGCGCTGCTGCCCGCCCTGCTGTTCGCGACCATCAGCCGGGCGGACTATGCCGGCCTGCCCGCAGGGTCTTTCCTGATCGCGGTCACCCTCGCCTTCCTCGCCATGGGCGCGATCTGCCTGGCCTTCCGCCCCTTGCCCGTCTCGGGGCCGAGCTTCACCAGCCTGTTCCAGGGCGGGGTGCGGTGGAACGGCTTCGTCCTGCTGGCGCTGGCGCCCGCCGCCTTCGGCCCCGAGGGGGCCGCGCTGGCCGCTCTGGTGTTCGCGCCCACCGTGCCGCTGGTCAACGTGATGTGCGTGGCCGTGCTCACCGTCTGGGGCGCCAGCGCGGTCAAGCCGGACGCGGTCCGGGTGGGGATGCGCATCGTCACCAACCCGCTGATCCTGGGCTGTCTGGCGGGCGCGGCGGCGAACGCGGCAGGCCTGTTCCAGACCGGCGCGGTCGCCGACACCATCGATCTGGCGGGCCGCGCCGCCCTGCCCCTGATCCTGCTGTGCATCGGCGCGGGTCTGGACTTCTCGGCCATCCGCGCCCGCCCACGCATCCTGATCCTGGCGGTGGCGCTGAAACTGATCGTCGCGCCCGTGATGTTCATCGCCATCGGGCTGGCGCTGGGGGTGGAGGGCATCGCGCTGGCCGTGCTGGCAGGCGTGGGATCGACCCCCGGCGCGGCGGCGGCCTATGTGCTGGCGCGCGAGATGGGCGGGGATTCCGAACTCACCGCGGGCCACGTCACCGCCACCACGCTGCTGGCCGCGCTCGCCATGCCGTTCTGGATCTGGGTGGCGACCACGTTATGACCGCGCTGATCCTGTCCGCCTTCATCCCCGTCTTCGTCGTGATCGCCTTCGGCTATGTCATCCGCGCGTCCAACTGGATGCCGGGCGAATACTGGCGCGGGATCAACGCGCTGACCTATCGGGTGCTGTTCCCCGCGGTGGTCCTGATCATGCTGGCCCGCGCAGATCTGGGCGCGCCGGGCACGGGGCGGATCGCGCTGGCCGCCTTCGGCCTGACCGCCGCCTCCGCCCTCGTGGCCTTCATCGCCGGGCGTATCTTTGCGCGCGGCGGACAGGTCCGCGCCAGCCTCGTGGCGGTCGCGGCCTGCTGGAACGTGATTTTCTTTCTCGCCGTCTCCGACCGGCTGTTCGGCGATACCGCCGGGGCCGCACCCGCCGCCATCGTCGCCGCCGGGCTGGTGATCTGCTCGGCCACCGCCGCATTTTCCTTCGCGCTGGCCCGGGACGGCAATCTGCGCGCGGCGCTCAAGCCGGTCAGCCGCGATCCGGTGCTGCTCGCCTGCGTGGCGGGCGCGGCGCTGGGCCTGTTCGCCCCGCCCCTGCCGGAGGTCGTGCAGGCGCCTATCGACATCGTGGGGTCCGGCGCGCTGTCGGTGATCCTGCTGTCCATCGGCGCGGGCCTGCGCTTTTCCGCCCTGCGCGGGCGGGTGGCGATCCTGTTTCTGGGCGCGGGGCTGCGGGTGGTCGCGCCTGCCGCGCTGGCGCTCCTCGTCGCGCGGCTGGCCGGCTTCCCGCCCGAGCTGGGCGCGCTGCTGGTGCTGGCGCTCAGCGCCCCGGCGGCCGCCTACATCTACGCCATGGCCGACGCCTTCGACGGCGAGCGCGAACTGACCGCGGGCATGATCACCCTGTCGGTGCTGATCTCCGCCATCGTGCTGCCGGTCGCGGTCGGAATCGCGCTATCCCTCTGACGCGGCGAGGCTTGCCCGTCCGCGCGCCCGCCTCTATACCCCCGCGAAGCCTTCAGGAGCGCCCCATGAGCGAGGCCGGTTTCAGCTACGCCTTCCCCCACAGGGACCTCTTGGGCGTTTCCGGTCTCAACCCTCTGGACGTGCGCATCATCTTCGAGCGCGCCGAGCGGCATCTGGCCCGCAACGCCGAGCGCGACAAGAAGGGCTCCAGCCTCAAGGGCCTGACCCAGATCAACCTGTTCTTCGAGGCGTCCACGCGCACGCTGGCGAGCTTCGAGCTGGCCGGAAAGCGGCTGGGCGCGGACGTGGTGAACTTCTCGGCGGGCAACGCCTCGATCAAGAAGGGCGAGAGCCTGGCGGACACCGCCGAGACGCTGGCGGCCATGCGCCCTGACCTTCTGGTGGTGCGCCATTCCAGCCCCGGCGCGGCGAAGTTCTTCTCCGAGCTGACCGGCGTCTCCACCGTCAATGCGGGCGACGGCGCCCACGAGCACCCCACCCAGGCCCTGCTGGACGTGTTCACCCTGACCCGGCGCTGGGGCGAGATCGGCGGGCGGCGCATCGCCATCGTGGGCGACATCCTGCACTCGCGGGTCGCGCGCTCGAACGTGTCCTTGATGAACCTCCTGAACGCCGAGGTCCGCCTGTGCGGCCCGGCCACCCTGCTGCCCGCCGACGCCGACCGCTGGGGGGCGACGGTGTTCCACGATCTGGACGCCGCGCTGGAGGGCTGCGACGCGGTGATGACCCTGCGCATCCAGCGCGAGCGCATGGCGGGCGGCCTGATCCCGTCCGAGCGCGAGTACGCCGCGCTCTACGGGCTGACCCATGACCGGCTGGAGACGGCCCAGCCCGACTGCCTCGTCATGCATCCCGGCCCCATGAACCGGGGCGTCGAGATCACCAGCGCGCTGGCCGACGACCCCGAGCGCTCGACCATCCTCGATCAGGTTGAGGCGGGCGTGGCGATCCGCATGGCGGTGCTGGAGCTGATCGCCGAACGGTCCGGCGAGCGCACGGAGATCACCCCATGAGCGCGACCCTGATCACCGGCGCCCGCCTCGTCGATCCTGCTTCGGGCCATGACGGCCCCGCCAACATCCGCATCGAGGACGGTCGCATCGCCGAGATCGGCGACGCCCTGCCCGCCGGCCCCGATGACGAGGTCGTCAGCGCGCGCGGCCGGGTCGTCGCCCCCGCCCTAGTCGATCTGCGCGCCCACTGCGCCGAGCCAGGCGGCTCGGGCGCGGAGAGCCTGGACACGCTGATGGCCGCCGCCGCGTCCTCGGGGATCGGCACGATCACCCTCTCCCCCCTGAGCGGAACCGGGATCAGCCGGCCCGAGCATATCGAGCTGATCGCCGCGCGCGCCTTGACCGCCCCGGTCCGGCTGGCCGCCGCGGGGCTGGCCACCTCCGACGGCATCGAGATCAACGAGATCGGCCTGATGCTGCGCGCGGGCGCGGGGCTGGTGGGCGATGGCGGACGCCCCATCGCCGACACCCGCCTGATCCGGCGTCTGCTGGCCTATGCCAGCGGATTCGACGCCTGGGTGAGCCTGAGCCCGGAGGATCCCTTCCTCAGCGCCGGAACCATCGCCCATGAGAGCGACATGAGCGTGCGCATGGGCCTGCCCGTGCGCCCCGGCGTGTCCGAGCGCATCGGCATCGAGCGCGTCGCCGCGCTGGCCGAGCTGACCGGCGCGCTGGTCCTGTTCGACCGGGTCAGCACCGCCGAGGGGCTCGCCGCGGTCGCCGCCGCGCGCCGGAGGGGGCTGGAGATCGCCGCCAGCGTTCCCGCCACCCATCTGATGTTCAACGAGGTGGACATGGGCGGGTTCGATCCGCGCCACCGCCTCGACCCGCCTTTGCGCGCGGAGAGCGACCGCGAGGCCCTGATCACGGCCATCTCCGAAGGCCTGATCGAGGCGGTGGTCAGCGATCACCTCGCTTTGCCCGCCGACGCCAAGGCCAACCCCTTCTCCGACGCCGTGCCCGGTTCGGCCAGCATCGAGGCCCTGCTGCCCGCCCTGTGCACCCTCTACGCCGAGGGCCGCCTGAGCCTGCTCGAAGCACTCCGCCCGGTCACCTCCGGCCCCGCCGACCTTCTGGGCGTCCAGCAGGGCCGGATCGCGGAGGGCGCGCCCGCAGACCTCATCGTCTTCGACCCCCAGGCCCCGGTGGTCCATGGCCGCGACGGACCGGTCAGCCAGGCCCCCAGCGCCTTTTCCGGCCGCAGGCTCCACGGCCTCGTCTTGCTGACCATGGTCGAAGGCGCGATAGTCCACCAGGCTGAAACCTGAGATAGCGATCATGACCGTCGACCCCCTGCTCCTCCTCGCCGCCGCGGGCGGCTATCTGCTCGGCTCCATCCCGTTCGGCCTGGTGCTGGTCAGGCTCGCGGGGCTGGGCGACATCCGCCAGCAGGGATCGGGAAACATCGGAGCGACCAACGTGCTGCGCACCGGGCGCAAGGATCTGGCGCTGGCCACCCTGATCCTCGATTCGGGCAAGGCGGGTCTGGCCTGCCTGATCTTCACCTTCGCCGTATCCACGCCCGCCGGGCTGGTGGCGGGCGGGGCGGCCTTTCTCGGCCACTGCTTCCCGATCTGGCTGAAGTTCAAGGGCGGCAAGGGCGTGGCGACCTTCCTCGGGGTCCTGCTGGCCGCCGCCTGGCCGGTGGGCCTTCTGGTCTGCGCGACCTGGCTGGGCATGGCGCTGCTGGCGCGCATCTCATCGCTCAGCGCCCTGGTGGCCGCCGCCGCCGCGCCCCTCCTCGCGCTGGCCTTCGACAGGCCTGACGTGGCGGTTCTTGCGGTCTTCCTCGCCGCGCTGCTCTACTGGCGGCACAAATCCAACATCGCCCGCCTCATGAAGGGCGAGGAGCCGAAGATCGGCGCGAAGAAGAAAGACGCCGCCGCGTGACGCGGCGGGAGCTCAGCTTCGCCGAGCGCACCGACTGGCTGCGTCTGGCCCGCACCTCCAGGGTGGGGCCGGTCACTTTCCGCGAGCTGATCGACCGGTTTTCAACCGCGGGCGCGGCGCTGGACGCCCTGCCCCGCCTCGCCAGCCGCGGCGGAAAGACGAAGTTCACCGCCGTCCCGCGCGAGCAGGCCGAGGCCGAGCTCGACCATCACGACCGGATCGGCGCCCGCCTGCTCTGCGCCTGCGAGCCGGACTTCCCAAAAGCCCTCGCCGCCCTCGACCCGCCCCCGCCCGTCCTGTCGGTGATGGGGCCGCTCGATCCTGATGCCCGGCCCGCCTGCGCCATCGTGGGCTCGCGCGGCGCCTCGGGCGTGGGTCTGCGCTTCGCCGGCTCGCTGGCCCGCGATCTGGGCGAGCGGGGCGTGACGGTGGTTTCCGGCCTCGCCCGCGGCATCGACGGCGCGGCCCATGCCGGCGCGCTGGAGACCGGCACCGTGGCCGCGCTGGCGGGCGGGATCGCCACGATCTATCCCCCCGAGCACGCCGAGCTTCACAGCGCCATCGCCCGGCAGGGCCTGCTGGTCAGCGAATCCCCGCCCGGCTACAGCCCCTCGGCCCGCGACTTCCCCCGCCGCAACCGCCTCATCTCCGGCCTGTCTCTGGGCGTGGTGGTGATCGAGGCGGCCGAGCGCTCGGGCTCGCTCATCACCGCCCGCTATGCGCTGGAGCAGGGCCGCGAGGTCATGGCCGTGCCCGGCTCGCCGCTGGACCCGCGCGCAAAGGGCGCCAACCGCCTGCTGCGCCAGGGCGCGGCCCTGGTCGAGAGCGCCGACCATGTGATCGAGATACTCGAAGGCGCGCCCCGCCCCGGCCTCAGCGAGCCCTCGGGCTTCAGCTACGAGGACGAACGCCCCGACGGCGACGCGCTGGAGCGCGAGGCCGATCAGGTCCGCGAGCGCGTGCTGGAACTCCTCTCGCCCAGTCCGATTTCAAAGGACGAGCTCGCCCGGCTCTCCGGCGCCCCGGTGCGCGCGGTCATGGCCGCGCTGGTCGAGCTGGAGCTGGCGGGGCGATGTGAGATGGAAGCGGGCGGCATGGTCCGGCTGTCGGCCTGAACCTGCCGCCCGGTCAGTATTCAGGCGGCATCCCTGTCCGCCTCGACCATCGTCTTCACCGCCAGCAGCATCGGCGGATAACCGTCCAGATGCGCTTTCTCGGCCAGCTCGGCGAGAGAGGCGAGCATGTCGGTGATGTAGTCGGTGACGGCATCGGCCGAGGCCGATTGGGCAAGTCCACTCCTGTCTAACTGTGCCATAGATGTCTGCCCCTCCAAGGCAGGTTGCGAGGCCAGGCATGCAACCCATGCTGGCATTTTTCAACCCTGCATTTGAATCGGTTAACGGGACGTTGTGGATGCGATCAGGAGACGTCGTCAGCTTCCGCGGTCCGCCCCGTCAGATAGAGCTGCTCCTGCCGGACCATCCGCCGCGCGGCGGAGAACAGGGCGGCGGAGTTGTGCAGGCTGGCGCCATGGGCCACCACCGCCATGCTTTCGAGCATGTCCGCCAGATAGTCCGCCGCCGCCCGCGCGGAGTCCGCCGCGGAGCCACGGGTGTCCGGGCCGTCTTTCATGGAAGGAAGCCTTTCTACCATCACGTGTAATCTATCTGATTAAACTTAATGGCTGCAACCCATGATGCCGCGGTTGACAGGCTTGAGGGCCGCCCCCACTTTCGCCCGCCGCTGATCCAGCGCCTTTTTCCCGCCAACCGGTGCCCGCTTTCATGAACGTCGTCGTCGTCGAATCCCCGGCCAAGGCCAAGACCATCAACAAGTATCTGGGCTCGGACTACGTCGTCCTGGCCAGCTTCGGCCATGTGCGCGACCTGCCCGCCAAGGACGGCTCGGTGCGGCCCGACGAGGATTTCGCGATGGAGTGGGAGATCGACGCCCGCTCCGCGCCCAAGGTGAAGGCCATCGCCGACGCCCTGAAGGACGCCGACCGCCTGATCCTCGCCACCGACCCCGATCGCGAGGGCGAGGCCATCTCCTGGCACCTTCTCGAAGCGCTGGCCAAGCGCCGGGCGCTCAAGGACAAGACCATCGAGCGGGTGGCCTTCAACGCGATCACCAAGAGCGCCATCCAGGAGGCCATGGCCCATCCGCGCCAGGTCGACATGGAGCTGGTGGAGGCCTATCTGGCCCGCCGCGCGCTGGACTATCTGGTGGGCTTCACCCTGTCGCCCGTGCTGTGGCGCAAGCTGCCCGGCGCGAAATCCGCGGGCCGGGTGCAGTCCGTGGCGCTGCGCCTGATCACCGAGCGCGAAGGCGAGATCGAGCGCTTCAAACCTCAGGAATACTGGTCGGTGGAGGCGGACGTCAGCTCGGGCGGCTCCGCGCCGTTCCGCGCCCGGCTGTCCAAATTCGAGAACGAGAAGATCACCCGGCTGACCATCGGCGAGGAGGCCCGCGCCCGCGCCGCCGAGGCCGCGATCCAGACCGCCGATCTGAAGATCGCCGCGGTCGAGGCCAAGCCGACAAAGCGCAACCCGCCCCCGCCCTTCACCACCTCCACTCTCCAGCAGGAGGCCGCGCGCAAGCTGGGCTTCGACGCCCAGCGCACCATGCGCACCGCCCAGCGCCTGTACGAGGGCATCGACATCGGCGGCGAGACCACCGGTCTGATCACCTACATGCGGACCGACGGCGTCACCATGGACGGGAGCGCCATGGGCCAGGCCCGCAAGGTGATCGACGAGAATTACGGCGGCGAGTACGTGCCCGAGAAGCCGCGCGTCTACGCCTCGAAAGCCAAGAACGCGCAGGAGGCCCACGAGGCGATCCGCCCCACCAGCTTCTTCCGCAAGCCCGGCTCGCTGCGTCTGGAATCCGATCAGGCCCGGCTCTACGAGCTGATCTGGAAGCGGGCCATGGCCAGCCAGATGGAGGCCGCCCGGCTCGAGCGCACCACCATCGACCTTGAAAACCCCGACGGCTCGCTCGCCCTGCGCGCGACCGGCTCGGTGGTCACCTTCGACGGCTTCTTCGCCCTCTATCAGGAGGGCCGGGACGACGAGGAGGACGAAGGCGAGTCCCGCCTGCCCAAGGTCGAACAGGGCGCAGGCGCGAAAGCCGAGAAGACCTACGCCGAGCAGCACTTCACCCAGCCCCCGCCCCGCTACACCGAGGCCTCGCTGGTCAAGAAGATGGAAGAGCTGGGCATCGGCCGCCCCTCCACCTACGCCTCGATCCTGTCGGTGCTGCGCGACCGCGATTACGTCCGCATGGACGACAAACGCTTCGTGCCCGAGGACAAGGGCCGGGTCGTCATCGCCTTCCTGGAGAACTTCTTCACCCGCTACGTGGAGTATGACTTCACCGCCAGCCTGGAAGACCAGCTCGACCGGGTCAGCGCGGGCGATCTGGACTGGAAGGAGCTGCTGCGCCTGTTCTGGAAGGACTTCTCCGCCAACGTGGAAGGCATCGCCGACCTGCGCATCGGCCAGGTGATCGACGCCATGAACGAGGCGCTGGCGCCGCTGATCTTCCCCGAGCGCGAAGACGGCTCGGACCCGCGCATCTGCCCGGCCTGCAACGAGGGCACGCTGTCGCTGCGGCTGGGCCGCCACGGCGCCTTCGTGGGCTGCTCGAACTATCCCGAGTGCAAGTTCACACGCCAGCTCGGCCAGGGCGAGAACGGCTCGGCCATCGAAGGCGACGGCGCGCTGGGCGAGCACCCCGAGACCGGCCAGACCATCTATCTGAAGGACGGCCGCTTCGGCCCCTATCTGGAGATGGCGGTCGAGGGCGAGGACAAGCCCAAGCGCGGCTCCATCCCCAAGGGCTGGGATCTGGCTGACATCTCGCTGGACAAGGCGGTCATGCTGATCGACCTGCCCCGCCAGGTCGGCGCCCACCCCGATGACGGCGAGATGATCGAGGCGGGCATCGGCCGCTTCGGCCCCTTCGTACGCCACGGCAAGCTTTACGCGAACCTGCCCAACGTGGACGAGGTGTTCGAGGTCGGCCTGAACCGCGCGGTCTCCATCCTCGCCGACAAGAAGGCCAATCCCCGCGGACGCGGCGCCAGCGCCGCGCCGCTCAAGGAACTGGGCGAGCACCCGTCCGAAGGCGGGCCGGTTCAGGTCATGGCCGGACGTTACGGCCCTTACGTGAAGCATGGCAAGGTGAACGCCACCCTGCCCAAGGGCGTTGAGCCTGCGGACATCACGATGGAGCAGGCCGTCGAGCTGATCGCCGCGAAGGCGGCCAAGGGCGGCGGCAAGAAGAAGGCCCCGGCGAAAAAGGCCGCCCCCAAGAAGGCCGCGGCCAAGAAACCGGCCGCCAAGAAAGCGCCTGCCAAAAAGACCCCGGCGAAGAAACCTGCCGCCAAGAAGCCCGCCGCGAAAAAGGCGTAGCCCCTGATTTGACCCGCAAGACCGACCCGGACGACACCTCCTCCCCCTTCACGCGCGAAGCGCTGATCGAGGCGATCAAGCTGGGCGAAGGGCGCTTTTCCAAGCGCGAGCTGGCCCGCGCCCTCAATCTGAAGGGCGATGACCGCATCCTCCTCAAAGAAGCGCTCAAGACACTGGAGGAGGACGGGACCATCGTGCGGACCCGCGACAAGACCTACGCTCTGCGGGGCGGGCTGCCGCCCGTCACCGTGCTGGAGATCGTCGACCGGGACGTGGACGGCGAGATGCTGTGCCGCCCGGTCAAGCTCGACCACGACGCCCCCGTCATCCGCCTCGCCCCCGGCGAGGGCGCTGGAAAGCGCGGCGAGAGCGCGGCGGGCATCGGCGACAAGGTCCTCGCCAGGCTCGAACGCGAGCCCGACGGCAGCTACACCGCCCGCATCATCAAGAAGCTCGGCCGCTCGGCCCACCGCATCTTGTGCGTCTTCCGTGTCGGTGATCGCGGCGGGGCGCGTCTGGTCCCGGTCGACCGCCGCTCCAAGCACGAGCTGATCCCCGTGCGCGGCGAGGGCCCGCAGGCCAAGGAAGGCGACCTGGTCATGGTCCGCCTGTCATCCGAACGCCGCCACGGGCTGAAGACCGCCGTGATCGACGAGATCGTGGGCGACGCGGCCAGCCCGCGCGCCGGCTCGGTCATCGCGCTGGCCGAACACGGCATCCCCCAGGGCTTCGCCGAGCCCGAGGAGGCCGAGGTCAAGGCGATCAGGCCCGTGAAGATGGGCGACCGTGAAGACCTGACGGGCATTCCCCTCATCACCATCGACCCCGCCGACGCGAAGGACCATGACGACGCGGTCTGGGCCGCGCCCGACGACGACCCGAAGAACGACGGGGGCTGGGTGGTCATCGTCGCCATCGCGGACGTGGCGGCCTATGTGCAGGGCGGCGCGGCGCTGGACCGGGGTGCGCGCAAGCGCGGGGTCTCGGTCTATCTGCCCGACCGGGTCGTGCCCATGCTGCCCGAGCGGCTGTCCAACGATCTGTGCTCGCTGCGCGAGGGCGAGGAGCGCCCCTGCCTGGCCGTGCGGATGGTGTTCGACAAGTCCGGGAACAAGCGCGGCCACCGCTTCATCCGCGGCTGGATGCGCTCGGCGGCCAAGCTGTCTTACAACGAGGCCCAGGACGCCATCGACGGCAAGGGAACCGGCAAGGCCGAGACCCTGAAGAAGGACGTGCTGGAACCGCTCTGGGGGGCCTATGCGGCGCTGAAAGCCGCCCGCGACCGCCGCGAGCCGCTGGAGATCGACTCGCCTGAGCGCAAGATCCGCATCGGCGAGGACGGCTCGGTCATCGCGGTGGAGACCCGCGAGCGCTTCGACGCCCACAAGCTGATCGAAGAGATGATGATCCAGGCCAACGTGGCCGCCGCCGAAGCGCTGGAAGAGAAGAAGACCCCGCTCATCTACCGCGTCCACGACGAGCCGGGCTCGGAGAAGATCGACTCGCTGGTCAGCTTCCTGCCCACGGTGGGTCTCAAATGGTCCCGCGCCGAGCGCCCCACTCCCAGCCGCTTCAACCACGTGCTGAAGCAGGCCCGGGGCGGGGAGCACTACGCGACCGTCAACGAGGTGGTGCTGCGCAGCCAGTCCCAGGCGGTCTACGACACCAACAATATCGGACATTTCGGCCTGAACCTGGCCAAGTACGCCCACTTCACCTCGCCCATCCGCCGCTATGCGGACCTGACCGTGCACCGCGCCCTGATCCGCGCGTGGCGGCTGGGCGCGAACGGGCAGACCGACGAGGAGCGCGCCCAGCTTCAGGCCATCGCCGAGGAGACGACCTCCAACGAGCGCCGCGCCATGGCCGCCGAACGCGACGCCACCGACCGCTTCATCGCCGCCTTCCTGGCCGACCGGATCGGGGGCGAGTTCACCGGGCGGATCACCGGCGTGACCCGCTTCGGCGCCTTCGTGCGTCTCGACGAGACCGGCGCGGACGGCATCTGCCCGATCTCGGGGCTGGGGAACGAGTATTTCGTCCACGACGAGGCCGCGCACGCGCTCGTGGGCGAACGCAGCGGGGACACCTATCGCCTCGGCATGGCGGTTCGGGTTAAGCTTCTGGAGGCCGCGCCGGTGACCGGCGGTCTGGTCCTCGAGATCATTTCCCAGCCCGAACAGGGACGGGCGCCCAAGAGCCGTTTCCGAAAGAAGGGCGGCCGCGGACGCCCCGACCGCGCCGGGCACAAGCCCAGCCACAGACGGTGACGCCCTGACCGACCCCTCCCCCTTCGACCCCCACGGCAAGAGCAAAGACAGGCCCCACCCCTCCGTCCGCCGTCCCCGGCTGGCCAGCTCGCTGATCCTGACCCGCGCCCGGCGCTCCGGCCCGCCCGAGATCCTGTTCGGGCGCCGCTCTGGCGATCATGTCTTCATGCCGCGCAAATACGTCTTCCCCGGCGGGCGCGTGGACCCCACGGACGGCTATGCCCCGCTTGCGGGCGAGCCCGCGCCGGGCGTGCTGGACGTGATGGGCCGGGCCCTGCCCCCGCGCCGGGTCCGCGCTGCCGCGGCCGCGGCCATCCGCGAGACCGCCGAGGAGACCGGCCTGCTGATCGCCCGGCCCGGCGAGATCGCCCCGGCGCGCGACGAGTGGCGCCCCTTTGCCGAAGCCGGTCTGGCGCCGGACGCCGCCCCGCTGGAGGTCGTCGCGCGCGCCATCACCCCCACGGGCCGCCCGCGCCGCTACGACACCTGGTTCTTCCGCGCCGACTGCGAGGCGGTCCACGGCGAGATGGCCCTGAACGGCTCGGGCGAGCTGGAGGATCTGCGCTGGGTGGCGCTGGACGAGGCCCACGGGCTGGACATCCCGATCATCACCCGCTTCGTGCTGGCCGAGCTCGACGCCCATCTGAAGGGCCCCGCTCCGGTGCGCTGCGCCCGCGTCACGCGCAGAGGCCCGGAGGTGAAGGAGGTATGAGCCGTCCCCGTCCCGCCGCCGCCCTCATTATCGCCGACCCCCTCACCCGCCGCGTGGCGCTGGGCCGGGTCGGCAACGAGATCGCCGCGCCGATCACCGCTCTGACGGCCGGGGACGGCGCCTCCCCCGCCCCCTGCCGCCGCATCGGCCAGCCCAGGCTGGGCGAACGGCCCGAGCGCTCGCCCGCCTTCATGGACGCCGCCATCCGCGCCGGCTTCGAGGCGCTGGGCCTGCTCATCGCGCGGCCCGCGCCCGGCGGGGCGACACCGCCCGCCATTCCCGGGGTCTGGGGCCGCATGGCCCAGCACGGGCTGGAGCCGGACCGGGCCGCGCTGACCTATCTGGGCCGGGCGGTCAGCCCCGCGGACGCGCCGCCGCGCTGGCACGCGCGCATCTTCGCCGCGCCGCTGGCGCGGGTGTCCAACTCGGTGCGCCAGCCGGGCCGCATGGACCGGCTGGTCTGGATGGCGCCCGAGGAGGCCGAGGCCGCGCTGGACGATCCCGCGCTCCAGCCCTTCCCGACCCTCGCCCTGCGCCATCTGGGCGCCCGCCCCCGGCCCGCGCTCGTGACATTCCGGGCGGGACGCAGGACCGTCGCGCGGCTATAAGCCGCCCATGGTCGCGAGCTTCCTCACAGACCCCGCCCGGGCGCGCTCCCGGTCGCTGGCCGCCGCCATCCTGTGCGCGGCGCTGTCGGGCTGCGGATTCGGCCTGCTGATGCCGCTGGTCGCGCTCAATCTGGACGCCATGACCGGCTCGGCCATCCTGGTGGGCACCAACGCGGCGGCCGCCGCCCTGTCCACCATGGTCGCCACCCCCTTCATCCCCGGCCTGCTGGCGCGGGCGAACGCGCGCTGGGCGATCATCGTCAGTCTTCTGGTCACCGGGCTGGGAATCCTCGCCTTCCCGGTCTTCCGCGACGTGACCTTCTGGTTCCTCGCCCGCTTCGGCATCGGCATCGCGGTCACGGTGGTGTTCGTGGCCAGCGAGACCTGGATCAACCAGCTCGCCAAGCCAGAAAAGCGCGCCAGCCTGCTGGCGGTCTACGCCACCGTCCTGTCGGCGGGCTTCGGCTCGGGCGGGGTGGTGCTGGCGCTTCTGGGGTCGGAAGGATGGGCGCCGTGGATCGCGGGCGCGGCGATCTATTTTCTCGGCGTCATCCCCATCCTGATCCTCAAGGGCCCCGAGATCGAGCGGCCCCATGCCCACGAGACCGGCCTGAAATCCATGCTGCGCGCCGGGATGCTGGCGCCCGCGGCCATGCTGGCGGGGCTCTTGTTCGGCGGGCTGGAGACGGGGTTCTTCGCGCTGGTGCCGGTCTATGCGGAACGGCTGGGCATGGGGGTGACGGCCATCGGGCTGCTGGTCACCACCGGGGCGCTGGGCGCGCTGTGCCTTCAGATTCCCGTGGGGCACATGGCTGATCGGATCGGGCGGGCGCGCATGCTCGCCCTGATCGCGGGCGCCGCGGCGATCATTCCGCTGGTCATGGCCGCGGCGGGCGACCGGCTGACCCTGATGTTCCCGCTGGTCTTCCTGTATGTCGGCGCGGCCAGCGCCTTCTACACGGTGGGGCTGGCGCTGATGGGCGAGCGCGTGCCGCCCGGCACGCTGGCCACGGCGAACGCGGCCTTCATTTTCGCCTACGGGCTGGGCTCGCTGGTCGGCCCGCCGGTGTCGGGCATGGCGATGGACGGTTTCGACCCGTGGGGGCTGATGATCGCCTTCTCGGCCATCGCCGCGCTGTATTTCATCGCCCTCGTCCGGCGCCCAGCCGCCCCGCGGCATTGACAGGGGGCGCTTTGCGAGTATTTTCGCGCGCTCGAACGCGCCGGATCGGGTCTGGCGCGCCGTCTTATTTTGCTAGGTGCGCGACATGGCCAAGCCGACCACGATCAAGATTCGCCTGAACTCCACGGCGGACACGGGCTTTTTCTACGTGACCAAGAAGAACGCGCGCACGATGACCGAAAAGCTCGTGCTGAAGAAGTACGACCCCGTCGCGCGCAAGCACGTGGAATTCAAGGAAGGCAAGATCAAGTAGGCGCCGCGCGCCCTGATCTTCCCGACGGGTTTGAAGGCCGCCTTTTCAGGCGGCCTTTTTCCTGTCCGCCATCACCCGGTTGCGCCCCGCCGCCTTGGCCTCATACAGCGCCGCGTCCGCCCGGGCGATCAGGGCTTCGGCCGTCTCGCCCGGCGCGGCCTGGGCCACGCCCGCGCTCAGGGTCACCGTCAGCATCTCGCCCGTCTCGCGCAGGATGAAGGGCCGCGCCTCCAGCGCCGCGCGCACCCGCTCGGCGGCCTCCAGCGCGGCGGCCTCGTCCGCCCCGCGCATCACGATCAGGAATTCCTCGCCGCCGAACCGGCCCGCCACGTCCGCGGCGCGCAGGGCCGCGCCCATGCGCTCGGCCATCCCTTGCAGCACCCGGTCGCCCGCCTGATGGCCATAGGTGTCGTTGATCTGCTTGAACCGGTCGATGTCCAGCACCGCGACCGACACCGCCTCCCCGTCCCGGTCCAGCCCCTCCAGGCCCTCGCGCAGACGCGCCATGACATAGCGCCGGTTGGGCAGGCCGGTCAGGGCGTCGGTGAAGGCCATCTCCAGGCTCTCGTCCAGCCGGTCGCGAAGCTGGTCGGCATAGCGCTTGCGGCGAAGCTGTGTGGCCGTGCGCGCGGCGATCTCGCCCGCGTCGATGGGCCGGCACACCACGTCGTTCACGCCCATGTCCAGCGCGCGGACCATGGCCTGCGCGTTGTCCGCGTCGATCACCGCCAGAATGGGAATGTTCCGCGACGCGGCCTCGGAGCGTATCCGCGCCACCACCCGCAGGCCGTCGAACTTCGCGCTGGTCAGGTCGATCAGCACCATGTCCGCGCCCTCGCGCGCGGCGGCGGTCGCCGCCGCCGGATCGCCGAAGGCCCGCGCCTTGACGTAAGAGGGCAGCTTGGCGGCCAGCCGCTGGGCGGTCCTGTCGTCGCCCGCCGCGACCACGACCTGCGCGCTCCCCTCGGGAGCCGGTTCATGAGCGGGGGGCGCCTCGCCCTCCGCCACCCGTTCCTGTCGCTGGCGCAGCTCGTCCATCACCAGCTTGAGACGCAGCAGCGAGCGCACCCGCGCGAACAGGGCCACATCGTCCACCGGCTTGGTCAGGAACTCGTCCGCGCCCGCCTGCAAGCCGGACAGACGCTCCTCGCGCTGGTCCAGCGCGGTGATCATCACCACGGGGATGTGGGCGGTCGCGGCGTCGCCCTTCAGGCGGCGGCAGACGTCATAGCCGTTCATCCCCGGCATCATCACGTCCAGAAGGATCAGGTCCGGCGCGAACTCGCGCGCCAGCCGCAGGCAGTCCTCTCCCGAGGCCGCCGTGGCCACCTCGAAATACTCCGCGCTCAGCCGCCCTTCGAGCAGCCGGCGATTGGTCTGAATATCGTCCACGACCAGGATTCTCGCCGTCATGTCGGCCCCCCAGTCCCCGCGTGGTTCAGTCGAGAAATTTTCTTATCGTTTCGATGAAGCGGCTGACGGTGATGGGCTTGGAGAGATATCCCTCGCAGCCCCCCTCCCTCATTCGCTCCTCGTCGCCTTTCATGGCGAAGGCTGTCACGGCCACGACGGGAATGGAGGCGAGCTCCTCGTCCTTCTTGATCCACTTGGTCACGTCCAGTCCCGAGACCTCGGGAAGCTGGATGTCCATCAGGATCAGGTCCGGCTTGTGCTCGCGCGCGAGATCCATGGCTTTCAGACCGTTCCGGGTCTGGACGGTTTCGTAGCCGTGGGCCTCGAGCAGATCATGAAAAAGCTTCATGTTCAGCTCGTTGTCTTCAACGATCAGAACTTTTTTGGGCATGACCTGCAGCATGTCTGGAGCACGCTTCCCCTTGGCCCCGCCTTTGGCGTGAGCCGTTGACCATCCAGTTCAGAGTAAAGCCGATTTTCCTTAATCAACCATGAGTCCGCCCCTTTCCGGGACAGCCGGAACAGGATAGGAACGTCATATCACCTGTCAGGCAAGGCGGATGCGGGCATGGCCCCTGTCGGCGGCAAGAGCGGTTCGGACATGCCCGGATGGTGCCGGGACTGCCGCGCGCGCACCCACAGCGTCCCCTGCCGGTCCTGCGGCGGACGGCGGGTGGTCCGCCATCCCGAGATCGACACGCTGTCGCTCGCCCACATCGACTGCGACGCCTTCTTCGCGGCGGTCGAGAAGCGCGACGACCCGAGCCTGGAGCACAAGCCCGTCATCATCGGCGGCGGCAGGCGCGGCGTGGTGTCCACTGCCTGCTACGTGGCCCGGATGCACGGCGTGCGCTCGGCCATGCCCATGTTCAAGGCGCTCAAGGCGTGTCCCGACGCGGTGGTGATCCGCCCGCGCATCGCGCTCTACGCCCAGGAGGGCCGCCGCATCCGCGAGATGATGCTGGACCTGACCCCGATGGTCGAACCGCTCTCCATCGACGAGGCCTTCCTGGACCTGTCCGGCACCGAGCGCCTGCACGGCGCCCCGCCCGCCCTCAGCCTGCTGCGCCTTCAGGCGCGGGTGAAGGCGGAGGTGGGCGTCACCGTCTCGGTGGGGCTGAGCTACAACAAGTTCCTCGCCAAGACCGCGTCCGATCTGGACAAGCCCGACGGCTTCGCGGTCATCGGGCGGGCCGACGCCCCCGAGTTCCTCAGCGCCCGCCCTGTCAGCTCGGTCTATGGCGTGGGGCCGGTGTTGGCGAGGAAGCTCGCCGATGACGGCCTCCGGACGCTGGCGGACGTGATCGCGCGGGGCGAGCGCGAGATGATGCGCCACGGGGAATCCGGGCTCAGGCTGTCGCGCCTCGCCCGCGGGATCGACGACCGGAAGGTGAACCCCGTCTCCGAGCGCAAGAGCGTGTCCTCGGAGACCACCTTCAACGACGACATCGCCGACCACGAGACCCTGCGCGACCGGCTCTGGCCGCTGTGCGTGAAGGTCGCCGATTCCATGAAGGCCAAGCAGATCGCGGGCCGGGTCGTCACCCTCAAGCTGAAGACGTCCGACTTCCGCACCCTCACCCGGCGCCGCACCCTGAACGCCCCCGCCCAGCTCGCCGACACCCTGTTCAAGACCGCCTCCGAGCTCTTGTCGAAGGAAAAGCCCGGCGTGCGCTACCGCCTGATCGGCGCGGGCTATTCCGATCTGGAGCCCGCCGGCCCGGACGCCGCGGACCTCATCGATCCCGGCGCCGCCCGCCGCGCGGCGGCCGAACGCGCCATGGACGCGGCCCGGGCGAAGTTCGGGGACAAAGCGGTGATGAAAGGCCGGGCGCTCAAGCGGGGGGAATGACGTGCGCCTGACCTCACGGGAGGGCTGTCTCCGGAATACGGGCTGCTTCGCAATCTCCACGATGCATGGCTGCGGCCCCGTCCTCGAAACACTCCAGCATGAGATTGACCGCAGGCAGGTGCAAAGGCCAAATCCGCTCACCGCTTTCGGCCTCGATCTGGTCTATTCGTTCTTTCAGCGGCTCCGGCACTGGAATATCCGCTAAGCTGTCCCTAACCGCCAACAACGCCTCTCGGTCGCGTTCGATCAGAGCGAGATTGGCGCGGACCAACGCGCCGTTCACGGGATCACCCCTGTACAGGTCCACCAACCGCCGCGCCGGCTGCGCCGCCGCTTCTTCATCATCGGCGAACAGATAAGCGGTCACTTTAGCTCCGAGCATTTGAGTCATTGCCCGGTCATCCAGGGTCCGCTCATGCAATTCGAGATACCGCGCATTCGCTCGGGCCGCTTCCCTGAAGCACCCTGAACGATACAGATCTCTGTAAGGGCCCGTGCGACGATATTCCGCTAGATCGAGCTGGTCGAAGCCTTCATCGCTCCAAACACAATCCGGTTGGGCTTGAGGTGAGGCCACGGCGAGAGCCAATCCGGCGAGAACTGAAGACAGCATTGCAATCCGAGGGGCTTCTGACAGATGGATGCGCGCCAGCCTAGCCCATGAACCTCAGATTGTCCTAGTCCGCCCGTTCCCGGCTCAGCCAGCCGAAGACCTGCGGCCAGAAGGCGGTCTCCATGCACGGGTAGAACAGGCCCTGATGGCCGACCCGGCCCGCGCCCACGTCCCGGGGCCGCACCATGCGCATTTCGGTGGGCGAGCCGGAATAGTGTTCGAGCAGCCAGCGCACCCCGCGGGGCGTGGCGATGGCGTCGTCCTCGGCCACCCAGGCGCGGATCGGGGCGGAGAAGCGCGAGAACGCCTCCAGCAGGCCGCGCTCCTCGAGGAAATCTCTGTAATAGCGCGGGTTCAGCCCCCATTCGCGCCACTGCCGCCACACGCCCGGCGGCAGGTCGTCGCCCTTCCACACCGAGCTTTTCGCCACGCACCCCTTGGTGGCGATGTCCATCTGGCCCACCACGTTCCAGAACCACCAGATCTTGAAGCGCTTGGGAAAGGCGTGCCGCCCCCAGTAGCCGTCCGAGGAGGCCAGCAGCGCCATCTTGCGCACCGGCAGATCGTCAGGCAGCAGGGCCGCGAAATGCCCGCCCGAGGAATGGCCCACCAGATCGAGGGGCAGGCCCGGATGGCGCGCCTTGAGGAACCGCGCGGCGGCCTCCAGATCGAGCGTTCCCCGCTCGATCAGCGTCGCCGGATCGTCCTTCGCCGCTACGTCCCGCGAGGCGCCCGCGCCGCGCGGGTCGTAAATCAGCGCCGCCCAGCCATGACGGGCCGCGGCCTGGGCGAAGGGCTGGTAGAAGTCCTGGGTGAGTCCGGTCGCGGCGTTGACGGCCATCACGGCCATGGGCTGCTCGGGCGTGAACAGCGTGCCGTTCAGCACCCGTCCGTCGCTGGCGGCGAACTGCGCCGCGTGGCGCAGGACGATAGCGTCCTCGCGCCAGTTTATGGCCGCATGCTTCATCCCGATGTCCGCACCCCGGACCTCAAGGTCCGTTTGCCGCGCTCCCCTCCCCCAGCTAATAACAGGGGAAGGTTAAGAACAAGGGAAGCGAATCACATGAGCGCCATCGACGCCCGCCTGAAGGAACTCGGCATCACCCTGCCCGAGGCCGCTTCCCCGGTGGCGAACTACGTGCCCTTCGTGCGCACCGGCGCGCTGGTCCACGTCTCGGGCCAGATATCAATCGGGCCGGACGGCATCGTGGGCGGACGGCTGGGCGGCGACATGGAGGTGCCCGCCGGGCAGGCCGCGGCCCGCCTGTGCGCGCTCAACCTGATCGCCCAGTTCAAGGCCGCCTGCGAGGGCGATCTCGACCGGCTGGTCCGCGTGGTCCGGCTGGGCGGCTTCGTGTGCGCCGCGCCGGGCTTCACCGACATCCCCAAGGTCATCAACGGCGCCTCCGACCTGATGGTCGAGGTGTTCGGCGAAAAAGGCCGCCACGCCCGCGCCGCAGTCTCCTGCCCCGCTCTGCCGCTGGGGGCGGCGGTGGAGGTGGACGCTGTGATCGAGATCAGATGACCAAGGCAGAAGAAATATTCAAAAGAGTCTCATGCGGATTCAAAAAAGCGCATGAATTAACAGAGCTCATGCTGGGGATGGATGAAAGCTTTACAAGATTTCCCGATCTAAGAATTGAATACATAATAACAACAAAAGTTTTAGAATCACTCATTTCTGCCGATAGATTAGTTCTAAATGAGGTAAGATTTAGGAATCTGCGGGAATATGTACTTAAGTACAAATTAAAATACTTGTTTAGGCAACGCAGTAGCCGTGAGAAAAATCTCATTATAAATGATAAATCAAAGAGCAGAATTGATATTGTGACGATTTGTCAAAATACTGTTAATATTGAAATGATATGTGAAATTAAACAGTCAATGAAGATTGAAAAAATAAAAAAAGACACAGATAGAATGATGAAAATCTATGATGAATGCTTAAATATTTCTCCTCCCTCAATGGAAAAAACTTTGTTTGTTCAAGGCTTTTTCATATTTGAAAAGAAGCTGTCTATTTCGCAATCTTTAGCAAAGAATAAAAGTAATATTAAAAAATTAATCGACATCATAAGAGAAAAAGCCATTAGTCGGAACATGAAATATAAAATTGGTTACTTGAAATGCTGCGCAGTTGAAAAAGATCCTGAAACCCACGCCAATCTAGACTGTCCCGAAGATCATTACGAATAGTTGATACGGGACCGGTATAGTGTAGTTCCGATTATTGCTATATACAGCCTTGACCACAGTGTTGAGCAAATAGAAGCTGTCAGCCCTCTCTAACTATTGCTTTTCAGCGACTCCAAGAACCGCGCGGGCTGGCCGGTCGACGGGGCGGTGATCTCGCCGTCGCGCATCACCGCGCGGCCGCGCAGGATGGTGGCCATGGGCCAGCCGGTGACGGTCTCGCCCGTGAAGGGCGACCAACCGCATTTGGACGCCAGCCAGCTCTCCTCGATGGTGCGGCTGGCGGAGAGGTCCACCAGCGTCAGGTCGGCGTCATAGCCGCGCATGATCCGGCCCTTGCCCGCCAGCCCGAAGACCCGCTGCACCGAATGGCTGGTCAGGTCCACGAAGCGTTCGAGCGTCAGCCGCCCCTTCGACACGTGATCGAGCATCAGCGGCACCAGCGTCTGCACGCCGGGCATCCCTGACGGCGACGCCGGATAGGGCTTGGACTTCTCTTCGGCGGTGTGGGGCGCGTGGTCGGAGCCAATCACGTCCACCACGCCCTGATCGAGCCCCTTCCACAGCCCCTCGCGATGGCGCGCCTCGCGGATGGGCGGGTTCATCTGCGCGTAGGCGCCCAGCCGCTCATAGGCGTCCGGCGCGGTCAGGGTCAGGTGCTGGGGCGTGGTCTCCACGCTGGCGATGTCCCGGGCCGTGGCCAGGATGTCCATCTCCTCGGCGGTGGAGACGTGCAGCACGTGGATGCGCTTGCCCGCCGCCCGCGCCAGCCGCAGCAGCCGCTCGGTGGACTGGATGGCCGCCTGCGCGTCGCGCACTTCAGGATGGCTCGTCCAGTCGCCCTGCCGGGCCAGCGAGCGCCGGTCGGCGAGGCGGAACTCGTCTTCGGAATGGAAGGCCGCCCGCCGCTCGATCACGTCCAGAACCGCGGCCACGCCCTCGTCGGTGTCCACCAGCAGGTCGCCGGTCGAGGCGCCCATGAACACCTTGATCCCGCAGCACCCCTCCATGCGCTCCATCTCGCGCAGCAGGTCCGTGTTCTCCTTGGTCGCCCCCGCATAGAAGGCGAAATCGGTGTGCATCCGGTCCCGGCCCCGGCCCACCTTCTCCGCGAACAGGTCCGGCGTGGTGGTGGAGGGGTTGGTGTTGGGCATCTCGAACACCGCGGTCACGCCGCCCAGCGCGGCGGCGCGCGATCCGCTTTCGAGGTCTTCCTTCCACTCCAGTCCCGGCTCGCGGAAATGGACCTGGCTGTCGATCACGCCGGGCAGGACGTGCAGCCCGCCCGCGTCGATCACCTCGCCCGCGCTGGCCGCGGACAGATCGCCGATGGCGGCGAACCTGCCGTCCCGGATGCCGATGTCCGCCTTCGCCCGGCCCGAGTGGGACACCACGGTCCCGCCCTTGATCAGAAGGTCGTAGGTGTCCGTCATCGTCCATGCTCCTCGATCAGGGTTCGTGCGGCGTCCAGCACGGGGTCGAGCTGAAGATCGCCCATCAGGCTCTCGGTGGCGAATCGCAGTTTCGCCCGGTCGCGCTCGTGCGCCGGGCCGCCCGCGCGGATCGCCCGCGCCTTCGGCCCCCACGGCCCGTAAAGCCGCTCGTCGGTCGGTCCGAACAGGCCCAGCGTCGGCGTGCCCACGGCGGCGGCCAGATGCATCAGCCCGGAATCGTTGCCCACGAACACGCTGGCCCGCGCCAGACAGGCCGCCGATTCCAGTATGCCCAGCTTTCCGGTCAGGTCGGTGACCCGTTCAGGGTCCAGCCCCGCCGCCGCCTCGCGAGCCGCGGCTTCGTCGCCCGGCCCGCCGAAGATCACGACATGCCCGCCCTCCAGCGCCCCGCCCGGCCCGGTCAGGGCGGCGGCCAGCGCCGCGAAGCGGTCGCGCGGCCATTCCTTGAACGGCGCCGCGGCGGCGGGCGCGATGGCCAGCGCCCGGCCTTCAGGCATCAGCGCTGCGGCCTCGGCCTGCGCGGCGGCGTCCAGCCACACCACCGGATCGGCGGGCGGCTCCAGCCCCAGCACTTCGGCGGCCTCGGCCACCTTGTGCCGGACGGCGTCGCCCTTGGTGCGCTTGACCCGGCGCGCCTTCGCCCGGACCAGCATCGCGGTGGCCGAGGCTCGCAGGTCCACGACCAGATCCCAGCGCGTGCCCGCCACCTGCCGCCACAGGTCCAGCCAGTGCAGCGAAAAGCGCTTCTTGGCCATGACGATGATGCGCTCCACCCCCGGCGCGGCGCGGAACAGGGGCGCGGCCAGCGGCCCGCACGCCACGGTGATGCGCGCACCGGGGTATTCCGCGGCCAGATGCGCGAGCAGTCCCGAGGACAGCACGGCGTCGCCGATGCGGGTGGAGGTGATGAAAAGAATCCGGTCCATGTGGGCGCAAGCGTTTAGACCAAGCCCGCCCGCCTTGCCAGAGCGGGCCTGCGCCCCCCATCTGGATGGCGGACACTGACGGAGCCCCGCACGATGACCCAGCCCTTCCTGACCGCCCTGCCCCAGCGCGCCGTGATCGCCATCAGCGGCCCCGAGGCGCGCAGCTTCCTCCAGCGGGTGATCACGAGGGGGCCGGAGGGCATCGCCACGGGCGGTGCAGCCTTCTCCGCCCTGCTCACCCCCCAGGGCAAGGTGCTGGCCGACTTCATCATTTTCGACGCGGGCGAGGACGGCCTGTTCTTCGACGTGCCCGCCAGCGAGGCGGACGCGCTTCTCAAACGCCTGACGCTCTACCGCCTGCGCGCCAAGGCCGAGATCGCGCTGAGGGACGATCTGGGCGTGGCCGCCGCTCGCGGCGAAGGCGAGGAAGAGCTGAAGACCGTCGCGCTCGCCGCCGCCCCCGATCCCCGCGACTCCGCCCTGGGCCTGCGCGCCGTCGTGCCTGCGGGCGGGCCCGATGACGAGGCGGGCTATGACGCCGCCCGCATCAAGGCCCGCTGCCCCGAATTCGGGCGCGACTACGCCGCCTCTGAAGTCTTCTCCACCGACGTGAACCACGATCTGCTCGGCGGCATCGATTACAAGAAGGGCTGCTTCGTGGGCCAGGAGGTCGCCAGCCGGATGCACCGCAAGGGCGGGGTGCGAAAGCGCACGATCCGGGTGGCCGCCGACCCCGCGGCCCTCGACAAGGGCGCCGAACTGAAGGCAGGCGACACCCCGCTGGGCGCCGTCACTTCCGCCCGTGACGGCGACGCTCTCGCGCTGGTCCGCATCGACCGGATCGCGAAGGCCCTCGAAGCGGGCGAGGCCCTGACCGTAGACGGCGGAGCGGTGAGGCTGCTGGACGACGTGACGAAACTTTAAGCCGGTTCCGCTTGCGCCGGACCGGGGCGCGGGGTCTGCTTTGCTACGCCCCCGTCCGGGATCCCCAACTTGATTGGGGATCCAGTGATCGAAGGGCGATGGCGGGACTCTGGAACCCCGTATTCACGGGGACCCCGAGGGGAGGGAAGGATATTGACCCAGCAACGATGCCCGTGGCCGGGGACCGACCCGCTCTACGTGCACTATCACGACACCGACTGGGGCGTGCCCGAGTTCGACTCCCGCGCCCTGTTCGAGAAGCTGATCCTGGACGGGTTCCAGGCCGGTCTCGCCTGGATCACCATCCTCAGGAAGCGCGAGAATTTCCGCGCCGCCTTCGAGGGGTTCGAGCCGGACATCCTCGCCCGCTACGGCGAGCCCGACATCGCCCGCCTGCTGGCCGATCCCGGCATCGTGCGCTCGCGCGCCAAGATCGAGGCCGCCATCGGCAACGCCCGCGCTTATCTTCAGATCGAGGAAACAGGTCCCGGCTTCTCCGCCTTCCTGTGGGATTTCGTCGGCGGCGCGCCGGTCCAGAACCGCTTCGCGTCCATGGCCGAGGTGCCCGCCAGCACCCCGGTCAGCGAACGGATGAGCAAGGAGCTGAAGAAGCGCGGCTTCAAGTTCTGCGGCCCGGTGATCGTGTACGCCTTCATGCAGGCCACCGGGCTGGTCAACGACCATCTGCTCACCTGCTTCCGCCACGAGGAAGTCAAAGCGCTGGGGAGAGCGGCATGAAACGGATCATTCTGGCCGGGCTCGTCCTGCCCCTTCTGGCCGCCTGCGGCCATCACGACCGGCACGCCATCCCCATGGCGGCTCTGGACACCGACTGCTTCGCCGGGCCCCGGCACGGCCCGACCGGCGCGATGGACTGGACCTGCATCGACGGCGACGGCGAAGAACGCCTCCGCCCCCAGCCCCTGCACCGCGTCATCCGCGGCGAGGAGCGCGAACGCGAACGCCAGCCCGTCCCGACGGCGCGGGTCCCGTTCTAGGCGCCACCGCCGCCAATGGTCGACAGGATGGAACGGGCAGGGCTAAGTTTCGGTCCCGAATTCATCCTTCCGCCTTGCTGGAGCCTTCCATGAGCGCCGCCGTCATCCGCGCCACGGGTCTGTGGACGCCGGATCAATCCATCTCCAACGAAGAGCTGGTCTCGTCCTACAACGCCTATGCGGTCGCCCATAACGCCCGGCACGCGGACGAAATCGACCGCGGCGAGACCGAAGCGCTCACGCCCTCTTCGGCCGAATTCATCGAGAAGGCGTCGGGAATCAAGGCGCGCTACGTCATCGACAAGGCGGGCGTGCTCGACATCGACCGCATGGTCCCCGACATCGCGCCCCGCGGCAACGACCAGATCTCCCTGCTCGCCGAGATCGGTCTGAAGGCCTGCCAGGACGCGCTGGCGCGCGCAGGCCGGACGGCGGCGGACGTGGACGGCGTGATCGCGGCGGCCTCGAACATGCAGCGCGCCTATCCGGCCATGGCCATCGAGATCCAGGACGCGCTGGGCATCGAGGACGGGTTCGGCTTCGACATGAACGTGGCCTGCTCCTCGGCCACCTTCGGCATCCAGGCCGCCGCGGACATGATCGCGGCGGGCCATGCCCGGGCGATCCTGGTGGTGAACCCGGAAATCTGCTCGGCGCACCTGAACTGGCGCGACCGGGACAGCCATTTCATCTTCGGCGACGTCGCCACCGCCATCCTGCTCGAGCGCGAAGACCTCGGCACGGGCGGCTGGGCGATCATCGGCACGAAGCTGAAGACGAAGTTCTCCAACAACATCCGCAACAATTTCGGCTTCCTGAACCGCACCGAGCGCACGGCCGGCGAAACCGCCGCCAATGGCGCGCCCAAGGACGACAAGCTGTTCGTCCAGGAGGGCCGCAAGGTCTTCAAGGAAGTCGTGCCCATGGTGTCGGACATGATCCGCGCGCACATGGACGAGCTGGGCCTTTCGCCCGACGACATGCGCCGGGTCTGGCTGCATCAGGCCAACATCAACATGAACCTGATGATCGCCAAGAAGGTGTTCGGCCGCGACGCGGGCGGCGAAGACGCGCCCACCATCCTGGACGACTACGCCAACACCTCCTCGGCGGGCTCCATCATCGCCTTCCACCTGCATTCCGACGACCTGAAAGCGGGCGACAAGGGCGTGATCTGCTCGTTCGGCGCGGGCTATTCGGCCGGAACGGTCTTCGTGGAGAAGCTGGCGTGATCGCACCGGACGACGCCGCTCTTTCCTCCCGCATTCTCGCCAAGACGGCCGAATATCTCGATTTTCCCTCCGTGGTCGGCCACGAGACGCCCTTTCTCGACCATCTGGCGCGCGATTTCTCCGCGCTGGGCGCCGAGGTCGAGCGCCCGCGCAATCTGTGCGTGGTCACCCTGCCCTCGGCCGGCCCCGTCATGCTCGCCCACGTGGACCGGCACGGCGCGGTGATCGCCGAGGACGGCGCGGCGGTCTATGCCGCCCACGCGGTCAAGAACGTCAAATACGGCGAGGCCGCCCCGGCCAGCGAAATCCTCGCCGAGCGGGTCAACGCCCGTTACTCGGGCGAGGAGATGTTCGCCTATGACCGCGCCACCGGGGGCCGGGTCTCCTATGGCGACGTCACCGGCGCGGCGCTGGACGATCAGGGCCGCCTCGTGCTGGCGCTGGAGAACATGCCCGCCCTGCCCCCGGGCACGCCCATCGGCTTCGCGCGGACCATCGACCGAACCCAGAACGGCTATGTTTCGGGCCAGCTCGACAACCCCATGTCCGCCGCGGTGCTGCGCGTCGCCGCCGAGCTGGGGCTGGGCGGGACCATCGTGTTCACCGCCGAGGAGGAGATCGGCCGTTCGGCGGCCCATTTCACCGAATGGGCCGAGGGCGCGCTGGGCGCCCGGCAGGACCTGATCGTGCTGGACACCAGCCCGTTCGAGGATTCCGCGGCCTGTCAGGCGGGCGCGGTCGTCCTGCGCCGGAAGGACGCCACCGCCCCCTTCGCCGAGGAGGCGGTGGACCGGCTGCTAAAAGCGTGCATGGGCGCGAACGCCCCGGTGATCTTCAAGGACGCCTATATCGAGGCGGAGAACGCCGGCCGCGCCCGCCGCGGCCAGCCGCCGAAATCGGTCGGCCTGACCGAGCTGGGCAAGATCATCGCCCTGTCCGGCGGCGCCTGGACCGGCGCCACCCTCCAGGCCCCGACCTTCAACTACCACTCCAATCAGGAAAGCACGACGCCCAAGGCCCTCGTCGCCTTCGCCCGCGCCCTGATGAACGCCGCCGCGGGAGGCTGACACCCTACTCGCTCAGCATCTCCTCAAGGAACGCCGCCTCGCGCCGGAAGTAGAAGAGCCGGTTGGAGAGCCGCCGCCATCCATGGCCCTCGTCAGGGATGCGGATGTAGTCGGCGCGAACCCCGTTTTCGCGTAGGGTCCGCACCATCACCTCGGTCTCATAGACGTCGATGCGCGGGTCCTGCACCCCGTGCGAGTACAGCACCGGCACGGTGATCTGGTCCGCCTGATTGATCGGCGAGTTCTCCTCATAGAACTCCCGCCATTCCGGCTCGGAGATGTCGCCATACTCGATCCGGTCGGAGGCTTTCAGAGACGGCGAGGCCACTTCCAGCGCGCTGACCCAGTCCGCCACGCCGTAGAGCGACGCCCCGGCCACGAATTCGCCGGGGAAGGTCGCCAGCACCGCGTTGACCGCGTACCCGCCGTAAGACCCGCCCTTGACCGCCGCGCGGTCCGCGTCCACCCGCCCGTCCTCGCGCAGGAAGGCGAGCATGTCGACGAGATCGGCGATGCTGTCGAGCCGGTTTTCCCGGTCGTCCAGCGTGGTGTAGGTGCGCCCGAAGCCGGTCGAGCCGCGCACATTGGGCTTGAACACAGCGATGCCGCGATTGAGCAGGTATTGCGCCGGGCCCTCGAAGCCCACGACCGACTGGGCGGTGGGTCCGCCATGCACGTCGAAGACAACCGGCGGCGGCCCGTCCTCGGTCCGCGCGTCCTCGCGCGGCAGGTAGAGCAGGCCCTGCAGCTCCACCCCGTCGCGCGCGGTCATGCGCACGCTTTCCGGGCGGACCAGACGCTCAGGGTCCAGCCCGGCCAGATTGGCCGCCCAGACCACGGTCGTCTCTCCGCTCGCCACGTCCCACACGCTCAGCTCGCCCGGCGTGCGCCAGCCATTGACCCGGATCGTGGCCTTTCCGCTCTCGCCCTCGCAGGAGACCGTGTAGACGCCTTCATCCAGCTCGGGGATGGCGAGGTCCGAACCATCCTGAAGATCGCGGCCATGAAGCCGGATGAAGCCGTCCTCGTTGGTGGTCCAGATCAGGAAGCGGCCGTCCGGCCCGCAGCGGTTGACGTTCTGGATGTCGAACTCCGCCTCCTCGATGATCTCGGTCTCCCCGCTCTCCAGAGAATAGAAGGCCAGCGCGGCGAATTCCCGGTCCTGATTGGTGGCGAGGTGGAAACCCGACCCGTCGGGCGCCCAGGCGAAGCCGCCATCGGTGGAGTTCGCTCGCGGTTCGGGTTCATAGACCGTGCGGGTCTCGCCGCTGTCGATGTCGAGCAGGTAGAGATTGTTGGAATCCTCGCCGACCCGCTCGCTCATGATCAGCCAGCGCCCGTCCGGCGAGACCGGGTGGGGCCAGAAGGCGTATTCACCCTCGAACACCATCTCCCGTTCGCCGGTCTCCAGATCCATCACGTACATGTCGTAATGCAGTCCCGTGCGCTCGGTGGAGGCGTACACGATCCGCCGCCCGTCGCGCAGCACCTCGCCGAAGGTGCGGAAGGCGCCCCGTTCGGCGTCCAGCACCCGCGATTCCTCAAGCCCGTCCAGGGAGATGCGGAAATAGGCCTCCTGCTCGTTGCCGTCATTGTCCGCGCCATAGATCAGGCCCGAACTGTCCGGCGCCCAGGCCGCGAAGGTCGCCCCGTTGCCGAAAGTGAGCTGGCGGGGCTGGCCGCCCGAAGCAGGCACGATCCACCACTGGCGCACGCCGGTGATGTCGGACATCACCGCCACATGCTCGCCGTCGGGCGACAGCCGCCCCGAGATCGCGCCATTGGCCAGCAGGTAGCGCGCGATGTCCTGGGGCTGGTCGCTGGCGAGGCCCACATTGACCCGCTCGGCGCTGGGCTCGATAGCTTCAAGCTCGGGATCCGGCCCCTCCCCCGGCCCCGGCTGGGCGAAAGCCCCCGCGCTCAGGGCGAGCACGGACGCGGCGGCGGCGAGCAGTCTGATCATGGCGTTTCCCCGGAAAGCATGTGTCTGCGGACAGCTTACGCCCGCCGCACGGGATTGCCAGCCGCCGGGTATCCGCGCGCAAGCCTCGCCCCTATGCGCTCTCCCCGTGAAGCGCGATGTCGATGCCGGTGACCTCGTCCTCGGGGTCCACCCGCAGTCTCATGAAAAACCCTATGACCGTCAGGATGACGAGGGTCGCGACAGCGCACCAGGCGGCCGCGGCCAGCGCGCCCCAGGTCTGGGTCCAGACCTGCATCGCGTTGCCCTCCACCAGTCCCGGCGTGCCGCCGATGGCCGCCGAAGCGAACACCCCGGTCAGCACCGCGCCGATGAAGCCGCCAACGCCGTGAAGGCCGAAAGCGTCCAGGCTGTCATCGTATTTCAGGGCGTTCTTCAGCGTGGTGACCGCCCCATAGGCGCCCGCCGCGGCCAGCGCGCCGATGATGAAGGCGGCATAGGGTTCCACGAAGCCGGCGGCGGGCGTGATGCCCACCAGACCCGCCACCGCGCCCGAGGCCGCGCCCAGCACGGAGGGCTTGCCGCGGAATATCCATTCCAGCCCGGCCCACACCAGCGCAGCCACAGCCGCGGCGATCTGGGTGACCAGCGCGGCATGGGCGGCCAGCCCGTCCGCGGCCAGCGCGGAACCGCCGTTGAAGCCGAACCAGCCCACCCACAACATCCCCGCGCCGATAACGGTCAGGACCAGATTGTGCGGCGGCACGCCCTCGCGCGGCCATCCCCGCCGGGGCCCGAGCTTGAGGGCCAGCACCAGACCGGCCACGCCTGAATTGATGTGGACCACCGCGCCGCCCGCGAAGTCCAGAACCCCCGCCTCGTCCAGAAACCCGCCGCCCCAGACCCAGAAGGCGATGGGCGCGTAGACCAGCACCAGCCAGACCGGCACGAACACGCACCACGCCTTGAAGCTCAGCCGGTCCGCCGCCGCGCCCGACACGATGGCCACGGTGATGATCGCGAAGGTGAGCTGGAACAGGATGAAGACGCTCTCGGGCAGGCCATCGGCGTCGCTTTCAGGGGTCAGGCCCGACAGGAAGGCGCGCTCCAGCCCGCCGATCACCGCCCCCTCGCCCGTCAGCGCCAGCGAGTAGGCGATCCCCACCCACACCACGGTCACGATGCCCGCCGCGGTCAGCGACTGCATCAGGGTGGAGAGCACCGAGGTGCGCCGCACCATGCCGCCGTAGAACAGGGCCAGGCCCGGCACCGTCATCATCAGCACAAGGGCTGACGCGGTGAGGATCCACGCCACATCGCCCGGATTGAAAACCGCCTCGTCCATGACGCGCCCGCTCCTTTGGCCGGAATTTATCCGGACAAACCCTCGGGCGCGGGCGGCGGGGAGTCAGCGGACGGGCGCGATTTTGCACCGCGGCGCAGGCGCGGCGCCCCATGGAAAGGCGCGTCTGCCCGCTCATGAGGCGCCGGTCAGTGCGCGACGAGCAGGCTGGGGCCGTCGGTGGCGGCCAGCAGCTTGCGGGTGGTCCCCCCGAAGATGAACTGCGCGATCCGCGAATGGCCGTAAGCGCCCGACACAAGCAGGTCGCAGCCCGACGCCGCCTCAAGCAGCGCGTCGCCCAGATGGCCTTTGGACGACACTTCGACCGACTTGGCCTCGATCCCGCGCGGCCTCAGCCAGTTGGCCAGCCGGTTGGGCGCGGAGGCGGCGCGGTCGGAATAATCGAGATTGCGCGGGCTGTGCAGGATGGTCACGTCCACGCCTCTGGTGAACAGGGGCGTGGCGGCGAAGGCGGCCTTGGCGGCTTCCTTCGACCCGTCCCACGCCACGCAGATCGTCCTGGGCGGGATGGCGCCGCCGCGCGGCACGAAGACCGGGCAGGCCTCGTCGACCAGACAGGCGGCGGTGAAGCCCGCGAGCTGGCCCTTGCCCGCCGCCGCGTCGGGGCAGGCGACCATCAGCCGGACCAGCCGCGCCTGCTGGGCGCTTTCAGAGGGGCTGTCGGTGATCCGGCGGAAGGAGGCTCCCTCGCCCAGCGCGGGATCGCCCGACACCGCGGCGTTGAAGCGGTCCTGCGCGGCCCGGTGGGCCTTGTCGGCCTCCTCGCGCATGGCGTCCACGGCGGTCGAGACCACCGAGGCGCCCGCCGCGCCGGGGCCGGTCCACATCATGTACGAGGCGGGGTCGGGCTCGACGAACACGCCGCGCACGTCCGCGTCGTAAAGCGGGGCCAGCCTGACCGCGGCGGCGAGGGTCGCCTCGTCCGATCCGCCGCCTTCCAGCGCCACCAGTATCCGTTCGGGCTGCATGGCCTGTCTCCTCTCATGCGCCGTCATCGGCTTGAACTTACGCCATTTCCCGATAGGACGGGAGTGAATACCCAACGCGGGACATGATGACGCGGATGCCGGAAAGCTCGAAAAAACCCGACGCCCCCCGGGCCTGGCAGCGGATGCTGTCGGGGCGCAGGCTCGATCTGCTCGATCCCTCCCCGCTGGACGTGGAGATCGGCGACATCGCGCACGGGCTGGCGCGGGTGGCGCGCTGGAACGGCCAGACCATGGGCGATCACGCCTTCTCGGTGGCCGAGCATTCGGTGATCGTGGAGCGCATCTGCCTGGAGATCCGGCCCGACTGGCCGGCGAAATGGCGCATGGCCGCCCTGCTGCACGACGCGCCCGAATACGTGATCGGAGACATGATCTCCCCGTTCAAGGCTGCGCTGGGCTATGATTACAAGGCCTTCGAGTCCCGGCTGGAAAGGGCCGTCCACATGCGCTTCGGCCTGCCTCCCGAGCTGCCCCGGACGGTCAAGGACGCGATCAAGCGCGCCGACCGGGTCTGCGCCTTCCACGAAGCGGTCCAGATCGCGGGCTTCTCGGTGGAGGAGGCGGCGAAATTCTTCGGCCGTCCGCGGGTGCGCCTGCCCGTCACCCTCGCCCCCCTGCCCGCATCTGAGGCGCAGGCGCTCTATCTCGAGCGGTTCGAGCGGCTGCGCAGAGCCATGGAGCAGGGATTATGAGGCCCGACCCTGAATCCCTGGGCGGCGCGGGCGGGCTGGTCGTCGGCCTGAACGCGGTGATCTTCGCCGCCGAGGACGGCGAGCCCAAGGTGCTGGTCAGCGAAAGCCCGCCCACCGGCGAGACCGCCCTGCCTTTCGGCCCGTTCGACCCCGCCCTTCACCGCACGTTCGAGATCGGCCTGCGCGAATGGGTGCGCGAGCAGACGGGTTTCGAGCTGGGCTATGTCGAACAGCTCTACACCTTCGGCGACCGGGGCCGGGAGGCGCCGCTGGCCGCGCTGGCGGGGTCGGCGGACGCGCGGGTGATCTCGGTGGGCTATCTGGGTCTCGCGCCCGAGGCGCGGCCCCTGAAGGGCGCGGGCGCGCGCTGGGCGGACTGGAGCCGCTTCTTCCCCTGGGAGGATCACCGCGCGGGCAGGCCCGCGATCCTGTCCGACCGCATCGAGCCTGAACTGCGCGGCTGGGCGGACGAGGCCGCCGCGCCGGGCCGCCGGGCGGCGCGGCTGGAGCGCATCCGCGCCTGTTTCGGCATGGACGGGGCGGTGTGGAACGAGGAACGGGCGCTGGACCGCTATGAGCTGCTTTACGAGGCGGAGCTGGTCGCCGAGGCCAAGCGCGACCAGTCCGGCGACGGCGCGGCCTCAGAGGACAACGGCATGGGCGAGTCGATGGCGTCCGACCACCGGCGCATCCTCGCCACCGCCATCTCCCGCCTGCGCGGCAAGATCAAATACCGCCCCATCGTGTTCGAGCTGATGGGCGAGACTTTCACCCTGTCCGCCCTGCAGAAGACGGTGGAGGGCATCGCGGGCTTCCCCCTGCACAAGCAGAATTTCCGCCGCGCGCTGGACCGGGCCGGGTTCGTGGAGGGCACCGGCAAGCTGGAGGCGCGCACCGGCGGCCGTCCCGCCGAGCTGCACCGCTTCCGCAAGGACGCCGCCCGCACCGGCGCGGCGCTGGGCCTGGCGATCCCCAGATTGCGCTAGGCGCCCGCCGCCTCGCGGGGGCAGGCCGCGCGGCGGGTTTCGAAATCGCTGGCGATATCGGCCAGCGTCCGCCCGCCCAGCTCTTCGAGCAGGACCGCCTCGGCGCGGGCGAAGGCCTCGGCCAGCGAGGCGTTGACCGCCTGCTCGACCAGGCATTCGGGCTGGTCGTTGGCTGGCCCCATGACAAAGACCGCGCCGGCCCCCAGCGCCCTGTGAACGTCCAGCAGCGTGATCTCCGACAGCGGCCGCGCCAGCCGCCAGCCGCCGCGATGGCCCTTCCCGGAGACGACATGGCCGTGCTCGCGCAGGCCCGCCATGGTCCGACGGATCACGACCGGGTTGGTGCCCAGCATCGTCGCGATGGTGTCCGACGTCACCGGCCCCTCCTGTCCGCCCATGTGGATCAGGACGTGCAGCATCCGGCACAGGCGCAGATCGCGGTTCATGATGGTCCTTTCCGGCCAACTCACGGCACATTAAACGTATCGTGAGCTTGACGCCTGCGCAAATCCGCCGCACTGATAGTCTCGTAACACGCGATGTTCCATGACCTTAGGACGGGAGCTCCCTCATGCGCTTTGACGTGGCCATCATCGGCGGCAGCTATGCCGGACTGTCCGCAGGCCTGCAGCTCGCCCGCGCCCGCCGCCAGGTGCTTGTGATCGACGCGGGCCGGCGCCGCAACCGCTTCGCGTCCGCGTCGCACGGCTTTTTCGGCCATGACGGCGTGCCCCCTGAAACACTCGCGGCGCTGGGCCGCGACCAGCTTCTCGCCTACCCGACGGTCGAATGGCACGAGGGCGAGGCGCGCGCCGTGGAGCCGGTGGACGACGGTTATGCGGTCTGCCTCGGCGACACCTCGGCGAGGGCCACGCGCATCATTCTGGCGACAGGCATACGCGATGGACTGCCCGCCATTCCCGGGCTCGAGGAGCGCTGGGGGCGGCACGTCTTCCACTGCCCCTACTGCCATGGCTTTGAGCTCGATCAAGGCCCGGTCGGCGTGATCGCCAGCTCCCCCATGGCCGTCCATCAGGCGATGATGCTGCCCGACTGGGGGCCGACGACCCTCTTCACCAATGGCGTCCACGCGCCTGAAGGCGACGAGCTCGCCGCCCTGGATCGCCGCGGCGTGGCGCTGGAGCACACGCCCGTCGCGCGTCTCGAGGGCGAGGGGGTCGAGCTGGTGCTGGCTGACGGTCGGCGGATCTCTCTGGCCGGCGTGTTCGTCCAGCCGCGCATGGAGATGGCGTCCGGTCTCGCGCACCAGATGGGGCTCGCCTTCGAGGAGGGGCCGCTGGGCGCCTTCGTGCAGACCGACGCGATGAAACAGACCAGCCGTCCGGGCGTCTTCGCCTGCGGGGACATGGCCCGGCCTGCCGGTTCGGTGGGCTTCGCGGTGGCCGATGGCACGATGGCCGGCCTCGCCGTCCATCGCTCCCTGATCTTCGGGCTGTAAGGCGTTTCAGCCCTCGCCCGCCATCGCCTCATAGGCGGCCTGCAGCCGGTCTCTCACCGAGGGCCGCGACGGGTCTTTGGGCACCTGGCCCAGATGCTCGGCGCGCAGATCGTCCATGAAATCCTCCCACATGGCCGGACCGCCTTCCTCCAGCAGCTGGGCGCGGATCGAAAGGACGGGTGTGACGGGCAGATGCCTGCGCCCCCACGCGCCCAGATGCGCCATGATCGGGATGAGCTGGATGGCCTGTTCGGTCAGCGAATAGTTCATGCGCTGGCGGTGGGTGGGGTCAGGCGCAGCGGTCAGCATGCCCTGCCCCACAAGGCGTTTGAGCCGATCTCCCAGGATGTTGGTGGAGATGCCTTCCTGGTTCTTCATCAGGTCGAGAAAATGCCTGCGCCCGCCGAAAATCATGTCGCGCAGGATGAGCAGGCTCCAGCGGTCGCCGAACACCTCCACCGACAGATTGATCGGACAGCCCGAACGGGGCGCGTCGGCCATGACCTGCAATTCCTCTCAAGAAACCACTTGCATATCTGATGTGGTTCGAAGCACGCTTCAACCAGTTGATATATGCAATCGGTTTGGAGGTGGCTGATGAGTGGCCAGAAAGACGCGGCAAGGCGCTATTTCAAGGCGTATGAGGACAAGGACAGGGCGGCCATCGAGCCCTTGCTGGCTGACAGCTTCACCTTCTCCAGCCCTCAGGACGACCGGATCAGCAGAAACGCCTATTTCCGCGATTGCTGGCCCAATTCCGCAGCCATCAACGGATTTGCGCTCGAAAGGCTGATTGAGAATGGCAGCGAAGTCGTAGTCCGATATCTTCTGGAGATGCTCGACGGTCGCAAGATGCGCAATGTGGAGCTGTTCCGGTTTGAGGCCGGGCAGATTGTCGAGGTCGATGTGTATTTCGGGCGCAGTGTCGAAGAGACACGGCCATGACCCTTTCCCATGAAACCGGGGAATCCGAGCGCAGCTGCGATGCGCCGCTCCGGCGCGTGTTCGCCGCTTGGGCGGACAACGCGGCATAAGGACCAGACCCATGCGCAAGCTGATCATGTGGAATCTGATGGGGCTGGACGGCCGGTTTGAAGGCTCCGACCATGATATTTCTTGGATGGCCGATGCGTGGAGCGAGGACGTTGAAGCGCTCTCCCTCGCCCAGGGCGAGGCGATGGGCGGCATGGTGTTCGGACGGCGCACCCACGACCTGATGGCCAGTTACTGGCCGGGCGCTGCAGACGGGCCGGAGGCCAACGTCGCCCGCTTCATGAACACTCTGCCGAAATACGTCTTTTCCCGCTCTCTTGAAGCGTCCGACTGGTCCAACGTGACCGTGTTCAACTCTGATCCGGTGGCGGAAATCACGCGGCTGAAGGCCGAAGGCGGCAAGGATCTCTATCTTTTCGGCAGCGCGGAGCTGGCCCGTCCGCTGATCGAGGCGGACCTGTTTGACGAATACCGCATCGGCATCGCGCCCCTGCTGCTGGGAAAGGGCGCGCCGCTGTTCAAGGAATGGGCGGAGCGCAGGACGCTGTCCTTGCTGGAAGCCCGGCCGATGAAAAAAGATGTCGTGCTTCTGCGCTATGCCCGCGTGAGACAGGCGCCCCCGGACGCGGAATGAGGGGGTGCAAGAAAACCGTCTTGTATCTCCCCTTGCCGGAGCGTAGAACGATCCCATCTTAGGCTCACTATGAGCATAACGGTTCGGCGGCATCGTCGGCCGGTTTTTCAGGCCCGGCAAATGCTCAAGGTGAGCATAAGGGGCCGGGAGACGGAGGACGCCATGGACGGGATGAACTGGACGGGAGCCGCCCGCACCCCCGCCAACGATCTGGGCGCGAACGACGTGGACGCGACCAAATGGCCCGCGGCGGACCAGCTAGTCTATGACGACGGCGTCAAGGCGCGCACCGATCATCTGTATGAGAAGGTCAAGGACGTGGTCACCCCTATGGAGTGGCCCCTGCACGCCCCCCTGATCGACGCGATCAACCGGCTCAAGAAGGAGCGCGGCGCGGTGATCCTGGCGCACAATTACATGACGCCGGAAATCTTCCACACCGTGGGCGACATCACCGGCGATTCGCTCAAGCTCGCCCAGGTCGCCGCCGAGGCCGAGGAGGACGTGATCGTCCAGGCCGGCGTGCACTTCATGGCCGAGACCGCGAAAATCCTCTCGCCGGGCAAGACCGTGCTGATCCCCGACATGAAGGCCGGGTGCTCGCTGGCCGCCTCGATCACGGGCGCGGACGTGCGCCGGATCAAGCAGGCCTATCCCGACTATCCCATCGTGACCTATGTGAACACGAGCGCGGACGTCAAAGCGTGGTCGGACATCTGCTGCACCTCGTCGAACGCCGTGCAGGTGGTCGAGGCGGTGGCCGAACAATGGGGCACGGACACCGTCATCATGATCCCCGACGAGTATCTGGCCAAGAACGTCGCCAGCCAGACCGACATCCGCATCCTGACCTGGAAGGGCTCCTGCGAGGTCCACGAGGAGTTCACGGTCGAGGACATCGAGGCGCTGCGCGCGGCCAATCCCGGCGCCATGATCATCACTCACCCCGAATGCCCGCCCGAGGTGCTCAAGGCCGCCGACTTCGCGGGCTCGACCGGGGCGATGGCCGCCTATGTGAAGGATCACCAGCCCCAGACCGCGATCCTCATCACCGAATGCTCGATGAGCGACAACGTGGCGGTGGAAAACCCCGCCGTGCGCTTCGTCCGCCCGTGCAATCTCTGCCCTCACATGAAGCGGATCACGCTGACGGGCATCTATGAAAGCCTGCGCACCATGACCCACAAGGTCGAGGTCGAGCCTGAAACCGCCGAACGCGCGCGCCACAGCCTGCAGGCCATGCTCGACCTGCCCCGCCTGGCCGCGCCGCCCGCCTTCGACACCACGCGGGACATCGTCTCCATCCCCTATGTGAGCGTTTAGGGACGCGCGGGCCGTGACCGCCCCCATCGTCATCGCGGGCGCAGGCATCGCCGGGCTGTGGACCGCCCTGCACGCCGCGCCGCGCCGGGTGGTTCTGCTGACCGGCTGGGCGCTGGGCGAGAACGCATCGACCGCGTGGGCTCAGGGCGGTGTGGCCGCGGCACTGTCGGGTGACGACAGCCCGGCCCTGCACGCCGCCGACACGATCTGCGCGGGCGCGGGGCTGGTCAACGAAGACGCCGCGCGGCTGCTGGCCGAGGCCGGGCCCGCCGAGATCGAGGCGCTGCATGCGCTGGGCGCGCCGTTCGAGCGCGAGGCGGACGGCCGCTGGGCGCTGTCGCGCGAGGCCGCCCATTCGCGCGCCCGGGTGGCGCGGGTGAAGGGCGATCAGGCCGGCGCGGGCATCCTCGCCGCCCTCATCGGCGCCGTGCGCGCCGCGCCCCATGTCGAGATCCGCGAAGGCTGGCGCGCCGCCGGGCTGCTGCAGGGCGAGGACGGCGGCTGCGCGGGCGTGATCGCGCTCGACCCCGAAGGCCGCCGCCACGACCTTCCCGCCAGCGCCACCGTGCTCGCCACGGGCAGCCTGTGCGGGCTCTACGCCGTCACCACCACCCCGTGGACCAGCCAGGGCCAGGCGCTGGCCTGGGCGGCGCGGCTGGGCGCGGTGATCGAGGACGCCGAGTTCGTCCAGTTCCACCCGACCGCCATCGACACCGGACAGGACCCCGCCCCGCTCGCCACCGAGGCCCTGCGCGGGGAAGGCGCCATCCTGATCGACCGGACCGGACGGCGCTTTATGCGCGGCGTGCATCCCGACGCGGAGCTGGCGCCGCGCGACGTGGTCGCCCGGGCCGTGCATCGCCAGATCAAGGCGGGCCGCGGCGCATACCTCGACGCCCGCGCCGCCGTGGGCGAGGCCTTCCCCGAGCGTTTCCCGGCGGTCTTCGCCGCCTGCATGGCCGCGGGCATCGACCCGCGCCGCCAGCCCATCCCCGTCGCCCCGGCGGCCCACTACCACATGGGCGGCATCGCGACCGATCTGGACGGGTTCACCGGCATCGCGGGGCTGTATGCGGTGGGCGAGTGCGCCTCGACCGGCCTTCACGGCGCGAACCGGCTGGCGTCGAACTCCCTGCTGGACGGGCTGGTGTTCGGACGCCGCGCCGCCGAAACGATCAAATCCGCTTCGTTTGCGAACATTTCGCCCGCGAACCAAACCGGCGTCGCCCCCGCCCTCCCCGGCGGCGCCCTGCGCACCCTGCGCGGCGCGATGGCCGCCGAGGTGGGGGTTGAGCGCGACGGGGCGGGCCTGTCGCGCCTGATCGCGCTGATCGACGACCTCGAAGCCCGCCACGGCGAGGCGGACGCCCTGATCGCGGCGCGCTTCGTGGCGGCGGGCGCGCTGGCGCGGACGGAAAGCCGGGGCGGGCATTTCCGAAGCGATCTGCCCCGCCGGGGCGTTCAGGCCCTCCACACGCGGATGACGCTGGCCGAGGCCCGCGCCATCCGTCCCCTCGCCGCCCCCATCGCAGGACTGGCTGAATGAGCATGGACATACCCCGCGGGCTGATCACCGACATCGTGGCCCGCGCGCTCGCCGAGGATCTGGGCGGGCGAGGCGACATCACCAGCCGCTACACCATTCCCGCCGAGGCCAGCGGCCGGTTCGTGATCGCCGCACGTTCGGGCGGCGTGCTGTCGGGCGTGGCCGCGGCGGTGGAGGCGTTCTCGCAGGTGGACCCGCGCGTCTTCGTCAGCTTCAAGCAGACCGAGGGCGACGAACTGCATGCGGGAGCAAACGCCGCCGAGATCGAAGGCCCGGCCCGGTCCATCCTGACCGCCGAGCGCGTGGCGCTGAACTTTCTGGGCCGGATGAGCGGCATCGCCACCCTGACGCGCGCCTATGCGGCCGCCATCGCCGGGACCGGCGCGCACATCGCCCACACCCGCAAGACCACGCCCGGCCTGCGCGCGCTCGAGCTGCTCGCCGTGCGCTCGGGCGGCGGCTGCCCCCACCGCTACGCGCTGGATGACGCGGTGCTGATCAAGGACAACCACGTGGCCGTCTGCGGCGGCGTCGAGGCCGCCGTGCGCGCGGCGAAACGCCATGCCGGGCACATGGCCGTCATCGCGGTGGAGATCGATCGCCTGAGCCAGCTCGACGAGGCGCTGGACGCTGGCGCTCAGAGCATCCTTCTGGACAATTTCAGCCTCGAAGACCTTGCCTCGGCTGTGAAGAAGGCCAAGGGCCGGGGCGTGACGCTGGAGGCCTCGGGCGGGGTGGACCTGTCCACCGTCCGCGCCATCGCCGAAACCGGCGTGGACGTGATCTCGGTCGGCGCCATCACCCATTCCGCCCCCAATTTCGATCTGGGTCTGGACGCGGTTTAGAATGGGGTCGCCCCCCGCGCTGCCCGCTTGATCGCGCGCGCCGCGCCGCATAGGTTCGCCGCTTCCCGCCGAGGGGGTCTCCCCTCGCCTCCCCGAGCCCTGCCGAGCGCCCGATGCCAGAGCCTAAAGCCCCCTCCTTCCAGGAGCTGATCTTCCGCCTGCAGACCTACTGGGCCGGGCAGGGCTGCGCGATCCTGCAGCCCTATGACACCGAGGTCGGCGCGGGCACGCTGCACCCGGCGACCACCCTGCGCTCGCTCGGCCCCGCGCCCTGGCGCGCGGCCTATGTCCAGCCCTCGCGCCGTCCCGGCGACGGGCGGTATGGGGAGAATCCGAACCGGCTTCAGCATTACTACCAGTTCCAGGTGCTGCTGAAGCCCTGCCCGTTCGACCTGCAGGACCTGTATCTGGGCTCGCTGGACGCCATCGGGATCGATCGGAAGATCCATGACGTGCGCTTCGTGGAGGACGACTGGGAGAATCCCACCGTGGGCGCGTGGGGGCTGGGCTGGGAGGTCTGGTGCGACGGCATGGAGGTCAGCCAGTTTACCTATTTCCAGCAGGTCGGCGGGCTGGACGTGGAGCTGGTTTCCGGCGAGCTGACCTACGGGCTGGAGCGTCTGGCGATGTACGTGCAGGGCGTGGAGAACGTCTACGATCTCGACTTCAACGGCGCCGGCCTGACCTATGGCGACGTGTTCAAGGAGAACGAGCGCCAGCATTCCCATTTCAATTTCGAGCACGCGGACGTGGACATGCTGATGCGCTGGTTCGCGGACGCCGAAAGCCAGTGCAAAGCCCTGCTGGCGCTGGACGATCCGCTGCCCCTGCCGGCCTATGACTGGTGCCTGAAGGCGTCCCACCTGTTCAATCTGGTCGACGCGCGCGGCGCCATTTCGGTGGCCGAGCGGGCGAGCTGGATCGGCCGGGTGCGCGAACTCGCCAAGGGCTGCGCCAGCGCCTGGGTCGCCCAGGAGAAGAAACGCCTCGGGGAGGCCGCGTAATGGCCAGCCTCGCACGCCGCTATCTTGTTAAAGCTACGTGGACAGCTCTGCCTGCGACCGGCATTCTTGCCCTCGGCGGCCTTGCCATTCTGTTCTTTCGGACACCGGAGAGCAGTATAGCTTGGACTGACGTCCTATCCTTCGTTTCAATCGCCGCTCTGAGTTGCTCGATCGCTCAAAGTTGCCTCGTAGCCGACCCACGCAACCAGTATTTCAAGTCATATACCGGTTGGGCATTCGCGCTCGCCACCCCCTATTTTTTCCTAAGCGGCATACTCTCGTCGATGCTTGGCATGCCCGTTTGGCTCTTAGTCCATTTCGTCGCATTCATCGTTCTTGGTCTGACTTTATGGACACAAGAGGTATTTCGCCGCCGCCGCTACAAGAGATTGGGCTTGAAGGCCGGTCCTGAAATCCAAAAAGGAGCCGCCTGACATGGCCCAGCTTCTGATCGAGCTTTTCTCCGAAGAGATTCCCGCCCGCATGCAGGCGAAGGCCGCCGACGACCTCAGCCGGATGCTGTCCGAGCGTCTGGCGGCGGCGGGCCTGAAAGTGGCCAGCCTTGAAACCTTCTCCGGCCCCCGCCGCATCGGCGCGGTGGCCGAAGGCGTGCCGGACAAGACCGAAGACGTCAGCGAGGAGCGCAAGGGCCCGCGGGTGGGCGCGCCGGACAAGGCGGTCGAGGGCTTCCTGCGCGGGGCGGGGCTGGACAGCCTCGACCAGTGCGAGATCCAGTCCTCGCCCAAGGGCGATTTCTACGTCGCGCGGATCGAGAAGCCCGGCCGCCCCGCCGCCGAGGTGGTCGCCGAGGCGCTGACCGAGACGGTCACGGCCTTCCCCTGGCCGAAATCCATGAAGTTCGGCGAAGGCGAGCGCGCCCAGCGCTGGGTCCGCCCGCTCCAGCGGATCATCTGCCTGCTCGACGGCGCGGTGGTCCCTGTGTCGGTGTTCGGCGTGCAGGCCTCCGACCTCACCGAAGGCCACCGCATCCATTCGAAAACCGAGCGCGTGTTCGCCGTCACCGGCTATGACGATTACGAGGCGAAGCTGCGCGAGAACGGGGTGATCCTCGACCGCAAGGAGCGCGCCGGCATCATTCTGAAAGGCGCGCGGAAAGTCTGCGCCGACGCAGGGCTGGAGCTGGTCGAGGATGACGGCCTGCTGGCCGAGGTCGCCGGGCTGGCCGAATGGCCGGTCCCGATTCTGGGCCATCTCGACCCCGCCGTGCTGGACCTGCCGCCCGAAGTGGTCGCCCTGACCATGAAGGTCCACCAGAAATACTTCGCTGTGCGCGACCCCAAGACGGGCGACCTCGCTCCCAATTTCGTCGTGGTCGCCAACCAGACCGCCCCCGACGGCGGGCAGAAGATCGCCCAGGGCGCCGCCCGCGTCGCCGCCGCCCGCCTGTCGGACGCCCGCCATTTCTGGGATCTCGACCGCGCCCGCGGGCTGGAGGCGATGGCCGCCTCCCTGTCGAAAGTCACCTTCCACGAGAAGCTGGGCAGCGTGGCGGACAAGACGGAGCGCGTCGCCGCTCTGGCCCGTGAACTGGCCCCGACGGTGGGGGCCGATCCTGACCTCGCCGAGAGAGCCGCCCGGCTGGCGAAGGCCGATCTGGTCAGCCAGATGGTCTATGAGTTCCCCGAGCTTCAGGGCGTGATGGGCCGGTATTACGCGCTGGAGGCGGGCGAGCCCGCCGAGATCGCCGACGCCATCCGCGACCACTACAAACCTCAAGGCCCGTCAGACGCCGTGCCGACCGCCCCCGTCAGCGCCGCGGTCGCACTGGCCGACAAGCTGGATACGCTGGTCGGCTTCTGGGCCATCGACGAGAAACCCACCGGCTCGAAAGACCCGTTCGCGCTCCGGCGGGCGGCGCTGGGGGTTATTCGGATTCTTGCTGAAACGAACGTACGCCTCTCGCTGATGAGAGCGATCCGTATTCACCTCGAAAGCCCGACGGGGATGAGGCGATATTGGAACTTCGCGGAAGAGTGGCACTACCGAAGCGCCAGCATGAATAGTGACCTCGTGACCTTCTTCGCCGACCGCCTGAAAGTCCATATCCGCGACGAGGGCATCCGTCACGATGTGATCGACGCGGTGTTCGCCCTGGGTGATGACGACCTCGTTCGCGTCACCGCCAAGTCGCGCGCGCTGCAGGGCTTCCTGGACACCGAGGACGGGGCGGCGCTGCTGAGCGGGTATCGCCGGGCGGCGAACATTCTGCGCGCCGAGGAGAAGAAAGGCTTCGACGTGGAGGCCGCGCGCTCCGCCGCGCTTGAACATGCCGAGGAAGACAGCGAGGCCGCCCTGTCGGTCGCCATCGCCTCGACCGCCACCGAGCCCGAGGAGAAGGCGCTGATCGCCGCTCTGGAGGGCGCCGAGGAGGTCGCGGGCGTCGCGCTGAAGGCTGAGGACTTCGAGGGCGCGATGCGCGCGCTGGCCGCCCTGCGCGCGCCGGTGGACGCCTTTTTTGACAAAGTGACCGTGAACGCCGATGAAGCGGCGCTGCGGCGCAACAGGCTGCTGCTGCTGTCGCGGATTCGCTCCGCGGTGCACAAGGTGGCCGATTTCGACCGGCTGGAAGGCTGACCCCGGCGCGAGCCCGGGGCGGGAACACGAAGCGAGGGCCTATGACCAAGTGGGTGTATGCGTTCGGCGGCGGAAGCGCGGACGGCGACCAGAAAGACCGCGATCTTCTGGGCGGCAAGGGCGCCAATCTGGGCGAGATGGCCAAGCTGGGCCTGCCCGTCCCGCCCGGCTTCACCCTGACCACGGCGGTCTGCACGGCCTTTTATGAAAACGACCGGCAATACCCCGCCGACCTGAACGATCAGGTCGAGGCCGCCCTGGCCGATCTGGAAACGAAGGTCGGCAAGACTTTCGGCGACCCCAAAAACCCGCTTCTGGTCTCGGTCCGCTCGGGCGCTCGCGCCTCCATGCCCGGCATGATGGACACGGTGCTCAATCTGGGCCTGAACGACGAGACCGCCGAGGGGCTGGCCGCGCTGTCGGGCGACCGCCGCTTCGCGCTGGATTCCTACCGCCGCTTCATCACCATGTATTCGGACGTGGTGCTGGGCGTGCCCCATTCGGAGTTCGAGGAGATCCTCGAGCGCTTCAAGGAAGACCGCGAATACCAGCTCGACACCGAGATCACCGCCGACGAGTGGGAAGAGATCATCGCCGAGTACAAGGCCGCGGTGAAATCGGCCCTGGGCCAGCCCTTCCCCTCCGATCCGCGCGACCAGCTCTGGGGCGCGGTCGGGGCGGTGTTCGGAAGCTGGATGAATGACCGGGCCATCACCTACCGGCGCATGTACGATATCCCCGCGAGCTGGGGCACGGCGGTGAACATTCAGGCCATGGTGTTCGGCAATATGGGCGAGACGTCGGCCACCGGCGTCGCCTTCACCCGCGATCCGTCCACCGGCGAGCACGCCTATTACGGCGAGTTCCTGATCAACGCGCAGGGCGAGGACGTGGTGGCGGGCATCCGCACGCCCCAGTGCCTGACCGTGTCCATGCGCGAGAAGATGGGCGACCCGCAGGCCTCGATGGAAGAGGCCCTGCCCGAGGTCTATGGCGAGCTGGCCGCCGTGTTCGACAAGCTCGAGCGCCACTATCGCGACATGCAGGACATCGAGTTCACCGTCGAGCAGGGCCGTCTGTGGATGCTGCAGACCCGCAACGGCAAGCGCACCGCGCGCGCCGCGCTCAAGATCGCCTGCGAGATGGCCGGCGAGGGCCTGATCACCGAGGAGGAGGCCATCCTGCGCGTGGACCCCTCCGCGCTGGACCAGCTTCTGCACCCCACCATCGCCGAGGATTACGAGCGCGACGTGATCGCCAAGGGCCTGCCCGCCTCGCCCGGCGCGGCCTCGGGCACCGCGGTGTTCGACGCCGACGAGGCCGAGCGGCGCGCGGGTCTGGGCGAGAAGGTCATTCTGGTCCGGGTCGAGACCTCGCCCGAGGATATTCACGGCATGCACGCCGCCCAGGCCATCGTCACCGCCCGCGGCGGGATGACCAGCCACGCCGCGGTCGTCGCGCGCGGCATGGGCCGCCCCTGCGTGTCGGGCGCGGGCGAGGTGCGCATCGACCCGGTGGGCAAGACCTTCACCGCCCGGGGCCGCACCATCACCGAGGGTGACGTGATCACCGTCGACGGGGGCACCGGCGAGGTGCTGTTCGGCGCCGCGGAGATGATCAAGCCCGAGCTGACCGGCGATTTCGCCACCCTGATGGGCTGGGCGGACACCCACCGCCGCATGAAGGTGCGCACCAACGCCGAGACCCCCGCGGACGTGAAGACCGCCGTGGAGTTCGGCGCCGAGGGCATCGGCCTGTGCCGCACCGAGCACATGTTCTTCGACGCCGAACGCATCGCGGCGGTCCGCGAGATGATCCTGTCGGAAACCCAGGAAGGCCGGATCAAGGCGCTGGCGAAAATCCTGCCCATGCAGCGCGACGACTTCGCGGCCATCTTCCGGATCATGGAGGACCGGCCCTGCACCATCCGCCTGCTGGACCCGCCCCTGCACGAATTCCTGCCCCACGGGGAAGCGGACGTCAAAGCGGTGGCCGAGGCCACCGGCCTGTCCGCGAAAGCGCTGATGGAGCGCGCCCAGTCCCTGCACGAGACCAACCCCATGCTGGGCCATCGCGGCTGCCGGCTGGGCATCTCCTATCCTGAGATCTACGAGATGCAGGCCCGGGCCATCTTCGAGGCGCAGGCGCTGGTGGAGAAGGAGACCGGGACCAAGCCCGTCGCCGAGGTGATGATCCCGCTGGTCGCCGCCCCGCGCGAGCTGGAAATCCTGAAGGTCCGCGTCGAGGCCGTCGCCCGTCAGGTGAAGGACGAGACCGGCGTGGCGCCCGAATACCTGATCGGCACCATGATCGAACTGCCGCGCGCGGCCCTGCGCGCGGGCGACATCGCGTCGCATGCCGAGTTCTTCTCCTTCGGCACCAACGACCTCACCCAGACCACGTTCGGCCTGTCGCGCGACGACGCGGGCAGGTTCCTGGGCGCCTATCTCGAAGCCCAGATTTTCGAGAAGGACCCCTTCGTCACCCTCGATCAGGACGGCGTGGGCGATCTGGTGCGCATCGGCGCGGAGCGCGGGCGGGAGGCCCGTCCGGGCCTGAAGCTGGGCATCTGCGGCGAGCATGGCGGCGACCCCGCCTCCATCCGCTTCTGCGAGAGCGTGGGCCTCGATTACGTCTCGTGCTCGCCCTACCGGGTGCCGATCGCCCGGCTGGCCGCCGCGCAGGCCGCGCTGTCGTCCAAGTAGGGCCTGCCATCACTTCGCCATGACTTTGCGCTGTGTTGCTGAAGCGCGAAGTCATGACGCAGTCCGGGAGAAGATTCCCCGGGTTGACCTTGGCTTCGCGCTTGTGTATCCACCGCGATCCTTCGGTGACGCCTTGTTAACCGCGTCAGCCGACTCGAAGTGACTGAGCGATCCGTTCGCTGCGCCGCGCATAAGAAAAACAGCGCGCGCGAACGCAAGAAGACCGGAGCTTCATGACCCTCCCCGACCCCGTTCTCACCCTTGCCCGCACTGCGCGCACGGCGGGCCTCGCGAGCGCAGCCGTCTGCGCCATGGCGCTGCTGCCGCTCGCGTCCGAGCAGGCCCGCGCCGAGCGCCAGGCCGCCACCGAGCGCGCCGAGGCCTCCCGCTTCCTGGAGGCGCAGTCGAACATCGACCTGTTCGCCGATCCTGAAAGCGTGATCCGCGTGGCCGCGCTGACCATCGACACCGCCGTGGACGCCCTGCAGCCGCTGGTGCAGTCCCGCTCGCTCGATGACCTTCAGACCTTCGATTTCTCCCACCTGGCCAGCGCCCGCGAAGCCGCCACCGAGCGGCAGTGCCTAGCCGAGGCGGTGTATTACGAGGCCCGCGGCGAGACCGTGCAGGGCCAGCTCGCCGTCGCCGAAGTCGTGCTCAACCGGGTGCGCCACCGCGCCTATCCCGACTCGATCTGCGGCGTGGTCTATCAGGGCTCGGGCGGGACCCGCGGCTGCCAGTTCACCTTCGCCTGCGACGGCTCGAACGCGCGCGCGCCGCGCGGCCGGGCGTGGGAGCGCTCCGAACTGGTCGCCAAGCACGCCCTGATGGGCTTCTCCGCGCCCATGACCAGCGCGGCGACCCACTACCACACCGTGGCGGTCAACCCGAACTGGTCGAACGCCTTCGTCCAGACCCGCCAGATCGGCGTGCACCTGTTCTACCGCATGCCCAGCGCCGCCGAACGCCGCGAACGCGGCGCCTGAACCGGGCGCTGACACCGGACATGAAAACCCCGCCGGAGACGGCGGGGTTTTTCGTCACGGCCTGTTTTGATCCTCAGGCGGCTCGAACTGGCGCTCCACGGCGCGGCGGGCGGCTTCGCTGGCGATGGTGCGCTTTTTCCGGGCGGTGCGGCCGAAGACCAGCCACAGCACGCCCGCCACGATCAGGATGACCAGGGTGATGCCCAGAATGTCCATCTCCTACCTCCCGTAGGCGGCCCACAGGCTGCGCGCCTCCAGCTCGTCGGCGGCGGCGGTCACGGCGCTGCCCATGAAGCGGCCCAGAGGTCCGCCCTTGGGCGGGGTCAGCAGTTTGAGCCTGGTGGTCTCGCCATGGCGAGCCTTCAGCTCGGCGCGCAGGTCGCAGACCTTGTCCACCAGACCGTTGGCCGCCGCTTCCTCGCCCAGATAGACCTCGCCGGTGAACAGCTCGGGGTCGTCGGACAGCCTGTCGCCGCGCCGGGCCTTGATCAGGGCGATGAACTGCTCGTGGACCTTGGCCGTGATGCGCTCGAAGCGCGCCTTCTGCTCCTCGGTCTCGGGCGCGAAAGGGTCGGCGAGGACCTTGTTGCGGCCCGCCGCATGCACCCGGCGCTCGATGCCCAGCTTGCCCATAAGCCCGGTCAGGCCGAAGCCCATGTTGATGACCCCGATGGAGCCGGTGATGGTGGCCGGATCGCACCAGATCTCGTCGCCGGCCGCCGCGATCATGTAGCCGCCCGAGGCCGCCACGTCCTCGCAGTGCACGATGACCCGCCTGTCCTTCTCCGCGGCCAGCGCGCGGATCCGGTCATGGATCAGGCGCGACTGGACCGGGCTGCCCCCGGGGCTGTTGACCTGGATCACCACGCAGGGCGCGCCCGCGTCGCCGAACGCCTTGGCCAGAACCTTCTCCACCCGGTGCAGGCTGATCGGGTTGCCGCGCCCGCCGCTGGCGATCACGCCCTCCAGCCGGACGACCGGGATCACGGGGCCGGGCTCGAACACGGTGTCTTTCAGCGTCTTGAAGACCTTGGCGACGGGATTGGATTCAGACACGGGTGCGGCTCCTCAGGGCGTCATGGATATCAACGCGCGTCCGGACAGAACGGCGTCGGCTTCAGGCAGATAGCGCTGCTCGCCCTCGCCGTGAAGGACGAAGGGAGACAGAAGGACCAGCGGCGCCCGCCCGCCCTTGACCGCCCGGACCAGCACCCGCTTGGCGGGCCGGCCGGCGCGGGGATGGACACCCAGCACGCTGACGCCCGCCCGGCCCTCCAGCGCGGCCAGCGCCTCGCCCAGCCGGTCGGCCCGGTGGATCAGGGTCAGCGCGCCCTTGGGCTTCAGGGCCTTCAGCCCCGCCGCGATCCAGTCCGCCAGCGGCGCCTCGGCCATCCAGGCGCGGGTCTTGCCCGGCGCGGGCGCACGCAGGGCGGCGGGGTCGTCGAAGAAGGGCGGGTTGAAGAAGACCGCGTCGAACCGCTCCCGTCCGGCCAGCGCCAACGCATCGCCCTCGATGATCTCCACGCGGCCTTCAGCGGCGTTCAGCGCGGCGTTGGACCGCGCCAGCGCGGCGGCTTCGGGATCGGCCTCGATGCCGGTGAACGCAGCCTCGGGATAGAGCGCTGCGGCGGAGAACAGCGCAGCCCCCGCCCCGCAGCCGAATTCGCAGGCGCTCGCGCCCGGCTTCTGGTCGAGGCTGGCGGCCAGCAGCGCGGCGTCGATGCCGGCGCGATAGCCCTTGGCGGGCTGGTCCAGCACCACACGCCCGCCCAGATAGCGGTCGCGGGTGATCTCGATGGCCGGGGCGGCGCTCACGCCTCGTCGTCGTCCGCGAAGGCCGCGTCCAGCAGGGTCTTCGCCCGCTCCGCGCTGTCTTCGGCGACCAGCATCCGGCGCTTGATCCAGGGCAGCGCCCCGCCGAACAGGCCTGCGGTCTGGGCGTCCAGCACCACCGGCTCGATCCCCGCCTCGCGCAGGATCGCCTCGGCGTATGACAGCCGGACCGGATCGTTGGTCTTGAACACCTCGATCATCGAGCGATTTCCTTTCTGACGGAGCATCTGGACGGCCTTCGCGCCTGCGGCATCTCGCGCAGCGGGCTCGCTTGCCGCGGGGGGTGGGCCTGCATATTGTGCCGGGCGACAGCTGGTGACCGCAAGAGGGCCTCGGGTGAACTCACTTCCGCAACCGAACGCGATCCTCGATCGCGTCGATCCCGTCGCGCGGCTGATGAAGCTCGCGCGCGACGACATGGCCGCGGTGGATGCGCTCATCGGCGAACGCATGGGCAGCCCCGTGCCCCTGATTCCGGAAGTCGCCAGCTATCTGGTCGATGCGGGCGGCAAGCGCATCCGGCCCCTGATCACCGTCGCCGCCGCGCGCATGCTCGGCTATGAGGGCCAGGGCCACGTGGCGCTCGCCGCGGCGGTGGAGTTCATCCATTCGGCCACCCTGCTGCATGACGACGTGGTCGATGAAAGCGATCTGCGGCGTGGCAAGGCGCCCGCCAACCAGGTCTGGGGCAACGCTCAGAGCGTGCTGGTGGGCGACTTCCTGTTCGCCCGGGCCTTCATGCTGATGGTCGACGCGGGCTCGATGGACGCCCTGCACGTGCTGTCGCGGGCCGCGGCCATCATCGCCGAGGGCGAGGTGCGCCAGCTCGAAGCCCAGCGCGACATCGCCACCACGCGCGACGCCTATATGGAGATCATCGGCGCGAAGACCGCCGCCCTGTTCGCCGCCGCCGCGCAGGTCAGCCCCATCCTCGCGGGGCGCTCCAAAGATGACGTGCGCGCGCTTGAGACCTATGGCCGCGAGCTGGGCCTCGCTTTCCAGCTCGTGGATGACGCGCTGGACTATGGCGGACTGGCCAAACGGCTGGGCAAGAATATCGGCGACGACTTCCGCGAGGGCAAAGTCACCTTGCCCGTCGTGCTGGCGCTGGACGCGGCCACCGCCGAGGAGCGCGACTTCTGGGAGCGCTCCATCTCGGGCGACCGGACCGAGGCCGATCTGGACACCGCCATCGCGATCCTGAAGCGCCGCGGCGCGCTGGACGCCACCCTCGCCCAGGCCCGCGGCCACGCCAAGACCGCTCAGGACGCCCTGAAGGTCTTCGACCGCAATCCGTATTCAGACGCGCTCAGCAGCCTGGCGGAATTCGTGGTGGAACGCGCCTACTGAGCGCGACCGCTCTTCACGGCCAGGAACTCACCTTTTCCCACGGGAACAAGGCTCGTGAGAAAATCCTGATCGGCCTCCACCGTCCCGGTGAAAGGCCTCAGTTCATCAGCGTGCGAACAGGCGTTGTCCACGACCAGCAGGCCTCCGGGCCGCAGCACGCGCCTGACGTCCGGCCACCAGCCCTGATAGCGCTCACGGTCAGCATCAAGAAAAACCAGATCAACGCTCTCCGTCGATAGCGTCGGCAGAATGGCGCCGGCATTGCCCTGTATCTGACGAATCGCCCCGTCCAGACCGGCGCGCGCGAAATTGACCGCCGCCATGGCCGTCTTTTCAGCGGAATGCTCGATGGTGGTCACGCGCCCGTCAGCGTCGTTCACCGCGCTGGCCAACCACAGAGTCGAGTAGCCGTTGGAGGTCCCGATCTCCAGAATCTCCTTCGCAGCGACGGCCCGCACAAGCAGCGCGAGAAAGCGGCCTGTCTCACGTGTGATGTTCAGCAGCCTGCCAGCGCGGATTTCAGTCCGAGCATCGTGAGTGCTTCCATGGTGTTCGAGTTCAGCCAGCAGGGCTTCCAAAGCCATCACGCTGCCAGACCCCGCCGCGCCGCCGCCAGATAAAGTCCCGCCAGCACGGCCGCAGCCGTCCAGAACGTCCAGAACACGGACCCGTCCGGGCCCTGCGCGGCGACCAGCCCCGCCAGCACGCAGGCGATGGTCAGTCCGCCATAGGCCAGCGCGACGCGGGCATGACTCCAGCCTCGGCCGATCAGGATCTGATAGGCGTGCTCGCGGTGTGGGTTGAAGGAGAAACGTCCGCCCAGAGCCCGCTTGAGCAGGGTCAGCAGCACGTCGGCCAGCACGGGCAGGATGAAGAGCGGCACCAGCCAGACGGACTCCGCGAAGCCGCGCCCCGCCATCGCCAGTGCGCCCGCCGCGTAGAGCGCGCCCGCGGCCAGCGAGCCCGCATCGCCTGCGAACACCTTCGCGGGCGGGCGGTTGAGAAGAAGGAAGCCCGCCAGCCCCGCGGCCAGCGCGATGCCCGCCACGCTCGCGGCGATCACGCTGGCGACCAGTCCCGCCACGGCCAGCCCGATCCCTGCGGGGATGAAGGCGGCGGCCATCATGCCGTCAGACCCGTCGACGAAATTGGCCGCGTTGACGGCGACGAGGATGAACAGCGCGCCGCCGAACATCGCCGCGGCCCAGTGCAGCTCGATCACCCCGAACGGCGTGCCCAGGCGCTGCGGCTCGCCCAAGGCCTGCGCGCAGGCCAGCGCGATGGCGATCATCACGGCGAACTTGATGCGGGCGGAGACCGGCTTGAGGTCGTCGGCCAGCCCCAGCGCGGCGAAGCCCGCCGTGGTGGCGAGGATGGCGATGCCGCCGCCCAGCCCCACGGGCTGGAAACTCGCCCAGACGAAGGCCGCGCCTGCCGCGGCCAACACGCCCAGCCCTCCGCCCCGCGGCGTGGGGCGGGTGTGCATTGAGCGCGCCTCGGGCAGGTCGAGCACGCCCGCCCGCCAGACCAGCATCGCGACCACAAGGCTCGCGGCGAAGGCGAGGAGGGCGGCGGGGACGATCACCCCGCTCACGCCGCGCCCCCCAGCATGACCGCCTGCGCCCGCCAGCCCGGCCGGGCGCCGTCCAGCGCTCCGGCGGCGGCGGTCGCGGCGGCGGCGTCATCGAAAATGGAGAAGCAGGACGCGCCTGAGCCCGACATGCGCGCGATCCGGGCGCCGTCCACGGCTTCAAGGGCGTGCAGCGCGTCGGAGATCACCGGCACGAGGCGGCGCGCGGGCGGCTCGAGATCATTGGCCCCCGCCGCCATCAGGGCCACGGCGGTGTCCACCGTGCCCGCGACGGCCCGTCCGCCCGGCTCGAGCGCCTGCGGGCCGGTCTCGTCATAAGCACGGAACACGCTGGCGGTGGAGAGCGCCTCGCCGGGGTGCAGGATCACCGCAGGCAGGTCGGGCCAGGCGATCAGCGGCTCGATCCGTTCGCCCGTGCCGCGCATGCGCAGGGGCCGCGAGTGCACGCAGGCGGGCACGTCCGCGCCCACCGCGCTGGCGATGTCGGCGAGCTGGCGGGTGTCGAGACCGAGGTCCCACAGCCGGTTGAGCAGGCGCAGCGTCGCGGCGGCGTCCGCCGATCCCCCGCCCAGCCCGGCGGCGGCGGGCAGGCGCTTGTCCAGTGTCAGCCGTGCGCCCAGTTCGGGCTTCTCCACCGCCGCGCGCAGCGCCCAGGCGGCCTTGAGCACCAGATTGTGCGGCTCGTCCTTCAGGGTCTCCGCGCCCTGCCCGGTCAGCGACAGGCTGAGGCCGGAAGCGGGCTCCGCGGTTACGGTGTCCCCCCAGTCGGCGAACACGACGAGGCTGTCGAGCGGGTGATAGCCGTCATGGCGCGGCGGACCGGCGCGCAGGGTCAGGTTGATCTTGGCGGGCGCGAACTCGGACGGCCCCGCGTCGGAGGGCGCGCTCATTCGATGTCGGCCGGTCCGGCGGACAGCCCGCCCTCGAGCCGCTGCTCGACCAGACGGGTCACGCGCGCGTCGCCTTCCAGATCGCGGGCGCGCCGCCACTGGAAGCCCGCCTCCCTGTCCCTGCCCACCGCCGCGTAGGCGTCGCCCAGATGCCAGTTGACCACCGCGCTGTCGGGCGAGAGCGCCGCGGCGCGCTCCAGCCATTCGACGGCCTCGTCAAACCGGCCCTGCTTGAAATGGCCCCAGCCCAGGCTGTCGAGAATGGCGCCGTTCTCCGGCTCGATCTCGGCGGCCCGGCGGACCAGTTCGAAGCCCTCCTCGACATTCGTGTTCAGCACGATCCAGTTGTAGCCCAGATGGTTGAGCACGCGCGGCTCGTCGGGATCAATGTCCAGCGCGGACAGGAAGCGCGCTTCGGCGGACTCCCAGTCTCCGGCGATCTGGTGGCAGACGCCCTCGAAATACAGATAGCGCCAGTCAGGCTCGCGGCCCTCGGACTCGCGCCGGTCGATGACCTCGCGATAGAGCGGCACGGCCTGCCGGCATTCGCCGCTCATCCGGTAGAGGTCGGCCAGCAGCAGGCGCGGCTGCAGCGAGCCGTCCGCGTCGGCGAGGTGGCGCGCCTGTCCGATCGCGTCGTCCGTCCTGCCCAGCCGGAAATTCAGCCACGCCGCGTCCACCATGCCGGTCATGGCGAACGGTCCGCCTTCGAGCTGGGCGTAGGCGGCCAGCGCGGCGTCCTGCATCTCCAGCCGTTCCAGCGTGCTGGCCAGATACATGGTGTTGCGGTCGTAATCGGGGTCCAGCCGCTGGACCAGCCGCAGATAGAGCGCGGCGTAGTCCACCGGGGCCGAGGCGGCCAGCAGGGCGCTGGGCGCGAACAGGGCGCGGGCGGCGGCCTGACTGGGCCTCAGCGGACGCGGCGCACGGGCGCCCGAGTTGATGCGCTCGACCCCGGCGACGACCTCCGGGTCGGGATTGTCCGAACGGGACAGGTGGCGCTCGTACAGGCGCAGGGCCTCGTCCGCGCGGCCTCGCCGCTCGAGGAACGCGCCCCGGAGCGCGGTGGTGTAGCCCTCCAGATCCAGCGAGGCGTCCGCCTGCCGGTAGGCGACCTCGGCGGCGGCGTTATCGCCCGCCACCTCCAGCAGCAGCGCGCGGTGGATCAGGATGTGGCCGGTCAGGGTGTCGGGGCCTTGCACGGCGCGGGCGGCGGCCCGGCGCGCGCCGTCGCGGCCCGCGGCGACCTCTTTCCAGTCGTCCAGCATGGCGCCGATCATCTCGCCGAACGGCCCCATGGCCAGCGGGGGCTCGGCGCGGTCGGTCCTGACGCGCGCTCCGGCCAGCCGCGCGGCGTCGAGATAGATGTGAGCGAGCTGCAGCCCGCCGCCCTGGCGCGCGGCCAGCGGCGCGGCGGCGTCCGCCCGGTCGAAATCACCCGCCAGCAGCGCCGAATAGAAGGCCCGCTCTGACAGGTATTCCGACTGGGGATCATGGGACAGAGCGGCGGCATAGAACCGCGCCGACGCGTCCGGCTCGCGGGCCGCCCCGGCATAGCGCGCGGCCAGGAAGGCGCCGTACAGCGAGCCGTCCTCGCTCTCAGGCGCGAAGGCGCTGGGCGCGGCCGTGCAGGAGCCGGCCAGCAGAGCGACGCCGATGATCAGACCTGCTGCGCGCATCATGCCCGCGGGAGCGCTTTTCGCGCCGCCCGCGCCTTCCATCGCTTCTGTCCGGGCCGCCCTCACATATTGGGGTAGTTCGGGCCGCCGCCACCCTCGGGGGTGGTCCACACTATATTCTGGTTCGGATCCTTGATGTCGCAAGTCTTGCAGTGAACACAGTTCTGCGCGTTGATCACGAACTTCGGCTCGGCGCCCTCATCGATCCACTCATAGACCGCCGCAGGACAGTAACGCGCCGAGGGGCCGCCATAGACGTCGTGCTCGGAGGCTTTCTGCAGAGCGAGGTCGGTGACCTTGAGGTGGACCGGCTGATCCTCCTCGTGATTGGTGTTGGAGATGAACACCGAGGACAGGCGGTCGAAGGTCAGCACGCCGTCCGGTTTGGGATACGCGATGTCCTTGCACTCGGACGCGGGCTTGGTCGCCTCGTGGTCGGCGCCGCCATGCTTCATGGTGCCGAACAGCGAGAAGCCGAACAGCTCGTTGGTCCACATGTCCAGACCGCCGATGGCGATGCCGGGCATCAGGCCCAGCTTCGTCCACAGCGGTTTGACGTTGCGGACCTTCCTCAGCTCCTTGCGGACCCAGGACTTCTGGTAAGCGGCCTCATAGCCCTCCAGCACGTCGCCCTGGCGATCCTCGCCCAGCGCCGTGAACGCGGCCTCGGCGGCCATCATGCCGGTCTTCATGGCATTGTGGCTGCCCTTGATGCGCGGCACGTTCACGAAGCCCGCCGAGCAGCCGATCAGCGCGCCGCCGGGGAAGGCCAGCTTGGGCACGGACTGGAACCCGCCCTCGGTGATCGCCCGCGCGCCATAGGACAGACGCTCCGCGCCCTCGAAGATCGGGGCGATGTCGGGATGGGTCTTGAAGCGCTGGAATTCGCCGAACGGGAAGAGGTGCGGGTTCTTGTAGTTGAGGTGGACCACGAAGCCGACGGCCACCAGATTGTCGCCGAAATGATAGAGGAAGCTGCCTCCGCCGGTCTGGTTGTCCAGCGGCCAGCCCATGGTGTGCGACACCCTTCCTTTGCGGAAATTCTCCGGCTTGACGCGCCACAGCTCCTTCATCCCCAGCCCGTATTTCTGGGGCTCGCGCTCCTCATCGAGATTGAAGTGCCGGATCAGGCGCTTGGACAGATTGCCCCGCGCGCCTTCCGCGATCAGCGTGTACTTGCCGCGCAGCTCCATGCCGGGCTGGAACATGTCCTTGGGCGAGCCGTCGCGCGCCACGCCCATGTCGCCGGTGATGACGCCCTTGACCGCGCCGTCCTCCTCGATGAAGTCCGCGGCGGGGAAGCCGGGATAGATCTCCACGCCCATGGCCTCGGCCTTGGCGCCCAGCCAGCGGCACAGATTGCCCAGAGAGCCGACATAGCAGCCCTTGTTGTGCATGAAGCCGGGCATCATGAAGCCGGGCAGGCTGGCGGCTCCGGCCTCGCCCAGCAGAGTGAAGACGTCCTCGGTGACCTCGGTGTCGAACGGCTGGTCGGGATCGTCGCGCCAGTCGGGGAACAGCTCGTCGAGGGCCTTGGGGTCGAACACCACGCCCGACAGGATGTGCGCGCCGACCTCGGAGCCCTTTTCCAGCACGGCCACGGAGATCTCGCGGCCCTCGGCCTCGGCGAGCTGCTTGAGCCGGATCGCGGCGGCCAGGCCGGCCGGCCCCGCGCCCGCGATGACGACGTCATACTCCATGGATTCGCGTTCGATCGCCTGTTCGGCCATGGTCTCTCCTCGCTCGGAACCGGGGCAAGGCGTTCACCGCCTTTGCTCTGTCGTTGAACCCGTCTTAGCCTGTCATCGTCCGCCGGGCTAGGGCCGGGGCGGTGATTGCATACCGATTATTCTAATGAGGCCAGCCGCCTGATGACCGCCCCGCTCCCGCCTGACGACCTGCGCGCCCTGAAAAGCCTGATCGGCTGGTGGGACGAGGCCGGCGTGCCTGCGGAGATCCCTCCCGCGGCCCCGCCCCGGCGCGAGCCACAGCGCCCGCCCGCCCCGGCGCGGACCCCGGCTCCCGCACCGCGCGCC
>VJOU01000107.1 GCA_007050995.1 Glycocaulis profundi | reverse complement strand
TAAACTTTTATTTGTTGATAATTATTAAAACCAGTAARATTCGAAAAATCCGAAAAATTCAAAAATGCATGCGCTTGAAAATTATATACTTATGACATTGAAAAAGGCAAACAATAATGAGATAAATAARAACAGTGAACATTTTTTGTTAAGTAAGAATGAGTTTCGAAGACCAGTCACACATTATTATTACTAACAGATCTCAAATGAGAATTTTCGCGTAATACTGTTTGGAGAAAAACAAAAATTTTAGAGCTCGGCTGGGTCGTGTTTCTGGAGTTGCTCTCCGTAGTCGGTGGCCTGGGATCCGACGAATGTGTCGTAGTGGGCGACGATTTCATCGAGATTCAGTTTTCCGTCTTTGTTGTCATCGGCGATTCCAACCAAGTGACGAGCCTCAGCCTCGGCGTGGTCGAATCCAACTGGCATAATCCAATCGCGCATCTCCTCCTGATTGAGTTTTCCATCTCCGTCCTTGTCTCTGTGCTCCTTGAACATTTCGCGCTCAGATTGAACCCAGTCTGGTTCTTTTCCATTCAACTCTGGGTAATCATCTGGTCTACATATCTCCAATGTACTCATCAAGATCCACAGATCCGTCCTTGTTCTTATCAATATCATCGACAGTCTCGGCGACGACAACGTCTCTCATGTGATCACAGTCTTCTGGATGCATGAAGCAACCGTATTCGGTTCTGTCGAGGGCTCCGTTTGAGTCGTAGTCGGCAACAGCCCATCTCTTCTCGTCACGTGCGATCATTTTAGCGTATTCTGGAGAAAGCTCCTGGCCAGCTCCGTCAGCAGATCCGTAGACCATCTCTCTGTAGTCTTCCCACTTGATCTTTCCGTCGACAATCTTCTCGGCCTTGTAGTTCTTCC
>VJOU01000106.1 GCA_007050995.1 Glycocaulis profundi | reverse complement strand
TTCAGGCCTCGAACATGGTTCTTCCTGGGCATGCGCAATATCCGGCATCGTCTCCKGGAGCACCATCGGCACCTKGTTCTCCTGGAGTACCATCCTCTCYTGGCTCTCCTGGAACTCCTGGTTGTCCACCAAATCCACGATCTCCTGGAGCTCCGTTCTTTCCTGGAGTTCCTGGGGCTCCCTTTGGTCCTTCTGGTCCGCATGGTCCGACATCTCCTGGTTTTCCTGGTACTCCGGCGGAGTGGCGAGTTCCGCGTGGTCCGGCTGGTCCGGCTGGTCCATGTGGTCCAACTGGTCCGTCTTTTCCTTCTGGCCCAGCTGGTCCGGCTGGTCCTGGTCTTCCTGGTTGTCCTGGATGTCCGTTTGGTCCTGGTGGTCCATTTGGTCCTCGGACTCCTGGCTCYCCATCTGGTCCAGGTGGTCCAGCCTCTCCTCCTGGGCATGGAATGCAATCAGCCTCTGCGGCGTGAACATATGTGAGAGATTTTCCGTCGACTCCTGGCTTTCCATCAACTCCTGGAGCTCCTGGAAGTCCTGGCGCTCCTTGTGGTCCACGAGCTCCTGGTGGCCCGTCTGGGCATCCTTGAGACTGAAGTCCGCAGTGGCATTGGCTGTTGTCACGCTTGTGACGTCCGAAAAGAGTCTTGAAGTTTGGTGGGGCAGCGGTCTCGCCAGTTGGGTTGACGTGAAGGGAGAGGATGCGAGMCCATGTCTCATCGGACTTCATCTTGAAATCATTCATTCCATCGGTAATCTCTAATTGCAAATTATTCAAGTCCGAGATAATATTTCCAACGGAAATGAGCAACATGCCAGTGGCAACAATTGATGCAGCACTTGTGACTGCAACCGCGTACGACATCTTCAACGAAGAGTTAAC
>VJOU01000105.1 GCA_007050995.1 Glycocaulis profundi | reverse complement strand
CGATATCCCTTAATGTTTCTAACTTTAGAAAGTATAAGTACAGCTTCMATCATCACTCCTAGCTGTTGGGTCRAAGTTCGCCGCACCAGGGTCAGTGCAYCCTTCRGGGACYGGGAYCTGCACCTGTTGAGCCGCTTTCCCGTAGAACTCTCCTCGGCTAATGGAATCTTTGTTAGCATCTCCAAGTGCAGCAGACGCCAAATAGGTATCGGCTAACTGGACTCTCTTGACATTGTCTTGTTCTTGAACCAACATGTTTCCGTACTCCAAGAGCTTGKCAAGTGTAATCTTGGGTTGTTCAAATGTTACTGGCCCGTCCCTCGAGTTCACAAGCTTCTTCCCTATGCCCTCGACCCCGACACCTCCAATCCACTTTCTCACTTCATCGTCGTACACTCTAGCCCTCAATGCTCCAAAGAAATCAATGGATTGGCCAGGGAAAGTATCGACAAGCTTGGTAACATCTTCTTTTGAGAGACCATCAGTTCTGAAGATACCAACACAGACACCAATTCGGTCCTCTCTAGTTGGAGCCCAGTAAAATTTCTCCATACGTCCATCACGAATGAGGGGAGCATAAAGTGTTGAAAAGTCATYACCCGTGACAATGATTGGCACACGGGGGTTGTCTTCCTTGTTGTACATACCAGGGAGWTGAACATTTGTGGGGTTATCAGCTATGTTCATAAGGGTGGCGTTAACCATCTGGTTGTTAACAGTGTAYTGCGTGGTTCCACCCATTCTTCCTGCTCCTGCGTCAAGATCATTGATGAATAAGCAGCACATTTTCCCCTTTTTGATGATATCTGCGGCTTCACGGTACCTTTGCCTGATCAACTTTGCTGGTTCTCCGGCATTCCCACTTTCCAATTCTCCGGCACTCATCAT
>VJOU01000104.1 GCA_007050995.1 Glycocaulis profundi | reverse complement strand
CGGCGAGTTCCGTCCTCGAAGAAGACTCCTCCGTCGATGGCGCAGTACTTTGGACAGATTCCCTTCTCTCCGGCACCTCCRGMAGTTCCAGCTTGTCCTGGGGCTCCTGGGTTTCCRTCGGCTCCTGGGGCTCCTGGGKTTCCATTTGGTCCCTTTGGTCCTGGGGCTCCTGGTTGTCCATCGTGTCCTGGCTGTCCTGGGGCTCCTGGTGGTCCTTGTGGTCCGGCTGGTCCAGCTGGTCCTGGTGCTCCTGGKGTRATTGGCTCGGATGGAGCRTCTTGTCCTGGCTGTCCTGGGGCTCCTGGGGCTCCTGGGTTTCCGTTTGGTCCAGATGGTCCCTTGTTTCCTGGGGCTCCTGGYTGTCCGTCKTKTCCTGGGGCTCCTGGGTTTCCGTTGGCTCCGGCATCTCCGRCTGGTCCWGCTGGTCCTGGGGCKCCAGCTGGTCCGGCTGGGCATGGCTTGCATGGTGGTGGGGTRATTGGCTCACATGGYTGCTGTGGTGGGCGTCCTGGGTTTCCTGGAAGTCCTGGTGCTCCTGGCTTTCCTGGRCGTCCTGGYTTTCCTGGKGTTCCRGCTGGTCCAGCRGCTCCTGGMARGCAGCAAGCRTCRCAWCCTCCAGCRGARGCRGMTCCTCCRKTGACTCCAGCATCRTATCCAGCTTGACGGGCGGKACGRTTTCCAGATGGGATGGMYTTMARKTGGTTGACCTCRGWCCAGATATCCTTGGCGGAKCCCTTGCAGAAGTTGATCTCTGAGTGCATGGTTCTCTTCACATGGTGGACATAGTTGTACACCATTGGAAGGGTGACGCATACCGAAATAACGGCGACGACGGAGAAAGCAACGGCCGAGTAGGCAACGAAGCGGTAGGCTTTAATACGCTGTTCGAG
>VJOU01000103.1 GCA_007050995.1 Glycocaulis profundi | reverse complement strand
CGGCGTTCTCTGATGAGTATTTGCAAGCRCCGTCTTTTCCAGTATAAGGATATGCTTCMTCAGMGTCAAGMCCMCCATTGTATTTGATGTACTCGTAAGCTTGGGAAGGCAACCCACCATTGCAGCCMAAGTTATTAAAGTCACCGGCACAKTCTACAAGTTGTTGCKCAGACAAAGAAACTGACTTCCCATAAGCCTGGGCATAAGCAGCCTCAAGAGCTCCAGTGGTGCTGAATKTCCAACAAGATCCACATGATCCTTGATTCTTGACTGGGCTCACAATTCCTGTTTTCCTCCAATCTTGCGTCAAAGGAAGGACGGCATCAGTGAGTTTGTGATTGCCCTTTTTAGTAGCAGAGCAGTGTTGGGCGGCTCCGAGTTTGTTTTTGCTGAATTCTTCCCATGTCATATCAGCAAACTCGTTGACTCCCAGAGTGTAAGGGAGGCCCTTGTTGTTATGTGATCGGATGGTTTCCAAACTGTTTGCAAATATAGAATATSTCTGCTTCATCTCATCCTCACKTTCATATTTCCTTCCATACCTGTGAGCGAAACGAGCAAAGGTGAGAGCGTGAGGAGTGTGACCAATAACTTTAAGAACCCAAGTCTCAATTTCATGTAGTAGTAGTAGATGATCACCATCTGACGCCACTACTTGTCTGATCACCTTCTCATCGCTATACGATCCCGCGACACCACAMGCCACCATCATCACTAACACCACCCCCCACCACAACCCTGCTGCTGCTGCCGGCCCCACCATGTTGACTTTTTCTCTGATCACCTTCTCATCGCTATACGATCCCGCGACACCACAAGCCACCATCATCACTAACACCACCCCCCACCACAACCCTGCTGCTGCTGCCGGCCCCACCATGTTGACTTTTTC
>VJOU01000102.1 GCA_007050995.1 Glycocaulis profundi | reverse complement strand
AGCACACACGTTGTTGACATTTAAATTTCCGGGACCCATCGAAGGAAGAATAAAATGGTAAAAAAGTATTTTACAAACTACAGAATATTGATGTTGGCATATTTTTTTTTGGGGAGGGGGGTTGTTCGGTTTGATGACGTCGATTTGGATGATGTTGAGCAGGATTGAAGTGATGGATTTAGGAGTTTACTCCTCCTCCTCCTCCTCTCCTTCCTCTTCCTMGGCTTCTGGCTCAGCCTCGGCTTCCTCTGCAACTGGCTCAGCTTCTGGAGCAACGGCAGCTGGAGCGGAGTCTTCGGCCTTGGCATCCTTGTTCTTCTTGGACCAATCTGGCTTGTCGTCCTTCTTCTTAACATTGACGATGGCCTCCATAACGTCCTTCTTGACAATCTTGAGGTTGGCACGGAAGTCTTCCTTGGTTCCGGCCTTGCTCTCACCGCTCTTCTTGAACTTGTTGTCGTACTTCGACACCTTCTTGAGTGAAGGCTTGACGAACTTTCCACGCAGATCGTTGACCTCAATAGTGAGGGAGTTGATCTCAGCCTCAGTCTGGGAGACGACGTAGTTGATGTCGTACTTCTCCTCCTCGAGCTGGGTAAGACGAGCCCAGAGGTCATTGTAGATCTTCTCGAGTTGTCCCTTATCATCAATGGAGTCAACATTTGGAAGTGAGATGGTTCTGTCAGCAAGAGCCTTTTRTCTTTCTTGCTCCTTAAGCAATTGTTGTCTCTTAAGATCCTCGGCGGCCTTGACCATCAAAAGCTTACGAAGCTTCTTCTTACGCTCTGGTGTCAAGAATCCCTTCTTGGCCTTCTTCTTGTTTCCGGCCTCTTCGAGACGCTTGCGCACCTCGGCCTTCTTGGCCTCGCGCTCGGCAGCTTTGCGCTGGGCGTCCTCTCC
>VJOU01000101.1 GCA_007050995.1 Glycocaulis profundi | reverse complement strand
CAAGGAGTTTCTGGAGTTGAAGGACGTATCAAGAGAGACGCATATCACCGTAGCCTCGGAGTTTCTGGTGCTTCCCGCAAGGCTCGTCGTCMATCTTATGGAAATGACGCTGCTGTCGGAGGAKTCGGTGGATCATCTGGAGGACCATGCTGCTCATGCGGATCTGGAGCTGCTGGACCAGCTGGATCACCAGGACAAGATGGAGCACCAGGAAACGATGGAGCTCCAGGAGCACCAGGAAACCCAGGACAAGATGCTTCTGAGGATCAAACTGCTGGACCAGACAGCTTCTGCTTCGATTGCCCAGCTGGACCACCAGGACCATCAGGAGCACCAGGACAAAAGGGACCATCAGGAGCTCCAGGAGCCCCAGGACAATCTGGAGGAGCTGCTCTTCCAGGAMCWCCAGGACCAGCTGGACCACCAGGAYCAGCCGGACAACCAGGATCCAACGGAAACGCCGGAGCTCCAGGAGCCCCAGGACAAGTCGTYGATGTTCCAGGARCWCCWGGACCWGCWGGACCACCAGGAYCACCAGGACCAKCCGGAGCTCCAGGACAMCCAGGRCAAGCYGGATCWTCCCWRCCRGGAGSCCCAGGACCACAAGGAGAYGCCGGAGCACCAGGASMSCCAGKAGCYCCAGGACAASMWGGAGMACCAGGASARGAYGGAGAGAGTGGATCCGAGGGAGCTTGYGATCACTGCCCACCACCACGTACCGCTCCAGGATATTAAATATCTCATTAAAACTCTTGTCTTTCTATCAATTTGCTTTACCATGTCATGATTCAGAGCCGACAATCTGTAGAAAAGTTAATGAAATTCTTCATTTCAAAAGCTTTACCATGTCATGATTCAGAGCCGACAATCTGTAGAAAAGTTAATGAAATTCTTCATTTCAAAA
>VJOU01000100.1 GCA_007050995.1 Glycocaulis profundi | reverse complement strand
GAAAATTTATAAAAAAGACAGAGAAAGGCAGAATTAAGCCTTGTAAGCTGCACGAGATGGGCATGGACAATATCCAGCATCTGGTCCTGGTGCGGCATCCTCTCCCTTTTGTCCTGGAACTCCATTCTTTCCTGGATGCCCTGGTGGTCCTGGTCTTCCGGCGTTTCCGTTCTTTCCAGCCTCTCCATCGTTTCCTGGTGCTCCTGGATTTCCGGCTGGTCCGGTTTCTCCGCGTGGTCCTTGTGGTCCTGGACGTCCTGGCTGTCCTGGCTTGTACTCGGTTCCTGGTTCTCCACGTGGTCCTGCTGGTCCTGGACGTCCGGCGGCTCCTGKTCTTCCTGCATCTCCMTGTGGTCCTTGCTCTCCTGGTCCTCCAACTGGTCCTGGTGGTCCGCGTCTTCCGTTTCCTCCGGCTGGTCCAGCAGATCCTGGAAGTCCTGATGGTCCTTTTGGTCCTGGACGTCCTGGTGGGCACTTGATGCATCCTCCTGGAATATCGTGGGTGATGGCAACAATAACTCCAGGAGCTCCTGGCTTTCCATCGTCTCCATCGTGTCCTGGATTTCCCTTCTGTCCACCCTCTCCTGGTGGTCCTGGTGGTCCAGCTGGGCAACCCTCGGATTTTGGTCCGCAGTTACATTGCTCGAATCCAGCTTGACGAGCGGTACGGGCTCCGAAGAGAGTCTCAAAGGTTGGTGGAGCATTTGTGTGTCCGGTTGGGTTGATGTGCTTGCTCACMATACGAGCCCAGGTGTCTTGGGTGATAGCTCTAAATTCAACCATACCATCCTGGAACTCAACTTGAAGCTCCTCGRTCTCATTGAGAAGGTTTCCGATGGTGTAAAGCGAGGCAAGAACGCACACAAGTACTCCGCAGGATCCAACCACAATGAGCTTGCCCATGTTG
>VJOU01000099.1 GCA_007050995.1 Glycocaulis profundi | reverse complement strand
CGGGAGGCCGCGTGATGGCGGCGCCGCTGGACCTGCCCCGGCCGTATCTTCTGTTCATCGGCGACGTGTCCGATCTGTCCTACGCCAAGACCGCCGCGGGCCTGCGCGACTGGGCGCCGGAGGCCTGCACCGGCGAGTGGGCGCTGGACGGCAATCCGCTGCGGCTGGGGCTGGACGCGATGCGGCCCGCCCAGGCCCGCGAGCGCGGCGCGAAGGCGCTGGTGATCGGGGCGGCGACCATGGGCGGCGCCCTGCGCGAGAGCTGGATCCCGGCGCTCGTGGAGGCGCTGGAGGCCGGACTGGACATCGTCAGCGGCATGCACGCCTCGCTCCATGACGTGCCGGTCCTCAAACAGACCGCCGAGCGCGAGGGCCGCCGCCTGATCGACGTGCGCCGCCCGCCTGCGGGCCTGCCCGTGGCCACCGGGCGCAGGCGGACCGGCAAGCGCCTGCTGACCGTGGGCACCGACTGCGCGCTGGGCAAGAAATACACCGCCCTGGCCCTGACCCGGGCCTTCACGCAACGCGGGCTGGACGCCGATTTCCGCGCGACGGGCCAGACCGGCATCCTGATCGCGGGCGGSGGCATYCCCATGGACGCGGTGGTCAGCGATTTTCTCGCCGGGGCCGCYGAACTCCTCAGCCCCGACGCGGASGMRAACCACTGGGACGTGATCGAGGGCCAGGGCTCGCTCCTGCATCCCTCCTACGCGGGCGTGTCGCTGGGCCTGCTGCACGGCAGCCAGCCGGACGTCCTCGTGCTGTGCCACGAGGCGGGCCGCGAGCGGATCATCGGGCTGGACGCGCACTACCCCCTCGCCTCGCTGAATGAGACCATGGCGCTCACCCTGGCCTGCGCGCGGCGCGTCAACCCGGCCGCCCGCTTCGCCGGGATCAGCCTGAACAC